>CAWJXN010000001.1:0-183356 GCA_963846825.1 uncultured Actinomycetes bacterium
CGACGCCCGAACGGGCGGCGAGCACGGGGAGCTCGACGACGCGGTCGCCGGCCTCGACGTCGCGACCAAGGACCGCGTCCTCGCCGCGTTCTCCCTCTTCTTCCAGCTCGCGAACATCGCCGAGCAGCACCACCGCGTCCGTCGCCGCCGCGACTACGAACGCGAGGGCGCCGTCGCACGCGAGTCGATCGCCGACGCCGTGGAGCTGCTCGGCGCCGCGGGCGTGACCGGCGACGAGCTCAGCGACGCCGCACGTCGGCTCCACGTGGAGCCCGTGCTCACCGCCCACCCGACCGAGGCGACCCGGCGAACCGTCCTCGCGGCCCATCAGCGCATCGCCCGCCGCCTCCGCGCGCTCGACGACCCGTGGCTGACACCGCTTCGGCGCGAGCGCGTCGTCGCCGGGCTCCACGCCGAGATCACCGCGCTGTGGCAGACCGATCCGGTTCGCACGACGCGCCCCCGCGTCGTCGACGAGATCCGCGCCGGCCTGTGGTTCTTCGAGACATCCCTCTGGCAGGCCGCCCCTGCCGTGGTCCGCGCTCTCCGCCACGAGATCCCCGATGCCCCCGCTCCGCTCCGCTTCGGCACCTGGATCGGCGGGGACATGGACGGGAACCCCTCGACCGGCGCGGAGACCGTGCGCGAGGCGGTCGAACGGGCGCGGGAGCTCGCGCGGGAGCTGCTCATGCGCGACGTCCGCGCCCTGGCGGTCGCCTGGGGCATGTCGACGGAGGTTGCCGGCCCCGTCCCCGAGCTCGGGACTGATGCGGACGAGCCGTACCGCGCCTTCCTCACCGGGATCTGGGAGCGCCTTCGCGCGGACGGCTATCGCACGGCCGACGTGCTCGCCGCGGACCTCGCGCGGCTCGACGGGGCCCTCCGCGCGCACCGTGCGGGCGCGATCGCCGACGGCGCGCTGGCCGAACTTCGGACGTGCGTCGAGGTCTTCGGCCTCCACCTCGCCTCGCTCGACCTTCGCGCGCACGTCGCCGAGGTCCGCGACCGCGGGCCGCGGCTCGTCCAGGCCCTCGAGGCGGCCGCCTCGGCGCAGTCGCGCTTCGGCGATGAGGCCGTCGGCCGGCTCGTCCTCTCCATGACGTCGTCGGCCGAGGACGTCCTCGTGGCGGAGCGCCTCGTGGCGGACGCGGGCTGCCGGTTGCGGGTCGTGCCGCTCCTCGAGACAATCGACGACCTCCGCGGCGCCCCCACGCTCGTCGCGGAGCTCCTCGACGCGAGCCCGCGAGGGGCGCTCGAGGTGATGGTCGGGTACTCCGACTCGGGGAAGGACGGAGGCGCGCTTGCCGCCCAGTGGGAGATCCACGCCGCCCAGGAGAAGCTCGTCGCCCTCGCGGAGACGCGCGGGGTCGCATTGACGTTCTTCCACGGTCGCGGGGGCAGCACCGGACGCGGCGGTGGCCCGACACACGCCTCGATCCTCGCCCAGCCCGCCGGCGCGGTCTCGGGCCGGCTCCGGCTGACCGAGCAGGGAGAGACGATCTCGTTCAAGTACGGCCTGCACGGCCTCGCGGAGCGGAACCTCGAGGCGGCCGTCGCCGCGACGCTGCTCACGACGTCGCCCGGAATGGCGGCGCTGTCGGGCCCGACACCGACGCCCGCGAGCTGATGGAGTCGCTCGCGGAGACCTCGCGGCGTGCCTATCGCGCGCTCGTGTGGGAAGACGACGACCTGCCCGCGTTCTTTCGCTGCTTCACGCCGGTCGACGAGCTCACGCTGCTCTCGATCGGGTCGCGCCCGGCGTCGCGCCCAGACGCGCCCGGGCGCGGCGAGCTCGGCGCGCTCCGCGCAATCCCGTGGGTCTTCGCCTGGACGCAGAACCGCTGCCTCCTCCCCGCCTGGTACGGCTGCGGCACGGCACTCGCCGCGGCGATCGCCCACGGGTCGCTCGACGAGCTCCGCCGTCGCTACCGCGACTGGCCGTTCTTCCGGACGTTCGTCGAGAACCTCGAGATGACGCTCGCGAAGTCGTCGATCGAGATCGCCCGCGGCTACCTCCGTCTCGTCCCCGACAGGCCCGACGCGCGACCGGCTCTGGGGCACGATCGAGGACGAGCATGCGCGGACGGTCGAGGCCGTCCTCGCCGTGGTGGAGTCCCATGATCTGCTCGACCGGCATCCCGTCGTCCAACGCTCGATCCGGCTCCGCAACCCCTACGTCGACCCGATGAACGCGATCCAGGTCGAGCTCCTCGCCGCGCACCGCGCGGGTGACGAGACGCGCGACCCGACCGCTCCTCCGTTCGATCGCCGGCATCGCCGCCGCGCTCCGGAACACCGGCTAGGCGATGGAGCTCCGCCGGATCGATTCCCTCCCGCCCTACGTCTTCGCGACGATCCGCGACCTGACGCTCGAGCTGCGGCGGGCGGGCGAGGACGTCGTCGACCTGGGGTTCGGGAACCCCGACCTGCCGTCCCCCGAGATCGCGGTAGCGAAGCTCCAGGAGGCGGCGGCGAAGCCGCACAACCACCGCTACTCCGCGTCGCGCGGGATCCCGAAGCTCCGGCTCGCGTGCGCCGACCTCTACCGCCGCCGCTTCGGCGTCGAGCTCGACCCGGAGACCCAGGTCGTGACGACGATGGGCGCGAAGGAGGGGTTCGTCCACCTGATGTGGGTGCTGCTCGAGCCCGGCGACGCGGCGCTCGTCCCCTCGCCGAGCTACCCGATCCACATCCACGGGCCGATGCTCGCGGGGGCGAGCGTCTTCCAGGTGCCGATGGGGCCCGACGAGGACCTCTTCGCGAACCTCGAGGAGGCGTGGGAGCGCGCGCGGCCGCGACCGCGGGTGATCGTCCTCTCGTTCCCGCACAACCCGACGACGGCGACGGTCGACCTCGAGACCATGGCGCGCGTGGTCGCGTTCGCGCGCGAGCACGACGTCGTCGTCGTACACGACTTCGCGTACGCCGACCTCGCGTTCGACGGGTACGAGCCGCCGTCGATCCTCCAGGTGCCGGGGGCCGACGAGGTCGCCGTCGAGCTGTACACGCTGACGAAGTCGTTCTCGATGGCCGGCTGGCGGGTCGGGTTCCTGTGCGGCAACGCGCGTCTCGTCGGCGCCCTCGGGCGGCTCAAGTCGTGGCTCGACTACGGCACGTTCCAGCCGATCCAGATCGCGGCGATCACGGCGATGAACGAGGCGCCGGAGACGCCGAGGGAGGTCGCCGAGGTGTATCGGTCGCGCCGCGACGTGCTCTGCGACGGGCTGACCCGCGTCGGCTGGGAGGTCCCGCGCCCGCGGGCGACGATGTTCGCGTGGGCGCCGGTGCCGGAGCCGTTCGTCGAGCTGGGCTCGCTCGGCTTCGCCGAGCTCCTCGCCCGTGAAGGGCGTGTCGCGGTCTCGCCCGGGGTCGGCTTCGGGCCCGGCGGCGAGGGGTTCGTCCGCTTCGCGCTCGTCGAGAACGAGCACCGGATCCGGCAGGCCGTGCGCGGGATCGGCACCGTGCTCGCGGGCGGCCGGGCGACGTAGCCGACTCGGTCTCAGAGACCCTCGTCAGGCCATGGCTCGCTGGAGCGGCTGGGAGAACGCCGAGCGCCGAGGGTCCGGCAGCGGGGTTCGAGGGCTGTGGACGATCGGCACGAAACCGGCGCTTTGCCTTGACAGAAATCGGTCTCTGAGACCGGTCTCGCCCTGCGACGCGCTTGCGGACGACAACGGTTTCGCCTGCGGGCGTTTCAGGCGACGCCGGCGAGCAGGAACGCGCGGCTCTCCTTGAGCATCTCGCGCGCGATCACGAGGCGCTGCACCTCCTGGGTGCCCTCGTAGATCTGGGTGATCTTCGCGTCGCGCATGAAGCGCTCGACCGGGTACTCCTTGACGTAGCCGTAGCCGCCGAGGATCTGCACCGCCTCGGTCGTGACCTCCATCGCGACGTCGCCGCAGATGAGCTTCGCCATCGCCGAGGCCTTCGTCAGCTCGCTCTCGGGGACGCCCGCGTCGGCCATCTGCCCGAAGCGGTAGAGCACGCCGCGCGCCGCCTCGGTCGTCGTCTCCATGTCGGCGAGCTTCGCGGCGATCAGCTGGTGCTCCGCGATCGGCTTTCCCATCGTCTCCCGCGTGCGCGCGTACTCGAGCGCGTAGTCGGTGGCGCCCTGCGCGATCCCGAGCGCCTGGGCGGCCACGCCGGGGCGCGAGCGGTCGAGGATCCGCATCGCAAGCCTGAACCCCGTCCCCTCCTCCCCGAGCCGGTTCGCCTCGGGGATCCGGCAGCCGTCGAACACGAGCTCGCCCGTCGTCGAGCCCGCGATCCCCATCTTCTCCTCGAGCCGCGACACCTCGAAGCCCGGGCGTCCCGTCCTCGACGAGGAAGGCCGAGATGCCCGTCGTGGCCCTGGTCGGGGTCGGTCTTCGCGAACACCGTGTAGAGGCCGGCGACGCCCGCGTTCGTGATGAACCGCTTGGAGCCGTCGAGGACGTACTCGCCGCCGTCGCGGCGTGCGGTCGTGCGCATCGCGGCGGAGTCGGAGCCCGACCCGGCCTCGGTCAACGCGTACGCGGCCAGAACCTCGCCCGACGCGAGCCGCGGGAGCCACGTCGCACGCTGCTCGTCGGTGCCGCCGAGCTTGAGCCCGAGCGAGCCGAGCTCCTGCACGGCGAGGATCAGGCCGCTCGTCGCGCAGACCTTCGAGACCTCCTCGATCGCGACAGCGCGAGCAGCGTGCCCGTGCCGGTTCCTCCGTGCTCCTCGTCGAAGAGGAGGCCGAAGATCCCCTGGTCGCGGATACAGCTCGACGACGTCCCACGGGAACTCGTGCGTCGCGTCGATCTCCGCAGCGCGCGGCGCGATGCGCTCGCGCGCGAGCGTGCGGACGAGCTCGCGGAGCTCTCGCTGCTCGTCGCTCAGGACGTCCCAGGGCATGCCCGAAGTCTACGAGCGAGCACGGAGGCCTTGTGCCGCCGTGCGGCGCCGAAGGCGACGCCTTCAGGGATCTGCCCCGCCGAAGGCGGGGATCAAGCCGCAGGAATCCGCTCCGCGGATTCCTGCCTGGCGAGCAAGATTCAGCCGGCCAGCGACTCGGCCGGCACGAACTTGCTGACCTCGACGATCTCGTCCGCCGGCACGTTCGCCCGGCGCGCGGCCTCGACGATCGCGTCCGGTGACGGCGCCTCGTAGAGGCAGTACGTGCGCAGCGGTCGGCGGAGATGAACGAGAAGAGCCAGCTGACGCCCTCGTCGTCGTTGATCGTCGTCGATCAGCCGGACGTCGTCGCCGTCGAGCTCGAGCTGCTCGGCGAACGCGCGCTCGATGACGTAGAGCGGCATCGGCCGATGGTAGCGCGTCCGCTCAGTCCGGCACGAGACCCCTGCGGAGCGCATAGCCGGCCGCCTCCGTCCGGTTGGCGCATCCGCGTCTTACGGAGGATCGAGCGGATGTGGTTCGCGGCCGTGTGCTCGCTGATGTGGAGCGACGCGGCCGATCTCGCGGTTCGAGCGCCCCGGGCGAGCTCGACGAGGATCTCGAGCTCGCGGCGCTGAGCCCGTCGGGGAGCTCGGCGACCGGGTCGACGTCCGGCGCGGAGCTCGGCGATGCGCGCGAGGAGCGTCGGGAGGCCGATCGCCGGCGCGAGCCCGAGCGCGACGCTGAGCTGCGTCCGCGCGCGCTGGCGGTCGCCGCTCCGCGTCGCGCGCGAGCAGCATGCGCGCGTACCCGTACGCGGTGTGCGCGAGCCAGGTGCGCGCGCCGAGCCGCGTGTTGAGCGCGAGCGCCGACTCGAAGTGCGCCTCGGCGCGCTCCCAGTCCCCGAGCACGGCCGCGGTCATCCCGAGGTAGCGGTCGGTCGCGCCGTAGCAGGCGACGAGGTGCCCGACCATGACGTTGGTGCCCGCGTGCGGCCGCGAGCTCCGGGTAGAGGGTCGCCGCGGCGCCTCGTCGCCGAGCACGGCGCACGCGTCGGCGAGGTAGACGAGCGAGGCGATCCAGAGCGACGGCCGCAGGGCGCCGAGCCCGTCGCCGAGCACGCCGGCCGAGCTCGCGGCGCGCCTCGTCCTCCATGCCGAGCTCGGCGAGCACGGCGACGAGACCCGGCGCGCCACGCGCCGTCGCGCGCGCCGCCGCCGAGCAGGCGGACGACCGGCGCGAGCTCCGCAAGGCGACCCTGCTCGCGCCGGACGCCGAACATCTGGATCCCGTAGGTGCCCGAGGCGTCCGCGCCGGTGAGGAGCCGACCCCACTCGTGCGAGCGCAGCGCCGCGGCCTCGGCCGCAGCGAGGTCGCCGTCGCAGAGCGCGAGAGCGGAGCGCGTAGTGCTCGGCGACGTGGAGGAGGAACGGCTCGCTGAGCTGCCGCGCGGTCGCAGAGGCCTCGTCGAGCCGCGTCGCGCGCGGCGTCGTGGTCGCAGACGCGACGAAGGACGGGACGAGCCAGGCGAGCGCGTCTCCCTGCGAGCTCGACGTCGCCCAGGGCTCCTGCGATCGCGACCGACCTCGAGCAGCATCTCGTACGACCTCGCTCGTTCGTGCTGACGCCGCGCGACCAGTACGCGGCGGCGAGCGTCGCCGCGAGGCTCCGCTCGTCGCCGCGCCGGCGCGACATCGCGATCGACGCGTCGCGCGCCTCGCGGCCGCGCGGTCGGGATCACCCCGCAGGTCGAGCGCACGCGCGAGGCCGCCGAGCACGCGCGCGCGAAGCTCGCGAGTCGCCGGCGCCGAGCGCGGCCGCAGCCTCCTCGAGCAGCTCGACGGCGCCGCGCGTCGTGGATCGCCGGCCGCCAGCAGGTCTCCTCGAAGCCGATCGCCGCACGCGCGAGCAGCTCGTCGTCGCCGAGCGCGCGGGCGAGCACGGCGGCCTCGCTGAAACGCGCCGAGCGCCTCCTCGGCGTCGCCGGCGCGATGGCACGCGTCGCCGAGCCGGAGCAACACGTCCGCGCGTCGCGGCGGGCTCGACGAGGCCGAGCTCGAGCGCGGTGCGGAACCGCGCGGCCGGCCTCGTCGAACGCGAGCGCGCCGAGCGCCGACTCGGCGGCGAGGAGGTTGTACGTCGACGGCGCGCTCGACGCCGCCGAGCGGGGCCGCGGCCGCGAAGTGGTAGGCGAGCGCAGCGAGCGCGGCCGTCCGGTCGTGGCGGACGCCGCCGTGCTCGAGCGCCTCGGCGACGCGGAGGTGGAGCTCGGCGGTTCGGGCGGCGCGAGAGACGGTCGGCGACCGCGCGGCGGACGAGCTCGTGCGCGAACCGGTACGCGAGCCCCGTGCCCGGCTCCTCGACCAGCAGCCCGGCGCGGACCGCCTCGTCGACCGCATCGAGCAGCGCTGCCTCCTCCAGCACCGTCGGCGTGGCGGATGCGTCGTCGAGCTCGAACTCGGTGCCGGCGACCGCGGCGAGCTCGAGCAGCCCGATGGTCGCGGCGCGGAGAGCCGCTGGAGGCGCTGGCTGACGACCTCGCGCACCGTCGTCGGGCGTCCCGAGCTCGCGACGCGGGTCGCAGCGAGCCGGGCGACGCGACGGCCCGATCGCGACCGCTCCCGAGTCGACCAGCTCGCGCCAGAGCTCGGTGACGAGGAACGCGTTCCCGCCGGTGAGGCTCGCGGACGACGCCGGTGAGCTCCGCCGTCGGCTCGGCGCCGGTCGGCAGGCGGACGAACTCCGCGAGCTCGCCGCTCGGCGAGGCCGCCGAGCCGGACCCGGACCACGCCCTCCGTCCGGTAGACGTCGACGAGCGCGTCGGAGAGCTCGGCGACGGCAGTCCGCCTCGGCGTCCCGGAACGTCGCGACGAGCAGCATGCGCGCGGCGGCGCCCGAGCGCACGAGGTGGCGGATGAGCAGGAGCGTCGACGCGTCGGCCCAGTGGACGTCCTCGAGCACGAGCAGCACCGGCGCCTCGTGCCGAGACCGCGACGAGCAGTCCGTGACGGCCGTGTGGAGTCGGTGCCGCTCGGTGTCGGCGTCCGACGAGCGCCGGCGCGTCGGCGGGCCGGGCGCGAGAGCTCGGGCAGGAGCCGCGCGAGGTCGGCCCTCGAGGCGCCGAGCCGGTCGAGGACCGCCGGCTCCGTGTGCGCCAGCGGGCGAGGTGCTCGAGCGCCGTGGCGAACGGCCCGTACGGGGATCCGACGACCGCGTCGCAGTCGCCGTAGAGGACGATCGCGCCCTCGTCGGCGAGCTCTCCGGCGAGCTCGCGGACGAGCCGGCTCTTGCCCGAGCCCGGCTCGCCGGCGACGAGCGCCGCGCGCCGCCCTTCACCGGCGGTGCGCGGCAGCAGCGCCCGCAGCGTGGCGAGCTCGCGCGGCGCGGCCGGCGAACGCGAACGCGGGCAACAGCCGGAGCGGGCCCGGGAGAGGGGTCGCCTGGCTCATGATCAGATCTGATCATTGCGCAGACGAGCCGAAGCGGCGGAAGTCGGTCAGGCCCGGTCATGACACGCGGAGGGCGCCGCCCTACGCTCGTCGACGACCACTACGAGACGGAGGAATGCGCATGAGCACGACCATCTCGCGTCGACCAGGCGCACGCAGCCGAGCTGCGCGTCGTTCGGCGAGCGGCTGATCGGCCCGGACGACACGGGCTACGACGAGGCCCGCGCCCTCTTCAACGCGATGGTCGACAAGCGGCCGGCGCTGATCGCGCGGTGCGAGACGGCGGACGACGTCGCCGCCGTGATCCGCTTCGCGCGCGAGCACGACCTGCCGCTCGCGGTGCGCGGCGGCGGCCACAACTGGGGCGGCCTCGCCAGCGTCGACGACGGCGTCGTCATCGACCTCTCGCCGATGAAGTCGGTCACGGTCGATCCCGGCAGCGCCGACGGTGCGGGTCGGCGGCGGCTGCGTGTGGGGCGAGGTCGACGCGGCCACCCAGCCGCACGCGCTCGCGGTGCCGACCGGGATCATCTCGAGCACCGGCGTCGGCGGGCCTCACGCTCGGCGGCGGGCACGGCTACCTCACGCGGCGCCACGGGCTCACGATCGACAACCTGCTCTCGGCGGAGATGGTGCTCGCCGACGGCTCGCAGGTGACGGCGAGCGCCGACGAGAACCCCGACCTCTTCTGGGCGATCCGGGGAGGCGGCGGCAACTTCGGCGTCGTCACCGAGTTCACGTTCCAGGCCCATCCGCTCGAGACGATCGTCGGCGGGCCGACGTTCTGGGCGATCGAGGACACCGACGTGCTCCTCCGGCCTACCGCGAGTGGCTGCCCTCAGCGCCGCGCAACGTGTCGGGGTTCTTCAACTGGCACACCATCCCGCCGGCCGAGCCGTTCCCGGAGGAGATCCACATGCGCCTCGTGTGCGGGATCGTCTGGTGCATCGACGCGTCCGACGAGGAAGCGGAGAAGGCGATGGAGCCGCTCCTGTCACTCGCCGAGCCGCTCATGCACGGCGTGGGACGGATGCCGATCGCGGCGCTGAACAGCGCGTTCGACGGCCTCTACGGGCCTGGTGACCAGTGGTACGCACGCGCGGACTTCGTGCGCGAGATCCCCGACGAGGCGATCGAGCGCAACCGGGAGTGGAACGCGAAGATGCCGACGTTCAAGTCCGGCTCGCACGTCTATCCGATCGACGGCGCGGTGCACGACGTGGCGCCGGAGGACACGGCGTTCTCCTTCCGCGACGCGACCTGGTCGCAGGTGTTCATCGGCGTCGACGCCGACCCTGCGCAGGCGCCGACGCTCAAGGAGTGGACGATCGCGTACTGGGAGGCGCTCCACCCGTACTCGGCCGGCGGCGCGTACGTCAACTTCATGATGGACGAGGGCCAGGCGCGGGTGAAGGCGACGTACGGGCCGAACTACGCCCGGCTCGCGCAGCGTGAAGGCCACGTACGACCCGGACAACGTCTTCCGGGTCAACCAGAACATCCTTCCGGCCGCATAGACCACCGCTCGGGGGCCCGGCACGCCGGCCGGGCCCCTCGCCCCTCGACGGCGAGGTTGGTGTACCCAGCGCGTATCGCACCGGACCGTGCGCGCGAGCAGGTACGCGAAGACTCCGTCTAGGCTCTCGCGTGATCCTCTCGAACGGCGTCGTGCGGACGATGGACCCGTCGCTGCCGACGACCGCCGCGCTCGCGATCGCCGGCGACCGCATCGTCGGCGGCGTCGGGACGCACGAGACTGGCCCTCCCGACGCCCGAGCGCGTCGATCTGCGCGGGCGCTGCGTCCTGCCGGCGTTCAGCGACGCACACGTCCACTTCCCGACGTGGTCGCTCGCGCGACGAGACGTCCAGCTCGAGGGAGCCGAGTCGCTCGCCGAGGCGCTCGACGCGCGTCGCCGCGCATCCTCGGCAGGGCGAGTGGATCCGCGGCCGTGGCTGGCGCGACGCCCTCTGGCAGGAGCATCCGACGCGCGAGGCGCTCGACGCGGTGACAGGCGAGACGCCGGCCGCGCTCTGGTCGAAGGACTACCACTCGCTGTGGCTCAACAGCGCGGCGCTCGCCCGCGCCGGCGGGCGACCTCGACGTGACGGGCGGTGTCGTCGAGCGCGACGGCCGCGGGCGAGCCGACGGGGATCCTGCGCGAGGAGTCGGCGTGGCGCTTCCGCGAGCAGCCACGTCGCCGTCTCCGAGGACGAGTACGTCGCCGCGACGCGCGACGGGGATCAAGGTCGCGAACGCGCGCGGCGTCGCCGCGATCCACGACAAGGACGGCTGGCTCGGCGCGCAGTCGATCTTCGCCCGGATCCACGGGCGCGACGGCCTGACGCTGCGCGTCTGGCAGTCGCTCCCGCACGAGCGGGTCGCCGAGCTCGCCGAGCTCCGGCTCCGGTCCGGCCTCGGCGACGACTACCTCCGCCTCGGCTACCTGAAGGCGTTCATGGACGGCACGCTCGGCTCGCAGACCGCCTGGATGCTCGACGGGAGCGGCGTGTGCATCACGAGCGGCGAGGAGCTGGCCGAGATCGTGCGCGCGCGGCCGCCGCGGCCGGCTGGCCCGTGGCCGTCCATGCGATCGGCGATCGCGCGAACCGCGAGGCGCTCGACGCGTTCGCGTCGACCCGCGAGCTCTGGGCGCCGCTCGGCCTGCGCCAGCGGATCGAGCACGCCCAGTGCGTCGATCCGGCCGATCTGCCTCGCTTCGCGCGAGATCGGCGTCGCCTGCTCGGTGCAGTTCAGCCACGCGCCGTCCGACCGCGACCTGGCCGAGAGGTTCTGGGGCGACCGGCTCGACGGCACGTACGCGTTCCGGACGCTCCTCGAGAGCGGCGCGGTCGTCGCGAACGGCTCGGACGCGCCGGTCGAGGAGCTCGACCCGCTCGCCGGGATCGCCGCGGGCGTGCGCCGCACGATCGACGAGCGGCCCGGCCTGGCGAGCCGAACAGGCGCTCACGGTCGAGCAGGCGCTCCACGCGTCGACCGTCGCGCCGGCCTGGCTCGCCGGCGACGAGCGCCGCCGGGGCAAGCTCCTGCCCGGGTTCCTGGCCGATCTCGTCGTGCTCGACCGCGACCCGGTCGCGTGCCCGCCGGACGAGCTCCCCGAGGTCGGCGTCGTCGCGACGATGGTCGGCGGACGCTGGGTGCACAACCCGCCCCCCTGGGACTGATCTGCCGCGAAGCGGGAATCCGCTTCCGCGGACTACGGCCGCTGATCCGCCTGCGGCGGGGGCATCCCAAGGCGCGCTGCGCGGTCGCAACTGTCCTTCCCGAAAAATCCTGGCTCCTCGAACGCCGCCTTGGCCGTACACTGAGGACATGGCCACGAGCACCGACTCGACGCGCACGATGCTCCCGGTCCATCAGGCGGGGCAGTGCTCCGTCGCCGCGGCGAGCGAGATCGTCGGCTCGAAGTGGACGGTCGCTGATCGTGCACGACCTCTCGGAGGGCCCGCGGCGCTTCACCGAGCTCGAGCACGCCTGCGCGCGGATCAGCCCGCGGACGCTCGCCGAGCGTCTGCGCTGGCTCGAGGCCGAGGGGATCGTCGTGCGGCGCAGCTACGCGGAGTCGCCGCCGCGCGTCGAGTACGAGCTGACCGAGAAGGGCTCGGCGCTCCTGCCGATCATCGGCGAGATGCGCCGCTTCGGCCACGAGTGGCTCGGCTGCGAGGTTCATTCGGCCGACGCCGAACGCTGACGCCGGACGACCGTCCTAGCTCGAACGGCGAAGCCGACCGGCTCGCCCCAGAGGCGTCACGAGCTCACACACAGGTCGCGGCCGCGGCCGCCATGTCCTGGACGGACGCCCACTCGCGCACCGAGTGGTAGTTCTGCCCGCCCGTGAAGAGGTTGGGCGTCGGGAGGCCCTTCTCGGTCAGGCGCGAGCCGTCGGTGCCGCCGCGGATGATCGTGTGCACCGGCTCGACGCCGGCACGCCGGATCGCCTCCTCGGCGACGTCGACGATCTCGGGGTGCCGGTCGAGCGCCTTGCGCATGTTCCGGTACTGCTCCGTCACCTCGAGCGTGAACGACGCGCGCGGCTCGCGGCCGACGATCTCGGTCGCGAGCCGCGCGGACGAGCTCGACGTGCTCCTCGAGCTTCGGTCGTCGTCGTGGTCGCGGGCGATGCAGCGTCAGCGTCGCGTCGCGTCGTCGTGCCCGCGATTCGCATCGGGTGGACGAAGCCCTCGCGCTCCTCCGTCGTCTCGGGTGAGAGCCCGTCGCGCGGGAGCGCCGCGACGACGTCCGCGACGAGCTTGATGGCGTTGACGAGCCGACCCTTCGCGGTGCCCGGATGGACGCCGACGCCCTCGACGGTGAGCTCGCAGCTGGTACGCGGAGAACGACTCGATCTCGATCTCGCCGAGGCCCGAGCCGTCGAACGTGTAGGCGAAGTCGGCGCCGAACGCGTCGAGGTCGAAGTGGTCGGTGCCCTTGCCGACCTCCTCGTCGACGGTGAACGCGATGCGGGCCGTGGCGCGCGGCGCGTCGTCGCGGACGAGACGCGCGACGGCGGACATGATCACCGCGACGCCCGCCTTGTCGTCCGCGCCGAGCAGCGTCGTCCCGTCGCTCGTGACGAGGTCGTGCCCGTGCCCGCTCCGCGAGCGCCGGGCATGTCGGCCGGGTCGAGGACCTGGGACGGATCGCCCGGCAGCGGATCGGCTCGCCGGCCCACGCGCGGTGGACGATCGGCGGACGCCCGTGCCCGGCGCGTCGGGGGTCGTGTCGACGTGCGCGATCAGGCCCGACCGTCGGCGCGTCCGGGACCGTGCCCGGGAGCGTCGCGAAGACGTAGCCGGGCTCGGTCAGCTCGACGTCCGTCGAGACCGAGCTCGCGGAGCTCCTCGACGAGCAGGCGGGAGAGGTCGAGCTGCTTCGCGGTCGACGGGTACGTCGGCGAGTCGAGCTCCGACTGCGTGTCGATCACGACGTAGCGCAGGAAGCGCTCGAGCACGTCCTCGCCGAGCTCCTCGGCGAGCGGGCTCGCGTAGCGGGCGTCAGCCAATGCGCCGCGAGCCGTCGGAGCAGCTCGACCGTCGTCGTCGAGCCCGTCGCGCAGCGCGGCTCGCCGGGATCTGCTCGTTCGGCGAGTGGAGCTGCGACGTCGGACGCGTGAAGCCGGTCACGATCGTCGGCACGCCCCGCGCGCCGAGCGCGGCGACGACCGGGATCGAGCCGCCCGAGCGCGTCAGCAGCGGGTCGCGTGCCGAGCACGTGCTCGAACGTCGTCCTGCGCGATCCGGACCGCCGGGGCGGCGGGGTCGACGAAGCCGGGGTCGCCGGTCGACCAGAGCTCGACGTCGAGGCTCGCGCCCTCGGGCGCGGCCTCGTGGAGCAGCCGCTCGAGCACGGGCGCGATCTCCGCGGGCGACTGGCCCGGCGCGAGCCGGATCGAGAGGTTCGCCTGCGCCTCGACGGGCAGCACCGTCTTCTGGAGGCGCGGCGAGCCGCCCTCGAAGCCGTTGACGGTGATCGACGGCTCGGCCGTCGTGCGGACGTAGAACTCCTCCGCGGCCGAGCGCGTCCACGGGACGCGCGCCCTGCGACGCGAGCTCCTCGCTGCCGCGCGGCAAGCGCCGCCCAGCCGGCGACCTCGTCGGCGGTCGGCGGCGACGATCCCGGCGCGCAGCGGCTCGGGCAGCAGGCCGTCGGGCCCGGGCAGGACCGCCTGCGAGGATCTGCATCGAGCGCGTGCGTGGCGTCAGCGCCGCACCGCCGAACATGCCCGAGTGGAGGTCGCGCTCGCCCGGTGCGGACGGTGAGGTGGAAGTAGCAGATGCCCCGCAGCGCGGTGCAGATCGACGGCAGCGTCTCCGTCGCGTAGCCGCCGTCGAGCACGAGTGCGACGTCGGCCGGGCCGGTGTCCTCCTCGACCCAGTCGACGACCGAGTGCCCGCCGATCTCCTCCTCGGCGTCGATCGCGAAGCGGACGTTCACGGGCAGCTCGCCGGCGGCTGCGAGCAGCTCGGTCGCCCGGAGCAGCATGAAGAGGTGCGCCTTGTCGTCGGCGACGCCGCGCGCGACGAGCTTGCCGTCCGCTCGACGAGCTCCCAGGGGTCGGAGTCCCAGAGCTCGAGCGGATCGGGCGGCTGCACGTCGAGATGCGCGTAGACGAGGACGGTCGGCGCGTCGCCCCGTCGAGGCCGGCACCTCGCCGATGACGAGCGGCCGCCCGGCCCGCTCCTCGATCTCGACGGTCCCGCCGGCGCGACGGATGCGCTCCGCGACCCAGTCGGCGGCGCGCCGGACGTCGTCGGCGTGCGCGTCGTCGGCGCTGACCGAGGGGATCGCGATCAGCTCGGCGAGCTCGGCGACGAGCGCGTCGTGGGCGGAATCACCGGGCGATTCTACGGGGGGCACCCGCGGCGACGTCGGGGTACCGCGGCCCCCACGAGCGCCCTCCGCGCAGGCACTGGCTCGCCCACGTCCCGGCGGCAGAGCCGTCGGTCGCCGGTCGTCGCGGCTCGTCGAGCGCGACCGCACCCGACAGGCTCGGCGTTCGCGGCCGGCGCGGCTCGCGGACGCCGGCGCCGTCGCGCGGTCGTCGAGCGGCCCGCCGAGCGGATCGAGCGCGCGCGAGGATCCGTCGCCCGCGCCACGCCGCAGGTCCCCATCACAGCGCGCGGATCGCTCCGACGGCGGCGAGCCACGCTCATCGGCGACGTCGCGCACGCTGGCGGCGTCGGCCAGCGCGCGCAGCTTCTTCAGGCTCTGGTGCTCGATCTGCCGGATCCGCTCGCGCGTGACGTTGAACGCGCGGCCGACCTCGTCGAGCGTGCGCGGCTGCCGGCCGTCGAGCCCGTAGCGGAGCTCGAGCACCTGGCGCTCGCGCGGCGACAGCGCGCCGAGGATCGAGCGCAGCGCCTCGCGCCGCAGCGCGACCTCGGCCGCCTCGTCGGGGAGCGGCTCCGACTCGTCGGTGAGGAAGTGCCCGAACTCGGACTCGTCCTCGTCGCCGACCGGCTTCTCGAGCGAGACCGGCGTCTGCGCGCTGCGCTTGATGTGCTCGACCTCCTCGAGCGGCAGGTCGAGGTCGGCGGCGATCTCGCCGGCCGTCGGCTCGCGCGCGAGCTCGGCGCGGAGCTTCCGCTCCGAGCGGTTGATCTTGTTGAGCTTCTCGACGACGTGGACCGGCATGCGGATCGTCCGGCCCTTGTCCGCGATCGCGCGCGCGACGGCCTGCCGGATCCACCACGTCGCGTACGTCGAGAACTTGTAGCCCTTGCGCCAGTCGAACTTCTCGGCGGCGCGGACGAGCCCGATCGTCCCCTCCTGGATCAGGTCGAGGAACGGCAGCCCCTGGTTGCGGTAGCGCTTCGCGATCGAGACGACGAGCCGGAGGTTCGCCTCGACCATCGCCTGCTTCGCGGCGTGGTCGCCGCGCTCGATCCGCTTCGAGAGCTCGACCTCCTGCGCGGCCGTGAGGAGCGGCACCTTGCCGATGTCCTTGAGGAACAGCTGGAGGGTGTCGGTCGAGATCTCCGGCTCGGCGTCCCACGTCTGCTCGCGCTCGGGCTCGTCGGCGCCTCGACGACGACCTCGATCTGCTCCTCGTCGAGCGCGGTGTAGAACGCGTCGATCTGCTCGGGCTCGAGATCGAGCTCGTCGAGCGCGAGCGCCAGCTCGTCGGCGTCGACGGTGCCCTGGGCGCGGCCGGTCTCGAGCAGCGCGGTCGCCTCGCCGCCCAGCTCGACGGCGACCTCGGTCGCCGCAACCGAGCCCTGGGGTTCTGCGTGCTTCGCTCAGGACCGCCCCTTCCGTCGCGTGCGCGGACACGGTAGCCAGCAGCCTCCCGCCACGTCAAAGAATTCGGCCATCTGTCACACCCCCGCCTTGCGGAGCTCGTCGAGGTAGCGCTCGGCCTCGCGGGCGAGCGGCGAGCCCGGCTCGACGCGCTGTGGCGCGCGCGAGCTGCGTCTTCGCCTCCTTCACCTCGCCCGACCAGAGGAGCAGGAGGCCGAGGTGGAACCGCACCGTCGCGCGGCCCGGGAAACTGCCGCGTGAGCGGGCCGAGCCGCGAGAACGCCTCGGCGGGCCGCGCCTTGTCGAACCGGCCGACGGCGGCGGCGACCTGCGCCTCGACGTTCGTCCGGCGCCTCGCGCGCCGCGGCGGCGAAGACCCGCGCGCGCCGAGAGCTGCCGCCCGAGCCGCTGCAGCGCGACGCCGTAGAGGAGCTTCCCGTCGACGCTCGTCGCGGCGCCTCGCCGCAGCAGCGTCGAGCTGGGCGGCCGGCGCGAGCGTCGTCGAGCCCGTCGGGCAGCGGCACGGTCGTGACGAAGAGCGGGAGCCCGCGCGCGTAGTCCGGGATGGAGGAGGTTCCCGGCGGCGATCGCGTAGGGCGTGTCCGGCTCCGAGGCGGCCGCGGCCCGCCACGCGTCCTCGGCCCCGGCGAGCCCCGCCCAGAAGAGCGCGACGCCGAGGTTGAGCTGGACGACGGCCTTCTGGGGGTGGAGCCCGGCGAGCCGGTTGAGGCGGTCGACGGTCCCGTCGGGCCACGGCGGCGAACGCCTGGCCGACGCGCGCCTCGAGCGAGTCGAAGCGCGCGAACGCGCGCGCCGGCGGCGGCGCCGCTTGCCGTCCGCGTAGAGCCGTGCGCGCACGGCGCAGCGCGACGGCCTCGGCGTCGGCGCGCACGCCGAGCTCGAGCGTCAACGGAGGCGCCCCCGGACGCGGCGTCGGCCCGACGGCGACACCCTCGCGGCGCGTCGCTCTGGAGCGCGGCGACCCCCACGACGAGCACCGCGGCGGCCGCGGCCGCGGCCGCGGTGACGGCGACGACGCGCGACCGGGGCGACACGGCGCCACGGTAGCCGCGAGGACGCCCGACCCGGTGCCTCGATCGCGCCCCCATTCCCTCAGGACGCGCGCCGGGACGCGATCTCTTCCGTCGTCGCGTCCGCCGTCGCACGGCCGGGCCGTCGACTCGCTATATTCTGGAAAGTAATGGCGACCTACCGTGAGCTCCTCGCCCAGGCGCGCGCCGAGATCGACGAGATCTCGACGCCGGAGGCGCACGCGCTCCTCGAGAGCGACGAGCCAGCCGCTCTTCGTCGACGTCCGTCCGCGCGACGAGTGGGACGAAGGGCACCTGCCGGGCGCGATCCACCTGCCGCGCAACAACCTCGAGTCGCGCGTCGAGGCGCTGATCGCCGACAGGACCCGCCGCGCTCGTCGTCTACTGCGAGAGCGGCTCCCGCTCGGCCTTCGCGACGAGGACGCTCGTCGAGCTCGGCTACGAGAACGCCGTCAACCTCGCCGGCGGCTTCGCCGACTGGAAGCGGAACGGCTACGAGTTCGTGACGCCCGTCGCGCTCGCGCCGGCGCAGCGCAAGCGCTACGCGCGCCACCTGCTCATCCCCGAGGTCGGCGAGGAGGGTCAGCAGAGGCTGCTCGACTCGCGCGTCCTCCTGATCGGCGCCGGCGGCCTCGGCTCGCCGGCCTCGCTGTACCTCGCGGCCGCGGGCGTCGGGACGCTCGGGATCATCGACGCCGGACGTCGTCGACGACTCGAACCTGCAGCGCCAGATCGTCCACTCGACCGAGCGGCTCGGCGAGCCGAAGGTCGCATCCGCGCAGCGGACGATCGAGGCGCTCAACCCGGACGTGAACGTCGTGCCGTTCCAGGAGCGGCTCGACTCGGAGAACGTCGAGCGGATCCTCGCCCACGGCTGGGACGTGATCGTCGACGGCACCGACAACTTCCCGACCCGCTACCTCGTCAACGACGCCTCGGTCTGGCACGGGATCCCCGTCGTCCACGGCTCGATCTACCGCTTCGAGGGCCAGGTCACGGTCTTCCATCCCGGGCAACGGCCCCTGCTACCGCTGCCTCTACCCGTCGCCGCCGCCGCCCGAGCTCGCGCCGAGCTGCGCGGAGGGCGGCGTGCTCGGCGTCCTGCCCGGCATCGTCGGCTCGCTCCAGGCGAGCGAGGCGCTGAAGATCGTGCTCGGCGCCGGCGAGACGCTCGCCGGCCGGCTGCTCCTCTTCGACGCGCTGCACACGACGGTCGACGAGGTCTCGATCCGCCGCAACCCCGAGTGCCCCGTCTGCGGCGACAACCCGACGATCACCGAGTACATCGACTACGTCGAGTTCTGCCAGGGCCCGGTGCACGCGTGATCACGGTCCGCATCCCCCCGACGCTTCGCGGCGAGGTCGGCGGCGCCCGCCAGGTCGAGGCCGTCGGCGACACCGTCCGCGAGGTGCTCGACGACCTCGTCGACGCAGCACCCCGCGCTCGCGCCCGCAGATCCTCGCGAACGGCGGCATCGCGCCGTTCGTCAACGTCTACCTCGGCGGCGAGGACGTGCGCACGCTCAACGGGCTCGACACGGCGGTCGGCGACGGGCGACACGGTGATCCTGCTCCCCGCGATGGCCGGCGGCAGCTCGCGCCCCTGGTCGCTGCCGGTCGCGGCGAGCGTGCTCGACCTGTCGGCTCGACGCCGCTCGTCGAGCTGGCGCAGCTCTCGCCGAAGCCGGACGTGCGCCTCTACGCGAAGCTCGAGGGCCAGAACCCGACCGGCTCGATCAAGGACCGCGTCGCGAAGGCGATGATCGAGGCGGCCGAGGCGTCCGGCGAGCTCGAGCCGGGCCGCGCGCTGCTCGAGCCGACCTCGGGCAACACCGGGATCGCGCTCGCGATGGTCGCGCGCCTGAAGGGCTACCCGCTGACGTGCGTGATGCCCGAGAACGCGACCGAGGAGCGCAAGCGCCTGCTCCGCCTCTACGGCGCCGAGATCGTCTCGTCGCCGGCCGCGGAGGGCTCGAACGGCGCCGTCCGGCTCGCGCTCGAGATGGCCGAGAGCGATCCGCGCTGGTTCGTCCCGTTCCAGTACGCGAACCCGGCGAACGTCCGCGCGCACTACGAGGGCACCGGCGCCGAGATCGCCGACCGCGCTCGACCGCGTCGACGTCCTCGTCGCGGGCCTCGGCACGGGCGGCACGCTGATGGGCGCCGGCGAGCGCGTGCGCGAGACCTTCCCGGACGTCGTCGTCGCCGCCGCGGAGCCGATGCCGGGCGATCCGGTGATGGGGCTGCGCTCGCTCGACGACGGCTACGTGCCGCCGATCCTCGACGTCACGCGGCTCGACCGGAAGGTGCTCGTCTCGAACGAGGACTCGGTCTCGGCCGTGCGCGAGCTCCTGCGGCTCGAGGGGATCCTCGGCGGCGTCTCGTCGGGCGCGGTGCTCCACGTCGCACGGCGGCTCGCGGACGAGCTCGACGAGGGCGTCGTCGTCGCGGTGCTCGCCGACGGCGGCTGGAAGTACCTGAGCGCCGACTTCTGGGACGCGCCCGACGAGGACGTCGAGGCGTCGATGGAGACGACCGTCTGGTGGTGATCCCGGCCGCGGTGCGGTCGGCGATCGCCGAGCACGCCCGCGCCGAGCTCCCGAACGAGGCCTGCGGCCTCCTCCTGCTCGAGGGCGACGTCGCCGTCGAGTACGTCCCCGCCGAGAACGCCTCGCCGTCGCCGTACTTCTTCGAGCTCCGCCTCGATCCGGTCGCGTGGGCCGACATCGGCGAGCGCGACGTCGAGCAGGCGGTCGTCCACTCCCACGTCTCCTCCCCGCCGCGCCCCTCCCGCACGGACGTCGAGCGGATCGGGCTCTGGCAGGGCCAGCCGTACGTCATCTACTCGGTGCGGCTCGACGAGCTCGCCGCCTGGCGGATCGCGGACGGCGCGATCGAGCCGATCCCGCTCGCCGTCGAGGCGCCCGGCCTTGCGCCGGCGGCGCCTCGGCGCACACCTTCGACGCCGACCGCTACGAGACCTTGAACGACCCCTTCATGGAGGTCGCGTGCGGGTCGCACACGAACCGGTAGGTGCCCTTCTTCAGCGTGACCGTGAACGTCTTCGACCCCGTCGCAGCCGACGCGTGGTCTTGACGTTGACCCCGGGGCCGGTCAGGTGGAAGTTGTGGAAGTCCGACTTGTCGGAGACGTGAGCTTGATCTTCCCGGCCTTCGTCGGCTTCTTCGCCATCGAGATCGTGAAGCCGGGGCCGACCGTGCCCTTGAACGTCGGCGTGGTCGCGGCGACCGCCGGGACGGCGGCGACGAGGAACGCCGCGCTGACGGCGGCGACGAGCGTGCGTCTCATGGCTCTCCTCGGATCGATTGCGGGGCTCACCGGTTCGTACGCACCGCTCGGCGGCGGCCGGTTTCCGGCACGCTACGCCACGTCGGCGACGCGACGCTCCGCGGCCGAGCGGTAGAGCGCCTCGATCGTCCGCGCCTGGCCGAGCGCGTCGTCGCGACCGAGGAGCTGCGGCGCGCGCCCCGCGATCGCGTCGGCGAGGTTGTCGAGCTGGAGCCGGTACGAGTTCGCGGTCTCGATCGGGATCGTCTCGACCTCGGAGGCCTGCTCGCCGCCCGCACGCCGCGCGAGCGTGACGTCCCGCCCCAGTCGATCCGCCAGGGCGCCTCGACGATCAGCACGCCGTCCTCCCCGACGACCTCCATGCGCTGGCGCCTCGGCGAGCGGAACGACGCCTCGAACTGCCCGACGACGTCGTCCGCGCACCGCAGCGTCCCGTGGAACGCCATGTCGATCCCGGTCGTCCCCGATGACCTGCTCGCCGCGCACGTGCTCCGGGTCGCCCGCGACGAGGCGGATGCCGCTGACGCAGTAGCAGCCGACGTCCATCAGCGCGCCGCCGTCGAGCTCGGGCAGCGCGCGGACGTTCGACAGGTCGCTCGAGCGGGAACGAGAACGTCGTCTTGACCGCGCAGAGCCGTCCGACGGCGCCGCCCGCGACGAGCTCGCGCACCTTCGCCGTCTGCGGGTGGTGGCGGTACATGAACGCCTCCGTCAGCACGAGGCCCGCTCGCCTCTGCGGCGGCGAACGCCTCCTCGACCTCGGCCGCGCGGCGCGAGTACGGCTTCTCGCAGAGGACGTGCTTGCCCGCGGCGAGCGCGTGCATCGTCCACTCGTGGTGCATCCCGTTCGGGAGCGAGATGTAGACGGCGTCGACGTCGTCGTCCGCCAGGAGCGCCTCGTACGAGCCGTGGGCGCGCTCGATGCCGTGCTCGGCCGCGTACGCCTGTGCCTTCGCGCCGTCGCGGCTCGCCGACCGCGACGACGTCGACGAGCTCCGACTCGGCGGCGCCGCGGAGGATCTCCTTGTTGATGTTCGCTGTCGACAGCAGGCCGAGTCTCATGCGCGGGCTCCTTCGTTCAGGTTCGGTCCGGGACGGGCGGCCTGATGTGCGGCGGCGGCGCCGGCGGCACGTCCGACCCCGCTCCGGTCGCGGCGATCGCCTCGTCGATCTCGCGCAGCGTCTCGGTCGTCCAGCGCGATCTCGGCGGCGGCCACCCAACCGTCGACGTGAGCCGGCAGGCGCGCCCCGACGATACTCGCGGTGACGCCGGGCTGCGCCAGCACCCATGCGATCGCGAGCGCGCGGAATCGTCGTCCCGAGCCGGTCGGCGACCTGTCCGAGCCGCTCGACGAGCGCGAGGTTCTGCGAGAGGAGCGGCTCCTGGAACGCGGGCGCGTCGCGGCGCCAGTCGTCCTCGCCGAGCGCCGCGATCCGCGCGCGGTCGTAGGCGCCCGTGAGCATCCCGGACGCGAGCGGCGAGTAGCCGAGCACGCCGGCGCCGTGCTCCTGCGCCCACGGCACCACGGTCGGAGAGCGCCCCGCGGACGAGGAGCGAGAGCGGCGGCTGCACCGAGTCGACGTGGCGCACGGCCTCGCAGCGCTCGAGCTGCTCGACGTCGAAGTTGGAGACGCCGATCCAGCGCACCTTCCCCTCGTCGACGAGCGCCGCCATCGTCCCCCACGACTCCTCGAGCTGCGGTGCCCGTCGTCCAGTCGGGCCAGTGCGCCTGGTACAGGTCGATCCGCTCGACGCCGAGCCGGCGCAGGCTTCGCTCGCACTCCTCGCGGATCGACTCGGGGCGCAGGTCGTTCCCGATCGCTCCCTCCGGACGGCCCTCCCACCGGCGGCCGCACTTCGTGAAGACGAGGACCTCCTCGCCGACCCGGTACGGGCGGAGCGCACGTCCGACGACCTCCTCCGAGTGCCCGAGCCCGTAGACCGCCGCGGTGTCGACCCAGTTCACGCCGAGCTCGACCGCGCGCCGGATCGCGGCGATCGACTCGTCGTCGTCGACCTGGCCCCACCCGAACCGCCACGGGCCGCCGATCGCCCAGGCGCCGAAGCCGACGACGCTCAGCTCCGGCCCGTGCCGGCCGAGGCGCCGTCGTCCTCACGCGCGCGACCGCCCCTCGCTCGTCGAGGTAGTCCCGCCAGGAGCGCGTCGGCGTCCAGCCGAGCAGCCGCTCCGCCTTCGCGGTCGAGACGGCGGATGCGTCCTCGCGCGCGGTCGGCCGGAACTCGATGCCGCTCGGCGCCGTAGTGCGTCCGTCACCGTCTCGGCGAGCGGGTGGCCGCCGATCGTGTCGGGGGACGCGATGTAGAACACCTCGTGCCCCGGCAGGTCGGTCTCGATCGCGAGCACGACCGCGTCGCAGAGGTCGTGGACGTCGATGTAGCGAGCAGTAGTTCGCCGATCAGCACCGACGGGTCGCGCACGATCGGCCCGAGGTTGCGCTCGTAGCTCCCCTCGTCCTGCACCCACGACGGCCGGATCGACGTGCAGCGGATGTCCGAGCGCTCGACCGCGCGATCGCAGAGCAGCTCGCCGAACCACTTCGCGGTCGCGTAGGCGTCCTGCGGCCGTACGGGGTGCTCCTCGTCGATCGGGAGGTAGTCCGGCTCGAACGGGCGATGCGCGAAGATGAAGCCCGGCACGGTCTCGCTCGAGAAGTGGACGAACCGGCGCGCGCCGCCCGCGATCGCCGCCTCGAGCAGGTTGAACGTGCTCATCATGTTGTTCTCGAAGACGACGTGCGGCGCGTTGTGGATCGGCTGCGGGATCGCCGCCGTGTGGACGACGACGTCGACGCCCGCGGCGAGCGCGTACGCGGCGCCGGCGTCGGTCAGGTCGGCCTGCCAGTAGTCCTCCGGCTCGCTCGGGTCGACCCGGTCCCAGACCGGGCGCGTGAGATCGCTCGCCCGCACGCTCGTGGCCCGCCTCGGCGAGCCGCGGCACGAGCGCGCGGCCGACCTTGCCGTGGGCGCCGGTGACGAGGACCTTCACAGGTACGTCACGCGCTCGCAGACGACGCCGGACGTGCCGCGCAGGAAGTCGAGTGTGCGGGACGCGACGTCCAGGCGAATCCGGTCGCCGGTGCGGACGAGTGCGAGCGGTCCACCGACCGCGGCTTCGGGCGCCACGTGGAGCACGACGGCACCATACGACGTGCCGCTGGAGCAGCGCGTGGTTCGACAGGTCGCATGCGAAACGTTCCCGGGTCCTGGCTTGCGATCAGAAGGCGTATCATATGATGATTAGCGTCATTATCCGCATCCGCTCGTCCAGCCCTCGGTCTACGATCCCGCGATGAGCCGTCGGCGCGCGTGAGCAGCAGGCCACACATCTATCCGCGGCGCGGGCTCCACGGCGAGGTCGTCCACACGATCGGGCTGCAGATCGTCAGCGGCCAGCTCCAGCCGGGCGATCCGCTGCCGCCGGAGGACGAGCTGACGTCCGATCTCGCCGTCAGCCGCACGGTCCTGCGGGAGGCGGTTCGCGTCCTGGCGGCCAAGGGGCTCGTCCGTCGCGCGACCGAAGATCGGGACCCGGGTGCGGGAGCGAAGCGACTGGAACATCCTCGACCCCGACGTGCTCAGCTGGCGCACCGAGGCGGGGTACGACCAGAAGCTCTACGAGGAGACGACCGAGGTCCGGCTGGCGATCGAGCCGCTCGCCGCCCGGCTGGCCGCGACGCGCGCGACGGACGAGGAGGTCGTCTCGATCACCGAGGCGTTCGCCGCGATGGAGGCCGGCGTCGACGACCAGCCCGCGTACCTCGCCGCTGACCTGGAGTTCCACACGCGGATCCTCGCCTCGTGCCACAACGAGCTCCTCGAGCACCTCGGCCGGGTCCTGCGGGCCGTCCTGCGCGCGACGTTCCTGCTCACCACGACGCCGAGCCGGTCGCGGCGCCGGGCGCTCCCGCTCCACGGGGCGATCCTCGACGGGATCGTCGCCGGCGACGAGGATGCGGCCGAGATCGCCGCGCGGACGCTGATCGCCGACACGGCCGCCGACATTCGCCGCCTCGCGCGGGACGACGCCACGCGGCGCTGAGCCAGCGCCGCGCATCAGGGAAGCTCGAGCGCCCGGAAGCGGCCCGGGACGACGACGTGGAGGCGCCCGTCGGCCAGGTCGGCCGTCGCGCCCGGCGACACGGTGTTCCCCGCGAAGCCGTCCCAGTGGTACGGGACGAGGGTCGACGCTCCGATCCCGAGCGCGAGCTCGACCGCCTCCGCGGCGTCCATGTTGCCGACGATGCCGCGCGCCTCGCGCTCGGCGTCCCGGCCGTTGACCGGGAGCAGCGCGACGTCGATGCCGAGCGGGTCGAGCGCCTCTCGCAGGGCGTCCGTGACGATCGTGTCCCCGGCGTGGTACACGCGCGACCGCGCGCCGAGGACGTAGCCGACGAAGCGCGGCCCCTCGCCGAGCCGCTGCCGTCGCCGTAGGCGTCCTCCATCGTCACGCCGTGGAACGCCGGGACGACGCGACAGCTCGACGCCGCCGAGGTCGAGCACGTCGCCGGGCTGCACGGCGACGACGCGGTCGGCGCGGACGACGTCCTCGACGAGCGGGGCGATGCGGCGCCGGGAGGACGACCCGGGCGGTCGGCGAGCGCTCGAGGGCGGCACGCAGGACGGGCGGGATCGAGGTGGTCGAGGTGCTCGTGCGTCACGAGGAGCCAGTCGACGCCCTCGGCCGCGAGCGCCCGCGGCGGTGGCGGCGCGAGCCGGAGCTCGTGCGGGCTCGCCCACGGGTCGACGACGCAGCAGACGCCGTCGATCTCGATCCGGAAGCCGGCCTGGCCGAGCCACGTCAGCCTCATCGGCGATCGGCTCGCCGGCTAAACGATACTATGATACTTGAACAGACGGGCCTCCTTCACGGCCCTCCTTCTCGGGTCGCTTCGGCGCCTCTCTCGGGTGGCGCCGAAGGCGGCTCGAGCAGATCGCAGAATCAGCGCCCGGCGGCGTCGTCCGGCGTCGCCGGGTCGGCGCGCTGACTGCCGGTACTCCCGCGCGACGAGCTCGGTCAGCTCCTCCGCCGAGGTCTCGGACGAGAGCCGGTCGAGCGTGATGCGGCCGTGCTGCAGCAGGTTGACGCGGTCGCACACCTCGAGCACGTGGACGTAGTTGTGGGCGACGACGATCATCGAGTGCCCCTTGGCCTTGAGGTCGCGGATGAGGTCGAGGATCATCTCGCCCTCCTTCGCGCCCATCGCCGCGAGCGGCTCGTCGAGGAGGAGGATCCGGGCGCCGGAGTGCACGGAGCGCGCGATCGCGATCGCCTGACGCTGGCCGCCCGAGAGCATGGCGACCTCCGCGCGCACCGAGCGCAGGGTGCGGATCCCGATGTCCTCGATGTAGCTGCGGGCGCGGCGCCGCATCTCGCCGTTCGCACAGCCAGCGGAACGGCCCGATCCCGACGCGTCAGCTCGCGGTTCAGGAACATGTTGTGCGCGACGGAGAGCGTCGGGATCAACGCGAGATCCTGGTAGACGGTGTCGATCCCGAGCGAGCGCGCGTGGTCGACCGACCGGAGGGTCGCCTCCTCGCCGTGGACGAAGATCCGTGCCGCGAGTCGGGACGGTGGAAGCCGCTCAGGATCTTGACGAGCGTCGACTTGCCGGCGCCGTTGTCGCCGATCAGGCCGAGGCACTCGCCCTCGCCGAGTGAGCAGCGAGATGTCGACGAGCGCCGTGACGGCGCCGAAGCTCTTCGCGAGGCTCTCGACCCGGATCGCCGTCGGCCGCCGCCGGCGCTCATTGCAGCCTCCCGAGGTTTCGGAGCCGCGCGACCTGCACGTTGACGACCATCGAGGCGATGATCGCGATCCCGATGATCAGGTCGAACGTGAACGCGCTCACGCCGATGATGCTGAAGCCGGTGCGGAGGATCACGAGCACCGCGACGCCGATGAACGCGCCGATCACGGAGCCCTGACCCGCCGAAGAGCGACGTGCCGCCGATCACGGCGCCCGCGACGGCGAGGAACATGATGTCGGCGCCGCCCTGGAGCGGCACGATCGTCGTGATCCGGGTCGAGTCGAGGATGCCCGGCGAACCCGGCGAGCACGTTGGCGAGCACGAAGTTCCCGATCTTGACCATCCGCACGTTGACGCCGGCCTCGGCGGCGCCGATCAGGTTGCCGCCGGTCGCGACCGTGTGGAGCCCCCAGCGCGTCCAGGTGAGGACGAACTGGAGCAGCGAGCACGATCCCGAGCGCCCACCAGAACTCCGAGTTCAGGTAGAGCGACGTACTCGAACGGCTGCGAGCCGAAGATGTTCTGGAAGAGGTCGCCGCCGGGCATGAACACCTGCGTGCCCGAGAGCAGGTGCAGCGTGATCCCGTTGAGGAAGAAGAGCATGCCGAGGGTCGTGATGAACGACGGGACGCGAAGGAAGGTCGTGATCGACGCCGTTCGTCAGTCCGACGAGGGCCGAGAAGACGAGCGCCGCGATCACCCCGACCCAGATCGGACAGGCCGTACTGCTCCTCCGACGAGACGACGTAGACGATCGCCGGCGCGAGGGCGTAGACGCGCCCGAGCGCGAGGTCGATCTCGCCGCAGATCAGGAGCATCGCCTGCCCGGCCGCGATCAGCGCGATCGGCGCCATCGTCTCGGTGATGTTCTTGAGGTTGTCGCTCGAGTAGAACGCCTCGCTCTCGAGCGAGAAGTAGACGCAGAGGAGGACCGCGACGACGAAGATGCTCGCCTCGCGGCGCCGCACGAACGCACCGGCGACGCGCCAGCCGAAGCCGGCGCGTCGCTCACCTGCGGGTCAGATCGTCCTCCGTGGATGCCCAAGTGTTACGAGACCGGGTACTTGTGTGCGCTCGAGCTCCCGTGGTACCGGGTCTTCGTGTTCAGGTACGGCTTGACGTTGTCCTTCGTGACGAACAGCAGGCCGGTGTTCGTGTCCGACGGGGCGACGAGCCCGCCCGACAGCCTCTGGAGGAACAGCTGCACGACCGGGTAGAAGCCCTGCAGGTACGGCTGCTGGTCGATCGTGAACTGGAGCGAGCCGTTCTGGATCAGCTTCAGCGTCCCGGGCAGCAGGTCGTAGCCGCCGCCCTTGACCTTGCCCTGCAGCTTGTACTTCTGGATCACCTGGCCGACGCCCTGCGTGTCGCCGGCGTCGACCGCGAACATCCCCTTCAGGCTCTTGTGGCCCTGGTAGTACGCGTCGATCATCGAGAGCTCCGTGGCGAGGTCCGGGCTGGTCGGCACGGCCGTCGCCTTCACGGGCTTGCCCGACTGCTTGATCGCAGCGATGCGCGCCGTCGATGCGCGGCTGGATGTTGAGGGCACCCGGCGTGGCGATGAACAGCGCCACGTCGCCGCTCGGGACGAGCTCGACGATCCGCTTGCCCATCTCGAACCCCGACACGTACAGGTCCTGCCCGATGTAGGCCATGCGTGCCTTCGTGCCCGGCCCGCGCGCCGTCGGCGTTGTACGACGACGACGGGGATGCCACGGCCGAGAGCGCGCTTGATCGGCGCCTCGAAGGCGCCCTTGTCGACGACGCAGACGGCGATGCCGTCGGCCTTCGCGCTGATCGCCGCGTTGAACGCGTTGATCATCTCGCCGACGTCGGCCTTCGTCGAGCCCGCCCAGGTGTAGCTCGCGTCGACCAGCTTGGCCGCGTCCGCGGCGCCGTACTGCGTCGGCACGAAGAACGGGTTCGTCGTCACGTGGTTGATGAACGCGAACTTCCACTTCGGGTGCTTCGGGAACACGGTGTGCGGTCGCGCGCGCGCCGGCGCGGCGAGCGCCGCCTCGGCCGCGGCCAGAGACGGGATGGACAGCGCAGCGCTCCCGAGGGCGACGCGCTTCAGCAGCGAGCCACGGTTCATGCCACCCGCTTCGTTCTCGAGCCCGCTGCGCTCGTCGTCACTCACAGCGTCCTACCTCCTTGTCTCGGGGCGGCGCACGAGCCCGGCGCACCGCACGGTCGATGTCGGCCTATTGAAATATCGTATGACTGTATTGTCAAGCGCACGATCTCCGCTCTCGGCCGCGGTCGCCGAGTCGGCGCCGGTCGGGCGTTCGGCGTGGCGGGAGCCGAACGGCCGCAGCGCCGGGTAGAGCGCGCGGAAGCGCGCGTGGACGCTCGCGCGTACGCCGCGTGCCAGGGCGGGATCCGGCTCGACCGGTCGTCGCCGACGCGGACGCAGCGTGCGACGGCCTCGGACACGTCGGCGAAGACGCCCGCCGCGACGCCGCCGAGCAGCGCAGCGCCGAACGCCGAGCCTTCCTCGGACTCGGTGCAGCTCGAGCGGCATGTCGAGCACGGAGGCGACGATCTCGAGCCACAGCGGGCTCCGGGCGCCGCCGCCCGAGGCCCGTCCCACCGATGCGTCGACGCCGAGCTCGCGGACGGCGTCGAGCGCGTCCCGCAGGCCGAAGGCGACTCCCTCGAGCACCGCTCGGACGAGCGCGCCGCGGTCGTGCCTCAGCTGGAGGCCGACGAACGCGCCGCGCGCGTCCGGGTCGGCATGGGGCGTGCGCTCGCCTGCCAGGTACGGCGCGAAGAGGAGGCCCTCGGCGCCGGGCGGCCACGGCCTCGGCCTCCGCGACGAGCGCGTCGAACGAGGCGTCCGGCGCGAGCCGCTCGTGGAGCCATTCGAGCGAGCCCGGCGGCGGACAGCATCACGCCCATCGCCTGCCAGGTGCCGGGCACGGCGTGGCAGAAGGCGTGGACGCGGCCCTCGGGGTCGTGCGCGTACGCCGGGAGCGCGGCGAGCACGACGCCCGACGTGCCGAGCACGACCGACACCGGCCCGGGCCGGTCGACGCCGACGCCGAGCGCCGCCGCGGGCTGGTCGCCGGCGCCGGCCGCGACGGGCGTCCCTTGCAACGTGCCGTCGCAAGCGCACGCGCCGCCGGCGGTCCGGCGACTCGAGCACCGGCGGGAGCCAGTCGCGCGGGAGCTCGAGCGCGTCCAGCACCTCGTCGCTCCAGCGACGCCGCGCGACGTCGAAGAGCAGCGTCCCGGAGGCGTCCGCGGCGTCGATCGCCCACTCGCCCGTGAGGCGCAGCCGGACGTAGTCCTTGGGCAGCATCACGCGCGCGATCCGCGCGTACGCGTCCGGCTCGTGACGGCGCAGCCAGAGGAGCTTCGGCGCGGTGAAGCCCGTCAGCGCCCGGTTCCCCGTCAGCTCGATCAGCCGCTCCGAGCCCGACGCGCTCCTCGATCTCGGCGCACTCGGCGGCGGTCCGCTGGTCGTTCCAGAGGATCGCCGGGCGGATCACGCCGTCGCGCCGGCGTCGAGCACGACGAGCCCGTGCATCTGGCCGGAGAGCCCGATCCCCGCCACCGCAGCGTCCCGCGGACACCTCGGCGAGCGCCGTCCGCGGCGGCCGCCCACCAGTCCTCCGGGTCCTGCTCGGACCAGCCCGGCCGCGGCGTCGAGAGCGGGTAGCTCGCGGGTCGCGCTCGCGAGCACCGCCCCGTCCGGCGAGACGGCGATCGCCTTGACGCCGGTCGTGCCGACGTCGAGACCGACGAGGGTAGGCTCAGCGGTCATGGAGCTGCGCGAGCTCGGCCGGGGCTCTGGCGCTGGACGACGCTCCATCCCGGAGTGGAAGCAGGACGTCGGCTCGGTCGCCTACGAGGGCCGCGGACGACCTCGTGCTGATCGACCCGCTGCTGCGAGTCGGACGACGCGCTCGACGGCCTCGTCGACGCGAGTGGGCAAGCCGCTCACCGTTCTCGTGACGGTCTACTGGCACACGCGAAGCGCGGATGTGCGTCGCCCGCCGGCACGCTGCGCGGCGTGCTCGCGCCGTCGGGCGGGAAGGCGGCCGTGCGCAGGCGAGCGCCGACGACGGAGGCCGTTCACGGCTGGGCGATCCGCTGCCGGCGCGGCGTCGAGGCGATCGCGACGGCGCGCAGCTCGGAGGTCGTCTACTGGATGCCGCTGCACCGCGCGCTCGTGCCCGGGGACGTCCTGCTCGGCGCCGACGGACGGCGGCCTTCGGCTGTGCCCGCGGAGCTGGCTGCCGGAGAGCACGACGGTCGGCGAGCTGCGGACGTCTCTCCGCCCGCTGCTCGAGCTGCCGGTGACGCGGGTGCTGCGTCTCGCACGGCGAGCCGGTCCTCCGGAACGGCCACGCGGCGCTCGAGCGCGCGCTCGCGCGCTGAGGCGCTCACTCGGCGCCGAGCGCCGCGTAGACGAGCTCGTAGGCGCGGACGGCGTCCTTGCGCGACTGGGCCTCGCGGAGCGCGGCGTCGTCGATCCGGCCCGAGACGTCCCAGATGAAGCTCCACTGCTTCACGCTCCGCGCGACGGCGGCGACGGCGTCCTCGGTGTACGGGTAGAGGTCGAAGCCGAGCCGCTCGCCGTTCTCGCCGTACCGCGCGCGCCGGAGCTCCACCGCGAGCTCGAGCGTCTCCATGAACGCGGTCGCGCCGACCATGTTGTCGTCGTCGAAGGTGCCCCAGCCCGAGTTGGCGTGCTGGTGGCCGAGCAGCCCCTCGGCGGCGAGCATCGCCGCGTACTCGCCGAGGCACTCGCCGTTCATGATCAGGTGCTGCCAGTCCATGTTGACCTGGACGTTCGTGATGCCGCGCTCGCGGAGCTTGTGGATCACGTGGAGCGTCATCCCGATGTTCCGCATCAGGATCTTCATCGCCGGCTCGGAGTTCTTGTGCTCGAGGAAGAGCTTGATGCCCCGCTCCTGCGCAGACGCTCGCCGCCTCGCCGATCCCGTCGAGGAACCACGCCCACGACGTCGGCGTAGGGCGTCTGGAACGGATAGTTGTAGCCCTCGACTCCCGGCCAGCAGATCAGTGGGCGCCGACGGAGGCGGCGAAGTCCGCGGCGCGCGCGCCTCGGCGAGCGCCTCGGCCCGGACGTCGGCGTCGGGCGACGAGAGGCCGCCGCGGCCGAAGCGCGGAGTCGAGGTGGAGGCCGGTGCAGATCGTGTAGATGCCGTGCCCGTCGAGCGCGTCGCGGACCTCGTCGAGGTTGTCCTCGGAGAGCTCCTGCGGGTAGTGGAACTCGTAGTCGTCGATCAGGTCGCCGAGCCCCTCGACCGCGCGGCGACCGCTCGGCCGTCGTCTCGCCCACGATGCTGCGGCTGGTAGCCGCCCGGGACGAAGCGCGTGACCATCGGGCCGAGGGCCCAGATCCCGAGGCTCGTCTTCATCGCCTCACCGTCCCGGCCGCGATCGAGCCGGCGGCGCGAGACCGTGTCGAGCGTCACGGCGGCGAGGAGGATCACGCCCGTGACCATGTACTTGATCGCGGAGCTGTAGCCCGAGCAGGTCGATCCCGTTGGCGACGGTCGAGATGACGAGCGCGCCCATGCAGCGCGCTGATCACGCGGCCGCGGCCGCCGAAGAGGCTCGTGCCGCCGATCACCGCGGCGGAGATCGCGTCGAGCAGCAGCGTGCCGCCGCCGGCGTTGAGGTCGACCGAGTTGAGGCGCGCGGCGAAGATCACGCCGCCGAGCCCGGCCATCAGGCCGGAGATCATGAAGACGAGGACGCGGATCGCGCGGCACGTTGATGCCGGCCCGCCGCGCGGCCTCGGCGTTCCCGCCGACCGCGTAGACGTGCCGGCCGAAGGTCGTCCGCTCGGCGACCCACGTCCAGAAGACGAGGAAGATGATCACGAGCAGGAAGGCGAGCGGGAAGCCGCGCTCGTCGTTCGCCCAGATCACGGCCCCGAAGATCACGGCGGCGAAGAGGACGAGCTTGGCCGCGACGATCACGAGGTTGTCGGTGTGGATCCCGTGGCGCCGGCGGCTGACGACCCCGGAGAGGCGTGCGACGCGCGTAGAGCGCGGTCGCGACCGCCGCGATCAGGAGCCCTGCGGTGTCGGAGAAGAAGTAGTTCGCGACGTTGTTGATCGTCGAGTCCTCGATCACGATCACGCCCGCGCCGCCGATCACGTAGAGGATCACGCCCTGCCAGAAGAGGAGCCCGGCCAGCGTGACGACGAACGACGGGATGCCGATGAACGCGACGAAGCTGCCCTGGAGGCCAGCCGATCAGCGCCGTCACGGTGACCGCGATCGCGATCGCGAGCACGCCCTTCACCTGCCAGCTCTCGTCGGGGATCTGGAGCTGCGGCGACGACCACGCCCGCGACGCCGGCGACGTAGCCGATCGAGAGGTCGATCTCGCCGAGCAGGAGGACGAAGACGACGCCGATGGCGATCGTCGTGACGCCCGCCATCTGGGTCATCAGGTTCGTGAAGTTGCCGGCGCTCAGGTAGTTCTCGTTCTTCCAGTAGAAGAACGCGACGATGCCGATCAGCCCGAGGATGATCGGGAGCGTGCCCGACGTCGCCCGCCTTGAGCAGCTCGAAGCGCCGCCGGACGATCGCGCCGAGCGCGTTCGAGGGCGGTACGGCGTCGATCGCCTGGCGGATCGGCGGTCGTCACGCCTGCTCGTGCCGCGTCGGGGATGCCGGCGACCTTCGTCGGCACGCCGGCCGTGATCGCGTGGACGACCTCCTGCTGGGTCGTCGTCCTGCGGTCGTAGACGCCGACGTTCCGGCCGAGCCGCAGGACCGTGATCCGATCGGCGACCTCGAAGATGTCGTGGAGGTTGTGCGAGATGAGCACGACCGCGAGGCCCTGCTCCGAGAGGCGGCGCACGAGCTCGAGCACCTGCTCGGTCTGCGCGACGCCGAGCGCGGCGGTCGGCTCGTCGAGGATCACGACGCGCGAGTTCCACATCACCGCGCGGCCGATCGCGACCGACTGGCGCTGGCCGCCCGAGAGGCTCGCGACCTGCTGGCGGATCGAGCTGGATCGTCGTGACGCGGAGGCCCTTCAGGACGTCCGCCGTCCGCGCCTCCATGACGGGCTCGCGGAGCCGGAAGAGGAAGTCGCGCACCTCGCGGCCGAGGTACATGTTCTGGACGACGTCGAGGTTGTCGCAGAGCGCGAGGTCCTGGTAGACGACCTCGATCCCGAGCTTGGCGGCGTCCTTCGGGCCGCTGGATCGAGACCTGCTCGCCGTCGAACAGCACCTCGCCGTCGTCGAGCGGGTAGATGCCCGGCGATGCACTTGATCAGCGTCGACTTGCCGGCGCCGTTGTCGCCGACGAGCGCCATCACCTCGCCCGCACGGACCTCGAAGTCGACGTCGGTCAGCGCGTCGACCGAGCCGAAGCTCTTGCGGATGCCGCGCGCCTCGAGCATCGGCGTCGCCGAGGCGGTGGCGGTGGGTGTGGGCTCTGCGGTCGTCGTCATGCCGGGAGTGTGACGGGGGCGCCCCTGGGGGACGCCTCCGTCGATCGGTGCACGTGCTACCTAGCAGTACTGCCTGTACTCGCCGCGGCAGACCTCGCTGCGCTTGAGGTAGCCGTTGAACAGCTGCTTGTAGTTCGCCTTCGTGATCGAGACCGGCGGGATGATGAACGCCGGCAGGTTCTTGCCGCCGTTCTTCACGATCCCGGTCTGGCTCGGCGTCTGCCCGTTCGACCAGGGCGATCGCCGCCGCGGCCGAGCGCGTCGCGAGGATCCGCGTGTCCTTCCACACGGTCATCGACTGCCAGCCCGAGATGATGTTCTGCACGCCCTGCGCCGTCGCATCCTGGCCCGACAGCGGGATCGGCTTCAGCTTCTTCGCCTTGAGGGCGGTCACGACCGCGTTGGCGAGGCCGTCGTTGGCCGCCGCGACGCGCGTCGATCTTGTTGCCCGGTCCGGACGAGCATCTGCTCGAAGATCGTCCGCGCCTTCTGGTTGTCCCAGTCCGGGCACGAACTGGTCCGGGCCCTTCGCGAAGGTGCCCGCTGTTGAAGAGCGGGTTCAGGATCGAGTCGTACCCGCTCTTGAAGAGGAACGAGTTGTTGTCCGTCTCGCCGCCGTTCAGCGTCGCGACGACCGGCTTCTGACCGTACTTCCCGGTCGCCCGGAGGCCGGCGACGACGCCCTTGCCCTGCAGGACGCCGACGGCCTTGCCGTCGAACGAGATGTAGATCGACGCGGGCGAGCCCTTGCCGACCTGACGGTCGTACTCGATCACCTTCGCCTGCTTCGCGACGGCTGCGCGCTCGATCGCGAGCGACGAGCCGGCGTCGAGCGAGACGAGGATGACGACCTTGGCACCGTTCGCGAGGCACTGGTCGGCCTGCGACCGCTGCTTCTGGGCGTCACCGTCGGCGTTGTTGATGACGTACGTGACCTTCGCCTTCTTGAAGGCGGCGACGAGCGCCGGCCGGTCCTGCGTCTCCCAGCGGACCGACGACTTCGGGTCCGGCAGCAGGACGCAGATGTCCGCCGTCGTCGCCGTGGACTTCGCGCTCCCGGCCGTTGCGCTGACCATGAGACCCACGGCCAGAGCGGTGACCAGAATCGCAATGCTGAGCTTCTTCACTCCGTGCCCTCCTTTGAGGTTCTTCCGTGCCTCCAGCGCGGGACGCTACTCGGTCACGCGCACTCGATCAAACATGCGATTCGACACTCAGGGGTGCCCGATCGCCACCTCCTTCCCGCGCCCGGCGCTGCCGGGCACGGACGTGGAATCTCTCCGGCGCCCGGCTCCTGCACCGCCTGCGCGGCCCAGGGCGCTTCGAGGGCGCGTCGCAGGGAGAGAGCCGCGGCGCCGCGGACGGCGGCGCCGTCCCCGAACGCCGACGGGAGCGACGACGAAGGACCCCGACCGGGCGGCGAGCGAGCGCTCCTCCAGGGTTCGGCGGACATCGTCGACGAGCCAGGGCGCGAGCGGGCCGAAGCAGCCGCCGAGCACGACGGCCTGCAGGTCGAGGACGTTGAACGTCGACGCGAGCGCGATCCCGAGCCAGCGGCCCGCGTCGTTCAGGGCGGCGACGACCTCCTTCGAGCCGTCCTCCGCGCGGCGGACGAGCTCGTCGGTCAGGCTGCGCGTCCGACCGTCCGCCGTCGAGATGCCTGCCGCGGCGGCGATCGACTCCTGCCCGACGAGCGTCTCGACGCACCCGCGGCTGCCACAGGCGCACCGGCGTCCGTCGGGGTCGACGGAGACGTGGCCGAACTCGCCGCCGAACCCGTGCGTGCCGCGGAACAGCCGGCCGCCGAGCACGACGCCTCCGCCGACGCCGACCTCGCCGAACACGCAGACGAAGTCGTCGATCCCGATCGCGGCGCCGGTCCAGTGCTCGGCGAGAGCAGCGAGGTTCGACTCGTTCTCGACGAGCACGGGCAGCCCGAGGCGCGTCCGGAGCTCGTCGGCGACGGGGATCCCGTGCCAGCCGAGGTTCGGCGCGAAGACCACCGTGCCCGACGCCTCCTCGACCAGCCCGGGCACGGCCACCGTGATCCCGATCGGCCGCAGGCCCTCGCCGGCGGCGGCGTCCAGCGCGGCACGCGCGGCGCTTCCGAGCCGGTCGAGCACCGGAGCCGGAGCCGAGCCGCGGTTGTCGCCGTAGGACCGGTGCTCGTAGCGCACCGTGCCGGTCAGGTCCTCGACCGAGACGGCGACGTAGTCGACGTTGATCTCGAGCCCGATCCCGACCATCGACGCCCGACAGCGCGAGCGCGACGCCCGGGCGCCCGACGCCGCGCGGCGCGGGCGTCTCGCCGTTCTCGCGCACGAAGTCGAGCTGCGACGAGCTCGGTGACGAGGCTCGAGACGGTGCCGCGGGTGAGGCCCGTGCCCGCCGCGACCTCGGCCCGCGAGCACGACCCGTTGGCGGCGATGTGGCGCAGGACGACGCCGAGGTTCGCCCGGCGGACGGTCGTCTGGTCGGCGCGACTCGCGCGAGCCCTGGCGTCGAAGGTCAACGCAGGTCTCTCACGGGCGAGGCGATCGGCATCGTTCGCGGCGTCATGGGTGCGCTTCTCCATACGACTTTGTATGGAGGGCGACCAAACTAACGTGGTGAGCGGCACGCGTGTCAAGCGCGGACGACTATCGTCGCGCCGTGATCGCGGACGCGCACGTCGACCTGCTGATCGAGCTCGCGTACCGCGAGCGCCGCCTCGGCGAGACGAACGTGTTCGCGTCGACCTGGCTTCCGCTCCTCGAGCAGGGCGGCGTCGGGCTGCAGGTGTGCGCCGTCTACGTCGACGTCGTCGTGCAGCCCGAGGGCTCGTTGCGGGAGGCGCTCTCGATGGTCGCGTCGTTCCACCGCGCGGTCGCCGAGAACCCCGACCGCGTCGTGCAGGTGACGACGGCGTCCGACCTCGACGCCGTCGAGTCCGGCGAGCGGATCGGCCTGCTGCTCTCGCTCGAGGGCGTCGAGTGCTTCGGCGTCGAGACGTGGCCGGCCGACGTCTTCCACGCGCTCGGCGTCCGGATGGCGGGGCTGACGTGGAACCGCCGCAACGCGTTCGCCGACGGCGCCGCCGAGGAGGGCGGTGGCCTGTCCCGCCTCGGACGCGAGCTCGTCGACCGGCTCGTCGAGCTGGGCGTGATCCTCGACCTCGCGCACGCCTCGCGCGGCGCCTTCGCCGAGATCCTCGAGCGCGCCGGCGGCGCGCCGGTGCTCTGCTCGCACGGCGCCTGCCGCGCCGTCCACGAGACGCCGCGGAACCTCGACGACGACCAGCTGCGCGCGCTCGCTGACGCGGGCGGCCTCTTCGGCCTGATGCTCCACCCGATCGCGATCGGGCCGGAGCGGCGGACGATCGACGGCGTCGTCGACCACCTGGAGCACGCCGTCTCGGTGATGGGCGTCGACCGCGTGTGCCTCGGCGGCGACTTCACGACGCGGCTCTGGGAGGCGATGCCGCCGCCGCCCATGCCGAAGGACGGCCTGATGCCGCCCGGCCTCACGCCCGGCCTCGGGATCGAGGGGCTGACGGGCTCCGAGCACTACCCCGCGCTGCTCGAGGCGACTGCGGGCGCGCGGCTGGAGCGAGCGAGGAGGTCGCCGCCGTGACCGGCGGCAACCTCCTCCGCTTCCTCCGCGCCGCGCTCCCGCTGAGCTGCAGGCGCGCCTCCCCCCGGAGCTTTACGCGGGCGCGCGGCCAGCAACACGATCGAGGCGACTGCGATCCAGGCCATCCAGGCGAACATGCCGAGGAACGCGACCGTCCCCAGCGACGCGACGCCCGGCGACGACGCCGAGCCAGCCGAGCCATGCCGGCAGCCCGCCCGGATCGCGGCGAGCGAGGCGGGGACGATCATCAGGCGCCGCCGCAACGCCGGCGGCGCCGAGCAGGAACCAGCCGAGTCGTCGTGGCCGAGGTAGGCCTCGGCCTGGGCGAGCGCCCGGGCCGGGTCGTCGGGCATGTCGCGAGCGGCGCCATCCAGAGGATCCAGCAGAACGCGAAGCACAGCGTGAACACGATGCCGCCGATCAGGACGAGCGCCGACTCCGTCTCGGTCGCGACGGCGCGGAGCCGCGTGTGGAGCCCCGCGACGAAGTGCCGCCGAGCGCGACCGACGCGAGGCCGAAGAGCAGGATCGCGACGTTCCAGCCCTCGTGGGACGATCGCGTACGCGACGACCTCGGCGGGGGTCTCCCCCGTGTCGTCGCTCGCGGGCGAGACCATCAGCGTGATCAGCCCGGCGACGATGCCGAGACCGCCGAGCGGGGCGAGCAGCCGTCCAAGATCGTCCGGGACCCCCCGTGCGCGAGACGGCGCGATGTGGGTGTCGAGTGTCGTGGTCATGCAGGTCACTCTCCTCTCCGTGTTGTCCGTTGGTGGTGCAGTACCGGGCTCACACGAGCGGGACCGGGCGACCGGCGGCGCCCGCTGTGTGGTGGGGGCGAGATGCGTCTGCGCCGCCCACCGTGGCTGCCGGTCTTCACGTCCGATCCCCGGGCGGGATCGCGGTGGTTCGCCAGGAACAGCTCGTCCGGGTCGACCTCGGCCTTCACGGCGCGGAGCCGGCGGTACGTCTCCTCGCCGTAGAAGCTCGCGGCGTCTGCCGCCTCCTCCTCGAAGTTGAGGTAGCTCCCGGACCGGTAGGGCCGCAGCGCGCCCGTGACCCGGTGCAGGTCGCGGCGCGTCACCGCATCCTCGAGGCTCGTCGGAGGCCATCCCGAGGCCGAAGTAGACGAACTCGCCCGGCAGCCTGTCGAGGGCACCGTGCCCCTCGCCGCCGCGGCCGAGCGCGCCACCCACGTGCCGGATCTCGACCGACGCGAGCGTCGAGCCCGACCCCGGCCCTGCGGCAGCGACGACGTCGTCGATCGCCGCGGCCGGCAGCGTCGCGGAGCACGAGATGCTCGCCGAAGTACGGCAGCGGATCGGGCGGGTCCATGTGCATCTCGGAGAGCTCGACCGGCGGCACCATCCCGACCGTGTCGATCTCCGGGCCGAGCGCCCGAAGCGGCGCCAACCGATCGATGCCCTCGGCCTCCGTGCCGAGCGAGTACGCGTGGACGATCGCGAACGGCGCTGCCGCGCATCGGCTCCGGGAACCTCGTCGATCGGAGGGAACTGCAGGATCCGCCCGACCGAGGTGACCTCGTCGGGCATGGTGCGGATCCAGTCCCGCCACGCGTGGAGCACCTCGGCGGACCGCTCCCACGGGAAGAACAGGGCACCCGCGTAGACCTCCGAGATCGGGAAGAGGCGGAACTCGAGCGCCGTGACGACGCCGAAGTTGCCGCCGCCGCCGCGGAGCGCCCAGAACAGCTCGGGCTCGTTGTCCGCGTCGACCCGGCGGAGCTCGCCGTCCGCGGTGACGAGCTCGATCGCGGTGATGCTGTTCGTGAACAGGCCGTGCTTGCGGCCGTACCAGCCCGAGCCCGCCGCCGAGCCCGTAGCCGGCGATCGAGACGTCGGGCGTCGACCGTGCAGGGCGGCGAGGCCGAGCTCGAGGCGCGCGGCACGACCTTCTCCCACTTGACGCCGGCGCCGACACGGGCGCGGAGGGCGTCGGCGGTCGATCGTGACCTCGTCGAGCCGGTCGGTCTTGAGGAGGATGACGTCCGGCCAGCGACTCGATCGGGCTCGCGTTGTGCCCCGTCCGCTGGGGCGCGACGCGGAAGCCCTTGGCCGCCGCGTACCGGACGATCTCTTGTACGTCGCGTACGTCGGCCGGGAAAGGCGATCGCCTCCGGCTGCTGGTCGACGGCGAGGTTGTAGGCCTCCCGGGCCTCGTCCCACGAGGGATGATCCGGGAAGACGACCGAGCCCTGGAGGCTCTCGGTCAGGGAGGCGAGGCCGTACGGCCTCTCGAGGATGCTCATGTCAACGGTCTCCTTGGGTGTCGTGTGGGTCAGGCGGGGATCAGGCGCCGGACGCGCGCCGCTCGGCCGGACGAGCCGGCCGAGCAGGCGAGCGACGAGCGGTTGGCGCGGCGGCGCACTAGACGCCGAGCGCGGTGGGGGCCTTCGGGGCGGCCGGCTCGTAGGTCGGCGTGTACCCGAGCAGGCGGCCGAGCGGGCGCACCGAAGGCGAGGCCGAGGCGCTGGAGCCACGCGGGCGGGAACGGCAGCCGCACGTCACCGAAGTGGTGGCGGGCGATGACCGCGAGCCGCAGCGGGTTCGGCATCCCCTTCTTGTTGACCTTGCCGTCCTCGGCGAGCGAGAACATCGTCTCGATCAGCTGCTCGAAGCCGAGCGCCGGGGAGACCTCGCAGACGAAGTGGGCGGTCTCGTTGCCGATGTTCTCGAACTTGTGCGCCGTCCCGGCGGGGACGAGCACCCGATCGCCGGGCTTCGCGACGATCGTGTTCTTGCCGACCGGAACTGGAGCTCGCCGGCGAGGATCTCGAAGAGCTCCTCCTGCGCCGGGTGCACATGGGCGGCTGCGACTGCGCCGTTCGGCTCGACGAAGGCCTCGACGACGACGCGCTCGCCGTTCGTGTCGGCGGAGGTCGTGCGGAACACGAGGGTCTCGCCGGTGACGCTGTTCCTGAGGGTCTGGCCGGTGGTGATCACGTTGCTCTCCTTCGTTCGGGCTGGACTTGACGTGACGCACCATCGGGGAGGGCGCTTAGGATCCGCCCAAGCTCGGCTTAAGGAGGAGGGAGGGGTCTTAAGCGTTGGAATTCCGCTTGTTGGGGCCGTTGGAGGTGCTCGACGACGACGGCGCGCCGGTGACGATCGGCGGCCGGCGGCCGCGCGCGCTGCTTGCCCAGCTCCTCCTCCAGCCGAACGAGGTCGTCTCGACCGACCGGCTGATCGACGGGATCTGGGGCGAGTCGCCGCCTGCAAGCGCCCAGAACGCGCTCCAGGTGCACGTCCACGCGCTGCGCAGCGCGCTCGGCGCCGACCGGATCGTGACCCGCCCGCCCGGATATCTCGTCCGTGTCGAGCGCGGCGAGCTCGACGTCGAGCGGTTCGAGCGGCTCGTCGCCGCGCGCGCGAGCTGCACGACGCGCTCGCGCTCTGGCGCGGCCCGGCGCTCGCCGACCTCGCGCGGCGAGCCGTTCGCCCGGGCCGGCGCGCGCGCGGCTCGAGGAGCGTCGCCTGGCGGCCCTCGAGGCCCGGATCGATGCCGATCTCGCCGCCGGACGCGAGGCGGCCTGGTCGGCGGAGCTCGACGCCCTCGTCGCACTCCATCCGCATCGGGAGCGCCTCAGGCGCAGCGGATCGTCGCGCTCTATCGCGCGGGCCGCCAGGCCGACGCCCTCGCCGCGCTACCGGCGACGCGCGACCGCTACTGGACGAGCTCGGCCTCGAGCCGTCCCTCGAGCTCCGCGCCCTCGAACGCCGGGTCCTCGAGCACGACCCGGCCCTCGCGCCACCGTCGGCGGTCAGCCGAGCTCGAGCGCGAGCCGGGCCCAGCGCTGGTCGGACGTGAGCTCGAGCACGCTGCGGTCTCCGCGCTGCTCGAGCGCCCGATACCCGGCTCGTCACGCTCACGGGGTCCGGCGGCACGGGAAAGACGAGCCTCGCCCTGCGGCGGCGGGCGGCGCGCCGTTCGTCGACCTCGCGCCCGTCGCGGAGCCGGCGCTCGTGCTGCCGAGCATCGGCACCGCACTCGGAGTCGAGGAGACCCCGGCGACTCGCCCGCGAAGACGATCGCCGCCGCGCTCGCCGCACGCGCGCCGACCTCGTCCTCGTCGACAACCTCGAGCACCTGCCGCACGCATTCACCGATGTCGCGGAGCTGCTCGGGGCGGCGCCGACGCTGCAGATCCTCGCGACGAGCCGCGTGCCGCTCCACATCGCGGCCGAGCGCGAGTACCGCGTGCCGCCGCTCGACGTACCCGAGCTCGGCGGCAGACGAGCTCGACGCGATCGCCGCCGCACCGGCCGTCCGCCTCTACGTCGAACGGGCCGCGCAGGTCGCGCCCGACTTCGAGCTGACGGATGAGAACGCCCTCGCGGTCGTCCGGATCACGCGGGCGCTCGACGGGCTTCCGCTCGCGATCGAGCTCGCTGCCGCGCGCGTTCGCGTGCTCGGCGTCGAAGGGACGATCGATCGGCTGGGCGAGGCGCTGTCCCTCCTCCGGCGGTCGGCGCCGGACCTTCCCGAGCGCCAGCGTTCGCTGCAGGCGACGATCGAGTGGAGCGTCCGCCTGCTCGACCCACCTGCGCAACGGGTGCTGACGGCGCTTGCGGCGTTCCCGGGCGGCGCGACTCTCACGGCGCTCGAAGCCGTCGCGGAGCCCGGCACCGACGTCGCGGCGGCGCTCGACGTCCTCCTCGACGCGAGCCTCGTCACGTCGACGTTCGCAGGCGGCGAGCCGCGGTTCGGGATGCTCGAGACGATCAGGGCCTACGCGACGGCAGAGCTCGACCGAGACGAGCCCGGCCACGAGATCCGGCGGCGACAGCTCTGGTGGTGCATCGCGCTCGCAGACGACGACGAGCCGCGCTACTGGACGCGCGGAACACCCTGGCTCGACCGCGTCGAGCCGGAGCTCGCGAACGTCCGCGCCGCCCTCGACTTCGCGCGCGGGACCGGCGACGTCGTCGGCGAAGCACAGCTGGCGAGCTCGATGCGCCACTACTGGCGCGTGCGCGGTCACGGAATCGAGGGGAAGCGGCGACTGGAGGAGGCGCTCGAGCACGCCTCGGACATCGAGCCTCGACTGCTCGCGCGGCTCCAGCGGGAGGCGGCGGTCATGCGGCTGGTGACGGGGGACTTCGAAGGTGCGCGGACACTGTTCCTCTCGGCGCTGGAGGCGTACGCCGAGCTCGGCGACACGATCGAGGTCGGACGCGCCTACGCCGAGCTCGGCGCGCTGGCGAACGCCGTGGGCGACCCTCGGGCCGGAATCGAGCACAGCGAGACCGCCGTGGAGATGCTGTCCGGCGAGGAGTTCATCCAGCTCATCTGCCTGGGCAACCTCGCCGAGGCCTACGAGCAGTCCGGCGACCTCGGTCGGGCGCGGGAGACTGCACACCGCGTGCTCGAGGCGCAGCGGCGCAGCGGCGACCGAGACGGTGTCGCGTACATGAGCCTCACGCTCGCGAGCGTCGCGCTCGCCCAGGGAGACATCGCGGAGTCGCATCGTCGCCTCGTCGAGTGCTTCACCGTCGCTGCGGAGGTCGGCTTCGTCGAGGTCACCGGGTACGCGCTCGGCGTCGCCGCCGACCTCGCCGTCGTCGCGGGAGCACGGGAGGACGGCGCGCTGCTGATCGGAGCATGCCGTGAGAACTTCGAGCGGCTCGGCGTGACACCCCACACGCCGGAGGCGGCCCGCCAGGCGCGTGTCGTCGCGACGCTGCGCGAGACGCTCGACGACGCCGACGCCGCCATCGAGCGGGGCATGGCGCTCGGCGTCGAGGCGGCCGTCGCACTTGCCATGGCCCTCGACGCTGCGGAAGGCTGAGCACATGGACTTCCGCCTGCTGGGGCCGCTCGAGGTCGTCGACGACGATGGCGCAGCGCTGCCGCTCGGTGGCCCGCGGCCTCGCGCTCTGCTCGCGCAGCTCCTGCTGCATCCCAACGAGGTGGTCTCGACCGAACGGCTGATCGACCGGATCTGGGGCGAGACGCCACCGGCGAGCGCAGCCAACGCGCTCCAGGTGCACGTGCACGCCCTCCGCGGCGCACTCGGCGCCGACCGGATCCTGACCCGCCCGCCCGGTTACCTCCTCCGCGTCGAGGACGGCGAGCTCGACGCCCAGCGCTTCGAGCAGCTGGCCGCCGGCCACGAGCCCCGCCGCGCGCTCGCGCTCTGGCGCGGCCCCGCGCTCGCCGACCTCGCGAACGAGTCCTTCGCCCGCGCCGAGGCCGCACGCCTCGACGACGCCCGGCTCAGCACGCTCGAGGCACGCATCGACCTCGATCTCGCGGACGGCCGCCACGCGACGCTCACCGCCGAGCTCGACGCGCTCGTCGCCGACCATCCCCACCGCGAGACGGCTCCGCGCCCAGCAGATGCTCGCCCTCTACCGCTCCGGCCGGCAGGCCGACGCGCCTCGCCGCCTACCGCGACGCACGCACGGCACTGGATGAGCTCGGTCTCGAGCCGTCCGCCGAGCTGCGCGCCCTCGAACAGCAGATCCTCCGCCAGGATCCGGTGCTCGTTCCCCCGCGTCCCGCGCGAGGTTCCTCCGTCGACGGGCCGTCACCCGATACGAAGCTCGTGGGGCGAGCGCTCGAGGTCGCAGCAATCTGCGCCTTGCTGGAACGTGACGACACGCGGCTCGTGACGCTGACGGGCGCCGGCGGCACGGGGAAGACGAGCCTCGCGCTCGCGGTGGCTCGAACGCTCGCCGGTGCCGACGCCGTCGTCGTCGAGCTTGGCCCCGTCACGGAGACCGGGCTGGTCGCCACGTCGATCGCGAAGGCGCTCGAGATCGAGGAGGAACCCGGGCGAGCGGTCGAGGAGACGCTCACGGAGTCCGTCGCCGACCTCGATCGACTCATCGTGATCGACAACTTCGAGCATCTCCTCGGCGCGGCAGAGCTCGTGGGCAGGCTGCTCCGCTGCGGGCCGGCGCTTCGCGTGCTCGTCACGAGTCGAGCGCCGCTGCATTTGACGGTAGAGCACGAGTACCAGGTCGCGCCGCTGCGGATCCCGGAGCAGCACGCGATCACGGTCGCCGCGCTCGAGGGCGTGGAATCGGTGCCGCTTGTTCGTTCAGCGTGCGGAGGCCGTGATGCCCGGCTTCGAGCTCAGCGACGACAACGCAGCGGCAATCGCGCGGATCTGCCGCGCGTTGGACGGACTCCCCCTCGCGATCGAACTCGCGGCTGCGCGGATCCGCGTTCTCGGGCCTGACGGCATGGCTCAGCGCATCGGCGAGCGGCTGGCGCTGCTCACGCGTCGCGCCCCCGACCTCGCGGAGCGCCAGCGATCGCTCCGGGCGACGATCGAGTGGAGCGTCCGCCTGCTCGACGAGCCTGCCCGCGCCGCGTTCGGAGCCGTCGGCGTCTTCGCGGCGCCTGCGTCGCTCGCGTCGATCGAACGTGTCGTCGGCGACGTCGTCGCGGACGTGCCGGGGGCGATGGAGGCGCTCCTCGACGCCTCTCTCGTCATTTCGGAGCCAGATTCCTCGGGCGAGCCACGCTTTCGGATGCTCGAGACGATTCGGACTACGCGGTCGCCGACCTCGGAGCGAGCGGGGCCGAGTCCGAGACGCGCGACAGGCACCTCGCCGACGTCGTCGACACCGTCAGTCGCTGGGACGCGTCACGACGCGATGACCCGAACGATCGCGGCGACCTCGCGATCGTCGACGCGATCTATCCCGACGTCGTGGCGGCTGCTCCGCCACGCAACTGCGACGAGCGCGGTGGAGCCCGAGTTTCAGCTTCTCGCGGTGATCTGGCGCTACTGGCGATGGCGGGGGTACGTCGAGGACGCGCATCACCATCTCGATGTGGCAACCGCCTCGGACGACCCGCGAGTTCCTCGGCTGGAAGCAGCAAACGCGTTGCTGGGCGCGTCGGTGATCGAGTTGATCCGCGGCGACCTGCGTCGCGCGGGCTCGCACGCCGAGCGAGCTGCAACCTCGTACGCCGCGGTCGACGAGCGACTGCTCGAGGCGAAGGCCCTGGTCCAGCTCGCGTCGATCGCGAACGCCAGCGGTGATCCCGAACGCTCGCTCACGCTCTGCGAGCGCGCTGCGCCGGCGCTACGCGACGGCGGTGAGCTCGACATCCTCGGGATCGCACTGATGGCGACGGCCGAGTCGGGCCGCCGGCTAGGCGATCTCGAGCGCGCACGCGCCGCGGCCGTCGAAGCCGTCGAGCTCCGTTCGTCGCGCGGCAACACTCGAGGCGCCGGCTTCGCACGCGTTGTCCTCGCAGACATCGAGCAGAGACGGGGCGAGCACGTCGCTGCTGCTCACCTCCTCCGTCAGTCGCTCCCCGTCGGCGGGCGAGCTGGGCGATCTGGAGAGCCTGGCGCCGAACCTCGTTCGTCGCGGCTGCGACGCTCGCTGCCTTCGGCGACCACGACACCGCGGCGTGCCTGCTCGGAGCTGCGGAGGCGACCCTGCGGCTCATGGGCGTCGATCGATTCGAGATGGAGCGCGAGGACTACTTCGAGCCCGTTCTCGCGAAGATCCGCGCGGTCATGCCCGACGCCGAGGTCCGATGCCCACTACGACGCGGGCCTGATGCTGGGGCAGGAAGAGGCAGCGCGGCTCGCACTCGAACGTCTCGGCGCGTTCGACCGGCGATCCCGATGCCCAGAGCATTCCTCGAGGAACCTGAGGGCATGGAGTTCAGGCTGCTTGGCCCGCTGGAGGTCCGGGGTGACGACGGGGCCGAGGTCTCGCTCGGTGGCGCTCGTCCGCGGGCGCTGCTCGCGCTCCTGCTGCTCCATCCCAACCAGGCGGTCTCGACCGACCGGCTGATCGACGGGATCTGGGGAGACGCGCCTCCCGCCAGCGCGCGAACGCGCTCCAGGTACATGTCCACGCGCTGCGAGACGCGCTCGGCGCCGACCGGATCGTGACCCGCGCACCGGGCTACATGCTGCGCGTCGAGGAGGGCGAGCTCGACGTCGAGCGCTTCGAGCAGCTCGTTGCCGCGGGCAGCCGCGGCGAGGCACTCGCGCTCTGGCGCGGGCCGGCGCTGGCCGACGTCGCCTACGAGCCGTTCGCCCAGGCCGGAGGCGGCGCGGCTCGAGGAAGCGCGACTCGGCGCGCTCGAGGCCCGGATCGCCGCAGATCTCGTCGCCGGACGGCACGACTCGCTCGCCGCAGAGCTCGAGGCGCTCGTCGCGGCGCATCCGCATCGCGAGCGCCTTCGCGCCCAGCAGATGCTCGCCCTCTACCGTGCGGGCCGTCAGGCAGACGCGCTCGCCGCGTACCGCGACGCGCGTGCTGCCCTCGACGAGCTCGGGCTCGAGCCCTCTGCCGAGCTCCGCACGCTCGAGCAGCAGATCCTCCGGCAGGATCCGGCGCTCGACCTGCGCCGCCGGCTCGCCAGCCCCGTCGGACGAGCTTCCGCTCGAGACGTCGCCAATCGTCGGCCGTGAGCCTCGAGCTCGCAGCCGTACGGCCTCCTGGAACGACCGGACACGCGGCTCGTGACGCTCACCGGGCCGGGCGGAACGGGCAAGACTCGCCTCGCGCTCGCGGCCGCGCGGGAATCGTCTCCGAGGGCCGGGCGGTCTTCGTCGACCTCTCGGCCGTCGCAGATCCGGCGCTCGTCGTCCCGACGGTCGCGACGTGCTCGGCGCTCAGCGAGTCGCCCGGCGAGGACCCGGTGGCGACGATCGCGCCGACGCTGGGTAGCAGCCGATCGCTGCTCGTGCTCGACAACCTCGAGCAGGTGCTCGACGCTGCAGTCGATCTCGGCCGGCTCCTGTCGCTCCTCCGCGAGTTCGACGATGATCGCGACGAGCCGAGCGCCGCTGCGTATCACGCGCGAGCGCGAGTACGCGGTGCATCCGCTCGCCGTCCGCGAATCGGCGCGGATACCACTCAGGGCATCGGGCACGTCGCGGCCGTCCGCCTCTACGTCGAGCGCGTGGAAAAGCGTGCCGATCCGCACTTCGCGATCACCGAGGAGAACGCCGGCGCGATCGCCCGCATCTGCAGCGCGCTCGACGGGCTCCCGCTGCGCGCTCGAGCTCGCGGCGGCTCGGGTGCGGACGCTCGGCGCGGAAGGACGCCGACCGCCTCGGCGAGCTGCTCGTCTTGCTCGCACGAGGCGCCCGCGATCTCCCGGAGCGCCAACGCTCGCTGCGCGCGACGATCGACTGGAGCGTCCGCTGCTCGACGACGAGCGCTCGCGCGGTGTTCGGCGCGCTCGGGGCGTTCAGCGGCGGTGGGACGCTCGACGCCGTCGAGGCGGTCGCGGCGAGGCAGTCGACGTGCCCCCGCGCTCGACGATCTGCTGGATGCCGCGCTCGTGACGCGACCGGCGGGCCCGCGGTCCCGAGCCGCGCTTCGCATGCTCGAGACCGTGCGCGAGTACTCGACCGAGCTTCTCGCGACGGTCGGGCGAGGAGCGCGGCTGCGCGACCGCCATCTCGAGTGGTTCCTGCACAGGTCGAAGGCGAGGGCTGTACTGGCGCGGGAACACGACGCCGCGTGGCTCGAGCGGATCGAGCTCGAGCACGACAACTACCGCGCGGCTCTGACATGCGCGCACGACGGCGACGTCGAGCGTGAGCTCCGCCTCGCGAACGCGCTGCGGTACTTCTGGCGCGTGCGCGGGTACGTCGTGGAGGGGCGCCGTCGGCTGGAGGCGGCAGTGGAGCTGCTCGGACCGGGTCGACCCGGGCTCCGGGCACGGACGCTCGGCGAGGCGGGCATGATGGCGTTCACCGGCGGTGACTACAAGCGGTCGCGCGAGCTCTGGACCGAGGCGCTTCCGCTCATCGAGGCGTTCGGGGAGCCTCGCGAGATCGCGCGCGCGAACTTCGAGCTCGGCGCGTGGGCGCGCGCGAGGGGGACATGCCGAGGCACAGTGGCGCTGTACGAGGCGGCCTCGCGAGGCTCGTCGGACGCGACGACCCCGCGGGATACGCGACCGATGCTCGCCAACCTCGCGGTCGTCGTACCAGGCGACTCGGTGAGCCCAGAAGGCCCGCGAGGCATCCGCTCGAGGCGCTCGAGCTGTAGGAGCGGAGCGGCGACACGACGGCGCTCGCGGTCTCGAACGCTCAACATGGCGTAGCGTCGAGCTCCGGAACGGTGATCTGGAGGCCGCATCCCGCCACCTTCGCCGATCGCTCGACGCGTCGGAGCGGCTTGGGTACCGCGAGGGCTGCGCTACGCGCTCGGAATCGCCGCCCAGATCGCGCTCGAGCGCGGCGCGACCGAGGAGGCTGCGGTGCTCTGCGGCGCGTTCGATGAGCAGTTCGGCTCGCTCGGCACACCCCAGGCCGAGGAAGCCGAGCGCCTGCGCCGGGTGCGCGAGCGCGCCGCTCCGCTCGTCGACCTCGACGAGCTCATGGAGCGGGGCAGGCGGCTGACGCTCGACGAGGCGGTCTCGCTCGTGCGCGGGGTGGTCGACACGGGCGAGCCGGACGACGGCTAGAGGCTCGCGCCGCCGTCGGCGACGAGCACCGAGCCGGTGACGTAGGACGCCTCGCCGGACAGGAGCCAGGCGACGAGCGCGGCGATCTCCTGCGGCGCCGCAAGCCGTCCGAGGGCCGCCTCGGCGGCGAGCGCGTCGAGCTGGTCGCCCGCCAGCTCCCGCACCGTCTCCCCGTCGATCGTCCCGGGCACGACCACGTTGACCGTGACGCCGGACGGGGCGAGCTTCGCCGCCGCGCGGCGGGTGAGCGAGATGACCGCCGCCTTCGAAGCCGCGTAGTGCGCGCCGACCACCCCACGCCCCTTGAACGCCGAGTCCGACGAGACGTTCACGATGCGCCCGCCCTCCGCGCCGATAGCAACGGCCCGATCGCGCGGATGCCGAGGAACGGCCCTCGGAGGTTCGTCGCGAGCACGTCGTCCCACTCCTCCGGCTCGATCTCGTAGAGGTCGCGGACGATTGTCCGTGCTGCGCAGTTGATGAGCGCCCACGGCTCCCCCGCCGCTTCGAGCGCACGCGCCGCCGCATCCCAGGCGGCCGGCTCGTGGACGTCGAGCGCGAGGTCGCGTTCGCGAGATCCGCTCCGACGACCGCGAAGCCCTCGGCCTCGAGTCGCTCGACGATGGCGGCGCCCAGCCCGCGTGCCGCGCCGGTGACGAGCACCGCTCTCATCGGACAAGCAGGCTCGCGCCGATCGCGCCGCCGAGATCGCCGAGCTCGGCGAGGCGGTACTCCGGCGGGTCGCGGAAGAACGTGTGCGCGCGGGCCGCGCGCTCGATCCGGCCGAGCCACCGCGGGCCGAGCCGCTCGCCGAGGCCGCCGCCGAGGACCACCGCCTCGACGTCGAGCAGCGTCACGGCCGAGCCGATGCCGACGCCCAGCGCCTCGACCGCCTCGCCGAGCAGATCGCGGGCGACCTCGTCGCCCGCGTCGAGCGCTCGCAACCACACCCCGCTCGTCAGCCGGTCGCGCCCGCGCTTGCGCTGCAGGTCGAAGAGCACCGTCTTCCGCTTCCGGGACTCCTTCCTGCGCTCGATCCTCGAGCGGTCCTCGCCGGCGTACGCCTCGACGCAGCCGCGCAGGCCGCAGTTGCACCGTCTCCCGCCCGGCTTCGCGCACATGTGCCCGATCTCGCCCGCGGAGCCTCGCCCGTGAGGAGGCGGCCGTCGACGACGAGGCCGCCGCCGACGCCGGTGCCCCAGAAGACGCCGAGGAACGACCGCAGCCCGCGACCCGCGCCGAGCCGGCGCTCTGCCTCCACGGCGACGGTGACGTCGTTGCCGAGCATCGCGGGCGTTCCGAGCGCGGCCGCGACGGCGGGCGCGAGAGGGAACGGCCGGTCGAGCCCCTCGACGTTCGCGACCTGGAGCACCGACCCGGTGGAAGCGTCGATGCTGCCCGGCGCCCCGATTCCCACGCCGGCCAGGCCCGACGGGTCGACGCCGGCGGCCGCCGCCGCGTCGCGGACCGCTGCGCGATCTCCGTCGCGACCGCCTCGGGCCGCCGCGCGTCGGCGTGTCTCGCCGCGCAGCGCCGAGCACGCGTGCGCCGCGGTCGCCGACGACGACCGCCTGGATCTTCGTCCCCCCGAGGTCGACGCCGGCTCTCAATCCAGTCGGCGGACGAGCTCGGCCAGGGGTTTGCGGTTCGCGCGGGCGCTCCACTCCTCGGCGCTTCGCGCAGCGACGTCGCGCGGCTTCTCGGGCAGCCCGAACGAGAGCACGATCGCAACGTCCTCGTCGTCCGCGAGCTCGAGAGCGGCATGGGGGCCCTCGGCGTCACCGAGGCCGTTCGGGCACGACGAGACACCCTCGTTCCAGGCGGCGAGCAGCATGTTCTGCGCCGCGCGGCCGGCGTCGAACGCACGGGCCCCTTCCCTGCACGACGATCGCGACGACAAGCCCGCGCCGTGGATGTTGCCCGGCTCGAAGACCGTCCCGCGAGTGCGCTCGAGGCGCGCCGGCGACGACGGGACGACGAACGTCCACGGCTGGCGGTTCGACGCCGACCCGGAGAGCCGGCCCGCATCGAGGATGCGCTCGACGACGTCGTCCGGCAGCGGGTCGGGACGGTAGCGGCGCTCGTCGCGGCGGCTCGCGATGGCGAGGTACGCATCCATGGAAGTAGCCTAGACCTGTGGTGACGCGATGGACCAGGCGGGCGTCAGCCTCCTCCGGTGGCTCCGGCGCCAGCTCCGCCAGCCGACGCCGCTGCGGGAGCACCTCGAGGCCGCCGTCGCGAACGACGACCCGGCCGAGGCGCGGCGCCTGCTCGCGCGGTTCGACTTCACCGAGGCGCAGCGCCGGCATGTCGAGGGTCTGATCGACGCGTGGGAGCGGAGCCGTTCCGAGCGCTGAGAACGCCGAGCTCGTCCGGCGGATCTTCGACGCCTTCGCCCGCAAGCAGGGCTTCGCGCTCCGCGGGCTGTTCGCGGAGGATGCGACATGGGTCGTCCCGGGCGACGGCATCATGGCGGGCACGTTCACGGGTCGCGACCAGATCTTCCGCTTCCTCGCCCGGCTGCCGAAGGAGACCGGAGGCACGTACGGCTCCCGGCTGATCGACGTGCTGGCCTCCGACGATCGCGCCGCGGCGCTCTACCGCGCATTCGGCAGCCGGAACGGCCGAGCGCTCGACATCGACCAGGTGCTCCTCTTCCGGATCGAGGACGGCCTCGTGCGGCACGTCCTCGCGCTCCCCTGCGATCCCGCCGCGTTCGAGGAGTTCTGGGCCCCGTAACGCGCGATCCCGCGCGTACCATGGTCGCCCGATGACGCTGCGTCGCCGCGGCGGCAGGCCGACGGTGCACATCCGCGGCACCGCGTACCCCGTGCTGCTGCCGACGATCCGCGACCCGCGGCTCCACCTCGCGGCGCGTGATCGTCACGCTGCAGGTCCTCGGGCAGACGACGTTCGACTTCGACCTCTCGATCGCGCAGATCCTCGTCTCGCTGCTGACGTGCGCCGTCCTCGAGGTCGCGATCGCCTTCCGTCGCCAGCGGGTGCTGATGTGGCCGGCGAGCGCCCTCCTGACCGGGAACGGCGTCGCGTTCGTGCTCCGCGTCCCGGGCACCGAGCACGGCGACTGGTGGAGCATGAACGGCTGGTGGATCTTCGCCGGGACGGCCGCCGTCGCCCTGCTCTCGAAGTACGTCATCGTGTTCCGCGGCGCGCCACATCTTCAACCCGTCGAACTTCGGGCTCGTCATCTGCTTCCTGCTCATCGGGCCCGAGCGCGCCGACCCGCTCGCCGTTCTGGTGGGGGCCGATGTCGGTGTGGCTCGCGCTGGCGCTCGTCCTCATCGTCGGCGGCGGGCTCGCGATCCTGCGCCGGCTCCGGCTCGTGGCGATCGCGGTCGGGTTCTGGCTGACGTTCGCCGCCGGGATCGGGGTCCTCGCCGCCAGCGGGCACGAGATGACGGCCGCCTGGCACCTCGGCCCGATCGGCGGGCTGGAGCTCTGGTGGCTGCTCGTCACCTCGCCCGAGATCCTCGTCTTCCTCTTCTTCATGATCACCGACCCGCGGACGATCCCGACGAGCGACGCGGGCCGGCGGGTCTACGCGGTCTCGGTCGGGTTCCTCGCGGCGCTCCTGATGGCGCCGTGGACGACCGAGTTCGCGCACAAGGTCGCGCTGCTCGGCGCGCTCGCCCTCGTGTGCGCCGCGCGACCGCTGCTCCTCCTGATGGCCGTGGGCCGTGCGGAGCGGGCGCGGCGCTGGGCTCGCGGCGCGGCGACGCGCCGCGCCGCGCGGGAGGCGCAGCGCTCGCCGCGGCCGCGGCCGGCGCGCTCCTCGTGCTCGCCGGGCTGCCGGCGCGTCCGGAGGCCGCGCTCGCGGCCCCGCCCGACACGGCTCGCGCGTCCAGGTCACCGTCGCCTCCTCGCCGGGCTGGCGCCCGTCGACCGGAGGACCGCGCGGCGGATCGCCGCGCGACCTCGTGACCGACCTCGAGGTCGCGGCCGAGGCACTGCGCACACGCGACCGTGCCGGGCGAGCCGCGCGGCGACGGGAGCTGGCTCGCCGACCTCTGGAGCAGCATCGACGCGTCGCGCGGCGGCGACGGTCGAGGTCCCGACGTACGACCCGAACGCATCCGCCTTCGGCTCGAGCCCGGCGAGGGACAGGGGCCGCCGCTCGTCGTCGCGACGCTCCACGGTACGACGCGCACGACGACGTACGGCGCGTCGGGCGGCGAGCCGGTGCGCAGCGGCGAGCCGGGCGAGATCGAGCGGACGTTCGAGATGGTCGAGCACGGCGGTCGATACCTCATCGCGCGGTTCGCGGTGCGCCCGGCGCCGGCGCGCCGGCGCCGGCCGTGCGCGCATCGTTCACGCTGACCGACGTCGCCGCGAGCGTCGGCCTCGACTTCCGGCACGGCGCGTTCCGGTCCGGCGTCTCGGGCGACGAGACCGCGATGATGGGCGGCGGCGTCTGCTGGCTCGACTACGACCGCGACGGCTGGCTCGACCTCTACGCCGTCAACGCGCTACGCCGAGAGCGACATCCCCGACTGGGAGGCTCCGGCGGGCTGCCGCGCAGCCGCCTGTTCCGCAACGTGAAGGGGCGGTTCCAGGACGTACCGCGTCGACCGGGGCGGGTCTCGCCGTGCGTGGCAGCGGGTGCGTCGCCGGCGACCTCGACGGCAACGGCACGACCGACCTGTTCGTGACCACGGCCGGGTACGACGCGGAGCGCGACGCCTACGACGCGCTGCTCTGGAACAACGGCGACGGGACGTTCACGGAGGGCGCCTGGAGGCCGGGATTCGAACGCACGGCTGGCACACGGGCGCCGCCGTCGCGGACGTGAACGGCGACGGCCGGATGGACGTCTTCGTGGCGGGCTACACGGACGCCAACACCGAGATCCCGGGCTCGGAGTCGGGCTTCCCGGCCAACCACGCCGCCGCCCCCGACCTGCTGTACCTCAACAACGGCGACTCGGTGCCCATCCGACCTTCCGCGAGGTCGGTCGCGCGGCCGGGCTCGAGCCGCGGGGATCGACCACGGTCTCGGGGCGTCGTTCGTCGACGTCGACCGCGACGGCCGCCTCGACCTCTACGTCGCCAACGACCTCGACCCGAACCGGCTCTACTCAACGTCCCCTGCTCCGGCTGCCCGCTCGGGTTCCGTCTTCTCGAGCGAGGGAGGCGGAGCGGGTCGACGACCCGAACGCCGGGATGGGCGTCGCCGCGGGCGACTACTCGGGCGACGGCCTCGACGACCTCTTCGTGACGAACTCCCGCGGCCAGCTCCACGCCGCGTACGGAGCCGCGCGGCCGGGCCGTTCGCAGACGCGCGACCGGACTTCCCGCCGCGCCTCGGCCAGCGCTCACGGGCTGGGGCGCGACGTGGGCCGACCTCGATCTCGACGGACGCCTGGAGCTCGCGCTCGCGAACGGCGCGATCCCCGTGACGAACCTCGTCGAGAACGCCGAGCGCCTCCAGGTCGTGAGCACGGCGAACGGCGACGTGCGGCCGCTCCGGGTCGGGTGCCGTCGCCCCCCGCAACGGCCGCGGTCTCGCGGCCGCCGACTTCGACAACGACGGCGACCTCGACCTCGCCGTCGGCTCGATCGGCGGGCGGCTCCAGCTCCTCCGGAACGACGGCGCAGGTGGCCACTGGCTCGAGGTGGCGCTGCCGCGGTTCGCGCCCGGAGCGCGCGTGACCGTGGTGCTCGCCGACGGCCGCCGCCTGGTGCGCGAGGCACGCGCGGGCTCCAGCTATCTCTCGTCCGAGGACCCGCGGCTCCACTTCGGGCTCGGTGAGGAGACGCGCGTCCGCGAGGTCGTCGTCCGCTACCCCGGTGGCGCGGTGACCCGCCTCACAGACGTCGAGGCCGACCGCCTCGTCCGGGCGGGATAAGGTTCCGCGCCGTGCGGGAGCGATTTGCAACGGTGCCGACCGCGGCGCTCGTCGACGTCATGGACGACCTCGGGCTCCGCGAGCAGGCGCTGCCTGCGTCGATCGGCGCGCTCGCGGCTGGCATGCGACTCGCGGGCGAGGCGTTCACGGTCGAGGGCCGGCCGTCCGAGCACGGCGACTGGGACGCCGCGATCCGCAAGACGCTCGCGATGCTCGGCGACGTGCCCGCGGGGCAGGTCGCGGTCTACCAGTGCAACCACGACCGCTCGGCCCACTTCGGCGAGCTGTCCGCGACCTCGCTCGCAGCACGCGGCGTCGCCGGCTGCGTGATCGACGGCGGCTGCCGCGACGTCCGGCTGATCGAGACGCTCGGCTTCCCGGTCTTCTCCCGCTTCGTGACCCCCGAGGACTCGACCTGGCGCTGGGAGGTGACGGCGACCCAGGAGCCGATCACGATCGGCACGGTCCGGCATCGACCCGGGCGACTGGGTCGTCGGCGACGAGGACGGCGTCGTCGTCGTTCCCGCGGCGGGCGCCGAGCGGTCCTCGCGGCGGCGGAGGCGAAGGTCGGGACCGAGAACCTCGTCCGCGACGCGGTTCGCGACGGGATGACGCCGCTCGAGGCGTTCGAGCGGTACGGCGCGTTCTAGCTCAGGGCGTCATTGGAGAGCACCCGTCGCGGCCGGAGGGCGGCTTTGCCGCGCGGGAGGCCAAGCGCGGGCAGGCGTTCCTACGACCGGAAGGAGGGGGCTCGGGGGAACCATGGGTTCCCCCACGTCACGCGCCCCAGCCGGGCTCGCGGCCCGACGCCCCGAGCGTCTCGAGCACGACCTCGATGAGCCGGTTCGACGAGAGCACGTGCTCGCGCGCGAGGACGCGTGCGGCCGCGGCGCTGCCGGCCCGATCGCCTCGCGGATGGCGCGGTGCTGGAGGTCGTTCTTCGCGTAGAGCTCGTCGAGCTCGGCGCGTGCCTGCCACACCCGGTCGCCGATGAACGTCCGGCGCGCGCCCTTCGCGATGCGCTCGACGAGCGGCATCTCGGCGACGCGGTAGATCACGTCGTGGAAGGCGTAGTTCGCCTGCATCCACTCGACGAAGAGCGTCGCGTCGCGCGGCGCCCCGCTCCGCGCCTGCGCGCGGAGCTCGAGCGTGAGCTCGCCGAACCGCCGCTCCATCGCGTCGAGCTCGGCGAGGTCGTCCGGGGTCATCTTCGGCGTCGCGACCTCGGTCGCGAGCGCCTCGAGCTCGGCACGGACGAGGAACGCCTCGCGGAGCTCGTGCGCGGAGATCGAGCGGACGCGAACGCCGCGGTTGGGCTCGAACGAGACGAGACCGAGGGCGGCGAGCCGGCGGAGCGCCTCGCGCACCGGGGTGCGGCTGACCTCGAACCGCTCGGAGAGCGTCTCCTGCCGCAGGACGGTGCCCGGCGGGATCGACCCCCGAGACGATCTCGTCCTCGAGCTCGCGGGCGATGTCGTCGGCCTTGGTGGAGACGGTGCTCACGGCGCCGAGTGTACAAACCGCATCCCTGATTAGCCGTTTGGGATCCGAAAATAGTGAGAATAGCCCCTTGCAGGCGCACAATCGTTCATCTAGGATCCAATAACGTCAATCTTGGATCCGAAAGGACGCGCATGACCGACACCGTCACCCGCCCGTACAGCACCGAGGACGTCGAGCGCCTGCGCGGCTCGGTGCGGATCGAGCACACGCTCGCGCGCCTCGGCGCCGAGCGGCTCCGACACCTGCTGGACACGCGTGACTGGGTTCCCGCGCTCGGCGCGATGACCGGCGGTCAGGCGGTGCAGATGGTGAAGGCGGGCCTCGAGGCGATCTACCTGTCGGGCTGGCAGGTGGCCGCGGACGCGAACCTCGTCGGCGGCACGTATCCCGACCAGAGCCTCTACCCCGCGAACTCGGGGCCGGCGCTCGCGCGGCGCATCTCGAACGCGCTGCTCCGCGCGGACCAGATCGCGCACGCCGAGGGCGACGACGAGACGGTACTGGCTCGCGCCGATCGTCGCCGACGCCGAGGCCGGCTTCGGCGGGCCGCTAACGCGTTCGAGATCATGAAGGCGTACATCGAGGCGGGCGCCGCGGCCGTCCATTTCGAGGACCAGCTCTCGTCCGAGAAGAAGTGCGGCCACCTCGGCGGCAAGGTGCTCGTCCCGACGAGCCAGTTCGTCCGCACGCTCGTCGCCGCGCGCCTCGCGGCCGACGTGCTCGACGTGCCGACGCTGATCGTCGCCCGCACCGACGCCCTGTCTGCCTCGCTCCTGACGAGCGACGTCGACGAGATCGACCGCGAGCTCTGCACGGGCGAGCGGACGCCCGAGGGGTTCTTCCGCGTCCGCGACGGGATCGAGGCGGCGATCGCCCGCGGCCTCGCCTACGCCCCGTACGCCGACCTCGTCTGGTGCGAGACGTCGACGCCCGACATGGCGGAGGCGGAGCAGTTCGCCGCGCGGATCCACGAGCGGTTCCCGGGCAAGCTGCTCGCGTACAACTGCTCGCCGTCGTTCAACTGGCGGGCTCACCTGTCCGACGGCCAGATCGCGGGGTTCCAGCGCGACCTCGCGGCGATGGGCTACCGCTTCCAGTTCATCACCCTCGCCGGCTTCCACGCGCTCAACCTCTCGATGTTCGAGCTCGCCCGCGGCTACCGCGCCGACGCGATGCCGGCGTACGTCGAGGTGCAGGAGCGCGAGCTCGCGCTCGAGGAGGCCGGCTACACGGCGACCCGCCACCAGCGCGAGGTCGGCGCCGGCTACTTCGACCAGGTGATGCAGGCGGTCTCCGGCGGGCTGTCCTCGACCCTCGCCCTGACCGGCTCGACCGAGGAGCAGCAGTTCCACGAGGAGAGGAGCGCAGCATGAACGGCACGACGCTGATCCGCGAGAAGCCCGTCAAGCCCGCCGCGCGCAGCGCGACCGGCGCCTGCGCCGCGGCCGCCGATCCTCACGCGCGCCGAGGTCGGCTCCGTGCACGTGCCCGGAGCACTGCGAGCGCGACCACGAGCACGACTAGCTGCATCCCGCCGCGGCGGCTCGAATCGGCTGAGAATGCCGTCGATGCGCGTCGACGACGTTCTGACCCCAGACGCCGTCGAGTTCCTGACCGACCTCCAGCGCGAGTTCGGCGAGCGGCGCCGCGAGCTTCTCGCGCGCCGCGCGGAGCGGCTCGGCCGGCTGGCCGCAGGCGAGCTGCCCGACTTCCTCGAGGAGACGGCCGACGTGCGCGCCGGCGACTGGCGGATCGCGCCGTTCCCGGACGAGATCGCCGACCGTCGCGTCGAGATCACCGGCCCGGTCGACCGCAAGATGGTGATCAACGCGCTCAACTCGGGCGCGAAGGTCTTCATGGCCGACTTCGAGGACGCGAACTCCCCCACCTGGGAGAACTGCATCTCCGGCCAGCGGAACCTCACGGATGCGCTCGAGCGGACGATCTCGCTCGACACGGGCGAGAAGCAGTACTCGTTGAACGACGAGGTCGCCGTGCTGTTCGTCCGCCCGCGCGGCTGGCATCTCGAGGAGCGCCACTTCGAGGTCGACGGCGCCGCGATGTCCGGCTCGCTGTTCGACTTCGGCCTCTACTTCCTCCGGAACCACGGGCGCAACGGGCGGTACTTCTACCTCCCGAAGCTCGAGTCGCACCTCGAGGCGAGGCTCTGGAACGACGTCTTCGTCTTCGCACAGGAGCGCGCTCGGCGTCGCGCAGGGGACGATCAAGGCGACCGTCCTGATCGAGACGATCCTCGCCGCGTTCGAGATGGACGAGATCCTCCACGAGCTGCGCGAGCACTCGGCCGGGCTCAACGCCGGCCGCTGGGACTACATCTTCAGCGTCATCAAGAAGCTCGGGCACCGGCCCGAGTTCGTGCTCCCCGACCGTGCCGCCGTGACGATGGCGGTGCCGTTCATGCGCGCCTACTGCGAGCTCCTCGTCAAGACGTGCCACCGGCGCGGCGCGCACGCGATGGGCGGCATGGCGGCCTTCATCCCGTCGCGTCGCGACGCCGAGGTGAATGCGGTCGCGCTCGAGAAGGTCCGGGAGGACAAGGACCGCGAGGCGTCGCAGGGCTTCGACGGGACCTGGGTCGCGCACCCCGACCTCGTCCCGGTCGCGATGGAGTCGTTCGACCGCGTCCTCGGCGACCGGCCGAACCAGATCGAGCGGCAGCGCGACGACGTCGAGGCGCGTGCGGCCGCCCTGCTGGACGTCGCCGCGACGCCGGGCGACGTCACCGAGGACGGGCTCCGCAGCAACGTCTCGGTCGGGATCCAGTACCTCGCGGCGTGGCTGCACGGGTCGGGTGCGGTCGCGATCAACAACCTCATGGAGGACGCGGCGACCGCCGAGATCTCGCGGTCGCAGATCTGGCAGTGGCTCCGGCACGACCGCGATCGACGAGGCGGACGTGCGCCGGATCACCGAGGAGGAGATCGCGAAGCTCGGACCGGACTACGCGGACGCACGCGCCATCTTCGAGCGGATCGCGACCGAGCCCGACTTCGTCGAGTTCCTCACGCTGCCGGCGTACGACCGGCTCGTCGCGGCGGAGAGCTGAGCGTCTAGCCGAGGAACGCGACGACCGCGTCGGCGGTCGCGTCCGGGTCGTCCCAGAGGACGCTGTGCCCTCCCGGCACGGGCGTGCTCTGGAGGTGCGGAAGTCGAGGCACCCGGTTCGGGATCCAGGACTTCTCGCCGATCACGACGAGCGTCGGGCAGTCGGGCCAGGGCGGCGCGCGGCGACGCCATCTCGCTCCAGGCCGCGATCACGGCCGCGGGCGAGAAGCGCCAGCGCCAGCGGCCGTCCTCGCCCTGGTCGAGGAACACGGCGGCCTCCTCCTCGAGCGTCGCGCGGGGCGTCGAGACGAGGCTGCCGTCACCGAGCCGTGCGTCGATCGCCTCGTCCGGCGAGCCGAACGAGAGATCGCCGCGAAGGCCCTCGGCGCGCTCGGTCGCGACCGGCGGGCTCGACGTGCATCGCCGGGATCGAGGAGGACGGCGCGCTCGACGCGGTCGGGGTGTCGTCGACGCGAGCTCCGCGACGAGCCGTCCGCCGAAGCTGTGCCCGATCCAGGTGGCGGCGCCGATGCCGTGGGCGTCGGCGGTCTCGAGCAGGTCCGCGAGGTGCGTCTCGGCCGTCCACGGCGCCTCCCACGGAGGAGCATCCCGTGCCCGCGGAGGTCGACGGCGACGACGCGCTTGCCGTCGAAGCCGCTCGGCGAGGCGCCGGAAGCGCCCGCCGTGCCCGGTGACGCCGTGCACGCAGACGACCGGCGCGCCGCCGTCGTCGTTCCAGGTCGTGGTGTGGAGGACGGCCACGTGCGGCTCAGCGGCAGGCCCGACCAGGGCTCCTCGGCCGACACGTCGACGGCCGTGTACCCGCCCTCGCCGTGTGCGGGCGCGAGGACGACCTGGAGGTGTGCGGGCTCGTCGAAGTCGTTGTACGAGCCGTGGACGACGTCGCGGTCGATGTGCACCGAGTCGCCGGGGCCGAGCTCGCGGTGGTCGTCGCCGAGCCACTGCACGATCCGCCCCGCCTTGACGATGATCATCTCGTCCTGCTCGGGGTGCTTGTGGAACGCGTGCGCGAACCCGGGCGCGAGCTCGACGTCCATCACGACGTACGTGTCGCACCCGGTGCTCGTCGGCGCGCCGCGCATGCCGGCGCTGCCCCAGTCGAACGTCGTCGTCTCGACCTCGTCGTTCATCACGAATCGACTCACGTGTGCTCCTTTGCGGTCGGGATCGCCTTGAAGCGCTTCATGTTCTCGGTCATCGCGACCTCGGTCGGCAGCCGCTCCATCGACGAGGCGCCGAAGAAGCCGTCGATCCCGGTCGTCCGCGCGATGACGTAGGCGGCGTCGTCCGGCTCGGCGATCGGCCCGCCGTGGCAGAGGACGATCAGCTCCGGGTTGACCTGCTTCGCGGCGTCGTGCATCGCCTGGATCAGCGGGACGCAGTCGTCGAGCGTCTTCGCGCGTCTCGGCGCCGATCGCGCCGCCGGTCGTGAGGCCCATGTGCGGGACGAGCACGTCCGCGCCCGCCTCGGCCATCGCGACCGCCTCGTCGACGGTGAAGACGTACGGCGCCGTGAGCAGGTCCTTCTCGCGGGCGAGCCGGATCATGTCGACCTCGAGCCCGTAGCCCATGCCCGTCTCCTCGAGGCCCTGGCGGATGGTGCCGTCGAACAGGCCGACGGTCGGGAAGTTCTGCACGCCGCTGAACCCGATCCGGCGGAGCTCGTCGAGGAAGACGTCCATCAGCCGGAACGGGTCCGTGCCGCAGACGCCCGCGAGCACCGGCGTGTCGCTCGACGATCGGCAGCACCTCGCGCGCCATGTCGACGACGATCGCGTTGGCGTCGCCGTACGGCAGCAGCCCGGAGAGCGATCCCCGGCCGGCCATCCGGTAGCGGCCCGAGTTGTAGATGATGATCAGGTCGGTGCCGCCGGCCTCGGCGCACTTCGCCGAGAGCCCGTGCCCGCGCCGGCGCCGATGACCGGCCGGCCGGCGTCGATCTCGGCGCGCAGGCGCGCGAGTGCCTCGCTCCGCGTCATGCGCGCTCGCCTCCTCGCCGAAGCCTGTGGAGCGACTGGCACGAAACCGACACGGTTCGCCTTGACGAAGACCGGTCTCTGAGGCCGATCTTGTCAAGCTGTCCGTTTCGGCCATCACCGGCGCGCCTCGATCAGCTCGTGCAGCCGGTTCGCCATCGCGAGCGCGAACTCCGGGTCGTTCACGTCGGCGTCGACCTCGTGCACCTCGACCTTCGGTCGCGTCGACCTGCTCGCGGAGCGTCGAGAAGAGCGCCTCGTCGGCGTCGGGGTCGTGGAACGGCTGCCCCTCGGTCGCGATCGCCGAGACGCCGCGGAGCGGCACGAAGAGCACGGTCGGCCCGGTCGCCGCGTTGAGCTTCCGCGCGATGATCGCGCGCGATCTCGCGGCACTCCTCCGGCGTCGTCCGCATCAGCGTGATCGTCGGGTTGTGGACGTAGAGGTTCCGGTCGCGGTAGCGCTCCGGGCACGGAGTCCATCGGGCCGAAGTTGACCATGTCGAGCGCGCCGAGCGAGACGACCTGCGGGATGCCCGCGCGGCCCGCCGACTCGAGCCGCTCGGGCACCGCCGCGAGCACGCCGCCGGCGACCTGGTCGCAGAACTCCGTCGTCGTCACGTCGAGCGAGCCGACCGCGAAGCCCGCCTCGAGCAGCTTCTCCATCGAGCCGCCGCCCGCGCCGGTCTGGTGGAAGACGAGCACCTCGTAGCCGAGCTCCTCGAGCCGCTCGCGCGCGGTCGTCACCGCCGCGCGTCGTGACGCCGAACATCGACGCGACGACGATCGGCTTCTCGTCGCCGAGCGGCGGCACCGTCGCGCCCGCCATCCCCGCGAGCGCACCCGGCGGCGTTCGCCATGATCCGCGCCGAGACGCGGTTCACGCCCGGCGATGTCGACGACCGAGTACATCATCGTCACGTCGACCGAGCCGACGTACGGGCTCGTGTCGCCCGACGCGACGGTCGAGACCATCAGCTTCGGCACGCCGATCGGGAGCTGCGCGCATCGCGTGGGTGACGAGCGCCGAGCCGCCCGAGCCGCCGAGCCCGCCGATCGCGTCGAGCCGGCCCTCGGCGTGGAGCCGCTTCACGACCTCGGCCGCGCCGCGCGCCATCGTCTCGACCGCGGCCCCGCGATCGCCGGCGGCGGCGAGCGCGCCGACGTCCGCGCCGGCTGCCGCGGCGACCTCGTCGCGCGTCACGTCGGGCGTCGCGAGCGGCTCGCCGACGATCCCCGCGTCGACGAGGACGACGTCGACGCCGTGCTCGCGGATCCGGTCGGCGAGGAACGCGTACTCGTGGCCCTTCGTGTCGAGCGTTCCGACGAGGACGACTGTTGGCACGGCTCCTCCCTCCGGTTCAGGATGCGAGTGGCTCGACGCCGAGGTAGCGGCGCTGCGCGTCGGCGTCGCCGACGAGCGCCGCTCGCGGTCGTCTCCGCCGCGATCCGGCCCGTGACCATGACGAGCTGCCGCTCGGCGATGGACGTCGCGACGCCGAGGTTCTGCTCCACGAGGAGGATCGCCATCCCCTCCTCGACGAGCGTCTTGCAGGTCTCGATCAGCCCTTCGACGATCGCCGGGGCGAGCCCCTCGGACGGCTCGTCCATGATCAGGAGCTCCGGGTTGCCGAGGAGCGCGCGTCCGATCGCGAGCATCTGCTGCTCACCGCCGGAGAGCTGCGTGCCGCCGTTCTTCTTGCGCTCGGCAAGGCGCGGGAAGAGCTCGTAGACGGCGTCGGGCGTCCACCGCTTCCCGCGCGTTCCGCGCGCGAGCATCCGCAGGTGCTCGTCGACCGAGAGCGACGGGAAGAGCCGCCGCCCCTGCGGGACGTAGCCGATCCCGAGGCCGGCGATCTTGTACGAGGGCCGGCCGAGGATCTCCTTCTCCTTGAAGCGGATCGAGCCGCGTCGCCCGCGGCATCATCCCCATGACCGCCGCGCAGAGCGTCGTCTTGCCCATGCCGTTGCGCCCGATCACGGCGACACCCTCGGCGCCCATCGCGAGGCTGACGCCCTCGAGGACCTGCGCCTGGCCGTAGAACGCGTCCAGGTCCTCGATCTCGAAGAGCGTCGCTCACTCGTAGTGCCCCGAGCCGAGGTAGAGGTCGTGCACCGTCTCGTTGGCGCGGATCTCGGCCGGGGTGCCTTCGACGATCTTGCGGCCGTCGTGCATCATCGTCACGTACTCGGCGACGTTGAGCGCGACGTCCATGTCGTGCTCGATCAGGACAGCGTCACGTCGCGCGGGATCGCGAGCAGCAGCTCGGTGAGCCGCTCGCGCTCGCCGCGTGAGAGCCCGGAGGCCGGCTCGTCGAGCATGATCACGTCGGGGTCGGTGACCTGCGCCATCGCGACCTCGAGCTGGCGCTGCTCGCCGTGCGAGAGCGATCGCGACGGGCGTGTCGAGCCACGCCGCCGAGCGCGACCTGGTCGGCCGCGTGGCGCGCGCGCTCGAGGATCTCGGCGTCGCCGCGGCCGCGGTACCAGCGCAGCCGGCCGCCGCGCTTGCCGCGCAGGGCGAGGTAGAGGTTGTCGAGCACCGACAGCCCGCCGAAGAGACGGGACTTCTGGTAGCTGCGGGAGAGCCCGAGCGCGGGGCGCACCCGTGGGGGCAGCGTCGTCACGTCGGTGCCGAGCACCTCGATCGTCCCCGTCGTGGGCGGGAAGTCTCCCGCGACGAGGTTGAACAGCGTCGTCTTGCCGGCCCCGTTGGGGCCGAGGATGGCGCGGCGCTGGCCGTGCGGGACGTCGAGATCGACGTCCTGCACGGCCTGCACGCCGCCGAAGCGCCGGCCGACCCCCCGCAAGCGGAGGGCCGGCACGGCGGCTCGTGTGGGGGACGGACTGAGTCCGTCCCCCACGCTGTTCTGCTGCGGTCACCGACCTACTTCATGGTCTGGTTGGTGATGACGCCGTTCTTGACGACCTTGATCTTGCCCTGCCAGGGCATCTTCTTCTTCACACACGGCGGCTGCGTGCGGCCAGGCGGCGGGCTCGTCTTCTTGAAGAGGCCGCCGAACGACTGGTCGACGTTCGGCACGTAGCCGACGACGGCCGTCCCGATCGTGTTCCCGCTCTTGACGACCTGCAGCGGGTACTGATCCTGGATCGCCTGCCGGTTCGCGGTCGAGCCGGAGGACACCGTTGTTGGTGACCTGGTAGCCCGGCTTGAGCGTGCGCGGCAGTGCCGACTGGAGCGACTTGCCGAGCTGACCGCCGGACTTGGTCAGACCCTGGACGAGCGCCCACGCGGCGTTGTAGTAGTTGTAGACGAACCCGTCGGCGTAGTTGCCGCCGTTCAGGCCCGGGTAGTGCTTCGCGACGACGGCCTCGTACGCCTTCGCCTGCCTCGTCTTGAGGCCGGGGCCGGTGCCGAAGCCGCCGACGTACGAGCCGACGACCTTCGGGGCGACGACCTTGTCAGCGCCGAGGAACGCGAAGAACAGGTTCCCGATGTGCTGACTCGGCTTGAGAGCCCCGTAGCGTCTGCTCGAACGCCTTCAGGCTCGCGGACGTGCCGGTCCCGCCGACGACCCAGAAGTACCCGTCCACCGAGTCGGGGGCGGGCAGCTGCTGGACGTACGACGAGTAGTCGGTCGTGTTCAGCGGCGGGTAGACCCGCTTCGTGATCTTGCCGCCGATCGCGCAGAAGTCGGCGATGAGGCCCGCGGCGGACGTCCAGCCGAAGCTGTAGTCGTCCATGATGATCGCCGCGTTGCGCCACCCGAGCCGCTTGTACGCGATCTCACCGATGCCGGCGTTCCACTGGGCGCCGTCACCGTGGTAGCGGAAGACGTTCGGCTGTGCGAGCTGCAGAGTCGGATCCTGCGAGCCGGCGGTGCCGATGATGAACGTCTTCGTCGGATGCGACTTCGCGTACCGCGCGACGTACGACCGCCTCGTCGCCCGACAGCGGGCCGATCATGACGTCCGCCCGGAGCTGCTCCATCAGGCGCCGGGTCTCCTTGACCGCAGTCGGCACCGTGTCGTCGCCGCAGCCGTAGCCGACGATCCGCACGTTCTTCCCTCCGGCCTTGATGCCGGTCATCCCGGCCGACGGCTTCTTCGGGTTCTTCACCTTGCCGCCGGCGTACTGCGCGAAGGCCGCCTGCGCGCCTCCGATGTCCGGTCTCGTAGCCGAAGCCGAACGCCCCCTTGCAGTCGGTCATGATCGCGACCCTGATCTCCCCGGCCGCCGCATCCGACGCCGCGAGCGACGTCGAGACGGCCACCGAGGCAGCGATCGCGAGCACGCCGAGCGGGAGCATGAGCTTCCATCTCCGCTAGAGACGGCTCATACGCCTTTCCCTCCTTGGTTGTGTGTGGTGTTGCCATCGTGCTGGACTTGCCTGCACACGCTCCGACCGATCCCTCCTTTGGTCAGCCTTGCTGGACGGATCTCGCCACCGGGATCCCCTGACCCGCCTCGCGGTCGGCGCACGGTACTCCACGCGCGGTCCCAGAGGCCCGATCAGCCCGTCGGGCGAGAGAACGACGATGAGCAGGAAGACGACCCCGATGATGGTGTTGAAGCTGCCGCCGATCTTGACCGTGTCGAGGAGCTCGGTCAGCCAGCTGTCGCGGATGTAGTTGTTGATGACGATGAAGGCGAGCGCGCCGACCCAGGCGCCCTCGACCCGCCCGAGCCCGCCGATCACCGCGACGATCAGCAGGTCGATCGTCGCGCCGAGGCCGACGTCGCCCGGAGCGATCTGTCCCTGCCACCAGACGAGCAGGACCCCGCCAGCGACGCGAGGAACGCGGCGAAGCCGAACGCGAGCGTGCGGTGGAGCGGGACGATGTAGCCGAGCGAGCGTCATCCGCACGTGCTCGTCCCGGATCCCCTGCAGCGAGAGGCCGAACGGCGTGCGCACGACGTAGCGGATGAGGCCGTAGACGACGAGCGCGACACGAGCGCGATGTAGTACAGGCGGTAGCGGTCGTTGACGATGTCGCCGACGAAGCCGGGCGTGTAGCTGTTGATGCCGCCGATGCCGGAGAAGCCCGAGACGACCGTCACCTGGCCGACGAAGTAGAAGGTGATCACCGAGAACGTCAGCGTGATCATCAGGAAGTAGATCCCGAAGCTCCGCGAGGCGACCGCGCCGAAGAGCATCCCGAGCAGCGTCGTCCCGACGAGCGCGAGCACGAGCGAGAGCGTCGGATCCCAGCCGAGCGTCAGCCCCTTCGACTCGCCGCCGCCCCCGCCGACCGTGACCATGTTCCCGATCATGAAGCCGGCGGATGCCCATGAGCGCCGTCTGCGCGAGCGAGATCATGCCGCCGTACGCGGCGAGGAAGATGAGGCTCGCTGCCGCGATCCCGACGATGAAGACCTGCGTCAGGATCGCGTCGACCCAGTAGTCGTTGAAGATGACCGGGCCGAGCGCGACGACCACGAGCGCGCCCGACGGCGATCACGCGCTCCGTCGTCTGCTTCGTGTCGAACGTCATCCTTCTCTCCCGAAGAGCCCCTGCGGCCGGACGGCGAGCACGAGCGCGAGCAGGACGAACGTGACGACGATCGAGTACTGCGTGCAGCAGTTGTTGCCCGTCGTCGGCAGGTAGACGGCCGAGAAGGCGAAGACGAGGCCGTAGAGCAGCGAGCCGGCCGCCGCGCCGATGAGCGACCCCATCCCGCCGATGATCACCACGACGAGCGAGTTGAGGAGCCACTGCCCGTCCTGACCGGCGGCGACCGCGCCCTGGGAGGCGCCGACGACGCCGCCGAAGGCCGCCAGCGCCGAGCCGACGATGAACGCGATGGCGAACGTGAGCTGGATGTTGACGCCGAGCGCCGAGGTCATCTGCTGGTCGTCGACGCCGGCCCGGATCACCATGCCCGTGCGCGTGCGGTGGAGCCAGGCCCAGAGGGACGCGCCCACCGCAAGGCCGAGGAAGAGCACGACGAGCCGTGCGACCGAGTACTCGATCCCGAGGAGCGGGAGCTCGACGAGACGCTCGGTCCAGCCGGGCCAGGTGAGGCTGACGGCGATCCCGTCGTTGAAGTGCGCGATCACCTGGTCGGCGAGGATCACCGAGATCGCGATCGTGATGAGCGCCTGACGCAGCTCCTGGCCCTGGTTCCAGCGCAGGAAGACCTGCTGCACGACGAGGCCGACGCGCGCCGATCGACGCGACCGCGACGAGAGCCGGGAGGACCCACTCCCAGGTGCTCACCTCGCTGCCGAGCGAGCGAGAACCCCTCGCCCGGTCATCTCCTGCTGCACCTCGTACGCGATGTAGCCGCCGAGGAGGTAGAACGAGCCGTGCGCCATGTTGACGACGCGCATGAGGCCGAAGATCAGCGAGAAGCCGCTCGCGACGATGAAGAGGAGCCCGGCCGCGGTGAGCCCGTTCAGGAGCGTGCGGGTGAAGCTCTGCCAGTCGTCGACCGCCGAGCCGAAGCTCGTCGTGCGCCAGTTGCCGCCGAACTCCGGAGGAGGCTCGGCGATCACGAGGACGTAGAGCAGCGCGAACACGATCCCGGCGCCGATGAGCACGCGCACGGCGATCCGCAGTGGACGCTGCAACGTCGTCGCGCTCATGCGCGGCGACGCCTCCGCGAGGTCGTTCGCAGTGGTCCAGAGAGCGGCCTCAAGACCGGATGAACCTACCAACCCGCATGGAGCGGTTCAACGATCAACCGATAATCGATTGTTCGGCCACGCGTGAGTCGCCTTCGGCGATCCCGCGGCGGGTGGACCAGCCCGCCCCAACACCTGATTCGACCCCTTCCTCGAACGTCGCCGGATTGGACGAGCAACGCGCACGAGGAGTTGGCCGGCACGTTCCTTCGCTGCAGGCGGCGAAGCGATCATGCGGCCTCGTCGAACGGCCGCCGGGTGCACGCGATGGCGCCGAGCTTCGTCGCGGCGGCGTCGGCATCCGCCTGGAACGCCTTCGCACGCTCGATCGTCTGGGCGTAGGCCTCGGAGCTTCGCGGTCTGCTGGTAGATGGTGTGCCCGAGGCGGAGGCCGGCGTAGTACTCGTCGAGCGCAGTCGCGAGCGCCTCGAGCGGTCTCCTGCTCGCTCGCGCTGCCGCCATCGAGCGCCCGAATGTCCTTGGCGAGCTTCGTGCCGCGGTTCGCCCACGGCCTGATGACCGCGATGCCGGTCTCGGACGGCAGGCCGAGCGCCTCGATGTCCACCCGCGCCTCGTCGCAGAGCGCGGCGACCTGCTCCGCGAGATCGGATCCGTCGTCACCGCCGCCGCAGCCGGCGGCGAGCACTGCGAGCACGACGACGAGGACGAACTCGATGCGCCAGCCGCCGATCACTGCGTGAGGTTAGCCGCGCTCCCAGGCCAGGCCGGCGGCGAGCACGGTCTCGTCCAGCGGCGCGACGAGCTGGAGGTTGCCGATCGCGAGCGCCGCCCACCCGAGGAGGTTGACCCAGCGAAGGAACGAGGACAGCGGTAGGCGCACCTCGAGCTCGTCGCGCATCCTCCGGCGGCCAGTCGATCGCGACGCACGGGCTGACGTAGAGGTCGACGTCAGGGACGAGCTGGCGCCACGCGAGGAGCGCGCGGTAGCCGTCGTCACCGCATCGCGGTCGACGCGTTGGCCGCTGTCGAGCTTCGCGCGGATCGCCGTCGCCGTACTCGTCGGCGCGGCTAGGGAAGGTGGCGGCGTGAGAACGGGCGGCCTCGTGCTCGAACACGGGCCACGTGTTCGCGACCGGGCCCGGGGATCGTCGCTTCGACGACCCGAGCGCCGAGCTCCTCGAGGCGGCGGCACCCACTCCTCGGCGGCGTCACTCGCCTCGGTCTCACGACCGTCCGCCAGGTTCGGCGCCTGCCGAAGGAGCCCCACGACGAGACCGTCGAGGCGCGGCTCGGGGGCGGCCCGTCCCGCGAGCACCGACCAGAGTGTCGTCACCTCCCCCACCGAGCGGCCCATCGGCCCCACGGTGTCGAACGACGGGCACAGGGGGAAGACGCCCTCCTCCGGCACGACGCCGAGCCGCGGCTTCAGGCCGACGAGCTCGCACGCCGCAGCGGGCAGCCGCACCGAGCAGCCCGTGTCCGTCCCGATTCCGAGGTCGCAGAGCCCGCCCGCGATCGCGGCCGCGTTGCCGCTCGACGATCCCCCGGTCGTGAGTCCCGGACGCACGGGGTTCCTCACCGTTCCGTACCAGGGATTCGTTCCCATGACGCCCCAGGCGAACTCGACGAGGTTTGCCTTCCCGAGGATCGTCGCACCGGCGTCGAGCGCGCGCTGGACGACCGTGGCGTTGCGGGTCGGAACGTGGTCGGCGTAGATGCGCGAGCCGTACGTCGTCCGGATGCCGGCGGTGTCGATCAGATCCTTGACGAGCAGCGTGCGACCGGCGAGCGGTCCCTCGGGGGCGCCCCCGGAGCGGCTCGTCGAGCCACGTGATACCGGCGTTCCAGCGTCGTCGGTAGCCGCGCTCACGACGGGATCAGCGCGACGGCCTCGACCTCGATGCGCGCGCCGGGGATCACGAGGGCCGATACCTCGACGAGCGTCGAGGCGGGACGGGCGTCACCGAAGACCTCCTGGCGCACCGGGTTGACGAGCGGACGGTCGTCGATGTCCGTGAGGAAGACGGTCACCTTGACGACGTCGGCGAAGCTGCAGCCGGCTGCCGCCAGGATCTCGCCCATGTTCTCGAACACGGCGTGCGCCTGCGCGACGACGTCGCCGCCGCCCACGAGTTCCCGGTTCGCGTCCACGGGGACGATGCCGCTGACGAAGAGCAGCTCACCCGCCTGGACGGCGTCGGTGAAGTGGGAGATCGGCTCGGCCTGACCGGCGACGCGGAACTCGCGACGGGTTGCCACGTCGGCGACGCTAGCGGATGTGTCCCGGCTAGGGCCGCGGAGCGAGGGCGAAGGAGCGTGCCGCTGCGAGCGCGTCTTCGACCGTCTCGGCGCTCGCACGGTCGCCGACCATCACGTTGACCTGGAAGTCGCGGTTTCGCCGCGTCACCTGGGCGACCGCGCCACGCCCGGCGAAGCACTCGAAGGTGCCGCGACGGAGCTTCAGGGCCGACAGCGGGAGGAAGCCGGAGTTGCCGACCGCGTCGCGCCAGCCGATCACGACGACGACGGCGCCGTTCGCCGGGACGCGGTACGACGACACCTGGCAGTCGCTCTCCACCGCGCGGACGCCGTCCGTGCCGATCACGAGCAGGGTCTGCGGGTCGCCGACGGTCGCCCCGCGCGCGGGCACGACCTTGTCCCAGCCGGTGGGCAGCTCGAGCTCGACGCCTCCACCGCGCGCCGTGCCGACCATCGCGGCCGCTGCCACGGACGCGAACGCCAGCGTCGCGACGCTCGCCGCGAGCAGGGCAACCAGAGCTGTTCTCCGCAGGCCGCTCATCTCCTCCGCGAATGGTACTGGGTCCAGAGGCAAATGGAAGGCGAAATTCCTGCTCAGGAGATGGAAATAGCCCTCCCCGTTGGGCTAGTCCGGTGGAATCCGGGACGCGGCCGCCTCGTCGCGCGATCTCGGACAGCGTCTTGCGCGGCGTGAGGGCCTCGGGATCGACCGGGAGATGAAGGACCGCGGGGACGCCTGCAGCGAGCGCGCGGTCGAGCGCCCCCGGCACGTCCTCGCTCCGCTCGACCCGCTCCCCGTGTGCCCCGAACGACCGCGCCAGGGCCACGAAGTCCGGGTTGACGAGATCGGTGCCGCTCACGCGGCCCGGGTAGCTCCGCTCCTGATGCATGCGAATCGTCCCGTACATGCCGTTGTCGGCGACGAGGACGACGATCGCCGCGCCGTGCTGGCGGGCGGCGGCGAGCTCCGGCACGCTCATCAGGAAGTCGCCGTCACCCGCGATGCACACGACGTCGCGGTCCGGATGGACGAGCTTCGCGGCGATCGCGGCCGGCAGCCCGTACCCCATCGCGCCCGAGAGGGGCGCGAGCTGGGTGCGGTAGCGACGGAAGGCGTAGAAGCGGTGGGCCCACACGGTGAAGTTGCCGGCGCCACTCGCGACGATCGCGTCCGGTCCGAGCCGCTCGCGCAGGACGGCCATGACGTCCGTCATCTGCACGGCGCCGGGCAACGGCCGCCCCTCGAGCGTCTCGAGGTACGCGGCGTGCGCCGCGTCCATGTCGTCTCCGCTCCGGTCGAGCGGCTCGAGCGCGTCGAGGGCAGCCGTGAAGCGTGGGCCCGACGCGACGATGCCGAGCGTCGGCTCGTAGACGCGGCCCAGCTCGTTCGGGTCCGGGTGGACGTGGATCAGCGTGCGGCCGACCCCGGGCGGCGGGATCGTCGAGAAGCCCGATGTCTCGATGTCGCCGAGCCGCGCACCCACGACGAGCAGGACGTCGGCGTCTCGCAGCCGGTCGGCCAACGCCGCGTCCTGCCCGATGCTCAGGTGGCCGGCGTAGCAGCGGGACTCGTTGTCGACGTAGTCCTGGCACCGCCAGGCGGCGGCGATGGGAACGCCGCTCTCCTCGAGCCACCGTCCGAGCTGCGCAGCGGCCTCGGCCGTCCACGGCTGACCGCCGACGATCGCGAGCGGTCGCTCCGCCTCCGTGAGCAGCCGGCGGAGCTCGGCGAGCTCCGGCTCGCCAGGCGACGCCTGCGCCGGAACGTAGGGCGACGCGTCCGGCACCTCCGCGCGCTCGACGAGCATGTCCTCGGGCAGAGCAAGCACGACGGGGCCGGGCCGCCCGGACGTCGCGGTTCTGAACGCCCGAGCGACGAGCTCGGGGATCCGCTCCGCCCGGTCGACCTGTGCGACCCACTTCGCGAGCGAGCCGAACACGAGCCCGTAGTCGAGCTCCTGGAAGGCCTCCCTCCCCACATCGCTGCGAGGGATCTGACCGACGAGCAGGATCATCGGCGTCCCGTCCTGGAACGCCGTGTGCACCCCCACCGATGCCTGCGTCGCGCCCGGGCCGCGGGTCACGAAGCAGATCCCGGGGCGGCCGGTCAGCTTCCCGTACGCCTCGGCCATGTTGGCCGCGCCTGCCTCGTGCCGGCACGTGACGAAGCGGACCGGGCTGTCGCGCAACGCGTCGAGGACGTCGATGTAGCTCTCGCCCGGCACGCCGAATGCGAGATCCGCGCCGTGGACGGCGAGCTGGTCGACGAGCAACTGCCCGCCGGAACGACCATGCGGCTCGTGCGTCACAGCGGCAGGGTGATCGGGTGCTCGAGATAGACGGAGGCGGACTGCCTCGGCGCCGTCTCGTCGATCGGGTCGACGTACCGGATCGTCCGCTTGCCGGCCCACTCCGCGGGGAGCACGAGCACGCGAACGAACGACGTCTCGAGGTGGGCGGACGCGCGCGCGACGACCGGCTCGGGCCCGCTCTCGAACCAGGCGCCTCCCGGCCCGTAGAACGTCGATGCGCCCCCCGGTCTCGATCTCGAGCTCGCCGCGGAGGAGGTAGCGGATCCCCGGCCCGGGGTGCGTGTGCCGGTGCGCGATGCCGCCGAGTGGGAAGTCGATCCGGTCGCAGCGCACGATCCAGGACGCGAACGGGTCGAGCTGGACGAAGTGCGATTCGAGGGCTCCCTCCGCGTCACCCTCGTCGCGGTCGAGCTGCCACACGAGCGCGCGCCCGTCGACGGTCGCGCGCCCGAAGCTCGCCGTGTCGGCGGCGACGTCGTAGACGACGCGATTCCCGCCGATCGTCTCGACGCCCATGTCGAAGCGGTGGAGGGAGAGCCGCACGTCTCAGTGGAAGTACTGGCCGCCGTCGATCACGATCGTCTGCCCCGTGACGAACGAGGATGTCGGGCCGGCGAGGTAGACGACGGCGCCGACGACGTCGTCGGGCTCCTGGTCCCGCTGGATCGTCCGCGCAGCGACCGAGACGTCGCGCAGCTTCTCGATCACCTCCGGGTGCTCCTTGACCCCGTCCGACATGGTGAAGCCCGGTGCGACGCAGTTGACGCGGATGCCGTCCTTCCCGAGCTCCTTCGCGAGCGCCCGCGTGAACGCGACGATCGCGCCCTTGCTCGTCACGTAGTGGAGCAGGAACGGCACTCCTCGGAACGGCGTCCCCGACGAGATGTTCACGATCGCGCCGCCGCCGCGCGCGCGCATTGCCGGCACGGCGGCACGGCACGTGAGGAACATCGACGCGACGTTGACGTCCATCACCCGGCGCCACTCCTCGAGCGGGATCGCCTCGAACGGGCGCATCTCGAGCGAGGCGTAGAGGCCGGCGTTGTTGACGAGGACGTCCAGCCCTCCGCAGTGCTCGACCGTCTCGGCGACCATCCGCTCGACGGCGGTCTCGTCGGCGACGTCGACGGTCAGGCCGACGCCTCCCGGGTACGCGGCCGCGGCCTCCTCGGCGCCCCGAAGGTCGGCGACGACGATCCGCGCGCCCTCGGCGGCGAGCCCGTCGGCGATCGCGCGGCCGATCCCCTGCGCGGCGCCCGTGACGACGGCGACCTTCCCGTCGAGCACGGCCAACTCGTGTCCCTTCACGCGCGGCCGATCGGGGAGAACGACGTCGGGACGAGGATCCGGTTCTGCTGCGTGTGGATCAGGGGCTGGATTCGGGCGAGGAACGCCTGCCAGTCGTCGCGGGCCTGGAGCGTCGCCCGGCGCTCCTCCCGCTCGCCGTGGCTCGCGTAGCCCCACAGCGAGGTGTACGTCGACAGGGCCCCGACGTCGGTCGTGAACGCGCCGATGAAGCCGCCGAGCACCTCCTGCTGGATCGCGATCCCCTCGTCGGCGTAGAGCCGCACGAGCTCGGGCAGCTTCCCCGTGAGGACGTGGTAGTCGCGCTGCTCGACGATCACGTCTCGCTCCTGGTCAACGCGCCGCCAGGCCCGCGACCGCCCAGTACTTGAGCTCCGTCCAGTCGTCGACGCCGTAGCTCGAGCCCTCGCGGCCGATCCCGGACTCCTTCACCCCGCCGAACGGTGCGACCTCGGTCGAGACGAGCCCCGTGTTGACGCCGAGGATGCCGTACTCGAGCGCCTCGCCCACCCGCCACGTGCGCCCGAGGTCGCTCGTGACGAAGTAGGCCGCAAGCCCGTACGGGGTCGCATTCGCGATCCGGATCGCCTCCTCCTCGGTCTCGAACCGCGCGATCGCGGCCACCGGGCCGAACGTCTCCTCGCGCGTCATGCGCATCTCGGGGGTCACGCCGGCGAGCACCGAGGGGCGGAAGAACTGGCCCTCGATCCGCGCCCCGCCGACCACGAGCTCCGCGCCCGAATCGAGAGCGTCGGCGACGTGCGCCTCGACCTTCTCGATGGCCGGCTCGTCGATCAGAGGCCCGACGTCGACGCCCTCCGCGAAGCCGTCGGCAACCTTCAGCCGGCCCACGGCAGCCGAGAAGCGGTCGACGAACGACTCGTAGATCCCCGACTGGACGAGCATTCGGTTCGCGGAGATGCACGTCTGGCCGGAGTTCCGGAACTTGCAGACGAGAGCGGATGCAACGGCGATCTCAAGGTCGGCGTCGTCGAAGACGATGAATGGAGCATTCCCGCCGAGCTCCAACGACACTTTCTTCACCTGGTCCGCACATTGCCGCATCAAGAGCTTCCCCACCTCCGTCGACCCGGTGAAGCCGAGCTTGCGCACGAACGGGTTCGAGGTCATCTCCTGCCCGATCTCGGGCGCGTCGGCGGCATCCCCGGTGACGACCGAGAAGACGCCCGGCGGGAGGCCCGCCTCCTCGGCGAGGGCGGCGATCGCGAGGGCGGAGAGCGGGGTCTGCTCCGCCGGCTTGAGCACCATCGTGCAGCCGACGGCGAGCGCCGGCGCGGACTTGCGGGTCACCATCGCCGCGGGGAAGTTCCAGGGAGTGATGCCGGCCGTGACACCCACCGGCTCGCGCGTCACGACGATCCGGCGGTCTCGCGCGGGGCTCGGGATCACCGCGCCGTCGAGCCGCTTCGCCTCCTCGGCGAACCACTCGTAGAACGAGAGCGCGTAGCCGATCTCGACGCGGGCCTCGGCGAGCGGCTTCCCCTGCTCGAGCACCATCAGCGAGGCGAGCTCGTCCTCGTGGTCCGCCATCAGGTCGCGAGCCGGCGGAGGGCGCCGGCACGTTCCTTCGCCGTCCGCCCACGCCACTCCGGGAGCGCCCGCGCGGCGGCCTCGATCGCGCGGCGCGTCTCGGCGGCGCCGAGCCGCGGGACGTCGGCGACCGTCTCGCCCGTGGCGGGGTTCAGCACCGGGAACGTCGCACGGTCGTCCGCGTCGATCCACTCTCCGTCGACGTAGGCGCGCGTGCGGAGAAGATCGGGGGCGACGGTCGCCACGCTCGGACGATACCGCGTGCGCCGTCGGCCGAATCGATCATCGATCACCGGTCGCGTCGGGGGAATCGACGGGCGCGCGGAGTAAAGTTGTCCCCATGGAGCCCGTCTTCGTGCGCTTCGACGACGTGCGCCCGTTCGAGCTGGCCGCAGGCGTCAGCGGTCGGCCGCTGTTCGGCGAGGGCGCGATGCTGAACGTGATCGAGTTCGAGCCGGGAGCGACCGTTCCGCTCCACAGCCATCCGCACGAGCAGCTCGGGCTCGTGCTCCGCGGCATGCAGGCGCTCGTCGTCGACGGCGTCGCGCACGAGCTGCAGCCGATGGAGGGCTACGTGCTTCCCGGCGGTGTCGAGCACTCGGCGTACTGCGGCCCCGAGGGCGCGCTCGTGCTCGACGTCTTCCGTCCCGTCCGCGAGGACTACCGTTCTCGCTGGGAGACCGCGGCAGACTAGAGGACTGAATCGTGGTGCTTCGCCGCAGACGCAAGAGTGACATCCCGCGCGCCGGCCCGTTCCCGCCGGGATGGGACGTCCCGGCGCGGTTCAACTTCACCCGCGACGTCGTCGAGGCGCTCGGTGCGGGCGACTCGCTGCGCAAGGGCGTCGCGTACGTCGACCGCGAGGGGATCGTCGACCGGCGGACGTTCTCCGACGTCGCGAAGGATGCCGCGCGCTGGGCCCACCTGCTCCGCACCCGGCTGGATCGCGGCGACCGCGTGCTCATCGTGCTCGGAAAGGTGCCCGCCTGGCACGGGGCGATGCTCGGCGCACTCAAGGGCGGGCTGATCGCCGTCCCGTGCTCGGACATGCTCCGCGCTCGCGACCTCGCGTATCGCGTCCGCAACTCGGGCGCCCGGCTCGTCGTCGCCGACCGCTCGTGCGAGGCCGAGGTCGAGGAGATGCAGAACCAGGTCGAGGGCGGCGTCGCCGTCGTCTACCTCGACGAGGCCCTGACCGAGCTCCAGCGCTACGTCCCGCGCGCACCGACCGAGGAGACGACGGCCGGCGACAGCGCGCTCATCCTCTACACGTCCGGGACGACGAAGGAGCCCAAGGGCGTCGTCCACACCCACGCCTACACCTGGGCGCAGCGCGCCCAGGCCGGCCACTGGCTCGACGCGCACGACCAGGACGTCGTCTGGTGCACGGCAGGCACCGGTTGGGCGAAGTCGATCTGGAACGTGCTCCTCGGCCCGTGGTCGCACGGGGCCGAGGTGGTCGTCCACGAGGGCGCGTTCGACCCCGAGCAGCGCCTGTCGCTCATGGAGCGGCTCGGCGTCACCGTGCTGTGCCAGGCCCCGACCGAGTACCGCATGCTCGCGAAGCTCGACGCGCTGCAGTCCGCGCACCTGCCGCGGCTGCGCCACGCGGTGTCGGCGGGCGAGCCGCTGAACCCCGAGGTGATCGAGCGCTTCCAGCAGACCCTCGGGCTCACGATCCACGACGGCTACGGCCAGACCGAGAACTCGCTGCTCGTGGCGAACGCCCCGGGCGCGCCCGTCCGTCCGGGCTCGATGGGCCTCCCGACGCCGGGTCACGACGTCGCGGTGATCGACGAGTCCGGGCACGTTTGCCCGCCGGGCGTCGAGGGCGAGATCGCCCTCAACGGCCGCCCGCCGACGCTGTTCTCCGGCTACTGGGAGGCCCGCGAGGAGACCGAGGCGGTCTTCGACGACGGCTGGTACCGCACGGGCGACCGGGCAACGCGCGACGAGGAGGGGTACCTCTGGTTCGTCGGTCGCGCCGACGACGTGATCCTCTCCGCGGCGTACCGGATCGGGCCGTTCGAGGTCGAGAGCGCCCTCCTCGAGCACCCGGCGGTGGCCGAGAGCGCCGTCGTCGGCGTCCCCCACTCCGAGCGCGGGCAGATCGTCAAGGCGTTCGTCGTGCTCCGGCCGGGGAACGAGGGCGACGACGCGCTCGCCACGGAGCTGCAGGAGCACGTGAAGGCGATCACGGCGCCGTACAAGTACCCGCGGGCGATCGAGTTCGTCCCGGAGCTCCCGAAAACGCCGAGCGGCAAGATTCGCCGCTCGGAGCTTCGCGCCCTGCCGTACGTCGAGGCGCCGGTCGCCTCGTCCGTCGTCCAGCTCCCGGTCCGCCGGAGGGACGACGCGGCGGAGGAAGCCGCGCGCGCCGAGGCGCTGGCGGCCGAGGAGGCAGCACGCCGCGAGGCGGAGGCACGCGCGCTCGCAGAGGCCGAGAAGGCCGAGAAGGCCGAGCGCGTGCGCGCCGAGGCGGAGGCACGCGCGCTCGCCGAGGCGGAGGAGGCGGCGAAACGCGAGGCGGAGGAGGCAGCCCGCCTCGAGACCGAGGCGGCGGCGCTCCGGGAGGCCGAGGAGCAGGCCGAGGCCGAGGCGGCCGCGGCCCGCGAGGCCGAGGAGGAGCGAGCCCGCGCCGAGGCCGAGGAGGTCGCACGCCTCCAGGTAGCGGCTGCGGCCGCGGCTGCAGCGCGCGAGGCAGAGGAACAGGCCCGCGCCGAGGCAGCGGAGGCGGCCCGCCTCGAGGCGGAGGCAGCCGCGGTCCGCGAGGCGGAGGAACTGGCACGAGCCGAGGCCGAGGAAGCCGCACGCCGGGAGGCCGAGGAAGCGGCCCGGCGAGAGGCCGAGGACCAGCAGAAGGAGCAGGCAGCCGAAGACTCCCGCCGCCGCCGAGGAGCGCGCCCGCGCCGAGGCGGAGGAGCTCGCACGCATCGAGGCCGAGATCGCGCTCCACCGCGAGGCGGCGGATCGCGCACGGCTCGAGGCCCGCGCCGCGGAGGCCTTGCGGCTGGCGGCCGAGGCGCAGGCGCTGCACGAGGTCACGATCCCCGACGCGTCGCCGGAGCCGGGCGGTCGGGCAGGGGACGCACGTCGCGTGAGGAGGCGAAGCGGGCGAAGGCCGAGGCGAAGGCGCCTGAGGAGGGAGGAGGAGGAGAAGCTCCGACGGAAGGAGGAGGCGGAGCGCTCGAAGCGTGAGGCCGAGGAGGCGAAGCCGGCAGGCGAAGGAGGACGCCGCCCTGGCGAAGCAGCGCGCGAAGCACGAGGCGACGCAGGCGAAGATCGACGCGCAGGCGGCGGCCAAGCGCGCACGGGACAACGCCGTGATCGCGGAGAAGCGCGCAAAGGAGGAAGCCGAGCAGCGCAAGCGCGACGAGGCTGCCGCCCGCGAGGAGGCCCGCCGCCGCGAGGCGGAGGAGAAGGCGGCGGCGAAGCAGCGCGAGGCCGAGGAGAGGCAGCAGGAAGAGCCGGAGCGAGTTCACGCGCTTCCTCTTCGGCGGGGAAGAGCCCGAGGAGGCCGTCGACGAGGACGCGCCGATCGCGCCGATCCCCGGGCTCGTCGAGCGACTCCGGAAGTACTCCGGGCAGGAGACGGTCCCCCAGCCTCCCGACGACTTCCTCGGCGGCGGCACGCCGGCACCTCCCGAGGAGGAACCGACGGAGCTCGTCGACGAGATCCCGCTGGTGGAGGACGAGGAGCGAGGTTCTCGGTCACACTGAGCGGGTGAGCCAGGTCGTCGAGGCCCCTGTCGAGACACGCGAGCCGTCGTTCGAGGACGATCGCGTCGAGGACCGCCCCTGGGTCGTGATCGTCTGGAACGACCCCATCAACCTCATGAGCTACGTGACCCTGGTGCTGCAGCAGCTCTTCGGCTACTCGCGGGCAAAGGCGACGAAGCTCATGCTTCAGGTGCACAACGAGGGCAAGGCGGCCGTCTCTTCGGGCACGCAGGAGAAGGCCGAGCTCGACGTCTCCCGCCTCCACGCCCACGGCCTCTGGGCGACGATGCAGCAGGACTGACGTGAGGCGCGGGATCGAGGCGAGGCGCGACGGCACGTTCCGCGTTCACCTGCCGGAGGAGGAGCGTGACGTCCTCGCCGCGCTCCCGGATCAGCTCCGGGAGGCGCTCGACGCCGAGGAGCCGACGCTCTACCGGCTGTTCCCGCGCGCGTTCGTCGACGACGACGCGAAGAACGCCGAGTACGCGCGCCTGGTCGGCGACGGCCTGCTCGACGGCAAGCTGCGGGCGCTCGACCAGCTCGAGCGCACGGCGCACGCGAAGACGCTGACGAAGGAGGATCTCGGCGCGTGGCTCGGCGGGATCGAGAGCCTCCGCCTCGTGCTCGGGACCCAGCTGGACGTCACCGAGGAGAGCTACGGGCCGCTCGACCCGTCCGATCCGGACGCACCGCGCCTCGCGCTCTACCACTGGCTGTCCTGGCTCCAGGAGGAGGTCGTCCAGGCGCTGTCGACGATGCTCCCCCGCTCGCGCGAGGACTAGGCGCTAGGGCAGGACGAGCACCCTGCCGGCCTCGCCCGCGAGGCTCGCCTGGACCGCCTCGTTGACGCGGTCGAGCGGGAACGACGGCCCGAGCGACGAGGCGAGCTCGAGTCGCCCGGCACGGACGAGGTCGAGCATCGCCGGCAGCGAGACGGCCGGGTCCTCGGACCCGTACAGCGTCCCGGTCAGCCGCTTCTCCTTCCGGATCAGCTCGAACGGGTCGAGGTCGAGCCGCAGTCCCTGCGCCGGGAGCCCGACGATGACCGTCGTCCCGCCGTCGCGCGTGAAACGCAGCGCGGTCGCCGAGAGCTCGGGGTCGCCGACGGCGTCGAACCCGTAGTCGACCCCGTCGGGGAGCACGCCCCGGACCGCGTCCCGGAGCTCCTCGGGTGACGCGACGTGGGTCGCGCCGGCCCGCCGCGCGGCCTCGCGCCGGGCTTCCACCGGGTCGCAGACCACGATCGTCTCCGCGCCCGCGATCCGCGCGCCCTGCACGACGAACTGGCCCACGCCGCCGGCGCCGATCACGAGCACGGACGCGCCGGCGGTGACCTCGGCTGCGTAGAGCACCGCGCCGACGCCGGTAAGGACCGCGCAACCGAGGAGCGCGGCCTGCTCGAACGGAACCGCGCCGCCGAGCGGGAGCGCCACGTCCTCGGAGACGACGACCCGCTCGGCGAGGCAGCCGGTCGCCGTGCCGCGGTAGACCGTCTCGCCGCGCAGGGACATCCCGGTCGTCCCGTCGGGCAGCGTCCCGTTGGGAATCGCCGCGTTGAGCGGCTTGCACGTCGCCGGCCGCCCACGACGACATCCCGCGCACTCGCCGCAGGACGGCGCCCACGAGAGCACGACGTCGTCGCCGGGACGAACGCGCGTGACCGCGTCGCCGACCTCCTCGACCACTCCGGCACCCTCGTGACCGAGCACCATGGGCGTGGGCCGGCGGAACTCGCCCTTCACCTGATGGAGGTCGGTGCCGCAGATCCCGACGGCCGACATCCGGACCACGACCTCGTGCGACCGCGGCTCGTCGAGGTCGATCTCCTCGACCTCGAGGGGGCGGCCGACGGCATGGAACAGCGCGGCGCGCGTCTTCAGGCGTCGACCCCGGCTGCGACGAGGTACGCGGCCGCAAAGCGGCCGCGTTCAGGGATCTTTGCGCGGATCCGCCGCTTGCCGATCAAGCGAGCGCGGCCTTGACGTCGGCGCAGCTCGTCACCGTCGAGACGTTCTGGAGCGCGAAGTTGATCGACGCGTTGTGCCACTCGGCGTTCATCGTCGAGCAGCCGTCCTCCGGGACGACCATGTAGTAGCCCTTGTCGGCGCCCGTCCGAGAGGTGTGCTCGATCGACATGTTCGTCCAGGCGCCTGTGACGATGACGGTGTCCCGTCCGAGGCCGGCCAGGAGGTTCTCGAGCCGCGTTCCCTGCCAGGCCGACATCCGCATCTTCTCGACGACGAAGTCGCCGTCCTGCGCCTCGAGCCCGTCGACGGGTGCAGCGCCCCACGTCCCGCGGACGAGCGCGCCGCCCGCGACGCCCTCGAAGAGCGGCGCGTTGACCTTCAGCCCGGGGGCACCCTCGTCCACGAGGTACCAGACGTGGATCACCGGGATCCCCTTGCCACGGCAGAACGCGGCGAGGTCCTTGACGTTCTCGACGACGTTCTGGTCCTTGGCATGCTGCGGGGAGCCGGACTCGGCGAAGGCGCCGCCGTCGATGATCACGTCGTTCTGCAGGTCCTGGACGATGAGCGCGCAGCGCCCGGCTTCGAGGGTGAAGTCGGCCATCGGGACTCCTTCCTAACGCATGTACGGCTCGCGGCGCGGGCCGACGAGCGTCGTGATGGCGTAGAGCGAGGTCGAGGACGGGATGTAGAGCGTGTGCCAGTCCTCGCCGCCCCAGGTCATGTTGCCGGTGTTCTCGGGCACCTCGATCACGCCGAGGTGCTCGCCGTCGGCGCTGATCACCCAGACGCCGCCGGGCCCGGTCACCCAGACGTTGCCGCGCTCGTCGCACTTCATCCCGTCCGGGATGCCCTCCTCGATCACTCCCGTGCCGACGCCCGAGAAGAAGCGCCGCCGGTTCGAGGGCGTCCCGTCGGATGCGGCGTCGTAGACGTCGATGTACGCGCCGGGCGTGTCGTTGACGTAGAAGAGCGACTCGTCCGGCGAGAAGCAGATGCCGTTCGGCTGCTCGTAGTCGTCTCGCCCGACGACGAGCTGGGGCTCGCTCCCGTCGACGAGCCGATAGACGCCCTGGAAGCCGAGCTCGCGCTCGCGTTCCTCCCCGAAGCACGGGCATCCGGCCGTACCACGGGTCGGAGAAGAAGATCGTGCCGCTCGAGTGGACGCAGACGTCGTTCGGGCTGTTGAGCTCCTTGCCCTCGAAGTGGCTCGCGATGATCTCGCGCGCCCCGTCGGGGCGTTCGCGAACGAGCGAGCTCGTCACGTGCTCGCAGACGAGCAGGTTCAGGTCGGCGTCGTAGGTGAGCCCATTGCACTTGTTCGACGGGCTCTTCACATCCTCGGCGCCCGTTCCGGGCGTGTACTTGCGCCGGTGTCCGCCGGGCATGTCCGAGAAGAGGAGGTAGTGCTCGGTCGGGTGCCAGATCGGCCCCTCGGTGAAGGTGAAACCGGTCGCCAGCTGCTCGACCGCGGAGCCTTCCTCGACGAGCTCGTAGATCGCATCGGACTTCGCGTCGATACCCGACACGGCGTCTCTCCTTTCGTGACAGCGTCGTCCGCGACGACAATAACCCTTCGGTGTCGGACTTCAGTCCGACACCTGGTCCCTCGGTTCGCGGAGTACCCTCCACGAGTGCCCGACCGCGACACCGTTGTCTTCATCCCCGCCTGGAATGAGGAGAAGAGCCTGCCCGCCGTCCTCGCCGAGCTCCTGGCCGGGCTGCCCGATGCCGACGTCCTCGTGATCGACGACGGCTCGACCGACGAGACGGCGGCGGTGGCACGCGCTCACGGCGCGACCGTGGTCTCGTTCGGCGAGAACCGTGGGTTGCGCGCGGGCATCGCCGCCGGCTACCGGGAGGCGCACGACCGCGGGTACGCGTACTGCGGCCGCGTCGACGCGGACGGGCAGCACCCCGTCGACGAGCTCGTGCGGCTGCTCGACCTCGTGCGTTCGGACTTGTGCGACGTGGCGGTCGGGTCGCGGTTCGCCGAGGGCGAGGGATATGACGCCGAGCGCTACGAGCCGTCGCCTGCCCGGCGCTTCGGGATCGGGCTCCTGCAGAAGGCGATGCATGTCCGGCTCGGGCGGCCGTTCCACGACCCGACGAGCGGGATGGCGGCCGTGAACCGCAAGGCGATGCCGGTGATGGCCGAGCCCTACGTGAGCGGTGCGCCGGAGGTCGAGGCGCTGCTCCGGCTGAAGAGGGCCGGCCTGCGCGTGGACGAGGTCGCCGTCCACATGCGCGAGCGGGCGCACGGCGAGTCGAAGCTGCAGGGACGCAAGGCGGTCAAGCTTGTCCTGACGGTCGTCGGCACGCTCCTCTTCCGCTGTCAGCTGGCTGCGCCGGGCCATGCGTCGCCGAGTCGTGACGGCGCGAGCGCGTGCACGCGACTCGTCGACGTCCTCGGACGAGATAAGTGTCAAGACGTCCGCAAGGGCCAGATTCGTGCCAGGCACGAAGTCATGCCGACGGCGCGGCCGTGACTGTCACGCGACTCGTCGTCTACTCGGACGGCGGGCGCGGCGAGCTCCACCCCGTCTGCGCAGCACGCCTGGAGCGCGCGGCGGAGGTGACCACCTCCGACGACGTCGTCGTGCTCTCGGGATGGGCGCGCGTGCCGGACACGCACTCGGAGGCCGAGCTCATGCGTGCGGCCTGGCGCGGCGCGGCACGGGAGGTCGTCGTCGACCCGGACGCCCGGACGACGGTCGACAACATGGCGAACGCGATGAACGACGTCCTCCGCGTCGGGCGCCGGAGAGGTGCTCGTCGTGACGTCGTCGTGGCACGCGCCCCGGGCCAAGGCGGCGCTCCGCTGGCTGCTCCGCTCGACGGGGATCCGTGTGCGCGCCATCTCACCGCCCGGCGAGTCGCGCCGGGCCGCGCTCCGCGAGTTGCCGCTGTGGCTGCTCCTGCCGTTCCAGCTCTGGCAGGCGGGCCACAAGAGCTGGGCGCCGTAAGCGGTGGCCGCCCCGACGTGACGCCCACCGGACGAGAACGAGCATGTGTCCGACTGAAGTCGGACACGATCCACGTGGAGGTCGGCTACGCCACCTCGACGTGGATCCGCTCCTTCGCGCCCTTGAGCGGCCCGCCGTCGCGCCCGGCGCGGACGGCGAGGATCTCCGAGAGGATCGACAGTGCCGTCTCGGCCTGCGTGTCGGCGCCGATGTCGAGGCCGCAGGGGCCCTTGATCCGCGCGATCGCCTCCTCCGAGACCCCGGCCTCGAGCAGGCGCTCGCGGCGGCGCTCCTGGTTTCGCCGCGACCCGAGCGCGCCGATGTAGAACGCCTCGGTCTCGAGCGCCGCGATCAGCGCGGGCTCGTCGAACTTGTCGTCGTGCGTGAGGACGACGACGGCCGTCTGGTGGTCGGGCGCGATCTCGGCGAGCGCCTCGGCCGGCCACTCGGCGATCAGGCGGTCGGCCGACGGGATCCGCTCCTCCGTGAGGAACGCCGCGCGCGCGTCCGCGACGATCGCCGTCCAGCCGAGCAGCTTCGCGCCGGCGCAGAGCGACTCCGCGGTGTCGACCGCGCCGTAGACGAAGAGCCGCGGCGGCGGCCCGTACCACTCGGCGAACACCTTCGCGCCGTCGGTCTCGACGAGCCGGTTCCGGCCGCGGCGCACGATCTCGTCGAACTGCGCGAGCGCCTCGGCCGGCACGCCGTCCCCGATCGTCTCGCCTCCCTCGACGACCAGCGCCTTGGCGCCGACGCCGTCCCCCTCGACGACCGTGAAGAGGACGCCTCGAGCGCCGCTCTCGCGGAGCTCGGCCAGCCGTCCGACGAGGCCTGCGCTCACTCGACCGCCTCCACGAAGACGTCGATCTCGCCGCCGCAGGGAAGCCCGACCGACCAGGCGAGGTCGTCGCTGATGCCGTAGTGGAGGAGCTTCGGCTCCCCGGTCTGCATGACCTCCATCGCGTTGTCGTAGACGTCGCTCTCGACGCAGCCGCCCGAGACGGAGCCGCACATCTTCCCGGACTCGGACACGGCGAGGCTCGTCCCGACAGGACGCGGGGCCGAGCGACGCGTCGCGACGACCGTGGCCACGACGACCTTCTCGCCGGCCTCGCGCCAGGCCTCGACCTCGGGCAGGATCTCCTTCACGCTGCGTGCCTCCTTTCGATGCCGGCGAGCACCGCCGCCAGCTCCTCGAGACTCCTCAGATTATGGCCGGGGAGGAACCGGTCGACGAACGGCAGCGCGGCGCGCATCCCGCCCGCGAGCGGCTGGTACTCGGGGTTGCCCTTCAGGGGGTTGACCCAGATCACCGCGTACGCGGCGCGCGCGAGCTTCGCCATCTCGCGGCCGACGAGCTCCGGATCCTCGCGCTCCCAGCCGTCCGAGACGATGAGCACGATCGCGCCGCGCGACAGCGCGCGACGGCCGTAGATCTCGTTGAACTCGCGGAGCGACGCGCCGATCCGCGTCCCGCTGCCCCAGTCGACGACCGCCTCGGTGCAGCGCTCGAGCGCCGCATCCGGGTCACGCGTCGCGAGGTCGGGCGTCAGCCGCGAGAGACGCGTCCCGAACGCGAAGGCCTCGACCCCGCGTCCCGTGCCGACGACGGCGTGCAGGAAGAGGAGCAACGCCCGTGCGTAGGCGTCCATCGAGCCCGAGACGTCGCAGAGCACGACGAGCTTCCGGGGGACGTCCTTCCGGGCGCGGAACGGGCGGTCGAGCGGGTCGCCGCCGGTGCGGAGCGAGTGGCGGATCAGGCGCCGGACGTCGAGCCGGTCGCCGCGGGCATCGGCCGTGCGGCGGCGCGAGAGGCGCTTCGGGCGGGTTCGGGCGATCCGCGCGATGAGCTCGCGGATGCGCCGGAGCTCGTCGCCGGTGAGCTCGGCGAAGTCCTTGTCCCGCAGCAGCTCGTGCCCCGAGGCGCCGAGCTCGAGCGGGTCGCCGGCCTGCTCGTCCGGCTCCCCGGCGCGCAACCGGTCGGACGGGGACTCGCCGACCTGGGTGACCGTCTCCGCGGCCGTCCGCTGCCGGACGGGCGGCAGCACCGGCGCTCGCAGGAACCACGCGCCGTAGGCGCGGTCGAAGAGATCGAGCTCGTCGTGGCGCGAGACGAGCGTCTGCCGGAGCGAGAAGTAGACGTCCTCCTGGCGCGCGAGGTCGACGGCGTCGAGCGCGCGCAATGCGTCCGCCACGCGGCCCGGCCCGATCTCGAGCCCGGCCTCGCGGAGCACGCGCCCGAAGGTCACGACATGCCCGACGATGGCGTCGCCCGCGGCCACGAGCGCGGCCTACGACGCGGCCGCCGCCGCGCGCGCCTCGTCGACGAGCCGCGCGAGCGTCTCGTCGCGGACGGCGTCGATGTCCTCGCGGTACTTCAGCACCGAGCCGAGCGTCTGCTCGACGACGGCGGCGTCGAGCTCCTGCCGGCCGAGCGCGTTGAGCGCCATCGCCCAGTCGATCGTCTCGGCGACACCGGGCGGCTTGGCGAGATCGAGCCCGCGGAGCTCGCGGACGAAGGCCGCCGCCTCGGCCGCGAGCCTCTCCGGGATCCCGGGGACGCGCAGGCGGACGATCTCGATCTCGCGCTCGATCGACGGGTGCCCGATCCAGTGGAAGAGGGCACGGCGCTTGAGCGCGTCATGGAGCTCGCGCGTCCGGTTCGAGGTGAGGATCACCGCCGGTCGGCGCCGTGCCGTGATGGTGCCGATCTCGGGGATCGTGATCTGGAAGTCGGAGAGGACCTCGAGCAGGAACGCCTCGAACTCCTCGTCCGCCCGGTCGATCTCGTCGATCAGGAGCACCACCGGCTCCTCGGAGTCGATCGCCTCGAGCAGCGGCCGCCGGATCAGGTACTCGGGCCCGAACAGCTCGTCCTCGCTCACCGTGCCCTCCTGCGCGGCGCGGATGTGGAGCAGCTGGCGCGGGTAGTTCCACTCGTAGACGGCGTGAGCGACGTCGAGCCCCTCGTAGCACTGGAGACGGATCAGCCGCGCTCCGAGGACGGTCGCGAGCGCCTTCGCGGCCTCGGTCTTGCCGACGCCCGCCTCTCCCTCGAGCAGCACCGGCTTCGAGAGCGCGAGCGAGAGATAGAGCGCGGTCGACAGGCCCCGATCGGGGAGGTAATCGGCGTCGCGCAGGGCGCCCTCGAGCTGGTCGATCGACTCGAACTCCATCGAACGCAGCGTAGTCGACGCTCTCGAGGCTGCGTTTGCCGACGAACCGCGCGGGTATCCGGACCGGGTCAACCACGAACAGAAGGGAGTGAACATGCGCATCGAGCACGACATCTGGACCTTCAGCACCGAGGTCGGCGACATCCGTGACATCGTCGGGTGCTCCGTCGAGGCGCTGGACGGCGGGATCGGGAAGATCGACGAGACGACCGAGGAGGTCGGCGCCGCGTTCATCGTCGTGGACACCGGCCCCTGGATCTTCGGGAAGAAGGTGATCCTCCCCGCCGGCGTCGTCGAGCGAGTCGACCGCGACGAGGAGCGTGTGTACGTCAACCGGACGAAGGAGCAGATCAAGAACGCGCCGGAGCTCGGCGAGCACACGATGTCGGACGACGCGCACCGTGACGAGCTCGGCCGGTACTACGGGCCGGAGGGGGCGGCTGGCGCGAGCCGCCGCGCGGCGTCTAGACGCGTTCGACACACGCGCAGCACCGATCCGAGGGGCCGGCACCGCCGGCCCCTCGTCGTCCGTCGTCTGCCTATCGCGGCCGGCTGGAAGCGGCGTAGACTCGCTGTCCATCGGGAAGGGTGGGCCGCGGTGAGCACGACGCACGTCACAGGGGCGACGCTGGCAGGCGTTCCGCTGCTCTCCGGCGCGGACGCGGACGCTCTCGACGACCTGGCCGCCGATGCACGGCCCATCCGCGTCCTCGCCGGCGACTGGCTCCTGCGGGAGGGGGACGCCGCCGAGGACCTCTTCGTGGTCGTTCGCGGCCGTCTCCGCGTCGTCACGCGCGCAGGCGACGACGAGCGGACTCTCCGCGTCCTCGGGCCCGGCGCCGCAATCGGCGAGCTCGCGCTCCTGACGGGCGCGCCGCGGTCTGCGTCGGTCCAGGCCGTGCGCGACTCGACCCTCCTCCGGCTTCCACGCGGCCCGTTCGTCGAGCTGCTCGCACGCGACGGCGCATTCGCCGCGGCGGTCGCCCGGGAGCTTGCCCTGCAGCTCCAGTCGAGCGGCGGCCTCGACGCTCCACCCAGCCGGCCTGCGCTGCTCGGGCTCCGGGGGCTCGGCCCGGACGTGCCGGTCCGCGCCGTCGCCGCATCGCTCGCGACGCGCTGGAGCGCTACGGCTCGGTCGAGGTGCTCGACGCCTCGGCCGCAGGTACCGGGATGCTCGAGCGCGCCGAGGACGAGCACGCGCACGTCCTTCTGGTGGACGAGGCGGGAAGCGGCGTGTGGAGCGACCTCTGCGCCCGCCAGGCCGACCGGACGCTGCTCGTCGCGACGGAGGCCAGCCCACTGCCGGACATGCCGACACCGACCGGCGACCTCGTGCTCCTGGGGCCGTTCCCGGGCTCGACGCTGCGCGACCTCATCGACCGTGTCGAGCCGCGCGCATACCACCGGCTCGCCTCGACCGAGCCGATCGATCCCGGCATCGGCCGGCTCGCGCGGCGCCTCGTCGGCCGCTCGCTCGGCGTCGTCCTCTCGGGCGGCGGGGCGCGGGGCTTCGCGCACATCGGCGCGCTTGCCGAGCTCGAGCAGGACGGGATCGAGATCGACCGCTACGGGGGCTGCTCGATGGGGTCGTTCATCGCCGCGATGGCCGCCGCCGGCTGGCGCACCGAGGACATCCGTGACCGGTGCCACGAGGAGCTCGTGAAGCGGTCGCCGTTCAACGATTACACCATCCCCCGCGTCGCCCTCATCCGCTCGCGCAAGGCCGGGCGGATGCTCGAGCGGCTGTTCGGCGAGCTCTCGATCGAGGAGCTCGCGAAGCCGCTCTTCACCGTCAGCGCCGACCTCCTCTCGAGCCGTCTCGTGGTTCACCGGCGCGGGAAGCTGATCGAGGCGATCGGGGCGAGCATGTCGATCCCCGGGCTCGTCCCGCCGCTCCCGCGGGGTGGGCGCCTGCTCGTCGACGGGGGCGTCCTCAACAACCTCCCGGTCGACGCCATGGCCGACTCCGCCGAGGGGCCGATCGTGGCCATCGACGTCGTCCGTCGCATCGAGCCGTCCGATGCGGACGAGGCGCCGCTGCCGTCGATCATGGAGACCCTGTCCCGCGCCACGGTCCTCGGAAGCGTCGAGCGGGCGGAGCGGAACCGAGAGCTTGCGCTCCTCGTCGTCACCCCTGACGCGCAGGACATCGCCCTGCGCGACTTCCGCTCGCTGGACCGCGCGATCGAGGCGGGGCGGGCGGCCGCGCGACGCGTGCTCGACGAGGGCGGAGCCGACGTGATTCGCGCCGCCGTCGACGCGCCGGTCGTCTAGGCCGGCGCCCGGGCCGGGGCGTCCACCTGCCGCTCGGCCCGCACGGAGCGTGTAAGACTCGAACCGAGTTCGCCGACGACCGAGAGGAGAAGCCATGCCGCTGATCGAGGTGAAGCTGTACGACCGCCGCGTGACCGAGGAGTCCGTTCCGCAGATGATCGACGCGCTGACGAAGGCCCTGGCCGACACGAGCGGTGCCGATCCGTCGCACATCCAGGTGGTCATCCAGGGCGTCGACCCCAAGATGTGGGGCATCGCCGGCAAGCAGCAGTCCTGACGCGCGATAATCGATTATCTAGCGCGCGGACCGGGGAACGCGCCCCGGCCGGAATCCGAAGCAAAGGGCATCCATGACGCAAGCCACTGAGGTGCTGTTCCCCTCCTCGGTCGACGAGGCGGTCGCCCAGTTCGGCGACGGGGCGGGGGTCACGGTGGTCGCGGGCGGCACGATCGTCGTCCCGGAGATCACGTACGGACGGCTCACCCCCGGCCGGGCGCTCATGCTCGGCGGGGCGGGGCTCGACACGATCGACGACGACGGGACGACCGTGACGGTCGGCGCAGGCGTGCCGGTCAGCCGGCTGACGGAGCTCGCCGACGCCGTTCCCGCACTCGCGCAGTGCGCACTGAACGTCGCCGACGTCGAGATCCGCGGGCCAGGCGACGGTCGGCGGGAATCTCTGCGCCGGCCACGGCCCGGACGCGCCTCGAGGCGATCTCCAGGGCGCGTTCCTCGCGCTCGGCGCAACGGCGCGCTCGGCCGGCGCGGGCGGCGAGCGCTCGGAGCCGCTCGAGGAGTTCCTCGACGCGCGGGACGGGCGGCTCCTGCTCGACGTCCGCTTCGAGAAGCCGGCGGCATCGGCCTTCGCCTCTCTCGACTATCCGCACACGCACGAGTACACGGTGCTCGCGGTGACGGGCGTTCGCACGCAGGACGGCGCCGTCCGGCTGGCCGCGACGGGCCTCGCCGACCACGGCCGGCGGCTCCCGTCCGCCGAGGCGGCCGCGGCGGACCCCGAGGCAGCCGGTGCCGCGGCGCTCGACGACGTCGAGCTCGGCGACGACGCGCTCGCGTCCGCCTGGTACCGGTCGCGCGCCCTGCCGGTGCTCGTCCGCCGTGTCCTCTCCGAGCTCGAGGAGGCGTCATGAACCTGACGGTCAACGGCGTCGCGCACGAGGTCGCGAGCGCGCCGCTCGCGACGCTGCTCGACGTCCTCCGCGAGGAGCTCGCGATCACGAGCCCGAAGGCCGGCTGCGAGCAGGGAGGCTGCGGCGCGTGCACCGTCCTCGTCGACGGCGAGCCGCGGCGGTCGTGCCTCACTGCCGTCGGCGCGATCGCCGGCTCCGAGGTGACGACGGTCGAGGGGCTCGGGACGCCGGAGGCGCTCGCGCCCGTGCAGCAGGCGTTCACGCACCACTACGCCGCGCAGTGCGGCTTCTGCACCTCGGGGATGATGGTCGCGGCCGAGGCGTACGTCCGCGGCGGGGGCACCGACGACCCGGAGGCGATCCAGGAAGCGCTCGCGGGCCACGTCTGCCGGTGCACGGGCTACGTCAAGATCGTCGACGCCGTGGCCGCCCTCGCGCGCGGCGACGAGTTCGACCTGACCGTCACGGCGGCGAGCGCCGGGATGACGAACCTCGGAGGCGCTGCCATGAAGGCGGTTGGAGCACGACTCCCGCGCTACGACGGGATCGAGCACGTCACCGGGCGGACGATCTTCGTCGACGACGTTCGCGTCTCCGGGATGCTGTGGGCGAAGGCGCTCCGCTCGCCCGTCCACAGCGCCGAGATCAAGGGGCTCGACACCTCGAAGGCCGAGGCGATGCCCGGCGTGCACGCGGTCGTCACGTGGAAGGACGTGCCGCTCCTCGAGTACGGCCACCTCTCGGCCCTCGGCATCCCGGCCGACGAGCCGCTCCTCGCGAAGGACGACGTGCGGTACAAGGGCCAGCCGATCGCGATCGTCGCGGCGGAGGACGAGGAGACGGCGAGCGCCGCGGTCGAGGCGATCTCGCTCGACCTCGAGGAGCGGACGCCGCTCTTCGACATCCGGCGCGCCTTCGACGACGACGCGCCGAAGATCCACCACTGGGGCAACTGGTACCCGCACTTCGAGAACGAGATGGACCGGCGTCAGATCCGCAAGGGCTCGATCGCCGACGCGTTCGACAAGGCCGACACGATCGTCCAGGGCGTCTACCGCCCGGCGGCGATCGAGCACGTGCCGCTCGAGACGCAGGTGGCTCTCGTCGTGCCGGAGGCGAACGGACGGCTCACGATCTACTCCTGCACCCAGGCGCTCTACTTCTCGCTCGGCGTCGTCGCGGCGCACCTCCAGGTGCCGCTCAACAAGCTGAAGGTCGTCGGCGGCACGGTCGGCGGCGGCTTCGGCGGCAAGGTCGACACGGCGACCGAGACGATGACGTCGCTGCTCGCGCAGAAGTCCGGCCGGCCGGTGAAGTGGCGCTGGACGCGCGAGGAGGAGTTCCTCTGCTCGTCGACCCGGGCGCCGTGGCACATGGAGGTCGCAGACGCGGTGACGAAGGACGGCTGGATCCTCGGCCGCAAGATGCTGACGCTCCACGACTCCGGCGCGTACGCGCGCTTCTCGCCCTACGGGCTCACGAAGCACTCGTTCCACCACACCGGCGCGTACACGATCCCGAACCTCGAGTTCGACGGCTGGGTCGTGTTCACGAACCGCGTCCCCACGACAGCGATGCGGGGGTTCGGCGTGACCTCGGTCTCGTTCGCGACCGAGCTCCACATGACGCGCATCGCGCACGAGCTCGGGCTCGACCCGTACGAGGTGCGCCTGAAGAACGCGAACCGCGTCGGCGACACGTCGCCGAACCGGATCGTCTACACCGACCCGTCGACCGTCGCGGTGGTCAAGGCGCTCGCCGGCGGCATGGACGTCGAGCTCGCGCCCGAGTACGCGGCGATGACCCGCGAGCAGCGCGAGGGCGACCTGCTGCCCGAGCACCTCGTCGGCCAGCTCGGGAACCCGGAGGATCACTGATGGCTATCAAATCGGGCCGCGGGATCGCGGCGATCGAGTACCCGACGGGGATGAACCAGAACGGCGACCCGTCGCAGGCCTGGATCAAGATGAAGCCGGACGGGCGCATCGACGTCTTCGCCGGCACGTCGGACATCGGCAACGGGTCGAAGACGATCCAGTCGCAGATCGTCGCGGAGACGATCGGCGTCCCGTACGACTGGATCACGTACGACAACTCGAACACCGACTCGTCGCCGGTCTGCACCGGCACGTTCGCCTCGCGCGCGACTTTCGTCGCGGGCAAGGCGGTCGAGAAGGCCGCGGAGCGCGTGCGCGAGCGGATCCTCGAGATCGCCGGCAAGGAGCTCGAGATCGACCCCTCGGACCTCGAGATCGTCGACGGCGAGGTGCTCGCGAAGGGCGCGCCGCAGAAGAAGATCGCGGTGCCCGACGTCGCCGGCGCGGCGACGTGGACGTACGGCGAGCTGATCACCGGCGACGGCGCGCAGCTGAAGCCGTACGCGGCGATCGTCGACCCGGAGACGGGCGAGGTCGACCTCCCGCCCCACTCCGCGATCTCGTACGCGGCGTGCGCCGCAGAGGTCGAGGTCGACGACGAGACCGGGGTCGTCACGGTCACCCGGCTCGTGCAGGTGTACGACGTCGGCCGGGCGCTCAACCCGACGCTCGTCGAGGGCCAGATCGAGGGTGGCGCGGTGCAGGGGCTCGGGCTCGGCGTGCTCGAGAACTGCTACCCGTACTACCCCTCGGCCGAGCACCGCGGCGGCCAGTTCGGCTCGTACCTCGCGCCCGGCTTCGAGGACCTGCCGAAGATCGACACGATCATCATCGAGAACCCCTCGTCCGACGGGCCGTACGGCGCGAAGGGAATCGGCGAGATGGCGAACAACGCCCAGCCGCCCGCGATCGCGGCCGCGGTGTTCGACGCCGTCGGCGTCTGGGTCACGGAGCTGCCGGTGACGCCCGAGCGTGTCCTGCGCGCGCTCGAGGCGAAGGCCGAGCCGGCACGCGAGGGCCGGAAGGTCGTCTTCGACTCGGAGCTCTCCGTGAACGCCGTCTCGAAGGGCGGGATGCGCTTCGAGGTGCCGGCCTGAGTCTGATGGCCGACTCGCCGTTCGCGTCGCCTCGACGACCGGGAGCCCTACGCCATCTTCGAGGGCGTCGGGCTCCAGGCGATCGCCGGCGACCAGGTCTTCCTCGGCCGCGTCACCTACGCGCCGGGCACGACGGTCGCGCGGCACAGCCACGAGCACACCGAGCAGGTGATGCTGATCCTCGAGGGGTCGGTCGGCGATGACGATCGGCGACGAGACGAAGGAGCTCGGCCCCGGCGACGTCTGCGTCGTCAACCGCGGCGTCGAGCACGAGCTCCACTCCACGATCGGCGTGACGTTCGTCGAGGCGCTCGGGCCGGTGCCGCTCGACCACATCCCGGACCGCGAGCGCGACCTCGTGCTCGGCGACCTGACGGGTCGCTCCACGTCGAGCGTTGAGAACAGGTGTCCGGCAGGAGCCAGACACCGAACTCGACCCCCAATACGCGGGGCAGATGCCTGGCTGTCGCCAGACAGCCGCTCTTCACGCCCGCCTACAGTGAACGCTGCGAATGCTCGGCGACGACCGCACCGGACGACCTCTGGACCGCGTGGTCGCTCGACCCGCTCGTCGCTGGCCGGCGCGGCGGTCGCGATCGCATTCTTCCTCCACGGCTGGCGGCGCCTTCACCGGCGACGGCCGGAGCTCGGCGCCGTGGACGCGGATCCCGCTCTTCGTCGCGGGCGTCGGCGATCGTGGTGGTCGGCCTCGTCTCGCCGCTCGACGCGATCGCCGAGGAGTACCTCCAGTCGGCGCACATGCTGCAGCACGTGCTCGTCGCGGATCTCGGCGTGGCGCTCGCGCTCCTCGCAGTGCGCGGCCCGCTGTCGTTCTTCTTGATCCCGCGTGACCTGCTCGCGCCGCTCGCGCGGCGCGCGTGGCTGCGCGGCGCGCTCTCGTTCCTGCTCCGCCCCGCCGTCGCCGTCTCGCTCTGGCTCGCCGTGCTCGTCGCGTGGCACGTCCCGGTGCTCTACGAGGCGGCGCTCGAGCAGCCGCTCGTCCACCGGCTGGAGCACCTCTCGTTCCTCGTCGTCGGGCTCCTCGTCTGGACGCTGCTCATCGACCCCTCCGGGCACGGCCGGCTGAGCGTGAACGGGCGCATCGGGCTCGCGGTCGTGCTGTTCTGGGCCGGGCAGCTGCTCGCGTACGTGTTCGTCTTCGGCGTTCGAGCCGTACTACGACGTGTACGTCGATCAGCCCGAGCGGCTGCTTCGGGCTCTCGCCGCTCACCGACCAGAAGCTCGCGGGCGTCGTGATGATGGTCGAGCAGGCGCTGACGCTCGGGCTGGCACTCGTCCTGCTCGTCCGCATGGCACGGCGGTCGCGCGGCGCCCGCGGCGCGACACCGGAGCCGGCGAGAGCCTGATGCCCTCGCCCTGGTCGTTCTCGTTCGAGCCGCTGTTCGTCGTCCTCGCGGCGGTCGCCGTCGCGCTGTACGTGCGGGCGTGGCGAGACGCCCCGGGCCCGTGGTGGCGGGCCGCCTCGTTCGCGGGCGGCCTCGCGCTCGTCGTCGGCGCGCTCAACTCGCCGCTCGGGACGATCGCGACCGAGTACCTCGTCCTCTTCCACCTGCTGCAGAACGTGATCATCTCGGACTGGGCGCCGCCGCTCCTTCTCATCGGGCTGACGCCGGCGATGCGGCGGCGCTCGCGCGCCGCGGAGGGCGCCCGTTCGCGTGGCTGACCCGCCCCGCGATCGCCCTGCCGGTCTGGCTCGTGGGGTGGTACGTCGTCCACCTCGGCGCGGTGTACGACGCCGCCGTGCGCGACCCGTACCTGCTCGCGCTCGAGCACGCCTTCCTGATCGCGATCGGCCTGCTCTTCTGGTGGCCCGTGCTCTGCGACGTGCCGCGCGCGGTCGCGACGCTGACCCGGATCGGCTACGTCTTCGCCGCATTCGTCCTCTCCGCGTTCCTCGGCCTCGCGCTGACGTTCTCGCCGCCCGTCTACGACTACTACGAGTCGCTGCCCGAGCGGCTCTGGGGCATCGGGGCGCAGAAGGATCAGAACCTCGGCGGAATCCTCATGTCGACCGAGCAGGCGCTCGTCTTCTTCGCCGCGATCGTCTGGCTCCTCGTCCGGCTGTTCCGCGAGGAGGCCGAGGCGGAGGACCGGCTCGCCGCGGAGCAGCGCGCCGCGGGGTTACGCCACCACTGACACCTCGACCGCCGGCGCGCCCGGGACGATCGCCCGCGTCTCCCGCGCGTGCAGGAGCGTCGTCGAGACGATGAGCTTTGCCCGCGCGAAGTTGTCGAGCTCGGTCGGAACGGGGCCGACGCGCTGCCCGAGCGCGTAGCCGGCCGCGTTGCGACCCATCGCCCGGTAGCTCTCGAGCGTGTAGAGAGGGCTCATCCCGAACAGCTCGAGGTTGTCGAGGGGCTGGAGGTCGGCACGGTGGATCACGGCCGTCCCCTTGGACTGGAGCCCGAGCGCGACGCCAGACCCCGAGAGGAGGGCGCCGTCGTGGCCGATGAACGCGACGTCCGCGGAGCGCCGAACGCGGACGAGCCGTGGCGCGCCGCCCGCCTCGCGGACGCCGGCGAGGATCGCGTCGAGCACGTCCGCGTGCGCCAGCCCGTTGATCGTCTCGCGAACGCCGTCCGCGAAAGCCGGGCCGAGCGCAACGACCACCTCGGACGGGTCCGTCCCCCTCGCCGCGACGTCACCGTCCCCGGCGAGCGCCGCCGCCCCGTCTGAACGACCGCCCAGCGCCCGCGGATCGACGACGTGAGGAAGGGCCTGCAGCAGCTCCCAGCGCTCGCCCTCGAGCCGGTACCCCGTCCCGGGCCCGAGGTACGTGTTCGGGTCGTTCACCGCCGAGCGGACGAGCCCGTCCGGCTCGATACCGCCGACGTCTGGAGGTAGTCCGCGGCCACGCGCTGGCGCAGCATCCCGACGATCGCCTCGGCGACGTCCTCGAAGCCGCGCCGGTCGAGCGCGAGCGCGACGTCGAGCGCCGACACGCCGCGCGCGAGCAGCTCGTCCGCGGCCTCGACGTCCGCCGCCCGGTCGCGGTCGGGCACGTCACCGCTCGAGTGCCCCACCGTCGCTGCCACGACCTCGGCCTCCGTGATGTCCGGCAGGCCGAGCTCGGCGAACGTCGCCTGCACGGCGCGCGCCGCCCGCTCGCGCACCCGCAGCAGCTCGCCCTCCGCGACCGGCTCGATCCCGCCGTCGACCTGCCAGTCGCGCTGGATCGTCAGCCACTCGTCGATGTCGTCCGCGTCGTAGTTGCCGCCGCCGAACGTGTTGTCGGCCCGGGGCATCACGGAGTAGCCCGACGTGACGAAGTCCGTCCCCGGGAGGAACTGACCCATCAGCTTCGCCGTCTTGCGGATCGCGGAGTGCGACGCGATCGCGTCGTTGCCGGAGGCGACCTCGAGATCGAGCCACGCCGCGAGGACGTTCTCGGCGAGGATCGCGCGCGTCCCGCCCGGCACGGAGAGCACGAGCGCGACGCAGGAGATCGACCCGTTCTGGACGCCCTGCGCTCCGGCCGCGCGCACGACCGAGACGCATCGCGCCTCCAGGTAGAGCATCGAGAGGCCCTCCGCGTGACCCATCAGGGCCTCCGAGCCCGTTCCCGACGTGAAGCGCACCTTGACGCCACGCGACGCGTAGGCAGATGCGAGGAACGCCTTCGACCAGGGCGTGTCGTCGCCGTCCGCGAAGACGCGCTCCGTGCCGTAGACGGAGAGCGTCTCGGCGTACGTCACGAGGCCCCGGATCGCGAGCTCGAGGTTCCTCCGCTCCTCGACCGCGCACTGCGTCATCACGCCCGGCCGACCCGTCTGCGAGCCGACGAGCAGCGCGAGCGCGTTGAGCGGCGCGTACCGGGCGACGCCGACCGTCGTCTCGAGCTCGTCGAAGCCGCGCCGGGCGGCCTCGGCCGCGTCCGCTGCGAGAAGCGCGGGGCTCTCCTTGAGGTTCGTGACGTGCGCCTGGTTCCCCGGGTCGCGGCGGGCGCGGAGCTTCTTGAGCGCCATCATCAGCTCGACCGGGTCGAGCATCCCCACCGACCCGCGCAAGCTTCGCCGGTGTCAGCCCGCGCGCGAGCCGCACGAGCTCGCCCCGCGACACGTCGACGTCGACCAGCATGCGGGCGAGCCGCTCGTCGGAGAGCGACATGGCCTCCGCGGCGACATCGAGATCGAGCCCGTGCGCGACGAGGAAGCGGTCGATGACGTCGAAGTCGTCCGCATCGCGGCCGTCGAGGCGCGTCACGACACCGTCCTGGACGACGAGCTCGGGCTCTGGATCGGCCGGCCCGGCGGAGGCAACGAGGCCGAGCTCGGGCCACGGCTCGACGAGCATCTCGCGCCGGAGGGGCGTCTCCTCCCGCGCGATGAAGCGTCGGCTGCGGGTCTCGTCGGTCACTCGGCGACGAGCCCCCTTTCGACGTAGACGGCCGCCGCCTCGCGGACGAACGACGCCGTCCGTCGCGCGCCGAGCTCGTCGAGGCGCACGGCCCACACCTCGAGCTCGTCCGGCGTCGAGCGCCCGGGACGCAGGGCGGTGTAGATCTCGAGCAGCTCGTCGTCGGGAACGGAGGCCAGCTCGGAGGCGCGCTCGAGACCGTCGGCGAGCTGCGGACGACCTGCTTTCCGGGCGACCTCGGCCTGGAGCGCGAGCGTCTCCGGGGTGGCCCGGACGTCCGCTGCGGAGAGCTCTCCGGCCCGGGCTGCGGGCAGCGTGACACGGTCGAGAGCGATCCCCGACGGTGTCCTTACGAGGTCCGGCCGCCGCGTGCCGAGCGGGTAGTCGGTGGCCGGGTCGAGCTCCACAGGCACAGGGTAGGCTAGCCGCCCTTGAGCGGAACGAACGATCATCGATTCTCCGGCCGCGTCGCGTTCGTCACGGGCGGCGGCAGCGGCATCGGCGCCGCGACGGCGCAGACGACTGCTCGCGCGAAGGCGCGACGGTTGCCTCGCTCGACGTCGGGGGCGAGCCGCCCGAGGGCGCGCTCGCGTTGTCCGCGGACGTGTCGGACTCGCGCGAGGTCGAGGCCGCCGTCGCACGCGCACGCGAGGAGCTCGGCCCGATCGACGTGCTCGTGTGCTCCGCCGGCATCACCGGTGAGTCGCTCGCGACGGTCGACGTGACGGACGAGGAGTGGCGGCGCGTAATGGCGATCGACGCGGACGGCGTCTTCTACTGCAACCGCGCGGTGCTCCCGGGCATGATCGAGCGCGGGTACGGCAGGATCGTCAACGTGGCGTCCATTGCGGGCAAGGAGGGGAACCCGATGGCCGCGGCCTACTCCGCGGCGAAGGCGGCGGTGATCGCGATGACGAAGTCGATCGGCAAGGACGTCGCGCGCACCGGCGTCCTCGTCAACTGCGTCGCGCCCGCGGTGATCGAGACGCCGATGCTCGGCGGCATGGCCGACTACCACATCGAGTACATGGTCGAGCGCATCCCGCTCGGCCGCATGGGGGGCGCGGAGGAGGTCGCGGCGCTGGCCTGCTGGCTCGCGAGCGAGGAGTGCTCGTTCTCGACCGGTGCCACCTTCGACATCTCCGGAGGCCGGGCGGTCTACTGATGCGGCGGATGATCCGTTGGGCAGACGCCGAGGGGCGCGTCGCCGTCGGCATCGAACTGGACGAGGAGGGGCACTTCTACGAGCTCGTCGGGACATCCGACCCGATGCGGCTGCTCCAGGGCGAGTCGTTCGAGGTCCAGTCCTCCCCGGTCGTCCCGGTCGACCCGTACAGCCTGGAGCTCGGCTTCGGGCTGACCCTCCTCCCGCCGCTCGATCCGCCCGAGGTCTGGTGCGCCGGCGTCACCTACGAGCGGAGCCTCGACGCGCGGATGGAGGAGAGCGCGAGCCGCGACGTGTACGCCGACGTCTACCGCTCGCCGCGCCCCGAGCTCTTCATGAAGGACGCGGGAGCGCGCCGGACAGTCGGCCCCGGGGAGGCGATCGGGATCCGCGGCGACTCCACCTGGAACGTCCCGGAGCCGGAGATCGGCCTTGTGCTCGGCCGGGCGGGGAAGATCCTCGGCTACACGATCGGGAACGACATGTCCTCTCGCGAGATCGAGGGCGCGAACCCGCTCTACCTCACCCAGGCGAAGGTCTTCGCCGGGGCCTGTGCGATCGGGCCGGCCGTGTACGCGCCGACGCACGAGCCGCACGGGTTCCAGATCGTCATGCGCATCACCGACGAGGACGGCGACGTGCTCTACGAGGACCGGACGACGACCGCGCAGATGACCCGGTCGTTCCACGAGCTCGTGTCGTGGCTCGGGCGCGACAACCCGGTCCCGCCGGGTAGCGTCCTCCTCACGGGGACGGGGCTGGTGCCGCCCGACAACCTCAGCCTCGTGCCCGGGCACTGGGTGGAGATCCACGTCCCGGAGGTCGGCACGCTCGTCAACCCCGTCGTCCTTGCGTCCACGCTCGTCTGACCGCGAAGGGAGCCACGATGACCGAGACAGCTGTTGGCGCTCCGGCGCGGAACTACGTCGGAGGCACGTGGCGGACGGCGGCATCCGACGAGACCTACGAGAAGCGCAACCCCTGGCGGCCGTCGGAGGTCACGGGGGCGTTCCAGGCCTCGGGCGCGGACGACGCGCGCGAGGCCGTGGCCGCGGCCGCGGCCGCATTCCCCGGCTGGTCTCGCCTCCCCGCGCCCGCGCGGGCCGCGTACCTCACGAAGGCCGCGGACGCGATCGAGGCGCGCACCGAGCGGATCGCGCAGGACATGACGGCAGAGATGGGCAAGCCGCTCCGGGAGGCGCGAATGGAGGCGGCGCGCGCCGCGACGATCCTGCGCTTCGCCGCAGGCGAGGCGTGGCGCCCGATCGGCGAGGTCTACGCCGCGTCCGTGCCGCTCCAGCGGCTCTACACGGTGCGCCGGCCCGCTCGGCGTCGTCGGTCTCATCACGCCGTGGAACTTCCCGATCGCGATCCCGGTGTGGAAGCTCGCACCCGCCCTCATCCACGGCAACACGGTCGTCCTCAAGCTCGGCTACGAGTCACCGCGCACCGGTCTTCACGTCGCCGAGTGCTTCGCCGAGGCCGGGCCTCCCGGCCGGCGTCTTCAACGTGCTGACCGGGGCCGGCTCGACCGTCGGCGCCGAGCTGGTCGCCCACCCCGACGTCCGTGCGATCTCCTTCACGGGATCGGTTCCCGTCGGTCACGCCGTCCGCGACCAGGCAACCGCGCGCGGATGCCGCGTCCAGCTCGAGCTCGGAGGGCACAACCCGCTCATCGTGACGGCGGACGCGGAGCTCGACCGAGCCGTCGAGGCAACCTACGCCGGCGCATTCTGGTCGGCGGGCCAGAAGTGCACGGCGACGCGGCGGATCTTCGTCCAGGAGGACGTCTACGAGTCGTTTCGCGACGCGCTCCTGGCGCGGGTCGCGGTCGGCCGCGTCGGCGACCCGTCGGATCCCGAGACGGAGGTCGGCCCCCTCGTCAACGAGGGCCCGATGGAGGACGTGTTGACCGCGATCGAGCGCGGCCGCTCCGAGGGCGGCAGCATCCTCGTGGGCGGCGAGCGCGACGGCGAGGGGTACCTCGTGACGCCGACGGTCTTCGAGGGCGTCGCCGACGACGCGTACCTCTCGTGCGAGGAGGTCTTCGGCCCGGTCACGTCGCTCTACGCGTTCGGGACGCTCGACGAGGCGATCGAGCGCGCGAACGCCGTGCCGTTCGGGCTCTCCGCCTCGATCTACACCCGCGACCTCCACGCGGTGCAGCGCTTCTCGGAGGAGCTCCAGGCAGGCATTCTCCACGTGAACTCGCAGACCGCGGGAGCGGACGTGCACGTCCCCTTCGGCGGGATCAAGAGCTCGGGCTTCGGCCCGCACGAGCAGGGCCGCGCTGCGCTCGAGTTCTTCACCGAGACGGTGACCGTGTACCAGGACGCCCCTCTGACTGATGGTTGAGCGGCGATCAGCGCGAACCGGATGGCGTCCCAGACACGGCGCCGGATCGCCCCGTCCGGGCACGATCCGTAGCCCCAGCTACGAACCGCACCCGGCCGGTGCGCCCGGCTTGGTCTGGAACGCCCCCGGACGTCACGCCGATCACCGCTCAACCATCTCTTGAGCGAGCGCTTCCTCGTCACCGGCGTCCTCGGCTGCCTCGGCGCCTGGGTGGCACGGGCTGCGCTCGAGGACGGCGCGGAGGTCGTCGGCTACGACCTCGGCGACGACCGGTCGCGCCTCGAGCTCGTCCTCGGCGACGACGCCGACCGCGTCGCCGTCGTCCGCGGCGACATCACCGATCTCGAGCTCCTGGAACGAGCCCTCGACGACCGGCAGATCACCCGGGTCGTGCACCTCGCCGCGCTGCAGGTGCCGTTCGTCCGCGACGAACCCCCCGCTCGGGATGCACGTCAACGTCGCGGGGACCGTCAACGTCTTCGAGGCGGTCGCCAAGCGGCTCGACCGGATCCCCGGCGTCGCGTACGCGAGCTCGGCGGCCGTCTACTCCCGCTCTGACACGTCCCCCGCGCCCGAGGCCGGCGGAACCGCGCCGGGCACCCTGTACGGCGTCTCGAAGCTCGCCGACGAGGGGATGGCGCGGATCTACGCCAGCGACAACGGGCTCCCGTCGATCGGGATGCGCCCCTACGTCGTCTACGGCCCCGGCCGAGACCAGGGGATGACGGCCGGCCCGACCGAGGCGATGCGGGCGGCGGCACAGGGCGAGCCGTACGCCATCGGCTTCACCGGGCGGGCGCAGTACGACTACGCGCCCGACGTCGGCCGCGCGTTCGTGACGGCCGCAGGCGCCGTGCGAGCGGGCGCCGCCGTCTACAACGTCCCCGGCGCGCCCGCGACGGTCGATGACGTGATCGCCGCGATCCGCGCGGTCCTGCCCGAGGCCGAGATCACCGCGAGCGGCGGCTCGCTCCCGTTTCCCGAGGAGCTCGAGGCGGTCGCCTTCGACCGGGAGGTCGGGCCGTTCCCGCGGACGCCCCTCGACGTCGGTGTCGCGGCGACGATCGAGCACTTCCGGGCCGCCTGACAGGTCACCCCGCGCCGATCGCGCGGCGACATCTAACGTGGACGCCCGTGAGCGCCACACGGATCGTCGACATCGCAGCCTTGCCGGGCGCCCGCGAGGCGGACGAGCGCGCCGCCCGGCTCGCCTGGCGGCTCCCCCCGGAGCTGGCGCCGCTGGCCCGGATCGCGCTCGACTACCGCTGGGCGTGGGACACGGACGGGCCTGAGCTGTTCCGTTCGCTCGACCCGCATGCGTGGGAGATCAACGGCGCGGAACCCGGTGCGCCAGCTCGAGGACCTCGCGCCGCACGCCGCCGACGCCGCGGCGGGCGACGCGACGACGCGGGAGCGCATCGAGCGACTCGCACGCGTCCTCGAGGAGGATCGCGCGCGTCCCGAGCGGCCCGTTGAGGGCATCGACGGGCCAGTCGTCTTCGTCTGCGCCGAGTTCGGGATCCACCCGTCGCTGCCCATCTATTCGGGCGGCCTGGGTGCGCTCGCCGGCGACATCCTCAAGCAGGCGAGCGACCTCGGCGTCCCGATGGTCGGCGTCGGGCTGCTGTACCGCAAGGGGTACTTCCAGCAGCGCGTCGACCGCAGCGGGCTCCAGCACGAGTACTGGACGCAGATCGTCCCCGAGCACCTGCCGACCGTCCAGGTGACGGGCGCCGACGGCTCGCCCCTCCGACTGGCGTTCACGCTCTTCGGCCGCGAGGTCGCGTTCCACGTGTGGCGCGCCGAGATCGGTCGCGTGCCGCTGTACCTCCTCGACACCGAGCTCGACGAGAACGACCCCGTCGACCGGTGGATCACGGCCCGCCTCTACGAGGGCAACCCGCTCACGCGCCTCGGCCAGTACGGCCTGCTCGGCGTCGGCACCGTGCGCGTCCTCGAGGCGCTCGGGATCGAGCCGGGCGTCCTCCACTTCAACGAGGGGCACCCCGCGCTCGCCGCCCTCGAGCTGGCGGCGCGCGGCATCGCCGCCGGCGAGACGGTCGACGATGCACTGGCAGCCGCACGAGAGCGCTGCGTGTTCACCACGCACACTCCGGTGCCGGCGGGCAACGAGTCGTACGAGACCGGATCGTTCGTCGAGGCGTTCGCGGACATCCCGGAACGGCTGGGGATCGACGCCGACCGGTTCCTCTCCCTCTGCCGCACCCATCCCGACGGCGACGAGTGGCCGGGAATGACACCGCTCGCCCTGCGGCTCGCCCGGCGTGCGAATGCCGTCAGCCTTCGCCACGGCGAGGTGGCACGCGAGATGTGGCGCCCGCTCTACGCGGCGGCGTCCGCCGAAGAGGTGCCGATCACCCACGTCACGAACGGCGTCCACCTCCCGACGTTCCTCTCGTCCCCGATGCGCGCCCTGCTCGACCGCCACCTGGGGGACGGGTGGATCGACCGGGCGTCCGACCCGGCGACCTGGGTGCCCGTCGACGACATCCCCGACGAGGAGCTCTGGGCCGCGCGGAACGACGCGCGCGCCCGACTCGTCGACTACGTCCGCATAAAGAGCGTCCAGGACCGGCTGCTGCGCGGCGAGGACCCCGAGGTCGTCAAGGCGCTCGCGGAGACGTTCGCCGAGGACACGCTCACGCTCGGGTTCGCGCGGCGGATCGCCACGTACAAGCGCCTCTTCCTGCTGACGTACGACCCTGAGCGCGTCCGCCGGATCTTCTCGGACGGGCCGCCGCTCCAGATGGTCGTCGCGGGGAAAGCCCATCCGCTCGACGACAAGGCGAAGCAGATGCTCGTCGACGTCTTCGGCCTCTCGAACGCGGTCGGGATCACGTCGCGCGTCGCGTTCCTCGAGAACTACGACCTCTCCGTCGCCGCCCCGATCGTGGGCGGCTGCGACGTCTGGATCAACGTGCCACGCCCGCCGCTCGAGGCGAGCGGGACGAGCGGGATGAAGTCGGCCGCGAACGGCGGGCTCAACCTCAGCGTGCTCGACGGCTGGTGGGTCGAGGGCTTCGACGGCGAGAACGGCTGGGAGATCGACGGCGGGCCGGAAGGCGAGGACGAGGCGGCGCAGGACGCCCGCCACGCGCACGCCCTCTACGACCTGGTCGAGCAGAAGGTGATCCCGCTGTTCCACGAGCGCGACGCCGAGGGAATCCCGCGTGGCTGGCTTGCGATGGTCAAGCGGTCGCTCCGCACCAACGGCCCTCGCTTCTCCGCGGCGCGCATGGTCGAGGAGTACGCGGACCGGATCTATCCGCCGCGCGCGTAGCCGGGCCGTCCCGGCGGCAGCCGCCGGACGAGCAGCGCGAGCAGCACGAGGAACGAGGCGCAGACCCAGAGGACGGCATCGAACGAGCCGGTCAGGTCGCGCACGCCGCCGAGCACGAACGGCGAGATCGCCGCCGTCGTGTAGCCGAGGCCGAGCATCATCCCGACGAGCGCCCCGATGCGCTCGGGCCGCTCCTCGAGGTCGAGCGGCAGGGTCATCACGAGCGCGAACATGCCGCCCTGCGAGATCCCCGCGATCAGCGCCCACAGGTACCCGAGCGAGGGGACGGCGACGAGCCCGATCCCTCCCGTCAGGAAGAACAGGCTCATGACGCCGAGCCACGGCTTGCGGCCGCCGTATTTGTCGGACAGCCACGGCACGACGAACGACGCAGGGATCGCGGTGAGGTTCATCCCCGCGAGGAGCACGCCCGCCGACTCGTCGCTCCAGCCGCGCTCGCCGTACGCGTCGGGCAGCCACGCGTTGAGCCCGTAATACGCCGATCCCATCGAGGCGAAGATCGCGACGAGCAGCCAGGCCGTCCGCGAGCGCCAGGGCAGGCGCGGGACGAGCGCGGGCGGGCGCACGTGCGGCGCGCCGCCGCGCTCGAGGATCGCCCACACGATTGCGATCGCGCAGGCGGCGACCGAGAAGGCGATCAGCGCGCCGCGCCAGCCGCCGAGCACGGCGGCGAGCGGCACCGCGAGCGCAGCCGCGACGGTCGAACCGATCTGGATACCGGTCGTGTAGACGCCCGTCCCGGTCGCGGGCCGCTCGGGCACCGTCTCGCGGACGGCGAGCGGTGCGAGCGCGTTGCCGAGCCCCATGCCGATCCCGACCGGCCAGGTGAGCAGCACGACGAGCCACGCGCTCGGCACGATCGCGCGAAGCACCCCGAAGACGCCGATCAGCGCGAGCCCGATCGTCATCGCGCGGCGCGTGCCGAGCCGCGCAGAAAGGTACGCGGCGACCGGGGCGAAGAGCCCCATGCACAGCACGGGGATCGTCCCGAGGAGACCCGCGAGCGCGTGCGACGCGTCGAGGTCCTCCTGGATGTCGTCGATCAGCGGGCCGACGCCGACGATCTGCGGACGCAGGGCCAGCGCCGCGAGGAACAGCCCCGCGAGCCCCGCGACGGCCGACCGGCCAGGTCGATTCAGTGAGCCGCGGCCTTTGCCCGGTTCCGGGCGATGCGGGCGAACTGCTCGACGTGCTTCCTCGCCGCCCGCCCGGCCGCGGCGCCCTTGCCGGAGCGGATCGCCTCGAGGATCGGCACATGGAGCTCGGCGGCCTCGGCCGGCTCGACGTAGGTGCCGTACAGCGAGATCGTGATGCGCCCCTCGACGCCGAGCGACTTCCAGCACTGCTCGAGGACGACGTTGCCCGCCGACTCGACCATCAGCCGGTGGAAGGTGATGTCGTGTCGGGCGAGGGCGTTCACGTCGCCCCGGTGCGCGGCGGCGCGCATCGCCTCGACCTCCCGCTCGAGCACGGTCACGTTCCCGTCGAGACGGGCAGCCGCCTCGCGTGCCGCGAGCTCCTCGAGCACGGCGCGCACCGGGTACACCTCGATCATCTCCGCGTCGCCGAACTCGCGGACGCGGGCGCCGCGGAACGGCTCGGACTCGACGAGTCGCAGCAGCTCGAGGTCGCGCAGCGCCTCGCGGACGGGCGCCTGGCTCGTGCCGAGCTCGCCCGCGATGCGGGTCTCGACGAGCCGCTCGCCCGGCTTCAGCTCGCCGCTCACGATGCGATGCAGCAGGATGTCCTTCACCTGCTCGCGGAGCACGGTTCTCGAGATCGCGCTCATGACGGCCTGCGGCGACTATCGGTCATGGCTCGAGCCCCCGTCAACCGTCCGCCTCGCTACCGCGGTGACCGGGTTCGTGATCGAGCCGATCCCGTCGATCTCGATCGTGATCTCGTCGCCGGGGGCAAGGAGTCGCTGCGGGTCGCGGAAGACGCCCACGCCGGCCGGGGTCCCGGTGAGGATGAGGTCGCCCGCCTCGAGCGTCGACGTCTGCGAGACGTATGCGATCACCTCGTCGATCCCGAAGATGAGGTTCGCGGTCGTCGAGTCCTGCACGGTGTCGCCGTTCAGGATCGCCCGTATCCCGAGCGCATGCGGGTCGGAAACCTCGGCGGCGGGCACGAGCGGCCCGACGGGACAAAACGCGTCCGGCGACTTGCCACGGGTCCACTGCCCGTCCGCGAACTGCAGATCGCGAGCGGAGACGTCGTTCGCGACGACGTAGCCCGCAACTGCCTCGAAGGCGTTCTCCTTCGAGACACCCCGCACCGTGGTGCCGATGACGACGCCGAGCTCGGCCTCGTAGTCGCACTTCGTGACGATCGACGGAATCACGATGGGGTCGCCGGGGCCGATGAGCGAGGTGGTGAACTTCGCGAAGAGGAGCGGCGCGGCCGGAAGCTCCGCCCCCTGCTCCTCGGCGTGATCGGAGTAGTTGAGCCCGACGCAGACGATCTTGCCGGGGCGCGGGATGGGTACCGTCACACCGCGACCCTACCCGACGCAAGCGATCATCGATCATCGATGCTGTCGCGTCTCGAGGCATCGGGCCGCGAGTAGGATCGGCCGCGTGGCACTCCCCGCCGGCTTCGTCGACGACCTCCGGGCGACGCTCGGCGATGCGTTCGTCCTGACCGAGCCCGAGCAGCTCGCGACGTACGACTGCGACGGGCTCACCGGCTGGCGGGCGACGCCGGAAGCCGTCGCCCTGCCCGGCTCCGTGGAGGACGTTCAGGCCGTCCTTCGGCTCTGCGCCCGCGACGGCGTCCCGTTCGTGGCCCGGGGCGCGGGCACCGGCCTTTCGGGAGGGGCCTTGCCGGTGGCCGAGGGCATCGTCGTCTCGGTCGCGCGCATGAACAGGATCCTCGAGATCGACCTCGAGAGCGAGCGCGTCGTCGTCCAGCCCGGTGTCACGAACCTCGACGTCACACGGGCCGTGGCCGTGCAGGGCTACTTCTACGCCCCGGATCCGTCGAGCCAGCAGGTCTGCACGATCGGCGGCAACCTGGCCGAGAACTCGGGCGGGGCGCACTGCCTGAAGAACGGATTCACGGTGAACCACGTCACGGGCGCACGCGTCGTCCTGCCCGACGGGGAGCTGCTGACGCTCGGCGGGAAGGCGATGGACGCCGGAGACGGGCCCGACCTGCTCGGCGTGATCGTCGGCTCGGAGGGGACGCTCGGCATCGCCGTCGAGGTCACGCTCCGCGTCGTCCGTCAGCCGGAGGTCGTCGTCACGCAGCTCGCCGCCTTCACGACGGTCGACGCCGCGGGCGACGCCGTCTCGCGGATCGTCGCCGCGGGAATCCTCCCTTCAGCGATGGAGATCATGGATCGGTTCACGATCCAGGCGGCCGAGGAGGCATACCGGCCGGGGTACCCGGAGGGCGCGGGATCCGTCCTCCTCGTCGAGCTCGACGGGGTCGCGGCGCAGGCGGAGCTGGACGCGGCCGCTGTCGAGGCCCTGTGTCTCGCGGCGGGCGCCTTCGAGATCCGGACGGCGAGCGACGCGGCGGAGCGCGCGCTCCTGTGGCTGGGCCGCAAGGGCGCGTTCGCGGCGATGGGGCGCGTGTCGCCGGACTACTACGTGCAGGACGGGGTCGTGCCCCGGACGAAGCTGCCCGCCGTGCTCCGGCGCATCGACGAGCTGTCCGAGGAGCACGGCCTCCGCGTCGGGAACGTGTTCCACGCCGGCGACGGCAACCTCCATCCGCTCGTCCTCTACGACGCCTCGGTCGACGGCGACTACGAGCGCGCCAAGACGCTCGCGGACGCCATCCTCGCTGCGTGTGTCGACGAGGGCGGCTCGCTCACGGGCGAGCACGGGATCGGCGTCGACAAGGCCTGCGCGATGCCCTCGATGTTCTCGGAGCGCGACCTCGAGGTGTTCGAGCGCGTGCGCCGCGCGTTCGATCCGGACGGTCTTGCGAACCCGGGCAAGGTGATCCCGACGCCGCGGCTCTGCGGCGAGGTGCCGGGCCCGTACCGCGCGCATCCCCTGGAGAAGCTCGGTGTCGCAGAGCGCTTCTGAGCTCGTGGCCGCCCGCCCCGCGTCGATCGAGGAGGCGGCCGAGCACCTGGCGACGGCGAGCGCCGAGGGACGGCAGGTGCGCATCGGCGACGACCTCTCGACGGCGGGGCTCGACCGCGTCCTCGAGCACGAGGCGGGCGACCTCACGTGCACGGTCGAGGCGGGCATCCGGCTTTCGGCGTTGCGCGAGGCACTCGCGGCCGCCGGCCAGCGGCTGTCGCTCGACCCGCCCGGCGACCCCACGGTCGGCGCGTGTCTCGCACGACGGCTCTCCGGCCCGCTCTCCCATCGGTTCGGGACGCCGCGCGACCTCGTCCTCGGCGTGACCCTCGTCCTCGGCGACGGGACGGTCGCCAGCTCGGGCGGCAAGGTCGTGAAGAACGTCGCCGGGTACGACGTCGGCAAGCTCGTGTGCGGCTCGGAGGGACGGCTGGCGCTGATCGCCCGTGTTTCGCTCCGGCTGCACCCCCTCCCCGTCTCCACGGGCACCCTCGTCGTCGACACCGACACGCCGGGCGATGCCGTGCGGGCGCTGCGCCGGTCGCAGCTCCAGCCGAGCGCGGTCGACGTGCTCCACCCAGAGCGGGTCGCGGTCCTCTTCGAGGGGTCGGCGGACGCAGTCGGGTCGCAGATGGCCGCGGCGCGCACGCTGGTCGGCGGTGCCGAGGGCGACGGTGCGGTCTGGGACGAGAGCCGCGAGCGTCAGGGACGGTCTCTCGGCCGTCTCGGGTTCGCGCCGGGCGACCTCGGCAACGTCCTCACGACGCTCGACGAGGCGGTCGTCCGACCGGCGGCGGGCATCGCGTACGTGCCGCACCGAGTCGGCGGCGTCCCGGACGCCGCGGCGCGACGGATCCACCGCGCGTTGAAGGAGCGCCTCGATCCAGCGGGGATCCTCGCGTGATCGAGGAGCTGACCAAGGCCTGCGTCCACTGCGGCTTCTGCCTGCCGACCTGCCCGACGTACGTGCTCTGGAACGAGGAGATGGACTCGCCCCGCGGCCGCATCCAGCTGATGGAGAAGACCGCCCAGGGGACGCTGCGGCTGAGCCCGACGGTCGTCGAGCACTTCGACCGGTGCCTCGGCTGCATGGCGTGCCTCTCGAGCTGCCCGTCCGGCGTCCGCTACGACCGGCTGATCGAGGAGACGCGGGCGGTCGTCGAGGCGGAGCATCCCCGCACGCGGGGCGAGCGGATGCAGCGGCGGCTCCTGTTCGCGACGCTGCCGTACCCCCGCCGCATGCGGTGGGCGATGCGCCTCGCTCCGCTCGGCCGCGCGCTCCCGTCGCCGGGCTGGGTGAAGCCAATGCTCGACGTCGCTCCTGCGTGGCGCTCGGGCGAGCGACCGCCGGCGGTGACCGCCGCTCGTGAGGAAAAGTTGCAAGCGGCTCGGCGCGTCGGCCTTCTCACGGGCTGCGTCCAGTCGGTCCTGTTCGGCGACGTCAACACCGCGACGGCGCGCGTTCTCGCTGCGGCCGGGTACGAGGTGGTCGCGCCGTCGCAGGGCTGCTGCGGCGCGCTGTCGGCGCACGCCGGGCGGGCGAAGGAGTCGGCGCGGTTCACGGAGCGACTCCGCGCGAGCTTCGCAGACGTGGACACGATCGTCGTCAACGCGTCGGGGTGCGGCTCGCACCTGAAGGATCACGACGTGCCGGCGCTAGACGTGACCGAGGCGCTCGCGGCGGCGGAGCTGCCGACGCTCCACCCGCTCGAGCTCACGGTCGCCTACCAGGACTCCTGCCACCTCCGTCATGCGCAGCGCCTGCCCGCTGCCTGGCGTCCGGTGCTCGAGCGCATCCCCGGGCTCACGGTCCTCGAGCCGGCCGAGCAGGAGCTCTGTTGCGGCTCCGCCGGGATCTACAACATCACCCAGCCCGAGGCGGCACGGCAGCTCGGCGATCGGAAGGCCGCGAACGTCCTCGCGACGCAGCCCGACGTCTACACGAGCGCGAACCCGGGTTGTCTCGTACAGGTCTCGCAGGCGATCGGCAGGGCGGGCACGTCCCTCCCCACCCTGCACCCGGTCGAGCTGCTCGACGCGTCGCTCCGCGGGCTCGCGGCCTCGCGGCTGCTCGCACGCGCGCGGCGCTGAGCCGTCAGACGCGGCGGAGGCTCGGCGGCTCGCGTCCTTCGAGGCGGTCGAGTCGTGCCTCGAGACGCTCGAGACTCCTCGCGAGCGAATCGAGCTCGCGAGTGATCCAGTAGGTCTGCAGTCCCATCAACCCTGCGATCGCTGCAATGACGGTTGCGACCTGAGCCCACTCCACATCGGCATCGTGCCTACCGATCGCACGACAGGCAAGATGTCCTCCTAGGGCACGGCTGCCGCGGGCCGCAGCTCGTCGAGGCGGTCGACGTGGCGCAGGTCGGGAAAAAACCGTGTCCACGCGACCGCCACGCAGATCGTCACGACACCGCCGATCACGACGGCCGGCACCGCTCCGACGAGCGCCGCCGCCACGCCCGACTCGAACGCGCCGAGCTCATTCGATGCGCTGATGAAGACCATCTCGACGGCGTTCACCCGTCCACGTAGCTCGTCCGGCGTGACCAGCGGGAGAATCGTCTGGCGGAGGACGACGCTCACCATGTCGACGCCGCCACCCACCGCGAGTGCGAGGAGCGAGAGCCACATCGCCTGCGAGAGGCCGAACACGATCATCGTCACGCCGTAGGCCGCGACCACCGTCAGCAGCGTCCCACCGGCGCGGCGGCGGACCGGCCAGCGGGTCATCACGACCGCGGCGACGAGAGCGCCCACGGCGGGCGCGGCGCGGAGCACGCCGAGACCCGCCGGCCCGACCTCGAGCACGTCGCGGGCGAACACCGGCAGGAGCGCGACCGCGCCGCCGAAGAGCACCGCGAACAGATCCAGCGAGATCGCGCCGAGGAGCACGGGCGTTCTCCGGACGAGCCGAACGCCGCCGAGGACGCTGGCGAGATCGGGCGAGCCGCCACCGACGCCTTCACGGCCGGCGCGCAGGGCGAGCGTCGCGCCGAGGGCGACGACCGAGAAGCCCGCGGCGACCGCGTAGACGAGCTCAGGGTGGATCGCGAAGAGCAGCCCGCCGAGCGCGGGGCCGCAGATGACGGACGCCTGGAACGCGGCCGACCGCTGGGCGAAGGCGCGGACGAGGAGCTCCTGCGGCACGAGCGACGGTGTGAGGGCGCGCCCGGACGGCGCACCGAGCGCCGAGGCGACGCCCGTTCCGAATGCGAGAAGGAAGAACGGCCACGTCTCGTCGGCGCCCGAGCGCGTCACGGCGAGGAGGCCCAGTGCCACCGCCGCGTCGAGCGCGATCGCAACGGCGAGCACCGTGCGCCGTGGGTACCGATCGGCGAGGTGCCCGGCCGGAAGCGCCAGGAGCGGCAGCGGCAGGAACATCGCGAGCCCGACGAGGCCGAGGTCGAGCGGATTGCGATTGATTTCGTAGACCTGCCACCCGATCGCGACGAACGCCATCTCGATCGCGAACGCGGTCGCGACGGTGGCGACGACGTAGAGCGAGAAGTCGCGATGCCGAAGAGGCGAGGACACGAGGCCTGATCCTGATCAGTTCGAGCCCGCGCGAAAAGTGCGTCGCGTAAGCGCGTCGCACTTTTCGCGCCTAGTCAGGCTGCTTCGGGCGTGTCGTCGGCGCCGACAGGGGCGGGCAGGAACTCGACCTCGAGCCGCTGGATCCGCGATCTGCTGGTCTCGAGCACGGTGAACCTCAGGGCGTCGTCCACGACCACGTCGCCGATCTCGGCCGCGCGCCCGAGGTTCCCGAAGACGAAGCCGGCCACCGTGTGGAAGTCGTCGTCGTCGATCGAGGCGGCGAACTGCTCGTTGAAGTCGTCGATCGTGAACGAGCCCGAGATCCGGATCCGCGTGTCGTCGAGCCGTTCCACGGACTCATCGGGGAGGTCGAACTCGTCCTCGATGTCGCCGACGATCTCCTCGAGGATGTCTTCGAGCGTCACGATCCCGGCCGTGGCGCCGTACTCGTCGACGACCACGGCCATGTGTTGGTTCGCCTTCCGGAACTCGCCGAGGAGCGCGGCGATGTCCTTCGTCTCCGGGACGACGTACGCCGGGTGGAGAAGCTTCTCGAGCTCGCCGGCGTCGATCTGCCGGTCCTCGAGCGCCTCGACGAGCGCGCGGATGTGGAGGATGCCGACGATGTCGTCGAGCGACTCGCGGTACACGGGGTAGCGCGTGTACGGCGACTCGAGGACCTTGCGCAGCGCCTCGTCAGGCGGCAAGTCGATCGACAGCCCGACGACGTCGGGTCGCGGCACCATGACGTCGGCCGCCTCCTTCTCCGCGAAGTCGAAGACCTTGTAGAGCATCTCCTCCTCTGCCGTCTGGATCTCGCCGACGTCCTCCGCGGCGGCCACCGAATGCCGGATGTCCTCCCGCGTGAAGGCGATCATCCCCGCAGGCGCAGGCTTGATCCGCATCACGCGCAGCACGGCGTTGGACGAGTGCTGCAGCACCCACACGACGGGCGCGAACACCTTCGAGAGCAGGTCGATGGGCACGGCGAGAGCGAGGGCGAGGACCTCGGCCTTCTGGAGGGCAACCGCCTTCGGGACGAGCTCGCCGAGGACGACGCTCAGGTACGTCAGCACCGCGAAGGAGATCACGAAGGCCACGCCGCGGGGCAAGAAGTCGAAGTACCGTGAGACGAGGGGCTCGCCGACCGCACCGAGGGCGATCCCGAAGACCGTGATCCCGACCTGGACCGTCGAGATGAAGCGCACGGGCTCGTCCATGAGCCGAAGCGCCGTCCGGGCGGCGCGGTTGCCGCGCTCCGCGCGCTCCTCGAGGCGGTGGCGGCGCGCCGTGATGAGCGCGTACTCGGCGGCGACGAAGATCGCCGTACCGATGACGAGCGCGAACACGGCGAGGATGCGCGCAGCATCAGTCATCGCGTTGGCCTGACGGGAGGATGGGCGCCCCGCTTCCCGGGGCGCGGGTACTGGGCGGTAGCTCGCCGTCCAACTCAGGCGGAAGTATAGGTGACGCTGTCGGCGGTCTCGTGGCTCGAGGCCACGCCCTCGCACACGAGCCGCTCGAGGTGCGACAGGGCCTCCGCAACCGCGAAGCGCCGCGCCGACGCCTTCAGGTCGCTGCCGAAGAGCGGGAACGAGACCTCGTAGCCCGTCCTCGGCTCGGCGGAGAGCGCCGCCGCGGTCGCCTCGAGCCGCTCGCCATGGTGGGCGAGGAGCTGGCGGGCTCGGCCCGAGGGGTCGGCGATGGGTTCCCCGTGCCCGGCGACGGCGAGCGACGGCTCGAGCGCGATCGTCTCCTCGAGCGCGCCAAGGTAGTCCCCGAGGGGGTCGGGCCGGCTCCGCGGCCACAGGCCGACCGTCGGCGAGATGCGATCCAGGAGGTGGTCGGCAGCGACGAGGATCCCGTCGCGGTGGAGCATCAGCTGACCGTCCGCATGCCCGGGCGCGGCGACGGCCTCCCAGCCGTCGACCAGATCGCCGGGCTCGAGCAGCTCGGGGTCGGGCTGGAAGCGGATGAACGGGCGGTAGAGCGACCCCTGCTCGACCAGCTCGGAGGTCACCTCGTCGGGGACGCCGTGCCGGCGGAACCAGTCGACGAGCACGTCGGCCCAGTCGTCGCCGCCCCAGACGAGCGCGCACTGCTCGTAGTCGAGCCGCCCCTGCGCCACCGGAGCGCCGGTGAGCTCGGCGAGGTCGCGGGCGGCGCCCACGTGATCGGGATGGAAGTGCGTGACGACGATCCGGGCCACCGGCCCGGGGAGCCCTTCGAGCTCCGCGGCCCACCGGTCGCGCGCATCGGGGAGGCCGAGACCGGTGTCCACCAGCGTCCAGCCGTCGTCCCCGGGCAGCAGGTAGGCGTGGACATGCCCCGGCCGTGTCGGCAGCGGGAGCGTGACGCGCCTGATGCCTCCGGCGAGCTCGTCCACGCGTCAACCCTACGCTGCGGCGCGCGCGGAGGGAGTGCGAAGGACGCTAATTCACACGATAAGCATTCCTCATGAGTGGTACCGTTCCCGGCGATGGACCGGGACGTCGCAGAGCTCGTCGGCGAAACCGACGTCGAGTCGCTCGACGCGCAGCGCGTGATCGCGACCATGCTCGAGGCGCTCAACCCCGAGGTCGCGCTCGCATGCTCGTTCCAGAAGGAGGAGAGCGTCCTCCTCGACATGCTGCTCGAGCACGATCCGAAGGCGCGCGTGTTCGCGCTCGACACGCACGTCCTGTTCCCCGAGACCTACGGCGTCTGGCGCGAGATCGAGCGTCGCTACGGGATTCGCATCGAGGTCTTCGAAGGCCCGTCGCTCGGGCGCCAGGCCGCGGCGCACGGCGACCGGCTCTGGGAGTCGAACCCCGACCTCTGCTGCTCGATCCGCAAGATCGGCCCGCTCGGCAACGCGCTCTCCGGCCTCGACGGGTGGATCACGGGCGTCCGGCGCGACCAGTCCGCGAACCGGGCAGACACTCCGAAGCTCGGCTGGGACGACCGGCACGAGCTCTGGAAGGCGAGCCCACTGGCCGACTGGACGCACGACGACGTCTGGGCGTACATCCGCGAGCGCGAGCTGCCCGTCAATCCGCTCCACGAGCAAGGCTACGCTTCGATCGGCTGCACGCACTGCACCGCCCCCGGCACGGGCCGGGAGGGCCGCTGGGCCGGCACCGGAAAGACGGAGTGCGGGCTGCACGCCTGACAGAGCACGAGAGCCGCGAATGAGCACCGTCGACCCCGTCCGCCTGACCCACCTCGACGCGCTCGAGGCGGAGGCGATCCACATCATGCGCGAGGTCGCCGCCGAGCTCGAGCGGCCGGTCCTCCTCTTCTCGGGAGGGAAGGACTCGATCGTCCTCCTGCGCCTCGCCGAGAAGGCGTTCCGGCCGGGGCGCTTCCCGTTCCCGCTCATGCACATCGACACGGGGCACAACTTCCCCGAGGCGATCGAGTTTCGCGACCGGCGCGTCGCAGAGCTCGGCGAGCGGCTCGTCGTCGCGTCGGTGCAGGAGTCGATCGATCAGGGCCGCGTCGTCGAGCAGACGGGCCCCCGCGCCTCCCGCAATCAGCTCCAGACGACGACTCTGCTCGACGCGATGACGCAGCACGGCTTCGACGCCGCGATCGGCGGCGCGCGCCGCGACGAGGAGCGCTCGCGCGCGAAGGAGCGCATCTTCTCGTTCCGCGACGACTTCGGGCAGTGGGACCCGCGCGCGCAGCGCCCCGAGCTCTGGAATCTCTACAACGGCCGCATCCGCAAGGGCGAGCAGGTGCGGGTGTTCCCGATCTCCAACTGGACCGAGCTCGACGTGTGGCAGTACGTGGCGCGCGAGCAGCTCGACCTCCCCGCGATCTACTTCGCGCACGAGCGCGAGGTCTTCGAGCGCGACGGGATGCTCTACGCCGCGTCGGAGTTCATCGAGCGGTATCCGCACGAGGAGACGTTCAGCGAGTGGGTGCGGTTCCGCACGGTCGGCGACATGTCGTGCACCGGCGGCGTCCGCTCGCACGCGGCCACGATCGAGGAGGTCGTCCGCGAGATCGCCGCGACGCACGTCACGGAACGGGGCGAGACCCGCGCGGACGACAAGGTGAGCGAGGCCGCCATGGAGGATCGGAAGCGTGTCGGGTACTTCTGATGAGCACGTCGCTCTCGCGAGATGCTACCGGCGAGCGCGCCAGCGAACTGCTCCGCCTCGTCACGTGCGGCTCGGTCGACGACGGCAAGTCCACGCTGATCGGCCGCCTCCTCTACGACTCGAAACAGGTGATGGCGGACCAGCTCGAGCACGTCGAGGAGACGAGCGAGCGCCGCGGCGACGGCTACGTCAACCTCGCGCTGCTCACCGACGGGCTCCGCGCGGAGCGCGAGCAGGGGATCACGATCGACGTCGCGTACCGCTCGTTCGTCACCCCAACACGCCGCTTCCAGCTCGCGGACGCCCCGGGGCATATCCAGTACACGCGGAACATGGTCACGGGCGCCTCGACGGCCGACGTCGCGGTCGTCCTCCTGGACGCCCGCAAGGGTGTGATCGAGCAGACGCGGCGGCACACCTTCATCTCCGCGACGCTCGGCATCCCGCACATCGTCTTCGCGGTGAACAAGATGGACCTCGTCGACTTCGACGAGGCGCGCTTCCGCGAGATCGAGATCGAGCTCCGCGACCTGTCCGAGCAGCTGGACGTGCGGGACGAGATCGCGATCCCGATCGCGGCGCTTCCCGGCGACAACGTCGTCGAGCCGTCGGAGCGGATGCAGCTGGTGGGACGGCGGCACCTTCCTCGAGCGGCTCGAGACGATCGAGATCGCCGGCGACCGCGACGCGTCGCACCGCCGCTTCCCCGTGCAGTGGGTCGTCAGGCCGATGTCGGACGAGCACCACGACTACCGCGGGTACGCGGGCCAGGTCGCGGGCGGCGAGTGGCGCGCGGGCGACGAGGTCGTCGTCCTGCCTTCAGGGCTGCGGACGACGGTCGCGTCGGTCGAGACGCACGACGGGCCGCTCGACGTCGCCGTGCAGGGCCAGTCGGTCGTCGTGCGACTCTCGGACGACGTCGACGTCGCACGCGGCGACATGCTCTGCGATCCGGCGGACCCCCCGATCGCCGCGCGGGAGCTCGAGGCAACGGTGTGCTGGATGAGCGAGCGCCCGGTCGAGACAGGCGCACGCCTCGGCCTGAAGCAGACGACCCGCTGGTCGCGCGCGATCCTCGACGAGGTGACCTCGGTGCTCGACGTCGAGACGTTCGAGCAGCTGCCGGCGGACGGCCTCCGGCTCAACGACCTCGCGCTGGTCCGTCTCCGCCTCGCTGGCCCCCTGCTCGTCGACCCCTACTCGGTGAACCGGCAGACGGGCGCGTTCGTGCTCGTCGACGAGGCGACGAACGAGACGGTCGGCGCCGGCATGGTGCGGGCCGCGAACGCCTGACGGCGATTTCGCGGCCAGACGTCCCATCACCCGGTTCTGGCGGGAAGCATTTACGTACACGAACGTATGTTCTATGATGTGGCATGCGTGTCGAGTACCGCGAGGACGAGTGCCGGTCGGCTCTAAACCGCGTGAAGGGCATGCCGTTCGACTGGTCGCTCAACCCGTACACGGGCTGCGCGCACCGCTGCACCTTCTGTTACGTCCGAGCGTTCGAGGCGCGGGCCGACCGCCCGTCCGACGACCGGTACGGGCGCTCGATCCGCGTCAAGGTCAACGTTGCCGACGTGCTCCGGCGCGAGCTCGCGCGGCCGTCGTGGAAGCGGGAGAGCGTCGCCGTCGGCGCGGCGACGGATCCGTACCAGCCCGCCGAGGGGCGCTACCGGCTGACGCGCGCGTGCATCGTCGAGCTCGGGCGCAGCCGCACGCCCTTCTCGCTCATCACGCGCGGCCCCATGGTCCGGCGCGACGTCGACGTGCTCGTCGACGCGGCCCATCGCGCGAAGGTGCACGTCAGCTTCTCGGTCCCGACGCTCGACGAGCGCATCTGGCGCGCCACCGAGCCGGGCACGGCCCCGCCCCGCCGGCGCATCGAGACCGTCCGTGTCCTGACCGAGGCGGGCATCGACTGCGGCGTCGCGCTCGCGCCCATCCTCCCCGGCCTCTCCGACGACCCGCGGCTCCTCGCCGAGGTCGTTCGCGAAGCGCGCGACGCCGGCGCGTCGGGGATCTGGGCGAATGTCCTCTACCTCAGGCCGGGAACGCGGGAGCACTTTCTCGAGGCTCTCGCGCGCGACTGGCCCGAGCTTCTTCCGGACTACGAACGGCTGTATGCCGGTCGCGCCTACCTGCCCGCGAGCGAGACGGAGCCGGTCCGGGCAACCGTTCGCGCTCTCGCGCGCGAGCGATCCAGGCCGCGTCGGCCGACCATCGTCCCCGGTCCAGAGCCCGAGCAGCTCGCACTCTCGGTCTGACCCAGAGACCTGATGTGGGTCAGGGGTGCGTGCCGGGGAGGGCATGCGCCAAGCAGCGTGGCCGGATCACTGCTCGCCGATACCCGAAGGTATCGGTGAGCTGCGAGCCGGTCGCGATACGCAGCGCGCAGGCCTCCAGCCGCGCGTGCCCATAACCCACATCAAGCATCTAGCAAGGAGTCATCCCCTCGCCCTCGTAGAATCCCCGGCGTGGCGGAGGAGGGCGAAATCACGGTTCTGATCGCGGACGACCACGAGGTGGTGCGCGAGGGCCTGCGCCTCGCGCTCCTGCGCTCGCCACACATACGAGTCGTCGGCGAGGCGGGTGACGGCGAGACGGCCGTCTCGCTGACCGAGCGACGGCGCCCGGACGTCGTGATCATGGATCTCCGGATGCCACAGATGGACGGCATCGAGGCGACGGAGGAGATCCTCACGCGCGTCCCCGAGGCCCGCGTGCTCGTCTTCACCGCGTACAGCGAGCGAGCCCTCCTGCAGCGCGGGCTCGAATCGGGTGCCCGCGGCTACATCCTCAAAGAAGCGCCGCACGAGACGCTGCTCAAGGCGATCGAGAAGGTTGCGGCCGGCGAGACCTTCGTCGACCCCGCACTGATCCCGTCGCTCGCGTCTGGCCGCGACGGCCAGGAGATCCTCACGGGGCGCGAGCGCGAGATCCTCCAGCTACTGGCCGACGGGATGTCGAACGCGGACGTCGCGCAGCGGCTCTTCATCTCGCAGGAGACGGTGAAGAGCCACGTCCGTCACATCCTCGCGAAGCTCGAGGCGGAGACCCGCACCCAGGCGGTCGCCATCGCGCTCCGCGAGGCGATGATCGATTGAGCGACGACCACGTCGTCGCGGAGCGCCTGCTCGCCGAGCGCGCCGAGCGACGCCGGATCGCCGAGCAGCTCCACGACGGCCCCGTCCAGCACGTCGCGGCGCTCTCGCAGATGCTCGACGCGGCCGTCGCGGCACTGGAAGACGGCGACGTCGCGTCGGGCCGGCGGGTCGCTGCACGGGCGCTCGCAGTCGCGCGGGACGCGGCCGAGGAGCTCCGTGGCATCGTCGCCGGCCTCGAGCCGGTGATGCTCGACGAGATCGGGCTCGCCGCGGCCGTTCGAGAGCTCGCCGAGCGCACCGCGGGTCGGCGCGGCGCGACGCGTCGATGTGACGATCGACGACGAGGGGCTGGGCGAAGGCACGCGGTCGAGCCTCTTCCAGGTGATCCGCGAGGCGTTGGACCAGGCGATCCGCCGCGGCCCACCGAGCGCCGTGACGGTGTCGCTGGCGCGGACCCGGTCGAGTGGCGTCGAGCTCGTGATCTCGGACGACGGCGCCCCCGAGCGGCGTCAGGCGGTCATCGACGGTCTCGCCGAACGGGCAGCCGAGCTCAACGGCAGCCTCGAGGCGAGCCGGGACGGCCGCTGGACGAGGATCCGGCTTGTCATCCCGCCGTCAGCGACGCGGCTCTGATCGGCCCGCCGCGCACGCCCGTGCCCACAACGCATCGGCACAGAGCCGGCACACAGTCGTCATACGTTGTTCGATAGAGTGACAACAGGGCACGGGGGTGCCCCTGGGGGTGGTTGTGCGGGGCGTCTACTCCAGAGGCTCGTTCTGGACGTTGTGCTCTTCGGCGTACGCCTGAACGAGCGGATTCACGGCTTCGGCGCCCTGCGGGAAGGCGTAGTTGATCTTCACGAACGGCTCCCACTTGTCCGGCAGGGCGTCCTCCGGGAAGATCGCCTCGACGGGGCACTCGGGCTCGCACGCGCCGCAGTCGATGCACTCTTCGGGGTCGATGATCAGCATCCGCTCGAACTCGTGGATGCAGTCGACCGGGCAGACATCGACGCAGGAGCGGTCCTTGATGTCGATGCACGGCTCGCTGATGATGTACGTCATCGCCGGACCGAGCCTACCAATGTGGTGCGCTGCAACGGCCGGTCAATCGGCGCAGCATGCGACCGCGAAGCGGGCGCCTTCAGGGATGTGCCCCGCCGCAGGCGGGGACCAGCGGCAGGGCTTCGCGCGAGCGGAGGCCTGCTTCGCGGCAAGCCTCATGCGACTCCGACGAGCTCGTCCACGACCTGCCGAGCCCGTTCCACGAGCGCGGATTTCACGATCACCTGGTCGAACCCCGCGGCGTGCGCCCGCTGGAGCCCGTGCGTGTCGGTGTGGTTCGTGAAGCCGACAATCGGCGTCTCGGGCCAGGCGTCCGCGACGTCCTCGGCCTCGACGCGCGAGATGTCGCAGATGACGAGATCGGGCGCGTCGGCGCTGTCTGACGTGACGAGTCGGTACCCGTCGAGCAGCCCCTCGAGCTTCGAGCGGAACATGAGGTCGACCCCGACGAGCAGGATGGTCGACATGGGCCACGGTATACCACGGTGCCCGGGTCTCGAGGAGCCTTGGCGGTGACGCTCGAGGAGGGAATCGGGTTGATGCGAGACGAGCGCTGGTTCGACGCCCATGAGGCGCTGGAGGACGAGTGGCGCGACGCCCCGGAGCCCGAGCGGGACTTCCTGCAGGGGCTCGTCCACGTCACGGTCGCCTGGCACCACGCGTCTCGCGGCAATGCTCCCGGCGCGTCGCGCCAGCTGGAGAAAGCGACGCGGCGCCTCGGCCCCTACGCGCCTGCGCATCGCGGCGTCGACGTGAAGTCCGTCCTCGGCCAGGTCGAGGCGGCATCGGCGCGGGTGTCCGAAGGTTTGCTCGACCTCCTTCCTGTGCGAATCTGAGGCGTGCGGCTGCGGCTCCTCACGGTGGTGATGCTGTTGCTGGTGAACACGGCGCCGGCCGCCCTCGCGCGGAACGCCGCGCCTGCGCTCCGCCCGACCGGGCAGGTCGACCAGTCGACGCCGATCGTCGGACAGCTCCGCCGCGACCTCCTCGCCGCGGGTGCCCACGGCCCGCGTGCGAGCCGTCCGAGCCCGGCTCACCCGATCCTCCTTCGGTCCGCGCTGCGGGTCGCCGGTGCCGAGCCCGGCGTGCGCGCCCTGCTGGTGTCGTTCCGCTCGCTCACGGGACGTCGCTGCGTCGCGGTCGCGTTCCAGGGCAGCAGGGTTGCGCCTGGCCCCTTCGCGTGCCTGCCGCCCTGCACCGAGCCGCTCTGCATCGCGATGTTCAGCGGGGGGCCGCTCCCTCGCGGCACGCGGGTGCTCGTCGGCCGGGTGCAACCGCGCGTCGCGGAGCTCCGCATCACCGGGCGGAGCGGGCCTGTTCGCAGCTACCGGGTCAGCCGGAGCCGTGTCGGGGAGCCGCCGGTCGCGCCCGTCCTCGTCCAGGTGCCGAGCGTGCGAGTCATCCGCGGCTACGCGGGCGGCAAGGAGGTCGCCTGGGTGCGCTTCCGGGGATGAGCGCGGCTCAGAAGACCGGCTCGAGCCCGAGCCACTCGAGCGCGCGGTTGACGTAGATCCGCAGCACGTAGAAGCGGCCGAAGAAGAGCAGCAGGCCGAGCACGACCATGACGAGGCCGCCGGCGAACTGGATCGCCCGGTAGTGGTCGCGGAGCCAGCGGAAGGCGCCCATCATGCGCGTGAACGCGGCGCCGACCAGGACGAACGGGATCGCAAGCCCGAGCGAGTAGACGGCGAGGAGGACCGCACCGTCGAGCGCGGTCTCCGACGAGCCTGCGAGGACGAGGATCGCCGCCAGGACGGGCCCGATGCACGGCGCGGCACACACGGCGAACGCGCCGCCGAGGAGCACGCGCGAGCCGCGGGAGCGTGCACCGCGTACGAGGCCGGCGCCGACGAGCCGCTCGGGCCAGGGCAGGAGCCCCATGAACGCGAGCCCGAAGACGACGAGCACGAAGCCGGCGATCTGCTCGAGCAGGAACTGGTCCCGGAAGAGGCTGCCTCCGAGGAGCGAGGCGCCGACCCCGAGCGTCACGAAGACCGCGGTGAACCCGAGGACGAACGGGATGCTCGACATCACCACCCGCCGTGCGGTCCCGGGCCGGCCGAGCTCGTCCGCATTCACCGCGGACACGGCGGACAGGTACCCCGGCACGAGCGGCAGGACGCACGGCGCCAGGAACGAGAGAAATCCCGCGAGCAGCGCGACCGGGATCTCGCCGGCGCTCATGCGTCGAACCGCTCGAGCTCCGCGTCGAGGCGCGACTCGAGCTCGGGGTCGAGGTGGCCCGGAGGCGTCTCGTCGTCGTCGGGCGCGTCGCGCCGACGGCTCCACCCCCACGCGACGATCCCCACCCCGAGCGCGCCCGCCACGAGCAGTCCGAGCGGAAGCAGCCACGCGAGCAGGTCGAAGCCAGACTTCGGCGGCTCCGCGAGCACGCCTGGACCGAACTGGTCGACGAGGTCGGCCTTGATCTCCGCCTCCGTCCAGCCCGCAGCGATGTGCTGCCGGATGATCTGCTTCATCCGCTGCGCGACCGGGGCGTTCGACTGGTCGAGCGTCGTGTCGCAGGTCGGGCAGACGAGCTCGGCCTCGAGGTCGGCGGGGCTCGGAGCAGCGACGGCGGTCGCGGCCAGGGCCAGCACGCCCGCGACCGCGACGAGCCCGAGGCGTCTCACTGCTTCGAGCCGAGCGCGAGCGCGACGCCGCGCTCGAAGGCGTCACGGTTCCGCTCGATGTCGACCGCACCCGAGATCCGCTCGCCGACGAGCTTTCCGGAGCGGTCGACGAAGAACGTCTCGGGGAAGCCACGGACACCCCACTTTCCGACCGTCGAGCCCTTGCCGTCGTACACGACCGGGTACGTGAGCCCGAACTTCCTCATGAAGCTGCGCGCGTCCTGCCGGAAGTCGTTGACGTCGACGCCGAGCACGACGAGCCCCTGGTCGCGATAGCGCTCGTAGGTCTGCTGCAGCACCGGCGCCTCGTCGCGGCACGGGATGCACCAGGACGCCCAGAAGTTGACGACCACGGCCTTCCCGCGGAGCTCGGCCATGGAGAGCGTCCCGTCTCGGTCGAGGCGGTCGAGGTCGAACGCCGGCGCGGTCACGACCTCGCCCCGTGCGAGATCGTCGGCGGCGCCGTCCTCGTTCCCGAACGCGACCTTCCAGACGAGCAGCCCGAGGAGGGCGGCGACCCCGATGAGCGCGATCGCCTGGCCGACGCGCTGGACCGTTCCGGTCACGCGCTGACGATGAACACGGGCGTCCCCACCTCGACCTGCTCGAACAGCCACTCGACCTGCGGGATCAGCATGCGCACGCAGCCGTGCGATGCCGAGTAGCCGATCGAGGCGGCGTTGGGGGTGCCGTGGATGCCGACGTACGGCGAGGAGATCCCCATCCAGCGTGTCCCGAGCGGGTTCGACGGGCCCGGGGGCACGGGCTCGCTCGCCTTCCGCCCAGGCGGAGCCCTCGCGGCGGGTACCACCACGGGTGCCGCTGCATGTTGATGATCTCGAACTTCCCGATCGGCGTCGGGAACGAGGACTGCCCGGTCGCGACCCTGAACGTGCGCTTCAGCTTCGTGCCGTTGTAGTAGAGGAGCACGCGCGACTCGCGCTTGATCACGATCACGTGGCCGAGGTCCTCCTCCGTGATCTCCGGGCGCAGCTCCTGGTACGGGAGGGCGAAGGGCGTCCGCTCGTGCTTGCGGATGGCGAGGCTGAGCCGTTGTGCGGCGATCACCTGCTTGAGCCGGAGGCCCGGCTTCGACTTGCGGGCGACCGGCTGGAAGTTGCGGAGCTCGAGGCTCGCATCGACGGGATCACGGTCGGTCTTGGCCGCGATGTCGGCGAGGATAGCGCTGCAGCTTCGACTGCTTGACGTCGACCCGAAGCGGCACGGCGAACCCCTGCGTCCGCACGCGCACGGCGGTCTTGACGGCCTTCAGGAAGTGCGCCGCCGCGCCCAGCTCGGACGGGTCGACGCGGATCTTGCGGCCCGGCGAGACGACGAGGGTCACCGGACGGCGGAACCGCTCCTCGACGAGCGCGCGCGCCTCGGGGGCCGTCAGCCCACCGACGAGGAGCCCGCCGATCGTGACGCCGGGCTCGATCAGCTTCGGCCCGGGAGGCGGTAGCGGCTCGGTCGTCGTCGGCGGCGGCGGCGTCGTCGTCGGAGGCGGGGTGGTCTCGTCTGCGAACGCCGGTGCGCCCAGAACCGCGAAAAGCCCGGCAATGCAGGCAGAAACGATCACGAGCGACGGGCGGCGCATCCGCGCTGAGTGTAGCCACGGGCCAGGTCGAATCGGGTGAACGAACCGTTATCGATCCGCGGGCCCGAAGAGGCGCGGATCGTTCGTGATGACGCCGTCCACCCCGGCGGCGAGGACGCGGTCGAGATCGTCCCGTCGTGTCGACCGTCCAGGCGAGAACCGGTGCCCCTGCAGCGTGCGCGCGGGCGACCGCGCCGGGCGTGACGAGACGGTGCTGCAGCATCAGCGCGCTCGCGCGCGCCCGGCGGATCATGCCCGGCAGGCGCCGTGCCGTCACGGCGCGGGCGGCCGTCAGGCCCGCGCCGACCACGGGGTGGAGCAGCCGTCGCCGCGACACGCCGAAGCGGTCCTCCGGGTAGGTGAACCCGATCCGCACGTGCGGCGCCGCGCGCGCGATCGCGTGCAGGCTCGGCACGTGGAACGAGGACACCACCGTCCGCCCCTCGACCCCGAACCGCTCGAGCGCGTCCGCCAGCTCGTCGAGGCGCGTCTGGAGCTTCAGGTCGACATGGAGGCCGACCGTCGGCGCCTCCTCGGCGAAGAACGTCAGCGCCTCGTCGAGCGTCGGCAGGTCGGGCGCGACCTCCCGCAGCTCGGCGAGCGTCCGCTCCCGCACCGAGCCCGTCGCCCTGCCGTGGCTCACCTCGTCGAGGTGGTCGGAGTGGGCCAGGACGAGGGGTCCGCGCTGCAGGTCGAGCACGTCGAACTCGACGAGGTCGACGCCGTGCTCGACGGCGGCTCGAAGGGAGTCGATGGTGTTCTCGGGCGCGATGTGCGCCGCGCCTCGATGCCCGATCCGGAGCACGTCTCCCCCGTCCCTTCTCCGCAGCTCGATCACGCCGCGCTCCTCTTCGCCGATCGGAGCCACCACCATGCCAGCGGGGCGAGAACGATCGCCTGGACGACGGTGATCGTCGCGGCGAGCCGGGAGACGTCCTCCCAGAACCGCTCGGGGTAGATGCGGATCAACGTGTCGGTGCTCGAGAAGCGCCAGCTGTCGCCCTCGAAGAACATCTCGTGGAACCGGGTGAAGAACCCGTCGAAGCCGAGCAGGATGACGGGCACGAGAAGGACGGCGACGACGAGCGTCGCGAGCGCCCCGGCCAGCAGCGCCACGCGGGACGGCCGTCCGCAGCCGGGTCCGCGCGAGCGCGACGGCGAGGACCGCGATCGCGAGGACGACGACGAGCCCGCCGCGCTGGATCGGGACGAAGATGCGCGCGGACGTCGGCCATGTGGCTGAGCTCTCGCTCGTCGAACGCCGGCGACCCATCGGGCAGCGTCGCGCGCTCGAGGAGGGTGATGCCCTCCGAGCCGGCCTCGATCGACCGAAGACCCAGGAGCGCGAGCGCCTCGCGCTGCTCGTCCGTCAGCCCGTACCGGTCGGGCGGGAACCCGTCGCGTCCGAGCTCGTGGCGGACGAACGTGTCGGTCGCCAGGACGCGCATCGCGTTCGCGATCAGCGTCGGTGGGACGACGACGGCGATCAGCACGACGAGCGCCACCGATGCGACGCGGGCGGCCGATGAGCCGGGGGCGCCTACAGCCCGAACAGGCGCCCGATCTCGCGCCACGTCGTCATCGCGAGCACGACGCAGGCTGCGACGAGCAGGAGCAGCACGACCCAGAAGCGGGCGCCTGCGCGGCGGCTGCGCCGCACGTGCTCGACACGCGCGCGTCGCCGCGCGCGGTGGTGCTGGTACGAGCGTCGAACTGCGTCGGCGTCCAGCGAGGGGAGCGTCGTCGCGCTCCAGCGCACCCGCGACACCCTCGCCCGCCGGCTGCCGCCCCTCGTCGGACATGGGGAAAGCATACGAGGTCCCCGCGCGCCGGCGGCGTCCGAGATAGGCTCCCGCCTGATGTTGCGGGAACGGCGCTTCGACACCGGGCTGTTCGGGCTCGGCGACGGGCTCGCGCTCGTCGCGGGGATCGTGCTCGCGGTGTCGTCGTTCACCGGCTGGTACACCGGGGAAGGCGAAGGCGTGACGATCTCCGCCCTCGCGTGGAACACCGGCGTGCTCGGCAAGCTCGTCCTCTTCGTTGGGCTCGCGGTCGTGCTCGTCGTCGTGCTGCGCGAGGTGGGCGTCGAGACGCCCTCTGCCGTCCCGCAGAGCCTCCTGACGATCGCGTTGGGCGCGATCGGGACGGTCTTCGTCCTCATCCGCGTGATCTCGGTGCCCGACGACTTCTTCTGGGCGAACCGGGGCGTCGGGCTCTGGATCAGCCTCGCCGCGGCGATCGGAGTGATCGTCGCCGGGCTGTTCCAGGCATCGGAAGAGCTCTGACGGCCAGGCGCGTTCGCGAAGTGGCTAGACAACCTGTCTTGCGCTAGCCGTCTAGGGCTCCTGTTGCGGAAGCGGCTCGAGCGTCCGGACGGACGTCTGGGTGCCGCCGGGCACGGGCCGGTCCTCGAGTGCCAGGCCGAGCGCGAGACCGACCGCGAAGAGCAGGACGGCGAGCAGCACGGCGAGCGCGATCTTCGGCCAGCGTCGCGCACGCGGCCCGCGCCGCCGCGCCACGCGCGCGTCGAGGTCGCTCACGGCTCGTAGTCCTGGGCGCCGCGGCTGTACGCGTGGAACGCGGCGTCGGCGGCGACGACGCCGTACGGGCCCACCCCTTCGACGGCGCGCGCTCCTCGACCGCATGGAGGAGCCATCGCTCGGCGCCGGCGTATGCCTCGGCCAGCTCGGCGAGCGTGAAGGTCCCGCCGACCCGCCGTCGGAGCTCCACGGTCACCGCCTCGAGCTGCCGGTGCAGCTGGTCGGCCCGTGCAGGGTCGCGCGCAGCCTCGAAGAAGCGCCTGCTCCCCTCCTCCCACTCCCGGCGGGAGCTTGCGACGGACGACATCGGCGCGATGCTAGAGGCTCGGAGGAACGGTCGTGCAGCACGTCGCGGGCCATTGCTCGGGGATCTCCGCGATGACCGCCTCGCCGATCCGGTACCCCGGCCGAGCGAGCGCGTAGGCGACGTGTGCGTGGAGGCACTTGAGCGCGTCGGGGTTGCGGGAGCCGCCGATCCCGAAGGAGAGCGACTCACCCGAGTCGGCGCCCGTCTCGCCCGCGGCGAGCTCGCGCCGGATCGCGACCTGCTCCGTCGGTGGCCCGCTCGAGCTCGTCGCCGAGCGCCGGATCGTCTGCGACCACCGCGGTCCACCGCTCGACCCCGCCCACGGCCTCGAGCCGCGAGACGGCGGCGACGAGATGGCGGCAGGTGAGGTAGTAGGTCGTCGGGAACGGCTCCCCACCCGGGCCGTAGGGAGCCTGCTCGGTGACGGCCGGGCGGCCCCAGGGGCAGCGTGCGACGACCCGCCGGAAGGCGCGTGGCTCACGGCCGAGCTGGAGCGCGACGACGGCGCGATCGTCCACGTCGCGGACGCTAGACGATTTAGCGCGACATCCAGCGGCGCGGTCAGCCCGAGTGCTTCCGGGACCAGGCGGCCGTGCCCTTGACGATGAACAGGTGCTCGTCGGGGCGCACGTACCCGATCCGGCGCGCGGCCCGCGCGAGCTCCTCGAGGCTCGTCGCCCGCTCGAGGCGCGCGGTCACGCGGGCGCGCTCGGCGCGCAGGGTCGCGACCTCCGAGCGGCGGTCGGCGAGCTGCTCGCGAGTCTCGAGGTACGTCGTGATCGGCTGGAAGTAGAGGAAGCCGACGGCGCCCAGCACGACGAGCGGCAGCAGCCACCCCGGGAGTCGCAGCCTGCGCAGCGGTCGCGCGCCGCCGACGGCCAGAGCTCTTCGCGGCCTGCGACCGCGGAGTCGGAGTCGCATCCTTCGCGCGGGAGCTGCGCTTCCTCGCGGTCGTGCCCGCAGCACGACGCCGCCCGCCCGCGCGCCCCTTCGCCTCGCTCTCCCTCCGCGCTCGTCGCACCGCGCACCCTTCGCCGTGCGGTCCGGACCCCCTTCGCATGCTCGTCATGCGGATCGCCGCACGTCGTCACGCGTGCTGCTGCGTACTCGTCACAGAGCCGGCACACAGCCGTCACTCACTCGTGACGCATTGCTCGATATCGTGACATCAGGGCACCGGGGGTGCCCCTGGGGGTGGTTGTGCGGGCGGTCGTGGGCCGCGGCGAGCGCGTCTCAGGCGACGTCGACCTTGATGACGTTCGTCGAGCCCGGGATGTTGACCGCTGTCCCTGCGGTGATCACGACGCGCTCGCCGGGCAGGACGACGCCCGCGCCGCGTGCTGCGTCGATCGACCGGTCCCAGAGGTCCTCGACATCGTCCATCTCCGGGATCCAGATCGGTGTGACGCCCCACTCGAGCGCCATGTGCCGCAGCGACTCCGGCTTGTGCGTCAGCGCTACGATCGCCCGCCTCGGCCGGAGGCGGGCAACAGCCGAGGCCGTGCGGCCGGTGAACGTCGGCACGAGGATCGCCTTCGCCGAGAGCGCCTCGGCGATGTCGCATGCGGCGTTGGACATCGCCTGGCCGATCGTCGGGTCGTCGCTCGCAAGCGGGATCTCGTGCCGGTAGTCGAGGCTGGGCTCGACGGCGAGCGCGATCCGATCCATCACGCGAACGGCCTCGACCGGATGCTTGCCGACGGCGGTCTCGCCGGAAAGCATGATCGCCGAGGTGCCGTCGAGGATCGCGTTCGCGATGTCGGAGGCTTCGGCGCGCGTCGGCTCGGGCGAGGTGATCATCGACTCGAGCATCTGCGTCGCGGTGATCACCGGCTTCCCGCGCTCGAGCGCGTGGAGGATGATGCGCTTCTGCAGGAGCGGCACCTCGGCGGCGCCGATCTCGACGCCGAGGTCGCCGCGCGCGACCATCACTCCGTGCGCCTCTGCGAGGATCTCGTCGAGCGCCGCGACGGCCTCCGCCTTCTCGATCTTCGCGATCACCCACGCGTGGGAGCCCCGCGCCTCGATGAGCGTGCTGAGCGCCTTCACGTCGGATGCCGAGCGGACGAACGAGAGCGCGACGTAGTCGGCACCTGCTGCGAGCGCGAACTCGAGGTCGTCGAGATCCTTGCGCGTCAGCGAGGGAATCGGCAGCGGGATGCCGGGAAGGTTGACTCCCTTGTGCGCACGAACCGGGCCGCCGGCGATCACCGCGCACCGCGCCCGACCGCGCTCCACGTTCTCGACACGAAGTCGGACGAGCCCGTCGTCGATGAGGACGTCGGTGCCGGGACGCAGGACGGAGCCGAGGACGGCCGGCGCGATGGGGAGATCGTCCCCCTGGGCGACGTCCTCCCCTGCGATGACGATCGAGTCGCCGTCCTCGAGGACCACGTCGTCGCCGATGTCGCCGACGCGCAGCTTCGGGCCCTGGAGATCGGCGATCAGAGCGATCGACCGACCGGCGTCCTTCTCGGCCTCGCGAACGAGCTCGGCGGTGCGCGCGTGGTCGTCCTGCGTCCCGTGGGAGAGGTTCAGGCGTGCGCCGTCCATGCCGGCCTCGATGAGCGCGGCGATCACCTCCGGGCTCGCCGAGCTCGGGCCGATCGTCGCGACGATCTTCGTGCGTCGCGGGTGACTCGTCACTGCAGTCACTGTAGTTCGCGTCAGGAGGTCGCCCGCGGGAAGGCCGACCAGCCCGGGTACTCCGCCTGGCTGCCGAGCTCCTCCTCGATCCGGAGGAGCTGGTTGTACTTCGCGACGCGATCCGATCGCGCCGGGGCGCCTGTCTTGATCTGGCCGGCATTCGTCGCCACCGCGAGGTCGGCGATCGTCGCGTCCTCGGTGTCGCCGGAGCGGTGCGAGATGATCGCCCGGTAGCCGTTCCGGTGCGCGAGCTCGACGGCGTCGAGCGACTCGGTGAGCGTGCCGATCTGGTTGACCTTGACGAGGATCGCGTTCCCCACTCGCTCGTCGATCCCACGGCGCAGGAAGTCGACGTTCGTCACGAACAGGTCGTCCCCGACGAGCTGGACCCGTCCGCCGAGCCGGTCGGTGAGTGTCTGCCAGCCCTCCCAGTCGGACTCGCCGAGGCCGTCCTCGATCGACACGATCGGGAAGCGGTCGCAGAGGTCGGCCCAGAGATCGATCATCCCCGAGGTGTCGAGCGTGCCGCCCTGGCGCTCCAGGCGGTACGCGCCCTCGTGGTGGAGCTCGCTCGTCGCCGGGTCGAGCGCCAGCGCGACGCGGTCGCGATGCCCCGCGCGCTCGGCGGCCTCGAGGATCGCCTCGCACGCCTCGTACGCCGAGCCGAAGTCGGGTGCGAAGCCGCCCTCGTCGCCAACCGTCGTCGCGAGCCCGCGCTCGCCAAGGAGCTTCTTCAGGTGGTGGTAGCACTCGGCCCCGATCCGGAGCGCCTCGGAGAAGGTCTCGGCGCCCGCGGGAACGAGCATGAACTCCTGGAAGTCGAGCGAGTTCTGCGCGTGCGCCCCGCCGTTCACGACGTTGAGCAGCGGCACGGGCATCACGTGCGCGTTGGCGCCGCCGACCCAGCGATACAGCGGCACGCCTGCCTCCACCGCCGCGGCCTTCGCGACGGCGAGGGAAGCGCCGAGGATCGCGTTCGCGCCGAGCCGCGCCTTGGTCTCCGTCCCGTCGAGGGCGGTCAGCGTCCGGTCGACCTCGCGCTGGTCGGCCGCATCGAGACCCAGCAGTGCCTCTGCGATCTCCCCTTCCACGTGGGCGACGGCCCGAGCGACGCCCTTTCCGAGCCAGGTGTCGCCGCCGTCGCGGAGCTCGACCGCCTCGTGCTCGCCCGTCGACGCGCCCGAGGGAACGGCGGCGGCGCCGAACGCGCCGGACTCGAGCCCGACCTCGACCTCGACCGTCGGGTTGCCCCGTGAGTCGAGAATCTGCCTGCCGTGGACGTGGACGATCTGCATGTGTTCTCCCGCTTCGCGGGAGAACACTAGACGGCGGACGTGGCGCCCGAGGCGGCGGACGAGAGCAGTGGGCGACCCGACACGATGACGTGACACTCTCTGTTGACAGAACTGATAACGTGACGTCAGGGACACGGGAGTGCCCCTGGGGGTGGTTGTCGGCAGGGTCGGCGACGAGCGTGCGGTCGGCCTAACCCCTCGCGACGTCGAGCGCGGCCTTGGCCCGCTCGTACCACTCCTCCTGCCGCTCGAGCGGGAGGTCGACCCACGTCTCGCCCGCCTCGGCGGCGAGCCGCTCGGCGAGCTCGACCCGCTCCCGGAACCGACCCGTCGTCCCGCGGAGCGCGAGCTCCGGGTCGACGTTCACGAAGCGCGCCAGGTTGACGACCGTGAAGAGGAGATCGCCGAGCTCCTGCTCGACCCGCCGGTCCGGCTCGGTCTCGGGCGACGGCCGACCGGAGCGCGCGAGCTCCGCGAGCAGCTCGTCGAGCTCCTCGCGCACCTTCGCGGCGGGCCCCTCGAGGTCGGGCCAGTCGTAGCCGACCGCCGCCGCGCGCCGCTGGGTCTTGCGCGCGTCGAGCAGCGCCGGCAGTGACCCGGGGATGTCGTGGAAGACGCCGCTGCGCCCCTCCTGCTCCGTCTTGATCGCCTCCCAGCGCTCGCGCACGCGACCGGCGGTCCGGGCCTCCGCCTCGCCGAAGACGTGCGGATGGCGCCGCACGAGCTTGTCGTGCACCGAGCGGGCGACGCTGTCGAGGCTCCCGGCCCCCTGCTCTTCGAGCAGCAGCGACAGGAAATAGACCTGGAAGAGCAGGTCGCCGAGCTCGTCGTGGAGCTTCGCCGGGTCGTCCGCGAGCGCGGCGTCGGCGACCTCGTAGGCCTCCTCGACCGTGTGCGGAACGATCGTGCGAGCGGTCTGCTCGCGATCCCAGGGGCACTCGGCGCGCAGGCGCCGTGTCAGCTCGCGGAGCTCGTCGAGGGACGACACCCGGCTACTCGCCGGTGGTCGTCTCTTCCTCGGTGGTCGACGTGTCCGGCGGCTGGAAGCCGGCGGCGTACGTGACCTTGTCCTTGTACTTCTTCTCGATCTCCGTCGCCCAGTCGCTGACGGCCTTGTTCTTCCGCTCCTCGGCGAGCTGGGTGCGGATCTGCGCCTTGACCTCGGCGAACGGCGTCACGGAGCCGGCCTTCACCGCCGCGAGCGGCTGGATGAGGTGGTAGCCGAACTCGGTCTTGACGGGGTCGGACAGCTCGTTCGTCTTGAGCGAGAACGCCGCCTTGTCGAACGGCGCGACGGTCTGGCCGCGCGAGATGGTGAGCTTCCCGCCCGGGTCCTTCGAGCCGGGGTCGAGCGAGTTCTCCTTCGCGAGCTTCGCGAAGTCGGCGCCCGACTCGAGCTGCGAGTGGATCGCGTCGGCCTCCGCCTTCGTCTTGACGAGGATGTGCCGGACGGCGCGCGACTCGGCGACCGAGTACTGGGTCTTGTTCTCGTCGTAGTACTTCTGGAGCTCGGCGTCGGACACCTTGACGCTCTTGGTGAGGCTCTCGTAGATCTTCTGCGGAGACCAGCTGCGACCGAGGTCCTCGCGCAATGCGTCGACGCGTGTAGCCCTGCTGCTTCAGCCCGGCCTCGAACTTCTTCTCGTCGTTCTTGAAGTACTGCTTCTTGACCTCGTCGACCTTCTTCGCGATCTCCTCGTCGCTGACCTTGATGCCGAGGTCGTCGGCCTCGTTCGCGTACTCCTCGCGCTGGACGAGGTAGGCGACGGCCTGGTTCTGGAGCGTCTGGTAGTCGGCGGTGCCGGCCTTCGGGAAATCGCGCTGCTGTGCGGCGTACGACTTCTTCGCGCGCGCCAGGAGCTCGTCGAGCGACGCCTTCGTGATCGTGGTGCCGTCGACGACCGCGACCGCGTCGGCCGGGACCTCGTCGGTGTCGCCGCAGCCTGCGGCGACGAGCGTGACAGCGGCCAGTGCGGCGGCGGCGAGCAGGAGCGAGCGCTTCATCGAGACCTCGTTATAGGCGACGCGGTGTTCAGGACGGGTTGCGCTGTGTTCGGGAAATTCGTTTCAGGGCCGGCAGAAGGTCGGATCGCACGTGCTCAGGCGGCCCGGCGCGCGGCAACGATAGCAGCGGCCAGGCCGAGCGCACCGTCGAGCCCCTCGGTGCGGAGCGAGACCTCCTGCCGGGCCGAGGCGTAGATCGCGGTATCCGAGATCGCGCGCAACGCGCGAAGCTCCGACGCGGCCAGCCCCACGGGCCCGACCGTGGCGCGCCCGGCGCGAAAGACGAGATAGTCGGCGCCGACGAGCGCGAGCGCGAGCCGTGTCTCCTGGAGGCGGAACAGGTTCTCGACGGGCTCCGGGAGAGGCCCGTAGCGGTCCTCGGTCGCGGCGCGGAGCTCCCGGAGCTCGTCCTCGTGCTCGGCGAGGGCGATGCGTCGATGGAGGTCGATCTTGAGCGCCTCCGCCTGGATGTAGGTCGCGGGCACGTACGCGTCGACCCTTGCGTCGATCCGCACGGGCCGCGCAACGACGCGCTTCTGGCCGCTGAGCTCCGCGACCGCCTCGTTGAGCATCTCGACGTAGAGCTCGAAGCCGAGCGCAGCGACGTGGCCCGACTGCTCGGCGCCGAGGAGATCCCCGGCGCCCCGGATCTCGAGGTCGCGCATCGCGATCTGGAAGCCGGCGCCGAGCTCGGTGTGATCGGCCAGCGTCGCCAGTCGGGCGCGCGACTCGGCCGTGAGCTCACTCGCGTCGGGATAGAAGAGGTACGCGTAGGCGGTGACGTCCGAGCGGCCGACGCGGCCGCGGATCTGGTACAGCTGCGCAAGCCCGAGGGCGTCGGCCCGCTCGACGATCGAGCGTGTTCGCCTGCGGGATGTCGATCCCGGACTCGATGATCGTCGTCGAGACGAGAACGTCCGCGTCGCCCGCAAGGAAGGCGTGCATCCGCTCCTCGAGCACGCGCTCGCCCATCTGTCCGTGCGCGACGAGGAATCGAAGGTCGGGACAGAGCTGCTGGAGCTTCTCGGCCGCAATGTCGATCGTCTCGACGCGGTTGTGGAGGTAGAAGGACTGGCCCTCGCGCGCGTGCTCGCGCTCGAGCGCGAGCTTGATCAGCTCCTCGTCGATCTCGCCCACCGTCGTCCGGATCGGCCGCCTCCCCTCGGGAGGGGTCTCGATGATCGAGATGTCCCGCAGCCCGGAGAGGGACATGTGCAGCGTGCGCGGGATCGGCGTCGCGGACAGCGAGAGGACGTCGACCTCGAGCCGCAGCGCACGCAGCAGCTCCTTCTGCCGGACGCCGAAGCGCTGCTCTTCGTCGACGACGACGAGACCGAGCTGCTTGGGGATCACGTCGCGGGAGAGGATCCGATGGGTGCCGACGAGCACGTCGACCTTCCCCTCGGCGAACTCCTTCGAGCACCGCCTTGACCTCGGCGGGACGGCGGAAGCGCGAGACCATCTCGACGCGGACGGGGAAGTCGCGGTAGCGCTCGCGGAAGGTGTTCCAGTGCTGCTCCGCAAGGATCGTCGTCGGGCAGAGCACGAGGACTTGCCGGCTGTTGACGGCGACCGCGAACGCCGCGCGGACGGCAACCTCAGTCTTTCCGAAGCCAACGTCGCCGCAGACGAGCCGGTCCATCGGCTGGGGCGACTCGAGATCCTCCTTGACGGCCTCGATCGCGCGCTGCTGGTCGTCGGTCTCGCGGTAGGGGAACGACGCCTCGAGCTGCTCGAGCCAGTCGCTCTCGACCTCGAAGGCCGTGCCCTCGGCTCGCTGGCGCTGCGCATACAGCTGCAGCAGCTCGCCCGCCAGCTCCTGCACCGCGGCCCGGGCGCGCGCCTTGAGGTTCTGCCATGCCTTACCGCCGAGCTTCGAGAGCGTGGGCGCGGTCGCGTCGGCACCGATGTACCGCGACAGCTTCCCGACCTGCTCGTGCGGCACGAACAGCCGGTCCTCGCCGCGGAACGCGAGATGCAGGTAGTCGCGCGTGACGCCGGCGACCGCCTTGGTGTCGAATCCGAGGAGCTTCCCGACGCCGTGGTCCTCGTGGACGACGTGATCGCCCACCCGCAGGTCGGCGAAGCTCGCGAGAGCGCGACCGAGCCGGGCGTCCGCCCGAGCGGGCTTCTTGCGGAAGACCTGCGTGTCCGGCAGGAGGACGAGCCCGAGCTCCCGCCAGACGAACCCGCGCCGCGCCGGCGCGACCGCGAACCGGAGCTCGGGATCCGCGGGAAGCGCCTCACCCGGTGCGAGCGGAGGCCCGTCGACCTTCCGCAGGAGCGCGCGCTGCCGCTCGGCCTCGCCCCGGTGGGCGAAGGCGACGACGACCCGGTTCCCGGCGCGAACGAGCCCCTGGAGCTCGTTCTCCGCCTCGGCGATCCCGCGTGCGGCGATGGCCGGGCGCTGCGCCTCGAAACGATGCGGCTGCCCCTGTGGGAACGGATCGAGCTCGGTCGCGTCGTCCAGCTCGGCGGTGAGGCCCTCCTCGTCGCGGACGCGGCGCACGTCGTCCGGCTGCCAGACGAGGTCGGGTGCACGATCGACGGGCGGCACGAGATCGGCCGGCGGCTCCGGCGTCGCGGCATCGCCTTCGTCGGTACCGAGGTCCGGCTCGACGAGGTCGGCGCGCCGCTCGGCGGCGGGATAGACCGTCGTCTGGTCGGCCGTGTGGAGCGCACGCTGGGTGAACGGCGAGAACGCGCGAACCTGCTCGATCTCGTCGCCGAAGAGGTCGACACGAAGCGGCTCGCGACCCGTCGAGGGGAACACGTCGACTAGGCCGCCGCGGACGGCGAACTGCCCGCGCTCGTCGACGCGATCGACGCGCTCGTAGCCCGCGAGCGCGAGCTGCTCGGCGAGCCCGTCGACGCCCGGCTCGTCGCCGACGCGGAGCTCGAGCGGGGACGGTCGGGCCTCGAGCGGCGGCAGGCCGTCCGCAAGCGCGCGCGCCGATGCGCAGACGAGACCCCCGGCCGCGAGCGTGTCGAGGGCCCGGTACCGCTCGCCGACGAGATGCGGCGGCGGCACGAGGCCGGACTCGTAGCTCACGCCGCGGCTCGGAAGGAGCGCGACGCGGTCGCCGCCGAGGAACCATCCCGCCGCCTCGGCCGCGTCGCGCGCATCCGCGTCCTCGGGCAGCAGGACGAGCAGCCCGCGGCCGAGCTCCTCGTGGAGCGCCGCGAGGAGGAGCGGCAGGATCGGCTCCGAGACGCGCGCCTTCGTCGGCAGCGCCCTCGCGAAGGACTGGAAGCGATCGTCGCGCCTCAGCTCGTCGACGAATGCGGCGAGGGGCGTTGCGCGCGTGGATGTGGTCGCCTGGTCCATGCAGTTCGGCGGGGATCGCGCCCCGCGGGGTCATCGTACTGTCCGGCCGGCGTCCACCGAATCGCGCCGGGAGCCGCGCGCCACAGCCGAGATCAACCACCCCCAGGGGCACCCCCGGTGCCCTGATGTCACGCTATCGAGGAACTCGTGACGGATGGGTCACGGCTTCGTGCCGAGATCGGGACGCGCCCGCGAGTCGCTCGAGCGAGAGTGCTCGGTGGATCGACGTCCGAGCGAGACGAGAAGTTCGGCGAACGCGCGCAAGCTGCAGACGCGCACCGCGGCCTCCCGGCGTCGCGCGGCACCGGACGTCGTGTCCTCAGTTGAAGCGGCGCTGCGTCTCCTCGAGCCCCTCGCTCGCGAGCGTCTCTATTGCATCGGCCGCCCGCGCGACGATCGCCTCGACGTCGTCCTCGGGCGCAAAGGGCGAAAGGACGTAGTCGGCGACGGGGCGCGGGTCGCCGCGCCCGGGCCGCCCGACACCGACGCGGAGCCGCAGGAAGTCCGGCGCGGCAAGGCACTGCGCGATCGAGCGGAGGCCGTTGTGGCCCGCGAGCCCACCGCCGAGCCGTGCCTGGAGCCGCGCGGTCTCGAGGTCGACGTCGTCGTGCACGACGAGCACCTGTTCGATCGGCGTCTTGTAGAACGCCGCGGCGGCCTGGATCGAAGCACCCGACTCGTTCATGTACGTCTCGGGCTTCAGGAGCGCGAGCTTCGCGTCGCCGACGCGCACGTCGGCGAGGCGACCACGGAACTTTCCCTTGAACGAGCCCTGGTGCCGCCGGGCGAGCTCGTCGACGACCATCCAGCCGACGTTGTGCCGGTCGCGCGCGTGCTCAGCGCCGGGGTTGCCGAGCCCCGCGACGAGGAGGTCCACCGATGTCCCGCCCTCTCCCCTTCGGAAGAGGCGCACGGGTCACTCCGAGTCGGACTCGGAGCCCTCGGTATCGGCCTCGGCCGACGGCTCGCCGCCCTCGCCCTCGGCGCCCTCCGCCTCCTCGCCCTCGGCGGCCTCGGCGGCCTCGGCCTCCTCGAGCTCGGTGATCCCGCGCGGAATCGAGCAGTTCGCGAGAACCGTCTCCGGGTCATCGAGGAACGAGACGCCGTCGATCGCTTCCAGATCGGCGACGCGGACGGTGGCCCCGATCTCGAGCGCCGAGATGTCTGCCTCGATGTGCTCGGGAACGGCGGTCGGGAGCGCTTCGACGCGCAGCTCGCGCGTGACCTGCTGCACGACGCCGCCCTGCTTCGCACCCGGCGACTCGCCGATGAACTGCACGTTCACGGTCGCCTGGATCGGGCGATCGAGGCGCACCTCGTGGAAGTCGACATGCGTCAGCGTGCCCCTGATGGGATGGCGCTGGAAGTCCTTGAGAACCGCGTGATGGGGGGTCGTCTGCCCCTTGATCACGACATCGACGATCCCGTGGAGCCCGGACGGCCCCGTGAGTGCGGCGCGAAGGTCGCGCTCGCCGACGAGGATCGCCCGCGCGTGACCCTTCCCGTAGAGGACGCCGGGGATCATCCCCTCCTTGCGGAGGCGACGGACATGGCGCGAGCCGACCTGGTCGGCGTCCCGCTCGGTGACCTCGAGAGCGATGCGATCGCTGGACATCGGCGGCGGATTGTAGCTGCTCAGGCGCCGCGTTCTGCGGGTCGGCTAGACGAGCAGGCGTCGCCCGAGCGCGTCGAACGCCTCGAGCTCCGTGCGACTCATCTCGAGGCCCTCGAAGTCGTCGCGAAAGACCGAGAAGAGGACCATGTCGCGCGGCACGCCGTCGGTTCCGGCTGGGAGCCGGCGCCGGAACGTCCCCTCCTCACCGAAGCCGAGCGCGCGGGGGACGCCCAGGCTGTGCTCGTTCGCGGGATCGATGCGGATCTCGACGCGGTCGACCTCGCACACGCGGAAGGCGACATACGTGAGGGCCGCCGCCGCCTCGCGTGCGAGACCGGCGCCGACGCGCGACGCGCGTAGCCAGTAGCCGATCTCGAGCGCACCCTCGCCGACCCTCGGGTGGAGGCCCGATCCGCCGACGACCTCGGTCTCGTCCCGAGTGAGGAGCGCGTAGATGAAGTTCTGACCGAGATCGAACATGCCCCGGAACCGCCGGAGCCGGTCGATCCGCTCGTCGAGAGGCGTCGGCTCGTCGTGCGCCCACGGCATCCACGGCCTGAGGTGGTCGAGGCTCGAGTCGAGCGCGTCGCCGAAGAGCGGCGCGTCGCGCGGCTCCCAGCAGCGGAGCGTGAGCCGCTCGGTACGGATGAGGTACGGCGGCGGGACCTGCGGACTGTCCTCGCTCACGTGGAGTCGGGCGCCTCGGAGAACTGGTTCGCTCGGAGGACCTCTAGCCGCATGGATTCGACGCTACCAAGCCATCCTCGGTCACGTCAGGCGAGGTGAGGTCGACGGGCGCCGGTGCGTATACGCTCGTCGCTGCGAGCGATGAGGCTGCGCCCGACACTGCGAGACATCGCCATCGTGCTGGCGGTCTCTTGGGTCGCGAGGGCGGGATTCGTCGCCGCGATCGGCGACCATCACTCCCTGGACGTCGAGTTCTGGCGGATCGCCCTCGATGCCCAGGACGAGGGTCGGAATCCGTACGAGACGGGCCGCCTGAACTGGCCCCCACTCTGGCTCATGGTGATCGTGGCCATCGATCACACCGCGAACGCTGTCGGCGTCTCGTTTCTTTCGGCGCTTCGGCTGTACCTCGTGCTCGTCGAGTCGGCGATGATCGTGGCTCTCTATCTCACGCTCGTGCGCGCAGGAGTACGTCGAGATGCCGTCCGGCGTGCGTTGCTGTTCGGCCTCGCGCTCAACCCGATCGCGATTCTTCTCGTCTGCCAACACGGAAACAGCGACGTCCAGGTCGGACTTCTGGTGATCCTCGCCGTCGCCGCACTGCTCGCGCACGGGCGCTCGCACGACGTGGTCTTCTGGCTCATCGGGTGCCTCCTACTCGGCATCGGCGTGCTCGCGAAGACGGTGCCGCTGGTCCTTGCGCCGGTGCTGGCCCCCGGGGCACGCCTTGCTTCGACGGCGGGCAGGGCACTCGGTGCGACGCTCCTGCTCGGCCCGGCGGTACTCGGTGTCGGCGTGATTCTGGCCCTGGCACCGCGCGCGGTCTGGGACCATGTGATCGGCTATCGCTCGATCGAGGGGTACTTCGGGGTCTCGGGCATTCTCGGCGTCCATTTTCCAGGGGATCCTGCGGGGCATTTCGAGGCGCTCACCGGCGTCGACATCCGCGGGAGGTACGGGATGCTCTTCACGCTCGCCGTTCTCGTCCTGGTTGCCTGGCTCGGGCGCCGACTCTGGCGGGAGTCGCCGCTGGCCGCAGACAGGCTGTTCCTGGTGGTCGCGATCGTCCCGATGGTCGTTGTCGCGTTCGGGCCGGGCTACGGCCCGCAGTACGCCTACTGGTTTCTTCCCGCGCTCGTGGCGACCTACGTGCTCCTCGACGACGGGTGGCGCAGACTGCTGCTGGTCGGCTACGTCGTTGCGGTCGTCACGTACGCGGTCGAGTACGCATTCGTCCCGTGGCTCGGCGCGTACGCGACCGCCGGAGATGCGGGCTGGACAGCGGACGTCTCGAACTACCTCGACGACCCGCGTGGGCTGACCGTCTTTCGCCTGCCCCTCTTCGCGATCTATCTCCTCGTTGTCGGAGCGGGTGTTGCTCGACTGGCCACGTGGCGTGCCGGACGCGCCGCTGAAAGCGAGGCGTGACGGCATGGTGGACGACGAGCCCGGCCGCCTAGCCGTGGCCCGAGCCGTTGCCCTTAGAAGAGCTGGTTCTCGCCGCCGAAGATCGCCGATACCGATTCGTCGGCGAAGACGTTCATGATCGTCTCAGCGAGGAGCGACGAGACGGTGAGCACCGTCAACTTGTCCGGCTTCTCGCGCGGATCGATCGGAACCGTGTCCGTCACGACGATCCCGTCGATGTCGTCGGCGCCCGCGAGCTGCTCGAGCCCATCCTTGCTCAGAAGCGCGTGGGTCACGTAGATCCACACCTCGCGCGCGCCGTGCTCCCGGAGCGCCCGCGCGCCCGCGATGAGCGTCCCGCCGGTGATCGTCACGTCGTCGCCGACGATGCAGACCTTGTCGCGCACGCGACCCGTGACCTCGGTGACGGCGGCCTGGTCGTGCGCCGGCCGGGTCTTGTGGAGGATCGCGAAGTCGGCGTCGAGCATCTCGGCGAACCGCACGGCAACCTTCGCGCGACCCGCGTCCGGCGCGACCGACACGACGTCGTCGCCGCTGTAGCCGAGGTCCCGGAAGTGGCGGGCGAACAGCTGCTGCGCCGTCATGTGGTCGACGGGGATCGTGAAGAAGCCCTGGATCTGACCGGCGTGCAGGTCCATCGTCAGGAGCCGGTCGACGCCCGCGAGCTGCAGCATGTCGGCGACCAGACGGCCCGAGATCGGCTCGCGCGGCTTCGCCTTGCGGTCCTGCCGGGAGTACGGGAACCACGGGATCACGGCCGTGATCCGCTTCGCCGACGCGAGCCGTGCCGCCTGGATCATCAGGAGCAGCTCCATCAGGTGCTGGTCGACGGGCGAGCTCCCGGTCTGCACGAGGAAGACGTCGGCGCCGCGGATCGACTCGCAGTAGCGCACGTAGGTCTCGTCGTTGGCGAACGTCTTCAGCTCGACCTCGCCGAGGTCCACGCCGAGCCGCTCCGCGATGCGCTCTGCGAGCACCGGGTGCGAGCGGCCCGAGAAGACCATCAGCCGCTTCTGCGGGGTCAGCGGGATGGCGTGCCCCGGCTTCAACGCGGACTCCACCGTCGCGTTCTCGAGCCCGGGCAGCGTCTGCTCAATCGTTCCTGCGTCCACCGCGTCCTTCCTTGACGACCTGACGGGGCGGGAACCCGACGAGGGCGTTGTCCGGGACGTCGTCGGTTACGACCGTTCCGGCTGCTGTCCACGCGTCGTCTCCCACTGTGACTGGCGCAACGAACATAGTGTCCACGGCGACCCTGACGTCACGCCCGATGACCGTGCGTCCCTTGGGTCGTCCGGGCTCGTGCGGGAAGTTCGCGGTGATCGATCCGGCGCCGACGTTCGTACGATCGCCGATCTCCGAGTCGCCGAGATACGACAGGTGTGGCACCTTGGCGCCCTCGCCGACCACGGTGTTCTTCAGCTCCACGAACGTGCCTGCCTTCGCCGAGACCTCGAGCACGGTGCCGGGGCGAAGGTAACAGAACGGCCCGACGAGAGCGTGTGGCCCAATCGTGGCGTCGATCGCGACGACGTGTGGGCCGACCTCGGCGCCCGTCGCGACGCTCGTCGACCCACGGAGGACGGTGAACGGATGGACGATCGAGTCGGGCTCGAGGGCGACGGTGGGGTCGATCCAGGTCGTCGCGGGGTCGACGATCGTGGCACCGGCGAGCATGTGCTCGCGGTTGATCCGCTCGCGGAGCGCGGCGCCGGCGGCGGCGAGCTCGACGCGCGTGTTGACCCCCTCGGTCTCCGCGGGATCGGGTGCGACGAAGACACCGACCCGTCCCCCGGAGGCGACGACTCCGCGCACGGCATCGGTGAGGTAGAGCTCGCCCTGCGCGTTCGCCGGCGTGAGCTCGTCGAGCGCCGGCCAGAGCGCCTCTGCGCCGAACATGTAGATGGACGAGTTCGCCTCGCGGATCGCGAGCTCCTCCGGGCTCGCGTCCGCGGCCTCGACGATGGCGACGAGGTCACCCTTCTCGTCGCGGACGATGCGACCGTAGCTGCGGATCTCGTCGGGCACGAACGACAGGACGGTGGCCGCCGCGCCGGAGGCTCGATGGGCGGCGACGAGCGAGGAGAGGAGCTCCGTCGTCAGCAGCGGTGTGTCGCCGGAGAGGACGAGCACCTCGTCCGCCTCCCCGACGGCCTCGCGCGCCGCGCGGACGGCGTCGCCCGTGCCGAGCGGACGCTCCTGCACCGCGACCCGCAGCCCGTCGAACGCGTCCGCGGTATCCGGCGAGGCAACGACGACGAGCGGCTCGGGGCCGAGAGGTTCGGCGGCCACGACGACCCAGTCGACCATCCGCCGCCCGAGGATCGGGTGGAGGTGCTTCGCGACCGAGGAGCGCATACGCGTCCCGAGCCCTCCGGCCATCACGACTGCAGCGAGTCTCGTCGGCATCACGAATGTCAATGGCTGGGGCGCCAGGATTCGAACCTGGGATCACGGGACCAAAACCCGTTGCCTTACCGCTTGGCCACGCCCCAGCGCAAGGGAAAGGCAGTCTACCCGGGCTACCTGCGGTCGATCAGCAGTGCCGCGAGGGCGAGCGCCGCGCAGGCGACGACGGCGACTGCGGCCAGCACGACGACGGCGCCGGCGAGCACGGGGACCAGCACGACGATCAGCTGCGAGACGGCCGCCGTCCAGGTGACGACACGGACGTCTGGGCTGTCGTGCTCACGCCCCCAGGCCGCGTACGCGCCGAGCGAGCCGAGTGCGAGCATGACCACGAGCCACCACGGGATCGCGCCTACCAGGACGAGGATGCTCTCGACCCCGGCAATCGCGAGGGCGACCTTGACGCGGTTCTGTCGAATCCGCCTCGCGAGGCGCGTCTCCCCATGCTCTATCACGAGGTTGCTCGACATGAGATGAAGGTATCAGCCGGGTGTCGCGACCCAGGTGCGCGCCCGACCGGCCAGCGCGGACGCCGCCTGGGCGGCCTCGGGCTCGGTCGAGAACAGCCCGTAGACGACCGGGCCGGCGCCTGTCACGTCGGCACGAAACGCACCCGCGTCGCGGATCTCGTCCGCGACCGGTGAGGAGACGAGGTCGTTCTGCGGGAGTCGCGCGAGGTCTTCGGGGTCGCTCAGCTCGGCGAGAACGGCGAGTAGCGCGGCACGACGCTCCGGGTAGCCCTCGTCGCCGTGGCGCGCGTCGAACGAGGCGTAGACGCCGCGTGTGGACGACTTCGCGACGCCGTCCGGGAGCGCGAGCAACACGACGTAGTCGCGAGGCAGCGTGAGCGGCGCGAGGGTCGTGCCGTTGCCGCTTGCGAGCTGCGTGCCGTCCGCGAGGAAGAAAGGGACGTCCGCGCCGAGCGCTGCCGCGAGGTCGTGGAGGGCGTCGTGCTCGAGCGGGGTCTCGAGCAGCTCGTTCGCGACGCGAAGGGTCGCCGCGGCGTCGCTCGACCCCCCGCCGAGGCCCGCGGCGACCGGGATGCGTTTCTCGATGCGCGCCTCGAAGCGTTGCCGTCCGCCCGCTGCTTTCGCGACGGCGTCGAGGGCGGCGGCGACAAGAGTGTCGTCCTCGAAGCCGGACACGCGTGTTGCGGGCGCCGGACGGACGGCGAGGGTGTCGTGCAGCGACAGGCGCTCCATCACGGAGACGACCTCGTGCTTGCCGTCGGGGCGTCGCGGGCCGACGACGAGGGCGAGGTTGAGCTTCGCCGGAGCCTCTGTGGTGCGCCACTCGCTCATGCCGGGAGCGCCTCCGTGAGCCGTACGAACTCGTCCGGCTCGAGCGCCTCCGCGCGGATGGCAGGCGGTCGGTCGATGGCGGCGAGCGCCGCGACCGCGACCTCCCGTGAGGCGATGTCAGAGAGCGCCAGCGCGTTCGCGAGGGTCTTCCGCCGGTGGGCGAACGCACCGGAGACGACGCGGCGCACGCGATCGGCGTCGTCCGGAGGCGCAATTCGCGCGAACGCGACGAGGGCGGAGTCGACGTTCGGCGGCGGCCGGAACACCGTCCGCGACACCGGATGGAACCCGGTGCGGCGTGCGTGCAGCCGGACCAGCACCGATACCGCCCCGTACGCCTTCGTCCCGGGCTCGGCGAAGAACCGGTCGGCGACCTCTCGCTGCACCATCACGCACCAGGACTCGAGCTCCGGGACGCCGGTCAGCGTCTCGGCGACGAGCGGGGTCGCGACGTTGTACGGCAGGTTGGCGACGAGCTTCCGCGGCAGCGGGTCGAGCGCGGAGAGGTCGAGGGCGAGGGCGTCGCCGAAGGCGAGGGTCACGTTCCTCCGTTCGCCCAGCGCCGCACGCAGGGGTGCCTCGAGCCTCCGATCGATCTCGACGGCATGGACGTGCCGCACGCGGTCGGCGAGAAAGGTCGTGAGCACGCCGAGGCCCGGCCCGACCTCCAGGACGACGTCGCCGTTCTCGAGCCCGGCGAGGCGGTCGATGACGCCGAGCACGTTTCGGTCGACGAGGAAGTGCTGCCCGAATGCCTTCTTCGGCGTGACCCGGCTCACGGGTGGAGCCCGAACGCCCTGACGGCGTTCTCGTCGATGCGCGCCTCGAGCGTCGTCGACGCCGACGCCCCGGACGTCGGCAAGCGTCGAGAGCGTGTGGCGTACGTGCATCGGCTCGTTCGGTCGGCCGCGGATCGGCTGCGGAGCGAGGTACGGGCTGTCGGTCTCCGCGAGCAGGCGATCCTCCGAGACGAGGGCGGCGGACTCCCGGAGCGGCGCCGGCCTTCGGGTAGGTGACGTTCCCGGCGAACGACACGTAGTAGCCGCGCTCGAGCGCCGGCTCGAGCAGGTCGGGCTCCGAGAAGCAGTGCAGGACGACCGTTCCGTGAAACGGCGCGAGGGCGTCCGCCGTCTCGCCGGCTGGCTGCACGGCTGTGGATGACGACCGGCAGGCCGAGCTCCTCGGCGAGCGCGAGCTGCGCGTCGAAGAGCACGCGCTGCTCGCCCAGCGACTCCGCTCCATGGTGGCCGTCGAGGCCCGTCTCCCCCACCGCGACCGCCCGCGGATGCGCGAGGAGCTCGCGAAGCTCCTCGACCCGCCTCGCTTCGGGGGTCGCCGCGCGGTGGGGGTCGATCCCGAGCGCGGCCACGACGCCGGGGTCGTCGTCGGCGATCGCCAGCGCGCGTCGGCACGAATCGATGCCGGTGCCGATGGTCACCACGCGGGTCACGCCGACCGAGCGGGCGCGCTCGAGCAGTTCTGCGGGCGGTACGTCGCAGGCGTCGAGGTGCGCGTGGGTGTCGGTCACGCGGCGGTCGCCGGCTCGTCGACCCGCGGGAAGAGCGGCGTCGGCCGGCTCGATGCCGTCCACCGCGCGCGTCCGGCCGTAGGACACCTCGGCCCAGTCGAGCGTTCGGGGCTGTCCGAGCGCGTCGAGGATCCGCCCGGCTGTGTCGGGCAGGTACGAGGCGAGCGCGACCGCGACGGCTCGCAGGCCGTCGACGAGGTCGTAGAGCACGGCGTCGAGCTCGGCCGCACGCGCGTCGTCCTTCGCGAGCTGCCACGGGGCCGTCGCCTCGACGTGGCGGTTGAGCGCCCGCACGACCTCCCAGATCCGCTCGAGCGCGCCGGTCAGGTCGAACGCGTCCAGCCGTGCGGCGACGTCGTCGGCGAGCGGCTCGAGGAATGCAGCGACTCGGAGTCGGTCGAGGGCGCTGCGACGAGCGCTCCGTCGCGGTACCGGGCGACCATCGCCGTGACGCGCGAGAGGAGGTTGCCGAGGTCGTTGCCGAGCTCGCGCTCGTACCGCTCGCGGAGGCTGTCGATCGACGCCGCCCCGTCCTGCCCGAACGAGACGGAACGGGCGCACCAGAACCGGACGGCGTCCGAGCCGTAGAGGTCGATCAGGTCGAGCGGATCGAGCACGTTGCCGAGCGACTTCGAGATCTTCCGGTCGTTGAGCAGCAGGTAGCCGTGCACGAACAGCTGCCGCGGCACCTCGTACCCGGCGGCGAGCAGCATCGCCGGCCAGTAGACGCAGTGGAACCGGAGGATGTCCTTCGCCAGGAGGTGGCGGACGACCGGCCAGAACGTCGGCACGAGGTTCTCGCCGGGACGCGCGTACGTCAGCGCGCTCAGGTAGTTGACGAGCGCGTCCGCCCAGACGTAGGCGACCTGGTCGGGGTCCCAGGGGATCGGGACGCCCCACGGCTGGCCGGCCCGGCTGATCGAGAAGTCCTGGAGCCCTCCGGCGATGAACGACCGTGCCTCGTTCGCCCGGAACGCGGGCAGGACGAAGTCCGGACGCTCGTCGTAGAGCGCGAGCAGCTTCTCCTGGTATGCGGAGAGCCGGAAGAACCAGTTCGTCTCCTCGATCCACTCGGGCTCGATGTCGTGCTCGGGGCACTTCCCGTCGACCAGCTCGTCCTCGTTCTTGAACGCCTCGCATCCGACGCAGTAGAGACCGGCATAGACGTCCTGGTAGATGTCCTCGCGGCCGTTGTCGCGGATCCGCAGCAGGAACTCCTGGACGAACCGCTTGTGCTCGTCGTCGCTCGTCCGGATGAAGAAGTCGTTGGCGACGTCGAGGCGGGCGGGGAGCGCCCGCCACGCCTCCACGATCTGGTCCGCGTACTCCTGCGGCTCGAGACCCTGCTCGGCCGCGACGCGGGCCACCTTCGACGCGTGCTCGTCGACCCCGGTGAGCAGGAACGTGTCACGACCGCGCTGCCGCTGGTGGCGGGCGAAGACGTCCGCGGCCACCGTCGTGTACGCGTGCCCGATGTGCGGGGTCGAGTTCACGTAGTAGATCGGCGTCGTGAGGTAGTACGGCTCCATTCCCGTCGATTCTACGGGCGGCTCCTCCGGACCCGGCCGCTGCGAGCAGGCACCCGAGGAGGAACGCCGCGACGAGCGGGCCGAGCGGGCGCGCCGCCGTCGCGGATCGCGCGTGTCGCTCCGCCGGCCGCGATCGCCGCCCCGCGGCTCCCACGATGCGCGTGCCGCGGACACCCGGGCCGGTCCGCGCGGGCGGGTCGGACGCGAGCCGGTGTCCCCGGACGCGCGTCCGATGCTCGGAGCCCGTCGCGGGCGGGAGGGTCGCTCACGCCGCGCGACGCGCTGCCGAGTGCCGAGACGATGTCGCGGCGCGTCGGTCGACACCGGGTTCGCCGCGCCGGCGGGCGACCGGCTCGCTGCGCGCGCCGGCCGCGGGGGCGGCGGTCGCCGGGACGCGGGACGGGCGCCGGTGACGTCGGGTCGGCTCAGGCCCGGGTCGAGCGCCACGGCGGCCGTCGGTGCGGAACGCTCGTCGCAGAGATCGTGAGGCCCGGCTGCCCCGCGGGGCGCCCTGACCAGGCCCCGTGGACGACCCGCGCACCGGATCGGGGGAGGCCGCAGGCGGGCTTCCGGCGGTCGGAGCGCCTGGCCGGAGCGGGGGTCGCCGCGCCGGCAGCGGGCTGCCCCGGCGGCGGCGGGCACGGACGCCGGCGGAGCGGCCGGCGCAGGCGCCGGTGTCGCCGACGGACCGGGCGCGTCCGGCTGTGGGTGCGGCGATGCGCCGCCGGCGGGGCCGGCGGAGCGGCCGGGTCCGGGGACCGGGGCCGGAGCCGGCGCCGGGGCAGGCGCCGGGCGGCGCGGCACGGGAGCCGCCCGGGGCGGAAGGAGTCCGAGCGGGTCGACGTATGCGTCGGCGTCGCTCGCACGCGGATGCCGAGGTGGACGCTCGGCACGGCGTGCTCGGGCGTCCCGCTCCACCCCATCGTCCCGATCGAGGAGCCTTCGTCGACGGACGCGCCCTTCTCGACACCGATCGTGCCGAGGTGGACGAGCGTGACGGCGTAGCCGTCCGCCGTCTGGATGGTCACGCCTCGGCCATGCGTCGGGAGCGACCCGGCGAACGTCACGGTTCCGGCCGCGGGTGCGCGGATCGCTGACCCTTCGGGCCCGGCGACGTCGACGCCACGGTGCTGACCGCCCGCATACGGGTCGGAGCCCAGGGCGAACGGTCGGAGCACAGCGCCGTCGGCGGGCCATGTCCAGGCCCCGGCGGGCGCGCTGAGTGCCAGCGCAGCGAGCGCCGCCACGCCGACAACGAGGAATCGGTGCACGAGGCACCTCCTTCGTTCACTGCGCGGGCAACGCGAGTGGTGGAACGGTAGCGCGGCCGCCGGACGACGTCAATCGGGTCGCTGTCGCCCGGCGAGAGAACGACGGTAGAGCGCGTTTCGGGGCGCCTGCGTGAGGCGCGCGACGACGTCGACCGCGGCGCGATGCGCGGCTCCGGCGGCGACGAGCTCCTCGACCGCCGCCACCGCCTCGTCGAGACCCGGCGATGCCTGCTCGCCCGGGCCCGACGACGATCGTCACCTCGCCCCTGACCGCCCCCGAGCAAAGTGCGACGAGAGCTCGGCTGCCGTGCCCCGGACGACCTCCTCGTGCAGCTTCGTCAGCTCACGGCAGACGGCGACGCGCCGATCCGGATCCGACCGGGCGAGGCGCGCGAGCGACCGCGCGAGGCGCCGTGGCGACTCGAAGGCGACGGCGGCGCAGTCCCAGGTCCGCGAGTCGTCCCAGAGCGCGTCGCAGCTCGGCCTCTCGACGGGGCAGGTAGCCGAGGAAGCGGTACTGCGCGGCGGCGAGCCCGCTCGCGACCAGTGCCGTCTCGACCGCGCTCGGCCCCGGGAGGACGGTCACGGCGACGCCCTCGGCGATCGCCGCCTCGACGAGACGGGCGCCCGGATCGTTGACGCCCGGGAGGCCCGCGTCCGAGACGAGCGCGTGCGTCTCTCCGAGGACATCAGCGGGAGCAGCTCGCCGACGCGCCGTGCCTCGTTGTGGCGGTGGACGCTGACGAGGCGCTTCGCGCGGATCTCGTACCGGTCGAGGAGGATCTGCGTGCGGCGCGTGTCCTCGCACAGGACGGCGTCCGCGTCGCGGAGAGCGTCGAGCACGCGGAGCGTGACGTCCCCGAGATTCCCGATCGGCGTCGCGCAGACGACGAGCGGCACTAGCGCCCTCCCGGACGATGCACCTCACCGCTCCCCGTCGAGCGCCTCGAAGCCGACGAGCCCGGCGCCGACGAGGCCTGCGTCGTCGCCGAACGCCGCCTGGACGATGCGTAGCGTCGTTATCGGCGGGCTCGAGCGCCTCGCGTCGCGCAGCCTCGAAGGCCGGCTCGCGCAGGAGCTCCCACGCGGCGATGCCGAACCCCCCGCCGACCACGACCACCTCGGGGACGAAGACGTTGACGAACGAGCCGATCGCGACCCCGAGGTAGTGGCCGATCCGCTCGAGCGCGACCCGCGCCGCGTCGTCGCCGGCGAGCGCCTCGCGGACGAGCCGGTGCGCGTCCGCGTCCGCGCCCCAGAGCGCGCGGGCTGCTCGCTCCGCGGCCTCACCCGACGCGACCGCCTCGAGGTGCCCGCGCCCGTGGCAGTTGCCCTGGCACGGAGGCCCGTCCGCCTCCACGACGACGTGGCCGAGCTCCGCCCAGCCACGGTAGAGGCGGCCGTCGAGCACGATGCCGCCGCCCACGCCGGTGCCGAGCGCGAGCGCGACCAGGTCGGTGACGCCGCGTCCGGCGCCCAGGCGCCACTCCGCAAGCGCGATCGCGTTCCCGTCGTTCTCCAGCCCGACCGGGATGCCGAATCGCTCGCGGAGCCGCCGGGCGAGGTCGAGCTCCTCGAGCGGCAGGTTGACCGCTCGATGGCCGATTCCGGTCTTCCGGTCGATGTTCATCGGCACGCCGACACCGATCGCGCCGGCCCCGTCCGCGAGCAGCTGCTCGACCAGCGCATCGAGCTCGACGAGGAATGCCTCCTGGCCCGACGTGGGCGTCGTGGACCTCGATCGTCCGGCCAACCGTGCCGTCGCGCGCGAGCGTGCCGGCAAGGATCTTCGTCCCGCCCACATCGACTCCGATGACCCGGTCCGCCGCCACGGCGCGGCTACCATACCCGGCCTCATGCCCGCTCAGGACAAGCCGTACCGGGTCTACCGGGGCGGCCGGGTCAAGGGGCGGGTGCCACTCGCTCGCGAGACGTCGCCGTCGCGCACGCGACCCGGCGGGACGCCGCCTACGCCTGCAGCGCCCGGCACCACACCGCGGCGGCCGCGACGGAAGAGGCGCTGGATCGCCCTCGGCGTCGTGCTCCTGCTCGCGCTCGTGGTCGTGTGGGCGGTCGCGGGCTACCTCTCGGTCTCGAACGGCGTCTCGCAGGCGAACGAGCGCGTGCCGACCGGTGTCCGCCGGCAGCTGACGGCGTCCGACGGCCTGCTCGTCTCGAACCCGTCCACGATCCTCGTGCTCGGCACCGACGGTGGCTCGGCCTCCGGGCGCGAGGGAGCAAACCGGTCGGACTCGATCATGCTCATCCGCACCGATCCCGGGAAACGCCGGCTCGCGTTCCTCTCGATCCCGCGCGACCTCCAGGTCGAGATCCCCGAGGTCGGGGTCGCGAAGATCAACGCGGCCAACCAGATCGGCGGCCCGGCGCTCGCCCTCCGCACCGTCGAGCGGCTGACCGGGATCGACGTCAACCACGTCGCGTTCGTCGACTTCGACCGGTTCCGCGAGCTGATCGACGCCGTCGGCGGGATCGACGTCGTCGTGCCGCGGCCGATCCGCTCGAACCGCTTCGACTGCCCGTACGCGACCGCCCGGCGGTGCGCGCAGTGGCCCGGCTGGCGGTTCGAGCGCGGGAAGCAGCACATGGACGGGCAGCGGGCGCTCGTGTACTCGCGCATCCGACGCAACCTGCTCGACCCGAGCGAGACCGACTTCGCGCGCGCCCGGCGGCAGCAACAGGTCGTTCAGGCGACCCTCGACAAGGTCACGAGCGTCGGCACCGCACTCCGCATGCCGTTCGTCGGCGAGGACCTCGTCGCACCGCTCGCGACCGACCTCAGCGCCTGGGAGCTGACGCAGCTCGGCTGGGTCTACTTCCGCGCTGACACCGGCGACGCGCTCCACTGCCGACTCGGGGGCGACCCGGCCACCGTCGGCGGCGAGTCCGTCATCCTCGGGACCGAGGACAACGTCGCCACGGTCGCGATGTTCACGGGGCGCTCGGCGCCGCAACCCCCGCCGCGCGGCCTGCCGTACGCGCCGGGATGCCTCGTCGGCGAGCGTCAGCGCGTGAGCTACGACTCCGACGCCTTGTCGGCTTCGCGTCGGGCTTCGCGCGCGGGCGTCTCGGACTTGCCGCTGCCGCCGTCGGATGACGGCGCGCCCGTGTCGCTGTCCTTCGCCGCCTTGCGGGAGCCCCGGCCGTAGTCGGTCGAGTAGAACCCGGAGCCCTTGAAGTGCACCGCGACCGGGAACAGGAGCTTCTCCACGGGGCTCGCGCCGCAGATCTCGCAGGCCGCGACCGCCGGGTCGCTCATCCGTTGAAAGACCTCGAACGTATGGCCGTTCGGGCAGCGGTACTCGTAGATCGGCATGGCGGGCCAATCTACCAGCGAGGATGACGGAATCCACGATGGCGCAAGGGATCGAGGCGAGTCTCGAGGCGGGGCCCGGCGGCGCGACGACGCGTCCGTCGGTGTCGTCGTGGGTCGCGCGGAACTGGATGTGGCTGGGCGTCGGCGGGGTCGCGGTCGTTGCCGGCGGCTTCCTTCTGCACCAGCTGATGGCGTGGCCGCCGCACGAGGACGAGACGCTCGCGCTGTTCGTCGGCAGGGACTCGCTGCCCGGGGTCGTCGAGCACGTGACGCGCGACCGTGGCGGCGCGCCGCTCCACTTCCTCCTCGCGTGGGCCGTCGCGCACCTCGGGTTCGGGCTCGGCGGCCTGCGCATCCTGTCGGCCGCGTTCGCGCTCGCGAGCCTGCCGCTCGTCGCCGCTCTCGGCCGCCGGCTCGGCGGCCCGCTGGTCGGGCTCGTCGCCGCGGCGCTCGTCGCGCCGAGCTGGCTCTTCCTCTTCCACGGCGTCTACGGTCGGATGTACAGCCTGTTCCTCTTCCTCTCGCTCGCCTGCACGCTCGCGCTGCTGCGCGCGCTCGAGAGCGGCGGGCGCGGGCGCTGGGCGCGTCTGGGTCGCCGCATCGCTGACGATGGTCGCGGCGCACCCGTACGGGGTCCTGCTGCTCGCCGGCCAGGCGGTGTACGTCTGCTCGCCGCGACGCGACCGGATCCGCGAGGCAGTCGTCGCGGGCGTCGCCGTCCTCGTCCTCGGCGTCCCGTTCTGGCTCACCGACCTCGTCCTCGCCGGCCGGTTCGACGTCGGCGTCGGCGGCGGGGGCGAGAAGCTCGGAGGGCCCGCGGCGCGGTCGCCCGCTACCTGTGGCGTCGGCGGGCGACGCGACCGCCGGCTGGTGGCCGGTGACGCTCGCCGTCGTCGCTCGCGGCCGGCGTCGGCGTCGTGCTCCTTCGCCGCACGGCGCGCGCGCTCGTCCTGTGCCTCGTCGGCGACGACCGTCGCCGCGTTCCTCGTCGCGAAGCTCGGCGGGTCGGCGGCGCCGGAGTCGCGGCACCTGATCTTCCTCGCGCCGCTGCTCGCGATCGCGGTCGCGGCGACGATCGTCCGGGATCGCGCGGCGCTCCGCGGCGGTCGCCGTGGCGCTGGTGGCGGCGCTCGTCGTCGCGCAGGTCGCGTGGGCCTGGCAGCGGACTCCGCCGCTCTTCGAGTGGGAGCCCGACGCGCGCCAGGCGGCCCGGGCCGAGGCAGAGGCGTGGCTCGCCCGCACGAGCCGCTCCGACGACGTGCTGTTCGGCTACGAGCCGCTCTACCTCGGCGCCTGGGAGTCGGAACCGGGCGAGCTTCCCGACGACCATCGTCCCGCGCGCCGACGACCGCCTGGCGCTCCGGGTGATCGAGCGCGGCGTCGCCGCTCGGGCGCGGCGTCTGGGTGCTCGACGCGAGCGAGCGGAACAACGTCAAGCGCCGCGCTCGAGATCGAGCAGCGGCTTCCCGACCCGGCGGAGCCGTTCGAGGCACGTGCCTTCGGCCCGTTCCTCGTGCTGCGCACGCTCGAGCCGGTCGTGACGCCGGAGACGTACCTCTATCTCTCGGCGCGCGCGCTGCTCGTCGGCCGGTCGCTCGGGATCGGCGACGCCGACGTCAACCTCCGCACGGTCGTGCTCGCCGCGCGCGAACTGCGCGGCTACGGCCCTTCTCTGCGCTCCCGCTCGAGCAACTCGCGGTAGCAGGGCGCGCTCTCGAACGCTGCGAGCCCGGCCTGGACGGGCCGCTTGCGGCGGCGGCGCGCACGGCGAATCCCCGCCGCGACGGCCGAGGCGCCGATGACGCCGCCGAGGACGAACGACCGGGCGCGGTCCGCCGCCGACGCTCGCCGTGCTGCTCGTCGTCCGCGGCCATGAGACGATCGTAGGACATGAGGGTCGTCTCGCTCGGGGATCTCGTGCTCGACGTCGTCGTGCGGATGCGATGCGCCGATCGCGCGCGGCCGCCGACACGCCGTCGCGCACGCGCGCTCTCGGCCGGCGGGCAAGGCGCGAACGTCGCCGCGTGGTGCGCGGCGCTCGGAGCGGAGGCGCGCTGGCTCGGCAAGCGCGGGGCCGACCCGGCGGGACGGCTCGTCAGCGAGCGGCTGGCGAGCGCTCGGGGTCGAGCTGACCGGCCCGGTCGAGCCGCGACGGCACGGGCGTCATCGTCTCGCTCGTCGACGTCGCGACGGTGAGCGCTCGATGTTCCCGGACCGCGGCGTGGCGGTCACCACTGCATCCGGACGAGGTCGTCCCGAGTGGCTCGCAGTGCGATCACCTGCACGTCTCCGGCTACGCGCTGCTCGCACAGCCCGTCGCCGCGGCGGCGACGCGTGCCGTCGAGCTGGCGCGTCGAGCGGGCGCGCGGATCAGCGTCGACCTCTCGTCGTGGAGCACGATCCGCGACGCCGGGCGCGGAGCGGCTTTCGGGCGCTCGTCGAGTCGCTGGCGCCAGACGTCGTGTTCGCGAACGAGGACGAGGATCGCGTCTTCGGCGGGCGGCTTCCCGGGGCCGCCTGGATCCTCAAGCACGGCGCGCGGGGCTGCTCGTTCGACGGCGACGAGCGCGCGGCATTGCCCGTGGCCGAGGTCGTCGACACGACGGGCGCGGGGGACGCCCTGGCGGCCGGCTGGATCGTCGGCGGGCCCGACCTCGCGCTCGAGGCGGCCGCTCGGTGCGTGCAGCACGTTGGCTCGATGCCCTGGTGAGGCTCGTGCTGACCCGTCGATCTGCGCGCGGCGAACTCGGGCTCGAGGCCGCCGCGTGCGTGCGCTCGACGACCGCGCGCGACGGGCATGGGCCGGCACGAAGTCGGCGCGAAGCCGGCACGGACACGTGACGCTTCTCTCGATACCGTGACATCAGGGCACCGGGCGTGCCCCTGGGGGTGGTTGTGCGGCCCGGTCTCGAGCCCGCGGACTACCCTCCGGCCGTGGAGCACCTGATCCGGGTCGCCGACGAGGTCCAGGCCGCGCTGTCCGAGGAGCGCCCAGTCGTCGCGCTCGAGACGACGCTCGTCGCGCACGGCTTCCCCGCGCCCGACAGGCGTCGAGGTCGGGCTCGCAGGCGAGGCAGCCGTCCGCTCGGCCGGAGCCGTCCCGGCCACGATCGGCGTCCTCGACGGGAAGCTCGTGATCGGCCTCACCGAGTCCGAGCTGCGCCGATTCGAGCCGGACGCCCGCAAGCTCGGGCCGCGCGACCTCGCCGCGTGCGCGGTGCAGGGTGCCGTCGGCGCGACTACGGTCGGCGGCACGCTCGCCGCCGCACAGGCGGTCGGAATCCGCTTCATGGGCACCGGAGGGCTCGGAGGCGTCCACCGGGGTTTCCCGACACCGCCGGACGTCTCGGCCGACCTGGGCGCCTGCGCGCGCATTCCTGCGCTGATCGTCTCCTCCGGCGTGAAGTCGCTGCTCGACGTCGGCGCGACGATCGAGCTGCTCGAGACGCTCGGCATTCCCGTCGTGGGCTACCGGGTCGACACCCTGCCCCTCTTCTACGCGGCCGAGGGCGGGCCGCCGGTCTCGGCCCGTGTCGAGAGCGCGGACGAGGCGGCGCGCGTCGCGGACGCGCACTGGCGTCTCGGGGGCAACGCGATCCTCGTCGGTCGCCCACCGGACGAGAGCCTCGACGTGGCGGACCTGATCGAAGTGATCGTCGCCGAGGCCCACGAGCGCGGTATCGTCGGCCAGGCCGTGACCCCGTTCGTCCTCGCCGCCCTTCACGAGCGCTCGAACGGCGAGACCCGCCGCGTCAACCGCGACCTGATCGTCGCCAACGCCGGGCTCGCCGCCGAGATCGCGGTCGCCTACGCCGCGCTGTGAGCCTGTTCGACGCGGTCCGCGAGCTGCCACTCGTCGTCGAGGGCTACGACCTCGAGGGCCACGCGTACACCATCAGCTCCGAGTTCACGCGCAAGACGACGGTGGTCCGCCTCGCGGGGGCCGGCGAGGAGGGGCTCGGCGAGGACGTGACCTACGACGGAGCCGAGCAGGACGCGCAGCAGGCGCGCGGCCCGGTCCTGCCCCTCGCCGGGGAATGGACGCTCGAGACGTTCTCGCGCCACCTGGACGGACAGCCCCTCTTCGAGCACGAGCCGGAGATGCACGCGAACGTCGACTACCGGCGCTGGGCGTTCGAGAGCGCCGCGCTCGACCTTGCGCTCCGGCAGGCCCGGCGCCCGCTCGGCGACGCCGTCGGCCGCGATCCACGCCCCGTGACCTTCGTCGCATCGGGCGGGCTGGGCGACCCACCGAGAACGGCGCGGCTCCGCGCCTTCCTCGAGCTCTACCCCGGCCTTCGCTTCAAGCTCGATGCCCGCCCCGACTGGACGGACGAGATCTTCGCCGAGCTCGCAGGAGCTCGGATGCGTCGACTCGGTCGACCTCAAGGGCCAGTACAGCGGCACGGTCGTCGACAACCCACCCGACTCCGGCCTCTACCGCCGCGTGATCGAGGCGTTCCCGGACGCGTGGCTCGAGGACCCTGCGCTCACACCCGAGACGGAGCCGGTGCTCGAGCCGCGAGGCAGGCAGGGTCACGTGGGACGCGATCATCCACTCGGTGGAGGACATCCGGGCGCTCCGCTGGCCGCCGCGCACGGTCAACGTGAAGCCGTCGCGCTTCGGGACGATCGAGCGGCTCTTCGCGACGTACGAGTACTGCGAGGAGAACGGGATCGGGGCATACGGGGGCGGTCAGTGGGAGCTGTCGATCGGGCGCGAGCAGATCCAGCTGCTGGCTGCCCTGTTCCATCCGGACACGCCGAACGACGTCGCGCCGGGCGGATACAACGCCGCGACGCCTCCCCCCGGTCTTCCCGCGAGCCCGCTCGTCGTACGGCCGCGGGAGACGGGCTTCGCCGTCCGGTCGTAGCGCCGGCCGCCGACCTACCCGATCAACCACCCCCAGGGGCACCCCCGGTGCCCTGATGTCACGGTATCGGGAGAAGCGGTCGCGCGTCTGTGCCGACTTCGTGCCGCGTTCGTGCCGGTTTCGTCCGGATCGATCACGCCGAGGCGGGAGACGCGACGGGCCGGCGTTCGGCGCGCGCCACGGCGGCCGCCGCCGCGACCGAGATCGGCTTCGTGCGACCCCCGAGCGAGACCCCTAGCTCTCGAGCGACCTCAGCAGCTCGTCGACCGGGATGAGCGTCAGCGTCTCGAACTTGACGCTGCCACGTGCGCCGAGCTTGACCGAGAGGTTGGCCATCGTGAGCTCGTCGGGCGCCTCGACGACGTTGACGAAGTCGTACTCGCCGAGCGACGCCCACTGGTGGAGCACCTTCGCCCCGAGCTCCTCGACGTCGCGGTTCACCTCGCGCAACCGCGCCGGGTTCGAGTTCAGCGTCTGCGTCCCCTTCTCGGTGAGCGACGTCAGCATCAGGTAGGTGGGCACGCCTCGCCTCCTTCGGTCGGAAGGCCTGAGCCTACTTCGCCATCCGCTGGAGCGCAGCCCGTCGCGCGTCGCGTCGTTCCTCGCGGCTGAGCCCGACCCGCGGGACCAGGTCGACGTAGACGATCGCCGCACCGAGGTAGAGCAGCGGAGAGATGACGAGGTCGGCGAGGAAGATCGAGACGCGCACGGTCGCGTCCGCCTGGCTGGACAGCAGGAGCCCGAGCGCGAGTCGCGTGAGGCCGAAGAGCAGCGCGAGCGTCGCGAACGCACCGGCCGCGTGGATGTAGTCGGCCCGGCCGAGCTGGACCGTCCGGCGGAGCGCCGCGACGAAGCCGATGCGCTCTGCCATCACGGCCGGCACGGCGTGACCGGCGATCCCGAGCCAGAGCACGGCGGCGATCGCGAACCACGAGAACAATGCCGCGGCGGGCAGGAACGTCAGCGTGCCGACCATCACTGCGACCGCCCAGACGCGCCACGGCGGGCGCTCGCCCTGGCGGATTGCGCACGCGGCCGCATAGGCGAGGCTGAACGCCGGCGCGGCCGCGACGAGCAGCAGGATCTGCTCGCTGTCGGAGCGGTCGGCGATCAGCTGGTCCGAGACGGCGACCGGGATGCCAAGCGCCAGGGCTCGCCAGAAGCTCCCCTGATAGAGCTTGATCGCCTCCGCGACCACCTGTCCCACAGGCCGGGCCGCAGGCGGCAGCGCCGGCGGCAGCTCTCGGGATCGCGACCTGGCCACGGCGACACCGTAACCGCGGAGACGATCGAGTTCTGATGGGGGGTGCGCGCGGGGATGGCTCCGACCGAGCATGGCGCGAGGGGCGATTCCCGATACGCACCGCCGCCGCGCGAACCGGCGTGCGGCCGTCCGCGGCCCGCACGCCTTCTTCGAGGAGCTCCGCAACGGGGCGCACCGCTTCCAGGGCACGGCCGACGCGACGATGACGCACGGCGAGCCGTACGAGTTCCTCCAGCTCGGGCTCCACCTGGAGCGCGCGGCGACGACCGTGCGGGTCGTCCGCGACCCGGTACCCGATCGCCGTCGCGCTCGCGGACGACGACCCGCTGCGCGTCGCACGAGCTGATCGCGCTCCTCAAGTCGTGCAGCGCGTTCGAGGCGTACGTCCGCCGCTACGGCGCCTCGTTCGATCCGCTGGCCATCGCCGAGGAGCTGATCCGCTCCGCCGAGTTCCCGCGCGCGGCGCTCTACTGCCTCCGCACCTGCGCGACGTCCGTCGAGCGGATCGCCGGCCCGACCGGGACGCCACAGCGCGTCCTCGGACGGCTTGGGGCCGACCTCGAGTACGGCGAGGTCGGAGACGTCTCGGGCGCTGCCGTGGCGGCGACGCTGCTCGAGCTGCTCGCCGGGATCAACCGCGCCGGTGACGCAGTTGCGAAGGCGTTCTTCTCGACCCGAGCGGTCCCCGCCGCCGCACTCGAGAGCCAGGAGGCACAGCAGCAGCAATGTGGCTGACGGTAGAGCACATCACCCGCTACGGGTACGACGCGCCGATCAACGAGGCGTACACGGAGGTTCGCCTGAAGCCGCTGCACCGCGACGGCCAGCGCTGCTCGTCCTTCGGGCTCGCGACCGAGCCGCGTGGCGCGACCGTGGACGAGTACCTCGACCGCTACGGGAACACCGTCCACCACTTCGACCTCCTCGAGACCCACGAGAGCCTGTCCGTCACGGTGCGCAGCGAGGTGTGGACGACCGCGGCGTACGAGGCGGAGGAGCCGGCGCTCTCGCCGCTCGACCGATGGGACTTCCTCGCCCCCACGCGCTACGTCGACCTCGACGACCAGGTGCTCGAGGTGGCCGCGTCCACGCCGTCGCCGGGCGACCCCGTCGAGGCCGCCTGGGAGCTGATGCACGCCGTCCGCGGCGCTATGACATACGAGCGCGGGACGACGAACGTGCACACGACCGCCGCGGAGGCGCTTGCCGACGGGCGCGGGGTCTGCCAGGACTTCGCCCACGTCATGATCGCCGCATGCCGGGCACGCGGCATCGCTGCGCGCTACGTCAGCGGCTACCTGTACGACACCGGCTCGGGCGGCCTCGAGGGCGAGTCGCATGCCTGGGTCGACGTCCACGTCGGCGACACGTGGATCTCGCTCGACCCGACGCACGACACTGCACAGACCGAGCGCTACGTCCGCGTCGGCGTCGGCCGCGACTACGCCGACGTCCCCCCTTCGCGCGGCGTCTACCGCGGCACGGCGACGGAGACGCTCGAGGTCGCGGTCACGATCCGCGCGCCGTAGCAACGCGCCGAGCCGATCGCCTCGGGCAGACGAATCGCGCGTGAACCCGACGCCGCGATCGGCGTCCACGATCGAGAGGGGTCAGTCATGAGGAGGAGAGTCCTTGCCTCACTCGCCGCGCTGCTCGCGGTGACGGTGTCCGCAATCGCAGCCGCATCCGCGGGAGCGCTGCACCTGTCCGGGGAGCTCTACGGGCTCACGGACGACAACCGGCTCATCGGCTTCGATGCCGCGAGCGCGGGGGAGATCGAGTCGAACGTCAAGGTGTCCGGGCTGCCTGCCGGAGCGTCACTGATCGGCATCGACGTCCGTCCGCTGGACGGGAAGCTCTACACGGTCGCGAGGGTCGGCACGACCGGCCATCTGTACACCCTTGCGCCCGAGAGCGGGCGGGCGACGTTCGTCGCGACGCTGGTGGCGGCGGGTACCACGACGCCGGTCGTGCTGCAGGGGACGCAGTTCGGATTCGACTTCAACCCGGCAGCCGACGCGCTCCGGATCGTCAGCGACGCGGGCCAGAACCTGCGCGCCCTGCCGTCGTCCAGGGCCGCCGGACCGGTCGGGACGACGTTCACCGATGGCTCGCTCAACGACGCGGGAGCGACCGCAGCGGGGATCACAGCCGCCGCGTACACCAACAATGACAACGACGCGACAACCGGAACGACGCTCTACGACATCGACCCGCGCCTCGACGGGCTCGCGATCCAGAACCCGCCCAACGCGGGCACGCTCGTCCGCGTCGGCGACCTCGGTGTCGAAACCACGAGCGCGACCGGCTTCGACATCCGCACCGTGGGCACCTCGAACATCGCGTACGCGTCGCTCACGGAGCAGCGGGGCCGTGGTGCGACCCTCGCGACGCTCTACCAGGTCGATCTCGCCACCGGCGCAGCGACCTCCCTCGGGAAGATCGGAGGTCCCAAGACGCTGATCGACATCGCGTTGGCGCCATAGCCGCTCACCGGGGCCCGGGCACCTGCCCGGGCCTCCTCGATCAGCTGCGGATTGCGTTGGTGATGGCCGGCAGCGCGCGCGCGAGGGCGGCCAGGCCGGCGTCGATGTCCCAGCGCGCCCGGTCGTCCTCGCCGATCTCGTTCGAGATCGCGCGCACCTCCACGGCGGGGACGCCCGCGAGCGCGGCGGCGCGGAGGACGCCGAAGCCCTCCATCGCCTCGACGAGGGGAGCTTGTGACGAAAAGTTACGAGCGCCTCCGACCGCCGCCGAGGTGTGGACCGGGACGGCGTGAGCGTCGGGCAGCGCGGCGCGGAGCGCGGCGACGAGGTGAGCGGCGGGTGCAACGCGGTCCACGACCGGCCACTCGGCCGAGAGATCGCAGTAGACGGCCTCCGTGCCAACGACAAGGGACCCGGGAGCGATCCCCCGTCCCCCGGCGAGGCCCAGGTGGAGCAGCGCGCCGAAACCACGCAGTGCGAGGGCGCGCGCGGTGGTGGCTGCGGCCTCGACCGGGCCGACGCCGCACACGAGTCCGTCGTGGCCGCAGAGCTCGCGGTCGGTCGCGGCGACGAGGAGGATCGGGGCGTCCATGGTCGTCAGGGTCGTGATCCTACGGTCCGGACCGCAAGGAGCCTGTCTTCGCGCTCGGGGGATCAGCGGCCGGTCGCCGAGAGCGGGCCGCCGCCGAGCGCGAAGTCGACCGCCTCGGCGAGCACCATCCCCGTCCCCCGCTCGCGTGCGGCGGTGTGCCCCGCTTGCCCACACAACGTCTCGGCCTGCTGTTCGGTCGTCTCGTGCAGTTGCCGCTCGAACGGCTTGAAGTCGGCACCCATCTGGCTCAGGAGCGCGCCCGCGGCACCGAGCAGCGTCGCGGCGCGCTCTCCGTCCCGCGAGCGAGCGGCAAGTGCGGCAAGGCCCTCCAGGCACCACGCGATGTCCTCCTTGTCCCCCGTCTCGCTCGCGAGCACGAGCCCGTCTCGAAAGTGGCCGAGTGCCGCCCGATCGTCGCCCCGCATGAGCGCGACGGCGCCCTGGTTGAACAGGGACCGGGCCAGGTTTGCGGTGTCACCCCGCGCCTCGAGCAGGGCATGGCTCTCCTCGAACAGCGGACCGGCGCGTTCGTAGTCACCCGTGGTGAGCGCGAGGTCGCCAAGGTTGTTGATCGCGAGTGCCGCGATCCGCGTGTCCCCCACTTCCCGGGCGAGTGCCACTGCCTCCTCGAGCGCCAGGGCCGCCCTCGCGGTGTCGCCTGCCGCGAGCACGATCGCGCCGAGGTTGCTGAGGGAGTTGGCGACGAAGCGCGAATCGCCGCTCTCCCGTGCCGCGACGAGCGCGGCCTCGGCAGAGCGGGTCGCCGCCTCGTAGTCACCCTGCAACAGCGCTGTCGCGCTCGCGGCGGTCAGGGCGCGACGGCGGAGGCTCGCGGGCTGCTCGGCAGCGTCCGCAAGGGCCTCGTCGAGACGTCGCCTCGCGTCGACGAGGTGCCCGCGCACGTACCAGAAGCGGCTCAGCGCGACGACGAGCCGAAGCTGGAGGGCCTTCTGTCGCGTCGCATCCAGGTATGCGAGCGCGGCGCGAAGATTGTCGTGCTCTGCCTCCAGCGTCGCGAACCAGCGGCCCTGCCGGTCACCCGTGAGCTCGGGCTCGGCGGCCTCCGCCAGGGCGAGGCACCACTCGGCATGCCGCCGTGTCGTGTCCTCGTCGCCCAGCTCGCGGAGCCGGTCCGCCGAGTACTGGCGGACGGTTTCGAGCAGGCGGTACCGCACGCCGCCGCCGAGCTCCTGGACGGTGAGCAGGGAAGCGTCGTGCAGCGTCTCGACGAGCGCGAGCGCCTCGTCCTCGTCGCCCGCGAGACACACGGCGGCTGCGGCTTCGAGCGTCGCGCCGGCCGGGAACACCGAGAAGCGGGCGAGGAACCGACGCTCGTCGTCGGTCAGCAGCTCGTAGCTCCAGTCGAGGGTCGCGCTCAGCGTCTGCTGGCGCGCGGGGAGATCGTGCGCGCCGCCGCCGAGGACGCTCAGCCGCTCCGTCAACCGCTCCGCGAGCGCCGTTGCCGGCAGCGTCCTCGACGCGTGCGGCGGCGAGCTCGATCGCGAGCGGCAGGCCGTCGACCTGGGCGCAGATCTTGCGAACCGCGTCCTCGTTCTCGTCCATCAGCTCGAAGCGCGGTTGCACCGACGCCGCGCGCTGCCGGAAGAGCTCCAGCGCGGCATCCGTCCCGAGCGGCTGCACCGGGAAGACGTGCTCGCCCGACAGGTGCAGAACGGTGCGGCTCGTGACCAGGATGGTCAGGCGGGAGGCGCGCGACAGCAACTCGACGAAGACGGGCGTGGCCGCGTGGAGATGCTCGGCGTTGTCGAGGACGAGGAGCAGCTCCCGTGAACGGAGCCACTCCGCAAGCGTCGCCAACGGGTCCCCGGCGGGCTCGGCGGCGATCCCCAGCGCCTGTGTGATCGTCGGGACGACGAGCGCGGGGTCGTCGAGCGGCGCCAGCTCGACGACGACGGCGCCGTTCGCAAACGACGAGCCGACCCCACGCACAGCCTCGAGCGCCAGGCGCGTCTTTCCGCTCCCGCCGGCTCCGGTCAGGACGAGCAAGCGAACGTCGCTGCGGAGCAGGATCCGGCGTAGCTCGTCGAGCTCGCCCTCGCGACCGACGAGCCGGTTGACGGGCTCGGGGAGAGCCGGACCGCGGTCGCTGACACTCGGCGGCGCGTCGAGCTCCGTGTCCTGGCGCAGGATCCTCTGCTGGAGCTCGCGAAGCGCCCGAGACGGGTCCAGACCGAGCTCGTCGAGAAGCCGCCGCCGGACGTCCGCGTAGTGCTCGAGCGCCTCGGACTGACGGCCGCAGCGGTAGAGCGCGAGCATCGCCTGCTCCTGCGTGCGCTCTCGAAACGGGCTGTCGTTCGCGAGACCCAGGAGGTCGCCGAGCACCTCCGCATGGAGACCGAGCGCCAGCTGAGCGTCCGTCCGCTCGTCGAGCGCGTCGAGCCGTAGCGCCTCCAACCGCTCGACCTCGACGCGCACGACCTCCTCGTAGGCGAGCTCCCCGTACGGGCGGCCCCGCCAGAGGCCGAGTGCCTGGTCGAGGAGAGATGCAGCCAGTGGGTGATTGCCCTCGAAGCGCGCAGCCGTGCCTTCCCGCACGAGGCGCTCGAAGCGCGCGGCGTCGAGCAGCTCCGCGGGCAGGTCGAGTGCGTATGCGCCGGCGCGCGTCCCGATCGCGATGGAGGCGGGGAGCGCCTTGCGCAGCTGCGAGACGTACACCTGGACGAGCTTGCGGCCGGACGCCGGCGGCGCGTCACCCCACAGGGCGTCGACGAGCTCGTCGACGGTGCACGCCTCGCCGTCGGCGATCACGAACGCCGCGAGGAGTCGCCTCTGCATCGCTGTCGAGCAGCGACCGGGCCGTCGTCGCCAGGAGCTCCACCGGGCCGAGGACACGCACTTCCGAGGCGGGCACCCGACGCAGTGTGAACGAACGGCCGAGGGTCGAAAAGCCCGCGCTATACCGGATCTACACCGGCGCGTCCGAGGCTCTGCACGTGTCGTACGTGATCGTCGAGGACATTGCCGCCAGCTGGGAGCAGTACCGGCCGTTCGCCCAGGCTCTGGACGGGGCGACCCCGGAAGGGCTCCTGCTGCATGCCGCCGGCCCGACCGACGAGGGGTTCCGGATCGTCGGGGTCTGGGAGAGCGAGGACGCCTGGGAGCGCTTCCGGGCCGATCGTCTCGGACCGGACGCCGAGGCGGTTGCCCACGTCCCACCGACGTTCCGCGCGATGCGTCCGGCACATCTCGTTGTCCCCGACCGAGCAAAAGCCCGCTAGCGAACGAACCACGACGAAGGAGGTCACGATGAACCGCTTCCACCCCACCGCGACGCACCGGAGAAAGCCCACGATCGGCGTGCACCTCGCACGAGCCCTCGCCGCTGCGATCCTGGCGGCAGTCGCCGTGACCGCGACGGCAGCCGCCGGCACGACCGCATGCGGATTCTGTGGGAAGAACCTCATCAAGAACCCCGGCGCGGAGGCCGGCGCCGGGATCACCGCCGTCGGCGCCTTCGGGGCCGTTCCGGGCTGGACGAACGAGGCGGGGCAATTCGGCGCCGCGTCGTACACGTTCCCGAACGGGTGGTTCTCCGCCCGCTCCAAGGGCTCGCCAAAGCGGGGCAAGAACTACTTCTTCGGCGGGACGACGCCGGAGGCCAACGCCGCCAAGGCGACGATCGGCAAGCAGACGATCAAGCTCCCCGCGGCGGCGGCAGGACGCAAGGTGATGCTCGGCGGCTGGCTCGGCAACTACGGAAGCGGGCCGACCGCGAACATGACCCAGGTGCGGGCGGACTTCGCCGACGCGGGCGGAACCGTGCTCGCGCGGCTCCGCATCGGCAACGACACCACGATCTCGGGCACCGACATGGCGTTCCGCAGCCGCAAGGGCACTGTTCCGCGGGGGTCGACCCAGGTGACGATCGTCGTGACCTTCTCGAACGGGAACAACTACAAGCTCGCCGGGGCGGACGACCTCTCACTCGTCCTCGCCTGAGGACGGCCAGCGGCCTGCGGTCGCTTCGCAGCCACGAAGCGAACACCGAGCCCTCCTTCCGGCCCTGCGCCGATCTCGGCCGCAGGCAAGGCCGTCGATCGCAGGTTGGACGACATTGGCCATGAACCCTCCGGGGGGAGACGCGAATGGTGCCCGGCGTCAGCCGGGCACCATTGCGCGGATGGTCTCCCGCGGCCTCAGCGACGCCGTCGACTCGGTTCGCACAGGGGCGGGAGCCGCAGGCGCGCGCGGCGTCGCGCGCGTCACCAGGCGTGTAGAGTCGCGCCGCCGGAAGAACCTGTACAGGGGAGGGTGCCGCCATGCGTCGCACGCTGCTAGCCGTGATCCTTGTCGCTTCGATCGGCGCTCTCGCCGGCTCGACTGCGGTGGCTCCGCCCGCGCTCGGGGCGATCTGCGATCCGATCCAGACGCCGCCGACCTTCGCCGGCCAGGCGCCGACCGCGCAGAACGTGCTCGGCTTCGGGCTCGGCTCGCAGGAGGTGACCGCCGCCGAGGCCGACCGGTACGTGCAGGCGGTCGACGCTGCGAGCCCGCGTGTGGTCAGCGGCGTCCTCGCGACGTCCTGGGAAGGACGGCCTCTGCGCTACGCGCTGGTCGGGACGCCGGCGCATGTGACGCCCGCCGGCCTGGCGGCGATCCGCGCGGCGACCCAACGCCTGCGCGACCCCGCCACGCCCCCGGCCGAGGCCGCCCAGCTCGCCGCGGACACCCCGGCGATCCTCTGGCTGATGGGCAACGTCCACGGCGGCGAGGAGAGCGGCACCGATGCGCAGCTTCGCGTCCTCTACGAGCTCGCGGACCGCACGGACTGCGCCGCGACGCAGATCCTCGACAACGCGCTCGTCGGGATCATCCCGACGCAGAACCCGGACGGCCGCGAGGCCGAGCAGCGGCAGAACGCCTACTTCTTCGACATGAACCGCGACTGGTTCGCCCGGACGCAGCCCGAGACCGAGGGAAAGCTGGAGCTCTTGCGCCAGTACCCGGGGGTCATGCACATCGACGCCCACGAGATGGGCGGGAACCACTTCTTCTTCCCACCGGCCGCTGACCCGATCTACCACGAGGTGACGGAGGAGTCCGTCGAGCTCACCGATCAGCTGTTCGGCGCCGCGATGCGCGCGGAGTTCGATCGGCAGCACATCCAGTACTTCAACGACAAGGTGTTCGACTTCTTCGCGATGGTCTACGGCGACACGGTCCCTTCCGTCGCATTCGGCAGCGGCGGGATGACGTTCGAGAAGGCGAACTTCCACCCGATCGCTGCACGGACGTACGAGCAGTACGTCGCGCACTGGGTGTCGCTCTCCGCTGCGGCCACGAATCGCGAGCGGGTGCTGCTCGACTGGCACGGATCGTGGGTCGACGCCCTGACGCAGGGCACCGCAGGGCGTCTGCAGCCGAACCGCGTCAACGACAAGGGCAACACGGTCCAGCTTCCGGTGCCGGACATCCGGGTGCGGCACTACTTCCTCCGCGCGGACGACCCCGAAAAGGCGGCCGAGGTCCAGTCGCTCGTGCGGCGCCTCCAGCGGATGGACGTGGCCGTGTACCGGCTGACGTCACCGCTCTCGGTGCCCGACTTCACGCCGTACGGACGCACCGCGGCGGCGAGCGCGCTGCCGTCCGGTACGTACTGGGTGCCGATGGCGCAGGCGCAGAAGCACTGGATCCAGGCACTCCTGAACGAGGACACGTACGTCCCGTTCCCCTACTTCTACGACGTCTCGGGCTGGAGCAACCCGCTGCTCTTCAACGTCGCAGGCGGACGCTCCGGCGCCGTCCTCACGCCCGTTGCGCAGCTCGTCCCGCCACTCGCCGAGCCGCCTACGCCTGCGCTTCCGGCCGATCGCCCGTCGGTGGCCGTGTTCCGGCCGTCGTCGAGCACCGCAGCCCGCGAGTCCGAGGGCTGGCTGCGCTACCTGCTCGAGCGCGTGTGGGGTCTCCCCTACACGTCGGTCGCGGCAGGTGACATCGAGTCGGGTGCGCTCGACGACGTCGATGTGCTCCTCGTCCCGAACGGCAACGCGGAGGTTGCGTCGAACGCGCTCGGCCAGCGCGGCCGACGCGCCCTCGCGAGCTGGGTGGAAGACGGCGGCCGCTACGTCGGCTGGCGCGGCGGAGCAGAGGTCGCGGCGCGGGTCGGGATCACCTCGGCACTCCTCGCGGCGCCGAAGTCGGACGTCGCGGGCGCGCTGCTCCGGGTACGCATCGCCTCCGGGAGCCCGCTGGCGGCAGGTGTCGGCCCCTTCGGGTGGGTCTTCTACGACTACGACCTCGTCATGCAGGCGTCCGACCCGTCGCACGTGGCGTTCTCATATCCGCCGGCCGGACACGGCGACTTCTTCATCTCGGGGTTCGCGCGCGGCGCCGAGGAGCTCGGCGGCACGGCCGCGGTGATCGACGAGCCGTTCGTCGACGGGCGGGTCGTCCTGCTCGCGTCCGACCCGAACTACCGGGCGTGGACGGTCGGGATGCAGAAGGTGCTCCGGAACGCGATCCTCGGGCCCGACCCCGCGACGGCGGGCCGTCAGGCCTCGCAGGGGCAAAGGTCGAGCGCGACCAAGGCAGCGGGCTCGCTGCCCTCGCTCGACTCCCCGATCCGGCTCACCGTGACGGCCGCCACGACTTCGGCCGCCGAGGCAGTGCTGAAGGCACGGGGGCTGACGTACTCCGTCAAGGTCACGGGCAACAGAGCCCGCTTCCTCATCGCCAACCCGGGCGAGCTGACCGGCGAGGAGCACCCGTTCGCGGCCCTGCTTCCGGACGAGCTGCGGCAGGCCGGCGTGGAGGTGGTCGCGCTCCGGGTGCCGTAGACCTCGGGACGGCTATGGCTCCGCGCCGACCGCCTCCGGGTACTCGGCGTCGCGGTCACCTGCGCCGTCCTGGCCGGCACCGGCAAACCGGATCTCGCCGAGCTCGGCGTGCGCGTGGATGGTGTCGCCCTCGCCGAACTCGCCCTCGAGCAGGCGGAGCGCGAGCGGGTTCTCGAGCAGCCGCTGGATCGCACGCTTCAGCGGGCGCGCGCCGTAGGCGGGATCCCAGCCTGCCTCCGCGAGCAGCTCGCGGGCTCCGTCGGTGAGCTCCAGCGCGAGACCGCGCTCGCGGAGCCGCTCGTTGAGCCGGGCGAGCTGCATCTCGACGATCGACCCGAGCTGCTCGCGGGTCAGCGCGTCGAACACGACGATCTCGTCGATCCGGTTCAGGAACTCGGGCCGGAACCGGTCGGCCATGTCCTCGGCGGTCCGGACGTTCGAGGTCATGATCACGACGGTGTTGCGGAAGTCGACCGTGCGGCCGTGGCCGTCCGTCAGCCGGCCGTCGTCGAGCAGCTGGAGCAGGATGTCGAAGACCTCGGAGTGCGCCTTCTCGATCTCGTCGAGCAGGAGCACGGAGTACGGCCGGCGCCTGACCGCCTCGGTCAGCTGGCCGCCCTCCTCGTAGCCGACGTAGCCGGGCGGTGCCCCGACGAGCCGCGAGACCGTGTGCTTCTCCTGGTACTCGGACATGTCGAGTCGCACGATCGCCCGGTCGTCGTCGAACATGAACTCCGCGAGCGCCTTCGCGAGCTCGGTCTTCCCGACGCCGGTCGGGCCGAGGAAGACGAACGAGCCGATCGGCCGGTTCGGGTCCTGGAGGCCCGAACGGGCACGGCGGAGGGCGTTCGACACGGCCTCGATCGCTGCGTCCTGGCCGACGATCCGTTCGTGCAGGCGCTCCTCCATGTGGACGAGCTTCTCGACCTCGCCCTCGAGCAGGCGGTCGGTCGGGATCCCCGTCCACTGGGCGACGACGGCGGCGATGTCGTCCTCGTCGACCTCCTCCTTGACCATGGGCGGAGCCTCCGGCTCCGCCCTGAATGCAAGCTCCTTCTCCGCGTCCGGGATAAGGCCATAGCGAATCTCCGCGACCCTCGCGAGGTCACCCTGCCGTTCGGCCCGCTCGGCCTCGGTTCGAAGCTCGTCGATAGTCCGCGTGAGCTCGCTTCACGCGGACGAGTGACGTCCTTCTCGGTCGCCCACCGTGCGCCGAGCTCGTCACGTCTCGACTTCGCCTCGGCCAGCTGCCTTTCCAGAGGCTCACGCGTCGCGGGATCCTCCTTCGCCATCGCGGCCAGCTCGATCTCGAGCTGCGTCACCCGTCGCTCCGCCTCGTCGAGCTCGACGGGCGACGAGTCGATCTCCATCCGCAGGCGCGACGCGCTCTCGTCGACGAGGTCGATCGCCTTGTCGGGCAGGAAGCGGTCCGAGATGTAGCGGTCGGAGAGCACGGCTGCCGCGACGAGTGCCGCATCGCGGATCCGCACGCCGTGGTGCGCCTCGTAGCGCTCCTTGAGGCCACGCAGGATCCCGATCGTGTCGGCGACGGTCGGCTCGCCGACGAGCACGGGCTGGAAGCGCCGCTCGAGCGCGGCGTCCTTCTCGATGTGGCTTCGGTACTCGTCGAGCGTCGTCGCGCCGACCGCGCGCAGCTCGCCCCGCGCGAGCATCGGCTTCAGCAGGTTGCCCGCGGAGACGGCGCCCTCCGCCGCCCCTGCGCCCACGATCGTGTGGAGCTCGTCGATGAAGAGGATGATCTGGCCCTCGCTCGCGGTGATCTCCTGGAGGACGGCCTTGAGCCGTTCCTCGAACTCGCCGCGGTACTTCGCGCCGGCGATGAGCGCGCCGACGTCGAGGGCCCAGACGCGCTTGCCCTCGAGTCCCGACGGGACGTCGCCCGCGACGATCCGCTGCGCGAGGCCCTCGGCGATCGCGGTCTTGCCGACGCCCGGCTCACCGATCAGCACCGGGTTGTTCTTCGTCCGGCGCGAGAGCACCTGGATCGTGCGCCGGATCTCCTCGTCGCGGCCGATCACCGGGTCGAGCTTCCCGGACTCCGCGAGCGCGGTGAGGTCGCGGCCGTACTTCTCGAGCGCCTGGTACGAGCCCTCGGGATCCTGCGACGTGACCCGCTGGCCTCCTCGCACCGCTTTCAGCGCTTCGAGGAGGCTGACGCGGTCGACGACATCGAGCGCGAGCAGCAGGTGCTCGACCGAGACGAACTCGTCGGACAACGCATTGGCTTCCGCGAGTGCCTTGTCGAGAAGAGCATGGAACGCGGCCGACGCATGTGGTTGAGCGGCACCACCGGAGACGGAAGGCTGCTCGGCGATCCGCGCTTCGGCAGCGCTTCTCAGCGTTCCGGCGCTTGCGCCGGAACGCTCGCAGAGCGTGCGCGGCAGCTCCTGGTCGAGGAGCGCGATGGTCAGGTGGTCGGGGGTGACCTCGGGGTTCCCCGTCCGGCGGGCGAGCTCCTGGGCGCCGGCGACGGCCTCGCCGCTCTTGATGGTCAGCTTGTTGAAGTCCATGTCTCCTAGCTCCTCGGTGCCGGCGGCTGCGGCTGGCGGTACACCACCACGTCGCGCCGGTATTGCTTGTGGGCGGATCGAATCTCGTCGCGCAGCTCTCGCTCCAGCTGGTCCATGCGCGCGCGGAGGCGCCTGAGCTCGTCCTCCAGGCGCAGGACATGCTCGACGCCCGCGAGGTTGAGCCCGAGCTCGGTCGTGAGGCGCTGCACGAGGCGCAGCTGCTCGACGTCGCTCTCGGAGTACAGACGCGTGCCGCCCGGCGTGCGCGCCGGTCTGATCAGACCGCGGGCCTCGTACATCCGCAGCGTCTGCGGGTGGAGACCCGCGAGCTCGGCGGCGACGGAGATCATGTACCGGCCGCGGTCGGGCATCACGCGGTCCTCGTGAGGTGGTCACGGGGCTGCTCGCGCGACACGTTGCCGTACGCCTCGAGCGCCTCCTTCTCCGCCTTCGTCAGCTTCTTCGGGACGGTGACGACGAGCCGCGCGAGCAGGTCGCCCTTCCCGCCGCCGTTGAGCTTCGGCGCGCCGCGTCCCTTCACCCGAAGGAGCTTCCCGCTCTCCGAGCCGGCCGGGACCTTGAGCGCGACCAGGCCCTCGGGCGTCGGGATCTGCACGGTCGAGCCGAGCGCTGCCTCCGGGTAGGTGACCGGCACCTCGAGCACGAGGTCGGCGCCGCGGCGCTCGTAGAGCGGCGACGCGTCGACCTGGACGCGGACGAACAGGTCACCGTCGGGTCCGCCGTTCCGCCCCGGCTCGCCCTTGCCCTTCAGCCGGATGCGGGTGCCGTCCTTCGCGCCCGCCGGCACCTTGACCTGGTACCGGCGCGTGACGCGCTCGCGGCCGGCCCCGCGGCACGTCGTGCAGGGCGTGTCGACGATGACGCCGTTGCCGCGGCAGCGCTGGCAGGGATGGGAGAGCGCGAAGAGGCCCTGGCTGTCCGAGATGACGCCACTCCCCTGGCAGTCGGGGCAGGTGCGGGGCGCGGTGCCGGGCTCGGCGCCGCTGCCGCCGCAGACGTGACAGGCCGTCTCGACCTCGACGGGGACGCGGATCTGGACGCCCTCCAGGGCGTCGTCGAACGAGATCCGGACGCGCGACTCGAGATCGGCGCCGCGCTCGGGACGCGGACGCGCGGCACGCTGACCGCGACCGAAGAACGAGCCGAACCCGCCGAGCAGGTCGGACAGGTCGCCCAGGTCGACGTTCTCGTACCGGGCGCCGCCGGGACCGAACCCCTGCGCGCCCGCCCCCGCCGCGCCGTAGCGGTCGTACGCCTGCCGCTTCTCCGGGTCGGAGAGGATGTCGTACGCGGCCTGCACGTCCTTGAACCGCTCCTCGGACGACGCGTCGTCCGGGTTGCGGTCCGGGTGCAGCTCGCGGGCGAGCTTGCGGTACGCCTTCTTGATCTCGTCGTCGGTCGCGGCCTTTTGGACGCCGAGCACCTCGTACGGGTCTCGCGGAGGCATTACTCGGACACCACCACCCGCGCGGGCCGCAGGACGACGTCACCCATGCGGTAGCCCCGCTGGATGACCTGGAGCACGTGCCCGGGCTCGACGCCCTCGGCGGGCTGCGCGAGGAGCGCCTCGTGCACGTGCGGGTCGAACGGGCCGCCGTCGTCGGCCGCGATCTCCTCCACGCCCTCCGAAGCGAGCACGCCCGCGAGCGCGTCCTTCGTCATGCGGACGCCCTCGAGCACCTTCGCCTCCTCGTGGTGCTCTGCGGCTTCGAGCGCGCGCTCGAGGTCGTCGAGCACCGGCAGGAGCTTCGCGGCGAGCCGCTCGCCAGCGCGGGCGTACAGCTGTGCCTGCTCGCGCGCGACGCGCTTGCGGTAGTTGTCGAAGTCCGCAGCGACTCGGCGCAGGTCGTCCATCACCCTCTCGTGCTCACGCTCGGCGTCCTGGAGCCGCGCGAGCAGCTCCTCGGCGCCCGGCGCGTCGGGCTCGTCTGTCACGGCCGCGTCGTCCGGGGACGGCGAGCCGAGCTCGCCGTCCCCGTCCTGCGGTAGGACCTCGTCCTGGCGTTCGCCGGTCACGACGTCTTCGCCGCCTCGTCCTCGTCGATGACCTCGTAGTCGGCGTCCTCGACGACCTCGTCGGACTCGGTCTCGCCGCCGTCACCGGGCGGCGCCGACGAGGCGGCCTGCTGGCTCGCCTCGGCGTACAGCGCCTGGGCGAGCGGCTGGGCCGCCTGCTCGAGCGCCTGCGTCTTCGAGCGGATGTCCGCGACGTCGTTCGACTCGAGCGACTGCCGCAGCTCCATGATCCGGCCCTCGATCGTGCCGGCGTCCGCCGCGTCGAGCTTGTCGCGGTGATCCCCGAGCGCCTTCTCGGTCTGGTATGCGAGGGTCTCGCCGAGGTTCTTCGTGTCGGCGAGCTCCTTCAGCGTCCGCGCCTCGTCGGCGTGCGACTCGGCCTCCGACACCATGCGCGAGACCTCGTCCTCCGACAGGCCCGAGCCGCCCTCGATCCGGATCTGCTGCTCGTTCCCGGTGCCGCGGTCCTTCGCGTTGACGTGGATGATGCCGTTCGCGTCGATGTCGAACGAGACCTCGATCTGCGGCATACCCCGCGGCGCCGGCGGGATGCCGACGAGCTGGAACTTGCCGAGCGTCTTGTTGAACGTCGCCATCTCGGACTCGCCCTGCAGCACGTGGATCTCGACCGACGGCTGGTTGTCCTCCGCCGTCGAGAACGTCTCCGCCTTGCGGGTCGGGATCGTCGTGTTGCGCTCGATGAGCTTCGTCATCACGCCGCCCTTCGTCTCGATCCCGAGGGAGAGCGGGGTGACGTCGAGCAGGAGCACGTCCTTGACGTCGCCCTTGAGGACGCCCGCCTGGATCGCAGCGCCGACCGCGACGACCTCGTCCGGGTTGACGCCCTTGTGCGGCTCCTTGCCGATCAGCTCCTTGACCTTCTCCTGCACGGCAGGCATGCGGGTCATGCCGCCGACGAGCACGACGTGCTCGATCCCCGACGCGTCGAGGCCAGCGTCCGCGAGCGCCTGCTTCGTCGGGCCGACGGTGCGCTCGAGGAGGTCGTGCGTCAGCTCCTGGAGCTTGGCGCGGGTGAGCTGCAGGTCGAGGTGCTTCGGGCCCTCCGGCGTCGCCGTGATGAACGGCAGGTTGATCTGCGTCGTCATCGTCGACGACAGCTCGATCTTCGCCTTCTCCGCGGCCTCGTAGAGCCGCTGCAGGGCCATCTTGTCTTGCGAGAGGTCGATGCCCTGGTCCTTCTTGAACTCGGCGGCCATCCAGTCGACGATCGCCTTGTCGAAGTTGTCCCCGCCGAGGTGGTTGTCGCCGTTCGTCGACTTCACCTCGAAGACGCCATCGCCGAGCTCGAGCACCGAGACGTCGAACGTCCCGCCGCCCAGGTCGAAGACGAGGATCACCTGGTCGGTCGCCTCCTTGTCGAGGCCGTAGGCGAGCGCCGCGGCGGTCGGCTCGTTGACGATGCGCAGCACGTTGAGGCCGGCGATCTTGCCGGCGTCCTTCGTCGCCTCGCGCTGGGCGTTGTTGAAGTACGCGGGCACGGTGATCACCGCATCGGTGACCGACTCGCCGAGGAACGCCTCGGCGTCCGCGCGGAGCTTCTGGAGGATCATCGCGCTGATCTCGGGCGGGGCGTACTGCTTCTCGGAGGCGGAGACGCGCGCGTCGCCGTTCTCCCCCTTCTCGACCGCGTACGGGACGATGGTCATCTCCTCGGAGACCTCGTCCCACTTGCGCCCCATGAAGCGCTTGATCGAGAAGATCGTGTTCTCGGGGTTCGTCACCTGCTGGCGGCGCGCGGGAGCGCCGACGAGCCGCTGGCCGTCCTTCGCGAACGCGACGACGGACGGCGTCGTGCGGCCGCCCTCCGCATTCGGGATGACGGTCGGCTCTCCGCCCTCGAGCACGGCCATGCAGGAGTTCGTCGTGCCGAGGTCGATGCCGATGGTCTTTGCCATTGAGTGGTGCTCCTTCCTTGAGCCGTCTCACTGAGGAAAATCTGAGTCGAAACATAGCAGATCAAGAAATTTGCCCAGCACCGCCATACCGATTCGCGGCGTGACGTCGGTTCAGCTGCGCGAAACGGCGCGGACCGCGGCCGTGCGCGTGTGCACGCCGAGCTTGGCGTACGCGTTCTCGAGGTGTCGCCGCACGGTGCCGCACGCGATCCCCAGACAGCCCGCGATGTCCGCGTTCGTCCTGCCCTCCGCGACGAGCGCGATGATCTCGCGCTCGCGGGTCGTCAGGACTGGAAAGCCGGCGCTCGCGACGCGGGAGCGCGTCACCTCGTAGCGCTGCGCGAGATACGGCCGCAGGACGTCGAGCACAAGGCAATCGGCTGCCTCGAAGTCACGACCTCCACTTCGTGCGAGGAGAAAGACCCTGGTGTGCGACAGCGGCCCGTCGAGCCCGACGGTGATCAGGCTCTCGAGGTGCTGTGGGCGGAACCACTCGGCGTAGATGCGGCTCGAGCGGAACCGTCGCATCTCGACGAAGTCGGACAATCGATACGCCCGCCAGTCGCCCGACTCCTCGTGGTACCGGCAGATCGGATGCTCGTGCCGCGCCTCCCAGTAGTCGAGCTCAGGCTCGTCCGCCCCGGTCGGCTCCTCCGGAAGCGAGACGAGGCCGAGGCCCCGCTGGGCCACGCGGTCGAGCTCGCAGAACGTCACCGAGTCGCAGGGGATGAGACGCTGGAGGGCGGCGAGGAACGCAGGCGGGAACGGCTCGGCCCCCTCGATGGCTCCCGTCTCCTCCACGAACCGGCCGACGCGCTCGAGATCCCCCGCGTCGAGACGCTGCATCTCATGTCGAAAGATACGACGAACGTCACATGGACTCAACTGCGCCGGCGCGAGATTGTGGACGGACACATTCGGCCAAGGGGGGTTCATTTCATGCGACGTCTCGTTGCGCGCGCACGTCTGGCGCGACCAGCTCACGACCACGACCAGACTCCCAAGGGGAGAAAGGGCAGGGGGGCCATGCATCCGAAACGGCTCGCACCGTTTGCGGCGCTCGCCGCCGCCGTCGCGCTGGCCGTGCCGGCACTCGCAAGCGCCGGTAACGAAGTGACGAACTGGAACGAGATCGCCGTGAGCACGGTGAACGCACAGCCGGCGCTCATGTCTGCGCCGCCGGCCGGGGCCATCTCCATCGCGATGGTCCAGGGCGCCGTCTACGGCGCCGTGAACGCCGCGGACCGTCACGGGAAGCCGTATCTCGTGAACCGGAGCTACCCGAAGGCGTCCCCGGACGCCGCCGCGGCTACCGCCGCCTACCGTGTCCTGAACACGTTGTTCCCAGGGTCGGCCGCGACGCTCCTGACGGCGTACACCGCGTCGCTCGCAGGGATTCCGAACGGGAGCGGCAAGACCGAGGGCATCGAGGTCGGGGAGATGGCGGCCGCGGCGATGCTCGCAGAAGGGCACACCAGCGGCGCGGTGTTCATCCCGTGCACGTTCGGGACGGGTGGCATCGGCGTCTGGCAGCCACTGCCCGGCGCGGGCGGTGCCCCGGCATGCGATCCGACGGTCTGGGTGGCCAGCGCGAAGCCGTTCGTGATCGAGAGCCCGTCGCAGTTCCGGACCGCCGGGCCGTACGACGTCGGCAGCCCGGGGTACGCGGCCGACTACCTCGAGGTCCAGACCATCGGCAAGATCGACAGCGCCACGCGGACGGCGGCCCAGACACATGCCGCCGCGTTCTGGAACACGAACCCGGCCGCGAACTACAACGCGCTCGCCCGGAGGTTCGTCGACGTGTACTCGCTCGACGTGGGCGACAGTGCACGCCTGCTCGCAATGGTCGACCTGAGTGCGGCGGACGCGATCATCAACACCTGGAACGACAAGTACCACTACAACTTCTGGCGGCCGATCACGGCCATCAGGCGTGCCGACGACGGCAACGCGGCGACCGTGCCCGATCCCACCTGGACGCCGATGTTCGATCCGTCTCTGCCCGCGGCGATCGGAGGCGCCGGGCCGCCGCTGATCACGCCCCCGTACCCCGACCACGTGTCGGGAGCGACGGCGTACGCCAGCGCCAGCATGCATGCGCTCGCGTCGTTCTTCGGCAGCGACGTGGTGGGTACCGGGTTCTTCCTCACGAGCAGCCGGTTCCCGGGCGAGCAGCGGATGTTCACCCGCTTCTCGGCCGTGACGGACGAGATCCTGGAAGCTCGGATCTGGGCGGGCATCCACTTCCGGAACGCGGATGTCCAGGCGGCGGAGCTCGGGGGCGCCGTCGAGCGGTACGTGCACAAGCACCTGTTCGCTGCTTCCCACTGAGTCGACCTGCAACGGGTGGAGCGGGCCGCGGTCCGCTTCACCCGTTCCCGCCCGGTGACTCCGGTCGTCGTTCCGCGTTAGCGGAAGACCGCGATCAGGGCGCCGCCCGTGACCACCAGGGCGGCGCCCAGCACGAGCCTCGGCCCGACGCGCTCCGTCTGGCGCAGCAGCAGCGCCGAGAAGAGGACGCCGAACAGCGACTCCGTCGCGACGATCGGGGCGACCACCGAGACGGTGCCGCGGTAGAACGCCTCGAAGAGCGCGATGTACGAGAGCCCGACGAATGCGCCCGGGAGCAGCCACCGGCCGACGACCCGCGCGGGCCACGCCACCCGGTGCCTGCGGGCGAGGACGAAGATAGACGTCACGACGAGGCCCGACGCGAGCATCGCGGCCCCGGCGGTCATCGACGGGACCACCGTGTCGAGCGACTCGTCCCGCACGAGGTTGTCCCGCAGGGCGAACAGGGCGGCGCCGACGAGCGCGAATGCGATCCCGATCCGGCGGACGTGACGCGGGCGCTCCGGTTCGAGCGCCAGCGCGACGCCGCCGCAGACGATGAGGACAGCGCCGAACAGCACGAGGGCACCGGGTCGCTCGTCGAAGACGAGGACGGCGATCGTGACCGCGAACAGCGGTGCCATGCCGAACGCGACGGACGCCCGCGATGACCCGGCCTCGCGGATTCCCACCGTGATGAAGAGGTTGGAGACCCCCGGTGCGATGGCCCCCGCCAGCAGGAACGGCGCGATGCCGGCGAGGGTGACGCCTCCCTGGATCGCGGCCGCCACGCAGAGGACGGCGAAGGTTGCGATCTGCATGAAGAGCGCGCCGACGGCAGCGGGCACCATCGGAGGGACGAGCGCGAAGCGCACGGCCACCGGCATGGCGCCGAACAGCGCCGCCGAGACGAGCGCAAGCACGACGGCATCCATTAGACGCTCGGTCGAGCCGGGACGAGGCGCCGGAGCACGGAGGCGGCCGCAGGTTCAGCGAGGACGATGCCGGTCAGCATCACCGCGCAGCCGAGCCAGCCGGCCCAGCCGAGCGTCTCGGAGAGGAGGAGCACGCCGAAGAGGGCGGCGAACGGGGCCTCGAGCGTGAACACGAGCGCCGCACGGGCGGCCGTCGTCCGCGACTGCACCCAGGTCGCGACGAGGTACCCGAGCGCCCCGGCGAAGACGCCGGTGACGACGAGGGCGTACCAGGTCTGGGCGTCCGGCGGCGTCTCGACCTGGCCTGCGGCGACGGCGATGATCGCGAACCCGGCGAACGCGACGGCCATCTGCAGAAACGTCAGCGCGCGCGCGTCGTACCGTGGCGCGAACCGCTCCATCGCGACGATCTGAAGCGACTGCGCGACGGCGTTCCCGAGGACGAGCAGGTTGCCGGCCCACGAGCCGCCGGGCGCGCCGCTCAGGAGCATCAGCCCCGCGAGGGAGAGCACGACGCCGATCCAGACCGGCGCCGGCACCGGCGTCCGGAAGGCGGCGAGCGCGATCAGCGGCGTGAAGACGACATAGAGGCCGGTGATGAAGCCGGTGCTCGTGACCGTCGTGAGCTCGAGCCCTGCGGTCTGGAGACCGTACGCGGCCGCGAGGAGCGTCCCCGCGCCGAGCCCGGCCGCCCAGCCCCGTCGCGGCAGCGACCGGAGCGGGCCCCAGGCGAACGGCGCGAGCGTCGCGGTCGAGATCGCGAAGCGCACCGCGAGGAAGGCGAAGAGCGGATAGACCGCGACCGCCTTCTGCACCGGCACGAACGTGTAGCCCCAGATCGCCGTGACGACGACGAGAGCGAGCAGCGGGGTCGCGGGGCGCCGCATCGGGCAACGCTATCCCGCACGCGATGGCCGGGATGCCCGGGACGTGGCTTCAGCCGCGTCCCAGCCGCGGTGCACTGCAACAGGGACGCGGGCAAGCCCACGTCCCTTGAATCAGGACGAGCTAGGCGCGGGTGCTGCACATGTCAACTCGAGACCTGGCTCAGCTGGCCGAACGCAGCAGCGACGAGCGGGCGACGACGACGCGGTCGACCGCCGGGCGGAGACGGTCCTCGGACGACCGCCCGCCGACGATGCGGACGAACGTGAACGGCGCGTCCACGAGGTCGCCGTTCCGGTCGAAGCGGATGTCGCCGAGGATGCCGTCCTCGACCCGTGTGCGGAAGACCTCGCGGGTCACCGACGCGCGTGTCCCGTCCGACCGGGCGATCGCGTCGAGCATTATCTCGGCGGCCTGCGCCCCGTAGGCCGCGGCGAAGTCGGGGCCGGCGCCCGAGGGCCTCGACCGCGCGAAGCTCTCGAGGAACTCCTGTCCGCGTGGAGGCAGCTCCGCGTTGGCGATGCCGTACTGGCTGACGTAGATCCCCTTCGCGGCGGGCCCAGCCAGATCGACGAGGTCGTCGTACAGGCCGAAGCCGTCAGGGAGCGAGGATCGCGACCTTCGGGCCGGCGGCGGCGCGCACCGCGCGGATGACGTGCAGCGGACTCCGGGTGGAGGACGTCCGCGACCACGACCGCGTCCGGACGAGCCCCGGCGACCGCCCGTGCGAACGGCGCGAAGTCACGGGCCTCGTTGTCGTAGCGGAGGGACGCGACGTCGAGGCCGAGTTGCCGCCCGGCGGTCCCGACGTCCTCTGCGAACGTGCCGAAGTAGTCGTCGCCTCGCGCCGAGAGGACGGCCACCCGCTGCGCGCCGAGCGACTTCGCGAGCTGGGCGTGCGCGATCGCCTGGAGGTGCTCGGCTCCCGCGATCCGGACGTAGTTCCGCACGCCCGAGGGATAGAGCTCCTCGTTCTCCGTCAGCTCCTGGTACGTGTTCGACGGGCTCAGCATCGCCAGCGGCCCCTCGGCCGCCTCGTTCGCGATCGGGATCTGCAGGTACGAGCAGGGCGAGTTGAACGACCCGACGACGCCGACCACGCTGAGGTTCCGCGCATACGCCTTCGCGTTCGAGCCGCAGCGGAAGAAGTCGGGGCCGCCGGCCTGCGCCGTCGACGGGTCGCACGACTGGAACCCGACGGTGTACCCGCCCGCCTCGAAGCCACGCTGCCGGAGGACGTGGCGCATGCCGTCCACGATCGCCTGCGTGCAGGGACGCGAGTCGCCCTGGAGCGGCAGGTCGGAGACGAGGAGGAACCGGGGTGGGTCGTCGCTGCCGTGGTAGACCTCGGAGCAGACGGGCGAGGGAAGCGCCGCATCGCGCGAGGGCGGGCTCGCGGCGGCGACCCACGCCGCGCCTTCGCCGGCACCGACGGCGCGCGGCGACGCCGTCCGCGCCACGACGCGCGCCTCGTTCGTGCGGGGGTCGATGCGGTAGACCTCGTCGGCGATCTCGTTCGTCGCCCAGACGGCGCCGCCGCCGAACGCGACCCCGTTCACCCACATCTCGAGCGGGATGCGGCGCTTGGCGACCGGCGGATCTCGCGCGATGCGCCAGAGGCTCCCGTCGAACGGATCCGCGACCCATACCGATCCGGCGCCGACTGCGAGAGCACTGATGAACTCCGCCGGCAGCTCGACGCGCCGCGAGACGACGTTCCTCGCGGTGTCGATCTCCGCGATCCCGCCCTCCTCGACGATCCACACGTCGCCCTCACCCGCCGCGATCAACTGCGCGTTCGCGTCGACCCGCGCGACGACGCGGTTCGTTCGCGGGTCGATCCGCGAGATCGTCTGGTCGGGATTGATCGCCCAGACTGCCTCCGGCGTGACCGCGAGCTTCTGCCGGCTGAAGCCGCCGATGCCTGTGGGATGGCCCCCGGCCGCCGGCGGCAGGTCGACGGTGTCGACGACGACCCCGGACGCGGGGTCGATCCGGGACACGCTCTCGGGAAAGTCGCTCAGCCCGCGGCTCGGCGGCCCGTTGCCGACCCAGACGGCGCCCGCGCCGGCGGCGAGTCCGTCGGCCGCGAGGAGGTGCTGAAGACGCGCCGGACGTCATTCGTCTCGGGGTCGATCTGGGTCACCGTCTTGTCGTCGCCGTCGAGCACCCAGACGCTCCCCTCCCCGACGGCGACGCTCGACGGGGCCGTGCCGAAGGAGATCGTCTCGCGCAGTGCGCCGGTGTCCGGGTCGAGCACGATCGCGCCGGCCGTCTCGTGCGCGACGTCCTCGCCGGCGAGCCGCCACGCCCCGACCCCGATCGCGAGAGCGAGCAGGACGGCGCCGGCCACCGCGATGCGCCACGGATGCCGCCAGGCGGAAGCCGGGACGAGCGCCGGCCGCGGCGCTCGGGCCCGACGTGCCGAGCTCGGGGTCCTGCTCGAGGATCTGACGCTCGAGCCGCCGGAGCGACTCGCTCGGCTCGAGCCCCAGCTCGGCGGCGAGATGCTGCCGGCCGTCCTGGTACACCTGCAACGCCTGAGCCTGGCGCCCCGCCCGGTACAGGGCGAGCATCGAGCTGCCCGCGGAGGCGCTCGCGGAGCGGATGGCGCTCGACGAGAGTCTCCAGCTCGCCGATCAGCTCGTCGTCGCGTCCCAGAGCGAGATCTGCGTCGATCCGCTCCTCGAACGCGGTGAGCCGAAGCTCCTCGAGCCGGGCGATCTCCGGCTGCGCGAACGACTCGTACGCGAGGTCGGCCAGCGCCGGCCCGCGCCAGAGCGCGAGCGCGTCACGGAGCCGATCGGCCGCCAGCTTCGCGTCGTCGCGTCCGAGCGCCTGTCGCCCCTCCTCGAGCCCGCGCTGGAAGACGGCGGCGTCGAGCGACTCGGGACCGATGCGAAGGACATATCCGTGACCGTGTGTTTCGAGCCTCGCGGTCGGAGTCTCGCCGTCCGCGTCGGCAAGCGCCTTCCGGAGACGGGAGACGTACGCCTGCAGCGTCTTCGCCGCGGTCGTGGGCGGGCTCTCGCCCCAGAGGTCGTCGACGAGCGCGTCCTGCGACACGACCTCGTTCGCGCGGAGGAGGAGGGCGGACCGGCGCCGCGGTGGCGTTGACCGCGCTCGTCGCCACGGCCGGAGCCGCGTCCGCGGATACGGTCGTCCGCCCGGACGACCGCACGTCGCACGGCCCGGGGGCCATCGCGCAGACGAACGACTGGGTGACGTCTCGCAACGCCGGCCGGCCCGACGACCGTGCTGCGCACGGGCCCGGGGCGATCGTGGCGGCGCAGCGGGACATCGTCCTGCGGCCCGACGACCGCGCCGACCGTCGCCTTCCGAACGACGCGCCCGTCACGCAGCCGACAGCCGGCGAGGGGTTCGACTGGGTCGACGCGGGGATCGGCTCGGCCGCGATGCTCGGGCTCGTCCTCCTCGTCGCGGGCGCCTCGGTGCTTCGGCTCCGCCACGGGACGCAGACCGCGTGAGCAGGACGCTGACACCACGGGAGCATGAGGTCGTGGGGCTCGTGGCCGAGGGCAAGACGAACGCCGAGATCGCCCGGCAGCTCTGGATCTCGCCGGGAACGGTGCGCAGGCACCTGGAGAACGTCTTCGCCAAGCTCGACGTCCACACGAGGACGGCAGCCGTCGCGCGACTCCGTCCGAGCCAGCTGCAGCCCTGACCCGCGGCGAAGCGCAGCCATCCCAGGCGGGCCTGCCGGCACGGACAGGCCCGCCGCCGACTGGAGCCTGCACCGGTTCCGTACGCTGTGGGTGTGCACCCGCTCGACACCCTCCAGCGGCCCATGCGCGACCTGCGGATCTCGGTCACCGACCGGTGCAACTTCCGCTGCGCGTACTGCATGCCGAAGACGGTCTTCGGGCACGACTACCGGTTCATGGACCGGAAGGAGCTGCTCAGCTTCGAGGAGCTCGAGCGGGTCGCCCGCGTGTTCGCTGCGCTCGGGGTCGAGAAGGTCCGTCTCACGGGCGGCGAGCCACTCCTCCGCAAGGAGATCGAGAACCTCGTGGCGCGGCTGGCGACGATCGACGGCCTCGACCTGACGCTGACCACGAACGCGTCTCTCCTCGCTCGCAAGGCACAGACGCTCCGCGACGCAGGGCTCGACCGGGTCAACGTCAGCCTCGACTCGCTCGACGACGCGATCTTCCGCGCCATGAACGACGCCGACTTTCCCGTGGCCCGCGTCCTCGAGGGGATCGAGGCCGCGGCGGAGGTGGGCCTCCCGGTGAAGGTGAACGCCGTGGTCAAGCGGGGCGTCAACGACGCCGGGATCGTGGACATGGCGCGCCACTTCCGTGGCACCGGCCACACACTTCGCTTCATCGAGTACATGGACGTCGGGACGACGAACGGCTGGCGCCTCGACGACGTCGTCCCCGCGGCCGAGATCGTGGAGCGGATCGATGCGGTCTTCCCGCTCGAGCCGGTCGAGGCGAGCTACCGGGGTGAGGTGGCGCAGCGCTACCGCTACCGGGACGGGGCGGGCGAGCTCGGTGTCATCACGTCCGTCACGCAGCCGTTCTGCGGCGACTGCACGCGCACGCGGATCTCGGCCGAGGGAAAGCTCTTCACCTGCCTGTTCGCGATCCGCGGCACCGACCTGCGCGCACTCCTCCGCTCCGGCGCGAGCGACGACGAGCTCCGCGACGCGATCGCAGCGGTCTGGACGCGGCGCACCGATCGCTATTCGGAGATCCGCACCGATCGCACCGCCGAGCTGCCGCGGATCGAGATGAGCTACATCGGCGGCTAGGGAAGACGAGCAGGTGTCTGGCTGAAGCCAGACACCACCTGACCCCGATGTCTGGCTTCAGCCAGACATCCGCTCTCGTCCTACGCCCACTCCATCGGC
>CAWJXN010000002.1:0-61610 GCA_963846825.1 uncultured Actinomycetes bacterium
CTCCTCAGGCCTGCGGACGGTCGTACCGCAAGGCCGGGCTGGCTTGGTCGGGGAGGTTGCCGGACCGAGCTCTCTACCTCGCGAGCGACCAGTCCGCGTACGTGACGGGTGTCGCCCTGACCGTCGACGGCGGTTGGCTCGCCGAGAAGAGCTTCGCGGCGGGGGCGGCGGCGGCGTCGACGTTCCTGGCCTCGAGCGAGACGAGCGACGAGACCTAGCAGGTCGGGGTGTGGGGGAGGGTGCGGCTTCAGCCGCATCCGCCGTGTCCGAGGTGCGGTTCCCCGCCCTGGATTCGGATGCAGGCCGTATCCAACCCGCACCGACCGGACGGCACCCTGCTTCCATGCAGACGCGCGCCCTTCAGGTAAAGCACGGCCGGGTGATCCGTCAGGCCGTTGCATGACGGCGACGTCGAGACCGTGCTGACGGTCTTCGATCGCCTCGGCGAGCGGTCGCGGCGGACGCGCTTCAACGGCGCCAAGCCCCGCCTCTCGGCGGCCGAGCTCGCCCACCTCGCTGCGGTCGACGCGACCCGGCATGCGCTCGTCGCGTACCTCGAGGGCGACGACCGTCCCGTCGCGATCGCCCGACTCGTCCGCGACGGGTCGAGCGCCGAGATCGCCTTCGAGGTGGTCGACGAGCACCAGCGGCTCGGCATCGGCTCGGCGCTGACGGCGGAGCTGCTCGCCGACGCGCGGGCCGCCGGGATCACCGAGGTCACGTCCCTCGTCGCGAGCCTGACAATCGCGCGGCTTCTCGAGCTTCTGCGCCGCCTCCTCGGCCGGCTCGAGGTCACCTTCGAAGGGACCTGAGCTCTCGATCCTAGCGGCGCTCGCTTAATATAGTTCTGTCGGTGGCCCGCCGCGCGGCGCCTGACTTCAGTCAGGCGCTCAATGCCGTTCGTCTGCGGCCGGCGGAGCTCGTCGGAGATGACGCGGTACTCGCTCGCCATGAGCAAGTCCTTCGGGCGGCCCGCGGCTTCCTTCATCGCGATCAGGTGGTCGAGGGAGACGACGCGGATCCGGATGCCTTCGACATCCAGCGGCTCGCCGGCGCCGTGTCGGAGTCGCATACGGTGGCGCCCCGGCCGGGTCGGAGGAGGTCGAGCGCGCCGTAGCGCGTCTCGAAAGTGAAGTTCGCGCCGTTCTCGAGGTCTTCGCGTCCAGGAGGAACGGTAGGTCCGGGGCGCTCCACGAAGCGTCGCTTCGAGCTCTCGGAGAGCTCGGCGATGCGCTCGAGGTTCGGTCGGCTGCGCTCGTAAGCGACATCGATGTCGAGAGTGATGTACGCGGAGCCTCGCGCGACTCCCGCCATGCCACCGATCAGCACGAAGTCGACGTCGTGACGAACGAGCGCTCGAGCAGCTTGCGCGGGTCAAACGAGTCAGCCACCGTGACCGGCGACTTCAGATCTCGCGCGAATTCGCCATACGCCTTCAGCGTGTCCAGGCGTTGCGCGACGAGAGCGAGAGAGGTTTGTGCGGTTGAGCGTCACGTCGTGGCCCCAGTCGACCTCGCGCGCGTCGAGGACGAGCTCCTCGTTCATGAGGCGCAGGAGCCCGGCGAGGGTCGAGACCGACGGCGAGACGAGATCACGCTCGATGCGCGAGATCGCGGCCTGGGAGGTGCGCGCGCGGATCGCGAGCTGGGCTTGCGTCAGCCCGTGGCGCTGGCGCGCGGATGCGAGCAGGCTGGCCAGGGGTCACTCGCCAAACATATCAGATAAGATATGCATGCTATCAGGTTCCGCACGCCGACCCGGTGCACGCGCTCCTCGCGGTCCCAGTTTCCTGTAACCGCGAGCCTGTTGCCAGCTCGCACCCGTTCGCCGGCTTGCCAGTCGACGCACTCGGCGTGTAGACGATGCGAGGATCGTCCAGATGATCATTCCAGCTTCGACGCGCACGACGTCGTGACCGGCCTCACACAGCGCAGACCTCCGGCCGTCGCCGCCGAGGCGATGGTCGCGACGAGCCAGCCGCTCGCGACGCGCGCGGCCTGCGGGCGCTCGAGCGCGGTGGCAACGCCGCCGACGCGGCCCTCGCCGCCGCCGCGATGCTCTGCGTCACGGAGCCGGGGTCGACGGGCATCGGCGGCGACGCTTCGCGATCGTCTGGGACGGCGGGGAGGTCGCCGGTCTCGACCGCCGGCCCGGCGCCGATGGACGCCGACCCGCTGACTCCGGTCGAGGAGAGCGGTCCGCGTCGGTCACGGTTCCCGGCGCGGTCGCCGGGTGGGGCGCTCGCAGAGCGCTTCGGGCGATCGGCCTCGACACGTGCCTGCGAAGATGCCGATCGACGCCGCAGAGCGCGGGTTCGCGATGGCAAGTCGTACGGTCGCAGCCTGGAACGGCACCCCCGCCCGCCCGAGTTCGCCCACGACATGAGCGTCGGCCGGCTCTCCGTCATCCGGAGCTCGCCGAGACGCTTCGGCAGATCGCGCTCGAGGGGCCGAGTGCCTTCTACGAAGGGCGGGTCGCATCGGCGATCGCCTCGGCCAGCTGGCTGAGCGAGAGCGACCTGGCCTCGTACGAGCCGTCGTGGGTGGAGCCACTTCGCGGCTCGTACCGGGGCGTCGAGGTGCTCGAGCTGCCTCCCCGACCCAGGGCGTCGCCGCGCTCGAAGGGCTCGCGTTGCTCGAACACGTGACCCCGGATCTCGAGAGCCAGGTCGTGCGTTCGGCTCGCGCTCGAGGACGCGCTCGCACGGGTGCGCGACGGCGCAGACGTCCGGGAACTGCTCGATCCGGGTCACATCGCGGCGCGCCTTGCCGCCTCTCCCGGCGCGCGCCCGGCCCGGGCGGCGGAACGCGTGTACGTCTGCGCCGTCGACGCCGACCGGATGGCCGTGTCGTTCATCCAGAGCCTCTACGAGCAGTTCGGCTCGAGGGTCGTCGCACCCGGGACCGGGATCGTCCTTCAGAACCGCGGCGCCTGCTTCTCCGTCGGGCGGGTCGAGCCCGGGCGAAGGCCGTTCCACACGATCATCCCCGGGATGTCCTCCGGGACGGCGCGCTCCTCGGCCCCTTCGGAGTGGTGGGCGGTGCGATCCAGGCCCAGGCGCACGTCCAGGTCGTCTCCGGCCTCGTCGACGACGGGCTGGATCCGCAGGCGGCGATCGACCGGCCTCGCTTCAGGATCGAAGGCGAGCTCGTCCTCCTGGAGCGAGGCCTGTGGAATCAGGCGGATGCCCTGACTAGCGCAGGATTCACGACGGTTCGGAGACGAACGAGTTCAAGTTCGGCGGGGGCCAGGCGATCGTGACCGTCGGAGACGCCTTGGTCGGCGGCTCGGACTCGCGCAAGGACGGCATCGCGGCCGGGTTCTGACACCCGAACGCTGGGCGACCTCAGAGGATGATCTTCACAGCGCGAGCGCCGCGCGGCCCGCGTACGGCGCGTCGTCGCCGCCAGCGCCTCCTCGATCCGCAGCAGCTGGTTGTACTTGGCCAGCCGCTCCGACTGCGCGACCGAGCCGACCTTGATCTGCCCGCCCGCCGGTGCCGACGGCGAGGTCGGCGAGCGCCGGGTCCTCGGTCTCGCCCGAGCGCGCCGAGACGACCGTGCGGTAGCCGGCCTCCTTCGCGCGCTCGACCACGCGCCAGCGTCTCGCTGAGCGTGCCGATCTGGTTCATCTTGACGAGCACCGCGTTGGCCGCGCCGTCGCGCGATGCCGCGCTCGAGCCGCTCGAGGTTCGTCGTGAAGAGGTCGTCGCCGACGAGCTGCATGCGGCCGCCGAGCGCGCGCCGTGAACGCCGCCCAGCCGTCCCAGTCGTCCTCGGCGAGCGCGTCCTCGACCGAGAGGATCGGGTGGCGGTCGGCGAGGTCGTCGATCAGCTCGCGCGAGCTCCGCCGGGCGTGCAGGTCCGGCCCTCGGAGGCGAGCGCGTAGGTGCCCGTCGCGGCTCGAAGAAGTGCGTCGCGGCGACGTCGAGCGCGTAGGCGACGTCGTCGCCCGGCCGCAGGCCCGCGCGCTCGACGGCGGTGTCGAGCAGCTCGAGCGCCGCCGCGTGCGAGGCGAGCGGGGGCCCGAAGCCGCCCTCGTCGGCCTTCAGCACCGTGAGCCCGCGCCGCGCAGCACGTCGGCGGTCGCCTCGTAGACGGCGACGACATCCGCAGCGCGTCGCGGTAGGTCGCGGCGCCGACCGGCATGACCAGGAAGTCCTGGAAGTCGAGCTGCCGGCCCGCGTGCAGGCCGCCGCTGATGATGTTCACCATCGGCAGCGGCAGCAGCGGCTCGCGTCGCCCGCGAGGTGGCGCCAGAGCGGCACGCCCGGCGGCGGCGGCCTCGGCGCGCGCGCAGGCCAGCGAGACGGCGAGGATCGCGTTGGCGCCGAGGCGCGACTTGTCCGGCGTGCCGTCGAGCTCGATCAGCACGCGGTCGACGGCGCGCTGGTCGACCGGCGCGCCCGCGCAGCGCGTCGGCGATCTCGCCGTTCACCGCCGCGACGGCGCTCGAGCACGCCGCGGCCCGGTAGCGGGATGGGTCGCCGTCGCGTAGCTCGACCGCCTCGTGCGTCCGGTCGACGCGCCGGACGGGACGCTCGCCGAGACAATCGTGCCGTCGGAGAGCGCGAGCTCGGCCTCGACGGTCGGGCGTCCGCGCGAGTCGAGGATCTCGCGGCCGCGGACGGAGGCGATCTCGGACGCTCATCGGCGCGAACGCGCTCCAGGTCGAGCGACGCGCCGGCCGCGCAGGAGGTCGTATGCGAGCGCGCGCACCGTCTCCCGCTCCGGCGTCGGTCAGGTACTCGGCGGGCGACTTGCCGTCGACGCGCGCGAGCAGCAGGCAGCCGAGCTCAGCAGTGACTCGCGCGCTCGGGAGCGGACGAGCCGTATCCGAGCGAGGAACGCGTCGGCGGCACTGCGCAGGCGCGCCGCGTGCGCCGGGAGGTGGACGCTCTTCATGACGAGGTGCGTCAGCATGAACGCGACGTCGAACGCCGGATCGCCGCGATGGGCGACCTCGAAGTCGAGTGCCAGCACGCGGTCGGGGTAGACGAGCAGGTTCTTCGGCGACCAGTCGCCGAGCACGAGCGCCTCACGCGTCGCGAGCAGTCGCTCGACTTCCGCGAGGACGAGAGTCGGCGACCGCGGGGTTCGCCGCCGCCGCTGTGCGGTGGTACGGGTCGACACGGCCCTGGACGAGCGGCGTCTGGTCGTCGAAGTCCGACGCCCGGGTCGGAATGAACCGTGGGCGAGCAGCTCGCCCGCGCGCCGCGCCGCGTCCAGGTCGATCCTGCCCGGCGAGCAGCTCCTCCTTCCAGTTGCCGCCGCCCTCCGGGCGCGCGGCTCATGACGAAGAGGAACCTGTCGTCGTCCTGCGCGAGCACGGCGGGGACCGAGCCCGCCGGAAGCAGCGAAGCGAGACGTTCCAGCGCGCGACGCTCGTTGATGATCCGCGAGCGGTCGAACGGCCAGTCGGCGGCGACGCGCAGCTTCGGCAGCGACTGCTTGAGCACGGCGCGGCCGCCGGGCCACTCCGCCGCGAGCACGATGTTCGAGATGCCGCCCGAGAGCGCCGCACCTCAGGGGCACGCCGGCTGGCGCGACGCCGAGGTCGACGAGCGCCGCCTGCGGCCGTCTGCTCGTCCAGCAGCACCACCGGCTTGACCACACTGCACATTAGAGCGCCGGAGTGGCTCGACTCAGCGTAGGCCTCGGTGCACGCTCCTCCTCGCGTCCGGGGCGGCCTCGGAACGCGACTCGTCGTGCTCGTTGCCGGCCTCTTCCTGTTCGCCGTCGCGATCGTCCTGCAGCTCGAATCAGAGCTCGGCCTGTCGCCCTGGGACACGCTTCATCAGGGGCTCTCGCTGCACACGCGGCTCTCGTTCGGGATGGCGAGCGTCGTCGTCAGCATCGTCGTCCTCCTGCTTGCGTGGCGCCTGGGCGCACGCATCGGGATCGGCACGGCTCGCAAACGCCGTGTTCGTCGGAACCTTCATCGAGGTACTCACTGCGATCGGGGCGATCAACCGCCTTTCCGAGTCGTCGCTCGGTGTCCGGATCGGGTTGCTGGCCGTGTCGATGGTGCTGATCGGGATCGGCTCGGCGCTATACCTCGGCGCCTGGCTCGGCGCAGGCCCGCGCGACTCGCTGATGGTCGTCGGCGGCGAGCGGACGGGGCTCAGGCTCGGCATCGTCCGCGCCGCGCTGGAGCTCCTCGCCCTTGCGGCGGGCTTCGCGCTCGGCGGGACGATCGGCGTCGGCACCGTCGTCTTCGCACTCTGCGTCGGCCCGGCGCTCGAAGCAGTCCTTCTGGGGGATCCAGCGCTCCGGGCTCGCGGTCCCGGTTCCCGGGGCCGTCAATCCGTTGCCCGCTCCGCCCGTTCTCTAGCCGACTGACGCGCGGCCAGCGCTTGCGGAGCAGCGCTGGCACTGTTCCTGCGATGGGAGGCCGGAGGTACCTGCACGGTTCCGGAGGAGAGATCGCGATCGATCTCGGCACGGCGAACACGGTCGTCTATGTGCGCGGCCAGGGGATCGTGCTGTTCGAGCCGTCGGTGATCGCGATCGACGAGCGCAGCGGCAACGTGCTGGCGGTCGGCGCGGAGGCGAAACGGATGATCGGGCGTACGCCGGCGACGATCAGTGCGACGCGTCCGCTGCGCCATGGCGTGATCGCTGACTTCGACGTCACCGAGCAGATGCTGCGCCACTTTATGCGCCGAGCGATCGGAAGCCGGTTTGCGCGCCCCCGCGTGATTCTTTGCGTGCCGAGCGGCCTGACTCCGCTCGAGCGAGATGCTGTCGAGGAAGCAGCTCGCGCGGCAGGTGCAAGCGCGGTCTACCCGATCGAGGAGCCAATGGCAGCCGCGATCGGCGCGGGCTTGCCGATCGCCGATCCGGTCGCGAGCACGGTCGTGGATATCGGCGGCGGCACGACCGAGGTGGCGGTGATCTCGCTTGGCAGCATGGTCGTCTGGCGCTCCCTGCCGGTGGGAGGCTACGAGATGGACGACGCGATCGTCGGCCACGTGAGGCGCCAGCACAGCCTCGAGATCGGCGAGGGGCGCGCCGAGCAGCTGAAGATCGAGATCGGCTCCGCCTGGGCGGTACCCGACGAGAGCGACGCCGAGGCGAACGGGCGCGACCTTCGCACCGGCCGACTCAGACGGGCGGTGGTGAGCGCACAGGAGGCGCGCCAGGCGCTCGAGACGCCGGTGATGCAGGTGATCGAAGCGGTACGGGAGACGCTGGAGCAGACACCGCCTGAGCTCTCGGCCGACATCAGCGAGCGCGGCATCGTCCTGGCCGGTGGAGGGGTGCTCTTGCGCGGCTTCCCCGAGCGGCTGCGGGCCGAAACCGGACTCCCGGTGCACCTTGCCGAGGAGCCACTCACCTGCGTCGCCCTCGGGGCAGGCCGCTGCCTCGACGAACTCGAGACGATCGCCCGCTCGGCCAACGCGGCCAAACGGGGCGGGCGCCGAGGCGCGGGACGATGGCCTTACCAACAGCAGACGTAAGTCCACGCCGGTCGCCCTCGGCTTCTCCCCGGCCGCGATGCCCGAATCACGGGACCGCAATCGAAACAGTTGGCGCGTGTCGGCAGAGACGCCGGTTGTTCAAGTCCAGTTCGACGGTTTCCGACGAACCAGGAGATGATGGCGCGCTACTGGTACCGACGACGGAGGTCGCATTCTGGGTCGCGGCGAGAGAGAGGAGACTCGCGAACTAGGCGATCCTGTCTCCAGGATCAGACTAGACGGAAGGTCGCTCGCGGCGGATGATCAAGCCCCGTGCGTGATGACCTTCCGACCGGGACCGTCACGCTCCTCTTCACTGACGTCGAGGGGTCTACGACGCTCCTGCACGAGCTGGGGGACGGTGAATACGCCGAGGCGCTAGCAACGCACCGGCGAGTCATTCGCGAGGCGTGCGCCCGCCACCACGGCGTGGAGGTCGACACGCAGGGCGACGCGTTCTTCTTCGCGTTCGAGGATGCGACCCGCAGCCTTCACGGCCGCTGCCGAGCTGACCGAGGCGCTCTCGTCGGGCCCGGTCCGGGTTCGCGTCGGCCTGCACACGGGGACTCCGCTCGTCTCGGACGAGGGCTACGTAGGCGTCGATGTCCATCGCGCTGCCCGTATCGCAGCGTCAGGCCACGGAGGGCAGGTGCTCGTCTCGCAGTCGACGGCCTCGCTCGTGGACGGTGACCTTCGTGACCTCGGCGAGCACCGTTTCAAGGACCTCCTTGCCGCCGAGCGCGTGTACCAGCTGGGGAGCCGAGACTTCCCGCCCCTCAGCTCCCTCGGGCGGACGAACCTTCCGGTCGCTGCGTGGCCGCTCCTCGGCCGCGCGCGGGAACTGACCGAGATCGCGAGTCTGGTGTCCGGCGGGGTTCGCCTCGTGACGCTCACGGGGCCGGGCGGCTCGGGGAAGACACGGCTGGCGCTGCAGGCCGCGGTGGAGCTCTCGGAGAGTTCCTCGACGGCACGTTCTTCGTGGCGCTTGCCCCTCTTCGCGATGCCCAGGCAGTGCGCTCAGCGGTGGCCGAGGCGGTCGGTCTGCAACCCGACGATGATCTCGCCAGCTGGCTCGCGTCGAGGCGGGTGCTGCTGGTGCTCGACAACCTCGAGCATCTGCAGGGTGTGGGCGAGGTCGTCGACGAGCTTCTCGTCGGCGAGGTGACCGTGCTGGCCACCTCTCGCGGGCTGTTGCACCTGAGCGGCGAGCGGGAGCTGTCGGTCGACCCGCTTCCCGGACGAGGCCGCCGTAGAGCTTTTCGTCAGCCGGGCTGCAGCCGCCGGGCGCCACCTCGCCGCCGACGAGACGGTCGCAGCGGTCGGCCGGCGCCTGGACAACCTCCCGCTCGCGATCGAGCTGGCTGCGGCGCGGGCGAAGCTCCTGCCTCCCGTCGCCCTGCTGCAGCGCCTCGACGAGGCGCTGCCGCTGCTGGCGGGCGGCGCGGTCGACCTGCCGGAACGGCAGCGAACGCTGCGCGCGACGATCGAATGGAGCCACGACCTCCTCGACCCGGACGCTAAGGCTGCCTTCCGCCGTCTCTCGGTCTTTCGCGGCTCTTTCACCCTCGAAGCCGCCGAGGCGATCACGGGAGCCGACCTCGACCAGCTCGCGGCGCTCCTCGACCAGAGCTTGCTGAAGACCCTCGGCGACGAGCGCTTCTTCCTGCTCGAGACCCTGCGCGAGTATGCGCGGGAGCGGCTCGACGAGGCCGGTGAGACTCCCGAATACGCACTCCGCCACGCTCGCTGGTACCTCGAACGCCTGCAGTCGATCTATCCGGACCGGCTCGGAGCCCGACAAGCCGAAATCCTCGCCTGGTACGACGACGAGGAGGACAACCTCCGCGCGATGCTCGATCGCCTGAGCGACGCAGCCCCGGTCGAGGCCGCGGGTGCCGCATACATTCTCCACGCCTTCTGGAGGGCGCGGGGAGCGGTTGCGGAGGAGCAGGAGCGGCTCCGAGCGCTCCTCGCGCGCGACGACCTCGTTCCGCAGTCGCGGGCGGAGCTGCTGGTCCGTCTTTCCGACGTCGACATGCACGAGGGCCGGGTGGACGCGTCGGACACCGCCGCTCGAGAGGCGCTGGCGCTCGCCGAGCCCGGTACGCAGCCCCGCTATCTCGCGCTCGCCGAGTTGGCGTTCTCTTCGATTCATCGGGGCGAGACCGAGGAGGCGGTTCGGCTCGGTCGACAAGCCGTCGAGGAAGCAGAGATGGTCGACGACGCATCGCGTATTCAGGCGATGGGCAACCTCGCCGGCATCCTCGCAGGCGTCAAGCGCACCGACGAGGCGGCGGCGCTCCTCGAGCGGTTCGTTCACGAGGCTCGCCGGAGCGGGCTGGTGGCCCTGGAGACCATCGGTCTCGCCGACCTCGCCTGGTACAAGCTCGTCGCGCACGACTACGAATCCGCCCGTGCCGCATACGCGGCTGTGCTGACGCGGCTCCGCAGCAGCGCCAGCAAGTACTACGAGATGGAGTCGCTGAGGGGACTTGGGCTCGCGTTACTCGGCTTGGGGCAGCGCGTCGAGGCCCGCGCCGCGTTTTCCGAGATGCTCGACCTGGCGCTCGCCGCGACACGGACACACTCCCTTTACGTCGCCGGAGCCCTTTCCGGCGTGGCCCTCGGCGCCGAGCCAGAGGACGCCGACCGCGCGGCCCGGCTCCGAGGCGCCGTCGACCAACTCAACAGCGACGCCGGCGTGGTGATGAATGCGTACGACGAAACAGACGCGGAGCTCGAAGGCCGCTTCGAACGCGAGCTCGTGGCAGTGCTCGGCGAGGAGGCGTGGGAGCGGGAGAAGGCCGCTGGCTCCACGATGACGCTCGAACAGGCGATCGCGGTTGCGCGGTCCCTGTGCGACAGTCCGGCATCAGCCGTCTTGGCCGACTCCTGACGACGGCCGGTCGAGCGACATTCCGCACACTCGGGCACGCTGGTCTGCTCTGCCCGCTGTTGAGGTCGCGCGTGGCTAGACCTCGTTGCTCTCGCTGGTCGAGGACGAGGACATCGTGGTGATTGACGAGACGAGTGGCTGGCGTGCCTCCGACTCCTGGGCCGCAACCATGCGGTCGCCTCCTGGTCAACCAGGAGATCCGGTCTGGAGGCCACCCCGGCAAGAAGTTCGACCTTTGCTGCTGATTACTTGAGTTTGCAAATGCAACCGCTGCGGTACGCGTCGTCCGATGATGCCTTTGGTCATCGAAGAAACTGTCGAAGCGGGATGCAACGACCCCGTCTATCATGCTCTTAAACGCGAGCAAAATTTACGTTCTGTTTACAATCGTTTGCTGTCATGTAGAGCAAAAAATGCTGGTGTTCAGAGCAAAATCTGCTACTTTCTGAGTAGATCGATCACCCGAATGGGGGGAAGGAGGCACTGAAGTTGGCACGACGACGGCGATCGACGGAGGGCCCCGTCTGGCCGCCTGGGCCAGACGCCGGTCTGACGGATTTCCACTTCGCGTTGATCATCCTATGACGTTCGTCGGCCGAGGGTGCTTCTCCCTACGACATCGAGCTCCTGATCGATTCAGGCCGTGGAGGGGTGCTCGGGCGCTCGGCGGGGCACGTCTACAAGCAGATCAAGGTTCTTGCTGAGCGCGGGTACCTCAAGGTCGAACAACTCCGGCCCGCGGGGCGCGAAGAGCTACCACATCACCCCGAAGGGGCGGGACGTCGCCGAGCTTTGGGTCGAGCGTCGCCGATGAACATGCCGGCGACGGACGACTCGGTCGCGTTCATCCTGCTGCTCGCGTCGAGGCTCGTGGCGAGGGAATCGGTTTGGAAGTCGCTGCTGAAGCTGTGGACCAGATCGACCAGCGGTTGGTTGACCTGGACGAGGTGGAGCGGCGACTGCGTCGCGAGCGGCACGACCGGCAGTTGCCTCTCGAAGTGCGCCTCGAGCATTCGCTCGTCCGCGGCCTACTGGGCGCCTACAACGACTGGCTGAGCGAGGTGCGACGCGAATGGGAGATGCCCGATCCGCGCGATGCGTGAAGTCCACGAGGTGGAAGCGGAACCGCGAACCCGCGCCGTTCTCGGCGCCCGGCGAGCAGCTCCTCGAGGCTCGCCGCTGCCGCTGCCGGGCGGTGGCGTCGGGCGACGTGCCGCTGGACTGCTCTTCGCGACGCCGACCACGCGGCCGGCAAGCTCCTGTCGGTCGCCGGCGGCGGGCAGGTCTACAGCTCGAGCTGCAGCTCATCGGCGGCGCTGAGGGCCGGTCGTCGTTCCATATTCTGCCGGATCCTGGCCAACCGCGCGATCGCGCGTAGCGGCGGACTTTTCTTCCGGTCGCCGGCGACCGCGCGAGGGGGGCGTCCCCCGGGCTTAACCTTCTGGCAAACCAGGCCGATGCATGAAGATAGGGATGGCTTCAGGGACAGCGGGAGAGGAGCGAGTCGGAGTGAAGACTGTCGTCTGGACCGATGGCAGCTGCAACGCGAACGGGATGCACGGGCGTGGCGGTTGGGCCGCACTGATCGAGCAGGCGGGGACCGTCCGTGAGATTTCTGGCAGCGCGCATGGCACGACGCACAACCGCATGGAGCTCACCGCGATCTGCGAGGCGCTCGAGACGCTGACTGGTGCCATCGAAGTCCGCACTGACAGCACCTACGTCGAGAAGTGCTTCAACCAGAACTGGCACGAGCGGTGGTTGCGCGATGGCTCCTGGAAGGGATCGAACGGCCCGGTCAAGAACCGAGACCTCTGGGAGCGGTTGTTCGGTTTGGTATGGGACGGAAGGCGAGACGTGACCTTCGTGTGGATCAGGGGCCACGCGGGCGATCCGAACAACCACCGGGTCGACCGGCTCGCCCGAGCGGCGGCACCTCGGCCGGCTGAGTCGGGGTTCTAGCTTCGCGCGACGGGCGTCCCCGTTCTTGACGTCACGGCTCGACGTAGTCTGGTCTGCGGCCGGCGGCTCGTCGGGCGACGCTTGGGCTCGTCCGGGTCTTCGAAGGCGGCCTTCACTCGTGCGTCCTCGAAGGCGGACTTGTCTAGTCCCCGCCCTTTTCATTTGTCCCAACTCGCCGAGCCACCTCGGAGATGAAGCTTGGTACGTCGTCGTCGGGCGGCGGGTGGCCGCCCGTCAAGATAATCCCCGAGCGTTATTTCCGCCAGCGAAGATCTGACGAGTGGCGACGTCCTCCGCATCGTCATCGTCGGCTTCGTGCTAATCGGCGCCGGTCCCAAGCACCTACCTCTACGGCAGGAGTGCCCGGCGCAGGCGTGTCGTAGTCGGGCTCGGGCGCGGCGTCCGCCCGTGCGAACGTGCCGGGATCTACTTGCTCGATGTAGCACCCGATGCCCCTGAGCTTCCGCATCAGAGCTTCGGAAGGTTGGTACGTCATCCACGACGAGCTCGGCGGCGAAGTCGTCTGGATCCCACCGCGCGTGGGCATGTACTTCTTCGCCCAGTCGTGGGCCTGGTCGCGCCACCGAAACCGAATACGGGCGTAGGACTGGTAGCCCTCGACCTGGACGTGCGGCGTCGAGCCCTGGGCAGGGTGCGCGCGAAGCTGGCGATCGCGTTGCCGAGGCACTCCAGGACGGCAGCCTCGATCCGGACGAGCTAACTGACGAGCCGGGGTGGTGGACGAGGGCAGCGACGACAGAGACGTAACCGACTGGCGGCGACGTCGCGATTCAGCAACGGCTTACCTGCCCCGCTGATCAGGCTCCGTCGCGGTGGTCAAGACGGTGGGGGTGGTGACCGGCCGACAAGAGCGCCTCCTCAGGCAGTTGGCGGTCAGCGCGAGAGGCCTGGCACCACGCGGCCACGGAGCGGCTGGTCAACCATCGGTCAACGACTACAGGAGAGGTAGATCCGCGGTGACGTCAACTTGAGCGGTGTCCGACCGGGGTCCGCAGCTCTCTCTGAGGACGCCAGGGCGGATGAGCAAAGGAATCGCAGCTTCCATCCAAGTCAGCTCCGCCTGCGTGTGAGGCCGGTCGTCCCAGCCTTTGTCGATCTTTGGTCCCGTCGGTGACCTCGCCAACCGCGGACGAGAGCTTGCCCAGTTCGTTCAGGATGTCTTTGTCGACGTTCAAGAACCGCGCCGGCTTCATGTCGCCCAGGCGACGGGGCGACCATCTTGTCAGATGTAGCTCGACGTGAAGCCAGCGCACTCGAAGAACGACACTTCGCCCTCGCCGATACCGGCGGTAGCGATGAAGGAGAGCGTCTGTGTGCTCATCGAGCGTGAAGTGGTAGGCGGAGCCGGATAGGCCGCGATCTCGTGGCTCTCGACTCCCGACCCGGTGATCCTGAGGACGACGACGGTGTCCGACTGCGAGACGACGATGTCACCGACCTGCGGAGGATTCCGGTCGACGACCCGGGCGTTAAGCGAATTTGAACTCGACCCGCCGACCTTCCAGTAGCGAAGATCCTTGCCAGGCCCAGGGAGCGTTGGCTCGACTGCCTCGCATGCCTCGCGAGCCTCTACGAAGTGGTCGATCATTTGGATCTGAGCCGAGCGTCGGCCAGATCGATCCTGAAGCCGTGGCCCGCATAGCTGACCGGCGCAGGACTCGCAAAAGTCGCCCCGTCGTCGAGCAAGACGAGGTCATACGTCAGTGACTCGACGTGCGGATCATTCATGACCGGATTCTGTCCAGTCTCCCCTACGACGGGCCCCGACGCTGTGCTGAGTTATGGGGAAGCGGTACTCAGTGTACCCAGCGTCACGCTCTGGAACCCCAACGAGCTTGGGGCTTTCGCCAGCCATCTACGGGGCAAGGTCGTGTTCGTCGTGCCCGACGCCGACTGGCAGGGGATTTACGCGTGCCATCATCAACGTGGGCCCGCTTCCACCGATCAAACGTCGGATGCCGCCAGTCTGTAGCGGCCGTCCAAGAAGAACCTCATATCGCCCAGCTTGCTCGCCCTCGCGAAGCGCTTGCTCGGCGATGTACAGCAGCATCCAGCAAACATCTTGTGCCCGGGGGTTGCGTCCCCTATGTAGAGGCCTTTCAGGACTCTCTGCCAAAGCGAGGCATCGTATGCCCGGAAGGCGATTGGTCCCGGCACAATGCGGTTCCACGAGGCTATGAAGATCGTTCGGAACGGGGCCGGCTGATCCGTCTCAGCAGGTGCTCATCAATCGCATCGACGAACCTCGTAGATTTCGGATGGGATGCCCGCAGTCGCCACGGGGTTTCAGGCCGGAGGCCGGCAGGGTTGACCCCGAGCGTCCAGTTTCGCGCTGCTTCCGGCGGCCATTCCCGGCAGTGGTTTTTCTGCCTCGGACCGCCCGCCTCGCACGCGCAATATGACCTTCCACCGCGCCTGGCCCCTCCTCTTTTGAACCCAAGCGCCAGCAACCGCGCATCGCGACGGTCACGAAGTAACCTCTGGCGTTCCTCATTGTCTAGTCGTCACCGTTATAGCGTGCCCGCCGCGTTACCAGGTGATCATCACGTCTTCGACGTGACGTCCATGATCGCCCGAAGGCGATGTTCCTACTGAGCGATGACGCCTACGGGTGTTCGAGGATCCGTTTACCGACGCCGGTCAGCTTCTCGCCGCGCCGCCCACGTCGCCGGCTAGCCCCGGAGCGACGGGCTCACGACCGGTCACCAACGAGCTCGCTCAAGCCCAGAGATGTGCCGCCCGACCAGATCGACCCATGTTGTGCCTGTCGACGGGTTGGACTCAGCCGAAGTCAGGGTCGCGGAGTACACGGCTCCGCTGACACACGTGATCACGCCGAAACCGACCTTCTGGTCACTTTGAAGGCGCACAGGTCCGACGAACCGCGTGCGTGTCCGCCGGAGCGCGCTTCCAGTGGGGTGGAGGCCGGTCGGGGAATCCCTCGCGTGCGCGCCTCGGCCCGGAGCCTGGATCAGGGAGCCGTGGCCGCCATCTGCCGCATGAGCCGCTCTCCGCCGCGTACCAGCATGTGGCGCCCGGTCGTGCAATTCTCAGAGAGTTAGGCGTGGCAGTCAGCGTCCCTCACCTTCCAGGCAGGGAGGACGAGCTCGCCGCTCTCCTCGATCTCCTCGAGTCGCCCGGAGAGCTGCCCGCAGCCGCCGTACTCGTCGGCGAGGCCGGGATCGGCAAGACAACGCTGTGGCTCGCGGGCATCGAGGCGGCGAGGGAGCGCGGATACAGGGTGCTTTCCTGCCGACCGGTCGAGGCGGAGGCGCGTTTTTCGTTCGTCGGGTTATCCGACCTGATCGGAGCAGCCCTTGCAGACGTGCTGCCGCAGTTGCCGCGGCCGCAGCGGCGGGCGCTCGAGGCCGCGCTCGCGCTCTCGGAGCCCGAGGGCTCAACGGTCGAGGAGGGCGTTGTTGCATTCGCTCTCCTGAGCACCTTGCGGACGCTCGCCGCCGACAACCAGCTGTTACTCGCGATCGACGACGTCCAGTGGCTCGACGCACCGTCGCTTGCGATGCTTCGATTCGCTCTGTCCCGCCTCGACATGGAGCCGGTCAGCGCGATTCTGACCGCTCGCGACGAGGTGCCGCTCTGGCTCGAGAGGGACATGCCCGCTGAGCGGCTCCGCCGCATCGAACTCGGCCCGCTCAGTGTCGGCGCGCTGCACGAGCTGCTGCGAACCCGAGGCGGCGCCGCGCTTCCCCGACCGACGCTTATGCGCATCTGGAAGACGGCGGCGGGAAATCCGTTCTTCGCCCTCGAGCTCGCAGGGGCGTTGCAGCGACGGGGCGTTCGGGTGGCTCCCGGGGAGGAGCTGCCGCTCCCCTCGAATCTGGAAGAGATCGTGCTCGAGCGCGTCGAGCTTCTCGGTCCGGACGGGGTGGAGGTGGCCCGCGTCGTGGCCGCGGTCGCCGACCCGACGGTGCGCCTCGTCGAGGCGGCCGCCGGCCGCCCGGCCGAGACCGGTCTGAGCGACGCGATCGAGGCCCGAATCCTGGAGGTCGATGGGGAGCGGCTCCGCTTCACCCATCCGCTGCTCCGCTCGGCGGTCTGGTCACGCGCCACACCGGCGCGACGGCGATCGCTCCACGCGCGGCTCGCCCGGGTCGCTCCGAGCACGGAGGAGCGAGCCCGGCATCTCGCGCTCGCCACCGACCAGCCGAGCCGCGAGATCGCGGCCAGGGTCGAGGAGGCGGCAGAGAGCGCGCACGCACGAGGGGCAGCCGCTGCCGCCGCCGAACTGGCCGAGCTCGCCGTCCGGCTGACGCCTGCCGATGATGTCGACAACATGCGCCGGCGCATCCTCGACTGCGCCGACAGGCTCTGCCAAGCGGGCGACGGCGGTGTCGCGATCGCCCTGCTCGAGGAGGCGCTTGCAACCGCTCCTTCGGGGTTGGCGCGAGCCGCGGTTCTCGTGCACTTAGCCGATGCGGTGGCGGAGGAGCGCAAAGCGATCGACCTCTACCGCGAAGCGCTCGCCGAGGCAGAGGGCGACTCGGCCCTTATGGCCGAGATTCACCTCAACCTCGCCGGCCTCGTGATGGTCACAGAGGAGCGGCACGGTGGTCTGACGCACGCCGAGCTGGCGATCGAGGCTGCGTCGGATGCTGGGGACGACATGCTCAGATACAGGGCACTGGCCACTTTTGGGCTCCTACACTTCCGCGGCGGGCGAGGCATCCCGCACGAGCGGATGGAGGAGGCGCTCGAGCTCGAGCGGACCTTGCCGCAGGGGCCGCTCGCCGGTGAGGCGACGAACGTCCTCGCGTTCCAGCTCGTCTGGTCGGGTGAGCTCGACCGCGCCCGACCCCTGCTCGAAGGTCGGCGCGAAGCTCTGAACGCGCGGGACGACGTCGAAGAGGCCGGTGCCCTGTGGTTGCTCAGCCTCCTCGAGTGGCGCGCCGGCAACTGGGAGCTGGGCGCCCGGTACGCGGCCGACTCGCTCGCGCTTCGGGCGCAGTTCGGCCGTGAGGGGGGTCAGCCGATGTCTGAACTGCCGGCGGCGCTAATCGCGGCGCACCAGGGTCGAATCCAGGACGCGCGCGATCGGTCGGAGCGGGCGCTGACACTCGCGGAAGAGCACGGCCTTCGCATCGGCCAATCGGGCCATCGCTGGGTGCTCGGCTTCATCGAGCTCTCGCTCGGCGATGCAGCGGCAGCGCTCGAGCACCTCGAACATGCATGGGAGATCCGTGACAGCGTTCGCGTGCTCGAGCCGGGCCATCGCTTGGATCTGGCGGACACGCTGGAGGCGCTGATCGCGGTCGGCGAACTGGCGGAAGCCGAGCGCAAGCTCGTACCGTGGGAGAGGCGCGCCCGGGCGCTCGACCGCTCGTGGGCGCTGGCGATCACGGCCCGCTGCCGTGCGCTCCTCCTCGCCGCGCGCGGCGATTTCACGGGGGCCCAGACGGGCTTCGAGCACGCGCTCACCGAGCATGCGCGGACTCAGGATCCGTTCCAGCACGCGCGTACCCTGCTCGCGCTCGGGGTCACGCAGCGGCGAGCGAAGCAGCGGGGCGCGGCTCGCCAGACGCTCGAGCACGCGCTGGCCATCTTCGAGCGGCTCGGCGCCCCGCTTTGGGCCGAGCAGGCGAGGACCGAGCTGGCGCGGATCGGTGGGCGCGCACCCGGGCGCGGTGAGCTGACGGAGGCTGAAAGCCGGATCGCGGCGCTCGTGGCAGAGGGCCGCACCAACCGTGAGGTCGCCGCGGCCCTCTTCGTCACCGTGCACACCGTCGAAGGCGCGCTGACCCGCGTCTATCGGAAGCTCGGGGTCCGCTCCCGCTCAGAGCTCGCGCATCGGCTCGCTCAGGAGCGTTAACGCGCTCGGCGGCAAACTGTAGGGATATCCAGCTTTCGCACGGGGTCGCTCGAGGCCAGCCTCTCTCTGTGACATCAGCGAACAGAAGGGGGAGGGCTATGAACCTCCGGAGGAGACTCCTTGTTGCCGCGAGCGGGATCGCGATTCTCTCCGCAGTGTCCGCAGCGATTGCACTCGGAAGCCCGGGTGCCAACGCTAGGACGTCGCAAGCGTCGGAACCGCACCCAGACCAGGTGTTGGAGTGGAACCAGATCTTCGTCGAGACGCTCGTTGCGACCAACACGGCCAACTCGTCAAGTCAACGCCTCGGGGCCATCGTTCACACAGCCATTTTCGACGCCTACAACGGGATCGAGCGCCGCTACACGCCGTTGTTTGTGCAGAACGTCGACGGCAACGGAACGAGCCTCGTTCCTCCCGGTGCGTCGCGCCGAGCGGCGGTAGTGGCCGCTGCCTATACGGCGCTGGTCGGGCTGTTTCCCTCTCGTGCGACACAGCTGTCTGACAGCTACGCGGCTTCGCTCGCGACGCTCAGCGACGACGGCGGAGACGGAGGCCAGGCACGGGAGCGCGGCATCGCATGGGGCACCCAGGTCGCGCAGGCCGTGCTCGCGTGGCGCACCGCAGACGGCTTCAGCGCGAGCTACCCGCCGTTCATCGGAGGCACCGCCATCGGCCAGTGGCGCCCGATACCGCCCGCCACGATGATGAGCGCGCAGGGGCTGGCATTCACGGCGCCGTTCGTCGTCGCCAGCAACACGCAGTTCCGGCCCGATCCGCCGCGAGATCTCGCGAGCGCGACGTATGCCGCGGACTTCGACTCCGTCAAGGCGCTGGGTCGCCGAACCGGCTCGACGCGTACGGACGCTCAGACCGAGCTCGCGCCCTTCTGGGAGGGCAACGCCAGCGTCCACTGGAATCAGGCGGCCAACCAGATCGCCCGTGCCACCCATGTGTCGATGTCCAACAGCAATCGGCTGCTCGCTCTCCTGAACGTCGCCATGGCCGACACGGCATTCACGATCTGGAGCGCGAAGCGACACTACGGCGCCGATCCGGCCGCAGTGACCTGGCGGCCACTGACGGCGATCACGCTTGCCGACGCGGACGGTATCGCCGAGACAACGCCCGATCCCGCCTGGCTCCCGCTCGTCACCACACCCTCGCATCCGGAATATCCGGCCGGCCACCCGGCCCTCAACGGCGCCGCGGCGACCGTACTCACGAGTCACTTCGAAGACGTCCAGACATTCACGCTGACGACGGCGGGGCTGCCCAACAAGACATACGCCAGCATCTCGCAAGCGCGAGCCGACGGAAACAACGCCCGGATCTGGGGCGGGATGCACTACCCCAGCACGGTTGCGATCAGCGACGCCGCCGGCGCAGCGATCGCCGACTACGTCAACGCCAACTCGATGCAAACGCTCCGAAAACAGGAGTAGCCGGACCGAGACCTCACCACGCCGGTGCACCGGTCGTCGTCCGCCGGCCGGGCCGCCGCTAGCCGGGCCGGGGCTTCCCCCCGGCCCGGCCCGTTCGAAGGAGGGTGCTCCCGATGCCGAGGTACCTCGCCGAGTCGTACATCCCCCGCTCCCAGGCGCGGAAGGCTCATTCAGCAGCGCGGGACGCTCGCACCGCAGCCGAGGAGCTCACACGTGAAGGCACGCCGGTCCGCTACGTGCGCACCACCCTGCTCCCCGATGACGAGACGTGCTTCCACATCTTCGAGGCGACGACCGAGGAGGCCGTCGGCGAGACCTGCCGACGCGCCGGTATCGCCACGGGACGGATCGTCCCGGCCATAGAGGTGTAACGTCGCCGAAAGCGGGCGCACAAGGCCGAGATGCGGGCGCGCGCAGCCTCGTAACGCGGCGCGACGCGTGCAGGTCGAGCTCACGACGCTCACCGACGGCGGCCAGCCCGCGGGACGCGTGGCAGCCGAGATCGCGACGTTCCTCAACGCCGCGCGCCAGAGCCTCGACCTGGCCCTCTACGACGTGCGCCTCGAGACGGAGGCCGGGGCGCTCGTCCTCGCGTCGCTGCTCGCAGCGCAGCAGCGCGGCGTCCGCGTGCGGCTCCTCTACAACGTCGACCATCCCGGGCCGATCCCTGTGCCGCCGCCACCGGAGACGCGGCCCGAAGCAATCGAGGCGCTGCCCGTCGAGACGCGCGGGATCGCGGGTATCCCGGACCTCATGCACCACAAGTTCTGCGTGCGCGACGCCCGCGACGTGTGGACGGGGTCGATGAACTGGACCGAGGACTCGTGGACGCGCCAGGAGAACGTCGTCGTCCGCGTGCTGGGCGCCGAGCGGCTCGCGCTCGCATACGGGCTCGCGTTCGACGAGCTCTGGGAGCGCGGCACCGTCGAGAGCACCGGCACCGTCGAGCCCCGTCCCGTCGCGCTCGACTGCGGCATCACCGTCCGCCCGTGGTTCACGCCCGGCCACGGCGACGCGCTCTCGCATCGCGTCGCGAAGCACCTCGGTCGTGCGCGCAGGCGGATTCGCATCGCGTCGCCGGTGCTCACTGCCGGCCCGATCCTCGGCACGCTCGTCGAGGTCGTCAACGAGCGCCGCTGCGACGTCGCCGGCGTCGTCGACGACACGCAGTCCGACGACGTCTTCCGTCAGTGGGGGCGAAACGGCGTCAGCGCGTGGAAGATCCCGCTCCTCGACACGATCGTCACCGCCGGCGCGTTCTCCGGCAAGCCGTCGACGCCGTGGTCCCCCGGCGCCGTCCAGGACTTCATGCATGCGAAGGTCGTGGTGGCCGACGACGTGTCGTTCGTCGGCTCGTTCAACTTCTCGCGCTCGGGCGAGCGGAACGCCGAGAACGTCCTCGAGATCGAGGATCCCGTGATGGCCGACGCCCTCGCCACCTACGTCGACGAGGTCCGCAACCGGTACCCGCTCGCGACGCCACCCGCAGCCCGCGTGCTCGCCGAGGGCGCAGGCCTCCGGCCGGCGAGGCAGAATCCGGATGCATGAGCACCCAAGCGTCCACCAGCGGCCCTCCGGGCAAGCAGCGCGGGATCGGCTTTGCGATCCTCATGGCGATCATCACTCTCGGCATCTACACCTTCTACTGGGTGTTCAAGACCCAGGAAGAGGTCAAGGACCACTCGGGCATCGGCGTCGGCGGCGTCCTCGGCTTCGTCATCTATTTCCTGCTCTCCCCGGTCACGTGGTTCCTGATCCCCTCCGAGGTCGGGAAGATGTTCAAGGCGGACGGGCGCGAGGCGCCGTTCAGCGGTTGGACAGGGCTCTGGATCCTGCTCCCGCTCATCGGCGCGTTCGTCTGGTTCATCAAGGTGCAGGGCGCGCTGAACCGGTACTGGGCAAGCAAGACCGAAATCGCAACCGTCTAGGCATCCCCGCTGGCCCCGGTCGCTTCGGCGGGCGCTCGCCTGCGACTCGTCGCTCGACCCGGTCGGCAGCGGTTTCAGGGCAGCGGCCTCGCGCTGCCTCCGAGCGGCGCAAGGACGAACCGGGGCACACACGAGTCGGCGCACTGTCGACACGAAGCAGTCACCCATCCGTCACGCATTCGCCGATAACGTGACATCAGGGCACGGGGGGTGCCCCTGGGGGTGGTTGTAGTGCGTCTCGGGGCGTTTGCCCCGGTTGACGCGACCGTTACTTGCGCGACTGAAGTAACGTTGCTATACGTATTGAAGCGTTAGCCATCGCGAGCGGTCGAGGGATCTGGCCCGACGACACCGCCGCAACCGGGGCTCCGGCCCGCCAGGTGCGACGTCCAGCCGCAAGCCTCCCCCCGGAGCGGCAAGCGGGTAGATGGCAACCGCGACGCGACCGCCCGACGGCGATCGCACCCGTTGAACCCTCCGGGACGACCGAGACGGCGACCGAGAGGAGCACGGGATGGCAGGCACGGCACCCGGCCGCGGAGCGACCGCCGACCCGCCCACGCTGGAGCTCGTTCTCAAGCGGAACGGCGTCGAGCGGCTGAAGCGAGAGAAGAGCCCGCTCGGGATGCTCGACGAGCTCCCCGCCCTCATCGCAGCGGGCTATGCCGACGTCCCCGAGGAGGACATCGTCCGGCTCAAGTGGTGGGGCCTCTACCACGACAAGCCGAAGGTCGGCACCTTCATGCTCCGCATCAAGCTCGCCGCGGGACGCCTCACGCCGGCGCAGCTGCAGACGATCGGGCAGCTCTCGATCGACCACGGCAAGGGTGAGGCCGAGCTCACCACGCGCCAGAACGTGCAGCTCCACTACCTTCGCCTGGCCGAGCTCCCCGATGTCTTCGAGAAGCTCCACGCGGCCGGGCTGACGAGCCTCGGCGGCTGCGGCGACGCCGTCCGCGCGATCACCGGCTGCCCCGTCGCCGGCATCGCGCACGACGAGCTCTTCGACGCGACGCCCGTCGTCGAGGAGGCACATGCCTTCTTCACCGGCCATCCGGACTACGTCGACCTGCCCCGCAAGCACAAGATCGCGATCGGCGCCTGCGCCGACCGCTGCTTCGCGCCGGAGATCAACTGCATCTCGCTCGTCGGCGTCCTCCGCGAGGGCGAGCCCGGGTTCGGCGTGCTCGTGGGCGGAGGGCTCTCGTCCGTGCCCCGCATCGCACGCGACCTCGGCGTCTTCGTCCGGCCGGACGAGGCGATCCCGGTGCTGCGCGCGCTCCTCGACGCGTGGCGCGAGGACCTGCGCTATCGAGTCTCGCGCGTCAAGTCGCGCATGAAGTTCATGGTCGACGACCTCGGGCCCGAGGGGATGCGCGCCGAGGTCGAGCGGCGCCTCGGGTACGCGCTACCGGACTTCCCGCTCCCGCCGCTCGACGGTCAGTTCGCCGACCACGTCGGGGTACAGCCGCAGAAGCAGCACGGGCTGACGGCGATCGGCATTCCTGTCCACCTCGGGCTCGTCTCGGGCGAGCAGCTGCTCGCGATCGGCGCGCTCCTCGACGAGCTCGGCGGCGAGGCCCGCGTGACGCGGCAGCAGAACCTCGTGCTCGCAAACATCCCCGACGACGCCGTCGACGCCACCGTCACCCGCCTGCGCGCCCTCGGGCTGCCGCTCGACACGAACCCGATCCGCGGCGGCTCGATCGCGTGCACCGGCGAGCCGCACTGCAACTACTCCGTGACCGAGACGAAGACCCGCCTCGCCTCGCTCGTCGACGCGCTCGAGGCGCGCTTCGGCGACGACGTCGCGCCGCTCCGCCTGCACCTCGACGGGTGCCCGCACGCGTGCGCGCAGCACTGGGTCGGCGATCTCGGCTTCCAGGGCACCACCGCGCGGGACGAGGAGGGCAAGCGCCAGCAGGCCTTCGACGTCTACCTCCGAGGGGCGCTCGGGCCGCGGCCCGCGATCGGCCGACCCGTGTTCCGCCGGGTCCCGACGCAGGACCTCGACGAGCTCGTCGGCCGCCTGGTGTCGGGCTGGCTCGAGCGACGCGTGGACGGCGAGGACTTCCGGTCGTTCTGCGACCGGGTCGACGACGACGAGCTGGGCGAGCTCGCAGGCCGCGAGCCGGCGAAGGCCCGGGCTGCGAGAGAGGAGGCTGCATGAGCACGGTCGAGCTACTTGACGATTTCGAGGCCGGCGAGCTGTCGGTCGAGTTCGAGGGACGCGAGCCGTGGGAGCTGCTGGAGTGGGCGCTCGACCGCTACGGCGACGGCCTCTCCCTCTCCACGGCGTTCCAGGAAGGGCGACGTCGCGCTCATCGACATGGCGTACCGCATCGATCCCGCCGGTACGCGTCTTCTCGATCGACACCGGTCGCCTGCCGCAGGAGACCTTCGACCTGATCGAGGCGCTCCGCGAGCGATACCCCGGGCTCCGGCTCGAGCTCCTCTCGCCGGAGGCCGAGCAGGTCCAGCGGCTCGTCGACCGCAACGGGCCGAACCTCTTCCGACAGTCGGTCGAGCTGCGGCTCCTCTGCTGCAACGTCCGCAAGGTGCAGCCGCTCAACCGCGCGCTCGCCGGCCTCGACGCGTGGGTGACGGGCCTGCGCCGCGACCAGTGGGCCTCCCGGTCGGACATCCGCAAGGTGGAGATCGACCACGACCACGACGCGATCGTGAAGCTGAACCCGCTCGCCGAGTGGACCGAGGACGAGGTCTGGGACTACCTCCGCGAGAACGACGTGCCGGTCCACGGGCTCTACGCGAAGGGCTACACCTCGATCGGCTGCTCGCCCTGCACGCGCGCCATCGCGCCCGGCGAGCCGACGCGCGCAGGACGGTGGTGGTGGGAGTCCAACGCCCCGAAGGAGTGCGGCATGCACTGCGCGATCGAGACCGGCGGCTTCGAGCACGAGCTCCACGCGATCCTCGGTGACGAGGCGCACGCGTGACGGCGCTCGCGCTCCGAGGCGAGGAACGCGAGGTCGCGCTCGCGGAGGTCGACGCCGTGCGGGCGGCCGTTCAGGACGACGGCTACCGCGAGCGGCTCGACGCGCTGCGCGAGTCGATCGAGGACGACGGTGCCGTCGAGCCCGACGAGGTCGCCGAGCTCGAGCGGCTGGTGACGATCGCCCTGCAGTCGGGTCGTATCCGAGCGCTCTACGGGCCCGGCGGCGAGCAGGCGCTGCTCCGGCTCTACCGCAAGCTCCCGGGCGGCGTCGAGCTCGCGCAGAGCGCGGCGGCGGTCGGCGAGGCGCTGTCTGGGCTCCAGGGGCGGACCCTGGAGAGCGTCGCGCTGACCGCCGTCGGCCCCGGCGCCTTCAGCCTCACCGTGGCGGCCGGCGGCGTCCAGCTGAAGGTGCACCTCGACCGGCAGGGTGCGCGCCTCGCGAGCGTGGAGGCCTGAGCGCGTGCCCGGCGAGAAGCGCTACTACATGGCGTGCCTCGACCTCGAGGGCCGCGACGTGCTCGTCGTGGGCGGCGGGCCGGTCGCGCTCGAGAAGGTCGGAGGGCTGCTCACCTGTGGGGCCCGCGTGACGATCGTCGCCCCGGAGATCGCACACGAGCTGGAGCAGCCCGGCATCGTGCTTCGCCGTCGCCCCTACCGCGCCGACGACCTCGAGGGGCACTTCCTCGTGGTGGCGGCCACCTCGACGACCTCCGTCAACCGGCGGGTGTTCGACGACGCCGAGGCGCGCGGGATGCTGTGCAACGTCGTCGACGTCCCCGAGCTCTGCAGCTTCATCCTCCCCGCCGTGCACCGCGTCGACCCGATCGCGGTCGCCATCTCGACCGGGGGCGCGTCGCCTGCGCTCGCGCAGCGGCTCCGGGACGACATCGCCGACGTCGTTCGCCCCGAGCACGCGACGCTGGCGCGACGCCTCCGCGACCTGCGCCCATGGGCGAAGGAGACCTTCGAGACGTACGAGGAGCGACGCGACTACTTCCAGCAGCTCGTCGAGGCAGAGCTTCGATGAGCGTCACGCTCGTCGGCGCGGGGCCTGGCGATCCCGGCCTGATCACCGTCCGCGGGCTCGAGCGCCTGCGCGCCTGCGACGCCGTCGTCTACGACCGGCTCGTCTCGGAGGAGCTCGTCGACGAGGCGCCGGCCGACGCGCTCCGCATCTGCCGCGACGGGCTGACGCAGGCAGCAGGTCGACCGCCTCCTCGTCGAGCTCGGGCGCGACCTCGACGTCGTGCGCCTCAAGGGCGGCGACCCGTTCGTCTTCGGCCGCGGGAGCGAGGAGCTCGAGGTGCTCCGCGATGCGGGGATCGACTACGACGTCGTCCCGGGCATCTCGTCGATCGCGGCAGTCCCGGCCGCCGCCTGGATCCCCGTCACGCACCGCGGCCTTTCCGACCGCGTCACGATCGCGACGGCGCACGCGGCCGATGGCTCGGAGCCGGACTACGACGCGCTCGCCGCGACGGGCGGGACGCTCGTCCTGTTCATGGGGCTCGCGCGGCTCCCCGCGCTGGCGGCCGGGCTGATCGCCGCCGGCCTTCCTGCCGAAACTCCCGCCGCCGTCGTCTCCCGCGGAACGCTGCCCGAGCAGGAGGTCGTCACCGGGCCGCTCGCCGAGCTGCCCGCCCTCGCCTCCGGCCTGCCCGGCCCCGCGCTCGTCGTCGTGGGCGAGGTGGTCGGGCTCGCCGCGTCACTCGCTCCGCTCGCGGCCCTCAGCGCGTAGAACTGGGGACGATGGCGCACTCCACTGCGGTCGAGCCGCTGCGTGCCGACGTCCACCTCCTCGGCGATCTGCTCGGGCAGGTGCTCGTCGAGCAGGAGGGCGACGCGTTTCTCGCACTCGAGGAGCGCATCCGCGCGCTCGCCCGCAGCGCCCGGACGGGCGGCGACCACGGGGAGCTCGACGACGCGGTCGCAGGCCTCGACATCGCGACCAAGGATCGCGTCCTCGCCGCGTTCTCGCTCTTCTTCCAGCTCGCCAACATCGCCGAGCAGCACCACCGCGTCCGCCGCCGCCGCGACTACGAGCGCGAGGGCGCCGTCGCCCGCGAGTCGATCGCCGACGCCGTCGAGCTGCTCGGCGCCGCGGGCGTGACCGGCAACGAGCTCACCGAAGCCGCGCGTCGGCTCCACGTCGAGCCCGTGCTAACGGCCCACCCGACCGAGGCGACCCGGCGAACCGTCCTCGCCGCCCATCAGCGCATTGCCCGCCGCCTGCGCGCGCTCGACGATCCGTGGCTGACACCGCTTCGCCGCGAGCGTGTCGTCGCCGGGCTCCATGCCGAGATCACGGCGCTCTGGCAGACCGATCCGGTCCGCACGACGCGTCCCCGCGTGGTCGACGAGATCCGCGCCGGTCTGTGGTTCTTCGAGACGTCGCTCTGGCAGGCCGTCCCCGCCGTCGTCCGCGCGCTCCGCCACGAGATCCCCGATGCGCCCGCGCCGCTCCGCTTCGGCACCTGGATCGGCGGCGACATGGACGGGAACCCCTCGACCGGGGCGGAGACCGTGCGCGCGGCGACCGAACGGGCGCGCGAGCTCGCGCGCGAGCTGCTGATGCGCGACGTCCGCGCTCTGGCGGTCGCCTGGGGCATGTCGACGGAGGTCGCCGGGCCCGTCCCCGAGCTCGGCACGGATGCGGACGAGCCGTACCGCGCCTTCCTCACGGGGATCTGGGAGCGCCTCCGCGCCGACGGCTACCGCACGGCTGACGAGCTCGCTGCGGACCTCCGGCGCCTCGACGGAGCCCTCCGCGCGCACCGCGCGGGTGCGATCGCCGACGGCGCGCTGGCCGACCTGCGGACGCGCGTCGAGGTCTTCGGCCTCCACCTCGCGTCCCTCGACCTTCGCGCGCACGTCGAGGAGGTCCGCGACCGCGGACCGCGGCTCGTCCAGGCCCTCGAGGCGGCCACCTCGGCGCAGTCGCGCTTCGGCGACGAGGCGGTCGGCCGGCTCGTCCTCTCCATGACGTCGTCAGCCAAGGACGTCCTCGCGGCGGAGCGCCTCGTGGCAGACGCGGGCTGCCGGCTGCGGGTCGTGCCGCTCCTCGAGACGATCGACGACCTCCGGGGCGCACCCGAGCTCATCGCAGAGCTGCTCGACGCGAGCCCGCGAGACGCGCTCGAGGTGATGGTCGGGTACTCCGACTCGGGGAAGGACGGCGGCGCGCTCGCCGCCCAGTGGGAGATCCATGCCGCCCAGGAGAAGCTCGTCGCACTCGCCGGCGCGCGCGGGGTCGCGTTGACGTTCTTCCACGGCCGCGGCGGCAGCACCGGGCGCGGCGGCGGACCGACCCACGCCTCGATCCTCGCCCAACCCGCGGGCGCGGTCTCGGGCCGGCTCCGGCTGACCGAGCAGGGCGAGACGATCTCGTTCAAGTACGGCCTGCACGGCCTCGCGGAGCGGAACCTCGAGGCGGCCGTCGCCGCGACGCTGCTCACGACCTCACCCGGAACCGAGGCGCTGTCGGTCCCCGACACGGCCGCCCGCGAGCTGCTGGAGTCGCTCGCCGACGCCTCGCGGCGCGCGTACCGCGCGCTCGTCTGGGAGGACGACGACCTGCCCGCGTTCTTCCGCTCGTTCACGCCCGTGGACGAGCTCGCCTTGATGTCGATCGGGTCGCGCCCGGCGTCGCGCCCCGACGCACCGGGGCGTGACGAGCTCGCGGGGCTCCGCGCGATCCCGTGGGTCTTCGCCTGGACGCAGAACCGCTGCCTCCTGCCCGCCTGGTACGGCTGCGGGACGGCACTCGCCGGAGCGATCGTCGACGGGTCGCTCGGCGAGCTCCGCCGCCTCTACCGCGACTGGCCGTTCGTCCGGACGTTCGTCGAGAACCTCGAGATGACGCTTGCGAAGTCGTCGATCGAGATCGCGCGCGGGTATCTCCGTCTCGTCCCGGCAGGCCCGACGCGCGACCGGCTCTGGGGCATGATCGAGGAGGAGCATGCGCGCACGGTCGCGGCCGTTCTCGCCGTGGTGGAGTCCCGCGACCTGCTCGACCGGCACCCTGTCGTCCAGCGCTCGATCCGGCTGCGCAACCCGTACGTCGACCCGATGAACGCGATCCAGGTCGAGCTCCTCGCCGCGCACCGGGCCGGCGACGAGGCGGCGACCCGACCGCTGCTGCGCTCGATCGCGGGCATCGCCGCCGCGCTCCGGAACACCGGCTGATCCTGCAGCGTCATCCGTGTGCGGTGACCCCGGGCGCGTAGTCGGCCACGGCCAAGGCGACGACCTCGCCGCATTCCGGGTCGTCGCACTCGCAGCGGAACTCGCGGGTGAACGTCGCCTCGTCCCCGTTCGCCCACGGACGGGCGAGGTAGGCCCTCGCCTGCTCGACGAGCGCCTCGTTCGCGTACCGGACGAGGGCGCGCCGCTCCTCCTGCGTCTCAGCGCGTGGCCCCTCCGCGAGCGCGTCGGTAAGAAGCTTCTCGACGGCGGCAAGCGCGTCGTCCGGGCCGAGGCCCTCGTCGACGCGGAGGACGTTCACGTCGTGCGCCGCCGCCTGACGCTCGACCTCCTCGATGACGAGCCAGCGGTACTCGACGAGATGTGCCATGCCGTGCGCCTCGTGGTAGGCGCGATGACCCTCGAACGTCGGGATCAGCCACACCGAGCGGTCGGTGCGGGCATGTCCCTGCGCGACGAGCTCGGGCAGCACGGTCGACCCGTCCGCGACGATCAGCGGTGCCGCCGGAAGCCGCCTCAGATCGTCGACGATCATGGGGCCACGCTCGAGGTCGAGGTTCAGCGCCACGAGCTGGACGGGGTCGTCGACCGCCGTCGAGTACCGCTCCTCGGGCGTCATCGCCTCCCATCGCGCCGCCGCCTCGTTGCCCGCACGAAGCGCCGCGTCACGGTGCTCCCAGGTGTGGGCGTCCGCCGAGTACCACCGGAGCCCGTGCCGTCGCGCGAGCCTCGTGGCGAGCGTCGTCTTGCCGGCGCCGCTTGCGCCGCCGATCCAGAGAACGTGCTCGAGGGTGGTCATGGCGGGCCACCATACGCACCGCCGTCGGCCCTGCCAGGAATTGTTCCAGGTGTTACATTCTGTCGTAGAGGCGCGAAGCTCCAGCTGCAGACCGGCTAGAACTGAGCGATGGAGCTCCGCCGGATCGGCTCGCTGCCGCCGTGCGTCTTCGCGACGATCCGCGACCTGACGCTCGAGCTGCGCCGGGCCGGCGAGGACGTCGTCGACCTCGGCTTCGGGAACCTGGACCTGCGTTCCTCGCCCGCGAAGGGCGTGTCGCCTTGTCGCCCGGCGTCGGCTTCGGCCCGGGCGGCGAGGGGTTCGTCCGCTTCGCGCTCGTCGAGAACGAGTACCGGATCCGGCAGGCCGTGCGCGGGATCGGCGCCGTTCTGGCGGGCGCGTAGCAGCTGAAAGGGCACCGGTGTCAGGTACCGATTCTGTCAAGTGGCCGGGCGCGACGCGGCCCGAGGAGCCGGCTGCCCGACCGGAGAGATACCACGAAGTGGCTTTGGTGCGTCGATCCGTTCGCGTGAAGCGATCGGCACGAAATCGGCACGACTTCCCCTTGACAGAGATCGGTACCAGGTACCGATTCCGGACAACACGGCGCTCGCGGCATTCCGCGACGCTTCTAGGCGACGCCGGCGAGCAGGAAGGCGCGGCTCTCCCTGAGCATCTCGCGCGCGATCACGAGTCGCTGCACCTCCTGGGTGCCCTCGTAGATCTGCGTGATCTTCGCGTCGCGCATGAAGCGCTCCACCGGGTACTCCTTGACGTACCCGTAGCCGCCGAGGATCTGCACCGCCTCGGTCGTGACCTCCATCGCGACGTCGCCGCAGATGAGCTTCGCCATCGCCGAGGCCTTCGTCAGCTCGCTCTCGGGGACGCCCGCGTCGGCCATCTGCGCGAAGCGGTAGAGCACGCCGCGCGCCGCCTCGGTCGTCGTCTCCATGTCCGCGAGCTTCGCTGCGATCAGCTGATGCTCCGCGATCGGCTTCCCCATCGTCTCGCGCGTGCGGGCGTACTCGAGGGCGTAGTCGGTCGCGCCCTGGGCGATCCCGAGCGCCTGGGCGGCCACGCCGGGTCGCGAGCGGTCGAGGATCCGCATGGCGAGCCTGAACCCCGTCCCCTCCTCCCCGAGCCGGTTCGCATCGGGGATCCGGCAGCCGTCGAACACGAGCTCGCCGGTCGTCGAGCCTGCGATCCCCATCTTCTCCTCGAGCCGCGACACCTCGAAGCCCGGGGTCCCGCCCTCGACGACGAATGCCGAGATGCCGTCGTGGCCCCCCTCGGGGTCGGTCTTTGCGAAAACCGTGTAGAGGCCGGCGACGCCGGCGTTCGTGATGAAGCGCTTGGAGCCGTCGAGCACGTACTCGCCGTCGTCCCGACGTGCGGTCGTGCGCATCGCGGCGGAGTCGGAGCCCGACCCGGCCTCGGTCAGCGCGTAGGCGGCCAGAACCTCGCCCGACGCGAGCCGTGGGAGCCACTCGGCACGCTGCTCGTCGGTGCCGCCGAGCTTGAGCCCGAGCGAGCCGAGCTCCTGCACGGCGAGGATCAGGCCGCTCGTCGCGCAGACCTTCGAGACCTCCTCGATCGCGATCAGCGCGAGCAGCGTGCCGGTGCCGGTTCCTCCGTGCTCCTCGTCGAAGAGGAGGCCGAAGATGCCCTGGTCGCGATACAGCTCGACGATGTCCCAGGGGAACTCGTGGGTGGCGTCGATCTCCGCTGCGCGCGGCGCGATGCGCTCGCGCGCGAGCGTCCGGACGAGCTCCCGGAGCTCCCGCTGCTCGTCGCTCAGGACGTCCCAGGGCACGCCCGAAGTCTACGAGCCGATCGGCGTCCTCAACCGGCCAGCGACTCGGCCGGCACGAACTTGCTCACCTCGACGATCTTGTCGGCCGGGACGTTCGCCCGGCGCGCGGCCGCGACGATCGCGTCCGGTGACGGAGCCTCGTAGAGGCAGTACGTGTGCAGGCGGTCGGCCGAGATGAACGAGAACAGCCAGCTGACCCCCTCGTCGTCGTTGATCTCCTCGATCAGCCGGACGTCGTCGCCGACGAGCTCGAGCTGCTCGGCGAACGCGCGCTCGATGACGTAGAGCGGCATCGGCCGATGGTAGCGCGTCCGCTCAGTCCCGCACGAGGCCCCTGCGGTGCGCGTAGGCCGCCGCCTCCGTCCGGTTGGTGCTCCGCGTCTTGCGAAGGATCGAGCGGACATGGTTCGCGGCCGTGTGCTCGCTGATGTGGAGGACGCGGCCGATCTCGCGGTTCGAGCGCCCCCGCGCGAGCTCGACGAGGATGTCGAGCTCGCGCGCGCTCAGCCCGTCGGGAAGCTCGGCCACCGGGTCGACCCCTGCGCGGAGCTCGTCGATGCGGGCGAGGAGCGTCGGCATCCCGATCGTCCGGGCGAGGCCGACCGCGATGCTGAGCTGCGTCCGCGCGCGCTGGCGGTCGCCGGTGCCGTTGCGTGCGAGCAGCATCCGCCCGTACTCGTGGGCCGTGTGCGCCAGCCAGGTCCGCGCGCCCAGCCGCGTGTTGAGGGCGAGGGCCGACTCGAAGTGCTCCTCCGCGCGCTGCCACTCCCCGAGAACGGCCGCGTTCATCCCGAGGTAGCGGTCGGTGGCGCCGTAGCAGGCGACGAGGTGCCCGACCATCGTGTTCGAGCCCGCGTGCGGCAGCAGCTCTCGATAGAGGGTTTCCGCCAGCACCTCGTCCCGGAGCACGGCGCATGCGTCGGTGAGGTACACGAGCGCCGCGACCCACAGAGACGGGCGCAGCGCGCCGATCCCGTCCCCGACCAGCCGGCCCAGCTCGCGGCGCGCGTCGGCGACCATGCCGAGCTCTGCGAGGACAGCGATGAGGCCGGGCCCCCAGGCGCTGTCGCGTGCGGAGCCGCCGAGGAGGCGGATGACCGGCGCGATCTCCGCGAGCCGACCCTGCTCGCGCCGGACGCCGAACATCTGGATGCCGTACGAGCCCGACGCATCCCGCGCGGTTAGAAGCCGCCCCCACTCGTGTGATCGCATCGCCGCGCTTTCGGCCGAGACGAGGTTGCCGTCGCAGAGCGCGAGCGCGGAGCGGTAGTGCTCCGTCACGTGGAGAAGGAACGGCTCGCTGAGCGCCCGTGCGGTCGCAGAGGCCTCGTCGAGCCGGTCGCGCGCGGCGTCGTGGTCGCAGACCGAGACGGCGGACGGGACGAGCCAGGCGAGCGCGTTCCCGGCGAGCTCGAGGTCATCGAGCGTCCGTGCGATGGCGACCGACTCGAGCAGCATCTCGTACACCTCGCTCGTTCGTCCTCGGCCCCCGTGACCAGAACGCTGCGGCGAGCGTCTCCGCGAGGCTCCGCTCGTCGCCGAGCCGGCGGGACATCGCGATCGACGCCTCGCGCACCGCCATGCCACGATCGGGATCGCCCCCGAGCGTCCGTGCCCGGGCGAGGCCGCCGAGCACACGCGCGCGGAGCGGGCGAGTCGCCGTCGGGGAGCGCGCCCGCCGCCTCCTCGAGCAGCTCGACGGCGCCGGCGTCGTGGATCGCCGGTCGCCAGCAGGTCTCCTCGAAGCCGATCGCGGCGCGGGCGAGCAACTCGTCGTCGCCGAGCTCGCGGGCGATGACGGCTGCCTCGCGGAAGGTGCCCAACGCCTCCTCGGCGTCGCCCGCGCGATGACGTGCGTCGCCGAGGCGTAGCAGCACGTCCGCGCGGGCGGCGGGGTCGACCAGCCCGAGCTCGAGGGCGGTGCGGAACCGGCGGCCGGCCTCGTCGAAGGCGAGCCCGCTGAGCGCCGACTCCGCGGCGAGGAGGTTCACTCGACGGCGCGTGCGACGTCGCCGAGCGGGGCCGCGGCAGCGTAGTGATACGCGAGCGCGGCGAGCTCGGCTGTCCGGTCGGGACGCACGCCGTCGTGCTCGAGCGCCTCGCGCGACACGAAGGTGGAGCTCGGCGGTTCGCGAGGCGCGAGAGGCGCCCGACGACCGCCCGTCGGACGAGCTCGTGCGTGAACCGGTACGCGAGCCCGGTTCCAGGACGTTCGACGAGCAGCCCGGCGCGGACGGCCTCGTCGACCGCATCCAGCAGGGTTGCCTCCTCCAGCACCTCGGCGTGGCGGATGGTCGCGAGCTCGAAGTCGGCGCCGGCGACCGCTGCGAGCTCGAGCAGCTCGATGGCGGGTGCGGAGAGCCGCTGGAGCCGCTGGTTGGCGACCTCGCGAACGGTTGCGGGCGTCCCGAGCTCCGACGCGGGTCGCACGAGCCGCGCCGCGGACGGCCCGATCGCGACGGCTCCCGTCGTCGACGAGCTCGCGCCAGAGCTCGGTGACCAGGAAGGCGTTGCCGCCGGTGAGGTCGCGCACGACGCCGGGTGAGCTCCTCCGTCGGCTCGGCTCCGGCGGCCAGGCGGATGAACTCCGCAGAGCTCGGCGTCTGCGAGCCCGCCGAGCCGGATCCGGACCACGCCCTCGGTGCGGTACACGTCCACGAGCGCCTCGGAGAGCTCGGCAGCGACGTCCGCCTCGGTGTCCCGGAACGTCGCCACGACCAGCATGCGGGCCGCGGCGCCGGACCGGACGAGGTGGCGGACGAGGAGGAGCGTCGACGCGTCGGCCCAGTGGACGTCCTCGAGCACGAGCAGCACGGGCGCCTCGCCCGAGACGGCGACCAGCAGCTCCGTCACTGCCGTGTGGAGTCGCAGCCGTTCGGCGTCCGCGTCCGACGAGCCCCGGCGCATGGAGCGGCCGCCGGGGCGAGGTCGGGGACGAGCCGCGCGAGGTCGGCCCTCGAGGCGCCGAGCCCGTCGAGGACCGCCGGCCCGAGCGCCGCCGCCGCGTGCGAGCTCCGCGAGGGCCGTGGCGAACGGCGCGTACGGCGACCCCACGACGGCGTCGCAGTCGCCGTAGAGGACGATCGCGCCTTCGTCGGCGAGCTCTCCGGCGAGCTCGCGGACGAGCCGGCTCTTGCCCGAGCCCGGCTCGCCGGCGACGAGCGCCGCCCGCCGTCCTTCGCCGACGGTGCGCGGCAGGAGCGCCCGCAGCTGTGCGAGCTCGCGCGCGCGGCCTGCGAACGCGTACGCGGGCAACAGCCGGAGCGGGCCCGGGAGAGGCGTCGCCTGGCCCATGATCAGTTCTGATCATTGCGCAGATACGCCGACTCCGGCGGAAGTCGGTCAGGCCGGGTCATGACAGCCGAGGCGCGCCGCCCTACGCTCGGCGACGACCCCTGCGAGACGGAGGAATGCGCATGAGTACGACCCTCTCGGCCCACCAGGCCGCACGCGACCAGCTGAGCTCGTTCGGCGGGCGCCTGATCGGCCCGGACGACAACGAGTACGACGAGGCGCGAGCGCTCTTCAACGCGATGGTCGACAAGCGTCCGGCGCTCATCGTGCGCTGCGAGACGCCCGACGAGGTCGCCGGCGTGATCCGCTTCGCGCGCGAGCACGGACTCCCGCTCGCGGTGCGCGGGGGCGGCCACAACTGGGGCGGGCTCGCAAGCGCCGACGACGGCGTCGTCATCGACCTCTCGCCGATGAAGTCGGTCACGGTCGATCCGAAGAGCGCCACGGTGCGGGTCGGAGGCGGCTGCCTGTGGAAGGAGGTCGACGCGGCGACCCAGCCTCACTCGCTCGCGGTGCCGACCGGGATCATCTCGACGACCGGAGTTGCAGGGCTCACGCTCGGCGGAGGGCACGGATACCTGACCCGCCGGCACGGGCTGACGATCGACAACCTGCTCTCGGCGGAGATGGTGCTCGCCGACGGCACAAAGGTGACGGCGAGCGCCGAGGACAACCCCGACCTCTTCTGGGCGATCCGCGGCGGGGGCGGCAACTTCGGCGTCGTCACCGAGTTCACGTTCCGGGCGCACCCGCTCGAGACGATCGTCGGGGGGCCGACGTTCTGGGCGCTCGAGGACTCGGACGAGCTCCTCGCGGCGTACCGCGAGTGGCTCCCGTCCGCACCGCGCAACGTGTCGGGGTTCTTCAACTGGCACACGATCCCGCCGGGGGAGCCGTTCCCGGAGGAGATCCACATGCGTCTCGTGTGCGGGATCGTCTGGTGCATCGACGCCTCGGACGAGGAGGCCGAGAAGGCGATGGCGCCGTTCCTTTCCATCGCCGAGCCGTTGATGCACGGCGTCGGGCGGATGCCGATCGCCGCGCTCAACGGCGCGTTCGACGGCCTCTATCACCCGGGCGACCAGTGGTACGCGCGCGCCGACTTCGTCCGCGAGATCCCCGACGAGGCGATCCAGCGGAACCGCGAGTGGAACGCGAAGATGCCGACCTTCAAGTCGGGCTCGCACCTCTACCCGGTCGAACGGCGCGGTGCACGACGTCGCGCCGGAGGACACGGCGTTCTCGTTCCGGGACGCGACCTGGTCGCAGGTGTTCATCGGCGTCGACGCCGACCCGGCCCAGGCGCGAGCGCTCAAGGACTGGACGATCGGGTACTGGGAGGCGCTCCACCCGTACGCCGCCGGCGGCGCCTACGTCAACTTCATGATGGACGAGGGCCAGGCACGCGTGAAGGCGACCTACGGGCCGAACTACGCCCGGCTCGGCCGGGTGAAGGCCGCAGTACGACCCGGACAACGTCTTCCGGGTGAACCAGAACATCCTTCCAGCCGCATAGACCACCGCTCGGGGCCTGGCACACCGGCCGGGCCCCGCGCGCGTCGCCACGACCCGCGGTCTAGGCTCGGGTCGTGATCATCTCGAACGGCGTCGTCCGTACGATGGACCCGTCGCTGCCGACCACGGCGGCACTCGCGATCGCGGGGGATCGCATCGCCGGCGGCGTCGGGACGCACGAGACGGCCCTCCCCACGCCGGACCGCGTCGACCTTCGGGGCCGCTGCGTCCTGCCGGCGTTCACCGACGCGCACGTCCACTTCCCGACGTGGTCGCTGTCGCAACGAGACGTCCAGCTGGAAGGCGCAGCGTCGCTCGAGGAGACGCTCGCGCGCATCGGGGCGCATCCACGGCGGGGCGAGTGGATCCGCGGCCGCGGCTGGCGCGACGCCCTCTGGTCGGAGCATCCGTCGCGCGAGGCGCTCGACGCGGTCACGGGCGAGACGCCGGCAGCGCTCTGGTCGAAGGACTACCACTCGCTCTGGGTCAACACCGCCGGTCTCGCCCGCGCCGGCGGCGACCTGGACGTCGACGGGGGCGTCGTCGAGCGCGACGGCTCCGGCGAGCCGACGGGAGTCCTACGCGAGGAGTCGGCGTGGCGCTTCCGCGACCGCCACGTCGTCGTCGCCGAGGACGAGCTCGTCGACGCGACGCGCGCGGGCATCAAGCTCGCGAACGCGCGCGGCGTCGCCGCAATCCACGACAAGGACGGCTGGCTCGGTGCGCACGCGATCTTCGCGCGAATCCACGGCCGCGACAGGCTCACGCTCCGCGTCTGGCAGTCGCTCCCGTACGACCACACGGGCGAGCTCGCAGAGCTCCGTCTCCGGGCAGGACTCGGCGACGACCACCTGCGCCTGGGGTACCTCAAGGCGTTCATGGACGGGACACTCGGCTCGCAGACCGCCTGGATGCTCGACGGGAGCGGCGTGTGCATCACGAGCGGCGAGGAGCTGGCCGAGATCATCCGCGCGGCAACCTCCGCCGGCTGGCCCGTGGCCGTCCATGCGATCGGCGACCGCGCGAATCGCGAGGCGCTCGACGCATTCGCGTCGACCCGCGAGCTCTGGGCGCCGCTCGGCCTCCGCCAGCGGATCGAGCATGCGCAATGCGTGGAGCCGGCCGACCTCGGGCGCTTCGCCGAGATCGGGGTCGCATGCTCCGTGCAGTTCAGCCATGCGCCGTCCGACCGCGACCTGGCCGAGCGGTTCTGGGGCGACCGGCTCGACGGCACGTACGCGTTCGGGACGCTCCTCCGAAGCGGCGCCGTCGTCGCGAACGGCTCCGACGCGCCGGTGGAGGAGCTCGACCCGCTCGCGGGGATCGCGGCGGGCGTGCGCCGGACGATCGACGACCGCGCGGCCTGGCGGCCGGACGACGCCGTGACGGTCGAGCAGGCGCTCCATGCCTCGACGGTGACTCCGGCGTGGCTCTCGGGCGACGAACGGCGGCGCGGGAAGCTGCTGCCCGGCTTTCTCGCGGACCTCGTCGTCCTCGATCGGGACCCGGTCGCCTGCCCGCCGGACGAGCTTCCCGAGGTTCGCGTCGTCGCCACCATGGTCGGGGGACGTTGGGTGCACAACCCGCCCCCGTGGGATTGAGAATCGAGGCTCCCCGAACGCCGCCGCGCTCCGTACACTTCGTGTATGGCCATGAGCACCGAGTCGGCACGCACGATGCTCCCGGTCCACCAGGCGGGGCAGTGCTCCGTCGCTGCGGCGAGCGAGATCGTCGGCGCGAAGTGGACGGCGCTGATCGTGCACGACCTCTCCGAGGGGCCGCGACGTTTCACCGAGCTCGAGCACGCCTGCGAGCGGATCAGCCCCCGAACGCTCGCCGAGCGGCTGCGCTGGCTCGAGGCAGAGGGCATCGTCGTCCGGCGGAGCTACGCGGAGTCACCGCCGCGCGTCGAGTACGAGCTGACCGGCAAGGGCCAGGCGCTGCTGCCGATCATCGACGAGATGCGGCGCTTCGGCCACGAGTGGCTCGGCTGCGAGGTTCATTCGGCTGACGCCGGATGAACCTCTAGACCCACTGGGCGAGCCCCCGTCCGCACCTGTGCTCGAGTCGGCGGCGGTGGCCGCGCTCGCGCCGGCGTCCCTCTTCCGGCTCGACGGGCGGGTTGCGGTCGTCACCGGCGCCGCCGGCGGGCTCGGGCGGTGGTTCGCGGCCGGGCTTGGCGCAGCCGGGGCCTCGGTGCTGGTCACGGACATCGACCAGGGAGGCCTGGACGACCTCGTGACGGTGCTCTCCGACGCGGGGGTCGAAGCGTCGGCGCTCGCGGTCGATCTCGTCGACGACGACGCGCCCGACGCGGATCGTCGAGGCCGCGCGTCGAGCGACTCGGGGGCGTCCACGTGCTCGTCAACAACGCCGCTGTCAACCGGCGGATGCCGATCCTCGAGATGGACGCGGAGTCGTGGGACTGGATCACGCGGATCGACCTGCGGCTGCCGTACTTCCTCTCCCGCGCCGCCGCGCGACGGATGATCGAGCAGGGGCCGGGCGGCTCGATCGTCTCGATCTCGTCGCTCAACGCGCTGTACGCGCTCGAGCAGATCTCGGTCTACGGGCCGGCGAAGGCGGGCCTCAGCCAGCTGACGAAGGTGATGGCGCTCGAGTGGGCCGAGCACGGCATCCGCGCGAACGCGATCGCGCCGGGCTTCATGGACACGCCGCTCGCCGCGCCGATCTGGGCGGACGACGACATGCGCCGCTGGATCCTGAACCGCGTCCCGGTCGAGCGGCCGGGTCTCCCGCGCGAGCTCGTCGGCGCCTGCCTGCTGCTCGCGTCCGACGCCGGGTCGTTCCTCAACGGGCCAGACGCTCTACGTCGACGGCGGGGCGAGCGCCGGCGGACGCTGGTTCCACCCCGACCGGTAGGAGCTGTAGGATCGCATTCCAGATTCGAGCAGGAGGGCGCGATGAAGATCGCGGTCGTCGGCGCCGGAGCGATGGGCTCGATCTTCGGCGCGCGCTTCGCGCAGGCCGGGCACGACACGGTGCTCGTCGACGTCGCGCAGCCGCTCGTCGAGGCGATCAACGCCGACGGCGTCACCGTCGTGCGCGGCGACGAGGAGACGACGACGCAGGTGCCGGCGACGACCGATCCGGCCTCGGTCGGCCCGGTCGACCTCGTCGTCTTCTTCGTCAAGTGCTACCACACGCAGTCCGCCGCCGAGCTCGCCCGCCCGCTCGTCGGCCCGGACACGGTCGTCGCCTCGCTCCAGAACGGCTGGGGGAACGGCGACGTGCTCGCCGCCGTCTACCCGCCGGAGCAGGTCGTCGTCGGCGTCACGTACAACAGCGGCCTGCTCGAGGCGCCCGGGCCGCGTCGTCCACCCCGCCGAGCAGCCGACGCTGGTCGGGTCGTTCGCCGACGGAGGACCGGCGGGAGGCCGAGCGGCTCGCGGAGGCGCTGAACGACGCCGGGCTCGAGGCCTCGGTCGCCTCGCCCGTCCGCCCCGAGATCTGGAAGAAGCTGATCCTCAACGCCGCGACGCTGCCGACCGCGGCGCTCACGGGCATGCACGCCGGGGCGCTCGGACGCGTCGGAGGACGCGCACGAGCTCGTCACGCGACACGGCGCGCGAGGCGGTCGCCGTCGCGCGGGCGCTCGGCTACGAGATCGACGCCGACGAGCGGGTCGAGCACGATCCTCGCGCTGCTCGAGAAGGCCGGGCCGTCGAAGGCGTCGATGCTCCAGGACTTCGAGGCCGGCCGCCGGACGGAGATCGACGTCATCAACGGCGCGGTCGTGCAAGGCCGCGGACGAGACGGGCGTCGACGTGCCGCTCAACCGCGCGCTGCTCCGGCTCGTGAAGGGCTGGGAGTCGCTCCGGGGCCTCGGTTGAGCACGCGCCTGACGTTCTTCGGCGCGGCGGGCTACGAGATCGTCGGCCCGACGCATCGCGATCCTCGATCGACCCGTTCCTGACCGGGAACCCGCGCGCCCCGTGCGTCGCCCGACGAGCTCGAGACGCCGGACGTGATCCTCGTCAGCCACGCCGCGTTCGACCACTACGGCGACAGCGCCAGCGATCGCGAAGCGCACGGGCGCGCCGGTCGTCTGCGACGCCGCGGTGCGCGCGAAGCTGATCGACGACGGGCGTCTCGCCCGACCAGGTCACGCCGACGACCTGGGGCATCGTCGTCGAGGTCGCCGGGCTCGTGGTCCGGCCGGTGGAGTGCCACCACTGGTCGATCGGCGACGCTCTCCGACGGGCGCCAGGTCGTCGGCAACCCGATGGCGTTCATCGTCGAGACCGAGCCAGGCGTGCGGATCTACCACTACGGCGACACGTGCATCTTCGACATGCGGCTGATCGGCGAGCTCTACCGGCCGACCGTCGGTCTGCTCGGCTGCACCGCTGCCGCGCGAGCTCTCGCACCTCATTCCCGGGCCGGCGACGTTCCTCACCGGAGAGATGGATCGCCGACGAGGCGGCCCGCGTGGCGGAGATGCTGGGCCTCGAGCTGGCCGTGGCATGCCACTACCTGGCGCCGGACGAGGAGGTCGACCGGTTCGTCGAGCTCGTTCCCGCACCACGACACGACGGGCGGCCGGACGCGTCGTCGCGCCGCTCGTGGGCGAGACGCTCGTGGTCGAGCCCGGCAGGCACTGGATCGAAGGGAAGGAGGACGGCTGATGCGGCTCGTCACCTACCGCGACGGCGGCAGGACCGGGCGTCGGCGTCCGGCGGGGCGACGGAGATCCTCGACACCGGGTTACGGCGACATGCACGACCTCATCCGCGCGGGCGCCGACGGCCGCGCACAGGCCGAGACGGCCGCCGCGAACGACGTCGCGGTCGAGGAGCGCGGCGTTGCTCGCTCCGATCCGCCCTGGGAAGATCCTCTGCTCGGGCGTCAACTACGCGAGCCACGCCGACGAGAACCCGAACGCTGTCATGCCGACCGAGCCGTTCTTCTTCTCGAAGCTCCCGAGCGCCGTCATCGGCCCCGGCGAGCCGATCCGGATCCCGCGTGCGGACGACGCTCGCGGACTACGAGGTGGAGCTGGCGATGGTGATCGGCACGCGGGCCTACCGCGTCGACGAGGAGCGTGCGCTCGACCACGTCTTCGGCTGGACGATCCTGCACGACGTGTCGGCGCGGGACGTCCAGTTCAAGGACAGCCAGATCACGCTCGGCAAGAACCCGGACACGTTCGCCCCGCTCGGCCCGGAGATCGTCACGGCCGACGAGCTCGGCGACTGGTCGACGCTGCGCGTCTCGACGACCCTCAACGGGACGGTCATGCAGGACGCGTCGACGTCCGAGATGCTCTTCCCGCCCGCCCGGCTGCTCGCCTTTCTCAGCGACCTGATCACGCTCGAGCCGGGCGACGTCGTGACGACGGGAAGCCCTGCCGGGGTCGGCTGCTTCCGCGACCCGCCGGTCTACCTGAAACCGGGCGACACGGTCACCGTCTCGGTCGACCGGATCGGCGAGCTGACGAACCCCGTCGTGGCCGGCTGGTGAGCGTCGCGAGCCTCTACGAGCCCGACGGCTTCGAGCTCGTGCCAGGGGTACGGGCCAAGCCGCTCTTCGGCGACGCCGTGATGCTCAACCTCCTCGACTTCGAGCCCGACGCCGCCGTCTCGGCTCACGACCATCCGCACGAGCAGCTCGGGCTCGTCCTGGAGGGCCGACTCGTCCTCCAGATCGATGGCGTCGACCACGAGCTCGGGCCGGGTGACGCCTACCAGGTTCCCGGCGGGGTCTCCCACGCTGCGAGGGCGGGAGAGGAGGGATGCCGGGTGCTCGACGTCTTCCATCCCGTCCGCGAGGACCTCCGAAAGCGATTCGTCGCACGATGAGGGAGAACCCGGTGAAGCGGGCCCTGGCCCGGGGCGAGACGCCGCTCGGCACGATGGTCGGCGAGTTCCTGACGAGCAACCTGCCGCGACTCGTCTCCTCGGCGGGCGCCGACTTCGTCCTCTACGACCTCGAGCACTCGGGCTACGGCATCGACGTCCTGCGCGACCTCCTGCCGGCGACGAACGCGACGGGCGTCGTGCCGCTCGTCCGCGTGCCCGACGCGGTCTACGACTCGATCTCGCGCGGCGCTCGACCTCGGAGCGCTCGGGGTGATGATCCCCGGCGTGCGAAAGCGCCGGCGAGGCACGCCTGCTCGTCGAGTCCGCTCGCTTCCCACCACAGGGCAAGCGCGGCTTCGGCCTGCTCTACCCGACGTCTGGGAGCCCGACGGGCCTCCCGGCGACGATGGAGAAGGCGAACGCCGAGACGCTGCTCATCGCACAGATCGAGACAGCGGCCGGGCTCGAGGCCGTGGACGAGATCGCCGCGGTCGACGGGCTCGACGTGCTCTGGATCGGGCAGTTCGACCTGACCACGTCGCTCGGGATCCCGGGCGACTTCGCCTCGCCCGTGTTCTCGGATGCGGTCGACCGGATCGTCGCCGCAGCCGACGCGCACGGCAAGCACGTCGGCATGGTGTGCGCGACGGTCGAGGACTGCCGCGAGATGCTGGACCGGGGCCTCTCGATCCTCGGCTACTCGTTCGACACCTGGTTGCTCGAGGGCGCGCTCCGCGACGGGCTCGCGGCGATTCGGGCCTGATCAGCGCGGGGAGGCCTGATGTGAGATGGGCGCTCCGTGGGGCCGTCTCGGGCCAAGCCAGGGTGGCTCCGCGTCCGCGGCGCAGGCTGGGTGCCTGGGTAAGGGCGCGGAGCCGGCCTGGCGCCGTGCCTGAGGCGGCATCCACGACCGCGCACGAATCTCGCATCAAGCCTCTAGCTCGCGCACGGGCTCCCGCGGTCGCACCTCGATCCGAGCCCCGGCTTGCCGTTCAGCCGCACCCGTCCCTGCTCCGCGAGCGGCTCGCCGTCGAAGAGCCAGTGGGGTAGCTCGTTGCCGACCTCGATCGCGCGCGGCGGGAAGTACTCGGCGAGCGGGCAGGCCGGCTGGCTCGCGACGACGTGGTAGTTGTGCATCTGGCCGGCGTGGGGAACGACGTCGAGCCCGAACGCCTCGGCGAGTCCGCAGATCTTCACCGCCTGGGTGACGCCGCCCACGCGATTGGTGTCGAACTGCAGGACGCGCGCCGCGCCCCGACGCACGATCTCGGCGAAGCCGGCGAGCGTGAACTCGTGCTCGCCGTGCGCGATCGGGATCGCGCTCTCGCGCGTGAGCGCCGCGTAGCCCTCGAGGTCGTCCGGCGGCAACGCCTCCTCGAGCCAGCGGAGGCCGTACGGCTCGAGCAGGCGAACCATCGCCCGCGCGTAGTCGAGATTCCAGCCCATGTACGCGTCCGCCATCAGGTCGGCGTCGTCGCCGACGACCTCGCGCACCGTGCGAACGAGGTCGAGGTTCGCGCGCATGCCCTTCCGCCCATCCGGCGGGCCCCAGAGGAAGCGCTGCTTGAAGGCCGTGAAGCCCTCGTCGACATAGCGCTGCGCCTCCTCCGCAAGGTCGTCGAGCGAGTCGGACCCGTAGAGACGGCTCGCGTAGACCCGGATCGTGTCGGCTCGGCGCCCGCCGAGGAGGTCGTGTACCGGCGCGTCGAGTGCCTTGCCGAGCGCGTCCCAGAGCGCGAGGTCGACGGCGCTGATCGCGACCATCCCGAGCCCCTTGCGGCCCCAGGCCATCGTCCCGCGGTACATCAGCTGCCAGGTCTCCTGGATCTCGACCACCGGGCGGCCCTGCACGAGCGGAGCGAGCCGCGTCTCGACGATCGCCGGCAGGAGATCGGCGGCGAGCGCCGCGTTTCCGATCCCGACGATGCCGGTCGACGTCTCGACCTCGACGACGAGCCACCGCGGGAATGCGAAGCCCCGCTCGTCGCGTGTCGGGTCCCAGCCGCGAAGCGGATTCGCGTACCGCACGCCGGCACCCGTCGTCGGGGCCTCGAAGAGGCGGCAGCGGACGTCGGTGACGACTCCGGCCGGATGATCGGTCACGGGCTATTCCTCATCGCTCGGCGACGAGCTCCCGCGCCAGCGCGGCGTCGCGCTGCGGCCGCCGCCGCGACGAGATCGCCATCCGCGATCGCAAGCTCCGCAAGATCGGGAAGCGCTGCCGCATCGGACAGCTCGGGGACGATGTTCGCGCCGGAGCGGTTCCACGTGTCGACGCCGCCGAGCGCGATCGAGCGCAGCGGCCCGACATGGCGCCAGCGCCGAGCGAGCCCCTCGCGCACGACCGTGTCGACGTCCTCGGCGCTCGCAACCCCGCTCTCGACGAGCCAGGCGCACTCGCGCACGAGAGCGAACTGCAGGCGATTCCAGACGAAGCCCGGCACGTCGCGGCGGACGAGGACGGGCAGCTTGCCGAGCGCGGCGACGGTGTCCCGGGCGAACGCGACGGTCTCGGCCGAGGTCCGTTCGCCCGCCACGATCTCGACGGGCGGCATCAGGAGCGGCGGGTTGAGGTAATGCGTGCCGACCGTTCGCTCGGGCGCGCCGATAGCGTCGCCGATCGCGGTGATCGAGAGCGACGAGGTGTTCGTCGCGACGACCGCCGCGGGCGCGGCGGCGAGCACGTCTGCCGAGGACGGCGACCTTGAGCTCCAGGGACTCGGGCAGCGACTCGACGACGAGGTCGGCGCCCTCCCCCGCCTGTGCGGGCGTCGACGCCGTCTCGAGGCGGTCCCGGGCCGCCTCGAGCTCTGCCTCGCCTCGCACGCGGTGTTGCGCGAGCAGGAGGAGCGCCGCTTCGGCTCGCTCCCGCGCGGCGTCCGGGTCTCGCGCCACGAGGACGACGTCATGGCCGCCGAGGGCGTACTCGACTCCGATCTGGGCGCCCATCAGCCCTGCTCCGACGATCGCGACGCGCACAGCCGTAGTATCGTCGTACAGCTTGGACGACCGCGTCGCCATCGTCACGGGAGCCGGCTCCGGTATCGGAGCCGCGGCGGCGCGGCTCCTCGCCGAACGTGGGCTCGAGGTCGCGCTTGTCGGGCGGCGGGACGAGCGGCTCCGCGCGGTCGAAGCGGAGATCGTCGAGGCGGGCGGGCGCGCATTCTGCGTCCGGGCCGACCTCGGGGAGCCTCGCGCGCCCTGGGACGTCGTGGACGCGGTGCTCGAGGCGCGCGGCCGCCTCGACGTGATCGTGAACAACGCCGCCACGTTCCGGCTGATGCCGATCGAGCAGTTCAGCCTCGAGGAGTTCGACGACGTCATGGCGTCAACCTCCGCGCCCCCTACTTCCTGGTCCAGGTCGCGCTGCCCGCGCTCCGCGCCTCACCGGCCGCGGTCGTCGTGAACGTCTCGTCCGCGGCAGCGGTCATCTACCGGCCACAGCAGACCGTCTACGGCCTCGCGAAGGCGGCGATGGAGCACATGACGATGAACATGGCCGCCGAGCTCGCACCCGAGCGGATCCGGGTCGCATGCGTGCGGCCCGGGCCCGGTGCTGACCGAGATCCACCTGGCGCCGCCGAGGATCCCGAGGCGCGCGTACGAGTGCTGGGCACGCTCGTCCCGCTCGGCCGGATCGGCCAGCCCGAGGAGTGGCGCGCTGGATCGGGCACTCGTCGACAGCGAGGCCGGACTGGGTCACGGGCGTCGTGATCGGTCGACGGCGGGCGCGTGCTCGGCCCGCCGGGAGCTGAGCTCAGCGACCCGGACGCCGGGCGACCAGCCTCGGGAAGCGGTCGATGCGGAACGGCTCGAACAGCGCCGGGCGCGTGCCGGTCGTGACCATCTCCGCCATGGCCTCGGCCGCGGGTGGCGAGAGCGTCATCCCGAGCATCGAGTACCCGGTGGCGACCGTGACGTTGCGGTACGGGCTCGCCCAGTCGAGGATCGGCAGCCCGTCGACGGTCATCGGGCGCAGTCCGGCCCACGGCTCCTCGTACGCCGGCACGTCCAGGTCGACGTAGCCGCGGGCAAGCTGGAAGAGGTTCGGCGATCCGCCGCTCGTCGATCGCGAGGTCGTACCCCGAGAACTCCATCGTCCCGCCGATCCGCACGCGGTCGCCGAGCGGTGTCACGACCGGCGTGGATGTCCGCGAAGAGGATCCCGTGGCGCGGCATCACCTTCGGCGGTCAGCAGGAACGAGTAGCCCTTGCCCGGGCTCCATCGGGATCGAGATCGCCGAGCAGGTCCGGCAGCGGGGTCGTCCACGAGCCCGCGGCGAGCACGAAGTGTCGCCAGCGATCTCGCCGGACGCCGTGCGCACGAGCTCGAACCTTGTGTCCGCCTGGTCGAAGCCGGTCGCCTCGGCGCCCTCGACGAGCTCGACCCCCATCGTGCGCAGCTTCGTCGCCGAGGCCCGTGACGAGCGTGTCCGCCTTGACGTTCCACTGCGCCTCGAGGTGGAACCCAGCCTTGACGCGGTCGTTGAGCGCCGGCTCGAGCTCGTGGATCTCCTCGTCCCCGAGCACGTCGTCGGGAAGGTCGTAGCCGTGTGCGCGCATCCCCTCGAGGCTGCGGAGCACCTTGCGCGCCGTCCTCCGGCCTTCTCCGTCGCGCAGACCATGCCGAGCTTCCAGAGGTCGAACGTGATCCCGTCGGCGACCATCTCGTCGACGAGCTCGAAGGACCGCTTGCCCGAGCGCGGCGAGCGCGCTCGTGCCGCGGTCGTAGTCGCGCTGGTTGCAGTACGTCCAGAAGCGCACGAGCCAGGGCGCGAGCCGCGGGAGGTAGCTCGGGGCGGAAGTAGAGCGCCGAGTCGAGCGTCAGCAGGGCGCGGAGCCCGTAGACCGTCAGCCCGGGCTCCGGGAGCGGCCCGGCCTGGGCCGGTGCGATCCAGCCGCCGTTCCCCCAGGACGAGGCGGTGCGGGAGCCCGACGTGCGTCGCGGTCGACGAGCGTCACCTCGACGTCGCGCTTTCGCAGGTAGTAGGCGCAGCAGAGGCCGGCGATGCCACCGCCGACGACGACGACCTTCACGACGGGATTCCCGCGGTCACCTCGATCTCGATCGAGCATGCCCGGGACGGTGAACTCGGTGACGATGGTCGTGCGGACCGGGCGCGGCGCCGGGAACGTCTCCGCCCAGAGCTCGTTCCAGCTCGCCGAAGTCCTCGGCGCGCAGGAGGTAGCACTGCACCCGCAGCACGTGCTCGGGGCCCGAGCCCGCCTCGGCGAGCGAGGCCAGGATCTGGTCGAGAACGTTCCGCGCCTGCTCCTCGAAGTCGGTCGGAGACGACCTCCATCGTCGTCGTGTCGATCGGCGCGCCGCCCGGAGAGGAAGAGCAGGTCGCCCCAGCGGACGGCGCTCGAGATGAGCGGCGCCTGAGCCCCCGACGGGCAGCTCGCCGACGACGACACGTTCGGTCATTCGCGCTCCTCCCGCGGTCTGGAAGAATCGATCATACGGCATGCCTGACGACCGACAAGCGCACGTTCCGCGATCGGCGTGACCCGCGACGTCCGTCGTCCCGACGGGACGTTCGTGTTCGCGCCCTACGACCTGTCCGCGCTCGAGCGTGACGGGGTCGAGTGGGAGTTCCTGGCCGAGGACGCGCGCCCGCTCCGATTCCCGAGCTGCTCGGCGAGCTCGACGGGCTCTACCACTTCTCCGCGCCGGTCACCGCGGCCAGCCTGGAGGGCGTCGAGCGGCTCGCGATCCTCGCGCGCCACGGCGTCGGCCTCGACTTCGTCGACGTCACGCCTGCACGGCCCGCGGCGTCGCGGTCACGATCACGCCGCAGGGCGTGACGCACCCGATGGCGTCCGCCGCCGCTGACGCTCGTGCTCGCGCTGGCACACCGGCTCCGCGAGCGCGACCGCGCGCTCCACGCCTCGGACTGGCGGCCCGAGGGGCGCTTCGAGCCGCCGGGGATCGGGCCTCGACGGGACGGACGCTCGGCGTGATCGGCTACGGCCGGATCGGCCGTGAGATCGTCCGACTGCTCGCGCCCTGGGGCATGCGCGTCCTCGTCACGCAGCGAACGCCCGTCGCGGACGAGGACGTGAGCTACGTCGCTCTCGAGCAGCTGCTCGTCGCGGCCGACGTGGTCGTCGTCGCGTGCCCGCTGACCGACGAGACGCGAGGGCTCCTCGACGCGCGGCGGCTCGCCACTGATGAAGCCCGGCGCGCGCTGCTCGTCAACGTCGCGCGCGGCGCGATCGTCGACCAGGCGTGCGCTCGTCGACGCGCTTCGCGATCGGCCGCCTCGGCGGCGCCGGCCTCGACGTCGTCGACCCCGAGCCGCTGCCGGCCGACGATCCGCTGCTCGAGCTGCCGAACGTCGTCGGCGCGCCCCACTCGCTCGGCTACACCGATCGAGCTGCTCCGCGAGTGCGTCGGCGGGGCGTGCGACGGCGCTGCTCGCCGTGGCCGCCGGACGCGTGCCCCCCGAACCTCGCCAACCCCGCCGTCCTCGACAATCCGCTACTTCGCCGCGAAGCTCGACCGCTTCGCAGCGACCCCCGACGACAAAGGAGCGTCATGACCGCCTGCGCCGGAGCGCCTTCGCCTCCTCCACGGAACCGAAGCACCCTTCGCCGAGCTCAGACCGCTCCGCGCGGGTCCGGTGACGCTGCTCCTGGACGGCATCGACCTGCGGTACCTCCGGATCGGGGACACCGAGCTCGTGCGACGGGTGTACGTCGCCGTCCGCGACGTCGACTGGGACACGGTGCCCGGCGTCGTCTCCGGCCTCGAGCTCGACGAGGGCGACGACGCGTTCCGAGTCTCCTTCGAGGTCAGGCACGCCCGTCGTGAGGTAGACCTCGGTTGGCGGGGAACGATCACCGGCGATTCGAGCGGACGCGTGGAGTACGTCTTCGACGCGGAGGCCGCGAGCGGGTTCTCCCACAACCGGATCGGCATCTGCGTCCATCACCCCTGGCGCGAGACGGCCGGCGCGCGATTCACCGCCCGGACACCCGGCGGGGAGCTCGACGGCTCGTTCCCCGACCTCATCGGCGTGCAGAGCTTCGACGGCGTCTACCACGCGCTCTTCGACGCCTACGACCGTCTCGAGGTCTACGCTCCCCGGCGCGGGCCGGCTCCTCCTCGACTTCGAGGGGGATCTCTGGGAGACCGAGGATCACCGGAACTGGACCGATGCGAACTTCAAGACATACTCGACGCCGATCGCCCTCGGGCGGCCTGCACCACTCGAGCCGGGCCAGACGCTCCGGCAGCGACTTGCGATCACCCCGGTCGACGTGCCCGACGCGGCCGCCGCAAAGGGGCCGGTCCGCCTATCCATCGGAGGGCCGACCGGCACCCGTGTCCCAACCGTCGGGCTCGGTCAGGACCGGGACCGCCACCCGCTGACCGAGCAGGAGCGGGACGTGCTCGCCGCCCTCGCCCCCGCGCACCTGCGCGTCGAGGTGCGGCTCGAAACCGCCGACTGGCGGGAGGCGCTCGCCCACGCGACGACCACTGCCTCGGAGGTCGGCGCCCGTCTCGAGGTGTCTCTTCATCTCGGCGAGCAGCACGTGGACGAGCTGGCGGCCGTCGCGGCCTCCCTCGAAGGCGGGCCGGTCGTCGAGCGCGTCCTGGTGGTGAACGCCGACTCGCGCACGGCGACGCCTGCGGAGACGACGCGCCCCGGGCTCGTTGCGCCCGTCCGTGACGCGCTGACCGCCGTCGCGCCCGACGCCGCCTTCGTCGGCGGGACGGAGATCTACTTCACCGAGCTCAACCGCACGCGCCCCGCGCTCGAGACGTGGGACGGGGTGTGCTACTCGTTGACCCCGCAGGTCCACGCCTTCACGGACGTCGACATCGTCGAGAACCTCGACGCCCAGGCCGAGACCGTCCGAGCGGCGCGCGCGATCGCAGATCCCAAGCCGGTCGCCGTGTCGCCGGTCACGCTACGGCGGCGCGTCAACTTCCATGCCGCGGGCGACCCACCGCCCACGCCGCCGGGCGAGCTCCCCGACGCCGTCGACGTCCGCCAGTCGTCGCTCCTCGGTGCGGCCTGGACGGCCGGGAGCCTCAAGTACCTCGCGGAGGCGGGCGCGTCGTCGGTGACGTACTACGAGACGACCGGTTGGCTCGGGGTCGTCGAGCGCACCGCCGGCTCCGAGCTTCCGGCCCGTTTCCACTCGCAGCCCGGCGACACCTTCCCCCTCTACCACCCGCTCGCCGATGCGATCGAGTGGAAGGGGGCGACGGTGCTCGCCTGCGAGTCGAGCGACGTGCTGGCCGCCGTCGGCCTGGCCGTGCGCGTGGACGGCGGGCGACGGGTGCTCGTCGCGAACCTCGAGCCGGTCGAGCAGACAGTCGTCGTAGCGCCGCTCGAGGGTGAGCTGCGCGTTCGGCGGCTGAACGAGAAGACCGCACGGGACGCCGCGTCCGACCCGTCGTCGTTCAGGGCGCGTGCCGAGACGGTTGTCGCGAACGGAGAGCTCGCGCTCACGCTCGGGCCGTACGAGGTCGTGCGGATCGACGGGCGCGAGGATCAGGTCTCCGGCTGAAGCCGGACACCGCCGGCGGGCGTCAGCCGGCGGCGTCGAGGAACGCGCGGTACTGCTCGACGTACTGCGCGATGCCTTCCCGGATCGAGGCGTAGCGCGGCTCCCAGCCGAGCTGCGCGCGCGCATTCTCGATCGAGAGCATGGCGCGGAGCGCCACAACCGGCTTCTCCGCCTCGGAGAGCTCCTCGCCGATCTCCACGTCGGCGCCCGGGACGAGCTCGCGCACGATCTGCGCCACCTCGGTCGTCGTCGTCATCTCGCCGCCGGTCGACCCGTAGAAGATGCGGTCGGCGTCGTCGGGGGCGTCGAGCATCGCGACGACGAGCCCGGCGATGTCGCGGACGTGCGTGTAGGGTCGCGGGTGGGCGCCGCCGAACTCGAAGTGCGCGGGCTCGCCGCGGACCGCGTTCTCGACCATCGCCTTGATCGGCCCGACGTACTGGTTCATGCCGAGCCCGTAGACCGCGGAGGGGCGGATCGTGCGGAAGTCGAAGCCGAGCGCCTGCCGGTACGCGAACAGCATCGTCTCGGCGGCAGCCTTCGTCGAGCCGTAGAAGTCGGTGCCCGGGCCCCGCGTCGGCGAGCAGGATCGGGTGGTTGCCGTCGATCGGCTCGTAGAGCACGCGTGGCAGGACGCCGATCGACGAGAAGTTCGACGAGCCGCGGCACCCCGAAGGCGATCATCGCCTCGACAAGGTTGAGCACGCCTCCGACGTTGACCTGGAACGCCGTCGTCCGATTCGTCGCGAGGTAGGCAGGGTCGAGGATCATCCCCGCGTGCACGACCTCGTCGGGCCGGTGGACGCGAAAGACGTCGAGCACTCGAGCCTGGTCGCCGATCGACGCAATCTCGAGCGGCAGCGAGTCGGCCTCGTCCCCGATCACGAAGCGCGCCTCCGGAGTGAAGCCGCGCACGTCGAGCACGACGACCGTCCGTCCCGGTGTCGAGCAGCGCCCGCACGAGGTGGCCGCCGATGAACCCGGCGCCGCCCGTGACGAGCGTTGTCCGCTCCGACACCGGCTTGCGCTCGCCGGAGCTGCGCCCGATGTCGATCTCCGGCCTCGCCATGCCCTGCGTGTAGCGAGCGTCGCTCCCCGCGCTCAACCCTGCACCGCCCCGAGCGTCAGGCCGCGGACGAGGTGTCGCTGGACGAGGATCCCGAGCAGGATCGCCGGGATCAACGAGACCATCGTCAGCGCGGCCGCCTGGCCGTAGAGGTTGCCCTGGAAGAACGTGATCATCCCGGCGAGCGCGACCGGCACCGTCACCGCGTCGTCCCGCGCCAGCACCTGGGCGAAGAGGAACTCCGTCCAGGAGAAGATGAACGCGAATGCGGCCGCCGAGACGATCCCCGGGCGCGGCGAGCGGCCACGCGATCTTGGCCAGCGCCTGGAATCGCGAGCAGCCGTCCACGAGCGCTGCCTCCTCGAGCTCCGGGGGCATCTGCCGGAAGTAGCCGTACATCATCCAGACGGTGAACGGCAGCGCGAAGACGGTGTATAGCAGGATCAGGCCGAGCCTCGTGTCGATCAACGTGAACCCGAGCCACTCCTCCGCGTAGCGGCTGTAGAGGAGGAAGATCGGGGATCACGATCGCGATCGGCGGCATCATCCGCTGCGAGAGGAACCAGAACGCAAGGTGCTTGCCGCCGGTGCGGTAGCGGGCCATCGAGTACGCGGCCGCCGTGCCGAAGAGCACCGCCAGGATCGTCGTCGCGAAGGCGACGACCAGCGAGTTCTCGAGGCCCTTCCAGCCGTTGAAGCGGTTGAGCGCGTCCGAGTAGTTGATGCTCGTCGGGTCGGAAGGGAGCCAGACCGGCGGCTCGGAGAGCTGGTCGTCCTGCGACTTGAACGACGTGACGGCCATCCAGTAGAGCGGCAGCAGGAGGAACGCGACGTAGAGGGCGATGAAGCCGAACCGCACGAAGACTGCCGACCCGGAAGCGGCTGCCGCGGACGACTCCTGTCGTGCCCCTGCCCGACTGAACCCGGTCGGCGACGCTACTCATCGCACGCCCTCCTCGGCGGACATGAGCAGCCGCCGGACGAGCCAGAACGAGACGAACGCGAGCATGATCATGAACATCCAGGCCCCTGCGGTGCCCTGGCCGAGGTGGAAGAACTCGAACCCCTGCTGGTAGAGGTAGTAGCTCGTCGTGTACGTGTCCGTGCCGGGCCCGCCGCGGGTCAGCGAGAAGATGATGTCGAAGAGCTTCGCGGCGTCGATCAGCCTGAACGTGACCGCGATCAGGACGATCGGGAGGAGCAGCGGCAGCGTGACGAAGCGAAACGCCTGGAACGGCTTCGCCCCGTCGAGGTCGGCCGCCTCGTAAAGCGAGTCCGGGATCGCGGCGAGCCCGGCGAGCAGGATCACGAACATGAACGGCGTCCACTGCCAGACGTCGGCCATGAACAGCACGATGTAGAGCCAGGGCGTGTCGGTCGTGAAGTCGATCGTCACGTCGCCGGGCCACACCCAGCTCGTGAGCTGGTTCGCGACGCCGTACGGCCGCCGCACGAAGAGGTCGAAGAACCCGCCCACGACGACCGGGCTGATGAAGAGCGGGATCACGAACATCGTCATCAGGACGCGCCGGCCGCGGAACGGCCGCAGCATCGCCAGCGCGAGCAGCATCCCGAGCACGAGCTCGATCGCGACGACCGTGACCGAGAACCACACCGTGCGCCAGAGCGAGGCACGCCACACGGGGTCCTTCCAGTTCTCCACGAAGTTGTCGAAGCCGACCCACGGGTGCTCGGGGCCGATCGAGAAGTCGTACTGGACGAACGCCACCCAGATCGAGAAGACGAGCGGGAAGATCGTGAGGGCGATGACGATCGCGACGGACGGCGAGACGAGGACCCACCGGATGTGACGGTCCAACCATGAGGAGGCGGCCGACGGCCGCCTCCTCATCCTGTCTTCGGCGCGTGTCGCCACGTCACCGTCCCGGTCAGATCTTGACTGCCTGACCGCGCTTCCTGACGGTGTTCTTGCCGGTCGAGCCCGGGTACGTGAGGAAGTTCGCGTACGAGGCACGCTGCTTCGCCACCCCGAGCTTGTCGGTGATCCGGTTCCACTCGGCGGCGGCCTCCTCGAGGCCTTGCCTTCGCGTCCTTGCCGGCGTAGATACCGGTCATCGCCCGGTCGAGCGCGTTCGCGTAGTCGCCCGCGCCGCTCATCGTCAGATCGAGCACCGCGTCGTTCGCCGCCTCGGAGAGCGTCCGCAGGTACTCCGTCGCGCTCGGCCACAGTTTCTGTACCTGGGCGACTTGTAGTGGGAGATCCGATACGGGTCACGCAGCGTGTACGGCAGCATCACCCGCTGGAGCGAGATCGAGGGGCTGTTCGCCCACTGGTTGTAGAGGTACGCCGCGTCCTTGTTCTCGGACGTGGCCATCACGGCCTTGATGAAGCTGCCTGCGTGCTCGCCGTTCAGGCCGGGCACGCGCTGGTAGCCGACCTTGCCGACGATCGTCGACTTGGGCAGGAAGGAGAACGCCTTGTCGCGCTGCGAGTAGTTCTCCGAGATGCGGCCGGTCGGCGGCCAGGCCATGATCATCGCCGTCTTGCCCTGGAGCCAGAGGCCCCAGCCCGAGACGAAGTCCAGCTTCTCGACTCCCGGCGGCGAGGCCTTGTTCTGCAAGAGGATCTGGTTCATCGTCTTGATGCCGATCGCGTTCGCGATCTCCGCCCGCATCGTCCGCGGGTTGAAGAAGCGCCCGCCGTTCGCGCGGAACTGCTGGAAGAAGTAGAACTGGTTGCCCGGGTTGCCGAGCGCGCGTCCCATGCCGGTGCCGTAGGTCTTCGGCGCCATCTGGTCGGTGATGAACTGGGCGACCTGGTTGAACTCGTCCCAGCCGCGCGGGACGCGGAGGTCCGCTTGAACTTCGCCCTGTAGGCGGCCTTCATCTTCGGGTTGTTGAAGATGTCCTTGCGGTAGTAGAGCGCCCAGACGTCGCCGTCGTCGAAGAACCCCCACGTCTTGCCCTTGTAGCGACCGAGCGCGCGGTAGAGCGGGTGGAGGTCGGTGAGCGTGGAGGCCGCCCTGTACTTCCTGATCAGGGCGTCGATCGGGATGATCACGCCCTGGTCGGCGAAGTCCGGCAACCACGCCGGCGACATCTCGATCGAGTCGAGCGCGCCCGACTTGGCGAGGTGCTCGGCGATCACCTTCGTGCGGATCTCGGCGAACGGCGCCTCGGTGACCTCCGTCTTGATCCCGGTGAGCTTCTCCCAGAGCGGGCCGGAGAAGTTCTTGTCGTCGAGCGCCTGGGGGCCGGCCTCGTTGATCCTGCCGAGCGTGATCCCCTCGTACTGCTTCGCCGCGCTGACTGCGCCGCTCGCGATCGGGTCCCGAACCGCGGCGGTGCCCGTGGATGCCTCGATCGCGGCCGCGGCCTGCTCCGTCTTGAGCCACGTCGGCGCGGCGGCGGCCGCCGCCGCTGCGAGCCCGCTCTTGAGGAGGAAGTCGCGCCGTGCCATTCGCAGCCCGGACATGTACTCCTCCTGCGGAATGTCCGGATCGTGGTGCACGTCGTCACTCACGCCCTCGGCTCCTTTCTGATGGCCTGCTGTATGACCGGTACACCATCCTCTCGCGTGCACCCGGACGTCAGTCCGCGGCCCGGCCACGAGTGCCGAGACCCCGTGGCACGACCCGACTCGCGCCGTCGAAGAAGCGGGCGCCCGTCTCGCGGTCGAAGAAGCGCAGGCGCCGGCGCCACGGCGATCTCGGCGACCGTGTCCTCCTCGGTCGGAGCCTCGGCCGCGAAGCGCCCGACGAACGACGTCCGCCGCGCCGACCGGAGGTGATCGAGCTCGGTGAGCGCCGACGCGTCGACGTCCTCTGCGAGATCGCGGGTCTCCTCGGTGACGACCGGCGCCGCCTCGACCTCGAAGTGGATCGACGAGCTCCGATCCGAGCAGCTCGCGGAGGCGCACGAGGCCCTTGAGCCGACGGTCGGCGGCGTGTCCCTGGCGAGCGAGGCGTCCTCGAGGTGCTCCGGGCGCACGCCGACGACGACCGAGCCGTCCTGCGTCGTCGGCAAGGCCGCCGGCAAGCTCGCGCCTCCGCGTCGTCGACCGTGAGCCGCTGACCGTCGCCGAAGGTGACAACGGGCGCTGTCCGTCGCCGACCTCGAGCGCGCCCCTCGAAGAAGTTCATGCCCGGGCTGCCGATGAAGCCGGCGACGAAGAGGTTCGCCGGGCGCGTGTAGAGCTCCTGCGGGTGCGGCGACCTGCTGCAGCTCGCCCTTGCGCATCACCGCGACCCGCTGCCCGAGGGTCATCGCCTCGACCTGGTCGTGCGTGACGTAGATCGTCGTGACTCCGATCTCCTTGTGCAGGAGCGCTGATCTCCGCGCGCATCTGCGTGCGGAGCTTCGCGTCGAGGTTCGAGAGCGGCTCGTCCATCAGGAAGGCCTGCGGCTCGCGGATCATCGCCCGCCCCATCGCGACCCGCTGCCGCTGGCCACCCGAGAGCTGGCGCGGGCGCCGCGGAAGCTGCTCCTCCAGCTCGAGGATCCCGGCGATGCGCTTCACGCGCTCGTTCGATCTCGCTCTTGCCGAGCCCTCGCAGCTTCAGCGGGAACGAGAGGTTCTCGTAGATCGTCTTGTGCGGGTAGAGCGCGTAGTTCTGGAAGACCATCGCGACGTCGCGCTCGCGCGGCGGCAGGCGTTCACCACGTCGTCGCCGATCCGGACGGCGCCGGACGAGATCTCCTCGAGGCCCGCCACCATGCGCAGCGCGGTCGTCTTCCCGCACCCCGACGGCCCGACGAGCACCATCAGCTCGCCGTCGGGGATCTCGAGCGTCAGGCTCTTCACGGCCTCGGTGCCGTCCGCGTAGATCTTGCCCGACATTCTCGAACTGGACCTGCGCCACGCCGTCGCTTCCTCGCCGCTGCGACTCGCCGGCGCCAACCTATACGACGGTGTGCCAAGCGTCCAGATTGCCTGGCATGCCGTATGACCTATCCTATGATGCGCGCGTGGGCGCCGCAAGCGCCGGCGAGCCGACTCCGGCCCTCTTCGGTCAGGTCGCGCGCGAGCCGCGCCTGTCGGACAAGGTCGCCGACATGATGCTCGAGACGATCCTGTCCCGCAGGCTGCAAGTCGGCGACCGGCTGCCCTCGGAGCGCGAGCTCGGCGAGCAGTTCGGCGTCTCCCGGACCGTCGTCCGCGAGGCGGTTCGCGCGCTCGTCGCGAAGGGCGTGATCGAGGTGCGCTCGGGAAGCGGGCTTCGCGTCGCCGCCGTCGACGCGGCGGCGGTGAGCGAGTCGATCGGGCTCTTCCTGCGGGGAGGCTCGATCGACTTCGAGAAGGTGCACGAGGTGCGGACGCTGCTCGAGGTGCACATCGCCGGCGTCGCGGCGGAGCGGGCGACGGAAGACGATCTGGGGCGGCTGCGGGCGGTGCACGAGCGGATGCAGCGCGAGGACGGAGACGTCGAGGCCGCGGCGCTGGACGACCTCGAGTTCCACCGCTCGATCGCGCGCGCGACGCAGAACGACCTCTACCTCCTGTTGATGGACTCGATCGGCACCTCCTTGATCGACATCCGTCGCGAGAACCTCGGCTCGGGCTCGGCGCCGATGACCCTCTCGCAGCACGCGACGATCCTCGACCGCATCGTTGCGCGAGACCCGAGCGGCGCTCGCGAGGCAATGGCGGTCCACCTCGAGGGCGTGGCGGCCTGGTGGCGCTCGCACTCGTCCGCCGAGCCGGTAGCGCCGTGAGCCTCGTCCGGAGACTCGATCACGTCGCGATCGTCGTGCGCGACACGGCAGGCGGCGCTCGGCTTCTACGAGGGTCACCTGGGCCTCCGCGTCCAGTCGAGCGAGGAGATCGAGACGCCGCCGGTGCGCCTGACGTACGTCGACGCGGGGAACGCCTACCTCCAGCTCATCGAGCCGCTCGACGACGCCTCCGCGATCGCAGGCTGGCTGGAGGAGCACGGCGAGGGGCTCCACCACGTCTGCTTCGGCGTGGACGACGTCGAGGAGGCGGTGAGCGCGATGAGCGAGCCGGGCGCGGACGTCGTGCTCGGGAACGGGCGCGGGCGCGTCTCGAGCTTCGTCTCGACGCGCTCGAGCCACGGCGTGCGGATCGAGTGCACGCAGTTCGATCGCCAGGAGGACGTGGACGCGACGCCCGGCTGGCTTGCCGGCTCGGGGTGAGTCCCGGCCTGCGCTCAGCGAGCATCCTCGACGAGCTCGTCGAGCGGCGTCCAGAACGTCGCTCGGACGACCGGGTCGTCAATGTACGTCGGCGCCTCGTGATCGGCGACCAGGTCGTCGGTCGAGCGGAGGAGCCGGTACCGGAGCAGTGACGTGGGCAGCGTGTCGAGCTGCGCGGCCAGCGCCTCCGCGCCGACACGACCGACGGTCGCGTCCCGATCGCCGGCGAGGATGAGCACCTCGCGCGTCGCGCAGGCCCGACAGGTCGAGCGTCGGATCGATCTGGAACGGGTCGACCGGGAAGATCGCGTAGATTGCCTGCGGCGGCGGGAGTCCCAGCTCGTCCGCGTTCGCCGCATAGACGAACGCGAGCGTCGCGCCGACGGAGAACCCCGCGACGACCACGGGAGCGCTTCGCTCGCGAAGTGCGCGGAACCCGAGGCGCATCCCCACGTGCAGGTCGTACGGGGCGACGACAAGGCGTCGTCGACTCCGTCCTGGTACTCCGGGAAGAGCACCGCACTGCCCCGCGCCAGCAGGTGCTCGAGCCAGACCAGATGCCACTCGAACGGCAGGCGCGCGCCCCAGCCGTGGAGGTAGACGACGACGCTCTCGACATCGCCGCTCGTCGGCGTCAACACCCAGACTCGCTCGGCGCCGCGTCCGTACGGTGTCGCGACACCGCCGTCGATCTCGATCGCCTCGCCGGTCGGCGACGGTGGCGGAGGCTGGTCGCCGCCACCTCTGCAGCCGGACGCAGCGATCGTCAGGACGAGACCGGCGACCGCGGACCAGTGTCGACGGCTACCGCGGCTCACCGCGTGCGCGCTGTTCCCTGCTCGACCGGGTTCGTCAGCTCGCCGATCCCGCTCGCCGAGACGGTCACGACGTCGCCCGGCTGCAGGAAGCGAGGCGGGTCCATGAACGTGCCGCAGCCGGCCGGCGTTCCGGTCATCAGGCAGTCGCCCGGTTCAGCGTGATCACCGAGGAGAGCCACTCGATCGCGACGGGCGGCGGGCCGAGCTGCTCGCCGACGAGCGCGTCCTGGCGCAGCTCGCCGTTGACGTGCGACTGGATCCGGATCGCCTCCCAGTCCGGAAGCTCGTCCCGCGTGACGATGCACGGGCCCATCGGGCAGAACGTGTCGAAGTTCTTGCCGAGGTCGCGCTGGCCGTTGTGGAACTGGATCGAGCGCGCGCCGACGTCGTTGAAGACGGTGTAGCCGAAGACGTGGTCGAGGGCGTCCTCGCGGCGGACGTTCTTCGCGCGGGCGCCGAGCACGACTCCGAGCTCGACCTCGTAGTCGACCGCGAACCCGTGCTCGGAGAACTGTCGCGGCGCTCTCCGGGCGGCGCGGACGATCACGTCGTCCGTCCGGCGGGATCACGATCGCGTCGCCCGGCCCGACGATCGCGCTCGAGAGCTTGATGAAGTCCCAGACGACCTCGTCGGGGAAGACGAAGCCCGGCTCCTCGTCGCCGTGGCTCGCGTAGTTGACCCCCGAGCCGAAGATCTTGCCGGGGTTCGTGAGCGGCGCCAGGATCCGGTCGACGACGACGGGCTCGGCGCCCTCCGCCGCGGCCGAGGCCGCCTCGAGCCCGCGCTCGTCCGTCGTGGATCAGGCTGAGCGTGTCCGCGTAGCCGCGAGGCGAAGACGTCGCCGCCGAGCTCGACGCCGCAGCCTGTCTGCCTCGCCGCTCGCGTACTGAACGATCCGCATCGCAACCTCCCGGGTGAATGCTCGGATCAACCCTAATCTGTATGACAGTAGGATGGGGCAGTGACCAGCCCGCGGGAGCGGCCGATCGTCGTTCTCGACGACGACCCGACGGGCGTCCAGACCCTCGCCGGTGTGCGCGTGCTGCTCTCGTGGGACGCCCAGCGGGTCGGGCCGCCCTCGAGGGCCGACGCGCCGTGCACCTGATCACGAACAGCCGCGCGCTCGAGCCGGATCGTGCCCGCGCCGTCGTCGGGCGAGGCGTCGCGCACGGCGCTCGCAGGGGTTCCCGACGCGCGCCTCGTACTGCGTGGGGACAGCACCTTGCGCGGCCATCTCCTCGAGGAGTACCTGGCCGTCCGGGAGGTCGTCGCGCCGGACGGCTGGCCGGTGCAGCTCCTCGTTCCTGCTCTGCCGTCGGCGGGGCGTGTGACCGTCGGACGGCGTGCACTTCCTCGAGCGCGACGGGAAGCGCGGGTACCGGTCTCCGAGACCGAGTTCGCCCGCGACGGCGCGTTCGCGTACCGGAGCTCGAGGCTCCTCGACTGGGCCGAGGAGCGCTCGAACGGGCTCTTCGCCGCGGCGCGCGGTCGCGAGGTGTCGCCTCGCGGAACTGCGCCGTGACGGCGGCGGAGCGGTGGCCCGAGGCGCTCGTCGAGCTCTCGCGGAACGGCGAGCCGGCCGTTCTCGCCGCCGACGCCGAGACCGTCGACGACCTCGAGCTCGATCGCAGACGGGTACGTCTCCGCGCTCGACGACGGCGCCGGCGTGATCGTGCGCTGCGCGCCCGCGTTCGCCGGCGTCCTCGCCGGGAACGACCGCGATGCATCGGCCGACGCTGCCTGAGGCCGCCGACGGCGTCCTCGTCGTCTGCGGGTCGTACGTCGACCAGACGACCCGCCAGCTCGAGCGGCTGCTCGCCGCGCCGACCGGAGGCGCTGATCGAGGCGGACGTCATGGCTCTCGCGAGCGACGACCCCGAGGACGAGCGCGCGCGCCTCGCCGACGCGGTGTCCCGTCGTCTGGAGCTCGACGGCGTCGCCGTTCTCGCGACGCCCCGCTCGCGACCGCCGGGCACGACGAGCCTGGAGGCAGGGGAGCGGATCGCGCTCGGCCTCGCCCGCGCCGTCGCGTCGGTCCGTCCACGGCCGTCGGTGATCGTCGCGAAGGGCGGCGTCACGTCGGCGGTCGTCCTGCGCGAAGGCATCGGCGCCGACCAGGCCGAGGTGGTGGGGCCGGTGCGTGCCGGGCGTCTCGCGGTGGGCGGCGGAGTGGCCGGACGGCGACGCGGTGGACTACCTCGTCGTGCCGGGCAACGTCGGCGACGACGACCTGCTCGCGAGCCTCGTCGGTCGACCTCGTGAGAGGATCGCGGCCGTGCTGATCGCCGTTCCGCGAGCTCCTCGAGGAGCGGCGTGCCGCGGGCGCGGCCGCGGGGGCCTTCACCTGCTACGACGTCACGACGGCCTGCGGTGTCGTCCGCGCTGCGGAGGCGCGCGACGTGCCGGCGATCCTGCTCGTCGCCGAGGCCTCCTTTCGCGCGGACGCCGGCCGCCTGCTGCTCCCGGCGCTCGTCACCGTCGCGGAGCGCGCCCGGTGCCGATGTGCGTCCAGCTCGACCACGTCGACGACGACACGTTGATCGACGCGGCGCTGGCCGCGGGCGTCGGGGCGGTGATGGCCGACGGCTCGCGGCTGCCGCTGGAGGAGAACACGGCCTGGGCGGCGGCGGTGTCGGCCCGCGCGGACGGGGCCGGCGTCGAGGTGGAGCTCGGGCACATCGAGGGCGGCGAGGACGTCGCGCTCGCCGTCGAGGCGGGGCAGCTGACCGATCCGGACGAGGCGGCGCAGTTCGTCGCCGGGACGCGATGCGACTGTCTCGCCGTCTCGATCGGCAACGTCCACGGCCGGTACGCGGCGCCTCCGCGGCTCGACTGGAAGCGGCTCGAGCGGATCCGCGCGGTCGTCGACGTCCCGCTCTCGCTCCACGGCGCGTCGGGCCTGCCCGAGGACGACGTACGACGCGCGGTCGCTCGGCGTCTGCAAGGTGAACGTCAACGCCGAGCTGCGCGAGCGCTACCTCGCGGAGCTCGAGGCGTCCCTGCCCGCGGCTCGAGACGGGCTGCGAGTGCTGGAGCTGACCGAGCGAATCGTGTCGGCGGTCACGGACACCGTCGCCGGGAAGCTCGCGCTCTTCGGCCGGCGCTGAGCCTGCGAGCGGGCTAGCGGCGCGGCCGACCCGGCTCGCTCCAGAGCCGTACC
>CAWJXN010000003.1:0-70810 GCA_963846825.1 uncultured Actinomycetes bacterium
GCGGTCGTGCACGCGTACCGCTCGAGCGACTCCTGCTTTTCGCGTCGCCCCACCGTCTACCGTCGCGCTCGTGCGGGTGCTCTTCGCCTCGACGCAGGGGACGGGGCACTTCGGGCCTCTGATCCCGTTGCTCGACGCGTGCCAGAGGAACGGGCACGCGACGCTCGTCGTCGGCCCGCCGACGCTGAAGGCGCGCGGCTACGCCTTCGAGGCCGGTGCGGTGCCGCCCGACGAGATCCTCGGGCCGCTGTGGGCCGCGATGCCCTCGCTCCCGCCCGCCCAGGGCGACGTCGTCGTCGTGGGGACGATCTTCGCCCGGCTGAACGTCGTCGCGATGCTCCCGAAGCACCACGAGGTGCTCGAGCGGTGGCGGCCCGACCTCGTCGTGCGCGAGTCCGCCGAGTTCGCGTCGGCGATCGCCGCCGAGCGGCACGGGGTCCGGCACGTGCGGGTCTCGGCCTCGACCGCCTACGTCGAGCACGGGGCGCTCGGGATCGCCGCACCGGCGCTCGACGAGCACCTCGAGGGCGCCGCGGCCCGCATCGCCGCGTCGCCGTACCTCACCTACTTCCCGCCGTCCGTCGATCTCGCGCCGTTCGCCGTCACGCGCCTTCGGCTCCCCGCCGCCGAGGCCGCGCCGGAGCCGCTCCCGGACTGGTGGCCCGGCGTCGACGGGCCGCTCGTCTACGTCAGCTTCGGCAGCGTCGCCGCGACCGTCCCGTTCGCCGCGCAGGTGTACGGGCGGGCGCTCGAGGCGGTCGCCGGGCTCCCGGTGCGCGTGCTGCTCACGACGGGCGGCAACGACGTCGAGCTTGGTGACGTGCCCTCGAACGTCCACGTGGAGCGCTGGGTCGACGAGCCGGGGTGCTCGGCCACGCCGCGGCGGTCGTCGGGCACGGCGGGACGGGGACGACGCTGAGCGCCCTTGCGGCGGGCTGCCCGCTCGTCGGCGTGCCGCTCTTCGGCGACCAGCCGATGAACCTCGCGAGCGTCGCCGCCGCGCGCGCGGGCGTCGTCGCGCCGCTCGACGGGATCGGGCGGGCGATCGAGCTCGTGCTCGCGGACGAGCGGTACCGCGTCGCCGCCCGTCGCGCGGCCGACGAGATGCGGGTCGGCGCCGGCCGTCGACGGCTTTCTCGACGCCTCGTCTAGCCTGATCGGCGTGCGGGTCGGGGTCATCGGGACCGCGCTCTGCATCGTCGCGGGCCTCTGCATGGTCGCGGCCCTCCCCGTCGAGCTCGACTCGACCGCGGCCAAGGTGCTGATGGTCGTCGGCGGTGCCTCTTCGTCCCGGGCGTGCTGGTCACGTTCGTCTGGATGCGGACCCGCGTCGGCCCGCCCCCGTGATCCGCCGCGCGGCTCGTCGCGGTCGTCGCCGCGCTCGCGCCGCCGGCGGCGCCGGCGCGGCCGCGCGGCCTCGTCGTCGTCGTCGACCCGGGCCACGACGAGCGGGCGAACCTGCGACCGAGCCGATCGGGCCGGGCTCGGCCACCCGCAAGATCAAGGACGGCGGTGGCACGCACGGCGTCGTCACGGGCATCCGCGAGGCCGACCTCGTGCTCGACGTCTCGCTCCGCCTGCGCGCGCTGCTGCGCGCGAGCGGGCGTCGCCGTCGTGATGACCCGCACGCGGACCGACGGGGCGGAGCATGGGCAACATCGCGCGCGCCGGGATCGCGAACCGCGCCGGGGCGGCGCTCTTCCTCCGCGTCCACGCGGACGGCCATCCGAGCAGCGCGGTTCGCGGGACGCACACGCTCGTGCCGGCGCTCGCGACGCGGCTGGACCGACGACGTCTAGCGGCCGAGCCGGCGCGCCGCGTCGCTCGTGCAGCCCGAGCTCGTGCGCGCGCTCGGCTTCCCCGACCGCGGCATCGAGGAGCGCTCCGACTTCACGGGCTTCAACTGGGCCGACGTGCCGGTGATCCTCGTCGAGCTCGGCTTCATGACGAACCCGGTGGAGGACCGGCCTGGCTCTCCCGGCCCGCGACCGGCGCGCGCGCTCGGGCTCTGCCGCGGCACGCTCCGCTTCCTCGGCCGTCGCGCCGTCCCGCTGCGGGATTTAGACACGCCTAAAGCTCTCGGGTAGAGTTTAGGCATGCCTAAACTCACCCGCCGACGACTGCTCTGCGCGACCGCGCCGCTCGCGGCGGCGCCGCTCGGCGTCGAGGTCATCGCTCGGCGGCGAGGCGCAGGCCGCGGGCCACGACCACGCGGCCCAGCGGACGCCCGCGGCCCACATGGATCACGCGCGCGATGGGCCACGCCGCGATGATCGGCGAGGGCGCGCCGGCGGTCGGCGGGCCGAACGACCTCGACGCGCTGCTCTACCCGCCGCGGCGCGCTTCCGCACGACCCCGGCCGCGTGCGCGCGTACACGCTCGTCGCGACCGACGAGGAGATCGAGATCGCGCCGGGCGTCTTCTTCCCGGCCTGGACGTACAACGGGACGGTTCCGGGGCCGGTGATCCGCGCGACCGAGGACGACCTCCTCCGCGTCCGGTTCGTCAACGCGGCTCGCACCCGCACACGATCCACTTCCACGGGATCCACCCGACGAACATGGACGGCGTCTTCGAGATCGTACGCCGGGCGACGAGTTCACGTACGAGTTCCCCGCCCGGCCGGCGGGCATGCACCTGTACCACTGCCACTCGACGCCGCTCAAGAAGCACATCCACAAGGGTCTCTACGGCGCGTTCATCATCGACCCGAAGACGCCGCGCGCGCCGGCCCGCGAGCTCGTGATGCGTGATGAACGGCTACGACACGGACGCCGACGGCGGGAACAACTTCTACACCGTCAACGGGCGCAGCTTCTACTACGCCCGCTACCCGATCCGGGTCCGCAAGGGCGAGCTCGTGCGCGCTCTACCTCGCGAACCTGACCGAGTTCGACCTGATCAACTCGTTCCACCTGCACGCGGACTTCTTCCGCTACCAGCCGACCGGCACCGGCGACAACTGGGAGTACACGGACACCGTGATGCAGTGCCAGGGCCAGCGCGGCGTCCTGGAGATCGATTTTGCGAACACGGGCACGTTCATGTTCCACGCGCACCAGTCCGAGTTCACCGAGCTCGGCTGGATGGGCTACTTCCAGGTCGAGGACTGAGAGCGTGGAGGCCGGGACCGCGGCATCGGGCGGGAGCCTCGGCTGGCGGCTCTGGGCGCTCGTTCCGCTGGTGCTGCTCGCCCTCGCCGTCGCGCTCGTCGTCTCGCTGGGCGACCGCGTCGTCGACCTGGTCGGCGGCAGCCCCCCGCCGGCCGACGAGTTCGACGTCCGCCGGGTCGAGTTCCGCGAGGGCGAGATCCGCATCCAGGTGCGGAACCCGCAGCGCGACGACCTGACGATCGCGTCCGTCACGGTCGACGACGCGATCGTCCCGTTCACGCTCGACGGCCCCGCGACGCTCGAGCGGCTCCGCTCGAGCACGATCGTCATCCCGTACGCCTGGGTCGAGGACGACCCGATCGCGGTCGGGGTGACGAGCTCGACGGGGATCGAGACCGTCGAGGAGATCCCTGCGGCGCGTCCTCACGCCCGCAGCCGAGCGCCGCGGCTTCCTCGGGTACGGGCTGATCGGCGCTGCTCGTGGGCGTCGTGCCCGTCGCGCTCGGCCTGCTCTGGCTGCCGTCGCTGCGACGCGCCGACCCGCGCTGGCTCGCCGCGTTCATGGCGCTCACTGCCGGTCTGCTGACGTTCCTCGGCGTCGAGGCGCTCTTCGAGGCGCTCGAGCTCCAGGCCGCGCTGCCGTCGGCGTTCGGCGGCCCCGGGCTCGTGCTGCTCGGGGTCGCAGCGAGCGCGCTCGGGATGACGTTCCTCTCCGCGCGTCTCTCGCGCGGCCGCAGCCGGGCATGACCGGGCTCGCGCTCGCGTTGCTCGTCGCGCTCGGGATCGGCGTCCACAACCTCGGCGAGGGGCTCGCGATCGGGACGTCGTTCGCGACCGGCGAGCTCCAGCTCGGTGCATTCCTCGTGATCGGGTTCATGGTCCACAACGTCACCGAGGGGCTCGGGATCGCCGCACCGGCGAGCGGCGAGCGGGTGACGTTCCTCAGCTTGCCGGCCTCGCGCTGATCGCCGGCGCGCCCGCGATCCTCGGCACGTGGATCGGCGGGTACGCCTCGAACGACGTGCTGGCCGCGCTCTTCTTCGCGATCGCGGCCGGGGCGGCGCTCCAGGTCGTCGTCGAGGTCGGGCGCTACGTCGCGCGCACCGCGCCCGGCGGGCTCCGCTCCGGCTGGGCGATCGGCGGCTTCCTCGCGGGGATCGCCGCGATGTGGGCGACCGGCCTCCTGATCGGGTAGACGCCCTAGCGTGCCTCGACGAGCGCCGGCGATCGGCGCCGCGCTGGTGACGACGCGCCTCGCCGAGGGCTCGTGAACCCGAGCCGACCAGGACGGAACGGGTAGGCGGCGATCAGGGCGAACGCGCGCAAGGAGGCCCGCCGTCGAGCGATGCCCCCGATCGCGGCGAGGCCACCGCGGCGAGCGCCGCCGTCGCGACGCGCCGCCACTGGTACGGGACGGGGTAGATGCGCTGCGACCACCAGGCCATCCCGACCGCCATCGTCGCGTACGCGGCGACCGTCGCGATCGCGGCGCCGATCATCCCGTACGAGGGGATCAGCGCGAGGTTGAGCGCGACGTTCACGCGCGGCCGCGATCCCCGTCACGACCCAGTTGAACTGCGTCCGCCGCGCGCGGCCGACGCCGATCGCGACGACGATGTACGGCGCCGTACGCCACCGTCGAGAACGCGAGCGGGCCGACGACCTCGGACGACTCCGCGAACGCATCGGCGGCGAGCAGGTCGACGAGCCACGGCGCGAGGAGCGTCAGCGCGAGCGCCACCCAGGCGGTGATCGACGGTCAGGTACGTGAGCACGTAGGCGTACGTCCGTCGTGCCTCGCGCTCGTCGCGGATCGAGTACGCGAACGCCGGCCACGCCATGCGGAACGCCGTCAGCAGGAGCACCATCGCCGACGCGATCGCGGACGCCGACCGAGTAGAGGCCCGCCTCGGCGACGTCGGCGAGCCAGACGAGGAAGAAGCGATCGCTGAAGTTCGTCATCCAGAGGAAGAGCGCCGTCGGCACGAGCGGGATGCCGAAGCGGTTCATCTCGCGGAGGAGCCCGCGGTCGAACTCGAGGCCGAGCTGCTCGCGGCGGTAGCCGAGGAGCGACAGGTAGACGATCAGCGTCCCGCTGAAGTTGCCGACGATCACGCCGAGCGGCCCCTTCTCGAGGACGACGACGAGCAGCAGCGTGAGGCCGATCGTGAGGAAGACGTTCGCGAGGCTCGCCGAGACGAACGCGACCGAGCGCTCCTCGACGCGGAAGAGCGCGGTCAGCTGCTCGTAGTTGACGGTCGCCCAGAGCGCGACGCCCGACGCGCGGACGAGGTTCGCGGCGTCGCTCGGTCCCGAAGAGGAGCGTCGAGACGGGCTCCGCGAGCGCGAGCAGGAGCAGCGAGCCCGAGCGTCCCGCCGCCCATCGTGAACCAGAACGATGTGCGCAGGACACGCCGGCGGCCGGCGTCGTCGTCGACGTCGAAGTAGAAGCGGAAGAAGGCGCTCGTGATCCCGGCGCGGAGGATCAGCCCCATCACGGTGGTCAGGGCGAGCAGCGTCTCGATCTGGCCGTAGTCGGCGGGGTGAGGTAGCGCGTGTAGAGCGGGCAGCAGGAGGACGGCGATGACGCGCGAGACGAGGCCGCCGATCCCGTAGATCGCCGAGTGGCGGCCGAGCCGGCGGAGCTGGCTGCCGAGGCCCGCCGGGCATCGCCTGCGGCCCGCGGGCCGGGGCTCGGCGGGCGGGACCGTCGCGTCGAGGTCGCGTGTCGCCGAGCGGGAGCGTCGGGCGCGGGTCGGCGGGCGGCGCGGCTCGGCCGGCGACCGTGGCGCGCGCGCCGCGCCGGCTCGAGGACGCTGTCGTAGAGCGCGACGAGCCGGTCGGTGACGAGCTCGAGGTCGTGCACCTGCTCGACGTAGCGCGCGCGACGCCCGGCCGATCTCGTCCCGGCCCGACGGCGCCGATCGCGACGAGCTCCTCGAGCCGCTCGTGGAGCGTCTCGGCGTCGCGTTGACGATCGGCACGGGGACGCCGTAGGCGCTCCTCGGTGCGGCGGACGGCCTCGTCGTGCAGGAACGTGACGACGGGCTTGCCGAGCGCCATGCACTCGATCGCGAACAGGCCGTACCAGCCGGCGTTGAGCTGGTCGACGACGATGTCCGCGTCGCGGTAGCGCTCGAGCGCCTCGTCGTGGTGAAGGCCCTCGACGATGCGTAGCTCGACGTCGAGCCCCTCGCACGCGCGCAGCACGTGGTCGGTGCCCTTCCGCCGCCGCGACGACGGCGCGTGGACGACCACCGGCCGCCGGCGGCCGGACGGCGGCGCGGGCGCGACCGCGCGTGAGGTCGATGCCCGGCGGGATCATGGTCGCCTCGGGCACCCAGCGGATCGCGTCGTAGCTGCCGACGATCTCGGCGCCGGCCTTCTTGCCGTAGGCGAGCTCCTCGGGCGGCTTACCGCGGATGTCCGAGCCGAGGTAGTGCATCACCGAGCGCTTCCCGAACGCGCGCAGGATCGGGAACTGGAGCGACTGCGGGACGAGCGTCAGCCCGAACATGAAGTGGAAGAGGTCGGTGCGCGGGAGGAGCTCGGCGAGCGCCTTCCACTGCGCGACCTGGCGCCGGACGAGGCCGCCGTGCGAGCTCGAGCGAGCGGTCGGCCTCCGGGTGCAGCGTGTAGCGGTTGAAGACGACGAGCTGCGCGTCGATCCCGCGCCGCCGGAGCGCCTGGACGTTCGTCCACGGCACGCCCGCGGTGTTGACGGGGCAGTGGACGACGCGGAGCGGGCGGCGAGTCGTCGAGCCCTACGGCGGTCTGTCCCGCGGAGGAGCTGACCGCCCGGCAGCGCCGCGGGGAGCAGACGGCTCGGGGTCAGCCGCCGGATCAGTCGCGCGATCCCATTCGAGCTGGTCGAAGTAGCGGAGCGCGGTGCGGCCGGGGCGGATCCGTGCGCGGAGCGCCTCGAGCTCGTCGTCGCGAGATCTCGCCGAGCGCGCGCTTGACGCCGAGGTACGGGAGGTTCAGGTCCTCCTGGTAGACGACCGTCGAGATCCGCGGGTTGACCTCGATCACCTGCTCGCCGACGAGCTGGATGTTGAAGAACCACTCGATCCCGAGCTCGGCGACGATCCGGTCGGCGATCGCCATCAGCTCCGGCGTCGTCGAGCGTCACGAAGTACATCGCGAGCCCGGCCCGCATCGCCTCGCGGGTCTTCGGGTGGCCGAGCACGACGCGCCGGCCGTCCGCGATGCCGTCGATCGTCCGCTCGCCGCCCGTCGCGAGCTCCATCACGAGCAGGTCGGGGCCGCCCTCGTCGGGCAGGAGCTCGACCGCCTCCTCGAGGCGCATCGCCACCGAGCCCGGGCGCTCGTGCAGGAGCTGGTGCGCGCGGTCGACGGTGGGGTCGAGCACGCGGAAGCCGCGCGACCCGGACGAGAAGACGGGCTTGAAGCAGACGGGGCGGTCGGGGTAGCCGAGCTCGCGCGCCGCGGCGTCGACCTCCGCCGCGCCGTTGACCCGCCGGAACGCGGGCGCCGGCACGCCGATCCGGTGGAGGAACGCGTACGTCTCGGCCTTGTCGTTCGAGCGGTGGATCGTGTCCGGGTGCGAGACGAGGACCGGGCACCGGGAACCGCTCGCGGTGCGCTGCGAGCCCCTCGAGGTCGAAGGACGACTGCGGCAGGACGACGTCGACGCCCTCCCGCTCGACGACGTCGAGCATCGCGTCCGGGAAGCCCGGGTCGGCGCCGGCGGGGACGAGGTGGAACGCGTCGCAGAGGTGCCGCCCGACCGAGCGCTCGGACATGTCGGTGCCGACGAGCCGCATCTCGCGCTCGCCGTTCTCGCGCAGCGCGCGCAGGAGCGCCGCCGTGCCCGGCGCGCCGGAGGCGGAGACGAGCACGGTGCGGACGAGGCTCGCAGGGTTCAGCGTGCAGGTCGATTCCGGTGTCGTCGCGAGCTGCCCGAGGCGCCGTTCGCGCTCGCGCGTCGAGCATCGCGCGCATCGTCTCGCCCATCGTCGAGCCCGGGTAGACCCAGATCTCGGGGTGCGTGAGGAGCTGGAGCCACGGGAAGGCGCCCGGCGCGGAGCTCCTCGTGCGGGCAGCCCGAAGCGCCAGCGCTGGTTCGAGTCGGAGCGGTACGTCGGCGGGTCGAACCAGCCGTCCTGCATGACGTTCGTCGCGCCCGTCGATCGGCGCGGTCATGTACTCCGGGATCGGGGTTGTGCCACGCGACGACCGGGTCGAACCGCTCGTCGAGCTCGGCGTTCGGGTACACGGCGTGCAGCCCGACGCGGTGCCCGAGCTCGCGAAGCCGCGCGAGCGCGGCGACGCCCTCCGTCGAGGCGAGGTTGTAGAAGACCGACTCGGTCATCAGGAAGTACGTCGCCGTCGCGCCCGCCTCGGCCTCGAGCTCGGCCATCCGGAGCGCGGCGTCGAGCGACAGGTCGACGTCGTGGCGCAGGAGCAGGTCGCCCGGTCGCCGGTGGCGCGTCGAAGTGCGCGAAGCGGTATCCGCCGCGCCCGGGCTGCGTCGAGGAGCTCGCGGTAGTGGTCGAGCGTGAAGGCGCAGGTCATCCCTCGACCCCTCGACCTCCGACGTCGAGCAGCCGGCCGCGCCTCGGCGCGGTCGAGCGCCTCGACGGACGTGTCCGCCGTCGCGATCACGTAGCCCCGCCGGTCGCCGTCGAGCCGCACGGGGCGGATCGTCTCGCCCTCGGCGAGGTACGTCTCGGCCTGGACGACGCCCGGCGCTCTCGAGCACCGGCGTCGAGCGGGCCGATCCGCGTGACGCGGCCCGTCGGGCAGCGGCCCGGGCGACGCGGTGAGGAAGCGGATCGCGAGCGGCTGCGAGAACCGCGGCAGCGCGAGCTCGTCGGGCACGGGCTCGCCGAGCGCGAACCGGAGCGCGAGCTCGACGAGGTCGACGCCGACCGCGTGCCGCACGAGGTCGGCCATCTGGCCGCCCGGGATGCGGGCGGCGACCTCGACGACGGCGACGCCGCCGTCCGGCGATGCGATCAGCTGGGGGAACGCGATCCCGTCGCGGAGCCCGAGCGCGGCGACCGAGCGCTCGGCGACGCGCTCCGCGAGCTCGAGCTGGTCGGAGTGGATCGAGGCGGGGTAGAGGTGGATCCAGCCGACGCCGAAGCCGATCCCGGGCGGCCGCAGCCGGTCGGAGAGCGTCACGAGCGCGCGCGTCGCCGCCGCGCGCGATCACGATCCCGTTCATCTCCGTGCCCTCGACGAACCCCTCGAGGATCGCCTCCTGTGCCGGCGACTCGGCGAGCGCGGTGTGGAGGTTCGACTCGAGGTCGCCGGGCGCGTCGATCCGGAAGACGCCACGCTGGCCGCCCGAGTCGACGGGCTTCAGCACGGCCGGGAGCCCGACCGCCTCGATCGCCGAGCGGCCTTCGGCGAGGTTCCGGACGGCCGCGAACGGGCGGCTGCGGGATGCCCTCCTCGGCGAGCGTCCGTCGCATCGCGATCTTGTGGGTCATGCGGTGCGCGACGTCGCTGCCGATGGACGGGAAGCCCGAGGCGCTCGGTCACCGCCGCGACGATCGGCACGGCGCGGTCGGCGGAGACGGTCAGCGCGCCGTCGACCGCGTGCCGTCGCGCGACCTCCTCGACCGCGTCGACGTCGGCGAAGTCGACGACCTCTGCGACGTCGGCCAGCTGCGAGGCCCGGGCGCGTCGGCGTTGCGGTCGACCGCGACGACGCGGAGCCCGCGGTCGCGCGCCTGGGCGATCGCGCGGCGCTGGTGGCGGCCCGCGCCGACGAAGAGGACGCTTGGCACGGCGCGATGCTAGTCGAGGGGCGCGTGTGGAACGACGGCACGGAGTCGGCACGGAGCCGTGGCCCAGTGTGCGTGTTGTCACGTTAGACTGAGACGTGGGGAGGAGGTCGGTGGCCCAGGACAGCGGGCGCCGGACATGTCCGATCCAGCCAGGTGCGCGCGACGAGCCTCGGGGTCGCCGCTAGCGAACGCCGCCGGGCGGAAGCAGCGACGGCACGCGTCCCCAGCGCGCGATCTGGCAGCCGTCCGCACGGCTCAGCCTCGCCCAGACGGCGTGGCCGTTCACCCGGCCGCTCACGATCGCGACCTGCGGCCCGCCGTAGATCTGGGTGCACGCCTTGTCCTGCGGCACCGGGCGGAACACCTGCCAGCCGAGCTGCGAGAGCTCGCGGCACACGGCTGCACGGCGCGGGTGCGTTCCCTGCGCGGGATCGCACTGGACGGTCCAGCGCACGCGCTCGGCGGGCCGGTCGACGTCCTCGAGGTACGTGATCGTGAGGCTCGTGCCCGGCGCCGCCTGGGCGCCGGGCGAGGAGCGCGAGCGCGCAGGCGAGGACGAGGAGCGGGCGCATGTCCACGAGGGTACGTCGCTACGATCCCCGCGTGTCACTGACGGGCAAGCGCATCCTCGTCACGGGCGGCGCCGGCTTCATCGGCACGACGCTCGCGCGGCGCCTCGTCGACGCGAACGAGGTGATCGCGGTCGACAACCTTCACCGCGACGCCCTCTCGGGGACGGACCTCGAGGCGCACCCGAACTTCCGCTTCGTCGAGGGGGACGTGCTCGACCTCGCCCGGCTCACGGAGCTCGATGGCCGGCTGCACGCACGTCGTCCACGCCGCCGGGATCGCGGGCGTCGACACGGTCCTCGCGAACCCCGTCCTCACGATGCGGGTGAACGTGATCGGCACGTACAACGCCCTCGAGGCGGCGGTCGCGACGAGCGACACGCATCGAGCGGCTCGTCGAGTTCTCGACGAGCGAGGTCTTCGGCCAGCACGCCTTCAACGTGCAGGAAGCCCACGTGACGACGATCGGCTCGGTCGGCGAGGCCCGGTGGACCTACGCCGTGTCGAAGCTCGCCGGCGAGCACATGGCGCACGCGTACCACTCCGAGCTCGGGCTGCCGACCGTCTCGGTCCGTCCGTTCAACATCTTCGGCCCCGGGCAGATCGGCGGCGGCGCGATCCGCGCCTTCATCGAGGCGGCGCTCGCAGGTCGCGACCTCGAGATCCACGGCGACGGCTCGCAGATCCGCGCGTGGTGCTACGTCGACGACATGGTCGAGGCGATCCTGCTCTCGCTCGAGCACCCGGCGGCGGTCGGCGAGAGCTTCAACGTCGGCAACGCCCGCTCGGCCGTCACGATCTACGACCTCGCGACGCGGATCAAGCGGCTCACGGACTGCCCGGGCGAGATCCGCTTCGTGCCGCTCGAGTACACGGACGTCGAGCTGCGCATCCCGAACGTCGAGAAGGCGCGGGCGCTGCTCGGGTTCGAGGCGCGGGTCGAGCTCGACGAGGGGCTCGAGCGGACGATCGCGTGGTACCGGGCACGGCTCGGCGCGGCCGCGTGACCCAGGGCCCCATCCGCCTCGCGCGACCGGACGTCGGCGAAGCCGAGCTCGCGGCGATCGCCGAGGTGCTGGCGAGCGGGCAGCTGACGATGGGCCCGCAGGTCGCCGCGTTCGAGCGTGCGGTCGCGCGAGGCGGTCGGCACGGCGGACGCGGTCGCGGTCTCGACGGGGACGGCGGCGCTCCACCTCGCGATGCTCGCGCTCGGGATCGGGCCGGGCGACGAGGTGATCGTCCCCGCCTACACGTTCCCCGCCACCGCGAACGCCGTCGAGCTGTGCGGCGGCCGCGCGGTGCTCGTCGACGTCGACCCGGAGACGTTCCTCGTCCGCGCCGAGCTCGTCGCCGCGGCGGTCACGCCGCGGACGCGCGCGGTGCTCGCGGTGCACCTCTTCGGGCGGCCCGTCGCGTGGGAGGAGCTCCAGACCGCGGTGCCGCAGGAGGTCGCCCTCGTCGAGGATGCGGCCGGCGCGCTCGGGGCCCGCTACCGCGGCACGCCGTGCGGAGCGCTCGGGCTGATGGCGTGCCTGTCGTTCCACCCGCGCAAGATCGTCACGACCGGCGAGGGGGGCGCGGTGACGACCGACGAGGCCGAGCTCGCGTCCGCCGTGCGGCGGCTGCGCCACCACGGGATCGCGCCGGCGATCCCGTCGACATCGCTGCGCCCGGCTTCAACTACCGGCTGCCCGACGTCCTCTGCGCGCTCGGGATCCCGCAGCTCGAGCGGCTCGAGTCGCTGCTCGAGGCCCGCGAGCGCGTGGCCGGCTGGTACACCGAGCGGCTCGAGCACCTCGTCGGGACGCCGTCCGCCGACGAGGGCGACCGGCACGGCTGGCAGGCGTACGTCGTGACCCTCGACCGGCGCGACGAGGCGCTCGTCGGGCTGCGGCGCCAGGGGATCGAGGCGCAGATCGGCACCTACGCCGTCAACCGGCTCTCCGCGTACCGCGACCGCGGCGCGTTCCCCGGCGCCGACGCTGCGTTCGAGCGCGCGCTCGCGCTCCCGTTCGCGACGACGATGACGCGAGGACGAGGTCGATCGCGTGTCCACGGCGCTCCAGGCGTATGTGTAGATGATCGATCCCGAATAGCCGCACACGTGGCTGGTGGCTGTGACACGTCGCCTGGCGCGACGATCGGCCACGACACAGATCTCCGGATATGCGCCGTGGCCGCTCTTCGCACCAGGCTCGGTCACAGCCATCCCCACGCACACGCCTATTCGGAATCAATCATCTCGCGCTCAGTGCCAGGGAAGCTTGCTGACCTTCACCACGAAGGTCAGCCGCGCGTCGCCCACCCGGCCGACGACCCGCCAGCAGCCGATCGTCGGGAACACGAGGCCGGTGGGCTGGAAGCCCCGTCGGTCCGTAGCCCGCCGGGATGTGGGCCTCGGAGCGGCGGCGCCGCGGCGTCGAGCCGTCGGCCCGTGATCCGGAGCGCTCCCGGCACGCCCCGCCACCAGCCGAGCTTGGCGTGGATCGAGCCGTCCTCCTCGACGGTCGCCCTCGACCCGCCGTCCGGCAGGATCCCCGCGGCGAGGGTGCCGTTCGGCCAGCCGAGCTGGACGCGGAGCCCGGCAGTGCCGTAGTTGAAGCCTGCGGCCGGGCTCGATGACGGTAGAGCCATGCGCCCCGGCAGCGTCGGCTTGCAGCGGGCCGTCGCTGCGGAGCTCCCTGCCGCGCCGAGGGCGGCGCAGCAGAGGGCGAGCGGTGACGACCAATCCGACGCTCCGCATGTCGTCCCTACACCGGCGGCCGGGTCACGGTTCCGGGCGCTGCAGCCCTGTGGCACGGTTCCTCCGTGACGACGGCCGACGATCCGCGCCTCGAGCTCCTCGATCCGCGCGACCGCGCCTACGCCGAGGAGCTCGACGGAGACGAGCGCGAGATCGTCGTGTCGACCGTCGCGCGTTACCGGCGTCCCGACTCGGCTCGGAGTCGGCGATCCGCTGCCCGACGTCGCCGCCGCTCGCCTCGACGACGGGACGCAGGTCGCCCTCCGCGAGCTGGCCCGAGAGCGGCCGCTGCTCCTCGTCTTCGGCAGCTTCACCTGACCGCCCTTCCGTCGCCGGTCCGGCGACGTCGAACAGCTCTACCGGCAGGGTGCGCGACGCGGCCAACGTCGTGTTCGTCTACATCGCCGAGGCCCACGCGCTCGACGAATGGCAGATGCAGTCGAACGTCGACGAGGGCGTCCTCCTGCGCCAGCACGTCACGATCGACGAGCGGTTCGCGGCCGCCCGCGAGGGCGTGGAGCGACTCGGTCTGACCATGCCCGTGCTCGTCGACGGGATGGACGACGCCGTCAGCGAGGCGTTCGCGGCCTGGCCCGAGCGCCTGTACGTCGCCGAGCCGGCGGCCGGCTCGCGTACGTCGGCGGCCCAGGGCCGTTCGAGTTCGATCCCGACGCCGCGGCGGCGGCCCTGACAGAGCTGGTCTGAGGACGGATCAAGATAAGCCTCGCCCCCCGCTCGCAGGTCGACGGCGGCGTGTTGCATTCGCGGCCGGAGGCCGGCTTTGCCGGCCGGGAGGCCAGACGAGCCTTGAACGGGTCACTGCGCTGAAGAAGGGGGCTCGTGGGGGAAACATGGTTTCCCCCACGTCAAAGGCAGACGTCGTCGGGCCGCACGGGAACGCGCGTCAGCGGCGCGCCCGGTCGCGTCGCGGAGGGCCGAGACGATCGCCGCGGTCGAGACGACGGTCGGCGGCTCGCCGACGCCCTTCGCGCCGTAGGGGGCGTCCGGCTCGGCGACCTCGACGAGGTCGATGTCGACCGGCGGCATGTCGAGCGCGGTCGGGATCAGGTAGTCGGTGAAGCTCGCGTTGAGGATCTCGCCGTCCCGCGTCTGGATCTCCTCCATCAGCGCGAGCCCGAGCCCCTGGGCGGTGCCGCCCTCGATCTGGCCCTCGACCGCGAGCGGGTTGACCGCCTTGCCGACGTCCTGCGCCGTGCCGATCCAGACGACGCGGGTCAGGCCGAGCTCGACGTCGACCTCGACGACGACGCGCATCGCCGCGACCGCGAGCGCGACGTGCGCGCGCTCGCCGGTGATCTGCCCGGTCTCGGGGTCGAGCGGCGTCGTGCGCGGGTGGCGGTAGACGCGCTCGACGTCGACCTCGCCGCCGGTCCGCTCGCGCTCCTCGAGCGCCGCGCGGCAGGCGTCGCGCACGGCGCCGGCGGCCATCCACGTCATCCGCGAGGCCGACGCCGAGCCGGCCGAGCCGACGGTGGCCGTCGTGCGCGAGGCGAGCGAGACGTCGTCGGTGCCGAGCTCGGTGCGCGCGACCTGGAGCATGACGCCGACGACGCCCTGGCCGACCTCGGCGGCGGCGCAGTGCACCTCGGCGCTGCCGTCCGCCCGGAGGACGACGCGTGCTGCGCACGAGTCGTCGAAGCCCTCCGAGTAGCAGATGTTCTTGAATCCGACGGCGAACCCGACGCCGCGGCGCACGCCCTCGCCGTGGGTCGTGTTCCCGGCGCCGCCGGGCAGCCGGAGCGGGTCGCGCGGGAGCGCCTCCTCGGTGGGGAGGGGCAGAGCCGCGGCGCGCCGGATCACGTCGCGCGTCGGCAGCGAGCCCGTGACCACCTGGCCCGTCGGGAGCAGGTCGCCCGGCTCGAGCGCGTTGAGGAGGCGAAGCTCGACCGGGTCGATCGAGAGCTCGTCCGCGAGCAGGTCCATCTGCGCCTCCGCCGCGAAGCACGTCTGCACCGCGCCGAACCCGCGCATCGCGCCGCACGGCGGGTTGTTCGTGTAGACGGCGGTCGACTCGATCAGCGCGTTGTCGACGCGGTACGGGCCGAGCGCGAACGAGGCCGCGTTCGACGCGACTGCGGTCGAGCTCGAGGCGTACGCGCCGCCGTCGAGCAGGATGCGCATCCGGACGCACGTGAGGCGGCCGTCCCGCGTCGCGCGGTGCTCGCACCAGATGCGTGCCGGGTGGCGGTGGACGTGCCCCGTGAACGACTCGGCGCGGTCGTAGACCATCTTCACCGGCCGGTTCGCGTGGAGCGCGAGCATCGCGCCGTGGATCTGCATCGACAGGTCCTCGCGTCCGCCGAACGCGCCGCCGACGCCGGCGAGGTGGATGCGCACCTGCTCGATCGGCAGGTCGAGGCACGGCGCGACCTGGTCGCGGTCGACGTGCAGCCACTGGGTCGCGACGTGGATGTCGACGCCGCCCTCGCCGTCGGGGATCGCGAGCCCGGACTCCGGCCCGAGGAACGCCTGATCCTGGATCCCGAGCTCGTAGACGCCCTCGACGACGACGTCGCCCGCCGTGTCGGGGTCGCCGTGGCGGATCACCATGTGGCGGACGACGTTCGGCCGCGAGTCGTCGCGGTAGCCGTGCCCCATCGTCGGGCGATCGGGATGGAGCGGCTCCTGCTCGAGCGCGCGCTCCATGTCGACGACCGGCTCGAGCAGCTCGTACTCGACGACGATCGCCTCGATCGCGAGGCGCGCCTGCTCGGGGTGCTCGGCCGCGACGATCGCGACGGGCTCGCCGACGTACCGCACGCGATCGATCGCGAGCACGGGCTGGTCGGGGAACTCGAGCCCGTACGTCTTCCGGCCCGGGACGTCCGCGTGCGTGAGGACCGCATGGACGCCCGGCTGCGCGAGCGCCGCCGAGACGTCGATCGAGCGGATGCGCGCGTGGGCGTGCGGGCTGCGCAGCGTGTCGCCCCAGAGCATCCCGGGGGCGGAGAGGTCGCTCGAGTACGCGAACTCGCCCCTCACCTTCGGGACGGCGTCGTCTCGCAGGAGTCGCTCGCCGACCTTGCCGACGCGGAGCGTCGTCCGCTGTGCGGTGACGCTCATCGGCGCTCCGCGGCGAGGCGGACGGCGTCGAAGATCTTCACGTAGCCCGTGCAGCGGCAGACGTTCCCCGAGAGCGCCTCCCGCACCTCGTCCTCGGACGGGTCGGGCACCCGCTCGAGCAGGTCGGCGACCGCGACGACGAGCCCGGGCGTGCAGAAGCCGCACTGGACGGCGCCCGCCTCGACGAAGGCCGCCTGCACCGGGTGCAGGTCGTCGCCCCGGGCGAGACCCTCGACCGTGACGACCTCGTGGCCGTCGACCTGCGCGGCGAGCACGAGGCAGGCGCACACGAGCTCGCCGTCGAGGATGACCGAGCACGAGCCGCACTCGCCCTGCTCGCACGCGTTCTTCGAGCCCGGAAGCTCGAGCGTGTCGCGGAGCATGGTCGAGGAGGCTCTCCCCGCCCCAGACGTCCGCCTCGAGCGGCGCGCCGTTAACCGTCACCGAGACCCGCCGGCTCACGAGCGCAGGCACCTCTCGAGCGCACGCGCGGCGAGCACGCGGAGCGCATGGCGACGGTACGCGGCGCTGCCGCGGACGTCGTCGATCGGGCTCGCCGCCTCCACGACCCGGTCCGGCAGCGAGCCGGCCTCCGCGAGCGGCACCGTGACGAGCCTGGCCGTGACGGCCGCGGAGCCGAGCGCGGCACGCACCTCTCCGGCCTCGGTGTCGACGACGACCGCGAGCGAGCAGACCGCGATCACCATCGCGTTCCGCGGGCCGACCTTCATGAAGGTCTGGGCGCCGCCGCTCGGCGCGAGCCGCACCGCCGTGATGAGCTCGTCCGGCTCGAGCGCGGTCTGCTTCACGCCGAGCAGGAACTCGGTGAGCGGAAGCGTGCGGACGCCCCGGACGCTCGCGAGCTCGAGCTCTGCCCCCTCGACGAGGAGCGGCGGCAGCGCATCGCCCGCGGGCGAGGCGGTCCCGAGGTTCCCGCCGAGCGTGCCGCGGTTCCGGATCTGCGGCGAGCCGACCGTCCGCGAGGCCTCGGCGAGCGCCGGCAGCCGGTCGGCGAGCGGCGTCGTCATCGCCTCGGTGTACGTCAGGGCGGCGCCGAGACGGAGCCGGTCTCCCTCCTCGGACCAGCCGCGCAGCTCCTCGAGCTCGGCGAGGTTGACGATCGCCGTCGGCCGCGAGTGGGCGAAGTTGAGCTCGACCATCACGTCGGTGCCGCCCTGGATGAAGCGGGCCTCGGGGCGCTCCGCCTTGAGCGCGAGCGCCTCCTCGAGGGTCCGCGGGGTGAGCACGTCCACGACGCGATACTAGGCGCCCCCGGGTGCCCGACTTCGGTGTCCGACTTCAGTCGGACACCTTCTGGCCGCGCGAGGCGAGGGTGTCGGACTGAAGTCCGACACCAAGCCGCGCTTGACAGCTCGCTTCTTGTGAGTTACTACTCACTATCTATGGCCGAGACGACACGCAGCACCGCAGCCGAACGGCGCGATGCGGTCCTCCGAGCGGCGCAGATCGCGTTCGCGCGCGGCGGGCTCCACGGCACGTCCACCGAGGACATCGCCGAGGCGGCCGGGATCTCGCAGCCGTACCTCTTCCGCCTCTTCGGGACGAAGAAGAAGCTGTTCGTCGCGACCGGTCGAGCGGTGCCTCGCGGAGACGCTCGAGGTGTTCCGGAGCGCGGCCGGCGGCCTCCGCGGCGAGGAGGCGCTCGACGCGATGGGCAAGGCATACGTCGCCATGGTGACGGGCGACCGCACCATGCTGCTCGCGCAGATGCAGGCGTACGCCGCCTGCGACGACGCCGACGTGCGCGAGGCGATGACGACGGGCTACGGCCGGCTCCACCTCTTCGTGGAGACCGTCTCGGGACTCGACCAGGAGACCGTCGCCGACTGGTTCGCGCACGGGATGCTCCTGAACGTCGTCGCGGCGATGGATCTCTGGGGGACGCGCGAGCCGTGGGCCCGGCGCCTGATCGAGGGCTGCATCGGCGTGGAGAAGGCCGCGGCGCTCTCATCCCCGGAGTCGTAACCCCTCTTCGATTTCGGGCAAGTTGTGAGTGACTGATCACAAAGCTAGCAGAACGGAGGACACTGATGACCGCCAGGACCCGGACGCTCTGGACGTTCGCGATCACCTCGATCGCGCTCTTCATGGTGTCCCTCGACAACCTCGTCGTCACGACGGCGCTGCCGGTGATCCGCACCGACCTCGACGCGTCGCTCGCCGACCTCGAGTGGACCGTCAACGCCTACACGCTGACATTCGCCGTCTTCCTGCTCACGGGCGCGGCGCTCGGCGACCGGTTCGGGCGACGGCGGATCTTTTCGATCGGCCTGATGGTCTTCACCCTCGGCTCCGTCGCCGCGGCGCTGGCGCCGACGGTCGACGCGCTGAACGCCGCCCGCGCCGTCCAGGGCCTCGGCGGCGCGCTCGTGATGCCGCTCACGCTGACGCTCCTGAGCGCAGCGGTCTCGCCCGAGAAGCGCGGTCTCGCGCTCGGTGCGTGGGGCGGGATCGGCGGCCTCGCGATCGCGTTCGGCCCGCTCGTCGGCGGCGCCGTCGTCGAGGGCATCGCGTGGCAGTGGATCTTCTGGCTCAACGTGCCGATCGGGATCGTGCTCGTCCCGCTCGCGCTCCGGCGGCTGACCGAGAGCCACGGGCCGGCGGGCCGCCTGGACCTCCCCGGCGTCGCACTCGCCAGCGTCGGGCTCTTCGGGATCGTCTGGGGGCTCGTCCGCGCGAACACCGAGGGCTGGGGAAGCCCGGAGATCGTCGCGTCGCTCGTCGTCGGCACGCTGCTGGTCGGGGCGTTCGTCGCCTGGGAGCTCCGGACCAGGTCGCCGATGCTGCCGATGGGGTTCTTCCGCTCGGCGCCGTTCTCCCTCGCCAACCTCGCCTCGCTCCTCATGTTCTTCGGGATGTTCGGCTCGATCTTCCTGCTGGCGCAGTTCTTCCAGACCGTGCAGGGCTACTCGCCGCTCGGCGCGGGGCTGCGGATCCTGCCGTGGACGCTCGCGCCGATGTTCATCGCGCCCCTCGCGGGCGCCCTCTCGGACCGGATCCCGCCGAAGCTCATCATCGGCACCGGTCTCGCGATGCAGTCGATCGCACTCGCGTGGATCGGGCTCGTCTCGACGCCCACCGTCCCGTACTCGTCGCTCGTCGCGCCGTTCATCGTGGCAGGCGTCGGGATGGCGCTGTTCTTCGCGCCCGTCGCGAACGTCGTCCTCTCGGCCGTGCGGCCCGAGCAGGAGGGCCAGGCGTCCGGTGCCAACAACGCGATCCGCGAGCTCGGGGGCGTCTTCGGCGTCGCGGTGCTGGCGGCCGTGTTCGCGGGCGTCGGCGGGTACGAGTCGAGTCAGGCATTCAGCGACGGCATGAACACCGCGATTCTCGTGGGCGCCGCCGTCGTCGCGGTCGGTGCGGTCGCGGCCTTCGCGATCCCGGGCCGTCGCAGCGGCAGCGAGATGGCGGCCGCTCGGGACGAGCTTGCGGAGGCCGCATGACAGGTACGGAGAACCGCACTCCCTGGACGGTTGGGCACCCTACTGTGGCGGGTGCCCGCCCGTGCCAGGCTGGGCTCACCGATGACTTCCGGCCGGACGGCCGGTCTTGGAGACACGACACGACAGCGCGAGACTGATGGAGGGAAGCGTGGGAACCGACGAGACACCCAACGGAAACGGGCGGCAACTAGCCCACGAACGACTGGCGACGGGCGCGTGGGCCGGCTGGGCCCGCGCCTGCGCGGTCCATCCCCGCCGGGTCCTCCTTTCCTGGCTCGGGATCGTCGTCGTCCTGATCGCACTCGTCGCCACCGTCGGAGGCGGCCTGCGCGACGAGTTCGAGATCCCCGGCTCCGACACGCAGCGCGCGACGGACCTGATCGAGCAGGAGTTCGCGACCGAGCAGGGCGGCGTGCTCAACGTCGTGTTCGCGGCGCCCGAGGGCGAGCGACTCGACACCGCCGGAGCGCAAGGCCGCTATCGAGGCCGCCATGGCGAACCTGCGGACGGACGCCGAGTTCAAGCCGACCGAGGACACGGCCGGCCTGACGAGCGTCGGCGACCCGTTCAGCGACCAGACGTTCGCCGACAGCGGGCGCATCGCGTACGCCGAGGCGCAGTTCGACCGGGTCATCTACGACGAGGACCGCGAGGCGGTCGTCGCCGTGCAGGATGCGGTTCGGGAGGCGGTGGCGCCCGTCGGCGTGACCGTCGAGTTCAACGGCGACGCGGAGTTCCCGCCGATCGAGCAGGGCACGTCCGAGCTGCTCGGGCTGCTCGCGGCGCTGATCGTGCTGCTGATCGTGTTCCGCACGTTCGTCGCGGCGTTCATCCCGATCGTGCTCGCGATCGTGGCGCTGCTGACGGCGTTCCTGCTCCTCTTCATCCTCGCCGGGCCTGACCGACATCAACACGATCACGCCGATCCTCGTGACGATGATCGGGCTGGGCGTGGGGATCGACTACTCGCTGTTCATCGTCACGCGGTTCCGGCAGCTGCTGCACGAGGGGCTGTCGCCGGAGGACGCCGCCGCCGAGGCCGGGGCCTCCGCCGGCCGCGCCGTGCTCTTCGCCGGCCTGACGGTCGCGATCGGCGTCAGTCCGGGCTCGCGTTCTTCGGGCTCGACTTCGTGACCAAGCTCGGGATCGGCTGCGCGCTCGGCGTGCTGACGACGGTGCTGCTCGCGAACTCGCTGCTCATCGCGGTGCTGCGGCTGCTCGGCCACAAGATCGACCGGCTGAAGATGCCGTTCCTGCCCGCGATCGACGACTCGGAGGCGGCGCGCGAGAAGACGCTCGTCGCCCGCTGGGGCCGGTTCGTGACGCGGAACGCGCGAAGATCGTGTTCCCGGTCGTGCTGCTCGCTCATGCTCGCCCTCGCCGCGACCTCGGGGCTCGTCCGGCTCGGCGTCGGCGACCAGGGCACGCAGCCGACCGAGCAGACGGCGCGACGCGCGTACGACCTGCTGGCCGAGGGCTTCGGGGCGGGCTTCAACGGGCCGATCCCGATCGTCGTCGACGTGAACGGCGACGCCGAGGCGCCGCAGCGGATCTTCGACGGCGTTCGCGGCCTCGACGGCGTCGCGTCGGTCGGCGGAGCCGCAGCTCAACGACGCCGGAGACGGTCGGCGATCGTCTTCGTGACGCCCGACGACGGCCCCGCAGGCCGAGGAGACCGACAAGCTCGTCGACCGGCTGCGGTCGGACGTCGTGCCGACCGCCGTCGAAGGCGGGGACGCGGTCGCGTACGTCTCGGGTCAGACCGCGGCGTTCAAGGACATCGGCGACCGGATCATGGAGCGCGCGCCGCTGTTCCTCCTCTACATCATCGGCGTCACGTTCCTCGTGCTCGCGATGGCGTTCCGGTCGATCGTCGTCTCGCTGACGGCGGCGGTCACGACGATCCTGTCGGCGTTCGTCGGCTTCGGCGTGCTGACGCTCGTGGTGCAGGAGGGCCACCTCCTCGGGCTCACCGGGCTCGACCGAACAGGCCCGATCGAGACGTTCATCCCGCCGATCGCCTTCGCGATCCTGTTCGGGCTCTCGATGGACTACATGGTCTTCCTGATGAGCCGCGTCAGGGAGGAGCACGTCCACGGCCTGCCCACGCGCGAGGCCATCGACCACGGCATCGCGGCGATCGGCCGCGTGGTCGTCGCCGCTGCGGTGATCATGGGCACGGTCTTCGCGGCGTTCATCCTGAGCGGCGACCGGGTCTCGAAGGAGTTCGGGATCCTGCTCGCGGTCGCGATCCTCGTGGACGCGCTCATCGTGCGGATGACGCTCGTGCCGGCGTTCTTCACGCTCCTCGGCGAGAAGACGTGGTACATCCCGGGCTGGCTCGACCGCCTGCTGCCGAACGATCACGGTCGAGGCGCCGCACGAGGGCGAGACGGCCGGTCGTCGAGCCGACGCAGCCGCGAGCCGCCGGGCGCTGACGGGCAACCCCTCAGGCGTCGGAGCGTTCGGATACGCGCTCGGAGGCGGCTGCCGTCGGTCAGGAGGCGATGCGCTCTCCCAGCTCGTCCGGGAAGGTCGGCGCGCGCCAGGCTGCCTCGGGTGTGAACGACGCCCAGCGACTCGTCCCACCAGCGCTCGCCGCGCTCGAGCATCGCGCCGAGGAGCTCGTCGCCCGAGCTCGTCTGATCGCGACGGCCTGCTCCTCGGTGAAGCGGCCCTCGCGGACCCGCTGGTCGAGCAGGTCGCTGTCCTTGAGCTGCCACGGCCCGTCGACCGGGATCCAGACGTCGAGCTCGAGATCCTGTGAGTCGTAGCCGGTCGCCGTCCGGCGGAACGGCTCCTCGAGGTTGAGGTACCACCCGGCGAAGCGCCGGTCGGGCCCGTCCCAGAAGTGCCACACCGAGTACGCCTCGCCGGGGCGACGCAGAGTGAGCATGCCGTGGCCGTGCCAGGCGCGCTTTCCCGCCCACGGATGCGGACGGCCGTCGGCGCTCGGCGGGAACGCGAACGGGGACTCCTCGGCCAGGTACGTGACGAGCAGCTCCGGCGTGTCCTCGACCACGACGACCGGGAATGCGCACCACGGCGCCCCGCGCCACACCTCTCGGTGCACGATCACCTCGCCCCGTCGCCAGGCCACGTGAGGACGCTACCGGGGTACGCTCCCGGCCATGCGCGGCCCGAGACCCTGAGCGCGTCCGAGAGCGCCGCGGATCCCGGGCCGCGCCCCGAGCTCTCCGTCGTCGTGACGCTGTACGACGAGGTCGGGACGCTGGACGAGCTCCAGCGGCGGCTCAGCCGCGACGCTCGACGCGTTCGGGCGCACGTACGAGGTCGCTCTACGTCGACGACGGCTCGACGGACGGGACGTTCGCCGCCCTCGAGCGCATCCACGCCGACGATGCGCACGTCCGCGCGGTGCGCCTCAAGCGGAACTCGGGCCAGCATCCGGCGATGCACGCGGGCCTCTCCCGTGCCCGCGGCGCGATCGTCGTGACGATGGACGGCGACCTCCAGAACCAGCCCGAGGACGTCCCGGCCCTCGTCGAGGCGGTCGAGGCGGGGTACGACGTCGCGAGCGGCCGGCGCGCGGCGCGGCGCGACTCCTGGGGGCGGACGCTGCCCTCGCGGCTGATCAACGGCATGCTGCGCCGGTTCACCGGCGTCGACATCTCCGACTTCGGCTGCGCGTTCAACGCGTACCGGCGCGAGGCCGTCGAGCCGATGCTCGGCGCGATCGGCCGGCAGAAGTTCACGAAGGCGCTCGTCCTCTCCGGCGGCGCGTCGGTCGTCGAGGTCGACGTCGGCCACGCGCCGCGCGAGGGATCGTCGCGCTACTCGCCGCTCCGCCTGACGCGGCTCGCGCTGCACGTGCTCGCGGGCTTCTGGCCGCAGCCGATCCAGACCGCCGGCATCGTGCTCGGGCTCCTCTGCTCGCTCGCCTCGCTCGCGCTCGGCGTCTACGGCGCTCGTCTACTGGATCGGCGAGGACGACTTCCCCGGCCCGCTGCTGCTCGGCGCGCTCGTCGTCGCCGTCCTCGGCGTCCAGGGCTTCATCCTCGCCCTCGTCGGCGAGTACCTCGGCAGAATCCAGCGCGTCGTGGAGCACCGTCCTCTCTACCTCGTCGACCGGGAGCTCTGACGTGGGAAAGCGCGTTCTCGTGACCGGCGGCGCCGGCTTCATCCCCTCGAACCTGATCCGCCACCTGCTCGAGCACACCGACCACGAGGTCGATCTCGCTCGACGCGCTCACGTACGCCGGGAACCTCGAGAACCTCGCCGACGTGATGAGCCACCCCCGGCTCGAGTTCGTCCACGGCGACATCCGCGACGCCGGGCTCGTGCGCGAGATCGTCGGCGGCGTCGAGGTGATCGTCAACGCGGCCGCCGAGTCGCACGTCGAGAAGTCGATCCGTCGACGGCGCCTCGGAGTTCGTGACGACGAACGTCGAGGGCACGCAGATCCTGCTCGACGCGATCCGGGAGACGCCGGTCGAGCGGTTCCTGCTCGTCTCGTCGAGCGAGGTGTACGGGACCGCCGAGCGCGACCCGATGGACGAGGAGCATCCGCTGAACCCGCGGAGCCCCTACGCGGCGACGAAGGCGGGCGGCGACCGGCTCGCGTACAGCTACGCGTCACGTACGGGCTGCCGATCGTGATCGTGCGGCCGTTCAACAACTACGGGCCGCGCCAGCACCCGGAGAAGGTCGTGCCGCGCTTCATCACGCAGGCGCTCTGCGGCGAGCCGCTGACGATCCACGGCGAGGGCCACGCGAGCCGCGACTGGCTGCACGTCGACGACACGGCGTCGGCGATCGAGGCGCTCGATCGAAGCGCCGCTCGACCGACGTCGCCGGCGAGGTCGTCAACGTCGCGACCGGCGTCGACATCTCCGTGCTCGAGATCGCGCAGCTCGTGCTCGACGCGGTCGGCAATCCCGAGGCGACGACCGTCCACGTCGACGAGCGGCCGGGACAGGTCGACCGCCACATCGGCTCGACCGACAAGCTCGAGCGCCTGACCGGCTGGCGCGCCTCGATCGGCTTCGAGGAAGGGCTCGCCCGCACGGTCGCCTGGTACCGCGAGAACGAGGCCTGGTGGCGGGGCGTCCTCGGGCGCGTCCGCGTCTCCTCGTCCTAGGCGCAGGCCCCGCCCAGCTCGGCCTGCTCGAGGCCGCCCGGGCGCGCGGCGACGTGGACGTGATCGCGGTCGACCGCGATCCGCAGGCCGTCGGCTTCCCGCTCGCGGACGAGCGGGCGATGCTCTCGACCGAGGACGAGGAGGGCGTCGACCGGCTCGCGCGGGCTCGCGACGTCGACGGGCTCGTCTCGCCGGGTGCGGACTGGCCGGTCGGGATCGCGGCACGGGTCGCGGAGCGAATCGGGGTCCCGCACCCGATCGACGCGCGCGTGCGGCGCGCTCGCGACGTCGAAGGCTGCGCCAGCGCGAGGCGTTCGCCGCGGCCGGCGTGCCGCACGCGCGGGCGTTCGCCGCGGACGACCCGTCGCTGCCGTTCCCGTGCGTCGTCAAGGCGCCCGACCGGCAGGGGCAGCGAGGGCTCGCGCTCGTCCGCCGACGGCGAGGAGCTCGACGCCGCGCTCGCCGAGGCGGCCGCCGAGTCGCGCGGCGGAAGCGTGCTCGTCGAGGAGCACATCGAGCGGGCCCGAGGTGACCGTCAACGCCTTCTCGCTCGACGGGCGACTTCGTGCCGCTGACGGTGACCGACCGGCTCACCGCGGAACCGCCCGCGTTCGGGGTCGCGCTGGCGCACGTCTGGCCGTCCGAGCACGACACCGCCGCGGCGGTCGACGTCGCCCGCGCGGCGGTCGAGGCGGTCGGGATCCGGAACGGGCCGTCGTACACGCAGGTGCGCCTCGGCCCGGACGGGCCGGTCGTGATGGAGGTGGCGGCCCGCCTCGGCGGCGGCCACGACGCGGAGCTCTGCCGCGCCGCGCTCGGCGTCGACCTGAACGCGCTCGCCGTCGAGGCGGCGCTGGGCTGACCCCGCAGGGTCTGACCCCGCGACGCTCGCGGGCTTGCGGCACGGCCGCGCATCACGGGGGTCAGACCCCTCCGGGGTCAGACCCCGCGGGGCTGCGGTCGTCTTCCTCGTGCCGCCGCCGGGCCGGCTCCTCGCCGTCGACGGCGCTGGACGAGGCCGAGGCCGTCGACGGCGTCGAGTGGGTGCGGGTCTACCGGCGACCCGGGCCACGTCTTCGGCGCGCTTCGACGCGGCGCGGACCGGGCCGGCGCCGTGCTCGCGACGGGCGCCGACCGCGACGAGGCGCTCGCGCGGGCTCGCCGGGCGGCGGACGCCGTACGCTTCCGGGTCGATGCGGACGCGCCGTGACACCCCGCTCGGCTTCCAGCCTCCCGCGATCGGGGAGGAGGAGGTCGCCGCCGTCGCCGAGACGCTCCGCTCGGGCTGGCTGACGACCGGCCCGCGCGCCGCGCTGCTCGAGGAGCGCCTCGCCGGCTACCTCGAGGCCGAGCACGTCCTCGCCGTGAGCTCGGGCACCGCCGCGATGCACCTGGCGCTCATGGCGCTCGACGTCGGCCCGGGCGACGAGGTGATCACCTCGCCGATCACGTGGCCCGCGACGGCCAACGTGATCGAGCACTGCGGCGCGACCCCGGTCTTCTGCGACGTCCGCGAGGGCGACCTCAACCTCGACGCGGCGCTCCTCCCGCCGCTCGTCACCGAGCGGACGAAGGCGATCCTGCCCGTCCACCTCGCCGGGCAGCCGTGCGACCTCGACCCGATCCACGCGCTCGGGCTCCCGGTCGTCGAGGACGCGGCCCACGCGCTCGAGAGCCGCTACCGGGGCCGCAAGCTCGGCGGGCTCTCGGACGCGGCGTGCTTCTCGCTCTACGCGACGAAGAACCTCGCCGCCGGCGAGGGCGGGCTCGTCGCGACGAACCGCGACGACGTCGCGGATCGCATCCGGAGCATGCGCCTCACGCGCCGCGGCGACGGCTCGCTCTACGACCAGGTGACGGCCGGCTTCAAGGCGAACCTCTCCGACGTCCTCGCCGCGATCGCGCTCGTCCAGCTCGACAAGCTCGAGATCCACGCCGAGATCCGGGCGCGGCAGTTCGCGCTCTACGACGAGGGGCTCGCCGACCTCGACGGCATCACGCCGCTCGCGCGCGACGCGCGGGACACGCACGCCATGCACCTCTACGCCGTGCGGATCGACGCGGAGCGGGCGGGCGCAACGCGCGACACGTACCAGCGGGAGCTTCGCGACGAGCGGATCTCGACGAGCATCCACTTCCTCCCCGTCCACCGGCTCACGTGGTTCCGCGAGCGCTACCCGGCGCAGCCGCCGCTGCCGGTCGCCGAGCGGGCGGGGGACGAGGTGCTGTCCCTGCCGCTCTCGCCGGCGCACTCGGACGAGGACATCCTCGACGCGATCGACGCGATCCGCCGGGTGCACGCCCGTCTCGCATGAGCGCGCGATGAGACGCTCGACCCGGATCGCGCTCACGCTCGTCCTCACCGGGCTCGCGCTCGCGTACCTCGTCTGGAAGGTCGACCTCCGAACGACGCTCGACGTGCTGCTCGACGCCGACCTCGCCTGGTTCGCGCTCGCGGTCGCGATCATGGTCGGCACCGTCCCGCTGATGGCCGTGCGCTGGCGCTGGCTGATGCGTGCCCAGGGGATCGACGACTCCATGACCTGGCTGACCCGGACGTACTTCACGTCGTACACGGCGGGGCAGGTGCTGCCGACCGCCATCGGCGGCGACGCGTGGCGCATCGTCGAGACCTCCCGGCGCCACTCCGGGCGGAGGGGCGACATCACCGCGATCGTCCTCCTCGAGCGAGGGCTCGGGGGCGCCGCGACGCTCGCGCTCGGGGCGATGGGCTTCCTCCTCGCCGTCGGCCGCTACGACGTCGGCGCCTACCTCTGGATCGAGGGCGCCTTCGTCTTCGCCACGATCGCGCTCGGCTTCCTCTTCTTCGCGCGCTCCGCGCGCCCGCTCCTCGCCCGAGCCCGGCCTGCCCTCGCCTGGCTCCGCCTCGAGCGGCCCCTGCGGGCGTTCTACGACGGCGTCCACCACTACCGCGGGCATCCCCGCCTGCTCGCCGGCGTGTTCGCGTACACCACCGCGCTCCAGGCCGTGCGCGTGCTCGCGATCTGGGCCGCGGGGAAGGCCGTCGGGATCGAGCTCGGGCCGCGCATCTACTACGTCATGGGGCCGCTCTTCTTCCTCGTGCTGCTCGTGCCGTTCACGCTGAACGGGATCGCCGTGCGCGAGGCGTTCTTCGTCAGCTTCCTGGGGAGCGTCGGCGTCCCCGCCGACACGGCGTTCGCGGCGGGGTTCGTCTTCTTCCTCGTGTCAACGCTCCTCGCGCTGCCGGGCGGGCTGATCCTTCTCTTCGAGGGGGTGCGCGCGTCGCGCGCGCGGGTCGAGCATGGGTGACGGACCGGGCTCCGTCGCGTGCGTCGTGGTCACGCACGACGCGCTGCCCTGGATCGAGCGATGCCTCGAGAGCGTCGCCGGGATCGACACCGTCGTCGTCGACAACGGCTCCACGGACGACACGGTGGCCGTCGTCCGGGAGAGGTTCTCGACCGTCCGGGTCGTCGAGGGCGAGAACCGCGGGCTCGCGGCGGGCTGGAACCGCGGCATCGCCGAGACCGCCGCCGACCACGTCCTCGTGCTCAACGCAGACGCCTGGCTCGTGGAGGACGCGCTCGCGAGGCTCGTCGATGCGGCGCGACGCCACCCGCGCGCGGCGCTCGTCGCGCCGCGCCTGCTCAACACGGACGGGTCGCTGCAGCGGTCGGTGCGCGGCTTCCCGACCGCGTGGCGGCTCGCGACCGAGTACCTCTACCTGCGGAAGCTCGCCCCACGGTCGCGCGCGCTGAACGCCTTCTACGGGGCCGGGTTCGACCACGCGAGCGAGCGCGACGTGGACTGGGTGATGGGGGCGTGCATGCTCGTGCGTCGCGCCACGTTCGACGAGGTCGGCCCGTTCGACGAGCGCTACTTCCTCTTCAGCGAGGAGGTCGACTGGATGCGGCGGGCGGCCGATCGCGGCTGGTCGGTCGTCTTCACCCCCGATGCGCGCTGCGTCCACGTCGGCGGCGCGTCGCACGGCGGCCGGCTCTTCCGTGAGAACGTCCGGGGCAACCTCCGCTACCTGTCGCTCCACGGCCGGCCCGGTGAGGCCGAGCGCGCGCGACGGATGCTCCGCGCGTCGCTCCGCGTGCGCGGGACGATCCACAGCGGAGAGCGCGGGCGGATGTACCGCGAGGCGGCGCAGTGGCTCGGCTCTGGCGGCGTCGACGCGCTGCTTGCTGAATGAACGGGATCACGGCTGCTCCTTCAGCTCGTCTTCGGGTTCGCCGTCTTGCTGGCTCCCGGGGTGGTCGTGGCGCGGGCACTCGGCGTGCGCCGCGTGTCGGCCGCGGTCGGCTGGTCGCTGACGCTGGTCTTCGTCGCACTGGCCCTGACGTTCGCCCTCGGCCTGTCGCTCAGCTTCACGCTCGCGCTGTTGCTCGGGGCGGGCGTGGTCGCCCTCCCGGCCGGGCTCCGGCGCTGGGCCAAGGCGCCGCCCGTCCCGTGGCGATGGCCGGTGCTGGGCGCCGGCGTGCTCCTCGGGCCTCCTGCTCTGGCGCGTCGCGGGCCACGTCGGGGGCGACGGGTTCTTCCACCTCGCGCGTGTCCAGAAGCTCCTCGCCTTCGACGACCTGTCGCTCGACGCGCGCGAACGAGTTCCCCGACGGCGGCCTCCACCCCGGGTACGCGTTCCCGCTCTGGCACGGCTTCCTCGCGCTCGTCGCGAAGGTCTCCGGCGCCGACCCCGTCGACGTGGTCGTCCACGGGCCGACCGTGCTCGCGCCGATCGTCGTGGTCGTCGCGTTCGAGGCCGGCTGGGCGCTGTTCCGGCGCGCGGTCCCGGCCGCGGCGTCCGCGGCCGCAGGCGTCGCCGTCGTCGCGATGGCTCCCGGGCACGGCGGTGCGCTCACCGCGCTGGCGCTCCCCGCGACGGGGTCGCGGCAGCTCCTCGTCCCGGCCGCCCTGGCGCTCGCGGTCGAGGCGACGCGGCATCCGACCTGGTCGCTGCTCGCGTCGGCCGCGGCCGCGTCGTTCGTGCTCGCCGTCGTCCACCCGACGTACGCGCTCTTCCTCTGGATCCCGTTCGCGGGGTTCATCGCCGTCCGCTGGCTGTGGGAGCGGCGTGACGCACGCGCCGGCGGTCTCGCGCTCGCCGCGCTCGTCGTGCCGGCGGCGACCTTCTTCGTGTGGCTCCTGCCCGTGATCGAGGACACCGAGTCGGTCAGCCCAGACGAGGCGGAGCGCGACCGTGCCTTCGACCAGTACGCGGGCCAGCTCGACGGCACGCCCGACAGCTTCGCCGTCGTCCCCGAGCTCTTCGGACGCACCGGCGCGGTCGCCGTGGCGGGGCTGCTGCTCCTCCCGCTCGCGGGCCTCGCGGCGCGGCGCCGCTGGGCGGCGTACGTCGTCGGCGGGTCGCTCGCCGTCTTCGCGATCTGCCTCGTCCCGTGGCTGTTCACGCCGTTCGCGGACGTCGTCTCGCTCTCGCAGGCACGGCGGCTGGCGGGCTACCTGCCCCTGGCGTTCGCGCTCGCGGGCGGGATCGGCGTGCTCGCCCGCCTGATCGGAGTCGCCGTCCTGCCGGTCTCCCTCGCTGCGGGCATCGTGCTGCAGCTCGCCTACCCGGGGGACTTCGGCTACACGCTCGAGGACGGCGGGCCTGCCTGGGCGACGTGGGTCGCCGTCGTCGGCGCGATCGTGGCGCTGTTCGTCGGGCTCCGACGGCGCCGCCCGCTCGAGCGCACGGCCGCGCTGGCCGCCGCGCTGCTGCTCCTGCCGACGTACGCGTACGGCCTCTCGAACTGGTCGCCCTCGGAGGCACGTGCCGCAAGCCCGCTGTCGGACGGCCTGGTCGCCGCGGTGCGGGCCGCGGTCGCGGACGGGGAGACCGTCTACGCCGACCCCGAGGCGAGCTACCGCCTCGGCGCGGTCGCGCCTATCCGCGTCTGCGTGAATCCGCCGGGCCATGTCGCGGACACGGTCGACAACAGGCCGCGCGAGCGGGTCCGGGAGTTCCGGCGCTTCGCGCGGACCGGCGACCTCGCGATCCCGCGCGCCTGCGGTGCGACCTGGCTCGTGGTCGATCTCGAGCGGTTCCCCGGGCTCGAGCCAGACCTCCCCGTCGTCCATCGCGACGGGCGCTGGATCCTCTATCGCCTCTGAGCGGGCCCGTCGCCGTTCATGCCGCCCGACGGCGCAGGAGCGGATGCTCGCACACGGGCGTACAGGTCCGTCGTACGCGGCCACGAACTCGGCGACGCCGAAGGAGACCTCGGCGACGGCACGGCCGCGTGCCGCGAGTGATGCCCGAAGCTCGGGCTCGGCCATCAACCGGTGCAAGGCGCCGCGGACGGCCTCGCCGTCGGGGGGCACGAACAGGACGTCCGCTGCGCCGACGTAACGCTCGTACCCCTGGCCCGGCGTCGTGATCACAGGCAACCCGGCGTGGAGGGCCTCGACGAGGACGACCGGTAGGCCCTCCCCGACGGAGGGAAGCACGAATGCGTCCACGGCGTGCAGGAGATCCCGGAGTCGCTCGCCGCTCATGAAAGGAACCAGCCTCGTGCCCGCCTCGCCGGGTCCCGATCGGTTCGTGACGGCGACGAGGTCGTAGGCGTCGTCCGCCGCCGCCAGGAAGTGCGCGAGGCCCTTCTTCGGAACGTCGCGGCCGACGAAGATCGCGACAAAGCGATCCGGCGCGAGACCGAAGGCGGCGCGGACAGCATCGCGCTCGGCCCACGTCGTGTCGCTCGGCACGCCGACCGGCATCACCTCCGCGTCCACACCCCACGCCGCGTGCACCCAGTCGGCGACAGCCGGAGTCAGCGTCGCAACGGCGCCGGCGAGCCGGGCGCAGCGGCCGACCGTCGAGATCGCGACGCGCTCGATCGAGTCGAGCACGACGTTCGCCTGCGGGACGAACGGCACGTGCTGCGTCAGGACGCTCGCCACTCCGAGTTGTCGCGCGGAGAGCAGCGCGGCGACGGAGGTCGCGTACAGAGCGTCCTGGACGTGGATGACGTCTGCGTCGCGCACGAGCCGCCGGACGGTGGGGAGCGCCCAAGGCGCGGGAATCGGGTACGGCACGTTCAGCATCGTGTGAGCAAGGTTCGACGACGGTAGGCGGACGACGCGAACCCCGTCCTCGGTCACCTCGTCGCGCGGCGCCGCGTCCTTTCGGCAGGCGAGGACGGTGACCTCGTGCCCGGCCTCTGCGAGCCCGGCTGCGAGCACGTCGGTGAAGCGCTCGATCCCGCCGATGCTCGGTCGGAAGTTCGCGCTGGTGAGGAGCACCCTCACGACCTACGCCCCGGCTCGATTCCGGCGTTGGCGACGAGCACCTCGAGGCACTCGACCACGGCGCAGCCGTCGTCCGCAGACATCCCCGCAATCCTCGATCGGTCGCCGGACACCGCGTCCAGGAAGCGGGCAACGACGTCGTCGTTCCCGTACGACAGGCGGCCTCGTGCCATCCGCAGTCCGGAAGCCACGAACCCGGCCGCGTGACCGCCGAGCAGGGCTCCGGAGCTCCGCAACACGTCCCGCGCGCCGTGGCCGCGGTCGTTCGGCACCGACCACGAGGATGTCACGGAAGAGGTCGAAGGCCGCCACTGCCCTGGATCCCGCGACGACGAACTGCCACTCGGAGATCGACGCGTTGAAGTTCAGCGACAGGGTCGCCCACACGGTCTCGTGCTCGAACGTCGCGGTGAGGTCGCGGATCTCGCGGTCGCGAAGCCGGGAGTCGACGACGCGCGGCTCGAGCGCGCCGAGAACCCGGCGCATGAGGTACAGGAGGTGCGCGGTCTCGTCGAGGAAGAGCCCGCCGGCAAGCGTCGCGTGCCAGTGCGGAAGGCGTCGGTGGGGGCTCGAGAGCTGGAAGCCGTAGACCGACTCGATCTCGCCGAGCCGGCCGGCATCGACCGCGGCGAAGAGACGGCTGCCGGCGCGAGAGAACTGGAAGTTGTGCACGACCGCCAGGACGAGGTCCGCTGTCGCCGCTCGTCGCGCGAGCTCGGCGCCGCGCGACGACGGCAGGACGAACGGCTTCTCACAGAGGCAGTGCCACCCTCTCCCGATCGCCTCCTCCACGAGGTCTCCGTGCGTCCACGGCGGCGCACCCACGGTGACGGCCGTCGCGGTCCGCGTCCACGGCTCGTCGAGGGAGGTGCCCGCGTGCTCGAGGCGGTAGCGGGTCGCGAGGGCGCGAGCGCGGTCGAGATGCGTGTCGACGACGCCGAGGACCTCCACACGCGGGTCGCGCACGAGTGCGGGGAGATGCCGCTCCCCGGTCGCCCACCCGGCGCCGACGCACACGACCGAGTACCGACCCGGGAGCCCCACCCGTCGAGCTCACGTGGGCGCGCCCTTCAGGTCGAGGACGAGGAGCCGGGTGCTCGCGAAGATCGGCGTCCCGCCGACCGTCAGCGGAAGGTTGAGGTTCGACCAGCTCGAGCACTTCGGGTCGACGACGACGAACCGCACTCCGAGCCGCCGGGAGAGGACGCGACCCGGCTTGCCGCCGTAGAGGATGCGGCGCGCCTGCCTGGCGGGGGCGAGGTCCTGGCGGAACGGGATCGTCCAGTCCTCGAGGGCAGCCAGCGATCGCCGCTGCAGGAGCCAGGGGACGAGGAATGCCCAGCACTGGTCGGTCACGATCGGCGCCGTGCTCGTGCCGGCGCGGCGGTCGAGCTCGGAGAGACCTCGAAGGCTCACCGGCGTGGCGATCTGGTAGAAGGCGCGGAATCGCGGCGCGACGTCATACGCCGTCATGGCGACGAGCACGACCGGGATAGCGGCGAGCGGAAACAGCCGAACGGGGGAGGCACCTCTGCCGCGGCGGCCCCGATCGCGAGGACGAGCGGGAGTCGCGACGTAGTAGCCCATTCGCACGTAGTCGAGCGGCAGGTTGACGACCCACGCGTACGCCAGGAGCAACAGCCCGGCCGCGAGCCCGGCGATCACCACGAGCGCGGGATCGCGCCGCGTGCGCGGATGGACGACGAGCGCCACAGCGGCGAGCACTCCGAGGACGCCGACGAGCCTCGTGATGTCGTTCAGCGAGTAGGTCCATTGCAGCTTGCGGATGAGGAAGGCGGTGTGGTCGACGACTCCGCCGGATCGGTCACGCAGCCAGAGCACATGGATGATCGCGCCCGCGCCGAAAGCCAGTCCGAACGCCGCGCTCGCAGCCAGGAAGCGCGCCGCCTTCGCTCGCCGGAGGACGACTGCGACGACGAGCATGGGGACGACCGCGGCGACCGCGACGAGCGCGGTCAGTCGGTGTGCGCCCAGCAGCGCCGCGCCGGACAGGCCGAAGAGCAGCGCCCAACGCCAGTCGAGCCATCCGCGGAGGGCCGCGCCGGCGCAGAGAGCGACGATAGGGAAGGAGACCAGTGCGATCGCGGTCGCGAGCCCGTGCCAGGAGAGAAGGTTGATCCCCGCCGGGAGCGTCGCCCAGAGCGCGGCCGCGACGAGCCCGGCCGGGGCCCCCAGAGCGCTGAGCCCGAGCACGTACGTCGACAGGACGCCGAGCACGGAGAACAGCATGATGCCGTGCACGAGCACGCCGGCGGACGAGCCCCGAGACGAGGAGGAACGCGGCGTAGAGGGACGGCGCCCCCGGGTCCTGCGCGAACGCCAGGCCGCCGCCCATCCAGTGTGGGTTCATCGAGCTGCAGCGAGTGTTGCTCGGCGATCGCCTGCGTGTACATCAGGTAAGCGGCCCGAGTCCTCGCCGGGCACCGGCGGCCCACCGTTTATCACCTCGTCGTAGAGCGTGACCGCGAGGACGACGACGCCGGCGAGGGCAAGGAGGGCACCGGCGTCGACCCAGGGTGACGCGGTCGAGCGGTCGCTGCGTCGCGTCCTGAGCGGCGGCAGCGCGGAGAGCACGACCGATGCGACCGCGACGGCGGCGACGAGGAGCCGGACGCTTGTCGCAGTCAGTGGAAATCCCGAGCGACGCGACGGTCACGACACCGACTGCCGACGCGATCACGGCCAGCACGGGGACAAGCGGCACAAACGATCGCCGGTCTGCGTACCTCGACGGGGAGGAACGGCACCAGCGCGAGTCCGCTGGCGGCGAGCAGGAGGGCAGGCCCCGCGGCGGTGCGCCCGATCGCTGCCAGCCCCGCCTCCACCGCGACGAGCGAGGACGCAGCGAGCGCCGCGAGGCTGAGCGGCGCCGCCTGTTCGGTCGACAACTGCACTACAGGGAGCGGCCAGGCTCGCCGCCTCCGTCGCCGCCGCGTGGTGCGCTCGCGAGGATGACGACGCCGAACGCAGCGAGGAACGCCGCGACGACGACGCCGATCAGCGGGTCGATCGGCGCGCGGTCGGACGTGACGCCCGCACGTTCGAGGAGCAGCGGTGCCGCAGCGGGCTGCGAGGCGGGCCGTGGTCTGGGTCGGCCCGCTGCTTCTGGCTCCGCGACGACGACACCCCGTGCGAGCTGATCGGTACGAGCACACCCCCGAGGCTGGGCGCGTTCCGGTCGACGAACTCCTTCGCGACCGTGTCGGGTGGTGCGAGTCGGGCCCGGGATCGGTGTAGACCGCACGCTCCGGCAAGGAGTCCTTCGCGGCGATGGTGCCCGGGATCGCGAGCGCGACGGCGACGAGCAGGGCGATGGGAATGACCGTGGTGGGCGTGGCGGGAAGCGACGACGGCGTTGTGTCGAAGAAGGGACGGCGGAGAGATGCTACCGGCGGTGCCCAACGGAACACCCTCGCATCACGGGCCGCCGCCAGGTCGATGTGCTGAGGCCCGTGCTATCTCTTACGAGCCGTTCACCCGGCACCATGACCCTCGACCGTCGACTCCTGAGCGCGTGCCTCGACCTCGCACCGTCGCAGCCTGCGACGGCACTGTGGCACGCCGTCGAGGTCGGCCACTCGCGCGGCAGGACGTCCTGCCGCGCTCCGGCACCGGGCTCGACCTCGGCTGCGGCGACGGCCGAGTCACGCGGCTCGTGCCGGACGAGCTCGGCGCACGGTGGACGCTCACCGGGCTCGACCCCGACGAGCTCGAGCTCGAGCTTGCCACGAGCTGCGGCATCTACGACGTCCTACGGTACGGGCGGACGGCGGCAACGTCTGGACGCGCAGGACGAGTCCTTCGACTTCGTCTTCTCGAACAGCGTGCTCGAGCACGTCGACGAGCTGGAGCCCCTCCTCGCCGGGGCTCGGCCGCGTACTCCGGCGTGGCGGTCGTTTCGTGTTCACGGTTCCCTCGGTTCGCTTCCACGAGAACCTCGGAGGGCCGGGCGCGCTCGGGCGGCTCGCGACGGGGACGTCCGATTCGCAGGCCTACCACCGGGCTCTCGACACGCGCCTCGCGCACGATTGCGCTACCTGTCGGGGGAGGAGTGGGAGAGAGCGCCTGGCGTCGATCGGGCTCGATGTCGTCCACGAGAGCACAGTACCTCGGACCGGGAGAAAGAACGTAACGATGGGCGACCATCTCGAACGCGACGGCTGGGGTGCTCGTCCGGCTCCGCGGGCGACGGCTGCCCATCGACCTCCAGCGGGTCCCTCGGTGTTCGCGGTCACCGTCCACCGGTGTGGATCCGGGCAGCGGGATCCGCGATCGTGGCGTCGCAGCTCTGCGGCTCAGAGACGACGACGTCGTGGCCGGCTCGTGCCTCCTGGTCGTCGCCGAGAAGCCGTCCGTGCGGGACGCGGCGTGACTCGCCTGCCGGCGATCGCCGTGTGCGCGGCCTTTGCGCTCTCCGTCGTCGCGGCGGTCGGCGCGAGCGCGGCTTCAAGGCCCGTGTCGTCGTCTCTTCCCGGCGACCTGCGGACGGCCGTCGTCGATCCCGTGACGTTCGGCGAGGGCGAGACGCAGAGCGGCGTTCGTGAACGTCCGGCGCACGGGTGCGACGCTGGCGCGCCTCGCGATCGACTGGTCGGTCTCGTGGCTCCGGGAGGACAGGAGCGACCGGTGGGCTTCGCGCCCACCATGACGCCGACGACCCGTTGTACCGCTGGGACGGCATCGACCGACAGGTGCGGGATGCGGTGGCAGCCGGTCTTTCCCCGATAGTCAGCATCGAGCGGTGCGCCGACCCGCCAGGCGCAGAGAGAACGCGTCGAGCACCGGCAACCCGAGAGACGGCCCGTACCGTCCGTCATTCCGCGCCCTCGCCCGCAGGCGTTCCGCGCTCGCAGCCGCCCGCCGATACTACCGGCTCGTTCGCGCGATCTGCCGCGAGTCCGGTACTGGCAGGTCTGGAACGAGCCGAACTTCAGCTTCTACCTCGACGCCGCAGATCGTCGAGGGCCGACTGGTCTCGGCCGGGTGGTACCGGGCGATGGTCAACGCATGGCGGACGGCCGTGCATCGGCGTCGCCGCGGACAACGTCGTGATCGCGGGCGGGCTGGCGCCCTTACGGCGCGACGACACCGGTTTCTCGAGGGCACATCTCCGCTGCTGTTCATGCGGACGCTGCTCTGCATGTGCGCGGGACCGGCTCCGAGGCGACCTGCGCTAACGCGGATCTGTTCGACGTCTGGTCGCACCACCCGTACACCTCCGGCGGGCCGACACCACACGGCCTGCGCCCGGACGACGTCTCGCTCGGCGACCTGCCCGAGATGCGGCGCTGCTCGCTGCGGCCGTCGCCGCGCCGGGCATGATCTCGTCGCGAGGCCGTCGGGTTCTGGGTGACGGAGTTCAGCTGGGACACGAGCCCACCGGACCCGAAGGCGTGCCGCCGCCTGCACGCGCGTTGGACCGCCGAGGCCTGTACCGGATGTGGAACAGCGGCGTGAGCGCTCGTACGTGGTTCCAGCTCCGCGACGAGCCGTTCCGCCGAGTCCAACCAGTCCGGCCTGTACTATCCGCGGGCGACGACCGGAGCGCCCGGACCGGCCGAAGCCGGCGCTCACGAGCGTTCCGCTTCCCGTTCGTCGCCTTCAGGAATGCGCGCGGCGGCGTTGTGTACACGGGGCAGGGCCCCTGACCGGCGCAGAGCGACGGTGGTCGTCGAGCGCGCGGCTTGTGCCGGGCGGGTGGCGTGTTCTCCGGCGGGTTCGGACGACGCGGGCCGGCATGTTCAGCGGCGTGCTGCCACGGTCGGGGAGGACGTGGTCTCTCCGTGCCCGGATCGGCGGCGGCGAGTGCTCCCTGCCGTTCTGCTCGTCGATCAGCCGACCGGGAGAGCTGCCCGTTCGGCTCGTGCTGAGCCGAGCGCCGACGATGACAAGAGGCACCTCTCGACGCATTTCGCGGCGGACTTGACTCCACTCGGCGACAGGATCAGAGTGATGCGCGTTCTCGCACGACGACGAGCGGGGGGCACCACATGACGATCAAGTCTTTGAGCCGTCGGGCCATCGGAACGGCGGCCGTGGGGCTGCTCGCGCTGATGTTCGCGGCACCAGCGATCGGAGCGAGACCCTACCCGGGCATCACGGATGTCCGGTTGGCCAAGCAGAGCAAGCTCTCTCCGCGCCTCTACGCGCTGACGCGCGACCCGCTGTCGGGCGCGTCTGCGAACGCCCAGGCCGACGGCGCGACTGCCGCGCTCCGGCGCCGGGTCGCTCGTCCGCTCCGACGCGGGAGCGCTGATGGTGTACGTCCGGGTCACCAACACGTCCGAGGCCACGCTCGGCGAGCTCCGTGCGGCGGGCGTGACACCGACGCACGTCTCGGACCGCTACAAGGTCGTGACCGGGTTCGTGCTGCCGCTGAGCTTCTCCCGGGTGACCGCGCTCTCGGCCGTGACGTCGGTCTCGGAGGCGATCCGCCCGCAGACCTCCGGCGCCGGGGCCAAGGCCGCCGGCAAGGCTGCCTTCGCGGGCACGTTCGTGAACTGCGGGTCGCGCACGTCGGAAGGCGTGCGCCACATCACGGCGGACTCGGCGCGCGGCTCCTATGAGGTCGACGGCACCGGCATCGAGGTCGGGATCCTCTCGGACTCCTATGACGTCAGAACCACCGATGCGACCAGCGCCGCGCAGGACATCGCGTCGGGCGACATCCCCGGCCCCGGCAACCCGTGCGGCCGGCTGAGCCCCGTCCAGAACCTCGACGAGATCAACGCTACGTCCGGCGCGATCGACGAGGGCCGCGGGATGGCCCAGATCGTGCACGACCTCGCGCCCGGTGCCGACATCTCCTTCGCGAGCGCCTTCAACGGCCTCTTCTCGTTCGCGGACAACATCGACGCGCTGCGCGATGCCGGGTCCGAGGTGATCGTCGACGACGTCATCTACTTCGACGAGCCCATGTTCCAGAAGGGCCCGATCGACATCGCGATCGCGAACGTCATCGCCGACGGCGGTCTGTACTTCACGTCGGCCGGGAACTCGAACGTCATCGTCGGCGGCAACAACGTCAGCTCGTACGAGGCGCCGGCGTACCGCCGGCCGCGTGCCCCGCCACCGTCCTCGCGTTCGACCCCGGGTACGACGACTGCCACGACTTCGACACGACCGCTGGTGTCGACGTCACCGACAACATCACCCTCAACCCTGGCGGCGGGTTCGTCAACGTGTCCCAGTGGGCGCAGTCATGGAACAACGTCGGCACCGACCTCGATGTGTTCCTCCTCAATTCCGCGAACGGAGCGATCCTGGCGGGCGGGGTCGACGACCAGGCGTCGAGCCCCTCGACGGCGATCCCCTCCGAGGTCTACAACTATTCGAACGGGACCGGCTCGCCGATCACCGTCCAGCTCGTGTTCGCGCGCTGGTCGGGGGCGGCAGCTCCGAGGGTGAAGTTCATCCTCCCCAGCGCGAGCGGCATCACGAGCGTCCAGTTCAGCACCTCGACCGGCGGCGACATCGTCGGCCCGACGGTCTGGGGGCACAGCGGCACGCCGGACGGGTTCAGCGTCGGCGCCGTCCGCTACGACACCCGCACCGCTCCCGAGACGTTCAGCTCGAGAGGCCCGCGGACGCTGTACTTCGGCCCGGCCGACGGCACGAACCCCGCGGCACCGCTCGGGGCGCCCCAGGTCGTCGCCGTCCCGCACATGGCCGCGACGGACGGCGGTGCGAACACGTTCTTCGGCTCGAACGTCGGCGGCACATGGCGGTTCTTCGGCACGTCCGCGGCCGCGCCGCACGCTGCCGCCGCAGCCGCGCTCATGTGGGAACGGCTGCTCCCCGGAACGCTGTCGCGAACGGCCGCGTTCAACGCCTTCGACGACACGGCGCATCCGGTGCCGACGAGCGGCGGGCCAACCGCGGTCGGCGTCGGGCTCGTCGATGCGCTCGGGGCAGCGGATCGCCTGGTCCCGACAGGGCTCCTCCGCGTGGTGACATCGCCGGCGGTGCCGTCGCAGATCGTGGTCAACGGGCAGATCGGCGACAACTGGGGCCTGACCTGGGTCCGTGTCCCCGTGGGGGCCTACACGGTTTCCTTCACGGATGTCCAGGGATTCCTGACGCCTGTCGACCAGAACGTCAACGTCACGGCGGGCACCACGACCACCGTGACGGGGACGTTCACGCCGCAGGCCCTCATGCGCGTCCTGACGAGCCCGCCGGTCGCCGGCACGATCCTCGTCGACGGAGTGAGGCGCAACGACTGGGGCGTCTGGACGTTCTTCCCGCCGGGTGCCCATCAGGTGTGCTTCGCGCCGGTGATCGACTTCCTGCCGCCGACGTGTCAGAACGTCAACCTCGTCGCCGGCACCGGCAACGCAAACGTGACGGGCGTCTACACACCCAGTCCCGGTGCTCCAGCGGAAGGTGGGTCACTGGGGCAGTTGAGGGTGACGACGTCGCCCGGCGTGCCGAGCCAGATCTCCGTGGACGGCAACATCATGGACAGCTGGGGCCTTGCCTGGCTCAAGGCCGCCTCCGGCGCTCACGTCGTCAGCTTCAGCGACATCGAGGGGTTCACGACGCCCGCGAACATCAACACCAACGTGCCCGCCGGTGGCGTGGTCGAGGTGACGGGCACCTTCGTGCCGCGCGGCCTCCTGCGCGTGCTGACCTCCCCGGCATCCCCGGCAACGATCTTCGTCGACGGCGTGCCGCGGAACGAGTACGGGATGTGGACCTGGCTTCCCACCGGCTCGCACGAGGTCTGCTACGGGTTCGTCGGGGGTCTCTTCTCGCCCATCTGCGAGACGGTGAACCTCACGGCGGGAGTGCAGACGACCGTGACCGGGACGTACATCGCGGATCCGTAGACCCGTGGCTCCTCGGTCGGGCCCACCGCCTCAGGGAGGTGGGCCCGACCGCAGCCCGGGCGGTGGATTCGTCGCGTCGCCGCCGCGGAGTACCATCCCGGCCGCGACCATGCCGAGATTCAGCCTGTCGCCCCGTGCGAGCGCCATCACGGCGATCGCGGTCCTCGCCTTCGCGTTCGCGTTCGTCGTGCACCAGAGCGGGCCGAACCAGGCCGCTCACTTCGCACTCGTCCGCGCGCTCGCGAGCGGGACGGCGGAGATCGACCCGCACGAGACGATCGACGCCGCGTACGTCGACGGCCGCTTCTACGCCGCAAAGGCGCCCGGGCTCGCCCTCTTCACCTTGCCCTGGTACGGCGCGCTCCGCGCCGTCGGCCTCCAGTCGGCGCCGCTCGACACCGATCCCGGCTACACCCGGAGGGTCTGGGAGCTGAATCTGTTCGGCGCCGTTCTGCCTGCGGTCGTCCTGCTGCTGCTCATCGCGCTCGCTGTCGAGCGGGTCTGTCCGGGCTACGGGACGGCGACGGCCGTGCTCCTCGGCGCCGGGACGATGCTGCTCCCGTTCGCGACGCTCTTCTTCGATCACGCACTGTCCGCGGCGCTCGGCTTTGCCGCCTTCGTCCTGCTCCTCCGGGAGCGCGACGGGCCGGGTCGGCCGGTGGCTCGTCGCCGCGGCGGGGCTCCTCGCGGGCCTCGCGGTGGTGGCCGAGTTCCCGCTCGCCCTCGTCGCGCTCGTCCTCGCCGGGTACGCGGCGGCGCGCGCCGAGCCGCTTCGCCGGGCTGCGGCCTATGCTGCGGGCCTCCTCGTGGGCGTCGTGCCGCTCCTGGCGTTCAACACGTGGGCGTTCGGATCGCCGCTCCGGCTCAGCTACACGAACGCACTCGTCGAGCCGGTCGGATCGGGAGCGCCTGCCGTCGGGGCAAACGACGACGGCTTCTACGGCGTGGGTCTGCCCGACCCGCGGGCTGCGCTCTCGCTCCTCGTCTCCGAGAAGGGCCTGCTGATCGTCGCGCCGATCGCGATCGTCGCCCTCTTCGGCTTCCCGCTGCTGTGGCGGTCCGGGAGGCGTGCGGAGACCCTCGTGTGCGCAGGCATCGCCTCGGTCTTCCTCGCGTACAACGCCGCCTATTACCTCCCCTGGGGCGGGCAGGCGCCCGGGCCGCGGTTCCTCGTCCCCGTGCTGCCTTTCCTCGCGCTGCCGCTCGCGATGGCCCTCCGGGCACGTCCTCTCGCGGTCGCCGGCATCGGGATCCTGTCGATCGCGCTGACCGCCCTCGCGACGCTCACCGACCCGCTGACGGGCGAGGAGGACGGCCTCGCGGCGTGGTGGGAGGTGCTCCGGTCCTCCGACCTGGTGGGCACGGTCGCAACGCGCCTCGGCATCGAGTCGGCGTGGGCGGGTGTCGTCCCGTTCCTGCTGGCAGTCGCCGTCGCGTGCGGGATCGCTCTCTCGACGCTGCCCCTGCGCGGCCGCGTGCGCGCCGACGGCCCGCTCCTGGCCGGCGCGATCGCAGGGTGGGTCGTGGTCGCCTTCGCCGTGCCGGGGCTCCTGCCCGCGAACGAGAACACGGCACGCTGGCGGGTGCCGTCGCCGCCGTGCTCGTCGTCGCGCTGATCGTCGCTGCAGTCGTGCTCGCCCTTCGCTACGGGCGGCGGCGCTGCTTCCCGCGCTCCCCGCGCTGCTGCTCGCGGCACCGCTCTTCGACGACCGGCCGCGCCTGGCGCTGCTCGTCATCGCGGTCGTCGCCGCGGTCGCCGCGGTCGTCTGGGGAGTTCGGCGCAGCGCCTGGCGGCCCGTCACGACGCCGACTGGCGGACGTCGCCGGCGGCGACGCGACCGCGCTGAGCCGTCAACGCACGTCTGTGCTCAGACGGTCGTCAGGTTGGGAAAGCGCCTGCGCCACTTCTTGTCGAGCTGCTTTCGGTAGCGGGCGTACGCGCCCCAGCGCGATCCAGGCTCCGTGTACGTCGCGCTCGCGTGCCACGCAGCTGCGGGGACGACCCACACGCCGCGGCCCTCGGCGTGGCACTGCAGGCAGTAGTCCTCGACGAAGCAGTGGAAGTCGTCGAAGCTCTTCGCGTCGAACGTGAGCCCGAGGTCGGTCCGCGTGAGCAGGAAGCAGCTGTCGAGCGTGCAGACCGGCCGCGGCGCGTCGATCTCGTGCGCCCACGCGTAGTCGCCCTCCCAGGCCCGGCCGACGATGCCGATCGCGCCCCACGGAGCGCCGGCCGCCTCCAGGTCGTCGACGGCGTCGGACAGGCGGGCGACGACGTCGGGGTCGAAGCTCACGTCGGGGTGGACGAACGCCCGTCGGGCGGGGCCGTCGAGCCGCAGCAGCACGTTGTAGAGCGAGGCCAGGTTCGTCGTGAGCGCATTGTCCGGGTTCGAGAGGAGCAGCGCCTGCACGGGCTCCTGGAGCGCCTCGAGCGAGCGGAGGAGGTACCGCTCGGCGACGAGGCGGTCGTGGACGACCGAGGCGATCGAGATCCGAGGCGCCTGCGCCACGCGGGAAGGCTAGTCGCACGCGGCTACGATCGGCGGCCGTGAAGGCCCTGATCGTCAGCTTCTACTTCCCGCCCGCGGGCGGCGGCGGCGTCCAGCGGCCGCTGAAGCTGGCCCAGTACCTGCCGGCGATGGGGATCGAGACCCACGTCCTCGCGCCCGACGACCCGCGCTGGCTGCATCGCGACGAGGGGCTCCGGATGCCGACGCAGGCCTGGGTGCACCGGGCGCGCTACGTCGGGCGTCAGCGGCGGGAAGCCGAGCGAGGTGCTGGCCGGGACGGAGGGGATCGAGCGCGGCGCTGACGCAGGCCCGCCTGCAGCTGCGGCGCCTCGTCCTGCCTGACGAGAACGCGACGTGGGCGGTGACGGCCATCCCCGCCGGGCATCCGGCTCGTCCGCGAGCACGAGATCGACGTGGTCGTCTCGACGTCGCCGCCTCCCTCGACCCACCTCATCGCCGCGGCGATCGCCCGCGCGACCGGCGCACGCTGGGTCGCCGACCTCCGCGACTCGCTCGTCGCGCACGCCCACCGCCGCGCCGACACCGTGGCGACCAAGGCGAAGGCGGCGACGCACCGACGTGTCGCGCAGCTCGTCGCCTCGCGCGCCGACGCGATCACGTGCGTCTCGGAGGCGATCTCCGAGGAGACGCGGTCGCTCGGCCCGCGCGGGCCCGTCGTGACGATCCCGAACGGCTGCGACTTCGACGACGTCGTCGGGCTCGAGCGGTCGCCGTCCGAGCGGTTCCGGCTCACGCACACCGGCAGCTTCTTCGGGCGGCGCGACCCGCGGCCGTTCCTCCAGGCCCTCTCACGACTCGGGGCTCGACGTCGTGACCCGCTTCCTCGGCGACTTCCGCGACGCCGACCGGGAATGGGCGCGACGGCTCGAGCTCGGCGACCGGCTCGAGCTGATCCCGTACGCGCCGCGCTCCGACGTCGCTCGCGCTCCAACGCGACTCGGAGGCGCTCCTCCTCCTGATCCCCGAGGCCGACGGGCGCGGGAAGGGGGTCCTCTCGGGAAAGGTGTTCGAGTACATCGCCGTCGGCCGTCCGATCCTCGCCGTGGTGCCGCCCGACGGGGCGGCGGCGGAGCTGATCCGCGAGACCGGTGCGGGCGTCGTCGCGCCGCCCGACGACCCGACCGCGATCCGGGCCGCGCTCGACGAGCTCCACGCGCGCTGGCGCGACGGCGGGCTGCCGGACGTCGAGCCTGACGCCGGAGTGGCGCGACCGGCTCTCGCGGCGGACGCGCGTCGAGGAGATGGCGGCGGTCCTGCGCGGTACCCTCGCCTGACGGCCGACCTCCACGCACGCTGGTTCGCGCGTCCGGATCTCCTGCCGAGGCTGGTGGTCGTCTTCTGCGTCGCGGTCACGCTCGGCGCCGTCGCGTGGCTCTACCCGCAGGCGTTCGCCGACGCGAACCGGCACGGCTCGCGCGAACGCGGCGCTCGACTACGTCGACCGCAAGCTCGGCGGCGGCAACTCGGTGCTTCCCGACCAGGCGATCGTGATCGAGGCGCAGGGCCGGATCCCGCGAGGACGAACGTTCCACGGTCGCCGTCGGCGAGCGGCAGGAGGGCTGGAGCGAGCTCGCGACGCCGGACGCGATCGGCACGTACATGCGCTCGATCCTCCTTCCCCGCCGCCTGAGGCCGTCGACGCGCCGTGGATCCTCTGCTTCGCGTGCGACCGCGGCGCGTACCCCGGCGCCGAGCCGGTCTGGGAGGACGAGGAAGGGCTCGCGATCCTGCGGCGCGGCGGATGACGGCCCGCGCGATCCTCGGCCTCGTCGCGCTCAACGCCGGCTTCGCCGTCCTCGGCCTCTCGCTCCTCTGGGCGCTGCGCGCGCTTCCGCGCGTGGAGCCGACGTCGCTCCGGCTCGCGGGCGTCGGCTACCTCGTCGGCGTGGCGGCGTTCGGGACCCTCTGGACGCTACTCCTCGTCGTCGGCGTCCCGTTCGGCGGCTGGGCGATCGTCGCGACGCTCGTCGGCGGCACCGTGGCGGCATGCGCCGCCGGCGCGCTGCTCGGCCGAGCGCGGTCCCGAGGGCTTCGGCAGACGGCGCGCGGCGCGCCGACGCTCGACCTGCTGACCATGGCGGCCGGCATCGCGCTCGATCGGGCTCCTGCTCGAGGCGCTGCTTCCGCTCGGCGCGCCTCCAGAGCCTCCAGGCGTACGACGCATGGGCGTTCTGGGTGCCGAAGGCGAAGGCGATCTTCTTCTTCGGCGGGCTCGACGAGCGGTCTTCACGAGCCTGCCGGGGCCGTCGTATCCGCCGCTCGTCCCGATCCTCGACGCCGCTGCGTTCCACGCGATGGGCGGCGTCGACACCGTCACCTTCCACCTCCAGTACTGGTTCCTCGTCGCTCGGCGCCGTGGCCGCGATCGCCGGGTGCCTCCACCGGCGCGTGCCCGCATGGCTGCTGTGGCCGTCGCTCCTGCTCGTGCTCGTCGTCCCGCGCTTCGGGGAGCGGCTCCTGACACCGCAGGCGGACGTCCTCGTCGACATCCTCTTCGTCGTCGGCGGCTCCTGCTCGTCGCGCTGTGGCTCGCGACGGCGAGCGCATGGCGGCTCGTGGCGGCCGCGTTGCTTCTCGCGGGCGCGGACGCTCACGAAGCGCGAGGGCCTGGTCTTCGCGGCGTGCGTGCGCTCGGGGTGGCGCTCGTCGCGTCGCTGGCCTGGAGGACGCCGGGTCGCGGGCGGCTCCTGCTCGCCGCTCTGGCGCGTGCTCGCCGCGCGCCGTCCCCTGGCGCCTCTGGTACCGGAGCCATTCGATCGGCGGCGAGGCGCCGACCGACGGCGGCGTCGGCGGCTCGTTCGACCGGGTGGTCGACTCGCTCCGCCTCTCGTTCGACGTGCTCTTCGACTACGGCGCTGTGGTCGGTCGCCCGATCGTCGCGATCGTCGCGCTGGTCGCGGCCGCCGTGTGGGGCGACCGGCGGGTCACGGCGTTCCTCGGAGCGCGTGCTCGGGCATCGTCTTCGTCGGCGGCGCATGGGTGACGTACTGGTTATCGAGATGCCGATCACGGCCGAGGAGTCCGTCAACCCGATCGTGCGCTACACCGGGGCGATCGTCCTCCTCGCCGTCGTCTCGACGCCGCTCCTGCTCGACTCGGTCTGGCGCGGCCGCGGGAGGAGCCGTGACGCCGGTCGACGGCGCGGCTCTCGCGGCGGCGATCGTCGTCGCGATGCCGCTGCTCGCCTATCCCCTCGTCGTGCGGCCGACGGGGCGCGGTTCCCGTCCCGCGACGACTGCGTGCAGGTCGCGGCCGAGGGGGCGACCGCCGAGCTCGACCTCGTCTTCGGGCGCCGCGACACGCGCGCGGAGGCGGACGAGCTGCTCGAGCAGGTCCGCGGCGTCGGGTACGTCGACGCCGAGGTGCGCGGGGACGGGTGCGCGCGCTGGAAGGTCCTCTACGACGGCATCGAGTCGTACGCGCAGGGCGCGAGTCGCGTCGCGGAGGCGCGCGGGGCCGGGCTCGAGGCGTGGCTCGAGATCGAGCCGCCCGGCTGATCGGACCCGGTCGACGACCACCCCGTACCATGACGCGGCCGTGACCGCGCTCGCCCTCGACCGACCGCGCGCCGCCGTCGAGCGCGCCCCGTTGGTCGAGGGGCTGTTCTTCGCGACGGTCTTCACGGTCACGTTCGCGAAGCTCCAGTGGGAGGTCGCCGGGACGATGTCGTTCTCGGACGTCGTGACCTTCCTCTTCATCATCGCGTTCGCCGTGTACCGGGCCGAGCGCTTCGACGGGAGGTTCCCGCGCGCGGCGGCCGTGTCGCTCGCGTTCTTCCTCGCGTTCCTCCTCGTGTACCTGATCGGGTGGTTCAACCTCGAGACCGCGGAGTCGCTCGCCCAGTGGACGAAGGGGATGATCAAGTTCGTCCTCCACTTCCTGTTCCTCATCGCGGGCGTGGCCCTGATCGCGCGGCGCGGGCTGCGCTTCTACTGGCTCACGCTCGCGGCCTTCGTCGGCGGGCCTCGCCGCGAACGGCGCGTACGGGCTCATGCAGCTCGCCGTCGCCGAGACGACGGGCTCCAACCTCGACGAGGCGTGGCTCCAGCCGCTCACCGGCGGTGCGAGCCAGATCAACATCTTCGGCGCGATCGAGGGGTCGTTCGTCTACCGCGTCAACGCCCTCACCGGCGACCCGAACCACCTCGGCATCGAGGTCGCGGCCGGCATCCTGCTCCTCCTCCCGATCTACCTGCGGCTCGAGAAGGGGCACCGGCTGCGCGTCCCGCTCGCGCTCCTCCTCATCTTCCTCGTGATCGTCGACCTCGCGACGCTCTCGCGGAGCGGGCTGCTCGGGCTCGGCTGCGGGTTCCTCGTGCTCGCGATCCCGTACCGGCGCATGCTGCTGAAGCCGCAGTTCCTCATACCCGCTCGGCGTCCTCGCGGCGGGGCTTGCCGTCTTCGTCGCGCAGCGCGCCGCAGTTCTTCTCGGAGGTGCTCAGCTCGCGTCTCTCGACCGAGGGGCGCGGCGCCGACACGCACTTCATCGTCTACTCGTTCATCCCCGACGTGCTCGCGCAGAACCCGCTCTTCGGCCTCGGGCTCAACACGTTCTCGGTCTACTACGAGTTCCAGACGGGGAAGACGAACTTCGGGCCGCACTCGTTCTACGTCGCGTCGTTCGTCGAGTACGGCCTCGTCGGGACGCTCGTCTTCGCGGCGTTCCTCGTCTACCTCTTCCGCCGGGCCGCGCTGACGCGCCGGATGGGGCGCGCGCTCGCTGCCGCAGGTGACCCGCTCGCGGCGCGGATCCGCCCGCTCGGCTGGGGCCTGACCGCCGCCATCGTCTCGACGATGGTCTCGAACATCTTCTACCTGACGATGTCCTTCTACTACTTCTACGTGCTCGCGCTGCTCGCGATCGCGGCCCCGGCGGCGCTCGCGCACCACCTGCCGACCGCCGGTGAGGGTCCTGGTCCTCACGACGTCGTATCCGCGGGACGCGGACGACGTCGCCGGGACGTTCGTGCGCGACGGGGTCGAGGCGCTGCGTGCCGCCGGGCTCGAGGTGCGCGTCGTCTCGCCGGCCGAGCTTCCGCCACTACGGCATCGCGTACGGCGACGGGATCGTCAACAACCTCCGCGCGCGCGCCGTGGAAGGTCCTCGCGCTGCCGCTCTTCCTCCTCTCGTTCGCGCGGGCGGCGCGGCGGGCCTCGCGCGAGCGCCGACGTCGTGCACGCGCACTGGCTGCCCTCGGCGCTTCCGGCGCTCGCGACCGGGAAGCCGCTCGTGCTCCAGCTCTGGGGCTCCGACGTCGCGCTCGCGCAGCGCGTGCGGCCGCTCGCGCGTCGGCTCGTCCGCCGCGCGCGAGTCGTCGTGTGCGCCTCGACCGCGCTCGCCGAGGACGCCCGCGCGCTCGGCGCACGCGACGTGCGCGTCGATCCCGAACGGCGTCCGGATCCCGGAGGCGGTCGCGGCGAGCCGGACGAGCCGCCGCACGTCCTCTACGTCGGGTCGCCTCTCGGAGGAGAAGGGCGTGCGCGAGCTCGCGGAGGCCGCACGTGGCCTGCCGCTCGTCGTCGTCGGCGACGGGCCGCTCCGCGACGCTGTTCCCGCAGGCGGTCGGCTTCGTGCCGCCGCCGGAGGTCGGCGCCTACTACGAGCGGGCGGCGGTGGTCGTCGTGCCGTCGCGCCGCGAGGGCTACGGCATGGTCGCGCGCGAGGCGATGGCGTACGGGCGTCCGGTGGTCGCGACCGCGGTCGGCGGGCTCGTCGACGCGGTGGAGGACGGCGTCACGGGGCTGCTCGTCCCGCCGGGCGACGTCGTGCGCCCTGCGACGCGCGCTCGAGCGAGCTGCTCGCCGACGGCGCGCGCCGGTCGATCGCTCGGTGCGGCCGCGCGGCGAGTCGCCCGCGACTCGTTCTCTGTCGCGGCCGTCGGGAGCCGCTGGAGGCTGCGTATCGCGACGCGCTGAGCTGACCGGGTCGCGCTCAGTCGATGCGGCAGCGGAGGAGCGTCCTGAGCACGCGAAGCCCGTCGAGCGTCGTCAGCTTCTTGCCCTCCTCGCGCGAGCGCGCCTTGTACGTGATCGGCACCTCGTAGATCCGCTCCCCGGCGCGAAGCACGCGAGCGGTGATCTCCGGCTCGATCGCGAAGCCCCGCTCCCGGAGCTCGAGCGAGCGGAAGAGCTCCGTGCTCATCGCCTTGTGGCACGTCATCACGTCCGAGATCCAGCAGTTGTAGATCACGTTCGTCGCCATCGTCACGCCCTTGTTGCCGACGACGTACCAGAAGCTGAAGGCCGAGTGGCTCGACCAGGAGCGCGTCCCGAAGACGACCTGCGCGTCGCCGTTCAGAAGCGGCTCGAGCAGCGGCCCGAGGTCGGACGCGCGGTACTCGAGGTCGGCGTCGAGGATCGCCGCCCACGTCGCCGGTCGCGTGCTGGAGGCCCGTGCGGAGCGCCGCGCCCTTCCCGCGGTTCCGGTCGTGCTCGACGAGCGTCACCTCGGCGGGCCACTCCTTCGAGGCGAGCAGCTCGCGGGTCCCGTCGGTCGAGCCGTCGTCGACGATCACGAGCTGGCGGGCTCGACGGGAAGCTCGGCGGTGAGCGCGTCGTCGATCGCCGCCTCGACGGTCGCGAGCTCGTTGAACACCGGCATGAGGATCGTGAGGCTCGAAGGCATCCGCGGCACCGTACCGCTATCGGCAGCTGGCGCCGGGAACCTGACGGTAGACGGCCCACGGCGGCGAGCGCAGCTCGAGCCGCCAGCCGTCCTCGCAATCGACGTCGTCCGGGAGCACCGCCCAGGCGGCTCCCGTCGCCGGTCGCCTCGGCGAGGCGGTCCGCGTACACGAGCCGGTGGACGAGGTCGGGCCAGCCGGCGTAGATGAACGGCCGCACGAGCGCGTCGCGCGTCAACGCGATCGGTCGTCGCCCGGCGTCGCGTGCGCCCGGACGTGCCGCGTCACGGGCACCAGCTCCGGCTGGACGTTCTGTGCCCACTCCGCGCGGCATCCTCCAGATCGACTCTCGTGCCGGCGCCTCGATGAGCCGGATCCCGGCGGGCTTCTCCTCGAAGTTGACGAACGAGAGGACGACGGTGGTCGCCGCGACTGCGACGACGGCGACCGCGGCGGCCCGGATGGGCAGCACGACGCCCCAGGTCGCCGCCGAGAGCGCCACGCCGGCCATCACGTAGCGCCCGTTCCCGGGTTGTAGCCGATCGCGACCGCAGTTCCGACGAGCAGGACGCCCGGCGCGGCGACGAGCACGACCGCCGTCATTGGGAGCGTCCGCCGCCGGACCTCGCGCACCACGAGCACGAACGCGACGACGGCGAGCGCGACGCCGACCGGCCCGTACCAGGAGTACGTGTTCGACGCGATGGTCGGGTCGCGGCCCGGGCCGTACCGGGTCAGGCTGCCGTGCCCGACGAGCTCGAGGGAGCGCCCCAGACCCGGTGGAGCGTGCTCTCGAGCGGCAGCGCGAGGAGCGGAAGCGCGGCGAGCGCCGCCCCGGTCAGGGCGACGACCGGCCGCGTGAGGACGAGCCCGACGACCGCGACGCCCACGGCGGCGACGAGGTAGAGGAGCACGTCTCTCCCCGTGGCCCCCGGGAGCTCGACCGTCTGGATCGCGTAGCGTGTGGCGCGCGCGAGCATCGGCGCGACGCCGTCCTCGGTGCCGCTCGCTCCTTGCCCGACCGTGCCGAATGCTCCCTCGCCCTCGCGCAGGTTGACGGCGAACCAGGCGCCCCCGACGAGGCAGGCCGCCGCGCCGCCGGCAAGCACAATCGCGAGCCTCCGGCCGCGAAGGGCGAGCAGGGCGATCGCGAGGAGCAGAGGTAGCGAGAGGAGGCCCGTGACCTTCGTGCCGACCAGGAGGGCCACGGTCAGGCACGCCAGCCCGAGCTCGCCCGCAGAGCGGCCGAGGAGGAAGAACGCAGCGGTCGCGACGAGCCCGGCGACGACGATGTCGGTCATGGCGCTCGACGCCTGGAGGGTGACGATCGACAGCGTCGGGAACAGCAACGCACCGAACGCCGCTCCGCGGCGATCGAGCCCGATTCGGGATGCGAGGCCGTAGATCGCGAGCGTCGAAGCGGCGAGGGCGGCGAGGGCGACGAGTTGCGCGAAGCGCGCGGATCCCGAGAGGAGCATCGTCGCCGCCTGCACGATGTCCGCGTCGGGCTGGAACTCGTCGATCCGCGTGTCTGCGATGCCCCCGACGGGCGCGACCGCCTGCTGCTGGATCCAGAGGGCGCCGCGCATCAGGTGGTACGTCAGCGCGTCGATGTCGTTCGGGGGCGTGACGAGCGCGAGCGCGAGGAGGTAGCAGGCTTCGACCGCGACGACCGCGGCCAGCACGGCCACGACACGGTCGCCGAGTGACGTCCCGCAGCACCGCGAGACGCCCGAGCGATGGCCACGGCGGTCGCACGATCGCCGCCGCCGCGGCCGAAGCGGCCGCCCCGGCCGCGAGCGCGACGAGGAGCCAGTCGCGCTCGTACGCATCGACGAAGGACAGCGCATGCGACAGCGCCACGATCTCCGCGAACCCGACCACGCCGACGCCGAGCACGAACGCGACCGCGCCACGCGGTCGTGCGAGCGCGGTCAGGCAGGTGGCGGTGACCAGGACGAGCGCGACCCCCGTGAGGAGCGCGATCACCGGAGGGGCGAGCTCACCGTGGCGCAGCCACCGTCGTCGCCGGACCGCTGCCAGGCGCTCCAGCCCTCCTCCTGCGAGACGAGCTCCCAGCGACCGCAGCGGACGACGCGCGTGCCGGGGCGGAGGACGAGCCATCTCGCCTCCGGTGGTACGCGGCCGCCGGCGGTCGGGACGAGCTCACGGGGTTCCGTTGCCCGTGCCCGAAGAAGAGGTAGAGGAAGTCGTTCTCGAGCGCCGCGACCGCCACGACCCCGGGGACGCCGCGCTCGATCGCGGCAGACGTGCGCACGACGCCGTCCGACTCGGCGAGGTCATCGAGCACCACGTGCCACGGGTCGGTCCAGATCGACGGCCCGTCGTACCCGTGCACGTACGGGAGGCTCGATGGCTTCGTGTACATGGCGAGGAGCGACAGGGGGAGCGCGACGGCGGTCATCGCCGTCACCCCCCAGCCGACCCAGCGCCTCTCGAGCACGGGTCCCCAGGCCGCAGCCGCGAACGCGACGGCGGCGATCATGAACCGCCCGCGCCACGGGTCCCACGGGACGAGGAGCGCGAAGACGAGGATGAAGACGAACGGCGCGCACGCCAGGACGGCGACGACCGGCGGCTGCCGGCGCCGGACAACGTCCCGCAGCACGAACGCGGTCCCGACCACGAGCAGCGCCGCGGCGACAGGCCCGTACCAGGAGAGTGCGGCGTCCGAGCCGACCTGGAGCTGCCACGACGCGTCGGCACGCGCGATGTCCTCGCGTCCGAGCACCAGCCAGAACTTGAACCAGCCGCGATGCGCTCCCCGTCCGAGCTCGATCAGGGCCAGCGGGAGCGCGATCACGGCGGCCGCGCCGATCGCGACGAGCACCGTGTCGCGGACGCGCCCGCGGAAGAGGCCGACGGCCAGGCCGATCGCGAGCACGGCGATCGCGACGCCGCCGTAGAGGGTGAAGACGCCGATGTCGCGCGACCCGGAGAAGTCGACGAACGAGAACACGTAGCGGCGGATCGTCGGCATCACGGCGAGGAGCGAGAGCTCCTGCCTCTGCTTCGTGTGCTCCGCGAGGCCGCCGTCGGCGTCGCCGGTCTCGACGAGATTGACGATGTACCACGGAGCGCCGAGGAGAAGCCCGGCGATCCCCGCGCCGGCGAGGGCCGGGTAGCGGCGCGGCGGCGAGCCGACGAGCGCGACCAGCGCGAGCAGGGGCAGCGTGATCAGCGTCGTGAGCTTCGTCGTCAGCGCCATCCCGAGGGAGAGCGCGAGCAGGGCGAGGTCGAGCCGCGTCCGCCCGAGGAGCGCGAACCCGCACACGACGAGGAAGCTGCCGACGACGAGGTCGTTGTAGGACGTCGGCGCCTGGATCGCGACGAGCGGCAGGCCGGCGAAGACGAGCGCCGACAGCAGCGCCTGCCGGTGCGTCGATCCGAGCCGTCGCGCGATCCCGGCGATCGCGACGAGGAGCGCCCCCAGAGCGAGGACCTGCGGGAGGGCGGCGAAACGGTCGCCGCCCGAGAGCAGCATCGTCGCGAGGACGCCGATCTCCGCGCCCGGCGGGTTCGCGTCAAGCCGTGGATCGCTCGCGTTCGGCACGTAGGAGATCGCCTGCTGCTGCTCCCAGAAGGCCGCTCGCGCGAGGTGATAGGCGAGCGAGTCCCACTCGAGCGCGGGCGTCAGGAACGCGAGCCCGAGGACGTAGAGGCCGCACACGCCGACGACGACGGCGAGGATCGCGACGAGCGGGCTGCGGACCTCCGCCCGGAGCGTCCCGAGCGCGGGGCGGAGGGACGGCGGCCGGGGCCGGCCGCGGACGTGCCAGACGAGCACGACGAGCCCCGTCGAGACGGCGAGCCCGAGGGCGAGCCCCGCGCGTGTGACGAGCTCGAACGGTGAGAGCAGCAGCGCGACCAGTACGAGCTGCGCCCACGCGATCACATAGGCCGTGAGGAGCAGTTCTGCTGCGCTCCGCGCGCCGAGGCATGCGGCGCCGAGCGCCCCGGTCGCCGCCAGCGCGGCGAGCGCGAGCACCAGGAGGCCGATTCCCAGAGCGCCGCTCAGCGGGCTGCACGGTACTGGCCGCGACGGTCGGGGGGAGGGAAGCAGTTGCGGCCGCGAAGCGGGCGCCTTCAGGGGTTTGCCCCGCCGCAGGCGGGGATCAGCGGCGGGATTCCGCTCCTGCGGAATCCCGCTTCGCGGAGAAAGACACGGCTACGATCCTCCGGTGCGCGAGCTGACCATCGACGGGGCGGCGGATCGCCGACGACACGCCCTGCTTCGTCATCGCCGAGATCGGCCACAACCACCAGGGAAGCGTCGAGCAGGCGAAGGAGCTCTTCCGCGCGGCCAGGGACGTGGGCGTGGACGCGGTCAAGCTCCAGAAGCGCGACAACCGCCGCCTCTTCACGCGGGCGCTCTACGACAGCCCGTACGACAACGAGAACAGCTTCGGCGCGACGTACGGCGAGCATCGCGAGGCGCTCGAGCTCGATCGGGACGCGTACGCCGAGCTGCGCGACCTCGCCGCCGAGCTCGGTCTCGTGTTCTTCGCGACGGCGTTCGACGAGGCGAGCGCCGACCTCCTCGGCGGAGCTCGAGCTGCCGGCCTACAAGATCGCCTCCGGCGACCTGCGCAACACGCCGCTCCTTCGTCACGTCGCGGCGCTCGGCAAGCCGATGATCGTCTCGACCGGCGGCGCGACCCTCGAGGACGTCGACCGCGCGATCGAGGCGATCGCGCCGATCAACGACCGGATCTGCCTCCTCCAGTGCACGGCCGCCTACCCGGCGGCGGTGGAGGAGCTGAACCTCGCCGTCATCACGACGCTGCGCGAGCGGTACCCCGAGGTCGTCGTCGGCCTCTCCGACCACCAGGACGGCATCGCGATGGCGACCGTCGCCTACATGCTCGGTGCGCGCGTGATCGAGAAGCACTTCACGCTCAGCCACGCGGCCAAGGGCACCGACCACGCGTTCTCGCTGATCCCCGAGGGCATGCGGAAGCTCGTCCGCGACCTGGCGCGCGTCCCCGTCGCGATGGGCGACGGCGAGAAGCGGCCGCTCCGAGCGAGGAGAAGCCGCTGCAGAAGATGGGCAAGAAGCTCGTCGCGGCCCGCCCGCTCCCGGCCGGCCACGTGCTCGCCCCGGGCGACCTCGTGGCGCGCTCGCCCGCCGACGAGGGCCTGCCGCCCTACGAGCTCGACGCGCTCATCGGCCTCCCGCTCGCCCGTGCCCTCGCCGAGGACGAGGCGATCCTCGCGGCCGACGTCGTCCGCAGCAGCGGCCGCGCCGCCGCGACGCGGTGACGCCCCCGCCGGACGACGATCTCCGCGCGGTCGGGCTCGTCGTCTTCGACTTCGACGGCGTCTTCACCGACAACCGCGTCTGGGTGAGCGAGACGGGCGAGGAGTCGGTCGCCTGCTGGCGCGGCGACGGGCTCGGCCTGCGTCGCCTCGACGAGGTCGGCGTGCCGTACGTGATCGTCTCGACCGAGCCCAACCCGGTCGTCGCGCGCCGGGCCGAGAAGCTCCGGGCGCGATGCGTCCACGACGTGGCGGACAAGCTCGCCGTGCTTCGCGAGGAGGTCGAGCGCGCTGGTGTCGAGCTAGGCGCCGTCGCCTACGTCGGGAACGACGTCAACGACGCCTCGTGCCTCGAGGCGGTGGGCCTCCCGGTCGTGCCGGCCGACGCGTGGCCCGAGGTCGTTCCGCTCGCGCGGTGGGTGCTCGAGCGCCCCGGCGGGCGCGGGTGCGTGCGTGAGCTGTGCGACGCGATCTGGAGCGCCCGGCTCAGTGGACGTAGTGCTTGAGCGCGACGAGCGCGACACCGACGCCGGCGAAGAGACCCGCTGCGACGAGGCTCCGGCCGAAGCTGAGCCCGGCGCGACGGCTCGCATAGACCGCGTAGAACGCGAGCACGGCGGCGCCGGCCCACTTCGCAGCCGTGAAGCTCGTCTCGAGCCGCATCACGCCGAGAACCCCAGCACGAGCAGGAAGACCGGTGGCGCCGTCGCCAGGAGCCCCGTCGCGGCGGTCGCCATGGCGTCCCGGACCTCCGATCCCGACGGTCGGCGGCCGGTCCCGATCGGGGCAGCGGGAACTCAGACCCGCGCCACGCCCAACACAGACTGGCCGAACGGCGGTTCGATGCGACTCTCGATTGCCCGGACGACGGGAACAACGAGGCGATCCCACGCTGAGAGCCCGATCCCATCGGTTGGACGGCGGCCGAGCAGCCTCATCCACACGAGCCAAAGGAGAAGCCCCGGTGCGTTGACGTAGTGCACGATCTCCGGCTCGAGCCCCGCGTCGCTCATGGCGGATCGAAGGGTCGATCGCCTGTATCTCCGGTAGTGGCCGATCTCCTGGTCGAAGCGACTCATGGCCAGGGGAAGGCGGGAACGAAGACGATCACCTTCCCGCCGCGGCGAACCAGGCCCGCCGCTCCCCTGAGCGCCGCGACGTCGTCGGCGACGTGCTCCAGGACATTGACGGCGTAGGCGGCCGAGTGCGTCCCGATCGGCGCGTTCAAGAGGTCGATCTTCCTGCAGGTCACGCGATCGTCACCGTCGAAACGTCGCTCGAGCGCCTCGATGCCCGCCGACGTCGGCTCGCTGACGGTTGCCCTGGGAAGCCCGGCCGCGAGCAGGATCTCCGTCTCGTAGCCGAGGCCGCTCCCGAGCTCGATCGGATCGTCTCCGAGATGCGGTAGGACGAAGGACGTGATCCAGGTGTTGTAGTTCCGGGCGCTCTCGAGCGCTTCGAGCGACCGCAGCTGAGCATGGTCTACGGCTTGGTTCACTGATCCGACAGCATGCCGTCTTGCGTGGCGCGGAGGGGGCTCGGAGTCGCGCAGGCGACGGCGCCAGTTCTGCAACCGTCCACCGCGGCGAAGCCACCGAGACAGGGGAGCGGATCTGAGCCTTCCAGGCCCCAGAGCCGTCGGAACCTGAGCTGCGAAGGCGACGCTCTCGCGGCGGGCGGTACTAGGATCGCGCCGTGACCGACCCGCTCTTCGACCTCAGCGGCCGCGTCGCCGTCGTCACGGGCGGGATGGGGCAGCTCGGCGCGGAGCTCGCCGCCGGCGCTCGCGGCGCGCGGGATGCGCGTCGCGATCCTCGATCTCGAGACGGCGCCGCGCGTCGGCGCCGTCGGGCTCGCAACCGCCCTCGACGAGGGGACGATCCGCGTCCACGCGTGCGACGTCACCGACCGTGGCGCGGTCGAGGCGGCGCTCGCGCTCGTCGAGGTGCGACTGGGGCGTGCCGCACGCTGCTCGTCAACGCCGCGGCGATCGACGCGCCTCCCGACGCGCCCGCCGCCGAGGTCGGCCCGTTCGAGGAGGTGCCGCTCGACTCGCTCGAGCGCGTCGTCCACGTGAACGTCCTCGGCGTCGTCGTCTCGCTGCCAGGTGATCGGCGGCGCGATGGCGCGCGCCGGCCGCGGCTCGATCGTCAACGTCGGCTCCGTCTACGGGCTGCTCTCGCCCGACCAGGGGCTCTACGACTTCCGGCGCGCGGCGGGCGAGGAGTTCTTCAAGCCGGTCGCCTACTCGGTCTCGAAGTCGGCGCTCGCTGAACCTGACGCGGTACCTCGCGACGTACTGGGGGCGGAGCGGCGTTCGGGTCAACACGCTGACGCCGCACGGGATCGAGAACGGCCAGCCCGAGCCGTTCGTCGAGGCGTTCGCGTCGCGCTCGCCGCTCGGGCGGCTGATGGACGTCTCCGAGGCGGTCGGCGGCGTCGTCTTCCTCGCGTCGGACGCCTCGTCGTACGTCACCGGCGCGAACCTCGTCGTCGACGGAGGCTGGTCGGCCTGGTGAGCGCCGAGGCGCCGAACCTCGTCGCGGGCGAGGAGCGGCCCGCCGCGAGCGGCGCCTGGCTCGACAAGACCCGGCCCGCGGACGGCACGCCGCTCTGCCGGGTCGCGCGCTCGGGAGCCGACGACGCGGCGGCCGCCGTCGACGCCGCGCGCGCGGCGCAGCCCGAGTGGGCGGCGCGAACCGCCGTCGAGCGGGGGAACGTCGTGCGCGCGATCGCGGAGCTGCTGCGCGAGCGCCGCGAGGAGGCGAGCGAGCTCGTCGCCGCGGAGACGGGCAAGTCGCTCGCGCTCGCGCTCGGCGAGACGGACGCCGCGGTCGAGATGGGGCTCTTCGTCGCCGGCGAGGGACGACGCTCGTACGGCCGCACGACGACGGCCTCGATGCCGAACCGCACGGTGCTCACGCTGCGCCGGCCGGTCGGGGTCGCGGCGCTCCTGATCTCGTTCAACACGCCGCTGCCGAACGTCGCGTGGAAGGCGTTCCCGTCGATCTTCTGCGGCAACGCGCTCGGTGCTGAAGCCGTCGGAGCACGCGCCGCTGTCGGCGCTGTGGCTCGGGCGGCTGTGCCTCGAGGCGGGGCTGCCGCCCGGCGTGCTGAACGTCTGCAGGGGCTCGGCCCGGAGGCGGGGATGCCGCTCGTCGAGGACCCGCGCGTCGACCTCGTCTCGTTCACCGGGTCGGCGCGCGACGGGTCGACTCCTCGCCGAGGCGGCCGGCCGGCGGCTCGCGAAGACGGTGATGGAGCTCGGCGGCAAGAACGCGCTCGTCGTCTGCGACGACGCCGACCTCGACCGCGCCGTCGAGTGGGCGCTCGCGTCGGCGTTCTCGAACGCCGGCCAGCGGTGCGCGGCGGCGAGCCGCATCGTCGTGTTCGACGCCGTCTACGACGCGTTCCGCGAGCGGCTCGCCGCGCGGCGTCGACCGGCTCGACGACGTCGGCCCCGTGATCAGCGAGGCGAGCATGGAGCGGATCCTCGCCGCCGTCGCGGCCGCGCGGCGACGGCGGGGCGACCGTGCTCGCGCGGCGGCGAGCGCGTCGGCGAGGCGCGGCTGGCACGTCGCCCCGACCCTCGTCGAGGGCGTCGCCGCCGACGCGCCGCTCTCGTGCGAGGAGCTCTTCGGCCCCGTCGCCGCGCTCTACCGCGTCGCGCGGCTTCGACGAGGCGGTCGCGCTCGTCAACGACTCGCCGTACGGGCTCACGGCGGCGATCCACACGGCGAGCGTCCACCGCGCGATGCTCTTCGCCGAGCGGGTCGCAGCCGGGGTCGTCGTCGTCAACGCCGGGACGCACGGCAGCGAGCCGCACATGGGCTTCGGCGGCGTCAAGCAGTCCGGGACCGGATGGAAGGAGGCGGGCGTCGAGGCGCTCGACGTCTACTCCGAGACCCAGTACGTCAACCTCGTCGTCGATCCCGGGCTGGCGTGACGGGGACGCTCGACGCCATGGCCGTCCTCGGCCTCGGCGGGATCGGCGGGATGCTCGCCGTCCGCACCGGGGCGCTCTGCGTCGGCACGGAGGCGACGGTCGAGGCGATCGGAGCAGGCGGGCTGACGCTCGTCCACGACGGGCAGACGACCGTCGCGCATCCCGAGGCCGTCGACGCGGCTCGACCGGCCGGTCTCGCTCCTCGTCGTCGCGGTCAAGGCCTACGCGCTCGACGCGGCGCTCGAGCGGGTCGAGCCCGGCTCGCTCGACGGCGCGGTCGTGCTCCCGCTGCTCAACGGCCTCGAGCACGTGGAGCTGCTCGGGAGCGCTTCGCGCGCCGGCCGCTCGTCGGCCGGGAGCATCGGCAGCGGTCGAGGCGTTCTCGCCCGAGCCGGGCTTCGTCGTCGCAGCGGACGCCGGGGCGCGATGATCACCGCCGCCTCGCGCGACGCTCGACCGCGACGCGCTCGAGGCCGCGCTCGCGCCGCTCCGCGTCCCCGGGATCGAGCGTCGTGGTCGCCGACGACGAGCGCGCCGTGCTCTGGGAGAAGGCCGCGCGGCTCGCGGTCCTCGCCGCGGCGGCGGTCGCGTCCGGGAAGCCCGTCGGCGAGCTGCGCGACGACGCCGCCTGGCGGCGACGGCTCGAGGCCGCGCTCGTGGAGGCATGCGCCGTCGCTGCGGCGGACGGCGTCGAGCTGGACGCCGGCGAGGCAGTGGTCGATCGTCGAGAGCCTCCCCGCGAGCCTCGTCCCTCCGCGGCGCGAGACGCGTCCGTCGGCCGGCCGACGGAGCTCGACGCGATCACCGGCTCGGTGGTGCGCGCGGCCCGTCGCCTCGGCGTCTGGACGCCGATGCTCGACGGGCTGCTGGCCGATGCCGCCAGGCACTCTTGAGGACGCCGTGACGACGACGCCCGTCGACGACCCGCGCGGCAGAGCCCGACGACGTCCGTGGCGACGACGCGCACGCCACCGGACGTCGGTCGGCCGGGTCGTCCTCGGCGTCGCCGGCCTCTACGCGCTCGTCGTCGGCACGCTCGCCCTCCTGCGCTACGAGTCGTTCGCCTCGGACTTCGACCACGGGATCTTCTCGCAGTACGTCTGGCTGCTCGGAAACCTGAAGGAGCCGTTCAACACGATCAACCTCCGCACGCTGCTCGGCGACCACGTCGAGCCGGGGATCGCGCTTCTCGCGCCGCTCGGCACGCTCGGCGTCGGCGCGCCGGGGCTCCTCGTCGTCCAGACCCTCGCGCTCGCGGCGACGGCACCACTCCTCTACCTCCTCGCCCGCGAGCACGGCGCGCGCGGGTGGGTCGCAGCCGTGCCGGCGCTCCTCTGGTGCGCGTCGCCGGTCGTGCTGCGGCCGGCGCTGCACGACTTCCATCCGGAGACGCTCGTGCCGGTGCTGCTCGTCGGCGGCTGCGTCCTGCTCGCGCGGGAACGGGTCGTCTGGTTCGCTCGTCACCGCGGTCATCGCGTGCGCGATGAAGGAGGACGTCGGGCTCACGTACGCCGCGCTCGGGCTCGTGCTGCCTGGACGGGACGACGGCGGCTCGGCGCCGGGCTCGCGGTCGCCGGCGGCGGCGTGGTCCGCCATCGCGGTCTTCGTCGTGCTCCCCGCGTTCGGGAACGCCGCGGAGAGGAGTTCGGCCCGCGGTTCGCCGGCGACCGGGGCGACTCGTTCGCCGACGCGCTCGAGTACATGCGTGCGGAACCCGCTGACGACCGTCGACCAGGCGCTCGGGCCGACCGAGCTCGGGATCCTCGCGATGCTCGTCCTGACGACCGGCGGCCTCTGCCTGCTCGCGCCGAAGTGGCTGCTCGTCGCGGTGCCGGCGGCGGCGCTCAACCTGCTCTCGGCCTACGACCTGCAGCACACGATCTCCTACCACTACTGGATCGTCGCGGCCGGCGCGGTCGCGGTCGCGGGCGCGATCGGCGCGGGCGCGCGTGCCGGCCGCGAGCGCGCGGACGTGGATCGGCTGGGCGGCGGCCGCCGGGTGCCTGCTCGTGCTTCTCTCGGCCCAGTGGGTCGGCGCGATCGGCGAGCAGATCCGGGTCGAGTGGCCGCACCGGGCCGACCGGCAGGCCGATCCTCGACGCGATCCCCGACGGGCGCGCGTCGCCGCGCCGATGCACGCGCTGCCGCACCTCGCGGAGCGCGAGCACCTGTACGTCGTCCCCGAGCCGCTCCTCGCGGTCCGCGTCGGCACGGAGTGGGACGACGCCGAGCGCGAGCGGGCGACCGCGCAGCTCGAGTACATCGTCTTCGACCCTGGCATGCGGTTCTGGGGCGCGCCGAGCGTCGAGCAGGTCGAGCAGGAGATCGAGCGTCGCGGCTTCCGCGAGGTGATGCGGCGCGGCGAGACGCGCCTCTACGGCAGGAGGCCGGCCGGTGAGCCCGAGCGGTCGTCGCGCTGATCGGCGCGCGCGCGGGCTCGGAGCGCGTGCCCGGGAAGAACGTCCGCCGGCTCGCCGGGCACCCGCTCCTCGCGTACGCGATCGAGACCGCCCGGCAGTCGGGCGTCTTCGACCGCATCGTCGTCTCGACCGACAGCGAGGAGATCGCGAAGGTCGCCCGCTGGTACGGCGCCGACGTGCCGTTCCTGCGCCCGGACGAGTACGCGACCGTCGACGTCGCCCGACATCGAGTGGATCGCCTGGACGCTCCCCCGGCTCGAGGAGCGCTACGACCTGTTCGCGATCGTCCGCGCGACGAACCCGTTCCGCGGGCCGGACATGATCCGGCGCGGCCTCGAGCAGCTGCTCGCGACGCCCGAGGCGGACTCGATCCGCGCCGTCGAGCTCGTCAAGCAGCACCCGGGGAAGATGTGGGAGCTCACGATCGACGGCCGGACGATGCTGCCGCTCCTCGACCAGTCGCACCTCGACGTCGCCTGGCATGCGGGCCAGTACCAGGCGCTGCCGCCCGTCTACGTCCAGAACAGCGCGCTCGAGATCGCCTGGACGCGCGTCGTCGAGGGCGACCGGGACGCGGGAGGGGCGCGTGCTCGCGCCGTTCCTGACCGAGGGCTACGAGGGGCTCAACATCGACGACGAGGACGACTTCGCGCGTCGCCGAGCAGCTCGTCGCCGAGGGGCGGGCGGCGCTGCCCGCCGTCGAGCGCGAGCCGTATCCTGCACCGTCGTGAAGCTCGCCTCGCTCGAGACGCTGTCCTGCGACGCCGGCTGGCGGCCGTGGCTCTTCGTCAAGGCGACGACCGACGACGGGCTCGTCGGCTGGTCGGAGGTCACCGACTCGCACGGCTCGCCGACCGGGCTCGCCGGGGTCGTGCGGGACCTCGCGCCGCTCGTCGTCGGGCGCGACCCGCTCGCGGTCGAGGCGATCCACTGGGATCTCTACCGGCGCACGCGCCAGAGCCCCGGCTCGATCGTGCAGAAGGCGATCGGCGGGATCGAGAACGCGCTGCTCGACCTGAAGGGGAAGGCGCTCGGCGTCTCGGTCGCCGAGCTCTTCGGCGGGCCGACGCGGGAGACGATCCCGCTCTACTGGTCGCACTGCGGCACGACCCGCGCTCGCGCGTGGGAGGTGACGGGCACGCCGAAGCTCGACTCGTACGACGCGGTCGCCGCGCTCGGCCGCGAGGTCGTCGAGCGGGGCTACGGCGCCTTCAAGACGAACATCGTCGTCCCCGGCGACGAGCCGCGCGTGCTCATGCCCGGCTTCGGGCGCGACGGCGGCATCGACCGGAACCCGACGCCCGAGCTGCTCGACGCGCTGACGCGGCTCCTCGAGGCGTTCCGCGAGGGCACGGGAGGCAAGGCGCAGCCGATCGTCGACCTCAACTTCAACCTCACGACCGAGGGGATCGTGCGCGTCGCGCGCGCGCTCGAGCCGTTCGACCTCGCCTGGCTCGAGGTCGACTCGTACGACGCGGCCGCGCTCGCGCACGCCCGGCGCCGCTCGCCGATCCCGCTCTGCTCGGGCGAGAACCTCTACACGCTCCGCGGCTTCCGGCCGTACCTCGAGGCGGGCGCGATGGACGTCGCCTCGGTCGACGTGATCTGGAACGGGTTCGCGCAGTCGCTGAAGATCGCGGCGCTCGCCGAGACGCACGAGGTCGCGTGCGCGCCGCACAACTACTACAGCCACCTCGCGACCTTCATCGCGGCGCAGTGGTGCGCCGCGATCCCGAACGTCCGGCTGCTCGAGATCGACGTCGACGACGTCCCGTGGCGCGAGGAGCTGACGACCGCCGTGCCGGAGATCCGCGACGGCGAGCTCGTCGTCCCGGCCGGGCCGGGGTGGGGCTGCGACGTCGTCGAGGACGTCCTGCGCGCGCATTCCCTCCCCACGTGACCCTCGCCTGGGCTCGACGGCACGGCGCCGCAGTCGCGGCGGTCGGGCTCGTCGCGCTCGAGCCTCTCGTACGGGCGCTCGTCGGCGGCGACTACCCGGGCGCCACGCCGCTCCTCGTTACCGCCTGCGGGCTCGTCCTGCTCCCCTACCTGCCGGCGGAGCTCGGCGCGCTCTCGGTGAAGGTCGCCGTCACACCTGCCCTGGGCATCGGGTCGTTCGCGGCGCTGCTGACCACTGCTTCACTCCTCGGTGTCCCCCTCGGCACCACCTCGATCCCGCTCCTGGTGGCCGCCTTCGTCGTGCCGGTCGCCGTCGCGTCGACCGCGCTCGGTGCGGCGCGACGCGACCGGGCGACGTCTTATCGACGCGAGTTCGCTGCGCTCCTCGCGCTCGCAGGGATCGTGGGGTTCGCGCTCGCGTCGTCCTGGGACATCGCGTATCCGTTCGAGGCGCGTGGAACGGACTGGGGCCACTACCTCCTCTACGCGGAGGAGGTGGCCGCACAGGAGCACCTCCTGATCGACGATCCGCTCGCGGGCGAGGACGGGCGAATCTTCGCCGACCCGCCTGCGGTCGGAGCGACCTACGCCAGCGTCCTTCTGCTCGACGGCATCTCGTCGTGGTCGCTGACGATCGGCCTCGTCGTCGTCTCCGCGCTGTCGGTGCTGAGCATGTACGCGGCTGCGGCGGTGCTGTGGGGCACCGGTCCGGGCCTGATCGCCGCCGGCGCGTACGCGGTCGCGCCGATCCGGCTCGACCCGATGTACTGGCACGGTCTCGGGACGGCGCTCGCGATGCTGTTCGTGCCCCTCGTGATCCTGGCGCTCGGGGTGCTGTTCCGCGACGAGCGCGGCTGGCGGCACGTGCTCTTCCTCTCCGTCGGCCTGGTCGGCGTCGCCGCCGCGCACTCCACGAGCGCGATCGTGGTCGCCGCGTTCGTCGTCGCTGCACTGCTCGTGGACGTGGTCGTCCGGCTTGTCCGAGGTCGGCGTGATCCGCGAGGTGCCCTGCGCGGCTGGTGGAGCGACGGGATCGTGCGACCGCTCCTCTATGCGGCCGGGCTCACGTGTCTTCTGGGCGCCGGCGTCGTCGGGCACCTCTGGCTCCAGGGACGTGCGCTCGGAGAGCCGGTGAGCTGGCGGTTCCTCGGTCCGGACTGGCTCGACCGCGCCTCGCTCGAGCACTACTTCGGCCTGCCGTTCCTCGTGGTCTCGCTCGTCGCCGTGGTGCTCGTGCTCACGTCTCGACGGCTGCGTCGCGACCCTGCCCTGCTCGCAGTGGCGTCGCTCGCGCTCGCGTGCGTCGTCGTCGGCCAACTCTGGCGGGCGCACGTGTCGTTCGACTACCAGCGCGTCGTCTACTACGTCGGCGTCGGGCTCGCGCTCCTGATCGGGGCGGCGTTCACGCGCCGCAAGCCCCACGCCGCCTGGGTTGCCGCCTTCGTCCTCGTTTTCGTCCTCGTCGCACGGAACTCGGTGGGACTCCGCCTTCCGGAGCGTGTCGTGCAGTCCGAGCCGCGTGACCCGGCGGTCTCCGGTCTCACCTCGTTCCGGGAGAAGCTCGACCGCGGGCAGCTGCCGGATTCGGAGCGGATCGTCACGGACGCGTGTCTCCACTTCGCGGTGCCGTACCTCGTGCGTCGGCCGACGCTTCCCGCGTTCACGGAGCGACAGGTCGGCTTCGTCGACCGGCTCCCGCTCGCGCGACAGGCCGCTGCAGTCCTGGCGGGCGGGCCGGAGGGAGTTGCGCTGGCGTCGCGCCTCGGCGTGGGCTACGCCGTCGCCGACCCGGACTGCGCGCCGGATCTCGAGGCGACGCTCGCCGGGACGACGGTTCTCGCGAACGAGGGCCTCATCGTCGTTCGGTTGCCGGAGCCGCGCTGACGCTCACTCGGCACGCGAATCGGCCCCGAGCGTCGCCGAGCCGTCCTTGCGCGGCGGGAGCCCGCTGAGCCTCGACACGAGCCGGCGCGGCAGGCGCGCGTGTCGTAGACCGAGCTGGAGGCCCGCGAACTTCGCGAGCTCGTAGACGACGGTGTAGGGGATCCACTGTGGTTGGCCCGTCCGCCAGAGCCAGGCGAGCTCCGCCCTCGCGTATCTGCTCCCGGCGCGACGGAGCGCGGCGCGCGACTCGTCTCCCTCGACGTAGGAGTGCTCCGCGGAGACGCCGGAGTCGAAGAAGCGCCGGAACGCGGTCAGCACCGTGTACGCGTGCGAGTGGTTGACGACCGCGCCGGGCTCGTAGACCAGCGCGTGGCCCGCGCGGAGGACGCGACGCGACCACTCCTGGTCCTCGCTCATCGTCACGTCGTCGCTGAACGGGAATCGCTCGAGGATCGGTCGCGGGATGGCGGCGTTGACGTTCGAGAAGAGCGTCGCCTCGAATGTCAGCTCCTCGTCATCGCCGACCCGTTGCACGCGCGGCACGGAGCCGTACAGAAACGCGAGGAAGAACCGCTCCGGCGGGCGCGCATCCGGGTGGGGTAGTTGCCGGCCGTACGCGCCCGCGACGTCCGTCGCGGAGCGGGCGGCGCCGGCGAGGGCCGCGAGCCAGCGGTCGTCCGCGGCGACGGCGTCCTGCGAGGTGAAGACGAGCATGTCGCCGCGCGCGATCTTCGCGCCGAGATTTCGCGTGCGGCCGTGCCCGAACTCCGCTGCCGGGATCTCGTGGACGACGGCTCCGGCGCCCCGCGCCACCGCCGCGCTCCCGTCCGTCGAGCCAGAGTCGACGACCACGACCTCGACCTCCTCGTCCGTTCTCTGGCGGGCGATCCCGTCGAGGCAGCGGACGAGGTCCTTGCCGCCGTTCTTCACAGGAATGACGACCGAGATCACCGGGGCGTCGCGGCGACGAGGAACTGGTACGCGAAGAGCGAGGGCCGGAGCCGCGCGACGCCGTGGGCGATGCGCTCGACGGTGGGCGTCCCGACAACGGGAACAGGCGCTGTGTGGTCGAGCTCGAGCACTCGGTATCCCGCGGACTCGAGGGCTTCGACGAGCGTCTTGCGTGTGAAGAGATGGACGTGCGTGCGGTCGAGGATCCCACGGTCGGTGTACCGCCAGCGGCCGCCGAGCAGCGAGAGCCGAATCGCCCAGTTCGCGACGTTCGGCGTCGTCAGGACGAGGCGCCCGCCCGGCCGGAGCAACGGCCGCAGCCGCCCGAGCGCGGCACCCGGGTCGCGGAGGTGCTCGACCAGGTCGCCGCACAGGACGACGTCGAAGGACCCGTGCTCGAACGGGAGCACCATGCTCTCGACGTCACCGACGAGCACCTCGTCGCAGACGGAGCGAGCCTCGTCCGCCGCCCGTGGGTCGAGCTCGACGCCCACGACCCGGACGCCGCGCTCGGCGAGGCGGTGGGCGAGATAGCCGGACGAGCAGCCCACGTCGAGTGCACGACCCGGTGCGTCGGCGAGGGCCAGCTCCAGCAGCCTGGCATGACCTCCGAGCGGACGCTCGTTGAGCGAGACGTAGCCGCTCACGCCACCGGTGAGCGCTCGACCATCGTCGTCTGTGCTCGGCTCGGCCGTCCGCATCGTGAGCAGGCTGACGAAGAACGACCCGAGGACGACCTGCACGCCGACGGCGACGAGCGTGAAGCCGATCGCCGTCGCGTACTCGTGTGACAACGCGCCGAAGCCGTCCAGCGTCCAGCGCGACGAAGATCGCGAAGAGCGTCACGAGGCCGACGAGCGAGCACGAAGCCGCCGAGTGCCAGGCCGTGCTCGAGGCTGATCCGTCCCCGGGCCCATTCGATCAGCGCGGTCGGTCTCGCCGAGGTGCGTGGCGGCGAAGGCGCGGGCGAAGACTCCGAGCTGGACGATCTGCATGCCGAGCAGGATCGCCGCGATGCAGGCGAAGAGCGTGTGGATCTGCCACGGGCGGCCGAAGATCGTTACGGGGCCGGCGGCGAGCGCGATCGCGCCGAGCACGCCGAGGACGAGGAGGATCAGGCCGGGGATGAAGTACAGCCAGCTCGGGCTGTAGAGCAACATGAACTTGACGTGTCGCCAGGCGTCGCCGAAGCGGTTCAGCTTCGACTCGCCGACGCGCGGGTAGTAGTCGATCGGGATCTCGCTCACCTTGAGGTCGCGCCGGAACGCCTTGAACACCATCTCGGACGCGAACTCCATGCCGGTCGAGTGGAGGTCGAGCATGGGGAGCGCGTCGCGCCGGACGGCGCGCATGCCGCAGTGGGCGTCCGAGACCTTCACCCCGAAGAACAGGTTGAGCATCCCGGTGAGGATCGGGTTGCCGACGTGGCGGTTGAGCCACGGCATCGCCTCGCCGTGGATCGTGCCCTCGAACCGCGAGCCCATCACGAGGTCGTCACCGGCGGCGAGGCGATCGACGAACGGCGCCAGCTCCGCGATCGGGTAGGTCGCGTCCGCGTCCCCCATGACGAGGTAGTCGCCACGGGCTTGCGCGAGCCCCGCGAGGTAGGCGCTGCCGTAGCCCGGGCGCTCCTCGCGGACGACGGTCGCGCCGTGCTCGGCGGCGACCTCGGCGGAGCGGTCGGTCGACGCGTTGTCGACCACGATCACCTCGCCCTGCGCGGCCCGAGCGGCCGATGCCCTCCCAGGCCTGGTCGACGACGACGCCGACCGCCTCCTCCTCGTTGAGGCAGGGAATCACGACGGAGATCTCCGGGGCCATCGCCGGAAGCTTAGGGCCGCGTTCGGAGGCGAGGACCGGCTGGCGAGAGCAGTGTCCGGCTGAAGCCGGACACCGGGTGCTGGGGTCCATTCGGCTCGGTGTCTGGCTTCAGCCAGACACCCGCTCTCCGGCTCACTCACGCCCGTTCGCCCTCGGACGGGTCGAGTACCGTTCCCGCCGTCGTGACGCGCCCCGAGGTCGATCGGTGAGGCTTCCCGCGCCCGTGCGCGCGGTCGGCTGGCGGACCGGTCGCCGGGCGGTCGACTGGAGCGCGAAGCACCTGAAGCTCGCGAGCTACGTCCCGATGTACGACTACCGCGAGCAGCTCGACGCGAACACGACGCTGACGCTCGATGCCCGGCCGATCCGCGACAAGCGCCCGTCCACCGTCTCGGCCGAGGACGTCGACCTGACGCTCACGCTCGACGGGCTCGAGGACGTGGCCGCCGGACGGGACTGGACGGGGCGCCGGATGCTCGAGGTCGGCCCGAAGTACGGCATCCACACGCGCTGGGTCGACGAGCACCTGAAGCCCGTCTTCCTCGCGTTCTCGGACTTCGAGGAGGATCGTGGGCTGCACGAGGAGTGGGAGGACGACCTCGTCGCCCCTCACGCCTGGGTGTACGGCGACCTCCGCCATGCCGACGAGCTTCGCGCGCACGGCCCGTTCGACCTCGTCTTCTTCCTCGGCGTCCTCTACCACAGCGCCTTCCACCTCGAGCTCCTCGCGATGCTCAACCGGCTCACCCGGGTCGGCGGAGAGATGCTCCTCGAGACCACGACCGACCCGCGACCCGACTCCGCGGTGCGTGTCCGCTGGCAGCGGGGTACCGGCAAGGCGAAGATGGTGCCGACCTTCGACGCGCTCCGGATCGAGCTCGCCTGGACGGGCTGGCGCGACGTGACCGTCTTCACGGACTACCGGCCGGACTCGGATGAGGTGCTCCTGCTCTGCCGCAAGACGGACGAGCTCGCCGAGGACGCCGACGTGGCCGGGGTCGTGCGTCCGCAGCGCGGGCCCGCCTCGCCCGCGTGACCTCGCGCGCCGCCGCCGGGCTGACGCTTTCCGGGGTCGTTCTCGCGGCGGCTGCGCTCTGGGGGGCGCTCGGCCAGCAGATCGAGGTGCCGACGGTCTTCGGCGACGAGCTCATCCACTGGGACGCCTCGCGCTCGCTCGCCGCCGGCGACGGCCTCGAGGTGCGCGACGCCGGCTACGGGTTCGGGCCGATCTATCCGGCGCTGCTCGCGCCGGTGCATCTTCTCACGGCCGACGATCTGACCGCCTACCAATGGGCGCGCCTCTGGAACGCGCTCCTCTTCGCGCTCGCCGCGGTCCCCGTGTACCTCCTCGCGCGACGACTCCTCGAGCCCGGCTGGAGCCTCGCCTGCGCGGCGCTCGCGGTCGCGATCCCATCGGCGCTCTACACCGGCTTCGTGATGACGGAGGGGGCCGCGTACGCCGCGTGCTGCCTTGCCCTGCTCGCGCTGATGCGCTGCCTCGAGCGGCCGACGGTGGCCGCGCAGTTCCTCGCTGTCGGCGCGCTCGTGCTCGCGGCAGGCGTCCGGCTCCAGCTCGCGGCGCTCGGCGCAGCGCTCGTCGTTGCGCTCGTCCTCCGGTTCGTCGTCGCCGCGGGCTCCGGCTGCCGTCGGCGGACGGACCTTCGCGCGTCTGGCCGCTGCTCGTCGTGCTCGGCATCGGGACACTCGCCCTCGCCGTGCGGATAGCGCTCGGCAACCCGCTCGGCGGCTACGGGGACCTGTGGCGCTCGTACGACCTTCTCGACGTCGGCCGCTGGTCGTGGCGGTCGATTGCGGGGCTCGCCGTCTACCTGGCGCTCGTCCCGCTGGTCGTGGGGCCGTCCGCCCTCGCCGCGCTCGCGCGCGATGCGCGTCGAGGGAGCGGTGCGGCGGCCGCGTTCGTCGCCTCGTTCCTCTCGGTCAACGTCGTCCTCGTGCTCGTCGTCGGCGCGTTCTCGAGCACCGAGTTCGGCGTCGGGTTCCTCCACGACCGCTACCTGTTCTACGTCGTCCCGCTCTGGCTCGTGCTGACCGCGTGGTGGGCAGCACGCAAGGTCCCGCTCCGGCCGGTCTCACTGGCCGTCGGCGCGGCGCTGACGATCGCGCTGCTCGCAACGCTCCCGCCGTACCTGCTGAACGACGACGGCGGCCGCCGCTTCGACGCGATCGCCAGCGCGCTGCCGTCGGAGCTCGCGAACCGCCTCGCGTCGGCGTCCGCACCGACGCGCTGGTCGCTCGTCGCGGCGGCGCTCGTCGCCGTTGCCGTCGCGATCGTCCTCGCGCGCCTGCCGCGCTGGCTCGTCCTCGTCCCGGTCGCCGTCGTGTTCGCGCTCGACGGCGCGCTCGCCTGGGACGCCCGGATCGACGTCGCGCGGAACACGACCTTCGCGCCGATGAACGCGGCGACGACCGCGTGGGTCGACCGTGCGGTGCCGGACGGCCACGTTCAGGGTTGAGGGTGTCGAGGCGCAGGTCGGCGTGGCACATGGGCTTCCTGCTCGCAAACAAGTCGGAAGTC
>CAWJXN010000004.1:0-90470 GCA_963846825.1 uncultured Actinomycetes bacterium
GGAGCGATGGGCTCTCTCGGCCGTCGAGACCGTCGGGATGCAGGACATGATGTCGCGCTCGAACGTCCGGATGGTGCTCGGGCTCGTGCGAGCGGCGCAGGGCCGCGACGAGGAGGCCGAGCTGCTCCTCCGGGAGGCGATCGACGCCCTCGCGGAGACCGACTACCGCAACGTCGAGCCCGAGCCGATGGCGGCGTACGCGCGGTTCCTCCGTGAGCGGGGCCGCGACGACGAGGCCGACGCGATCGAAAGCCGGCTCGACGCGCTGCTTCAGCCGGAGAGCGCCGCGCGGATCATCTAGCCCGGGACGTGGCTTTAGCCGCGTCCCGTCAGCGCACGTGCAGCGCCGCGCGGATCATCTGACTCGACTCCTCGTCCGGCGACTCCGAGATCACCGTGGCGGGACGGTCGAACGCCTCCAGCGCCTCGCGGAGCGGGTCGGCCCGGAGCGTGCCGTCCCCGTAGGGGAGGTGCTTCGTCTCGTTGCGGTTCGCGAACGCGATGTCCGAGAAATGGATGTGGAACGGCGCTCCCGGCTCGAGGACGGTATCGGCGAGAGCGAGTGCCTCGCGGAAGCGGTCGGCCTCGAGGAACGCACCGTCGCTCGTCGCGTGCATGTGGGCGAAGTCGACGACGGGTCTGACCCACCCGACGCGTCGGCTGATCTCGACGCAGTCCTCGAGCGATCCGAGATCGCGCACGCGGCCCATCACCTCGATCCCGAACGGGACCGCACGGTCCTTGCCCTCGAGCCGCTCGCGGACGATCGCGAGCTGGTCGACGACCGAGTCGATCGCGTCCTCGCGGGCCCGGCCGAGCAGGAAACCGGGATGGAAGACGACGACCTCGGCCCCGCAGGCGGCGGCGATCCCGGAGCTCCGGTCGAGCGCGCCGAGGGCGGACGACCACTTGCGTCCGCTCGCCTCGAGGTGGCCGACCCATCCGAAGAGCGGCGCATGCACGGAGAGCGCGACGTCGTTCTCGCGGGCCACGTCGCCGAGGCGCTCCGCCCAGGGGTAGTCCATCCAGAAGCCCGACTCGAAGTCGATCTCGCACGCGTCGTAACCGCGCTCGCGCACGATCGCGATCGCCTCCTCGGGGCTCTCGCGCGAGGGCACGCGCGCCGGGCCGACGCGGATCCGGGCCATGGGAGACGACTCTACTCAGGGGTCTGACCCCTCGGGGTCAGACCCCCCGCGACGGTCGCGGACTGCCGTCCCTCGCGCTCGCAGCACGGGGGACCAGACACCTGGGGTGCCTGTCCAGGGCTTTCCCCTGCAAAAGTGGCATGTCGTCCGACGGGGTCCGTAGCCTCGTTGGCATGCAGCCCACGCGGATCGACCTCCTCGAGCTCGACATCGATCTCCGCCTCACCGACCTCTGGCGCGAGGCGGCGGAGATCGGCGAATGGAACCTCGAGGTCGTCTCGGCCTTCATGCGCGCGGCGTACGGCAAGGGGTACTGCGACGCGCTCACCGAGGATGCGCCGGGATCGCTCTGCCTCGAGCACGGGTACGAAGTGCCGAAGCGCGCACGGGACGCCGCAGAGGCGTAAGCGCCCTCCGCGCGCGTCCGTAAGCTCGCGTTCACCCGGGGTCCCTACACTGTCGTCGTGGCACGGACGTCATCTCCTGCCCGGCTCGTGATCGCGCTCTCCGTCGCCGGGGTCCTTGCGATCTTCCTGCTCTACACCTCGCTTGCGGGTGGCGGCACGCCGTCGGTCTCGCCGAGCGAGCTCGCGGCGAAGACCGGCGAGGTATCGCTCGCGGGCCGCGTCGTGGGTGCCCCGACGGGGGATCCGCACGGTGCCGGAATGCGGTTCGTGCTCGAGGACATCGAGGGTGCGCACAAGGAGCGGGTCACGGTGCTGTACAAGGGATCCGTGCCCGACCTCTTCCGCACGGGCCGCGACGTCGTCGTGACGGGGATGCAGCGGCCGGGCGGGCTCTTCGTGACGACACCCGGGTCGATGATCACGAAGTGCCCGTCGAAGTACCAGGCCGCCGACACAGCGTCCTAGATGGCCGAGCTCGGCCGCGCGGCACTCCTCGTCACCCTCGGGCTCTCGGTCTACGCACTCGTCGCGGGAGGGCTCGCCGCGTGGCGCGGCAAGCGTCGGCTCGCGCACTCCGCGCGGAACGCGCTCCTCGCCTCGTTCTTCTCGACGCTCGTCGCGTCACTCGTCCTCGTCGCGGGCTTCATCCGGGACGACTTCTCGCTCGCGTACGTGGCAGGGCACTCGAGCGAGGCGCTGCCGCTGCAGTACAAGATCTCGGCCTTCTGGGGCGGGCAGGAGGGCTCGCTGCTCCTCTGGCTGCTCGTGCTCACCGGCTACGCGGCGCTCGCGGTGTGGTTCGCGCGCAACCGGGCGCGCGACCTCGTCGTGTGGGTCACCCCGGTCTTCGGAGGGATCGCCGTGGGCTTCACCTGGCTGCTGGTGGCCGTCTCGAGCCCGTTCGACACGATCGCCGCGCCCGCGGACGGAAACGGGCTCAACCCGAGCCTCCAGAACCCGTACATGGTCATTCACCCGGTCTTTCTCTACCTCGGGTACGTCGGCCTCGCGGTGCCGTTCGCGTTCGCGATGGGAGCGCTCCTCTCCGGCCGGACGGACGAGCGGTGGATCGTCGCGACGCGGCGCTGGACGATCGTCGCCTGGACCGCCCTCGGCATCGGACAGCTGCTCGGCGCCCACTGGGCATACGAGGAGGTGGGGTGGGGCGGCTACTACGCCTGGGATCCGGTCGAGAACGCGGCGCTGATCCCGTGGCTCGCCGCGACCGCGTTCCTGCACTCGGTGATGATCCAGGAGAAGCGGGGGATGCTCCGCGTCTGGAACGTGACGCTCGTGAGCCTCGCGTTCTGCCTCTCGCTGTTCGGCACGTTCCTCACCCGCTCGGGCGTCGTGAGCTCCATCCACTCGTTCACTCAGAGCGCGATCGGGCCGTGGTTCCTCGGCTTCATCGTGGTTGCCGTGGCGTTCTCGACTGCGATGATCTGGCTCCGGCTGCCGCTGCTCCGCACGACGGCCAAGCTCGAATCGCTCGTCTCCCGCGAGGCGGCGTTCCTCTACAACAACCTCCTGCTCGTCGCGCTCTGCCTGACGATCCTCTGGGGGACGGCCTGGCCCATCGTCTCGGAGGCGGTGCGCGGCGAGTCGGTCGTCGTCGGTCGCCCGTACTTCGACTTCTTCCTGCGGATCTTCGGGTTGCCGCTCCTCCTGCTGATGGGGATCGGCCCGCTCGTCGCGTGGCGGCGCGCGTCGCTCGCCGGCCTCGCGAGGGCGGTCGCGTGGCCCGCAGGCATCGCGGTCGGGACGGGGGCCCTGCTCGTCGCCCTCGGAGCGGGATCATCCATCCCGGGACTGATCGCGTACACGTTCTCGGCGTTCGTGCTCTCCGCGATCGTCGTCGAGTTCGTTCGCGGGACTGCGGCCCGGCGCGCCCTGACCGGCGAGCCGATCCCGACGGCCTTCGGGCGCCTCGTGGGGCGAAACCGGCGACGCTACGGCGGCTACGTCGTCCACGCGGCGATCGTGCTGCTCGCGATCGGCGTGGCGGGCTCGAGCGCCTACGACTCCGTCGTCGAGGGCAGGCTCGCGCGCGGCGAGTCGCTCGCGGTGGGGGGCTACACGCTCACCTACCGGGAGCTCACCGAGCGGGAGGGCGCTAACGCGACCGAGATCCGGGCGGTGCTCGACGTCCGGCGCGGAGGCGACGATCTGGGGACGATCGCCGCAGGAAAGAATGCGTACAGCGTCGAGCAACAGGTGTCGAACGAGGTCGGGATCCGCTCCGACCTCCTCACGGGCGAGGATCTCTTCGTGATCGCCGAGCAGGTCCGCGACGACGGGGCAGTCGTCTTCCGCGTGTTCGTCAAGCCGCTCGTCAACCTCATCTGGCTCGCGGGCATCGTGTTCGTGCTCGGCTCGCTGATCGCCCTGTGGCCCGACGCGCGCGAGGAACGCAGGCTCGCTGCGCGGTACGCCCGCGCCGACGACGGCTCCGAGACGCCCGCCGTCACGTGAACGGCTGGTTCGTGATCGCGGCGGCGCTCGCCGCCGGGACGGTCGTGGTCGTGGCCCTGCCGTTCCTCCGCGACCCCGCACCTGCGTCGGACGCGCTCCACGAGCTCGACGCCCGCGAGCGCGCGCTGCTCGAGGCCGAGGAAGAGCGAGACCGCGCGCTGGCAGCCCTCAAGGAGCTCGAGGCCGACCACCGGGCGGGCCGGCTCAGCGACGAGGACTACCGCAGCGTCGTCGGGCCGCTCCGGCGGGAGGCCGCTCAGGCGCTCCGGACGCTCGACCGGCTCGAAGCAGGGACGGCGGGAGTGGAGGCGAAGAGCGGATGATGGGTCGTCGCGCCGGCCTCGTGACCGCGGCCGTTGCCGCGATGCTCGCCGCGACGCTCGGCGCCACGGGGAGCGCCGCGGGCGATCCGGGAACCGAGAAGGCGCGCGTGGACAGCCAGATCGGCCGGCTCCGCGATCGAGCTGCCGCGGCCGACCAGCAGGCGGGCGTGCTCACCGAGGAGCTCAGCGCCGTCGCCGGGCGCGTGCGTGAGCTCCAGGCCGGGGTCGAGGCCCAGCAGGCGCGGCTCTCCGTGCTCGAAGGACAGCTCTCGCAGGCGCGTGCGCGGCTCGCGAGCCTCGACCGGACGATCGCGACCCAGACAGCCCGCCTCGACCGGCTCCGCGGCGAGTACCGCATCGCGCTCTCGCGGCTCGAGGAGCGCGTGCGCTACCTCTACATGACCGACGGCCCTGACGTGCTCTCCTTCATCGTCGGGACGTCGTCGTTCACCGACATCCTCGACAACCTCGAGCTCCTCTCCCGCATCGGGCGGCAGGACAAGCGCATCGCCACGCAGGTCCGGGAGGCCCGTGACGGCGTCGCCGAGGCGCGGCGGCAGACCCGCGCCGCGCGGACGGAGCAGGCGCGCATCGAGGCGTTTGCCACATCCGCCGCATCGGAGCAGCGAGGCGTCGTGACGCGTCTCGTCGCGAGCCGCGACGCGCTCGTCGTCGCGCAGAGCGAGAAGTCGGTGACCCTCGCCTCGATCGAGGGCGACCAGTCGGATATCCACGCCGAGATCGAGGACCTCGAGGCACAGAGCGCCTCGCTTGCCGAGCAGATCCGCGAGGCGCAGCAGCCGTCGTCGTCCGGGTCGACACCGCCCGTCGCGCCCATCGGGAACGGGGTGCTCGGTTGGCCGGTGTCCGGCCCCGTTGTGAGCGGGTTCGGGATGCGCGGGGGCCGGATGCACGAGGGGATCGACATCACGTGCCCGACCGGGACCCCGGTGGTCGCCTCCGGCGCAGGAACGGTGATCTGGGCCGGCTGGCGCGGTGGGTACGGCAATCTCGTCGTGATCGACCACGGCGGCGGTCTCTCGACCGCCTACGCGCACAACTCGGCGTTCGCGTCGTCGGTCGGCCAGTCGGTCGTGCGCGGTCAGGTGATCGCGTATGCCGGCAGCACCGGCAACTCCAGCGGCCCGCACGTCCACTTCGAGGTGCGCGTCAACGGCACCGCGGTGGATCCGCTCGGCTACCTCTGATCCAGAGCGTCGTCTACGCGGCGTCGATCGCCACGGGCAGCTCGTCGGCGAGCACGACGTGGAGGTCCGGCAGCGCCCGCCAGCGCTCGTCGAGACCGAGGCCGTAGCCGGCGAACAGCTCGTCGGGGACCGTGAAGCCCACGTGGTCGAGGGGGATATCGTCCACCAGCCGGCGGTACGGACGGTCGAGGAGCGTCACCGCGGAGAGGCTCGCCGGGCCGCGCTCGCCGAAGCAGCGCGTGAGGAATCCGAGGGTGAGACCGGTGTCGACGACGTCCTCGACGATAAGCACGTCCCGGCCCTCGAGCGGCGCGTCGAGGTCCTTCAGGAGCCGGACGCCGCCACCGCCGCGGCCGCTTCCGTACGGCGCCAGCTCGATGACGTCGAGCTCGTGGTCGAGCGGTAGCGCGCGCGAGAGGTCGGCGAGAAACACGGTGCTCGACTTGAGCGGCGCGACGAGAAGCGGAGAACGGCCGGCGTAGGCGGCGGCGATCGCGGTCGCGAGCTCGGCGATGCGGCCTGCAATCTCGGCCCTGCCGAGGTAGACGTCTCCGATCGGTTGTCCCTCCGCGCGCAGGCGCTCGGCGGCCGTCCGGGTCACGAGGCGATCCGGAGCCGGTAGCGCTGGGCGAGGCGCTCGATGTCGCGCCGGTAGAACAGCTTCACGTTGACGTCGGGGTAGAGTCGCCGCACCTCTCGAAGCTTGCGGTTCTTGCGCGTCACGAGCGACTGCTTCATCACGGTGACCTCGATGTAGAGGTCCTGCTCCGGGAGATAGAAGTCGGGAGTGAACGCGCTCGTGACGCGTCCCTCGGCGTCACGCTCGAGCACGAACGACCGTGGCTCGTACTCCCAGGGGATCCGGTACCAGTCGAGGATGCGGGCGCACTCGAGCTCCGCGCCGTTGACGAAGCGAGGCGGCTCAGAGCCACGATATGCCTGGAACGGGATGGATTCCGGGTTGGGCGCCGGCACCTCTTCGAGGGTACCGGCGCACCCGGACAGCACGGAAAACGGCGCGCGAGGAGGTTCTTGCGACCGCGCGAGCGGGCGCCTTCAGGGATGTGCCCCGCCGTAGGCGGGGATCCAAGCGCGGGATCTCGCGAGAGCGAGATCCCGCCTGCGAACAAGCCATAGACTCCGCACAATGGCCTCCGCCGCCCGGCCGTTCCGCATCGCCCACATCTCGGACCTCCATTGCGGAGGGACGTACTTCGAGCCGAACCTGCTCGAGCGCGCCATCTCCGAGGTCAACGAGCTCCGTCCCGACATGGTGATCTGCACCGGGGACCTGACGACGTTCGGCTTCAAGCACGAGTACCAGATGGCCCGCTCGTACCTCGACCGGATCCACTGCGACTCGTTCGTCGTCATCCCCGGGAACCACGACGCCCGGAACGTCGGCTACGTCCACTTCGAGGACCTCTTCGGCGAGAGGAGCAGCGTCCTGCGGAAGGACGGTGTGACGGTCGTCGCCGTCGACTCGACGGAGCCCGACCTCGATCACGGGCAGATCGGGCGAGGCCGCTACGGCTGGATCGAGGAGCAGTTCGGCGCGGAGCCCTCGCACCTCCGCATCTTCGTCCTCCACCACCATCTGCTCCCGGTGCCCGGGACGGGGCGCGAGCGGAACGTCGTCTACGACGCCGGCGATGCGCTCGAGTGCCTGCTGCGGGCAGGGCGTGCACCTCGTGCTCTCGGGGCACAAGCACGTGCCGTACGCCTGGCGGCTCGAGAACCTCTTCGTCGTGAACACCGGGACCGTTTCGTCGCTGCGATTGCGGGGAAACACCCGGCCCTGTTACAACGTGATCGAGGTCAACGGCCACCACGTCTCGATCTCGCGTCGGCACCCGTTCCACGGGGAGGAGCGGATCATCCAGTTCTCCACGGAGACCTTCGAGTACGAGAAGTACACGAGCCGGATCGAGCGGGAGGTGACCACCCGGGGATGACGATGCCGCGCCGGGCAATCGCGATCGTCGACGGCGAGCACTACCCGCCCGTCGTGCGCTCGGCCCTGGAGGAGGTCGACGACCTCGTCGTCGCCGCCGTGCTGATCGGAGGCACCGAGAAGCTCCGCGCCGACGTCGACGGGTACGGGGTTCCGCTCGTGCCGACGCTCGAGGAGGCCGTCGCGCACCACCGGCCGGACGTCGTCCTCGACCTCTCCGACGAGCCCGTTCTCGGCCCCGCAGAGCGGCTCGCGCTCGCCAGTCGCGTGCTCGCGCTCGGCATCCCCTACGAGGGCCCGGACTTCCGCTTCACGCCCCCGCCGATGGAGCCCGTCGACGTCCCGACGCTCGCTGTGATCGGCACCGGGAAGCGAGTGGGAAAGACTGCCGTGACGGGCCATGTCGCTCGCTCGCTCGCGCGGTCGCGCGAGATCGTCGTGGTCGCGATGGGCCGTGGCGGGCCGCCCGAGCCGGAGACCGTGCGCGTCCGGCCGACCGTCGACTCTCTCCTCGAGCTGTCCCGCCTGGGCCGGCACGCGGCCTCCGACCACCTGGAAACGGCTGTCGTCGCCGGGGTCGTGACCGTCGGGTGCCGCCGTTGCGGTGGCGGGCTCGCCGGCGCCGTCGCGGTGTCGAACGTGCTGGAGGGCGTAGCGGTGGCGCGGTCGCTGTCCCCTGACCTCGTCGTGCTCGACGGGAGCGGCGCGGCCATGCCTCCGGTCGCCGCCGGGAGGCGGCTCCTCGTCACGTCGGCTGCGCAGCCGGTGGACGTCGCCGCGGGATACCTGAACGCCTATCGCGCGCGCATCGCCGACCTCGTGCTGGTGACGATGGCCGAGCCTGACGCACCGCACGCGGCTCTCGCGGACGCGATGCGCGCCCACGTGCGCCCCGAGATCCCGGTTCTCCGCGCCGTCCTGCGCCCTCGGCCGCTCGAGCCGGTCGCCGACGAGCGCGTCGCCTTCTTCTGCACCGCCCCGTCGAGCGCGCATGGGCCTCTGGCCCGGCACCTGGTGGAGATGCACGGCGCGCGCGTGACGCACGTGTCGGGGAGCCTCGCCGACCGTGAACGCCTCCGCGACGATCTCGCGAAGACGGACGCGGACGTCTTCGTCGTCGAGTTGAAGGCCGCGGCGGTGGACGTCGTCGTCGAGGAGGCGCGGCGGCGCGGCGTGCGCGTGGTGCTCGCCGCGAACGACGTCCTCCCGATCGCGGGCGAGCGCTCGCTCGACGTGGAGCTCGAGCGTCTCGCGGCGGAGGCGATCGAGCACGCACCGCAGGCGGTCCGGTGAGCGAGCGCCGCTACCTCGCCCCGCTCCCGCTGGGCGGCGACGAGGGTTTGCCGTGGTCGAAGGGGCTGATGGCCCGCGCTCTCGCGGCCACGGGGCTGACCGTGACGAAGGCCTACGACCTCGCTCGCCGCGCGGACGCCGATCTCGCGGCACGCGGCTCGGACCAGCTCGAGCTCGACCGGTTCGGCGAGCTCGCCTCGGAGGTGCTGGGCGAGGCGGAGGGCGGCCGCACGATGCGGCGCCTGCGCCGGCTCCATTCACTCCGCCAGCTCGACATCCCGATCATCCTCCTCGTCGGCGGCGCGACCGGCACGGGGAAGTCGACGATCGCCACCGAGACCGCCCACCGGCTCGGGATCACCCGCGTGACGTCGACGGACTTCATCCGGCAGACGATGCGCGCGTTCTTCTCCCCGGCGTTCATGCCGTCCGTCCACTACTCGAGCTTCGAGGCAGGCCTCGGCCTGACCAAGGCCGAGGAGGACGAGGCGGGCGACGCGCGCCTGCTGGGCTTCCTCGACCAGGTGCGGCACGTCCTCGTCGGCGTCGAGGCGGCGATCGACCGCTCGCTCGCGGAGGGCTGGTCGATGGTGCTCGAGGGCGTGCACCTCGTCCCGGGCATGGTCGAGGTCGACCGTGAGCGCGCCATCGTCGTCCAGTGCCTGGTCGCGATCGACGACGAGGACCTGCATCGAAGCCACTTCTGGGTGCGCGACCACACCACCGAGGGGCTCCGGCCGCTCGAGAAGTACATCGACGGGATGCCCGAGATCCGCTTCATCCAGGACGCGCTCGTCGAGCGCGCGCGGCGCTGTGACGTGCCGGTGATCGTGAACACGACGCTCGACCAGGCGATGGGCGAGGTTCTCGATCTGGTGCTGTCGACCGCCGACCGGCTCGTTCGGGCGTAGCCTGCTCCCTCAGATGGCGGACTGCATGTGCACTCGCTACGCGCGGGCGACCGAGTGGGCCGCGCTCGCGGGCGCGCGCTGGCTCGGTCGCGCCGACGAGGAGGCGGCAGAGGAGGCGGCGGCGAACGGGATGAAGGCCGCCCTCGACCAGATGCCGGTGGACGGGCGCATCGTGATCGGCTCGCGGACCGGAGAGGCCCTCGCACCCGGCGGAGAGATCGGCGCCGGCGGCGATCGCGTCGACCTCGCGCTCGACCCGATCGAGGGACGTGGCGTGCGTTGCACGGGGCGGCGTCGGTGCGATCGCGATGCTCGCGGTGGCGCCCGAGGGCGCGCTCCTTCCGCTTCCCGACATGTACATGCGGACGATCGCCGTCGGGCCGCGCGCCCGGGGCGTGATCGACCTCGACCGCCCCGTGGCCGACAACGTCCGCGCCGTTGCGGAGAGCTTCGATCGCCAGCCGATCGACATCACCGCGCTCGTGCTCGACCGGCCGCGGCACCACGACCTCGTCGAGGAGCTCCGGGCGGCGGGCACCCGGATCAAGCTGATCGGCGACGGCACCGTGACGGCGTCCATTTCCGCGGCGATCCGCGGCACGAACGACCACCTCTCGATCGGGATCGGCGGCACGCGCCAGGCCGTCCTCTCCGCAGCGGCGCTGCGCTGTCTCGGCGGCGGCCTCCAGGCGCAGCTCTGGCCGACGAGCCGCTCGCAGATCGAGGCCGCCCGCGAGCTCGGCGTCGAGGACACGGCACGCGTCTTCACGCAGGACGACCTCGCACGGGGCGACGTGATCGTCGTCGCGACAGGGGTCACGAACGGCGACCTGCTTCGCGGCGTCCGCTTCATGGCGGACTCCGCGCGGACGCATTCGCTCGTGATGTGCATGCGCTGCAACTGGGTCCGCTTCACGGACGGGATCCACTTCTTCGCTCGCGAGCGGCGCGAGGAGGTCCGGCTCTTGGGCTGAAAGCCCAAAGGGGTCTGTCCCCGCAGGGGACTGACCCTGTGACGCTCACGGTGGACAGGCACCTGTGGTGCCAGTCCCCTGCGGCGTTCCTGTGGGGAACACAGAGTCGAGAGCGGTCGCGGGGGGTCTGACCCCAAGAGGTCAGACCCCGTTCGGCTAACGGCCCATCGAGGGCCGCTACCCGAAGCCGAGGATGAACTTCGCGTCGTCCGACATCCGGTCGGGCGTCCAGGGCGGGTCGAACGTCAACTCGACCTCGACCTGCTCCACGCCCGGCAGCGCGGCGACCGCGTCGTGGATGTTCTCCTGGATCATCGGCCCGGCAGGGCAGCCCATCGACGTGAGCGAGTGGATGATCTTGATGTGCGGGCCTTCGATCTCCGCGTCGTAGTAGAGGCCGAGCTCGACGATGTCCATCCCGAGCTCCGGGTCCTCGACGGTGTGCAGCGCCTCGACGACGTCGTCCTTGGTGACCATGGCCGTACGGTAGCGACTCGGGCGAAGGATGATGCGGCGTCGCGCGGGTGAGTGTCCCCGTACACCAGGCCGTGACCGAAGGGGAAGAGCGGATCCGCCGAGTCGTACGGGACGTCCGGATGTTGCCGGCGGACGCTATCCAGCGAAGAGGGAAGCTCGAACGGGAGCGCACCCGTCGGTGCGGCACGGCCGAGGACGATCTCGAGCAGGGCCTCGTCGGTCGCTCCGAAGCTTGCAAGGAGCGCGGCAGCGCCGTGGGCGATCTCGGGGATCACGGCAGCGCGATCGAGGTAGATGTCGACGACCGTCGGCACCCGGCGCATCAGCTCGAGCAGCGAGGCGATCTCGGCGCCCTCAAAGCCGAGACTGCCCGCATGGAACAAGGCCTCGAGGAAGTTGCCGTTGCGGGCCTCGTACGGTGCCTGTGATGCGTACCAGCGCGACGTCTGCGTCGTCCGGCGTGTCGGCGACCCTCACGGTGACGGGCAGCGCGGCGCCGTCGAGCCCCTCGACATAGACGCGTGGGTTGCCCCGAAGAGGGAGCACGTCGTCGTCGTTCTTCAGCAGGACGAAGGAGCGCGTCTGTGCCGTGTGGCCGCGCTCCAGGAACTCCGATCGGCCGACGACGTCGGCCGCGGCCCCGGCGTCGACGTACGGGTCGTCGAAGAGGCCGAGCCTGAACTTGTCCCGTAGCAGCCGACGTGCGGACGCGTCGATGCGCGCCTCGTCGATCCGACCTGAGCGAACGAGGTCGACCACGACCTCGGGGCAAGCCTCGCCGCCGAACTGGTCGACACCCGCGGCCAGCGCCTTCAGCGCCCGCTCCTCCGTGCTCAGGTGCTCGACGCCCCAGGCACGGGCGGGCAAGACGACGCCGTCGAGCACGGCGTCGGTGAGCAGCCCCCAGTCGGAGCAGACGACGCCGTCGAAGCCGTATCGCTCGCGGAGCAGCCCGTGATCACGCCGTGGTTGAACCCGAAGCCGACCTCCTCGTGCTCGGTCCCGACGGGCATGCCGTAGTAGGGCATCACCTGCGCCGTCCCGGCCTCGATCGCGGCCGCGAACGGGATGAGGTGGTAGTCGAAGTTGCCGCCGGGGTAGACCTGCTCGCGGCCGTACGGGAAGTGCGGATCCTCGCCTTCGAGCTGTGGCCCGCCGCCGGGGAAGTGCTTCGTCATGCAGGCGACGCTCTCGGGCCCGAGCGTCTCGAGCTGCATGCCGCGGAGGTAGGCGGCGACGAGGCTCGCGACGACGTCGGCGTCCTCGCCGAACGTCCCGGCGGCGCGGCACCAGCGCGGCTCGGTCGCGAGATCGGCCGTCGGGTGGAGCGCCAGCCGGATGCCGACCGCGAGGTACTCCTGTCGCACGACGTCGGCGAACTCGCGCACGAGGCCCGCGTCTCGTGTCGCGGCCAGCCCGATCGGGTCGGGCCACTTCGAGAAGCCCGCGCCCGCCATGCTCGTGGCGGGGTTGTCGCCGAGGCCGTGGCGCGGGTCGGACGAGATCGTGACCGGGATCCCGAGCCGCGTCGCCTCGGCCGCCTCCTGCATCCGGTTGTGCCACTCGGCGAGCGTGACGGGACCGGGGGCCCAGTAGAGGTTGAAGTGGGTCAGGCCGAGCTCCGCGACGAGCGCTCGCGTCGCAACCGGCGAGAATCCGTCGGGCTCCTCGCCGACGGTGCCGTCGTCCGGCACGAGCAGGCCCTGATGGAAGAGCTGTGCGGCCTTCTCCTCGAGCGTCATGCTGCGCGAGGAGGTCGGTCGACCCGATCCTCGACCGGGCAGGCGTGGGTCCTCGTACGGGTCGAGCTCGCCGTTGCCGTTCAGGTCGCGGAACGAGGTCCCGTCGGCGGCGACGCGCCAGCAGGCTCCGGCCCTGCCCTTGGCATCCGGCAGGGTCGCCACCTCAGGCCGCCTCGTCTGCGTGGCGGGCGACGTCGACGGGCAGGGCGTCGGGCCGCTCGGCCGTGGACGCGACCGCGACGGCCGATCCACTCTCGCACGAGGCGAGGATCGACCGCGCCACGTCGACGACGTGGGTGGCCAGCCGCGCCGTCGCGCGGTGCGGCCGCCCCTCTGCCATCGCCTCGACCATGTCGTGGAGCCCGAGCCCGCGGGCGTCCGCGGCGCCGCGGGACGTGAAGGGAACGCCCTCCCAGGCGCCGCGCCCCCGCCTGATCCGCACCGGGCCGGCGAACCCGTTCGGGTCGGGCAGGGCGAGCTCGCCGTCGGACCCGTGCACGAGCATCGTCGAGGCGTAGTGCCCGGGAGCCTCGAAGGTCGCGACGAGCGTCGCGGTCACGCGCGCCCTCGAGCTCGAGGATCGACGTGACGTGAGTCGGCGTCTCGGCCGTGAAGCGCTCGCCCCGCCGCGGGCCGACCTTGATCGTGCGCTCCTCGACGAAGGTCGAGGCGAACCCGGCGACCCGCCGCACGGGCCCGAGGAGCGAGACGATCGCCGTCACGTAGTACGGCCCCATGTCGAGCAGCGGACCGGCCCCGTCGCGGTAGAAGATGTCGGGGTCCGGATGCCAGACCTCCTGGCCGCCGGCGAGCATCGCGGCCGAGATGGCGAGAGGCTCGCCGATCGCGCCCTCGTCGAGCAGGGAGCGGGCCTTCTGGTACGCGCTCCCGAGGAAGATGTCGGGGGCGCACGCGAGGCGCAGCCCTTGCGACTCGGCAAGCTCGCACAGCTCGTCGGCTTCCGCGGCGGCGATCGCCAGCGGCTTCTCGGAGTACACGTGCTTGCCCGCCTCGAGCGCAGCTCGCGTCACCGAGGCGTGGGAAGCCGGTGGAGTGAGGTTGAGGACGACGTCGATCGAGTCCGACCGAAGCAGCTCCTCGACCGTCAGCGGCCGGAGCGAGAACTCGGCCGCGATCTCCTCGCTCCGCGACGCCTCGAGGTCCGCGCAGGCGCAGATCTCGAACGTGTCGAAGGCCGACGCGTTCGCGGCATACGCGCGACTGATCACGCCGCAGCCGATGATCCCGACCTGTGCGGGCGACCTCATGCCGGGCTCCCGACGAGACCCGTCACCGCGGCGTACGAGCGGCGCACCGCGTCGAGCGCGGAGCCGTCCGTCTCGTCCTGCTCGACGAGCAGCCATTCGACGCCGAGCTCTCGGATCGCGGGGAGGACGTACGCGTAGCCGACGTCGCCGTCGCCGACGGGGACGAATCGCGGCTCGGAGGCGCCGACGAGGTCCTTGACGTGCACGAGCGGCGCACGTGGCGCCACCCGCGCGACGAGGTCCACCGGGTCGACGCCGGCGAACCACGCCCAGCCGAGGTCGATCTCGAGGAACAGCCGCTCCGGGCGGGAGCTCGAGCAGCCGGTCGAGAACGGTGCGGCCGTCGTCGAGCGTTCGGAGCTCGCCGTCGTGGTTGTGGAAGCCGAACCGGAGGCCGGCCGAGCTGACGCGGGCGGCGGCCTCATCGATCCGCGCCACGACCTGCTCGGCCTCGCGGGACGACGCGGGCGGGGGGATCCAGGCGAGGATCAGCCGGTCGCTTCCCAGCTCGCGGAGCTCGGCGGACAGCTCGTCGAGGCCGTTCTCGATCGCCTCGAGCCCCGCGTGCCGACCGCACACCTCGAGCCCGAGCTCGTCGAGCAGCGCCCGCACCGCCCGGGGATCGCGCCCGAAGAGGTCGTAGAGCTCGACGCCCTCGTATCCCATCTCCGCGACCGCGCGCGAGCGTCCCTTCGGGGTCCCGCGCACAGTCGTCGCGCAGCGTGTACAGCGCCAGCCCGAGCCGAGCAGTCATCCGTTGATCTCCTTCTCTCGCCGTACGAAGTGGCCGCGCCGCTCCTCGACGAGCATCGTGGGGACGTCGGGGTCCCACCCGTGCGCGGCGAGCTCCGCGGTCTCCCCGGTGCGTCCCTGCCAGAACGTCGGTGTTGAGCCCGGCGTCGGGCCGCGGCACGGCGGTGAGCAGGAGCTTCGTGTACGCGTGGAGAGGGGACTGGAGCACCGCCTCGGTCGGGCCGTGCTCGACGATCCGGCCCTTGTACATCACGTGGATCTCGTCGGCGACGTACCGCGCGCTCGCGAGGTCGTGCGTGATGTACAGGAACGCGATCTGCTCGCGCTCCTTGAGCTCGCGGACGAGGTTCAGGATCCCGAGCCGGATCGACACGTCGAGCATCGAGATCGGCTCGTCCGCGAGCACGACCTTCGGCTCGACGGCAAGGGCCCGAGCGATCGCCACGCGCTGGCGCTGTCCTCCCGAGAGCTCGTGCGGGTACTTCTCGGCGACGGCGGCCGCGGGCACGAGCCCGACCGTCTCGAGCAGCTCGAGCACGCGTCCGCGCACCTGGCTCGTCGGGGACGACGCGGTGGATCCGCAGCGGGCGGGCCAGGTGGTGGCCGACGTGCTTGACCGGGTTCAGCGACGCGAACGGGTCCTGGAAGATCATCTGCACCTGCGCGCGGTACTCGAGCATGCGGCGACGGCCGCGGATGCGCGTCACGTCCTCGTTCTCGAGCAGGATCGATCCCGCCGTCGGCTCGTAGAGCCGGCTGAGGAGGCGTGCCACGGTGCTCTTGCCGCTCCCGCTCTCGCCGACGAGCGCCGAGACCTTCCCCCGCCGCAGCGTGAGGCTCACGTCGTCGACCGCACGGAGCGTCTCGCGCGCGCCCCAGAAGCTCGTTCCGACCGAGAACGTCCGGGAGAGCGCCCGCGCTTCGAGCACGGGTGCGGAGAGGGAGACGGCGCTCATGACGGCTCCAGGGGGAAGTGGCAGGCGACGTCGTGCTCCGAGGAGCCGATCCTGCGGAGCGCCGGGATGTCGACGTGACAGGGCTGGCGCCGGGCCGCCGGGCATCGCGGATGGAACCGGCAGCCGGACGGCGGGTCGTTCAGGTCGGGCGGGTTCCCCGGGATCCCGGTCATGAACGCCTGCTCGCCCGTGAGCGGCGGGAACGACGCCATCAGCCCGGACGTATACGGGTGTGCGGGGCGTGCGAACAGCTCCGCCGCGGCCGCCTCCTCGACGATGTCGCCCGAGTACATGATCGCGATCCGGTTCGAGAACTCGACGAGCAGCGACAGGTCATGGGTGATGAAGAGCACGGCGAAGCCCATCTCCCGCTGCAGCTCCTCGAGCTGCTGCAGGATCTCGCGCTGCACGATCACGTCGAGCGCTGTCGTCGGCTCGTCGAGCAGGAGCAGCTCGGGGCCGAGCGCCATCGCCATCGCGATCACCACGCGCTGCCGCATCCCGCCGGAGAGCTCGTGGGGATAGGCGCGGAGCCGGCCCCTGTCGATGCCCACAACTTCGAGCAGCTCGGCCGCCTTCATGCGCGCGAAGCGCTTCGAGATCTTCTGGTGGGCGAGGAACATGTCGACGAACTGGTCCTCGACGCGGGTGACAGGGTTGAGCGAGCTCATCGCGCTCTGGAAGACGATCGCGATGTTGCGCCAGCGAATCTTCCGCAGCTCGGACTCCGGAAGGCCGAGGAGGTTCCTGCCCTTGAACAGGATCTCGCCGCCCGCAATGCGGCCCGGAGGCCGGAGCACCTGCAGGATCGCGTTCGCGATCGTGCTCTTCCCGCAGCCCGACTCGCCTGCGAGCCCGACGATCTCCCCGGGCCGGATGGCGAGGGAGACCCCGTTCACGGCCGTGACGGAGCCGCGCTCCGTGCCGTACTCGACGACGAGGTCCCGGAGCTCGAGGAGCGGCGCGCGGCCGGTGGGCTCGGATCGGAGGCTCTGCGGCTCGACGACGATGCTCACAGCGCGCTCCTCGGCCTGAGCACGCGGCGGAGGACACCCCGGCGCCTGTCCTTCAGGCGCAGGCGGGGGTCGGCCAGCTCGTCGATGCCGTAGTTGATGAAGACGATCGAGAGCAGCGTCAGCGAGATCGCGAGGCCCGGGAAGACGAAGTGCCACCACTGGCCCTGGAGCAGGGTCGAGTTGACCGTCGCCCAGTACAGCGTCGTGCCCCAGCTCACCTTGTTCACGTCCGCGAAGCCGAGGAACTCGAGCGCCGCCTCGAAGAACACCGCGTTGATGAAGACGAACGCGAAGCCGGCGGCGATCCGGCTGAGCATGTTCGGCAGGAGCTCGCGGAACACGATGCGCGGCGTGGACTCGCCGGAGGCCCGCGCGGCGAGGATGAAGTCGCGGTTGCAGAGCGTGAGCGCCTGGCCACGGAGGACGCGTGTCTCGATCGCCCAGGTCGTGAACCCGATGATGAGCGCCATCGTCCATCGGCCCGGTCTGATCGAGGAACGACGCGATCACGATCAGGAGCGGCAGCCCGGGAATGACGATGAAGATGTTCGCGACGAGGTTGATCACGTCGTCCACGAGACCGCCCTTGTACGCGGCGAGGAGCCCGAGCACGATCGCGATCGTCATCGCGATCACGGTCGCGACGAGCGCGACCATCAGCGAGATCCGCCCGCCGTGGATCACCTGGGCATAGACGCTGTAGCCCTGGTCGGTGGTGCCCATCGGGTTCTCCCACGACGGCGCCTGTCCCGGCAGCGAGCGTGGATTGGCCGGGTCCTGGCTCGTGAGGAGCGGTGCGAAGATCGTGACGAGCACGATCGTCGTCAACAGCACGATCCCGAACGCGGACATCCGGTTGCGCATGAGCAGCCGCAGCCACTCGGGCACGCGTGGCAGCCGGCGAGCCCGTTCGCGATGCGTCGGCTGCGCGGCGGGCGCCGGCTGCGCGGTGGTCTGGACGAGCTCGGTCATCAGGACGCCCTCACGCGCGGGTCGAGGACGACGTAGACGCAGTCCATGATGAAGTTCGCGAGGAGCACGCAGAACGAGATGACGAGGAGCAGCGCCTGCACGACCGGGTAGTCGTGACCGAGCGCCGCTTGCTGGAGCGTCAGCCCGACGCCGGGGTAGCTGAACACCACCTCGACGAGGATCAGCCCGCCGACCGCGCTCGCGAAGAAGGACGCGAACGCCGTGAGCGGAGGGAGGATCGCGTTCCGCGCCGCGTACCCCGTCATGACCCGGTGGTCCTTCAGGCCCTTGGCCCGGGCCATGGTCACGTAGTCCTCCTGGACCGTGGTGATCATCACGTTGCGCATCCCGAGCATCCAGCCGCCGACGCTCAGGGCGATGATGATGAGGATCGGCAGCTGGGCATGCCGGAACGCGTCGCCGACGAAGTCCCACGACCAGGCGGGCACCGCGTCGATCGAGTAGGCGTGCTGCGACGGGAACCAGCCGAGCCTGAACCCGAGGAAGTAGACGGCCAGCAGGCTGAGGAAGAAGGCCGGGAACGGACAGGAGGGCCATCAGCGTCGGCGTCCCGACCGTGTCGACGAAGCCGCCTCGGCGCCACGCAGCGAGCACGCCGAGGAACGTCCCGATGGCGAACGAGAGCAGGAAGCCCACACCGACCAGGAAGATCGACCACGGCAGCGTGTTCCGGATCACCTCGGTGACCGGCACCTGGTTCGGACGTGGAGACGCCGAGGTTCCCCGTGAACGTGTTGGCGAGGTACTTCGGGTACGCCGACCAGATCGGCTCCTCCGCCGATCCCAGCGATGCCTGGAGCTGCTTCAGGACGTCCGGGTTGTTCCGGATCGCATCCCCGTAGCGGAGGATCAGGCCGTCGAGCGGGGAGCCGGGCATGAGCCGCGGCAGCAGGAAGTTGAGCGTGATCGCCGCGAAGAACGCGAGGAGGTAGAACAGCAGTCGGCGGGCGAGGAAGCGCATCGGCTGGCTCTCGGGCTCGGTCGGGATCGTATTACGCGGGTGTCAGAGATCGGGGGCGCACGACGTGCGCCCCCGATCCAGGTCGTCGACGATTGTGTCCTTACGTGGCCAGCACGTTCGGCAGGGCCGGCACCTTCGGCTTCCCCTTCGCGTCGGCGTAGTAGAGGGACAGAAGCGAGATCTGCACCTGCTGCTGCGTCGAGAAGATCGGGTCCGCGTACTGGTTCTGCCAGGTGATCCAGCCCTTGAAGTACTTCGTGCTGTAGGTCGACCAGCGCGGGCCGATGAACAGCGGGATGAAGGGGAGCTCGTCGAGGAAGATCTCCTGCAGCTTGTACGCGGCCTGCAGCTGCTTCTTCCGGTCGAGCGTGCCCTTGAACTGCCGCAGCAGGGGCACCGCCTTGGCGACGGGGTTGCGCTCGAAGTTCCCGAACGCCTGCGCGTCCTGCCCGGTGGCCACGACCTGCGACGGGTCGAAGTGCGAGTAGAAGAACGCGTACGGCGTCGGGTCGTTGGCGCCGTTCGACCAGATCAGGCTCGGCTTGGTGCCGCTGATCGCGCTGTTGGAGACCCACGCCGGCCAGTCCGGCTCGATCTTGACGGACGCGTCGATCCCTACAGCCTGCAGGTTCCGGGAGATGATCTGCAGCGAGGAGACCCAGTCCGACCAGCCGCCGATCACGTGCATCTGGAAGCTGACCGGGTTGCCCTTCGGGTCGATGAGCCTCGAGCCCCGGTACGTGAAGCCGCCGTCCGTGAAGGTCTTCCGCGCGGCGGCCGGGTCGTAGGTGCCGAGCTGCTTCGCCTTCGCCCGGAGCGCGGGGTTGATCCACTTCGGATACAGGAACTCGAGACCCAGTGCGGTCGTCGGCGGCGCGTAGCCGTACTCGCCGATCTTCGAGACCATCTGCGGTCGATTGCCTGGCTCACGCCCTTGCGGAAGGCGACGAGGCTATAGGGGTACTCCGTCGTGTTGAACGTGAGGCTGACCGGCAGGCCGGTCGGTGAGGTAGGCATTGTGGAAGTTCTTCGGGTCCTTGGCCATGTACGCGGACTCGACGTTCGGGACGAAGTTGTGCGTCCAGTCGGCCTGGCCGCTCACGATCTGGAGCAGGCCCGCGTCGTTGGACGCCGTGAAGATCCGCTGCACGCAGTCGATCCGCGGCAGGCCCTTCGCCCAGTAGTTCGGGTTCTTCGAGAGCTGGTACGACTGCCCGCTGAAGCGCGTGATGCGGTTGAACGGGCCCGACCCAACCGGGTTCGGGTTCGCAAAGTTGACGACGTTCTTCACCTTCGACCAGACGTGCTTCGGGACGATCGGGACGGTCGGCAGCTGCGACCCGAGGAACGTCGAGTCGACCTGCTTGAAGCGAATCGCGACCTTGTTCGCCCCGACGCGCGCGACGCCGGCGATGTTGCTGTTCGCGGCGGTGAGGCTGATCCGGTCGGCCGCCTTGTCCTGCCGGCCGATGGTGAGGCTGTACCGAACGTCCTCGGCGGTCAGCGGCTTGCCGTCCGACCACTTCACGCTCGGCCGCACGGTGATCGTGAGCGTCTTCCCGTCCTTCGACCAGGCGAAGCTCTGGCCGAGGACGTTGTACTGGCTCCCGCCTCCGACCGCGGTCGAGATGAGGAGGTTCTCGTAGATGCCGCCCCACGTGAAGTCACGCTGGGTGCCGAGGTTGAACGGGTTGAAGTTGCGCGTGAACGCCTGGTCGCCGGAGCCTGCGGCGACGACGCACGGATGCGCTCTCGGCGCTCGACGGTGGTGGCCGCGACCGCAGTGGCGGCGAAGACAGCCGTCACGACGAGAGCCGCGACGGCGACGAAGAACGTGCCTTTCCGAACGGGATGCGTCATTGTGTGCCCCTTCACTCCCTTGTGATGAGGCCGCCCGACTCGTGTCGGTGGCTCGGGGTCGTCGCGTGCGGCTGTCGAAACGAACCGACGAAGAACTCTGCAAGAGCGTCCTGCGATCGTCAGCGGGTCACTGCGTAACGCGTCTCCCTTCGTTCGGTCACGAGATGGTCGAGCGAAGCTTTCCGGATCGTTACCGGTGAAGCACTGCCAGAGTTTCCGGAAATTTTCAAGTACGGACCGTAGGAATCCGGAGCGCCGATAGGGGCAGCGCAATCATCGCTCTAGTCAAGCGGTATCGATGCGTGATACGATTTCCGGAAATCAAACCGGAAACGTGCTACACTGCAGACGGAGTCATGGGCTTCCAGCCGACAGATCGACAGAACGGACGGGCGACGATCCGCGACATCGCCAGCCACGCGGGCGTGTCGATCACGACGGTCTCGCGCGTCCTGAACGACCGGCCGGACGTGGCGCCGGAGACCCGCGAGGCGGTGCTCGAGGTCATCCGCGAGCTGAACTTCACGCCGAACCGGGCGCTCCGGCCGGCGCCGTCCGGTCGGACCGGGTTGGTCGGCGTGACGATCCCGATGGTGCTCGGCGACTACTTCGCCCAGCTGATCACGGGCTTCACCGAGGCGCTGTACGAGCTCGACATGCAGGCCGTGCTGTGCCCGACGTTCCATCATCAGGAGCGGGAGCTCACCCTCGTCAACCAGCTGCTCGAGCGGAGGATCGACGGCGCGATCCTCGTGCTCCCCGACGAGTCGACCGACGACCTCCTCCACCTGAAGCAGAAGGGCTTCCCGTTCGTCGTGGCCGACGAGGGGTATCCGCTCGACGGCCGCTTCCCGCTCGTCGCCGCCGCGAACATGGCCGGCGCGATCGAGGCGACCGAGCACCTGCTCCGGCTCGGCCACCGGCGGATCGGCCTCATCAAGGGCATTCCGGGATTCGTCGCCACCGAGGACCGGACGAGCGGCTACCGTGCTGCGCTCTCCGCGGCCGGCATCCGGCCCGACCCGGCGCTCGAGACGTTCGGAGAGTTCCGCGTCGAGCAGGGACGCGCGGCCGCGGCGCAGCTCCTCGAGCTCCCGGAGCGTCCGACGGCGATCTTCGCGTGCAACGACGAGATGGCGGTTGCGGTGCTCCAGGAGGCGCGGGCGCGCGGGATCCGCGTCCCGGAGGATCTCTCGGTCGTCGGCTTCGACGACACGATGGTGTCGCAGATCGCGGTGCCGGCACTGACGACCGTCCACCAGCCGCTCGAGGAGGTCGGCCGCATGGCCGTCAACCTCCTCGCCCGCATCATGGACGAGCCGCCCGCCCACCCGATCCGGCTCGAGGTCGGCACGCGGCTCGTCGTCCGCGAATCGACGGGCCCCGCTCCGCCGCCAAGCGCCTCGACCTGATCCGGGTCCGCTAGCTCTCGTCCGCGTCGTCAGTCGCGCGGAACGGTGATGACGATCTTGCCCAGCTGCTCTCCCGCCTCGAGCCGCTCGTGGGCGGCGGCGATCTCCGAGAGCGGGTAGGTGCGGTCGACGTGCACGCGCGCGCGGCCGGAGCGGACGAGGTCGTACGCGCCGACGAAGTCCTCGCGCGTCCCCATCGTCGAGCCCAGCACGTCCAGCTGCTTCCACCAGAAGCGGTGGAGCTGCGCCGGCGGGTTCGGCCCGCTGGTGGCGCCGCAGACGACGACCCGTCCTGCCGGCCGCACGGCGGCGAGCGAGCGGGCCCACGTCGCATCGCCCACGGTCTCGACCACGACGTCGACGCCCTTGCCGGTCGCCTCCTTGACCGCCGCGACGACATCGCCGTCCTCGTGGTTGACCGTGACGTCGGCGCCCCATCCGCGCGCGATCTCGAGCTTCGGGTTGCTGCCCGAGGTGACGATCGTCTTGAGGCCGAGTGCGCGGCAGATCTCGAACGCGGCAGTCGCGACGCCGCCGCCGATGCCCCAGATGAGCGCCCACTCGCCTTCGGTCACGCGCGCTCGCGTGACGAGCATCCGGTACGCGGTCTCGTAGACGAGCGGGAACGCGGCCCCGACCTCGAACGAGAGCGCGTCGTCGAGCGGGAACACCTGCGCCGCATCGATCGCGATCAGCTCGGCGTGGGTGCCGTCGAAGTGCTCGCCGACGACGGTGATCCTGTCGCCGTGGTCGATCCCGGGGTTGATCACGACGCGGTCGCCGACCGCGAGGCCCGGAGACGCCGTCGCCGAGCGCCTCGACGACGCCCGCGCCGTCGGCCCCGAGGATGCGCGGCTTCGGAACCGAGGGCAGCCCCTTGCGGACCCAGACGTCGAGGTGGTTGAGGGACGCCGCGCGGATCCGCACGAGCACCTCGCCCGGGCCGGCGACGGGATCGGGCACCTCCTCGACCCGGAGGACGTCCGGGCCGCCGTCCTCGTGGATCCGGGCAGCGAGCATGGCACGATCCTCCGCATGACACGCCGTGTCACCGCCGACGAGCTGCGCAGCGCCGCCGAGGAGCTCGGCCTCGACGTGATCGGGGCCGCTCCGGCGGCGCCCTACGAGGACACCGAGCGGCACATCCTCGAGCGACGCGAGCGCGGGCTCTTCGGCGTCGATGCGGTTCACGATGGCGCGCCCCGAGGTCTCGTGCCATCCGGAGACGCTGCTCGACGGCGCGCGGACGGTGATCTCGGCGGCGCTCTGCTACTGGACGGACGGCCCCGAGCCCGGTCCGGCGAGGGACGGCTCGCGCGCTACGCGTGGCGCGACCACTACGCGCTGCTGCGCGAGCGGCTCGACGCGCTCGGCCGGCGGCTCGGCGGCGTCCTACCGCGTCCTCGTCGACGCGAACCACCACGTCGACCGCGCGGGAGCCGAGCGCTCCGGCGTCGGGTTCATCGGCAAGAACACGATGCTCATCACCCGCACCCACGGGTCCTGGGTCGTGCTCGGGACGCTCGTCACCGACGTCGAGGTCGAGGCGACGCCGACGGTCCCGCCCGGCTGCGGCTCCTGCACGCTCTGCATCGACGCCTGCCCGACCGACGCCCTCGACGAGCCCGGCGTCCTCGACGCGACGAGGTGCCTCGCGTACTGGACGCAGACGCCGGGCGAGATGCCGGACGACGTCATGGACGCGCTCGACGACCGCGTCTACGGCTGCGACATCTGCCAGGACGTGTGCCCGTGGAACCGCGGCGTCGAGAAGCGCCGAGCCGGGGAGCAGCCGGGCGACGACGCCCAGCCGGTCGTCTCGCTCACCGACTGGCTCACGCGCGACGGAGCGGAGCTGATCGGCGAGCTCGAGCGGCTGTACGTCCCGAAGAACGACCCGCGCTGGCTCCGCCGGAACGCGCTCGTCGCGCTCGGCAACGTCGGGCGACCCGGCGACGAGCGGCACGTCGAGCCCGCTCTCGCCGACCCCGACGACTCCGTTCGCGCCGCTGCCGCGCGTGCCGCGACGCGGATCGCGGAGCGCGCGGGATGAGCGACAGCGAGCGGCTCGAGGTCGTCGTCCACGAGCTGCGAAGCCCGGTCGCGGCGCTCGCCGCGCTCCTCGACGCGCTCCCGACCGTCCCCCCGGACGACCGCCGCCGCGTCATCGACCTCGCGGTCGCAGCGGGCAGGGACGTCGAGCGGATCTGCGGCGACGCGGACCTCGTCTCTCTGCGACGCGAGCGCGTGGACGTCGTCGCGCTCGTGGCGGGCTTCGCGTCGGACGACGTGGTGGTCTCGGTCGCCGGCGAGCCGGCGGTCGAGGGCGACCCGACGAGGCTCCGTCAGGCGCTCGGGAACCTCGTCGGGAACGGGCTCCGCCACGGGTCGACCGTCTCGATCGACGTCGTGCAGCGCGACGGACGCGTCGAGCTCGACGTCGTCCGACGACGGGCCGGGCGTGGATCCCGGGCTCGACCCGTTCGCGCGTGGGACGAGCAGCGCGGGCTCCACCGGGATCGGGCTCTGGCTCGCGCGCCGGATCGCCGAGGCGCACGGCGGCTCGCTCGAGCTCGTCCGGGACGCCGCGGCCGGCGCCCGCTTCAGGCTCGCTCTACCGTCCGCTTCCGTCGCGCGCTGAGCCCGAGCTCGCTCTGGAGCGCGCGGGCGCGCTCGACGATCGCGCGTCGCATGGCGGCGGGCTCGAGGACGACGGTCTCGCCGCGGTCGGAGAGGACCTCCGAGAGGAGCCACTCCTCCGTCTTGAAGGTGACCTCCGACAGGGCGGCCTTGTCGGTGAGCTGCCGGGCGCCGCGCTCGAGCTTCCAGCGTGCGATCGCGGGCGCGTGCCACAGCCGCGCGACGGCCGGCTCCGCGAGGTAGTTCGGGTCGAAGCCCTGCCGCGGCTCGAAGCGGTCGCTCGTGAGCCGCGCGGAGCGCATCCGGTCGAGCCGGTACGTCCGCGGGCCGTCGACCGTGCGGTCCCACGTGTGGACGCGCCAGAACGGGAGCTCCCGCTCGATCGTGTACGGCTCGACGAGCCTCGTCGTCGGTTCCTCCCCGCCTTCCTTGAGGTACTCGAGCTCGACGAGACGGCGCTTCTCCGCTCCCTGCGAGAGCGTCTTCACGAGCGCTTCCTCGTCGTCCGCGGCGCGGCTCGCGCGCGTGGGGGCGAACTCGAACTGGCCGAAGGTCTCCTCGAGCTTCCGACGGACGCGGTCGAGCGGCGTGTGCGCATCGGCAGCGATCGTCGGGCCGACGTACTCGATCGCGAGCCGGATCGCGCGCGCTTCGAGCGGTGTGAGCTTCGGCGGCTTGCGGAAGACGTCGCCGTAGAGCTCCTTGTCGACGCGAACGCGGCCGGTGCTCTCGTCCACCTCCGCGTACACCGTGTAGCAGCCGCCGCCGAAGTTGACGAGGTTGAGGAGCGAGAGCGTCTCCTGCAGCTCCTCCCGCGGGATCGAGAAGCGCTCGGCGAGCTCGCCGGCGTCGAGCATCGCGCGCTTCTCGTCGCCGCACGCGGCCAGGAGGTGCGCGAGCAGCGCCTGGAGCACGCCGAAGCGCTCCGGGGCGACCGGACCGGCCGGCTGCCGCTCGACTGACCTGCCGCACCTCGACGCGGCGCTCGCGGGCGGGCTCGTGCGCGGCCCCCGTGTGCCGGTCGCGCAGCGTGCGAAGCGCGTCGGCGACCTCGTCACGCAGCTCGGGCGGCTCGAGCGGGATCGCCCGGCCGTTCTGCCGGAGGATCCAGGAGACGAGCGGGCCGAGCGTCGCGTAGCTCGTCTCGAAGACGCCGTCGTCGACGGTTCCCGCGTCGGCGAGCGTGCGATGCACCCACCAGGCCGTGTCGCCCTGGACCTCGATCCGCGCCGTGCCGGCGATCGGGCCGATCTGCCACGGCCGCGCGATGCGGTGCGCCTCGACGTCGAACTCCTCCGGCTGCCGGAAGTCGCGCTCGCGTCGCGTCGCGAAGCGAATGTCGGAGCGGACGCGCGAGACGCGGAAAGTCCTGATCGCGTCGCGGTCGAGGTCGTGCCCGACGACGTACCAGACGCCTTCGTCGAGTCGGAGGGCGTACGGGTTCAGCCGGCGCTCCGTCTCGCGGTCGCGGCTCGGCGACCAGTAGCGGAACTGGATCGTGCGCTGCTTCGAGATCGCCGCCTCGAGCTTCGAGAGTCGCGCGGCGAGCTCGGGCGAGTAGTCGGGCGCCGTGACGCGAACGCGTTCGGCGGTGTCGGTCGGCGCGTGCTGGAAGCCGGGGCGGCCGAGCGCGAGGTTCTGGAGCGCGAGCCGCAGCGGCTCGGCGTACGCGAACTTCCCCTCGAGGGTGTAGAGCGCGGTCTGGAGCGCCGCGAGCTCGTCCTCGTCGAGCTCGAGCTCGTCGAGGAAGTAGTGCTCGGAGCGGAGGGTGTAGAGCTCCTCGCCGGTGAACTCGTCGCGCTGCGAGGTGAGCGGGATCCCGAGCGCGGTGAGCTCCGCGCGGTCGGAGTAGAACCGGCGCGCGAAGGCCTCGTCCGACATCTCCGAGTACCCCTCGACGTTCCCCTTCACGTCCCGCGCGGTGAGCGGTCGCCGCTCTGCCATCAGGAAGGCGACCAGCGAGAGCTGACGGATCAGCTTGTCCGCGTCATGCGACATCGAAGGCCTACCCTACCGTCGGGCGCGTTGTCGACGCGTTGGCCGTCGGACCGGACGGCTACGCGGCCGCGGCTGCGCGAGCGGGCAGAGTCGTCCGCTCGAGGTGCTGGTGCGACGGGCAGTAGTCGCGTCCGGGCAGCGGCGTGCGCTGGCATGCCTTGCCCTTGCGCGTCGTCGCCTTGCACCGTGAGACGCCGCCGTCGAGCAGGCCGGCCTCGAGCTGTGCCTCGATGAACCCGACCGCGGCGTTGACGCCCTCGCGGACGGCCCAGGCGACGTGCGCCTGCGCGGTGATCGGGAAGTACCGGCGGATGTCCTGGAAGAGGGCACGATCGGGGCGCGAGAAGTAGTGGGGATCCTGCGCCAGGCGGGCCATCGTCTCCTCGCACTCGCACAGCACGGCACGGCGGTACTCGAGGCGGGTGGGACGGTCGACATAGGGGTCGATCAGGTCCTTCACCGAGCGGTAGATCGCCCGCGAGTACTGATACATGCACGACTGCAACTGCGCGAGATTGGCACTCCATCCGGATTCGTCTCCCGTCCGTCGTTCGCGTCGGCCACCGGCTCGAAAGCGGGGCCCGATCGCCGGTTGAGGTCGAGTCTACCGCGGTTCGCGCCCGTGTTACAAACTCGGTCACGATCGTTGTCTCGTTAGACGACGGGCGAGCGAGGTCGATCAGGGCTCGACGCGCTGCACGCGCGCGCCCTTGACGGCCACGCGGGCGCGGCGCAGCGATCCGGTCGCCTCCGCCTCGCTCGCGTAGCGGCCGGAGAACGTCATCCAGTAGCCGGGGCGCAGGCTCGCGAAGTGCGACGAGTCGAGGACGCCGACGCGTCGGAGCCCGCTGATCCGTGCCTGCTGCGCGACCGCGACCGCCTCGTCGCGTCCCTTCGCCTTCGGGACGGACACGAGCACGATCGTCCAGCCGCTCGCGGTGCGCGGCCACTGGGCGAGGCGGCGCGCGGGCCGCGGTCGGCGTCGTGACGCTTCCGCCCGTCGCGGTGATGACCGGCTCCGGCCCGCTGCCGTCGTCGACGGCCGCGACCGCGACGGCCGCGCCGGCAAGCGGCGACGCACGCGAGCCCCGCGACCCGCAGCCGGAGGTTCCTGGTGTCGGTCGGGAGCGGGCCGACGCCGGGCCCGGCCGGGCAGGCGCAGACCGCACTCGAGGCAGTACTCCTGGTGCCCGGCGACGGCGCTGCCGCAGCGGGGGCAGGCGGTCTCCGCCGCGTCGCTCACGCCGCCGTGTCCTCGCCCGGGTCGTCGCCGTCGCTCGTCGTCGATCGCGCGGCCGCAGCTCGGGCAGTAGCGCGCGCCGATCAGGATCGGTGCGCCGCACTCGCAGATCGCGCGCTGCCGTCGCCGCAGCCCGGCGCCGGAGACGATCGCGTCGATCTCCGAGACGCGCGCCTCGATCGCGACGAGCTCGGCGCAGCGCTCGACGACCAGCACCTCGTTGAACTGGTCGCGGCGGTACATCTCGAGGGTCAGCCCGCCCAGGTCGCGCAGCCGGTCCTCGCGGAGGAGGAGGAGCGCACGGCGTTCGCGCCGGAGCTCGCTCGCCGCGGGCGCCGGAGGCTTTCGGCTGAAGAGGGGCACCGGGTGAGGATAGTCGCGGCCGCGGCCTACAACTGGACGACCACGAGCCGCTCCTCCGTCATCTCGCGCACCGCCCAGGCCGGGCCCTCACGCGTGTTGCCGGAGTCCTTGACGCCGCCGTACGGCATCTGGTCGGCGCGGAACGTCGGTGCCTCGTTGACCGTCACGCCGCCGAACTCCAGCCGTCGCGACGCCTCGAGCGCCGTCCGGAGGCTCGACGTGAAGATGCCGGCCTGGAGGCCGTACCGGGTCGCGTTCGCGGCGTCGATCGCCTCGTCGAGCGTGTCGTACGGCTGCAGGGTGCAGACCGGGCCGAACGCCTCGTCGCATGCGAGCTTCGCGTCGGACGGCGGCTCTCGACGATCGTCGGGAGCAGAAGGTCGCCCTCGAGCCGGCCGCCGCTGAGGATCGTGGCGCCGCTCTCCCGCGCCTCCTCGATCCACGCGAGCACGCGGTCTCGCTCGGACGGCGTGATGAGCGGCCCGACGTCGGTCGCCTCGTCCGCCGGGTCTCCGACGACCAGCGCCTCGACGCGCGGCACGAACGCGGCGCGGAACGCGTCGTAGACGTCGCGCTGGACGTAGATCCGCTGCACCGAGATGCAGCTCTGGCCGGCGAACGAGAACGCGTTCGCCGCGCAGCGCGCAGCGGCGTCCTCGACGTCGGCGTCCGCCTCGACGATCACCGGCGTCGCGTTCCCGAGCTCGAGGTTGACCCGCTTCCGCGGCGCGCGCTCGCGGAGCTTCCAGCCGACGCCGGCCGACCCCGTGAACGTGATGAGCGTGACCCGCTCGTCCTCCACGAGCACGTCGCCGATCTCGGAGGCCGGGCCGACGAGGACGTTGAGCCAGCCGGCCGGGAGACCCGCCTCGTGCTCGAGCTCGGCGAGCAGGAGCGCGGAGAGCGGCGTCTGCGACGCCGGCTTCAGGACGACGGCACACCCGGCCGCCAGCGCAGGGGCGATCTTGTGCGCGACGAGGTTCAGCGGGAAGTTGAACGGGCTGATCGCCCCGACGACGCCGATCGGGACGCGCTGCGTGAAGGCGAGCTTGCCCTCGCCGGCCTGGGAGGCGTCCATCGGCACCATCTCGCCGGCGAGCGTGCGCGCCTCGACCGCCGCCATCGTGAACGTCGACATCGCGCGCGCGACCTCGACGCGGGCCGCCTTCAGCGGCTTGCCGGCCTCCGCCGTGATCTGCCGGGCGACCTCGTCGGCCCGCTTGCCCAGAGCGCCCGCGACGCGGACGAGGATCTCCGCTCGCTTGTGCGCCGGGAGCGGCTCGCGCATCGCGCGCTCGGCCGCGTCGACGGCGGCGCGCGCCTCCGTGGCGCCCGCCTTCGCGACGCGGGCGACGAGCGAGCCGTCGTAGGGCGAGGCGATCTCGACCCAGTCGCCCGTCTCGATCCACTCGCCGTCGAGGAGCAGCTTCCGCTCCGCAGTCGCCGTCGTGGCCATGCCGCGAGTCTACGCTGCCGCCGCTGCGAGACTCCGGGCGTGGACGCGCGGAGCGCCTCGTTCCCGATCGGTGCGTCGGCGACCCTTGCCGAGCTGGAGGGCACCGACCCGCATGCGCTGCTCGACCGGCTGCGCGAGCGCGAGCCGGTGTCATGGCTGCCGACGCTCGACGGGTGGCTCGTGACGCGACGCGACCTCGCGCTCGCCGTGATGCGCGACGCGGAGACCTTCACCGTCGACGACCCGCGCTTCTCGACGGCGCAGGTCGTCGGGCCGAGCATGCTGTCGCTCGACGGCGCGGAGCACGAGCGACATCGGGCGCCTTTCTCGCGCGCCTTCCGTCTGGGGCCGGTGAACGAGCGGTTCACGGAGCTCGTCGAGGCCGAGTGCGAGCGCCTGCTCGAGCGGATCGCCGCACGGGGGGCGGCCGATCTTCGAACGGAGCTCAGCGGGCCGCTCTCGGTCGCCGCGATGGCGGCGCGCGCTCGGGCTCGACGACCTCCCGGCCGACGTTCCCCTCGCCTGGTACGGCGCCATCGTCGGCGCCGTGACGGACATCACGGCGGGCCGCGAGCCGTCGCCGGAGGGCGCCGACGCGTTCGAGGCGCTCGGGCAGCGCCCTGGAGCCGGTGCTGCGACCGGGAGCCGGCCGCGACGCTGCTGGGCGCGGCGGCGCGCGGAGCGGGCGCGCTCGACCGCGGCGAGGTCGTCTCGAACGCGGCCGTCCTGCTCTTCGGAGGGATCGAGACGACCGACGGGATGATCGCGAACGTGCTCTGGCACGTCCTGTCGAGCGACCTCGCAGCCGGCGGAGCTCGCGGAGCGTCCGGCGCTCGCCGCGAACGTCGTGGAGGAGTCGCTGCGGCTCGAGCCGGCGGCCGCCGTCGTCGACCGGTACGCGACGCGGGACGTCGAGCTCGGCGGGGCGACGATCGGTCGCCGCGAGCTCGTCCGCGTCTCGCTCTCCGCCGCGAACCGCGACCCGTCCGTCTTCGTCGAGCCGCACCGATTCGTCCCCGACCGGGAGAACGCGAGGCTCCAGGCGGCCTTCGCGCACGGGCCGCACGTCTGCCTCGGGATGCACCTCGCGCGGCTCGAGGCCCGGGTCGCGCTCGTGCGCGCCGCTGGAACGGCTTCCCGGGCTGCGGCTCGACCCCGACCGCGACGGCACGCCGACGGGCCTCGTCTTCCGAAAGCCGGCCGAGTTGCGGGTGCTGTGGTCGCCCTCGGCGGTGGTACCGTGACCACCATGACCGACGCACTGATCGTCGATGCCGTCCGCACCCCGATCGGCCGCCGGAACGGCGCCCTCGCAGGCGTTCGCGCCGAGGAGCTCGCCGCCCAGGTGCTCAACGGGCTCGTCTCCCGTCATCGACGTCGAGCCGGGCGAGATCGAGGACGTCCAGATGGGGTGCGTCAGCCAGGTCGGAGAGCAGGCGCTGAACGTCGCGCGCATGTCGGCGCTCGTCGCCGGCTGGCCCGAGACGCGTGTGCGGCACGATCGATCGACCGCCAGTGCGGCTCGTCGATGCAGGCCGCGTTCAACGCGGCGTCCGCGATCCAGGCGGGGCACCTCGACGTCGTCGTCGCCTCGGGCGTCGAGTCGATGTCGCGCGTGCCGATGGGATCGAATCTCACGGTCAACGGCTTCGAAGGGTTCTCGCCGAAGCTCTACGAGCACTGGGAGGTCGTGCCGCAGGGCATCTCCGCCGAGGTGATCGCCGACGAGTGGGGCCTCTCCCGCGAGGACCTCGACGAGTACTCGTACGAGTCCCACCGGCGCGCGATCGCCGCGATCGACGAGGGCCGCTTCGAGCGCGAGATCGTCCCCGTCGAGACCGGGGCGGGCGGCGCGGCCGTGCTCGTCGCGGTCGACGAGAACCCGCGGCGCGACACGTCGCTCGAGAAGCTTGCGTCGCTCAAGCCCGCATTCAAGGAGGACGGCAAGGTCACCGCGGGCAACTCGAGCGCGATCGTCGACGGCGCCGCCGCGATGCTCGTGACGAGCGAGGCCGCGGCCGGCCGGCTCGGGCTCGAGCCGCGTGGGCGGTTCGTCTCGTTCGGGATCGCCGGCGTCGACCCGTACCGCATGCTCCACGGCAACCCGCTCGCGTGCGAGCGCGCGCTCGCCAGGGCCGGCCTCACGTGGGACGACATCGCCGTGATCGAGGTCAACGAGGCCTTCGCGTCCGTCGTCCTCCAGTTCCTGAAGGACACCGGGCTGCACGAGCGCTGGGAGGCCGGTGACGTGAACCCGAACGGCAGCGGCATCTCGCTCGGCCACCCACTCGGAGCGACCGGCGCCCGCATCACCGCGACGCTGCTCGCCGAGCTCGAGCGGCGCGAGGAGCGCTACGGCGTCGCCTCGATGTGCATCGGGCAGGGCCAGGCGATCGCCGCCGTCGTCGAGCGCCTCTGAGCGCCGCCGTGGGCGGCGTCCCACGGTTCTCATCCTCTAAAGACTCGGGCCATCCGTGGTTTCGCCGGGCGAGGCACCGTCGTACGGTCGACGGGATCTACCCGAAAGCGAGACAAGGAGAGCTCCGATGAGAGCGTCTACCACTCGTGCTGTCCGCGACCGCGCTCGTCGTGGCGGTCTTCGGCTCGACCCCGGTCGGTCACGCGGTCGGCTCGGCGATCCCGGCCTTCGCGAAGTCCGCCGGGTACGCGAAGCAGGCGGGGAACGCATCCGCCCTGAACGGCATCAAGGCATCGAAGCAGCCCCGGCCGGGCGCGCTGCTCCCGCTCGGCGCCGACGGCAAGTTCCCCTCGTCAGTGGGGCTCGTCGGGCCGGCCGGCCCTGCCGGGTCGAAGGGCGACAGGGGAGACAGAGGTGACACCGGCGCGGTCGGGCCGAAGGGGGCCGCGGGTCCCGCGGGTCCCGTGGGCGCGCGCGGCCCGAGCGGCATCAGTGGCTGGTCGTACTTCACGAAGGGCGCGTCCCTCTCGGGCGAGTCCTTCAAGACGGTGAACGTCGACTGCCCGGCGGGAAAAAAGGCGTTCGGCGGCGGTGTCGCCGTGACCTCCGGGCTCTGGGCGATGCGCGTCATCCAGAGCGCGCCGAGCGGAGCGGCGGCGACAGGCTGGCTCGCGACCGTCGCGAACGACGCGTCGAACTTCACGACATCGTTCTACGTCTGGGCGATCTGCGGGAGCGTGAGCTGAGCGTCCCGGTGCGGCCGAGACTCCACGCCTCGGCCGCACCGATGACTCGACATCTCTACGGCTCGACGAGGTCGCGCTCGACGTCCGCGCTGACGTCGCGCGCGATCTCGATGAACGCGCGGGCGGCCGGCGAACGGTGCCGGTCGCGGTGCCAGACGACGGCGACGCGTCGGCGCGGCACCTTCGGCACCAGGCGGAGCGCCTTCACGCGGTCGTCGCCCGGCGCGATCGCGAGGAGCGGCGTGAGCGCGACGCCGAAGCCGGAGGCGACGAGCCCCTGGACCGTGCCGTTGTCGTCCGAGCGGAAGGCGTAGCGGATGTCGTACCCGCGATCGCCGCAGCTCGTCCTCCACGACGACGCCGCTCGCGCAGGTGTTCGACCCGATCAGCGGCTGGTCGCCGAGGTCGTCCATCGACGCGGACGCGCGTGACGCCAGCGGGTTCTCCGCCGGGACGAGCAGCACGTACGGGTCGCTCATCAGCTCGAGCATGTCGAAGGGTCCGTCCGGGAGCGGGGGGCTGCAGAACGCGAGGTCGAGCTCGCCCGACTCGATCAGGCCGTACAGCTCCGGATCCGTCGCCGGCTCGGACAGGCCGAGCTCGATGCCGGGCCAGTCGCTCATGAAGCGGCGCATCACCTCGGGAAGGACGCGGGCGCCGATCGACTGGTACGTCCCGACCCGGAGCGCTCCGGTCTCGCCTGCGCGCAGCGCGGCGATGTCGGCGCGCGCCGCGTCGAGGCGCGCAACGATCGCCTCTGCGTGGCGGAGCAGCACCTCGCCTGCATCGGTGAGCGAGACGGCCCGTGGGCCGCCGGGGCGCTCGACGAGCGTCTCGCCGACGATCTTCTCGAGCGTCGCGATCTGCTGGCTGACGGCGGACTGCGTGTAGCCGAGTCGGTCGGCGGCGCGACCGAACGACCCCTCGCGCGCGACCGCGTCGAGGGCCGCGAAATGGCGAACCTCGACCCCCAGCCATTGATCAGGTTTCGTGATCGTCTGCATGAATACCTCGACTTGCGCTAATAGTACCTGCGCAGCCATGATTCCGCCATGGAAATCGTGCTCATCATCTTCGTGCTCCTGGTCGGTCCGCTGGCGCTCTTCGCGGGGCGTGACTCGCGGATCGACGACGTCGACCGGCGCAGGCACTACCAGGGATGAGGTCCCGGGTGCCCGCGACCGTTGCGTCCGCGGTCGGCGGGCGTAGCCGGATCGTGATCCGGTTCGCCTGCCCGGCCGACGGTCCGGCGCTTGCGCGGCTCGAGGGGCTCACGGGCCGCTCGCTCGGGAGCGAGCCCATCCTCGTGGCCGAGTCCGACGGCGATGTGGTCGCCGCTACCTCGACGCTTCGCGGGGACGTGGTCTCCGATCCCTTCCGCGTGACGCTCGACGTCTCCGAGCTGCTCCGGCTCCGGACGAGCCAGCTCCGCGCTGCCGCCTGATCGGTAGATTCCGCCGCCGTGGCGGTGCAGCGGATCGGCGTGGTCGGGCTCGGCGCGATGGGCGCGGGCATCGCGCAGGTGGCGATCGAGGCGGGCTTCGACGTCGTCGGCCGTGAGATGACGGCCGAGCTCGGGGAGGCCGCCGCCGGCAAGATCGGCCACTTCCTGACCCGCAAGGTGGAGAAGGGCCAGCGGACGGAGAACGAGCGCGAGTCCGCGATGGCGCGTCTCGAGACCACGACCGAGCTCGACGCGCTCGCCGGCTGCGACCTCGTGATCGAGGCGATCGTCGAGGAGCTCGACGCGAAGCGGACGCTCTTCGCGGAGCTCGAGCGGCTCTGCCGCGCGGATGCCGTGCTCGCGACGAACACCTCGGCGCTGTCGGTGACCGAGATCGCCTCTGCGACGTCGTCGCCGGAGCGCGTGGTCGGGATGCACTACTTCAACCCGGCGCCGCTGATGCCGCTCGTCGAGGTCGTCCGCGCGGAGCTGTCGTCGGACGACGCGGTCGCGACCGCCCTCGACGTCGTGGAGCGGATGGGCAAGGTCGCCGTGCCGTGCCACGACACCCCCGGCTTCGTGGTCAACCGGATCCTCATCCCGCTCCTCAACGACTGCGTCCGAGTCATCGACGAGGCGCGCGTCACGCCCGAGTCGCTCGACGCGGCGATGACGAACGGCGCCGGCTGGCCGATGGGGCCGTGCACGCTGCTCGACCTCGTCGGGATCGACGTCCACGTGCACGCCTCCGAGGCGCTCTACGACAAGCTCCGCGAGCCGCGCATGGCGGCGCCGCCGCGGCTGGTGGCGATGCGGAACGCAGGCCTGCTCGGACGGAAGTCCGGGCGTGGCTTCTACCCCTACAGCTGAGACTCCTCCGCCCGCTCGTTCTCGTCGATCGGCACGCCCAGCCGGCCCGCGACCGTGGGGACGAGCGTGCCCTGGACGACGACCGAGAACAGCACGACGACGAAGACGATCCCGTAGATCTCCGCCGAGTAGTCCGTCCCCCCGACCACGGCGAGCGAGGCGAGGAGGATCGGCACGGCGCCCTTCAGGCCACTCCAGACGATGAACGCCCGCTCGCCGTGCGACAGGCGCGTCGCTGCCAGAAGCGGCCAGACGACGAGCGGGCGCACGACGAATCCGAGGAGGACCGCCAGCACGAGGCCGCGCCACCAGAGCCCCTCCTCGGCGATGAACGTGAGATCGATCGTCAGGCCGAGCGCGACGAACGCGGCCAGCTCACCGAGGTCGCCCAGGGCGCCGTTGAACACCCGCACGGCGCGCCGCGCGGGATAGCGCAGGTCGCCCACGAGGATTCCCGCCACGAAGACGGCGAGGAACCCGGAGCCGTGGAGGACGCCGGCCAGCCCGTAGACGGCGCCCGCGGCGATGATCACCGCGAGGGGGTAGAGCGTTCTGTCCGGAAGCGGGACGTAGCGGATCACCCCGGTGATCGCGAGGGCGCCTGCGACCCCCACGGCGAGTCCGACACCCATCTCGACGAGGAACTCCCCGACCACCAGCGAGCCGAACGACCCGTCGTCGCTGGTCGCGAGCTCGACCATGCCGATCATCAACGCGATCCCGACCGGATCGTTGAACCCGACTCGCCCTCGAGGATCGTCCCCGAGCGGCCCTCGACCTCCTTCCCGGCGAGGACCGAGAACGTGACGGCCGGGTCGGTGGGGGCGAGCGCCGCGCCGATCAGGCCGGAGACCGTCCAGGAGAGGTCGAAGAGCACGTGCGCCGCGACCGCGAGGACCGCCGCCGTGGCGAAGGTGCCGACGACGCCGAGCGAGAGGATCGGGAACGCAGAGCGGCGGAAGCGGCGGAAGCCGATCTTCTGCCCGCCCTCGAACAGGATCACGATCAGCGCGAGCGTCGCGATTCGCTGCACGTCCTCGAACGTCAGAATCGTCGCCAGGCGGTCGATCGCGTCGGAGGCGACGGCGGCGACGACGAGCAGGAGGCCTGCGGTCGGGATCGCGAGACGCCCCGCGACCACGCGGACGCCGAGCGCCAGCGAGAGCCCGCCGCAGACGACGAGGATGACCTTGGCGAACTCGGTGACGTCGTCCATGAGGCGGGATCTTGCACGGCCTACCGGGCGAGAACGCCCGAGCGGCTTACACTTTCCTTACGCGAGACTCACCCGCCACCCACGCACCGTCCCGATACTGCGTGCACGCATGCGTCTCGTGCTCGCCTCTCTTGCCGTGCTCGCCGTCGCCGTCCCGCTCGGGACGGCCGCTTCACGTCCCGTCGGCTCGCTCTCGATCGAGGACGGCCGGGGGACGGTCACGCTCCGCGGGAAGGGCATCGTGATCGGCCGTCTCGAGCGCGGCGAGGTGCAGATCGTCGACCAGTCGCCGCTCGACCAGTGGAGCCCGCGCGTGAACGGGGTGCCGCGCGGCCGGACCGTCTGGTTGCGCGGCAAGGACGTCAACTTCTACGTGCCGGGCGGCCGCTACAAGATCACCGTCACGGGCACGGGCTTCTCGATCTCGGCACGGGGCCAGGGGGTCGCGACGCTCGACGGGACGGCGGACCTGACCGGCGCGACCGGCACGTACGCGGTCGGCGACGGAGCCCCGGCGCCGCTCCCGGACGAGCCCGTCACGGTCCAGTACGGTGCACCACTCGTCGTGAAGCCGTCCGTGAAGGCGGAGTAGCGATGAGCGCCCCGCAGTCCGTCCTGGTCGTCGAGGACGAGCAGTCCATCGCCTCGTTCGTCTCGCTCTACCTGAAGAACGCGGGGTACGCGGTGCGCGCGGTCGGCACCGGCTCCGGCGCGCTGAACGCGGTCGCGGCAGAGATGCCGTCGCTGATCGTGCTCGACCTCAACCTGCCCGACATGGACGGGATCGAGATCTGCCGGCGGATCCGCAAGAGCTCGGACGTGCCGATCCTGATGCTCACCGCCCGCGACGAGGACGTCGACAAGATCATCGGGCTCGAGGTCGGCGCGGACGACTACCTCACGAAGCCGTTCAACCCGCGCGAGCTGGTCGCGCGCGTCAAGAGCGTGCTCCGCCGCGCGACCTCCGACCGGCGGATCGACGAGGGCAACGAGCTCCGCCACGGCGACCTCCTCATCCACTCCGGCCGCCGCGAGGTGCTCGTCGGCGACGAGGAGATCCAGCTCGCGCCGAAGGAGTTCGACCTGCTCTGGGAGCTTCTCGACCACCGCGGCATCGTTCTCACGCGCGACCAGCTGCTGGAGCGCGTCTGGGGGTACACGTTCGCCGGAGACACGCGGACGGTGGACGTCCACGTCCGGCAGATCCGGCGCAAGCTCGGCGACGCGTCGCCGATCGTCACGGTCTGGGGGGTCGGCTACAAGGTCGCCTCCGATCGCGCCACGGCACCGACGGCGTAGAGGCGTTGCTGCATGCCTCGCACGAGGCTCGTTGCCGGAACCTCGCGGCGACGCCGTGATCTGACGCGCGGCGTACCCTTTCGGTCGATGCCCGGCTCGCTGCGCTTCCGCCTGCCGGCCCTGTTCCTGCTCGGAATCGTGATCGCCGGCGTGGTCTCGGCCGCGATCGCCGTCCAGCTCTTCCAGGGCTACACGCGCGACTCGTCCTACGAGGAGCTCGCGCGCGAGGCGCGCGGCATCGCGCGGCTCTACGGCGACGCCGCGCTGCGTGCCGCGGAGGAGGGGACACCCGCCCCGGACTTCGCAACCGAGGCGCTCGAGCTCGCGACCGGCGACCAGCTCTACTACTTCGGGGCGCCCGCCTTCCCCGGCCAGGACGTGGGTGTCGAGCGGCTGGCGGAGTCGGCGTTGCCCGAGGAGGTGCGCTCGGCCGACAAGCAGGTGGCGTTCGAGTTCACGGCCGCCGGGCGAGCGACGGACGTTCCTCGCCGTCTCTCAGCCCCTGCGGCTCGAGCGCGGCGGGCCCGGCGCTCGGGGCGTTCGTCGTGGCGAAGCCGCGCGACGTCGTCCGCGAGCAGTGGGTGCCGCTCATCGGCCGGCTCGCGGCTGCGGTCGCGATCGGCGGCCTCCTTGCCTGGCTCCTCGGCGCATGGCTCTCGCGCCGGATCAGCGGCCCCATCCAGGAGCTCGCGCGCGCCTCGGACGAGATCGCCTCCGGGAACTACGCGGTGCAGGTGCCGGTCGGCCGCGGCGGGAGCGAGGTCTCGCACCTCTCCGAGCGCTTCAACGAGATGGCCGCGCGGCTCGCGGCGACGGAGGAGCGCGAGCGCCAGTTCCTCATGTCGGTCTCGCACGAGCTCCGGACGCCGTTGACCGCGATCAAGGGGCACGTCGACGCGCTGCGCGACGGCCTCGTCGACGATCCGGAGCTCGTCAGCGCCTCACTCGACGTCGTCGCGAACGAGGCGACGCGGCTCGAGCGGCTCGTCGGCGACGTGCTCGACCTCGCGAAGCTCCGCGCCCACCGGTTCACGGTGCACACGGAGGAGGTCGACATGGGCCGCCTCGTCGAGCAGGCGTACGGCTCGTTCGGCGACGAGGCGCGGCGGCGCGAGATCGCGTACACGCTGGGCGGGTCGGAGACCGCGCCGACGATCATCACGGACGGCGACCGTGTCCTCCAGGTGATCACGAACCTCCTCAAGAACGCGTTCCGCTGGACACCCGACGGCGGGTCGATCGGCGTCGCGCTCGACGCCTCGAACGGGACGGTGCGCGTCGACGTCACCGACACCGGCCCGGGGATCGCCAGCGAGGACGCCCAGCGGATCTTCAGCCCGTTCGTCTCGCACGACACGCAGGGAACCGGGCTCGGGCTGCCGATCGCGCGGGAGCTCGCGGGGGCCCTCGGCGGCCGCATCGAGCTCGACACGGAGCCCGGCAGGGGCAGCCGCTTCCGCCTGGTGCTGCCCGCGCGCGGTCGAGCGGTAGGCAGTGCGACGCCGGGCGTCGCGCCGGCCGCATCGCTGCGGCGATCGCCGCTCGCGCAATAGAGTCGCGGCATGGCCGACGCCGGCTCCTGCGACGATCGTCGAGCTGCCCGCGCCGGTCGCTCGCCCGCGGCGGCGGCATTCGTTGCGCTCCGGCCGCGCCAGTGGACGAAGAACCTCCTGCTCTTCGCGGGGATCATCTTCGCCGCCGAGCTGGGCGACGCGGGCAGGTGGGCCGCCGCGATCACCGCCTTCGTCGCCTACTGCGCGGCATCGAGCGCCTCGTACCTCGTCAACGACGTCCGCGACGTCGCCTCCGACCGCCTGCACCCCGTCAAGCGCGCCCGGCCGGTCGCGCGCGGCGAGCTCGGGCGGCGACGCGCCCTCGTCCTCGCTGCGGCGCTCACCGCGCTCGCGCTCGCGCCTCGCCGCCATCCTCGGCCCCCTCTCGCTCGCGTGCATGGCCGGGTTTCTCGCGCTGCAGGCGGCCTACTCGCTCCGCCTGAAGACGATCGAGCTCGTCGACGTGATCGCGATCGCCGGGCTGTTCGTGCTGCGAGCATCCGCCGGGGCGGTCGCGGTCGACGTGCGGATCTCGGAGTGGCTCCTCCTCTGCACGTTCCTGCTCGCGCTGTTCCTCGCGCTCGGCAAGCGGCGGGCGGAGCTCGCGCTCGAGGGCACCCGCGCACGCCCGGTGCTCGCGGGCTACGCGCCGGGGCTCGTCGACCAGCTGCTCGGGATCGTCGCGGCGGCGACGATCGGCGCGTACTCGGCGTACGCCCTCACCGCGCACGAATCGGGGTGGCTCGTCGTGACGGTGCCCTTCGTCGTCTACGGGCTCTTCCGGTACCTGCTGCTGCTGCACCGCCGCGGGCTCGGCGAGGAGCCCGACGCGCTCCTCGTCGAGGACGTGCCGCTGCTCGTGACGGTCGCCGCCTGGGCGACGACGTGCGCCATCGTGCTCGCTCTGGGCTGAGCGAGCCGCGGGTCGGAGTCGATTGCCCTACGCCGCGTCGGCTGCGGCCGAGGCGGGAGCGTCGCATCCTCCCGCTCGGCCCGGAACGGCACGACTGCACCCTGGAGGCCCGCTTCGAGCTTCCGGAGTCGCTCGTCGACGCCGCTCCAGCCCGACGACACGAGATCCACGAGGATCGCGAGATCGTCGATCCGGGCGTTGCGCTCCGCGAGGAGCTCCTGCTCGAGCCGCTCGAGGCGGCGCAGCGCCTGGTTCACCCCGCCACGGATCTCCGCGAGGCTGCGCGAGACCGGAACCACCTCGCGCGCGATGCCGTCGCGCACCGCCGTCGAGACCTGCTTCGGGAGCGACGCCTCGAGGTCGTCGGCGACCTTCGCGAGGCGCATCACCTCGGCCCGCGCGCGCTCGAGCGCCGCATCGAGCCGTTCGCCGGTGACGCCGTCCGTCGCGTGCCTCGGCGATCCGCCGCCGTGCCCGTTCGAGTGCCTGTTCGTCCATGGGGCCAAGGCTACGCTCGACGTCGGATGAGATCAACTGACCTCGACTACGCGTTGCCGCCCGAGCTGATCGCCCAGCGGCCGGCGGAGCGGCGCGACGCGTCGCGGCTGCTCGTCTACGACCGCCGCTCCGGCGACGTCCGGCAGCGGGCGTTCGCCGAGCTCGGCCAGGAGCTCGCGGGCTACCTGACCGTCGTCAACGACACGCGCGTCGTCCCCGCGCGGCTCGCGCTTCGCCGGGAGACGGGCGGCGCGGTCGAGGTGCTGCTGCGTCGAGCGACTCGGAGACGAGCGCTGGGAGGCACTCGCCCGGCCCTCGCGACGGCTGCGCGCGGGCGAGCGGCTCAGCGGCTCGCGGCTCCGGCCTCGCCGGTCGAGCTCGTCGAGCCGCTCGGAGAGGGGCGGTGGGTGCGTGCAGCTCGCCGGCGAGCCCGACGGGGAGCTGCCGCTGCCGCCGTACGTGCACGAGACGCCGGCCGACCCGGAGCGCTACCAGACGGTCTATGCGCGCGATCCCGGCTCCGCGGCGGCGCCCACCGCCGGGCTCCACTTCACACCCGAGCTCCTCGCGAGCCTCGACCACGAGGCGGTCACGCTGCACGTCGGCCTCGACACGTTCAGGCCGCTCACGACCGAGACGGTCGAGGAGCACGCGATCCACGGCGAGCGCTACCGGGTCGAGGAGGCGGCCTGGGCGCGGATCGAGGCGGCCGAGCGGGTCCTCGCCGTCGGGCACGACGACGACGCGCGTGCTCGAGACGCTCGCCCGCGGCGGGCCGCTCGAGGGCCGCACGGAGCTCTTCATCACGCCCGGCTTCGCCTTCCGGCGCGTCGATGCGCTCCTGACGAACTTCCACCTCCCGCGGACGACGCTCCTCGCGCTGGTGATGGCGTTCGCGGGCATCGACGCCACGCGGGAGCTGTACGGGCTCGCGATCCGCGAGCGGTACCGCTTCTACTCGTTCGGCGACGCGATGCTCGTCCTCTGAGAGCACGTCCTGTCCGGACGGGCCGGGCACGTCCTCTGCGGACATGACTTCGTGCCTGGCACGATTTCCTTCCCGGGCGGCGCGGCCGTAGACGGTCCCAAGCCGCTCTCGGCTGTTCGGCTGATCGTTCACGACACGTCCGGCGGGGACATGCCTTCGTGCCTGGCACGAGCGACCGCCACCAGCGACACAGCGTTTCCCGCACGGCAATGGTGTCTTGCCGCCGTCGGAGGCGGAGTCGTACGATGGCCCGGATACCGACGACCCGGGGGTTGCAGCATGTCCGAGAAGATGTGGGGCTCCGAGCCGTTCTGGGGACTCGGCTACGACTGGGATCCGGACTGGGTCCTCACCGACCGGCAGCAGGAGCTTCGCGCGACGCTGATCGAGCTCTGCGAGAAGGAGATGCGCGCGAACGCGAAGCGCTCCGACGACGAGCTCCTGTTCCCGCGGCGCAACCTCGAGCTGCTCGGCGAGCACGGCTTCCTGGGGCTGACCGTGCCCGAGGAGTACGGCGGCCTCGGCGAGAACCACGTCGCGTTCTCGATGACGTGCGAGACGATCGCCCGGTACGGCTGCGCGTCGACGGCGATGTGTTACGTGATGCACGTCGGCGCGGTGCAGGCGATCATGCTCCGCCCGACGCCCGAGCTGGTCGACAAGTACATCCGGCCGCTCAACACGGGGGTGATCGGGACGCTGTCGTACTCCGACCCCGAGACGGGATCGCACTTCTGGTACCCGATCTCGTCGAAGGCGGAGCGCTCGAACGGCGGCTACCGCGTCACGAAGAAGGCGTCGTGGACGACGTCGGGCGGCTTCGCCGACTTCTACGTCGTCCAGACCACCAGCCCCGAGTTCAAGGGCTACGACGACCTCTCGGTCTTCGTGATCGACAAGGAGCATTGTGAGGCGCAGCCCTCGCTGTGGGACGCCCTCGGCCTCCGCGGGAACCAGTCAGGCGCGATCGCGTTCAACGACGTGGAGATCCCCGGCACGCAGATCGTCGGGCCGGAGGGTGACGGCGCGACGTCCAACGACGAGGCCGTCGACCCGTGGTTCCTGATCGGCTCGTCGTCGGTGTGGAACGGGCTCGCGCTCGGCACGATCGACATCGCGAAGCGCCACACGACGCGCAAGAAGCACGTCGACGTCGGCATGCGTGTCGCCGACTATCCGACGATCCAGGACTACGTCGGTCAGGCGGTCATGGAGACGAACGCGTCGTCGGTTGTTCGTGATGTCGGTCGCGCAGGCGTTCGACGGCGCGACGCAGAACAACACCGTCGTCCTCGAGCCGGGCGTGCTCGCGCGCGGCAACTTCCTCCACTGGGCCTGGCAGATCAAGTTCGTCGCCGCCCAGAACACGGCGACGGTCGTCGACAAGATGCTGCACGCATGCGGCGGCTCGGGCTACAAGCGCGACATGGAGCTCGAGCGCTACGTCCGCGACGCGAAGGCCGGCTGGGTGATGGGCCCGACGAACGAGGTGCTGCGCCAGTTCGTCGGCAAGGCGGTGCTGCTGGGCTTCGAGTCGCTCGACTACTGGAACCAGTCGTACAACCGGCGCGCGGTCGAGAACGAGGTCAAGAAGCTCGACGCCGCCGGCAAGCGGGAGCTCGCCGAGCAGCTGGTCGCCGAGGCCGAGGCCCAGGAGGCGAAGGAACCGGCGAAGGCCTAGCGCGTGGCCGCCGCCCGCCCGCGCCTGCTCGTCCCGGGGCTCGTGCCGCGCGACCCCGGACGCGAGCGACACCGCGTCCGGCGCGGGGCGGCGACCGCGATCCTGCTCGAGCCGGACGACCGGCTCACGGTTCGCGACCTCGACGGCGGCCAGCGCGCCGAGCTGACCGTGCTCGGCTTCGGCTCGGACGGCTTCGACGGGCTCGGCGTCGCGCCCGACGGCGACGCGACGATCCTCCGGTCGCTCGTGGGGTCGAACGAGGACGGCGCCTCGGAGGTCGTCGCGGCGGTCGCGGCTCGTGGCGCCGACCCGACGCGCGCGAAGGCGGCGGTGCTCTTCGGGCCTGTCGACGCCGCCGGGCTCGGAGACGACGCTTCGGGCGGAGCGGCCGCTCCTCGTGGTCGTCGGGGCACCGGCGTCGGGCGAGGAGGTCATCGACGGCGGCGTCCCCGCGTCCGACCTCGAGCTCGAGATCGCCCGGGCGAGGCCGCTCGAGGAGCTCGAGCCGCGTCTCCCGGAGCCGCTCGCCGACCCGCGGCTCGACTTCCAGGTCGACCGCGCCTCGGCGCTCGCGTACGAGGTGAAGGCGGGGCGAGTACATCCAGATCATCGACGTCCAGGGACGCCAGTGCTCCGATTTCCTCGCGTTCAACGCCGGGAAGCTGCAGGCGGGCAGGGAGCGCGGGCTCGACTCGACCGCCACGCGGTCGCTGATGGGAAGCGCGTACCCACAGCCCGGCCTCTACTCCAAGTTCTTCGATCACGACCTCGAGGCGCTCGTCGAGGTCGTCCGCGACACGGTCGGGCGCCACGACACGTTCGGGCTCGCCTGCACGGCGAAGTACTACGAGGACATGGGGTACTTCGGCCACGTGAACTGCTCGGACAACTTCAACGGCGAGCTGACGCCGTACACGATCGAGCCGCGGAGGGGCTGGCCGGCGATCAACTTCTTCTACAACACGGCGTTCGACGCGAACAACGCGTACTTCCTCGACGAGCCGTGGTCGCGGCCCGGCGACTACGTCCTGCTGCGCGCCGCGACCGACCTCATCTGCCTTTCGAGCGCGTGCCCGGACGACATCGACGCCGCGAACGGGTGGAACCCGACGGAGGTGCACGTCCGCGTCTACCCGGCGAAGCAGCGGTTCTCGGCGGCGATCGCGCACCGAGTGACACCGGCCTCCGAGCCGAGGCTGACGCGCGAGACGGGCTTCCACCCGAAGCACGTCGGCGCTGACGTCGCGGTTCACGGAGTACAACGGCTACTGGCTCCCGACGTCCTACGACAACCACGGCGCCGTCGACGAGTACTGGGCGTGCCGCGAGCGGGCCGCGATCATGGACCTCTCGCCGCTCCGGAAGTTCGAGGTGCTCGGGCCGGACGCCGAGGCGCTCCTCCAGGCGACGGTCACACGGGACGTCCGGCGGCTCGCGGACGGCCAGGTCGTCTACACCGCCATGTGCAACGAGACGGGCGGGATGCTCGACGACGGAACCGTCTTCCGGCTCGGCGCGGACAACTTCCGCTGGGTCGGCGGCTCCGAGTACGGCGGCGTCTGGCTCCGCGAGCAGGCCGAGCGGCTCGGGCTCCGCGTGTGGGTCAAGGAGTCGACGGACGACCTCTCGAACGTCGCGGTGCAGGGGCCGCTCTCGCGCGAGATCCTCTCCGAGATCGTCTGGACGTCGCCGGCGCAGACGCCGTTCGCCGAGCTCCGGTGGTTCCGCTTCTCGGTCGCGCGGGTCGACGGCCCGACGGGGATCCCGCTCATCGCCTCGCGCACGGGCTACTCGGGCGAGCTCGGCTACGAGCTCTTCTGCCACCCGAAGGACGCGCCCGCGCTCTGGGACCGCGTCCTCGAGGTGGGGTCGCCGCGGGGGCTGACGCCGCTCGGGCTCGAGGCGCTCGACATGCTGCGCATCGAGGCCGGGCTCATCTTCGCCGGGTACGAGTTCGACGACCAGGTCGACCCGTTCGAGGCCGGGATCGGCTTCACCGTGCCCGAGGACAAGGAGGACGACTTCGTCGGGCGCGAGGCGCTCGCCGAGCGCAGGGCGCACCCGCAGCGGCGCCTCGTCGGGCTCGAGCTCGAGGGCAACGAGACCGCCGGACACGGCGACTGCGTCCACGTCGGCCGCTCGCAGGTCGGCGTGGTCACGTCGGGCACGCGCTCGCCCGTGCTCAAGAAGAACATCGCCCTGTGCCGCATGGCCGTCCAGTACGCCGAGCCCGGGACCGAGGTCGAGGTCGGCAAGCTCGACGGCCACCAGAAGCGGATCCCGGCGACCGTCGTCCGCTTCCCGTTCTACGACCCCGACAAGACGAGGCCGCGCTCGTGACCGCAGCGCTGACGACAATCGAGACCCTCACGCCCGACCAGATCGAGTCGTTCGACCGCGACGGCTTCCTCATCGTCGAGGAGGGCCTCATCTCCGACCGGGCGCTCGAGCTCCTGCGCGAGCGGTACGAGGGGATCTTCGACGGCGACTACGAGACCGGGATCAGGCCCGACGAGGTCAATTGGGTGCCGGGCCGTGATCCCGAGGACCGCACGCGGCAGATCTGCAACGGGTGGAAGGCGGATGAGACGATCGCGGCGATGGTCCTCCACGAACGCGTCGGGACGGCTGGCCGGGCAGCTCTCGGGCTGGTCGGGGACGCGGATCCTCCAGGACAACGTCCTCTGGAAGCCGCCCGGGACGAAGGCGATCGGCTTCCACCAGGATGCGTCGTACGCGGGCTACCTCGTGCCGCCGGTGATGCTCACCTGCTGGCTCTCGCTCCACGACACGACCGCCGACGCGGGACCCGTGGCCTACGTCCCGCGGCTCCCACCGCTGGCCCGTGTCGCCGCCCGAGCGCTCGCAGTTCCACGCCCCGGAGGACTGGCTCGCGCCGGCCCGGTCGGCCGCACCCGAGGGCACGGAGGTCGAGACCGTGCCGGTCGTCGTGAAGGCGGGCGGCGGCTCGTTCCACCACGGCCTCTGCTGGCACGGCTCCGCGCCGAACGAGAACGCCGTCGGTGGCGCGGATGGCGCTCGTCTCGCACATGATCCCGGCCGAGGTGCGCTTCCACCACGAGAACGTCGACCTGAACTACTCCCGCTACCGCAAGCGCGGCGACCTCTCGCTCGACGAGTCGTTCTTCCCGGTGCTATGGCACCGGACGGGTTATCGAACACCCTGGCTCGCCGAGCTGCCCGCGATCGACTGAGCCGCTAGGCCGTCTCGCGGAACCGGCTCGCGAGCACCTCGATCAGCGCCATCGCCGCGCGCGAGTCGGCCTCGAGGGCGGCGATGACCGCGTCCCGTGGGACGCGCAGCGCGCGGACGGGGCCCTCGGCGTGGACGTTCGCGGTGCGGGGGCCGCCGGCGAGCACCTCGATCTCACCGACCAGGTCGCCACGACCGATCTGCGTCACCCGTCCTGGGCGTTCGATCCGGACCGTGCCCTCGAGCAGCAGGTACAGCGCGTCCGCCCGCTCGCCGAGCCGCATCACCGTCTGGCCGTCGGCGAAGCTGACCTCCTCGCCCCGGTCGAGGAGCGGATCGAGCAGCTCTCTCGGGAGCGCCGAGAACGCGCCCAGGTCGTCGACGATCCGCTCGTAGCGACCGCCGTGGAAGAGCAGCGGCCGGCCCTCGCCGTAGCGGGCGTACTCGACCTGCCCGAGGAAGAGCGAGTGGTCGCCGCCCCAGTAGGAGCGGACGACGCGTGCGACGAGGTGCGCGAGCGCGCCGTCGACGAGCGGCGTCTCGCGGACGGTCACGAAGCGCGCCTCCGGAAGGTCGTCGCTCCGCTCGCCCGGCGAACCGGTCGGAGAGGCCCGCCTGCCCGTCGGCGAGGACGCTGACGCCGAACCGCGTCCCTTCGTGGAGCATCGAGCAGAGCCGCGCACGCCGCTCGAGCGAGATGAGGACGAGCGGAGGGGAGAGGGAGACGGACATGAACGCGTTCGCCGTCATCCCGTGCACCTGGTCGCCGCGCAGCGTCGTCAGCACCGTGACGCCGGTCGCGAACATGCCGAGCGTGCGCCGGAACGCGATCGCGGGATCGCCGGCGAGCTCGCCGATGTCGAGCGTCTCCGTGTCGGGCACGTCGTCGAACTGCGTCCCGCCGGACAGTCCCGCCCCCGTCGTGAGCGGGACGTCGAACTCCTCCGGGAGCGATGTGGAGTCCACGCCGCGATTCTCGCATCACGTGCGGCCTGCGGTAGCGTGCCGCCGATGCTCGCGCCGCGCGTCCCACGCAGGCCATGAGCTTCAGCCTCGAGGCGACCGACGGCGCGGCCCGCGCCGGCGTCATCCGCACGGCCCACGGCGAGATCCCCACGCCGGCGTTCATGCCGGTCGGGACGAAGGCGACCGTCAAGAGCCTCCACCCGGACGAGGTGCGCGAGCTCGGGGCGCACGTGATCCTCGGGAACACGTACCACCTGCACCTGCGGCCGGGCGAGGACGTGATCGAGGAGCTCGGCGGGCTCCACGCGTTCTCGGGCTGGGACGGCCCGATCCTCACCGACTCGGGCGGCTTCCAGGTCTTCTCGCTGCGCGACACGCTGCTCGCGGTCGACGACGACGGCGTCACGTTCCGCTCGGTCTACGACGGAGCGCCGGAGCGCCTGACGCCCGAGCGCGTCGCCGAGATCCAGCGGCGACTCGGCTCGGACATCGCGATGTGCCTCGACATCTGCCCGCCCGCCGGTGTCTCGCGCGCCGAGCACGAGGAGGCGGTCAGGCGGACGCAGCTCTGGGCCGAGCGGCAGGTCGACGCGCCGCGCGCGCGCAGGCCAGCTCCGCTTCGGGATCGCGCAGGGCGGCGTCGACCCCGACCTCCGGGGCCGCTCGATCGAGGGGATCACCGTCCCTGCCGTTCGACGGCTTCGCGCTCGGCGGGCTCGCGGTCGGCGAGAGCCGCGAGGAGATGCTCGACACCGTCGAGCTGGGCGGCGCCCGCGCTCCCGGCGGAACGCCCGCGCTACTTCATGGGCATCGGGGACGCGGAGGGGATCCTCGAGGTGGTCGCGCGCGGCATCGACATGTTCGACTGCGTCCTCCCGACCCGTACCGCGCGGACCGGCTCGGCGCTCACCGCCCAGGGGCGGCTGAACCTCCGGAACGCGCGCTTCGCGCGCGATCCGCGGCCGCTCGAGGAGGGCTGCGGCTGCCCGGCGTGCGCGCGGTTCACGCGGGCGTTCGTGCGCCACCTCGCTGAACCAGCAGGAGATCCTCGGGCTGCGGCTCCTCACGCTGCATAATCTGTGGTTCACGTTGAGACTGACCGCCGGCGCGCGGGATGCGATCACGCGCGGGGCGTTCGACGCCTACCGCCGCGACGTGCTCGCCTCGCTCGCCGCGCGGACCCGAAGGAGGAACCTTGGCAAGCCTGATCCTGCTCCTCGCGATGTTCGTCCTGCTCTGGGTGCTGCTGATCCGGCCCCAGCGGCAGCGCCAGCAGAAGCAGCAGCAACTGCTCTCGTCGGTCGAGCCCGGCGACGAGGTGCTCACCGTCGGCGGCCTGTACGGCATCGTCCGTGACATCGACGAGGAGGACGACCTGATCGTCGAGATCGCCGAGGGCATCCAGGTGCGGATCGCGCGGCGTGCCGTCGGCGGCGTCGTGAAGCCCGGAAGACGAGGACGACGAGCTGGACGAGGACGCCGACGAGGCCGCAGAAGCCCGGAAGATGAAGACGGTGTTGCCGACTCCGAGGATTCCGTGAGCGAGGAGGCCCCGGAGGACACCGCAGCGCTCGACCGCCGCTAACCTGAGCGGCCCGCACATGACCCGCCGCGCCGCAGCTCATCGTCGTCGCGCTCGTCGCCGCGGCCCTCGTCGGGGTCGGGCTGCTCGCGGTTCCCGCGTCGCCGCTCCAGCAGGGGCCGACGCTCGGTCTCGACCTCCAGGGCGGGCTCGAGGTGACGCTGCAGGCGGTGCCGCCGCGCGATCGCGAGCTGACCGAGGAGGATCTCGACCGGTCGGTCTCGATCATGCGCGACCGCGTCGACAAGCTCGGCATCGACCGAGCCCGAGATCCGCACGCAGGGCGACGACCAGATCTCGATCCAGCTGCCCGGCGTCAAGGATCCCGGCCTCGGCCGCCGCGATCATCGGCAAGACCGCGCAGCTCGAGCTGTTCGACCTGCAGGCGAACCTCGTTGCGCCCTCGATCGACGCCCGCACGAGGCAGCCGATCGCGACCGCCGAAGCTCTACGACCTGCTCGCGGGCCAGCAGGCGCTCGCGGCGAAGGGCGAGCCCGACACGTACTACGTCTTCCGGACGAAGGGCAAGAAGCTCGTCGTCGGGCCGGTGAGCAGCGAAGCAGGCGGCGCTCGCGAAGTGGGACGGCAAGCTGCCCGCCGGGCACAAGCTCTTCGCCGTGCCACCCGAGACCGTGGTCGTCAGCTGCGGGATCGGCGAGGAGAGCTGCCCCGGCGTCGGCGAGCTGAACCCGAGCCGCAACTACTACTACCTCTTCCGCTACACGCCGCCCGACGTGCCGGAGATGACGGGCGAGGACCTCGACCTCGGCGGGACGCGGCAGGACTTCGACACGCGCACCGGCGAGCCGATCGTGCTGATGGACTTCACGGACTCGGGCGCGGAGAAGTTCGAGGACATCACGCGCGAGATCGCGCAGCGCGGCAAGCTCCTCTTCAACACCGGTCGGCGGCGGCCAGGGCGACTACCAGAACTGGCTCCAGAGCTTCGCGATCGTGCTCGACCGCGAGATCAAGTCGTATCCGACGATCGACTTCGAGGAGTACCCGGGCGGCATCACCGGCTCGAACGGCGCGCAGATCTCCGGCATCGGGAACATCGGCGATGCGAAGGACCTCGCGCTCGTCCTGCAGACGGGCGCGCTCCCCGTCGAGTTCCGCACGCTCGACCAGACCGCGATCTCGGCGACGCTCGGCGAGGACTCGCTCGAGGAGGCGCTCCGCGCAGCGGTCGGCGGCCTGATCCTCGTCGCGCTGTTCCTGCTCATCGCCTACCGCTCGCTCGGTCTCGTCGCGGTGATCGGCCTCGCGATCAACGCGACGTTCCTCTACGGCGACGATCCTGCTCTTCAACGTCACGCTGACGCTGCCCGGGCTTCGCCGGCCTGATCCTCGCGATCGGCGTCGCGGCCGACGCGAACATCGTCATCTTCGAACGCATCAAGGAGGAGGCGCGCCGCCGGGCGATCGGTCCGGTCAGCCGTCTTCACGGGCTACACGAAGGGCTTCACGACGATCCTCGACGCGAACGTCGTCACCGCGATCACCGCCCTCGTCCTGTTCGCGGTCGCGACCGCCGGCGTCCGCGGGTTCGCCTTCATGCTGCTCCTCGGCACCGGCGTCTCGCTGCTCACGGCCGTCTTCGCGACGCGCGCGCTGCTCGTCCTCCTGGCGCGGTTCAACTGGTTCGAGAACGCCCGGTTCATGGGCACCACGCCGCAGCGGATCCCGGACTGGCTGAAGATCGACTTCGTCGGCAAGCGGCGCATCTGGTTCTCGATCGCCGGCGTCGCTGATCGCGATCTCGATCGGCTCCATCGCCGTCAAGGGGCTCAACCTCGGGATCGACTTCGAGGGCGGCAGTCAGCTCGCGTTCACGACGCGAGCAGGCGCAGACGGTCTCGACGCGTCCGCGACGAGCTCGGTCAGCTCGGCTTCGCCGACGCGACAGATCTTCGGGCGCGGCGAGGAGCAGTCCGGTGGCACGTTCACCGAGTTCTCGGTGCGCACGGAGGAGCTGCACGACCGCGGAGCAGCGGCAGATCCAGACGGCGCTCTCGCGCCGAGCTCGACGCGTCGTTCACCGAGACCCGAAACGTCTCGGCGAGCTTCAGCGAGCAGATCCTCCGGAGCGCGATCGTCGCGATCATCGTCTCGTTCCTGCTGATCACGATCTACGTCTCGATTCGCTTCCAGTGGCGGTTCGCGGTGCCGATCCTGCGGACGATCGTCAACGACGGGCTGATCGCGCTCGGGGTCTACTCGCTCTCGGGGCGCGAGGTCTCCGCCGCGACGGTGGCGGCGTTCCTCACGATCATCGGCTACTCGATCTACGACACGATCATCGTCTTCGACCGCGTGCGCGAGAACCTCCCGCTCATGCGCCACGCCGCCGATCGCCCAGATCGTCAACACGTCCGTCTGGGAGACCGTGCGGCGGTCGCTGGCGACGACGTTCATCACGCTCGCTGCCGGTCGGCGCGCTCTTCTTCTTCGGCGGCGACACGCTGAAGGACTTCGCGTTCGCGATCCTCATCGGCATCGGCATCTCCGCCTTCTCGACGCTCTTCATCGCGGCGCCGTTCCTCGCCGTCCTGCTCGAGAAGGCGCCCGAGTACAAGCGCCAGGCGATGCAGCGCAGGCGCGGCCGCGAAGCCGGTCGTGTCGGTCGGCACCCCCGAGCCGGTCGAGCCGGCGCTCGGTACGCCGGCGGTGGCTGCGGCGGGCACCGTCGCACCGCCCGAGGCGCCCCGCTCGGCGAGCGAGGCGTCCCAGCGCGAGCGTCGTCGGCAGCGCCGCAGCGGTCGCAGGCCGCACGGCCGCGCACGCTGACCCTTCGGGCCTCCTACACTTGGGGCCATGAGCGCCCAGGCAGACGACGGGCCGCGGCCCGTCTCCGAGCTCCTGCTCGCCGGCATCGGCTTCGCGACGCTCGGCCTCGAGGCGGCCGACGAGCTCGCGGACGACCTGGCGCGGCGAGTGGGCGCCGATCGCGACGCGATGCGCGGCGCCGTCCGCGACACGCTGCAGGCGTGGCGCGCCGAGGCCGACCGGCTCGGCGTGCGCCGCGACGAGGCGTTCGAGCGGGCGTCGCGAAGGCGGGCCTCGTGCGCCGCGAGGAGATGGACGACCTCGCGCTGCGGGTCGCGCAGCTCGAGCACCGGATCCGGCTCCTCGAGCACGACCCCGCCAAGGTCGCGCACTAGCACCCACACGTGGCCGCCGAGTCCCAGCGCAGCCTCGGCAGGATGACGGAGATCGGCCGCGTCGCGACGCGGCACGGCTTCGGCTACCTCCTCGACCGCCGTCGCGCGTCGAACGGCGAGCCCGACGCCGACCGCGGCCGCCGTCTGCGCGAGATGCTCGACGAGCTCGGCCCGACGTTCGTGAAGTTCGGCCAGCTCCTCTCGACGAGGCCGGACATCGTCCCGCCGGACATGATCGTGGAGCTCCGGAAGCTGCAGGACGACGTGACGCCGTTCCCGATGGAGGACGTCGAGCGGGTCGTCCACGAGGAGCTCGGCCTCACGGTCGAGCGCGCGTTCGTGGACTTCGACGAGCGGCCGATCGCAGCCGCGTCGATCGGGCAGGTGCACCGCGCGACGCTGCCAACCGGCGTCGACGTCGTCGTCAAGGTGCAGCGCCCCTCGGCGCCGCGCCAGATCGAGTCCGACCTCCGGTTGATGGGCTCCGCCGCCGGCTTCGTCCGCGAGCGGGTGCGGCAGCTCGACTTCATCGACACGGGGGAGCTCGTCGACGAGTTCGGGCGCTCGATCCGGCAGGAGCTCGACTACCAGCAGGAGGCGCGCAACGCCGAGGCGTTCCGCAGGAACTTCGCGGGCGACGATCGCGTCGCGGTGCCGCGCGTCTGGTGGCGGTACACCACCGGCCGCCTCCTGACGCTCGAGCGGCTCGAGGGGATGCACGTCCGGGACCTCGAGCTCGAGTCGTGGTCGGACGAGGAGCGGCGTGACCTCGCCTACCGCCTCACGGACGCGTGGATGACGATGATCTTCCGCCACGCGTTCTTCCACGGGGACCCGCACCCCGCCAACATCCTCCACCTGGACGACGGCCGACTCGGGCTCGTCGACTTCGGGCTCGCCGGCCGCCTGACCGATGCCGACATGGCGCGCCTCACGCGTCTCTTCGTCGACGCGGCGACCGAGAACGTCGCCGCGCTGCCGCGCCGGCTCGCCGACCTCGGCGTGCGGTACCCGCGCGAACGCGAGGACGAGCTGCGCTCGCGGCTCGAGGAGCTCTACTACCGCTACTACGGCGCGCGGCTCTCCGACATCGACCCGATCGAGGCGATCCGCGAGGGGCTCGACCTCATCTACGCGATGAACCTGCGGCTGCCGACGCGGTTCGTGATCCTCGACAAGGCGATTGCCACGCTCGGCTCGGTCGCTGCCGAGGTCTATCCCGACTTCAACGTGTTCGAGGTCGCCCGCCCGTACGCGAAGCAGCTGATCGCCGACCGGCTGTCGCCGAAGCGACTCGCGCTGCGTGCGCGGCAGGAGGTGCAGGAGCTCGCCGAGATCGCGCTCGAGATGCCGCGCCAGGTGCACGACGTGCTCAACGAGCTCCGCGACGGGGAGCTTCAGATGCGAATCTCGAACCCGGGCATCGACGACCTCGCGCACCACATCGACGTCTCCGTCAACCGGATCGCCGTCGCGCTCGTGATCCTCGGCGGGCTCGTCGGGTCGTCGCTCATCGGCGTGCTCGCGGAGGACGGGCCGCACCTCCTCGGGCTCCACCTCCTGTCCGTCGTCGGCTTCGTCATCTCCGGCGCCTTCGGCCTCTGGCTCCTCTGGGGCGTGATGAAGAGCGGGCGGCTGTGAGCTTGCTCGCCAGGCAGGATTCGGCAGGAGCCGAATCCTGCGGCTTGATCCCCGCCTTCGGCGGGGCAGATCCCTAAAGGCGTCCCGCTTCGCGGGCCGCAACTACCTTCCGGCTTCGAGCTGCTCGACAGAGATACTCATCCCTCGATGACCCTCAGTCTGGCTCATGACGAGTGGGGGGAGCGCGGCCGCGGGTACCTGAACACCGCGTCCTACGGTCTGCCGCCGCAGCGGGCGTTCGACCGCCTGCAGGCGGCGCTCGGCGACTGGCGCGTCGGTGCGACCAGCTGGGAGCCGTGGGCGGACGCGGCCGACGAGGCACGCGGGCTCTTCGCGCGGCTCGTCGGGGCGGCATCGGAGGACGTGGCGCTCGGGAGCACGGTGTCGCAACTCGTGTCCCATCTGGCGACGGCGCTCCCGGATGGAGCCCGTGTCCTCGTGCCCGACATCGAGTTCACGTCGATCCTGTTCCCGTGGCTGGTGCAGGGACGGCGCGGCGTGGACGTCCGGTACGTCGCTCCGAATCGCCTCGTCGACGAGATCGACGAGCGAACGGATCTCGTTGCCTTCAGCGCCGTCCAGTCGGCGACGGGCGAGGTCGCCGACGTCGCCGAGGTGGCCCGTGTCGCTCGTGACCACGGCGCACTCGTGGTGGTCGACGCGACCCAGGCGGCGGGCTGGCTGCCGGTCGACGCAGGGCACGCCGACCTCGTCGTCTGCGCGGCGTACAAGTGGCTCCTCGCGCCCCGCGGCGCAGCGTTCATGGTCGTCGGTCGTCGGCTTGCCGAGCGGCTCGAGCCGGTCATGGCGAACTGGTGGGCGACGGACGACTACCGGAACGGGTACTACGGTCCGCCGCTGCGGCTCGACGAGACCGCGCGGCGCTTCGACATCTCACCCGCCTGGTTCTCGTGGGTCGGCGGCGCGACCGCGCTCGAAACCCTGCTCGAGATCGGCATCGACGAGATCCATGCGCACAACGTGCGGCTCGCCAACCGCTTCCGTGAGGCGATGGGGCTCGATCCCTCGAACAGCGCGATCGTGCCCGTCGAGGCAGACGGCGCGGCCGAGCGACTGGCGGCTGCCGGCGTGCGAGCCGCCGTGCGGGCGGGGAACGCTCGGCTCTCGTTCCACGTCTACAACACGGACGACGACGTCGACGCAGCCGTCGCGGCACTCACGGGATAGGCAGCGACTCGACCACGCCGCTGACGGTCAGGCCCGGCTGTGGGCCACCGGCGATCACCCAGACGCGGCCACCGAACGCGACGACGCCGAGGCCGTGACGCGGGGTGGGGAGGTCCGGCAGCGCCGTCCAGCTCCGCGCGCCGGGCCGGAGCGCCCACACGGTCCTGTTCGTCCCCGCCGGGAGACTCGCCGCCGACGGACACGATCCGCCCCGCGATCGAGGTCGCACCCGTGCCGCCGCGGGGATCGGGCAGGTCGGGAAGGCGCGACCAGCGGTTCGTTCTCGGGTCGTACGCCTCCACGGCAGCGAGGTTCGTGTCGTACCCGGCGAGTCGGCCGCCGATCGCGAAGACGCGGCCTGCGAGCGCGGTCGCGGCGAGGTGCTCGCGCGGCCGCGGGCCGCGCACGGCGCGCCAGCGGAGTGTGCGGAGGTCGAGGGACAGCGCCCGCGTCGCGAGCCCCGAGCGAGTGCGCCCGCCGACGACCCACACGCGGCCGTCCGACGTCGCGGCGGCGGCCGCCGCTGCCCGTTCCTCGGGCGGCGCGGGCAGCCTTTGCCAGCGGCGACCGTCGTAGAGGAACGCCGCGCGGAGGGGCTCGCGGTCGGCGCCGTAGCCGCCGACGACGACCAGCCGGCCTCGCCACGAAGCCGCCGCGGCATGGTCGACGGAGACGGGCAGGTCGGGGAGACGCGTCCACGAGTCGCGTCGCGGGTCGTACGAGTCCACCCGCCGCGAGTTGCCGCCGTTCGCGAGGAACCCGCCGACGACGACGATCCGCGAGCCGAGCGCGGCCGCCGCCACCTCCGTCCGCGGCTCGGGAAGCGGTGAGCCCGTGACCCACGACGCGGTCGCGGACGCGAGCGCGGCTACGGCGAGGGCGGCCCGAGCCACCGGAGGAGCTCCTCGTTCACCCGTTCGGGCACCTCGTTCTGGACGAAGTGGCCGGCGTCGTCGATGAAGATCACCTCGGGAACGTTGCCGTCAGCCAGGACGCGGCGCAAGCGGTCGGGCGATACGAGGTCGCGCTCGAGGAAGCGGTCCTCGACGCCCCACAGGATGAGCGTCGGCGCTGCGACGCGCGGCGACGACCCGCGGCGTCGACGCCGAAGTGACCGGCGGAACGCCGCGCGGTACCAGTCGATCGCCGCCTTCGCCCGGCCCGGCCGCGCGAACGCGGCGCGGTAGGCGTCGAGCTCCTCCTGCGGCCAGACGCCCTTGCGGTACGAGCCGCCGACGAGGGCGCGCGCGACGACGGCGGCGCCGTCCTTCGCCATCCGCCGCTCGGGCAGCCACGGCACCTGGAAGAGGAAGATGTAGCGCGACTTCTTCCGCTGCGCCTTCGAGTGCCGGAGGGCGTCCGCGAGCGCCGACGCCGGAGGGCAGTTCACCGCGACGAGCCGCTCCACGACGTCGGGCGCGAGCGCCGCGACCGACCAGGCGACCGCGCCGCCCCAGTCGTGCCCGACGACGACGGCTCGCCCGCGGCCGAGCGAGGCGATCAGGCCGGTCACGTCGCGCACGAGCGTCCCGACGTCGTACGGCCCGCGCATCTCGGTGTCGCCGTACCCGCGCATGTCCGGCGCGACCGCCCGGTACCCGGCGGCGCCGAGCGCCGGTAGCTGGTGTCGCCACGACCGGGCGAGCTCGGGGAATCCATGCAGGAGGAGGACCAGCGGCGCGTCGGGCGGGCCGGCCGCGAGCGCGTGGAAGCGAAGGCCGTTCGCCGTCAGCGCGAGCGTTTCGATCCCTGCCTCGTCCGGACGCATGTGGGGCAATCGTCACACAACCGGCGCAATGGACATCTGGTGTCGGGCCGTGCGGCGCTCTACCGTCGCAGCGTGCCAGCCAACGCCGTTCTCCTCGCCGAGCAGGAGCAGGGTTCGAGGGAGTACCTCGAGCGGCAGCTGCGCGCGGACGGCTTCACGGTGTTCGAGGCAGCCTGGACCGGGCGGGCGCTCGACCTGGCGGAGCGGCTGCTCCCCGATGTCGTCATCGCGGGCGAGCCCGAGCTCTGCCGGCGACTGCGCGCCGGCGAGCCCGGGCGATCGTGGGACCGGAACGTCCCGGTGATCGTGCTGACCGACCCGGGCGCCGAGCCCATCGTCCGCGTGCGTGCGCTCGAGAGCGGCGCCGACGACGCCGTCCCTCGCGACGTCTACCTCGAGCTCCTCGCACGCGTCCGGGCGCTGCTCCGCCGTTCGACGTTCGGTCAGGCCGACGTCGTGGAGGCGGGGCCGCTCGTCGTCGATCATCGCGCACGTCAGGTGCGGGTCGGCGAGGTGGCCGTGCGGCTGTCAGGTCGCGAGTACGAGCTCGTCGCCAAGCTGGCGAGCGATCCCCGGCGGGTGTTCACGAAGACGGAGCTGCTCCGCGACATCTGGGGAATCCGCGGCAACGGCATTCGGACGCGCACGGTCGACTCGCACGCTTCGCGGCTCCGCCGGAAGCTGGAGGCGGAGGGCGCCGACGGCCTCGTCGTGAACCAGTGGGGCGTGGGCTACCGGCTGCTCGCGTAGCGCGCGTCACAGGATGGCGCCCTCGAGCCGGAGCAGGTGCTCCTTCCGCTCGAGGCCGCCGCCGTACCCGACGAGGCTGCCCGAGGCGCCGACGATACGGTGGCACGGCAGGACGATCGGGATCGGGTTTCGGTTCATGACCATCCCGACCGCGCGGGCCGCGCGTGGATTTCCAGCGCGGCTCGCCAGGTCGCCGTAGGTCGCCGTGTGCCCGTAGGGCACGCGTGCGAGCTCGTCGAGCACGGTGGCGGCGAACGGCGCCTGGCCTCTGAGGTCGAGCTGGAGATCGAAGATCCTGCGGCGGCCGGCGAAGTAGTCGTCGAGCTCGCGGCGGGCCGCGTCGAGCGCCCGCGGGACGCGGAGGACGCGCGGGCCGGCGACGCGGGCAAGCCGCTCGAGCTCCTGCTCGGGATCGGGGTCGTACGTGATCCGCGCGAGGCCGCGGTCGGTGACCGCCGCAAGGAGCGGGCCGAGCTCGCTGTCGATGACGTCGTAGGCGGCGTCGAGCAGCCCGGCCCGGGCGGCGGTGTCGCGGAAGCGCTGGTCGAGATCGGTGGGAACGGTCATTGGGCCCTCCTTCGCAGCCGCCGGACCCCGGAGGACGTCGCCTGGCGGGCAGCGTCCGGGCTGGAGTCGAGCGCGGCGGCGATCTGCTCGTAGTCCAGGTCGTAGCCGTAGCGGAGGACGACCGCCGCCCGCTCCTTCGTGGGCAGCGTGTCGGTGAGGAACGCCAGCTCCTCGTACGCCGGCCTCCCGTCGTGGTGGGGGAGCTCCGGCAGCTCGTCGGTCGGCTCGCCCGCGCGTCGATGCGCGTCGATGGCGACGCGCTCGGCGATGACCAGCACCCACGCCCGAAGGTGGTCGGCGTGGCGGAGCCGGTCGTATGCGCGGAGCGCTCGGAGGAACGTCTCCTGGAACGCGTCGTCGGCGCGCTCGCGGCCGAGCCGGCGGCGGAGGAGTCGCAGCACCTCGGCCGCGTGCTCGGTGTAGAAGGACTCGAAGGGCGGGATCGTCGCCACGGCATCCATCATCAGGGAAACGCGTGGAGGGGCGGACGTGTGAGACGGGCGGCCGAACCGGCAGACTCCCTGCATGCGGGTCGCCGTCGTCGGGCACGTCGAGTGGATCCGCTTCGCGCGTGTCGAGCGGGTGCCGGCGGGCGGAGAGATCGCCCACTCGTTCGATGAGTGGGAGGAGGCGGGGGGCGGTGGGGGCGTCGGCGCCGTCCAGCTCGCGCTGCTCGCCGACGAGGCGCACCTGTTCACCGCGCTCGGCGACGACGAGCTCGGGAGACGTGCGAAGGCCGAGCTCGAGGCGCGGGGGGTCGTCGTGCACGACGCCACCGACGAGCGCCCGCAGCGCTGGGCGTTCACCCACGTCGACGAGCACGGGGAGCGGACGATCACGACCGTCGGCCCCAAGGCACGTCCTCGCGGGCACGACGACCGGCTGCCGTGGCACGAGCTGGCGACGATGGACGCGGTCTTCTTCGTCGCCGGTGACGTCGACGCCCTCGTCAACGCGCGCCGCGCGCGCGTGCTGGCCGCGACCTCTCGCGAGCTCGACGTCCTCAAGCGCGCGGGTGTCCCGCTCGACGCATTGATCGGAAGCGGCAAGGACGAGTCGGAGCGGTACCGCGCCGGCGAGCTCGACCCTGCTCCCGAGCTCGTCGTCACGACGTCGGGGGCCCTGGGCGGCTGGTCCCGGCCCGGCGGCCCGTTCACCGCGGCGTCGCCTCCCGGCGAGGTCGTGGATGCCTACGGGGCGGGGGACAGCTTCGCTGCCGGTCTCACGTTCGCGCTCGCGTCAGGCCTCAGCGCCCAGGACGCGGTCGCCTTCGCGGCCCGCTGCGGTGCGGCGGCGCTCACCGGTCGCGGCGTCTCGCCGCGTCACGTCCCGCTCGGGTAGCCGTCACCGCCCTGCGTGGACATGGGTCGGCGTCGGCATGCGACAAAGGGGTTGCCAAGTGGGAGAAAGTGGCGTAAAGTGGGGATCCGTGGAGGTCATGGAACGGATCGGCCACGCAGGCGAACGATGTTCATCGGCACCTACGAGCACACGATCGACGAGAAGAGCCGGCTCACGCTGCCGGTCCGCTTTCGCGACGCGCTGGGTGACGGCGTCGTGCTCGCACGGGGGCTCGACGGGAACGTCGCGGTCTACCCGCGGGAGACGTGGAAGGTGACCGTCGAGGCCCGCATCTCGGTCCTCGACCCGCTCTCGCGCGAGGCCCGCGAGCTTCGCCGCTTCTTCTTCTCGGGCGCCGCCGAGGCCGATGTCGACCGCTCGGGCCGCGTCCTCGTGCCCGCCACGCTCTGCCGCCATGCGGACCTCGAGAAGGACGTGGTCGTCACCGGCAACTACGACCACCTCGAGCTCTGGAACCCATCCGCATGGGAGAAGCACCTGAACGCCGTCGAAGGGAGCGTCGAGCATGCTGCCGAACGTCTTGCAACGCACGGAAGCTGACCACATCCCCGTCCTCGCGGACGAGGTGCGCGAGCTCCTCGCCGTGCGGCCGGGGGAGACCGTCGTCGACGCGACGTTCGGCGCCGGCGGCCACGCCCGCCTGCTCGCGGAGGACCTCGCCGGGAGCGGCAAGCTCGTCGCGATCGACCGGGACCCCGGCGCCAAGTCGTACTTCGACCGGTTCAAGGCACGAGCCGGCGTCGACGTCCGCTTCCTGCGCGGCGACTTCGCGCTCGTTCTCGCGCAGCTGGCGGCGAACGACGTGAAGGCCGACGCGATCCTGCTCGACCTGGGTGTCTCCTCGATGCAGGTCGACCGGCCGGAGCGCGGGTTCTCCTACGCGACCGATGCGCCACTCGACATGCGGATGGATCCCTCGTCGGAGCCGACTGCGGCGGCGATCGTCAACACCTGGGACGAGCGCGAGCTCGTGACGATCTTCCGCCGCTACGGCGAGGAGCGGTTCGCGGCGCCGATCGCGAGGGCGATCGTCCGGCGCCGGTCGGAGACGCCGTTCACGCGAACCGGCGAGCTCGTCGACGTGATCAAGCTCGCGATCCCGACCCCCGCGCGGTTCGGGGAAGGGCATCCGGCGAAGCGCGTGTTCCAGGCCCTGCGGATCGCCGTGAACGACGAGCTCGGCGCCCTCGAGGCCGCCCTTCCCGCGGCGCTCGAGATGCTGCGCCCGGGAGGCCGGCTCGCGGTGATCTCGTTCCACTCGCTCGAGGACCGCATCGTGAAGCGGTTCGTCGCGGAGCAGGCAAAGGGCTGCACGTGCCCGCCCGACTTCCCGATCTGCGTCTGTGGCAAGGAGCCGACGCTGCGGGCGCTGACCCGGAAGCCGATCCGCCCGTCACAGCGGGAGGTCGACGAGAACCCACGGTCGGCGTCGGCTCGTCTTCGCGCCGCGGTGAGGGCATAGCGCCGTCGTGTCGACAATCGCCGAGGCACAGCAGCACCGCGTCGGGCACGTCTCCCGCACGCCGGGTTCAGCGGAGCGGTCGTCTGGATCGTCGCCGTCGGCCTGCTGCTCGCCGGCGTCGTCGCCATCAACGTCCTCGTTCTGCGCCTCAACGTCGAGCTCGACGAGCTCGGTCGGAGCCGGGCCGAGCTGAAGGCAGACATCGCCACGACCCGCGCCCAGCTCTCGAGCGCGTCTGCGAATGCCCGCATCGAGAGCGAGGCGGCGACGAAGCTCGGTCTCGTCGCCGCCGACCCCAACGCGACGACGTACGTGCCGCTGAACGAGCCGTGAGCGAGAAGACGGCGAACGCGCGGATCCGCTTCCTCGTCCTGGGGTTCGTCGTCGTTTTCGGCGTCGCCCTCGCGCGGGCTGCGTACGTGCAGGTCGTCGAGGGGAGCCGCTACGAGCAGCTGGCGTCCCGGCAGCATCGCGAGACGATCGAGATCCCCGCCGCGCGCGGGACGATCTACGACCGTACGGGCGAGCCGCTCGCGATCGGAGAGCAGGCGACGACGGTCTACGCCGATCCCCGGAACGTCGTCGCGCCCATGAAGGCCGCGATCAAGGCGGGGGAGACGCTCGGACTCGATCCGGACGAGCTCTACCCGGCGCTTCGCGATCGCACGAAGCGCTTCGTCTACGTCGAGCGCAAGGCAGACCCGGTCAAGGCGAAGGAGCTCGAGCGCCTGGGCGTCACGGGCTTCGGCTTCTACTCGGAGGAGCGTCGCGCGTACCCGCAGGGCCGGGTCGCAGCGCACGTGCTCGGCTTCGCGGGAACGGACAACCAGGGGCTCGACGGCCTCGAGCGCTCGCTCGACAGGACGCTCGCGGGCAAGCCGGGATACGAGATCGTCGTCCGCGATCCGCTCGGGCGGGCGATCGACGTCGTCACCTCGCGCAAGGAGCGGCCGGGACGGAACGTCGTCCTCACGCTCGACCACCAGCTCCAGGCGAGCGCGGAGCAGCTTCTCGCGAACGCCGTCCTCCGCTGGCGTGCACGCGGCGCCACGGCGATCGTGATGGATCCGCGGAGCGGCGCCATCCTCGCGATGGCGAACGCGCCGACGTTCGACGCGAACGGCTTCTCGTCCGCACCGGCCGACGCGCGGCGGAACCGTGCCGTCACCGACCTGTACGAGCCCGGCTCGACCTTCAAGATCGTCACCGTCGCGGCGGCGCTCGAGGACAACGTCGTCGCGCCGGACACGTCGTTCCGGCTCGCGCCGACGATCGACGTCGCCGACCGGACGATCCGGGAGGCGCACACGCGCGGCACCGAGACGATGACCGTCCGGCAGATCCTCTCCGAGTCGTCGAACGTCGGGACGATCACGATCGCGCAGCGGCTCGGCGGGCCGGAGCTCGCGTCGTGGATCGACCGGTTCGGGTTCGGGAAGCGCACCGGCGTCGACTTCCCGGGTGAGAGCGCGGGCCTCGTGCTTCCGTACGAGGACTGGTCGGGGTCGACGATCGGCACCGTGCCGATCGGTCAGGGCATCGCGGTGACACCGCTCCAGATGGTGAGCGCGTACGCGGCGATCGGGAACGGCGGCGTGATCCCCCCGGCGCACCTCATCGCGAAGGTCGGCGGCAAGAAGGTGCGGCACGGCAAGGGTCGGCGCATCGTCTCCCGCCATACCGCCGATCGGATGACCGCGATGTTCCGCGACGTGGTCGTCGAGGGCACGGGCACCGAGGCCGCGATCCCGGGCTACACCGTCGCCGGCAAGACGGGTACCGCGAACAAGGCGGAGAACGGGGTGTACGTCTCCAAGTACGTCGCGTCCTTCGTCGGTCTCGTGCCGGCTCGCAAGCCGCGGCTTGCGATCCTCGTGATGGTCGACGAGCCGCGCGGCCAGATCTGGGGCGGCGTCGTCGCAGCTCCGATCTTCCGCGACATCGCGCGGTTCGCGCTCCAGTACCTCGAGGTTCCGCCGGACGCGCCCGAGTCGAAGCGCTCCTCGAGCCTGCTCGCCGCAGTCGGCACTCCGTAGGGGCGAGACCCGCTCGCCCCTACAATCGCTCCCGTGGAGCTCGACGCGCTGATCCGCGCGCTCGCGCCGGGTGACGTGATCGGGGGGCGACCCGTCGAGATCCTCGACCTCGCGTACGACACACGTCGCGTCGTCGAGGGCACGCTGTTCTTCTGTGTCCCGGGAGCGACCCGGGACGGGCACGACCTCGCGGACGAGGCCGTCGCGGCCGGCGCGGTGGCGCTCGTCGTCGAGCGACCCGTGGACGTCGACGTGCCGCAGCTCGTCGTCGAGAGCATGCGGGCGTCGATGGCGGTCGCCGCGGACACGTTCTTCGGCAGCCCGACCGACCGCCTGACGGTCGCGGGCATCACGGGGACGAACGGGAAGTCGACGACCGCCTACCTCCTCCGCTCGATCCTGGAGGCCGAGGGCCGCTCGACCGGCCTCGTCGGCACCGTCGAGTGGATCGTCGGCGGCGAGTCGCGCGACGCCCCCCACACGACTCCGGAGGCGATCGACCTGCAGCGGCTCTTTCGCGAGATGCGTCGACGCCGGCGACGACGCCGTCGTGCTCGAGGCGTCCTCGCACGGCTCGCACTACCGGCGGCTCGATCGCGTGCGCTTCGACGCGCTCGTCTTCACGAACCTCACCCAGGAGCACCTCGACCTCCACGGGGACATGGAGGAGTACTTCCAGGCGAAGCGGCGGCTGTTCACCGGGCGTGACGTCCCCTCCGGCGGCCGTCAACATCGGCGACCCGTACGGTCGACGGCTCGCGGACGAGCTCGACGCAGCGCACCGCGCGCCACTCGTCACGTTCGGTCTGCGGCCGGAGGCCGAGGTGCGCGCGGAGAGGCTCGAGCTGGGGCCGCACGGATCGACGTTCACTGCAGCAGGCATGGAGATCGCGACGCGGCTCCCGGGAGTGTTCAACGTCGAGAACGTGCTCGGCGCGGTCGCAGGCGCACTGCTGCTCGACGTCGACGAGGACGCGATCGTCGAGGGAATCGGCGCCGTCACAGGGGTCGCCGGGCGCTTCGAGGCGATCGACGAGGGGCAGGACTTCGCCGTCGTCGTCGACTACTCGCACAAGCCGGATGCGCTCGCCGCCGTGCTGCGTGCCGCCCGCGCGCTCGGTGACGGCCGGTTGACGGTCGTGTTCGGCGCGGGCGGCGACCGCGACCGCATCGAAGCGACCCGAGATGGGGCGTGTCGCGCGGCAGCTCGCGGACTCCGTGATCGTGACGAGCGACAACCCGCGCTCCGAGGATCCGCTCGAGATCATCGGCGAGGTCGCTGCAGGGCGCAGGAACGGACGTCGAGGTCGATCCCGACCGGCGTTCGGCGATCGAGACGGCGATCGACGCGTGCCGAGGCCGGCGACGTCGTCGTGATCGCCGGCAAGGGGCACGAGCAGGGCCAGGAGATCGCCGGCGTCGTCCACCCGTTCGACGACCGCGAGGTCGCACGCGCGGCGCTCCGGGCTTTGACGGAGCGCGCGTGAGACCGCTTGTAACTTATCGTTACAAGCGGTTTTTCGGCGCTCGGGGCGCGCCGTGATCCCGCTCGACTGGGACGAGATCGAGGCGCTCGGGCTCGGGAAGCTCGACGGGACGCGCCGGGCGACGGGGTGATCCGGCGGGTCCACGACGACTCGCGCGACGCCCGGCCCGGCGACCTCTTCGTCGCGCTCAACACCGGCGTGCGGTTCGTCGACGACGCACGCGCGCGCGGGGCGGCGACGCTCGTCCCGGACGACCAGGAGGCCGCCCTCGCGGCGCTCGCCACGCTCGTCCGCGGCCGCTCGGACGCGCAGGTCGTCGCCGTCGTCGGATCGACGGGGAAGACGACGACGAAGGACGCGCTCGGGGCGCTCTGCGCCTGCGGTCACGCCGACGATCGCCGCCGAGGCGAGCCGCAACAACGAGCTCGGCCTCCCGCTCACGGTGCTGCGGCTCGAGCCCGAGACGACGCGTGCTCGTCACGGAGATGGGCATGCGTGGCCTCGGTCAGATCGCCGAGCTCTGCGCGATCGCCCGGCCGACGGCCGCGCTCGTGACCTCGATCGGCCCCGAGCACCTCGAGCTCGTCGGGACGGTCGAGGACGTCGCACGGGCGAACGCCGAGGCGCTCGAGGCGCTCCCGCCGGGCGGGATCGCCGTCGTCCCTGCCGACGAGCCGCTCCTCGAGCCGTACCTCCGGCAGGACCTCGACGTCCGGCGCTTCGACCGGTCCGGTGTCACCCGGGAGGACGGCGCAGTGGCGGTTCGACGTCGGCCGGGCCGGACACGCGTGGCGGCTGCGAGCTGCCGTTCACCAGCGCCACCTCGCCGAGAACGTCCTCGCCGCGCTCACGACGTACGACGCGCTCGGGCCTTCCGCTCGAGCGCGCGCACGAGGGCGCGGCTGCGATCGAGCTCAGCCGCTGGCGTGGGGAGGTGCGCGAGCTGCCCGGCGGCGGCTTCGTCGTCAACGACGCGTACAACGCGAACCCCACCTCGATGCGCGCCGCGCTCCTCGACCTCGCCGAGCGCGCGGGCGGCCGGCGTCGTGTGGCCGATCCTCGGCGAGATGGCCGAGCTCGGCGACGCGAGCGCCCGCTACCACGACGAGATCCGAGCGCTGCTCGGCGAGCTCGGGATCGAGGTCGTCGTCGCGCGTCGGCGAGGGCGCCCGCGCCTACCTCGACGACGACTGACGAGCAGCTCTTCGTCGCGGACGCCGCGGCGTTCGACGAGATCGCCGGCGCTCCTCCGGCCCGGCGACGCGATCCTCGTCAAGGCGTCACGCGCGGTCGGTCTCGAAGGCATCCCCGCGCTGATCGAGAAACACTCCCGGGCATGGTGAGGGTCCTCGTCGCGGGGCTCGTCGCGATGGTGATCGCCGTCGTCGGTCGGGCCGACAGTTCATCGACTGGCTGCGCCGGCAGTCGATCGGCCAGCAGATCCGCGAGGAGAGGCCCGGCGGGCCACTCGGTCAAGCAGGGCACGCCGACGATGGGCGGCCTGCTGATCCTCGTCGCCGCGCTCGTCCCGGCGCTCGCCGTCTCGCTCTACACGATCCCGGGCGTCACGATCCTGCTCGCAACGCTCGCCTGCGCGCTGATCGGCTTCTCGGACGACTACCTCAAGGTCAGCGGCGCCGCCGCTCGCTCGGGCTGAACGGGCCGCTGGAAGATGCTCGGGCTCGTGCTGATCACCGCCGGGGTCGCCTGGGCGACGACGCGGATCGGCTACATGGACACGGAGATCTACTTCCCGCTCGTCGACGTCAACATCGACCTCGGCTGGGCGTACTACCCGTTCCTCTTCCTCGTGATCGCCGGCACCTCGAACGGCGTCAACCTGACGGACGGGATCGACGGGCTCGCGGCGGGAACGTGTGCGATCTCGCTGATCACGCTGCTCGCGATCGCCTCGATCGACTGGATCCGCTCGGCGGACACCGTCGCCGCGCGGAGCGACGAGTACCTCGACATCGCGATCGTCGCAGCGGCGCTGATCGGGGGCGTGATCGGGTTCCTCTGGTTCAACGCGTTCCCGGCGGAGATGTTCATGGGCGACACGGGCTCGATGGCGCTCGGCGGCGCGATCGCGACGCTCGCGATCCTCACCGAGACCGAGGTGCTGCTCGTCTTCATCGGCGGCGTGTTCGTGATCGAGGCGGTCACCTGGATGATCCAGATCGCGAGCTTCAAGCGCACGGGCAGGCGGGTCTTCCTGATCGTGCCGATCCACCACCACTTCGAGATGAAGGCGTGGTCGGAGACGAAGATCATGGTGCGCTTCTGGATCGTCGGCGCGATCCTCTGCGCGATCGGCTTCGTCCTCTACTACCGCTACTACCTGCGCTTCCAGCTCTAGAGCGCGGGGGAACCATGTTCCCCGCGTGCCCTCTTTCCGCGTCTCGCACGGGCCACCGCGTGCGCGCCTCCCGGCCGGCGAAGCCGGCCTTCGGCGGCCATCCGATGTGCACGGGTCACCGAACGCCGGCTGGCCGCGCCGCGTAGCCTGGGCCTGTGGACGAGGTCGCCGCGGACCGTGCCCCGAGAGCGGGCGGCGGCTCGTCTCCGCACCGGTCGTCGTCGCGGTGCTCGTCATGGTCGTCTGGGGTGCGACGCCTGTCCTGACCCGCATCGCGCTCGACGACATGGAGCCGCTCGTCGTGGCGACCCTTCGAACGATCCTCGCCGGGCTCCTCGCCGCGCCGCTCCTCCTGCGCGCGCGGGAGCCGTTCCCCGGGCTGCCCCGTCGCGACGCCTGCTTGCGGTATCGGCGGCCGCGGGATTTGTCGTGTTCCCGGTCGTCTACACGATCGGGCAGCAGCGCACGTCCGGACTGCACGGCGTGATGATCCTCGCCGCTCTGCCGATCTTCACGGGCCTGTACGCCGCTGCCGTCGCCCGTCGGGTTCCCGGCCGTGGCTGGATCCTCGGCTGCGCGATCGCGCTGGCGGGCGAGGTCGTCCTGATCGGGGCACGCGGCGGCGGGACGGGAGACGCGACGCTGACCGGCGACCTCCTCGTCCTGGCCGCAGCCCTCGTCGTCTCGGCCGGCTACGTCGCCGGTGCGATGCTGCCGCCGCGCGGGGTGTCGAGCGCGGCGGCGACGTTCTGGGGCGTCGTGCTCGGCGCAATCGTCCTCTCGCCCCTTGCGACGGTGCTCTTCGCCGAGGACGGGGTCCCGGACGCCGGGTGGCGCGCGTGGGCCGCCGTCCTGGTGCTCGCGGTGGTCACCTCCGTGGTCGGCTACATCGGCTGGTACTGGGCGCTCGACCGCGGCGGCATCGCGCGCATCTCGACGATGCAGTTCCTCCAGCCGCTGTCCGGCTTCGCGCTCGCCGTGGTCGTGCTCGGGGACAACGTCACGCCGGCGATCGCGGTCGGCGCAGCAGCGATCGTCTGCGGCGTCGTCATCGCGCAGCGCGCATGACGCGAGGACGTCACGCCGGCGGCCCTACGATTGCGGCGTGACACCGCTCGCCGATCGTGTCCTCGTCGTCGGGCTCGCGCGATCAGGGCGCGCGGCCGTCCCGGCGCTCGAGAGCGCCGGCGCCGAGGTCGTCGCGTACGACGCCGACACCGCGTTGGACGTCGCAGATCTGGCCGCGGACGTCACGCTCGGCGAATGGGACGACGCGGCTGCTCGACGGCGTCGATCTCGTCGTCAAGAGCCCGGGCGTGCCGGACCAGGCGCTGCCCGTCGTGGCGGCCCGCGCACGCGGGATCGACGTGATCTCGGAGATCGAGCTCGGCGCGCGCCTGCTTCCGAACCCGATCCTCGGCGTCACGGGCACGAACGGGAAGACGACGACCACCGCGCTGCTCGGCGCGATCCTGGGCGAGGCGGGATGGAAGGTCGAGGTCGCCGGGAACATCGGCCGGCCGCTCTCGTCGCTCGTCGGCACGGTCGACGACGACGCATGGGTGGTCTGCGAGCTGTCGTCCTTCCAGCTCGAGGACGTCGAGACGCTCCGGCCGCGGGTTGCCGTCCTCACGAACCTCCAGCCCGACCACCTCGACCGTCACGGGTCGTTCGAGGCGTACGCAGCCGACGAAGCTTCGGGTGTTCGAGCGCCAGCGCCCCGACGACATGGCGGTCGTCCCGCGCCGGTTCCGGGCCGTTCCCGGCGACGCGCGTGCGCGTCGAGTTCGCGGCCGACGACGCGCTTCCGGCCGAGCCGCTGATCCGCGGCGTCCACAACCGGGAGAACGCGGCCGCGGCAACGGCGGCCGCCCGAGCGATCGGCGTCGACCGACGAGGCGATCGCTCGCGCGCTCCAGACCTTCCCCGGCGTCGAGCACCGGATCGAGGAGGTCGCGACGATCGACGGCGTCCTCTACGTGAACGACTCGAAGGCGACGAACGCGGCCGCGGCGGTCCGCGGCGTGGCGGCGTTCGCCGGACGTCGCAAGCACGTCATCCTCGGCGGCCGCGGCAAGGCGGAGCCGTACGACGGCCTCGCGCTCGCCTTCGAGCCGGGACGATCGCGCGTACCTCATCGGCGAGGCGATCGACGAGATCGCCGCCGGCGCTCGAGGCGCACGGCGTCCCGCTACGTCGTGACCGGCACGGTCGAGCGGAGCGTCCAGGATGCACGGGCCGACGCGTCCTCCGGCGATGTCGTCCTGCTGTCGCCCGCCTGCGCCTCGTTCGACCAGTTCACGAGCTTCGAGCACCGCGGGGAGGAGTTCCGCCGCCTGGTGCAGAAGCTCTCCGGGTGACCCGCAGCCGACGCGCGGACCGAGGCCAGCTCGAGCAGAAGCTGCTCATCCTCGTCACCCTCGGGCTCGTCGCCTTCGGGCTCGTGATGGTCTTCAGCGCGACCTCGGCGTCCGCGACGCTCGGCGAGGGCGACCCGATGCGGTTCCTCGTCAAGCAGGGCCTCTACGCCGTCGGTGGGCTCGTCCTCCTCGCGTGCCTGTCGCGCATCGACTACCACGCGTTCCGGCCCCTCGCGCCGATCCTGCTCGTCGGCGCCTTCGTCGCCTGCGTCGGCCGTGCTCGTCCTCGGGCCGGCGATCAACGGCGCGCACCGCTGGTTCCTCTTCGGTCCTGTCAGCTTCCAGCCGGCGGAGCTCGCGAAGCTCGCCGTGTGCGTCTGGGTCTGCGCCGTCCTCGCTCGGCGGCCGCCGCCGACGACCATGGCCGAGCTGATGAAGCCCGTCGGCCTCGTCGTCTGCGCGTTCGCGGCCGTGATCGTCGATCGAGCCCGACCTCGGCACGACGATCTCGCTCGTCGCGATGGTCGCCGGGATCCTGCTCGTCTCGGGCGTGCCCGCTTCGCCTCTTCGCCCTCGCAGCGAGCTTCGCGGTCGGCGGCGGCCTCCTCGCGATCTGGATGGAGCCGTACCGGCGCGAGCGGATCTTCAGCTTCCTCGACCCGTGGAAGGACGCCGAGGGCGCCGGGTTCCAGAACGTCCAGGCGATCATCGGGATCGGCTCCGGCGGCGTCACGGGCGAGGGGCTCGGGCAGGGCATCCAGAAGGTCAACTTCCTCCCCGAGGCCCATACGGACATGATCTTCGCCGTGGTCGGAGAGGAGCTCGGGCTCATGGGCTCGGCGCTCGTCATCGCCGCGTTCGCGGTCTTCGCCTGGGCGGGCTTCCGCGTGGCGCTCACGCTGCCGCGACCCGTTCGGGAAGCGGCTCGCCGCGGGCATCACGACGCTCGTCTGCGCCCAGGCGGCGGTCAACCTCTCCGCGGTGCTCGGCCTCGCGCCGCTGACGGGGATCCCGCTGCCGTTCGTCTCGTACGGCGGCTCCTCGCTCCTCGTACTGCTCGCCGCGGTCGGGGTGCTCCTTAACATCGCGGTGAATGAGCGCGTCGTCGAAGCTCGCGTGCGTGATCGCGGCCGGAGGAACGGCCGGTCACGTTCGTCCCGCGCTCGCAGTGGGGGAGGCGCTTCGGGATCGCGGAGTGACGAGTGACGTTCGCCGGCACTCCAGACCGCGTCGAGTCGCGGCTGGTGCCTGAGGCGGGCTTCGAGCTCGACACCTTCCCCGTCTCCGGCCTTCCGCGCCGACCGAGCGCGGCACAGCTCCGCGCAGCGTGGCGCGCATCGGCCGCTCCCATGCACTGCCTGCGGATCCTCGCGCGACGCAGGCCCGACGTCGTCCTCGGCGGCGGCGGCTTCGTCGCCGGGCCGATGGTGCTCGCAGCGCGTCTGCGCCGGATTCCGGCGGCGCTGACCGAGGCGGATGCGCACCTCGGGCTCGCGAACCGGCTGGCTGCGCCGTTCGCCCGGCGGCTGTTCCTCGCCTACGAGATTCCCGGGCGCGACGGGGCGAAGGTCCGTGTCGTCGGGCGGCCGATCCCGGTCGCACACATGGGCGCATCCCGGGGCGAGGGGCGCGCAGCGCTTCGGGCTCGCAGCGGACGCACGCGTCGTCGCGGTCTTCGGCGCCCTCGCCGGCGCCCGGTCGCTCAACGAGCTCGCGGTGTCCGCCTGGGGAGTCGTCCGGGCCGTCGGTGCTGCACATCTGCGGCGAGCGCGACTTCGACGCCCTCCGCCCGCGCGTCGAGCGCGACGACTACGTCCTGCTGCCGCAGACCGACCACTTCGGCGAGGCGCTCGCTGCGGCCGATCTCGCCGTGTCGCGGGCCGGCGGGACCGTGTGGGAGCTCGCGGCCGCGGGCACGCCCGCGATCCTCGTCCCCTACCCGCACGCGACCGCCGACCACCAGACGCTCAACGCCCGTCACTTCGAGCGAGGCGGGGGAGCGCAGCTCGTGCCCGACGCGGACGTCGATCGCGTCCCGGCGCTCGTCGACGAGCTGCTCGCCGACCCGGCGCGTCTCACCGCGATGCGCGAGGCGATGCGTCGCTCTCGCGCGACCGGACGCCGCCGACGTGATCGCCGACGAGCTCGTCGCGCTGGCGCGGGGCGCGTGAGTGAGCTTGTGGTGAATCACCACAAGCCCCTGGTCGGCCGCCGGCTGTACTTCGTCGGGATCGGCGGCTCGGGGATGTCGGCGTACGCGAACGTCGCACGCGCCTGGGGCGCGGAGGTGCGCGGCTGGGACGCGCACGAGACGATCTTCAGCGAGACGCTCGACGGCATCGAGGTCGATCTCGGCGGCGAGCCGCGGCCACCGGACGGGTTCGAGGTCGATCGTCTCGACCGCGCACCGCGACCGCATCGCCGGGACGCCGCGCGCGGCGTTCCTGGCGGAGCTCGTCGCCGCGCGACCCTCGATCGTCGTCACGGGCGCGCACGGCAAGACGACGACGGCGGCGATGATCGCCCACGCGCTCCGCGAGACCGGCGACGATCCCGCGTGGATCATCGGCGGTGTCGTGCCGCAGCTCGGCGGCAACGCGGGTACCGGCTCCGGCTGGCTCGTCGTCGAGGGGGACGAGTCCGACCGCTCTGTCTTCGAGCTCCGGCCGCGGATCGCGGTCGTCACGAACGTCGAGCTCGACCATCACGCGCGCGTACGGCTCCGTCGCCGAGCTCGCCGAGGCGATCGACGAGCCTGGCTGGCCGACGTTCCCGACGTCGTCCGCGGCTGGGAGCTCGAGCCGGTGACGTTCGCGCTCGCCGTCCCGGGCGAGCACAACCGCCGAAACGCGCCGCCGCCGTCGAGGCGCTCGTCCGCGTCGGCGTCGACCGCGACGGCGGCGGAGGCCGCGCTCGCCGCGTTCGCAGGGGCGCGATCGGCGCTTCCAGCTCGTCGGCGAGGGCGGCGGCGTGACGGTCGTGCGACGACTACGCGCACAACCCGACCGAGATCCGGGCGGCGCTCGCGACGGCGCGCGACGCGAACCGAGGGCGGCTCGTGGCGCTCTACGTCCCGCACGTCGTCGAGCGGACGCGCCACCTGCACCGCGAGCTCGGCGAGGCGCTGGCGCTCGCGGACGTCGCGATCGTCACCGACTTCGTCGGGCAGCGCGATGCGCCGCGCGAGGGCGTCTCCGCGCGGATGGTGCTCGACGCCGTCCCGGACCCGTCCGCCGCGTCTGGGCGCCGTCGCTCGACGACGCCGTCCCGCCTGGCGCTGCGCCTCGTGCGGCCCGGCGACCTCGTCGTCACGCTCGGCGTGGGGGAGCCGTGGCGCGCCGCGCGGGCGATCGTCGACGGGCTTCCCGACTCCGTCGGAAAGACGCTCGAGACCATGGAGATCGAGACCGGCATCCCGCTCTCCCGCCTGACGACGATCGGCACCGGCGGGCCGGCGACCGCGCTCGCGCGGCCGTCGTCGCTCGCCGAGCTCGAGGAGGCGCGTCGCCTGGGCGGCCGAGCGCGGGCTCGACGTGGTGACGATCGGGCTCGGGTCGAACGTCCTCGCGGCGGACGATGGCGTCGACGCGCTCGTCCTCCGGCTCGAGGGCGAGCTTGCGGCGGTCGAGGTCGACGAGCGACCTGCTCGCGCGCCGGCGGAGGCGCGACGAACGCCGTCTGCCTGCACCGCGCCCGCGCGGCCGGGCTCGGCGGGCTCGAGTTCGCGTGCGCGATCCCGGGCACGGCGGGCGGCGGCGTGCGGATGAACGCCGGCGCGTACGGCTCGGACTGGGCCGCGATCCTCCAGCGCGCGCTCGTCGTCGTCGGCGCGGGGAGCGGCTGGCTCGACGGTCGCCGAGCTCGGGCTCTCGTACCGGCACTCGTCGCTCGCGCCGGGACAGGTCGTCGCCCGGGTCGAGTACCGGCTGACGCCGCAGGCCGCCGGCACGAGATCAAGGCCGAGGTCGCCGAGCTCGTCGCCCGCCGCAAGGCGACGCAGCCGACGAACAAGCGGACGTTCGGATCGGTCTTCAAGAACCCGCCCGGTGAGGTCGGCGCCGGGCGGATGCTCGAGCTCTGCGGGCTCAAGGGGCACCGGATCGGCGGCGCCGTGATCTCGCCGCGGCACGCGAACTTCATCGAGAACGCCGACGGCGCGACGAGCGCCGACTGCCTCGCGCTGATGGCCGAGGCGCGCCGGCGGGCGCGCGAGGAGTTCGGCGTCGCGCTGGAGCAGGAGGTCGTGCTCCTGGGCTCGCTCCCGAAGGGGCTGACCCCGCGAGCCTGGCAGGCAGAATCGTCGCTCGGCGGCGAAGCCGGACTCGTCGTGGCCGAACGGGGACGAGCTGGACGCGAGCGGCGGTCGCGTGCGCGCGCGGCGAGCGTCGTCGTCCCGTTCCCGCGCACGACTCCGCGGCGATCGCCTCGAGCTCGGCCGGCTCGTCCCGTCCGCGCCGCTCGCTGCTGATCGGGTTCGGCATGCTCGGCGGCGTGCTCCTCGCGCTCGTCGCTCGCGCGCGAGACGCCGCTCTTCGGCGTCCGCACGATCGAGGTCACGGGCGCGCCGCCCGGCGTCCAGCGGCAGGTCGAGCAGGCGCTCCGCGACCCGTCGCGGCGAGAGCCTCGTCGGGCTCGATCTCGACGCGGCGCAGACCGACGTCGCCGCGCTGCCGACCGTCGCCGCGGTCGCCTTCGACCGCGCGTACCCGCACACCCTGCGCGTCACCGTCGTCCCGGAGCGGCCGGTCGCCGTCGTTCGGCAGGGCGCCGCGGCGTTCGTCGTCTCCGAGCGCGGGCGGGTGATCGCGAGCGTGCCGCGCGACGAAGCGCCCCGAGCTCGCCCGGATCTGGGTCGCGCACGACGTGCCGCTCGAGCCCGGCGCGATCGTCGACGGCGACCTCCGCGATCGCCGTGGGCGCCGTCGCGCCGCTCGCCGGCGTCGCGGTTCCCGGGACGGGTGGTCTCGGTCGTGACCGAGAGCGAGCAGCTCACGCTCCGCCTGCGCTCCGGCCTGGAGCTCCGGCTCGGCGAGCCGACGCAACGTCGACCTCAAGCTCGCCGTCGCCGGCCGCGTCCTGCCGCTCCTGCCCGGCCGGCTCCGGCTACCTCGACCTCAGCGTCCCCGACCGGCCCGTCGCCGGGCCACCGACCCTCGACTCTCAGGTGGAGGTCGAGACTTCGACCTCCAGCGGCGCTTGAGGGTTCCGTTGACATTGTCGACAAGGAGTCCGTACCCTGGCTCCGAACAAGGCATTCGGCCAACCCCGTAGCTCGATGAGAGCTTGACCCTCAGGCAGGTCGAGATGAGCACCCAGAACGGCAACTACCTCGCAGTGATCAAGGTCGTCGGTGTCGGCGGCGGCGGCACGAACGCGGTCAACCGCATGGTCGAGTCCGGTCTCACCGGCGTCGAGTTCATCGCGGTCAACACCGACGCGCAGGCGCTGCTCGACACGGACGCCGACGTCAAGATCCACATCGGCTCGAAGGCGACGCGCGGGCTCGGCGCCGGCGCGAACCCCGAGGTCGGGCTCGCGGCCGCGCCGGAGAGCCGCGACGAGCTGAAGGAGGCGCTCAAGGGCGCCGACATGATCTTCGTCACCGCGGGCGAGGGCGGTGGCACGGGCACCGGCGCCGCCCCGGTCGTCGCCGAGCTCGGTCGCGAGCTCGAGGCGCTGACCGTCGGTGTCGTGACGAAGCCGTTCGCGTTCGAGGGCCGGCGCCGCGCCGAGCAGGCCGAGGTCGGGATCCAGAACCTCCGCGAGCGGGTCGACACGCTGATCGTGATCGAGAACGACCGGCTGCTGCAGGTCGTCGAGAAGACGACGCCGATCCTCGAGTCGTTCCGGATGGCGGACGACATCCTCCGCCAGGGCGTCCAGGGGATCACCGACCTGATCACCGTGCCCGGGCTCGTCAACCTCGACTTCGCCGACGTGCGCACGATCATGCGCGACGCCGGCTCGGCGCTGATGGGCATCGGCACCGCGCGCGGGCGAGGGTCGCGCGACGGCCGCCGCGAACGCCGCCGTCTCGAGCCCGCTGCTCGAGACGACGCTCGACGGCGCGACCGGCGTGCTGCTCAACATCACGGGCCCGTCGCGACATCGGGCTCTTCGAGGTGAACGAGGCGGCCGAGGTCGTGACCGGTCACGCCGACGCGAACGCGAACGTCATCTTCGGTGCCGTGATCGACGAGTCGCTCGGCGAGGACGTTCGCGTCACGGTGATCGCGACCGGCTTCGGCGGGCGGCCGCGCCGCCGGCGCTCGAGCAGCCGACGGCCGTCTCGTCGGGCTCGTCGGAGTCGGCGGCGCCGCGCTTCGACCCGCGTCCGCGGGACGACGACGCAGACATCGACGTCCCGAGCTTCCTGCGCGACTAGCGGCCACCAGCCGCGTCAGTCGCCGTCCGATTCCGCGAGCGGATCGGAGCTATTGTCGCGCGCGTGAGCGCGACCCTTCGCCGGACGCCGCTCTTCGAGCGCCACGTCGCGGCCGGCGCGCGGATGGTCCCGTTCGCCGGCTGGGAGATGCCGGTCCAGTACGAGGGCGTGATCCCCGAGCACCTCGCCGTGCGCAGCGACGCCGGCGCGTTCGACGTCTCCCACATGGGGCAGCTCCACGTCGAAGGGCCCGGCCGCCGGCGCGTTCCTCCAGTCGATGCTCTCGAACGACATCGATCGCGCTCGAGGACGGCGAGGCGCAGTACACGCTGCTGACGAACGACGACGGCGGGATCGTCGACGACCTGATCGTCTATCGCATCGAGCCACGGCCACTACCTCCTCGTCGTCAACGCAGGCAACAGAGAGGCCGCCTACGCGTGGCTGAAGGAGCGCGAGGTGCGCGGCACCGAGGTGCGCGACGCGTCGGACGACTACGCGCTCGTCGCCGTCCAGGGGCCTGCGTCGCTCGACGCGGCTCGGGCTGCCGGACGGCAAGGCGTTCACGCACGGGATGGGCGAGGTCGGCGGGGTCGAGGCGATGGTCTGCCGGACCGGCTACACGGGTGAGAAGGGCGTCGAGCTGCATGTGCCCCGCCGAGGACGGCGCGGCGCTCTGGGACGCCGTGCTCGAGCGCGGCGTCGTCGCCGTGCGGGCTCGGCGCGCGCGACACGCTCCGGCTCGAGGTCTGCTACCCGCTGCACGGGAACGACATCACGCCCGAGACCGACGCGATCTCCGCCGGGCTCGGCTGGGCGTGCGCGCTCGACACGGAGTTCACGGGCGTCGACGCGCTGCGGCGCGTCAAGGAGGCCGGGCCCGAGCGGCGGCTCGTCGCGTTCACGATGGAGGAGAAGGCGATCCCGCGGCAGGGGATGCCGATCGCCGGCGGCGGCGAGGTCACCTCGGGCACGCACTCGCCGTCGCTCGACGTCGGCATCGGGATGGGGTACGTCCCCGTCGCGCAGGCCGCAGGCCGGCGCCGAGCTCGAGATCGACGTGCGCGGCAAGCCGACGCCGCGCCCGGGTCGTGAAGAAGCCGATCTACCGGAAGGAGCACCTAGTGGCGAACGAGAGCTACCCCGACGACCTCCGCTACCACCCCGAGCACGACTGGGCGCGGGTCGAGGGCGACGAGGCCGTGCTCGGCATCACCTGGTACGCGCAGGACGCGCTCGGCGAGCTCGTCCACTTCGAGGCTCCCGAGGCCGGCGCGACGGTCACGAAGGATCAGGCGTACGCCGAGGTCGAGTCCGTGAAGGCCGTCTCGGACGTCATCGCGCCGCTCTCGGGCGAGGTGCTCGAGGTGAACCAGAAGGCGGTCGACGAGCCCGAGACGATCAACGAGGACCCGTACGGCGAGGGGTGGCTCGTCCGGATCCGGCTCGCCGACGCCGCCGGGCGAGGTCGACGGGCTAGCTCGACGTCGAGGCCTACAAGGCGCACGTGCCGAGCAGTGGAGCCGTATGAGCACCGCCGGCTACCTCTCTCTCACCGACGCCGACCGCGAGGCGATGCTCGAGGCGATCGGTGTCGCCTCGCTCGACGAGCTCTTCGCGCAGATCCCCGAGGGCGTGCGCTTCGGCCGCGAGCTCGACGTGCCCGGCGGCGCTGCCGGAGGCGGCGCTCGTCCGCCACCTGGAGGAGCTCGCCGCGCGGAACGCCGACACGTCGCGCGAGCTGAGCTTCCTCGGGATGGGGATCTACGACCACTACGTGCCCGCGATCGTCGACACGTTCCTCTCGCGCGGCGAGCTGCTCACGGCGTACACGCCGTACCAGCCGGAGATGAGCCAGGGGGTGCTCCAGGCGATCTTCGAGTACCAGACCGCGATCTGCGAGCTGACCGGGATGGACGTCTCGAACGCCTCCGGCTACGACGGCACGACCGTCGCAGCGGACGCGTGCTTCATCGCGCGCGCACCACACGGGCCGCTCGAAGGTCGTGCTCGCCGAGACGCTCAACCCGCAGGTCCGGCAGGTCGTGAAGACGTACGCGCCCGGGTTCGGCATGGAGGTCGTCGAGGTCCCGCATACGGGCGGAACGACAGACCCGGCTCTTCTCGCCGCCGCGTCGCAAGACGCGGCGGCCGTGATCTTCCAGCAGCCGAACGCGTTCGGCTGCCTCGAGCCCGCGCCCGAGCTCGCCGCCGCGGCCGCCGAGGGCGGCGCGCTGCCGGTCGCGCACGTCGACCTCGCGTCGCTCGGGCTCCTCGAGGCGCCCGGGAACTACGGGTGCGCGATGGCGATCGGCGAGGGCCAGTCGATCGGCAACTACCAGTCCTACGGCGGCCCGCACTACGGCTTCCTCGCCGCGCGCAACGAGTTCATCCGCCGGATGCCCGGGCGGATCGTCGGCGAGACGACCGACCTCGAGGGCAAGCGCGGGTTCGTGCTCACGCTGCAGACGCGCGAGCAGCACATCCGCCGCGAGAAGGCGACGTCGAACATCACGACGAACCAGACGCTGCTCGCGCTCGGCGGCCTGATCACCCTCTGCTGGCTCGGCCCGGAGGGGCTCCGCGAGCTCGGCGAGACGTGCACCGCGCTCGCCGCGTACGCGAAGGAGCGCGTCGGGCTCCCGCTCGCGTTCGACCGCCCGACGTTCAAGGAGGTCGCGTTCCGGACGCCGATCCCGGCGCGCGAGGTCGTCGCGCGCGCGCGCGAGCACGGCGTGCATCCCGGGCTACCCGCTCGGCCGCGACTATCCGGGCCTCGACGACGTCCTGCTCGTCGCGCTCACCGAGAAGCGCACGCCCGCCGACGTCGACCGCCTCGCCGAGGTGCTCGCGGAGGTGACGGCGTAGTGGAGCTCATCTACGAGAAGTCGCAGGCCGGGGCGCCGCGCGGGGCGCGTCCCGTCCTACGGGCTTGCCCGTGCCGGAGATGCCCGGCCGAGCTCCGCCGCGAGCGCCCGCCGCGGCTGCCGGAGGTGCCCGAGAACGAGATCGTGCGCCACTTCACCGCGCTCGCCGACCGGAACTTCGGGATCGACACCGGCTTCTACCCGCTCGGCAGCTGCACGATGAAGCACAACCCGCGCGTCAACGAGCGGGTCGTCGGCGCTGCCCGGCTTCCGCGACCTGCATCCGCTGCAGGAGGAGGACGGGGTCCAGGGCGCGCTCGAGCTGATGTGGGAGCTCGCAGGGGATCCTCGCCGAGGTCGCCGGCCTCCCGGCCGTGACGCTCCAGCCCGCCGCCGGCTCGCAGGGCGAGCTGACGGGGCTGATGATCATGCGGGCGGCGTTCGCCGACCGCGGCGAGCCCGGGCGGAACGTGATCATCACCGCCGACACGGCGCACGGCACGAACCCGGCGAGCGTGACGATGGCCGGCTTCGAGCTCGCGAAGGTCGCGACGACCGACCGCGGCAACCTCGACCTCGACGACCTGCGCGCGAAGGTCGACGAGCGCACGGCCGGGCTGATGCTGACGAACCCCTCGACGCTCGGGCTCTTCGACGAGGGGATCGAGGAGGTCGCGGCGATCTTCCACGACGCGCGGCGCGCTCCTCTACTACGACGGCGCCAACCTGAACGCGGTCGTCGGGCTCTCGCGGCCCGGGCGACATGGGCTTCGACATCGTCCACTACAACCTCCACAAGACGTTCTCGCAGCCGCACGGCGGCGGCGGGCCGGGCGGCGGGCCGGTCGCCGTGCGCGCGGAGCTCGAGCCGTTCCTCCCGTCGCCGACGGTCGTCCGCGACGGCGACGTGCTTCCGGCTCGACCACGACCGGCCGAAGTCGATCGGCCGCGTGCGCGGGTTCGCAGGCCCGTTCGGCGTGTTCGTCCGCTCGTACGCGTTCATGCGCGCGTACGGGCCGGCGCTCAGGGACATGTCCGAGGTCGCGGTGCTCAACGCCAACTACCTCCTCGCGCGCCTCAAGGACGTCTACGACCTGCCGTACGACCGGCACTGCATGCACGAGTTCGTCCTCTCGGCCCGCACGCTGAAGCGCGAGCACGGCATCACCGCGCTCGACGTCGCGAAGCGGCTGATGGACCACGGGATCCACCCGCCGACGATCTACTTCCCGCTCGTCGTCCCCGAGGCGCTGATGATCGAGCCGACCGAGACCGAGACGAAGGAGCGGCTCGACGAGTTCGTCGACGCGATGCGCTCGATCGCGACCGAGGCGGCGACCGAGCCCGAGACGCTGAAGGACGCGCCGCTGACGCGGCCCGTCCGGCGCCTCGACGAGGTGAAGGCGGCGAAGGAGCCGGTCGTCCGCTACGCCTTCGACGAGTCGGGCGCGCCCGATAGGATCGAGAGCCGGATGACCGTCGCCGTCGCCCACGAGCTCGTCGAGCTCGCCCACGATCTCGCGCGCGCGGTGTCCGAGCACGACGTCGAGCGGCTCGAGGACGCTGCTCGCGTCCGAGTTCACGCTCCAGGGCGCTGCCGGCCAGCTCGACCGCGAGGCGTTCCTCGAGGCGGCGGCCGGCCCGTACGAGATCGACGAGTTCACGTACGAGCAGATCGACCCGGAGATCTACGGGAACACGGCCGTGCTCGTCTCGCGCTACAGCCAGGTCGCGCGGTTCGACGGGCGCGACCTCACGCACCGGATGCACGTGACCGACATCTGGACACGGCGGGACGCCCGCTGGCAGATCGTGCGCCGCCACGCGACGGTGGCCGACTGATGACGACCTACGCGCACCCCGGCCGAGCTCGAGGCGGGGCTCGACCACCTGCGCGCGGCGCCGCGGGACGAGGGTGTCGTCGAGCTGATCGTGCGCCGGCCGGCGGTCGACGAGCGCGAGGTCGTCGACGAGGCCGAGCTCGACCTCGAGCGACGGGCTCGTCGGCGACAGCTGGCGCACGCGCGGCCGCTCGGGCGGGCGTCCCGCGAACACCGAACGCGCAGATCACGGTCATGAACGCGCGCGCGACGGCGCTCGTGGCGGGCGAGCGGGAGCGCTGGCCGCTCGCAGGCGACCAGCTCTACGTCGACCTCGACCTGAGCGGCGAGCACATCCCGCCCGGTACGCAGCTCGCGGTCGGGACGGCGGTGATCGAGGTGACGGACGACCCGCACACGGGCTGCAAGAAGTTCAGCGCGCGCTTCGGGCTCGAGGCGCTCGATGTTCGTGAACTCGCCCGAGGGTCGCGCGCTCAACCTGCGCGGGATCAACACCCGGGTCGTTCAGCCGGGCACGGTCCGCGTCGGCGACGCGGTCCGCAAGCTCTAGGCGGGCCGGCGGCCGGCCCGGGGACCGACCGCCGGCGTGCCGATCAGCCTGAGTTGGTCAGGTTCGCGACACGGATCGCGGCGATTTTGATCTGCGCCGCGGTCTGAAGGTACCGCCCGACAGAGCAGCGGAACTCGGTCGTTCCTGCTGCGGCGAACTCGTGCACCGACGAGCGTCGCTAGCCCGAACGCGATCGTCCCGTTTCCGAGCGTAGCACGAGTCGTCGTGTCGGTCCCGGCCACGAGCCTGACAGGGGCGCTGCCCGCGGCCGCCGTCCCGAGATGTACGTCTTCGCCCAGATCACGTACTTACCGGCCTGTGGGATCGACAGACTCGTAAGCGTCGTGTGCGTGGCAGGAACGGCGACGGGCCGTTCAGGAAACGTGCGAACGCATCGCTGGGACCGGCAGGCCGGCCGCGCCTGCGGCGCCGGCAGCCCCGGCCGGTCCCGCCGGGCCCGGCGGGACCGGCGGGCACCTGCCCGGCCCTGAAGTCGGCCCTGAGCAGCGTCCCGTTCCGGACCTTCGTCGTCGTGACCGCATTGTTCTTCAACTGTGGGGTGCCGACGCTGTTCGGTGCAAGCGCGACCGAAGCGCCGCGACAGCGGAGCCGGAGAGCGCGATGCCGAGCGCGAGACAGGCGACGACCATGGACGGCGAGGGACGAGCGGATCCGTCGCATTGGAGACCTCCGAGGATGGGGGCTGCGATGGTACGGGCCTTGTCGGCCGGGGCGCTATCCCTCGGTCGGAGTCGGCGCCCGCTCGGCGGAGCTCGTCGGCGGCGGTGCATCGTGACGCGCGTGCCGCGTGGGGCGGGCTCGATCTCGACGCTGTCCATCAGCGCGCGAATGAGGACGAGCCCCGCCCGCGATCCGTCGTCCGGGGCGGCTCGCGCCATGTGCCGAAGTCCTGGACGACCACGACGACGTCCGGCGCGCGGACGCTCGCCTCGACCTCGACGGTCTGCTGAGCCGGCGTCTCCGCGTGCTCGATCGCGTTGGCGACCGCCTCCGAGGTCGACAGCACGATCTCGTCCGGCGAGGTCTCCCCTCTGCGCCGATCCCGAGCAGCCAGCGGCGAAGGTCGACCCGGAGCAGCGCGAGCATCGGCGGCTCGAGCGCGTACCGCTGCGAGAAGCGCGCGCCGTCCCCGCGGGCGCGGGGCGCAGCACGAGCACGGCGATGTCGTCAGGCCGCTCCTCGAAGGAGACGAGATCGTCCAGCACGGCGTCGACCAGCTCGGGTGGATCGGCTCCGGCATGCGCCGTGAGCGACTCGACGAGCCGTGCGAGGCCGATGTCGTAGGGCTGGGTCGGCCGCTCTATCAGGCCGTCGGTGTAGAAGAACAGCGTCTCGTCCGGGCCGACCCGTACCTCACCTTCGAGGTACTTCGGGGCCGGCGCGACGCCGAGGGGGAGCGACCCTGCCTCGTCGAGGAGGACGACCGTCCCATCGCGCCGCACCAGGGCGGGCGGTGGATGGCCGGCCGACGAGTAGCGGCGTCCCCGACGCGAGGTCGATGCCGAAGGCGACGACGGTCGCGAAGAGGTCGACGCCGCCGGTCTTCGCCAGTGCGTCGAGCCGTGCGAGGACCGCGGCGGGCGAGAGGCCCTCGAGGGTGTGCGCACGGAGCGCCGTGCGGAGCTGGCCCATCTGCGAGGCGGCGAGGACGCCCTTGCCGCCGACATCGCCGACTCCGCCGCCCACGCGTCCGTCGCCGACGGCGACGAGGTCGTACCAGTCGCCGCCGACGTCCGCCTCGGCGCTTCCCGGCAGGTAGCGCACCGCGCTCGAGACCACCTCGGGCGGGGGGACTCCGCGGGAAGCAGGCTGCGCTGCAGCTCCTCCGCGATCCGCGACTGCCGTCGAAGTTGTCCACGCGTCCACGATCGCCTGGGCGCACTGCCGGCCGAGCGTCAGGAATAGCGACTCTTCGCCCTCGGTCAGCCGCCGCGGGCCCTCGAAGCTCACCAGGAGCACGCCCAGTGCGGCGCCGCGGACGGAGGAGAGCGGGACGTACGCCTCGGCCTGCAGGTGGGGATCGAGGACGAGTTCCTGCTGCGGGTACGTCGCCGTCGTCTCGTCGACTGGACTCGACCCACCGCGGCTGTCCGCTCGAGTACACCTGCGCCGCCACGACCGGGTCGTCGGGCCCGAAGCGTCGATAGAGGTCGAGGAGCTCGTCGCTGAAGCCGATTGCCTCGATCGTCTCGAGCATGCCGTCCTCCGCGGCGAGAACGAGCGCGCCCGCCGCGCCGCGGTCGACACCCTCGTGCACCATGATCCGGGCGACCTCCTCGACCGTCATCGCGCCCGCGAGCAGGGCGGTCACCGTCTGGAGGCGGCCGAGGCGGTCGGCGGCCGTCCGCTCCGACTCGAGCAGCCGTGCCCTTTCCAGGGCCTGTCCGGCAAGATGGCCGATCGTCTCGACGAAGGCGACGTCGTCGGAGGCGATTCCCCGTGCGGCGGCATAGGTGGCGCAGACGGCTCCGGTCACCGCACCGGACGTGAACCGGGCGATGAGCGTCGGGCGTGCCTCGCCTCCGTCGGCAACCGTGCGAGCGCCGGGAAACGCTGCTGCGCGTCCTCGGGTGACTCGAAGACGATCGTCTCGCCCGTGCGGAGGACGTGCCACACCGGCACGTCCGCCGACGAGGGGATCGCCTCCCAGCCGGCGACGACGTTCGCCGCGTACCCGGCGTGCGCGCGCAGCTCGGCCATCTCGCCCGCCTGGACGTAGACGAGTACCGCCTCGGCGCCGGTCGCGTGCAATCCCTCGTCGACCATCGTCTCGACGACCTCTGCCGGGGTCGCGGCCGCGGACAGCGCCGCCGTGACGGCCTGCAGGCGGCGGGCCCGGTCCTCGGCGACCTGCGCCGCGGCGAGGAGGTCGGCCCGCTCGAGCGCCTGGGAGCACAGCCCGACGATGGTCTCGACGAAGGAGCGTGCCTCCGGATCGAACTCCTGCGGCTCGGCGAAGAACGCGACGAAGAACCCGAACCGCTCACGGGTCGGAAGCGGCAGCGCACACAGCGAGCGCCAGTCGGTATGCGCGAAGACCTCGCGGAGCAGCGGGTACTTCTCCTCGGCCGCCTCCCGGTCGCGCAGCCAGCGACTCGCTCCCCGTCCGGGCGGCCTCGGGCCCCGGCAGCGGCGCTTCGATGGGAACCTCGACCCAGGTGCCGAGTGCGTCGTTCGGGGCGTAGCCGGCGGTGACGCGGTGGAGCTGGCCGGCGAGGCGGGTAGGCGTCGCGATCGATCCGCCCGACGCGCCGATCGTCGCGAGGCCGAGCCGGACTGCGACGTCGACCACGTCCTGGGGCGTCGCAGCCGCCGAGAGGTTGGCCGTCACCCGCTGGAGCGCCTCGGTGCGCTCCGTCGCCATCCGGGCGGCGCGCCGGAGCCCGGGCTGCTCGTCGACGCCGTGGCCCGATTCCCCGGTCACCCGAGGCAGTGTGGCGGACGCCCCGACACGCGCCAAGCCGCGGGCGTCACGCGGGCGCGGGTGTGCGTCGACTCGTCTTCGCGGGCGCCGCCAGCTGCCCGCAGGCGGCGGCGATGTCGCGCCCGCGCGTGAGCCGGACCGTCGTCGGAGGCCCGCCTTGCCGAGCTCCGCCTTGAACGCGGCGACCGTGTCCCGCGACGAGCCGTCGTACATCCCCGTCGGGTTGTACGGGATGAGGTTCACCTTGAACGAATCGCGGCCGAGGAGCGCCGCGAGCAGGCGGCCCTGCGCAGGAGCGTCGTTGACGCCGGCGAGCATCACGTACTCGACGAACACCCGGCGGTTCGTCCGCTCGGCGTGGCGACGGCAGAGCGCGAGCACGTCCGCCAGCGGGTATCGGTCGTTGACCGGCATCAGCTCGCTGCGGAGCCCCGGGTCGGCGGCGTGCAGCGAGAAGGCGAGCCGGATCGGCTCCGTGACCTCCTCGACGAAGCGCTCGAGGCCGGGGATCCAGCCGACCGTCGAGACGGTCGTGCGCCGATGCGTGATGCCGATCTCGGGTAGACGCCGCGCGGCGTCTAGCACGGGGTCGACGTTCATCAACGGCTCACCCATCCCCATGAACACCAGGTGGTTCAGCGGCTGGGTCCGTCGGAAGTGGAGAACCTGGTCGAGGATCTCCGATGCGGTCAGGTTGCGCCCGAACGCCATGCTGCCGGTGGCGCAGAACGTGCACGTGAGCGGGCAGCCCGATTGCGACGAGACGCACACCGAGCGGCGTCCGTCGCGGTAGCGCATGAGGACCGCCTCGACCGGATGGCCGTCCGCCGTCCGGAAGAGCGTCTTGACGGTGCCGTCGCGCGCGTGCTGCTCCGTCTCCGGCGTCAACGTCGAGAAGGGGACGTCGACCGCGAGCGCCTCGCGCAGAGTGCGGGGGAGGTTCGTCATCGCCTCGTACCCGGTTGCCCCGCGGGCCGTCCACTCCCATACCTGACGCGCCCGGTAGGGCGCCTGCCCGAGCTCCCCGATCCGGCGTTCGAGCAGTGTGAGATCCACGTCGCAACGGTACCGCCCATGAGAGGTGTTTCAGTCGCCCGAGACCGGGTAGACGGTGGGTGCGATGTTCGCGCGAGTCTCCACCTACGAGCTAGAGCACGGCCGCGCCTCGGAGGCGATGACGGCGTTCGAGCCGGCGATCGACGGCATCCGTCAGCTTGAGGGCTTCGTCGAGGGCTTCTTCCTCGTCGAGCGGGACGGGCTCAATGCGATGACCGTGACGCTGTGGGAGTCGTTCGACGCGATGGAGCGGAGCCGGATTGCCGCGAGCCGCGTACGGAGCGAGGCAGCCAACGAGGCGGGAGCCACGGTGACGGCCTCGTACGAGTACGAGGTCGGGCTGCACACGGGCATGGCCGAGCAGCTCCGTAGCGCCCACCGCGCGTAGGCGCCCGAGTCCTTCTCCGCCGGCCTCCCCGATGCGCTGCTTGGCGGGCAGCGGGTTCGCGCAGCCTGACACCGCCCGCAGGTGTCGTGCGGGATAGGGTGATCGCCGTGATCGACCTGCGCTCCGACACCGCGACGCGCCCGACGGACGGGATGCGCGCTGCGATCGCCGCCGCCGACGTCGGCGACGAGCAGCGTCGCGAGGATCCCTCGGTGACGGCCCTCCAGGCTCGTGCGGCGGCCCTGCTCGGCCAGGAGGCGGCGCTCTTCCTCCCCACGGCGACGATGGCGAACCAGATCGCCCTCAAGCTGCATCGCGGCCCGGCGACGTGCTCGTCGCCGACCGGTTCGCGCACGTCGTCGTCTACGAGTACGGCGGCGCGGCGGCTCATGCGGGCCTGATGATCGAGACGCTGGACGGGAGCGAGGGGCGCTTCACGGTCGATCAGCTCGAGGCGGTGACCATCCCGAGCACGAAGTCCGCCGACCAGCGGGCGACCGTCCTCGCCGTCGAGAACACGCACAACTCCTCGGGCGGGCGGTGCTGGCCGGTCGACGAGCTCGAGGCGATCACCCGGGCGGCGCGGGCGCGCGGCCTCCGGACACACCTCGACGGCGCACGCCTGATGAACGCCTCGATCGCGACCGATGTCCCTGCAGCGCGGATCGCCGGCCTCTTCGACACGGTGACGCTCTGCCTCTCGAAGGGGCTCGGCTGCCCGCTCGGGGCGCTCCTCGCCGGCCCGGCGGAGGCGATCGAGCGCGCGTGGCGCGAGAAGCACCTCTTCGGCGGCGCAATGCGGCAGGCGGGGATCGTCGCGGCGGCCGGGGTGTATGCGCTCGACCATCACGTCGATCGGCTCGCCGAGGATCACGCGCGCGCGCGGCGGCTCGCCGACGGGTGGCACGACGCAGGGCTGCCGGTCGACCTCGAGCAGGTGCAGACGAACTTCGTGCAGCTCGACGTCGGTGGAGTCGGGCGCGACGAGGCGCTCGCCGCGCTCCGCGAGGCGGGCGTGGGCCTCTCCTCGACGATCCACCCGACCGTGATCCGCGCGGTGACGCACCTCGATCTCGACGACGACGACATCGACCGCGCGATCGAGCTCGCACCGCGAGCGCTCGGAGCCGGTGTCGCCGCCTGAGGGACCGACGCTGTGCCTCGTCTACGGGCCGCCCGCCGTCGGGAAGCTCACGGTCGCGAAGGAGGTCGCCGCCCGGACCGGCTACCAGCTCGTCCACAACCACGTGTCGATCGACCCGGTGCTGTCGATCCTTGGGTGGGAGGACGAGGCCTTCTTCCGGACGGTCGGCGACGTCAGGGCGGTGCTGTTCGATGCGGCCGCACGTGAAGGAGTGAGCATCGTGGCGACCTACGCGTACGCAGCGGGCGTCGACGACGCGAGCATCGTGCGACTGTCCGGAGCGTTCGCGGACCGTGGCGGACGCGTGCGGTATGCGCAGCTCGTGGCGTCGGACGACGTCCTGCTCGAGCGGGTGACGGATCCCGAACGCCGGGAGCACGGCAAGCTCGGCTCGGCCGAGGATCTCCGCGGCTTTCTGGCGGAGTACGACTTCTCGAGCTCGATTCCGGGGACGACCGGCCCGACGATCGACACGTCGAGCACGGCACCGGCGGAGGCGGCGCGGATCATCGCCGAGCACCTGGAGACGACGTGACCGGGTTGCGGGACACCCTCGATCGGATCCTCGCGACCGCGCAGGCGGAGCAGCGGATCCCGTCCGTGAGCGCTGCGGTGTTTCGCGACGGCGAGGTGGTGTGGCGGTCGGCGGTCGGGTCGGCCGACGTCGGACGGGGCGAGGAGGCGACGACCGAGCACGCGTATCGCATCGGCTCGATCACGAAGACGTTCACGGCCGTCTGCATCCTCCAGCTCCGCGACGCCATGGTCCTCGACCTCGACGACTCGTTGCGAACGCACATCCCCGAGGCGCCCGTCGGACTCACGATCCGCGACGCGCTCTCGCACCTGAGCGGGCTCCAGCGCGAGCCGCCGGGCGAGATCTGGGAGTCGCTGACCCCGCCTTCCCGGGAGGAGCTGCTCGGGGGCCTCGAGGACGCCGAGCGCGTGCTCCGCCCCGGAGAGGCGTGGCACTACTCCAACCTCGCATATGGCCTTCTCGGCGAGGTCGTCATGCGCCGCTGCGAGGGCGGCTACGAGGAGGCTCTCGCGGTCGAGGGTGCTGGAGCCGCTCGGGCTCGGCCGGACCGGGTTCGACCCGCCGGGCCCGCGCGCGACCGGGTACTACGTCGATCCGTACTCGGACCGCGTCACGATCGAGCCCGACCTGGCCGGTGAGGGGCCGACCGCGGCCATCGGCTGGCTGTGGTCGACGGTCGACGACCTCGCCCGCTTCGGCGACTTCATCGCCACCGGACGCGACGGCGTGCTCCTGCGGGAGACCGTCGACGAAATGGCGCGCGTCCGCTCGATGGTCGACGAGGCGCGGTGGTCTCTCGGCTGGGGCCTCGGCCTCGGCCTCTATCGCCGCGGCGAGCGCGTGTACGTCGGGCACGGAGGCGCGATGCCCGGATTCCTCGCGGCGCTCTGCGTCCACCGGCCCGAGCGGACCGGGGCGGCCGTTCTGGTGAACACGAGCGCGGGCGCCGCGCCCGACACGCTCGCGCTCGATCTCAGCGAGGCCGCGCTCGACGCGCATCCTCGCGCGCCCGAGCTCTGGCGCCCGGACGACGGCGTGCCCGAGGACGTCGTGCCGCTTCTCGGCCGCTGGTGGTCGGAAGGCTCCGAGCTCGCTCTGTCCTGGCGTGGCGGGCGGCTCCGGCTCGAGGCGTTCTCATACCCGGAGGGCCGCAACGTCTCCTTGCTCACGCGTGAGGAGGACGACCGGTGGCGGATCGTCGACGGCCGCGAGCTCGGGGAGCTGCTCCGCGTGGTCCACGACGGCGAGGGCGCCGTCGTCAAGCTCTACGTCGCGACCTATCCGCTGACCAGGACGCCGGCCACGTTCGGGGAGAGCGCCTCGTCGTGACCCTCACGGTCGCCGGCCGCGTAGAACGCGATGGCGACGAGGGCGTAGGCGACGAGGAGGACGACCCCGCGCGCCTTGGATGCGCGACCGTGCCAGAGCGTGATCGTCGTCACGACGAGGCCGAAGGTGAGGGCGGCGATCTCGACCTCGCGGAACCCGAGCGCCAGCGGGTCGATCAGCCAGGAGAGCAGCACGACCGCGGGGATCAGGAACACGGCGACCTGCGCCGCCGACGCGAGCGCGATCTCGGCGGCGAGCTTCACCTTGCCGCGGTACGCGACGACGACCGCGCCGCCGTGCTCGGCCGCGTTCCCGACGATCGCGACGATCACCGCCGCGACGAAGAACTCGCTCAGGCCGACCTCCTCGGAGAACACCTCGAGCGAGCCGACGAGGATCTCGGCGACAAGGGCGGTCACGACGGTCGCGGCCGCCAGCACGCCGAGCGCCCCGCGGAGGCTCCAGCCCGTGATCTCCTCGTCGCTCGCGATGTGCATCTGCCGGTGCCGGCGCAGCGAGATGAACGTCGCGACGACGTACACGAGGAGCAGGGCGATCGAGACGGGGACCGAGAGATTGACGATCAGGTCGCGGTCCGGGTCGCCCTCCCACGACGGGATCGCGGGAATCAGGAAGAGCAGGATCGCGAGGGCGATCGCGCCGAACGACATGAAGCTCGACCAGCGGTCGATCTCGCCGCGCGGGCCTGCGAGGAGCGAGAAGCCCAGCACGAGCAGCAGGTTCCCGACCACCGAGCCGGTGAGCGATCCGCGAACGACCTCGGTGAGCCCTTCGTGCACCGCGATGAGCGCAATGATCAGCTCGGGGGCGTTCCCGAAGGTCGCATTGAGGAAGCCGCCGATCCCGGGCCCCGTGTGCTCGGCAGCGTGCTCCGTCGCCTCGCCGATCAGCCAGGCGAGGGGGATGAGGGCGGTCGCGGCGAGGACGAACTCGACCGTCTCGTCGAGGTCCGCGAGGTAGTGCAGCGCGATCGTGAGCGGCCCGATGAGAAGACCGGCGAAGAGAATGCGGCGGACCACGAGCGACAACCCTACCCGTGCCGCCAACGGCGCCAACACGTCTCCTCACACGCCCGAACGTGCGCGCGCCTACCCGTTTCGAGCCGTAACGTCAAGACTTGCGCGACAGTGGTCGGGGGTTGCCACCATCCGGGCATGAGTGACGTCGCGCCCGTCACAACGGCCCCCGCGGAGATCCCGCTCGACCCCAGGACGAGGTCGAGTGTCGGCGCTGTGAGGTGCATTGCGACCGGGTCGTGTACCCCGCCGCATGCATCGCGCGCGGGGTGCCCGTTCGTCTACGCGTACGAGGCGTGGGGGCATACGTACATGGGCTGCATGCAGAAGGTGTTCGACGTCGAGATCGACCTCGACGTGCTCGGCGAGCTCGAGGCGCGACGCGACGGGTTCGGTGCCGTGAAGCGCGCGACGGACGCCGCTGCCGATGTGCCACTTCGGAGATCTCGCCCTGCTACGAGCACCGCGCCGACGAGGTCGGGTGCCGGAATCCCGGAGTTCTTCGAGGTCCCGCTTCGCGAGCCCGAGCTT
>CAWJXN010000005.1:0-25081 GCA_963846825.1 uncultured Actinomycetes bacterium
CCGGTTGCCTCCGCGAAGCGATCGATCCGCTCCTGGTCGACCTCGAGCCACTCCGTCGGGCCGAGCTCCTTTCCGATCAGCTCCGTGAATGCGCTCAACGTGTGTCTCCTATTCGTCAGTTAGGCGCGGCGGTAGCCGCGCCCCAGCGTACGGCGCTCGCCGCCCAGGTGTAGCCGGTACCTGCGGCGAGCAGGAGGACGAGATCGCCGTCCGCGACGTCCCCCGCCCCGGACCGCGCGGTCGAGGGCGAGCAGCGGGTCGACGCCGCTCATGTGGCCGGTGTCGTCGAGATATGCCGCACGGTCGAGCGAGATGCCGAGCGCGCCGCGATCGCCTCGTGCATGGAGCGCTTCATGTGGATCCCGCACAGGTACGACACGTCGGCGAGCGTCGCGCCGCTCCGCGCGAGCGCGCCCTCGGCGGCCGCGACGAAGTTCGAGAGCGAGACCTCGTCGAGGCCGCCCTTCATCTCGCGCCGGGTCGGCGACGTCGAGGAAATGCCTGCGGCGCGTCGACCGTGTCGTGCGAGGCGGGCTCGACGCTGCCGCCCGCCGGAACCTTCACCTGGAGCGAGAACGACCCGTCGGTGATCGCGTGGCAGCCGAGGAGGAGGTTCCGGTCCGCGCCGGCCGTCAGCAGGCCCGGCGACGGCGCCGTCGCCGAAGTTGAACATGAACCGCGAGCGCTCGTTCTCGTAGTCGAGGAGGTACGACTCGCGGCACGCGGCGACGAGCAGGACGCTGCCGAGCTCAGGCTCGGCCGCGAGGAGCGCGCGACCGAAGCGCAGCGCGACAGGCGTCCCCATCGAGACTTGGTCGTACTCGATCGCGTAGGCGTTAGTGCAGCCGAGCCGGTGCGCAATCCACGGCGCCGCCTGCCATACGGCGTAGTCCTTCCATGTCGAGCCGTAGTAGACGACGGCGCCGATCGAGGCGGGGTCGATCCCGTGCTCGTCGAGGAGCCGTGCGCCGCGGCAACGGCGAGATCGGTGACGTGCTCGTCGTCTGCAGCGATGTGCTTCCCGCGCAGGCCGAACTTCTCGACGACGACGTCCTCGGGGATCCCGCTCGCCGCGCCGACCTCCGCCGCGGTCATCCAGCGCTCGGGGAGGTAGTGGGCTGTCGCCGTGAGCCCGACCCGCGTCATCGGCTCCCGTTCCGGGAGCCGAGGGTGCGCGTGACGATGCGGCCGAGCTCGTCGAGGACCTCCGGCGGCAGCTCGTCGCGGCCCGCCCAGAGGATCCAGCGCATCCCGACGAGCTCGCCGATCCCCATCAGCGCCCAGGCGAGGAGCTCGGGATCGCCCTCGTCGATCTGGCCGTCCTCCATCGCCTGACGGAGGCCGGCGACGTAGCCGCTCGTGAGCCGCTCGTAGTGGAGCTGGAGAATCTCGGGCGAGACGAACTCGGCCTGGCGGATGATCCGGTAGAGCGCCGGGTGCTCCGCGATGAAGCGGAAGAACGCGGCGAAGCCGAGCCGCTCCATCTCCGCGCGCGTCGCCCCTGCGAGGCCGCCTCGGTCATCGCCTGGCGGACGCGGTGGTTGAGGTCGACGACGAGCTCGTCGAAGATGTCCTTCTTGCTCGCGAAGTAGAGGTAGAAGGTGCCCTGCCCGACCCCGGCGGCCTCCGTGAGCTTCACGATCGAGGCGTCGTGGTAGCCGAGCTCCGCGAAGACCGACTCCGCCGCCTCGAGCAGGCGGCGGCGCGTGCGCTCGCCGCGCTTCGAGAGCGGCCGGCCGTCGACCCCCGTCAGCGTCTCGGCTCATCGCGTCACCCGGCGCGCCGGCTCGCGAGCTCGTCCTTCAGGACCTTGCCCATCGACGACCGCGGCAGGGCGTCCACGAACGCGAACGACTTCGGCACCTTGAACCGCGCGAGCCGCTCGCCGCAGTGGTCGCGAAGCTCGTGCTCGGTCGCCGAGACGCCCTCGCGCAGGACGACGAACGCGGCGCAGGCCTCGCCCCACCGCTCGTCCGGAACGCCGACGACCGCGGCCTCGAGCACCGCGGCGTGGTCGTGGAGGACGTCCTCGATCTCGGCCGGGTAGACGTTCTCGCCGCCCGAGATGACCATGTCCTTGATCCGTCCGGCGATCCGGTAGAACCCCTCCTCGTCGCGCTCGGCGACATCGCCCGTCAGCAGCCAGCCGTCCGCGAACGCCGCGGCGGTCGCCTCCGGGTTGCGCCAGTAGCCGGCGAACACGTTCGGGCCGCGGACGACCAGCTCGCCCGTCGCCGCGCCCTCGAGGAGCGCGCCCGTCTCCGGGTCGCGGAGCGCGACGTCGACGTGCGGATAGGGCTTGCCCTGCGAAGCCGAGCTTGCGCCGCGCGTCCTCCGGCGGCAGGCAGAGGACGTTCGGCGCCGCCTCGGTGAGCCCGTACCCCTGGACGATCTCGACGCCGCGCTCGATGCCACGTCTCGAGCAGCGCCTCCGGCATCGGCGCGCCGCCGACGACGGCGAGCCGGAGGCTCGAGAGGTCGGCGTCGGCGAAGCCGGGCTCCTGCGAGAGGAAGAGGTAGGTCGCCGGGACGCCCATCATCGTCGTCACGCGCTGCTCGGCGATGAGCCGGAGCGCCCGGGCGGCGTCGAACGGCGGCTCGAGCACGACGGTCGCGCCGCGCCACCAGGCGAGCAGCGGCTGGACGTTCCAGCCGCCGACGTGGAACTGCGGCAGCACCTGCAGGACGACGTCGTCGTCGCGTACGCCGGCGGTGCGGTCGAACGAGAGGTTCGTCCAGAAGCAGTTCGCGTGCGTCAGGAGCGCGCCTTTCGGCTTGCCCGTCGTGCCGGACGTGTAGACGAGGAGCAGCGGGTCGTCGTCGTCCGCGACGTCGCCGCACATCCCCGTCGGCCTCGAGCGTCGGGTCGGCGATGCGCGCGATCTCGACGCTCGACCCGGCGGCCCGCGCGAGCGCCTCGTGCTCGGCCGATGCGAGCAGCAGCGCAGGCTCCGCGTCGGCGAGCTGGTAGGCGATCTCGGCCGGGGCGAGTCGCCACGAGATCGGCTGCAGCGCGACGCCGAGCCGCGCGCAGGCGAAGAACGTCGCGACGTGGTCGGGCGACGTGCCGCTCAGGGTCGCGAGCCGGTCGCCGCGCCGCAGCCCGCGCTCGGCGAGACCCGCGGCGAGCCGCCCTGCGCGTCGCTCGAGCGCCGCGTACGTGAGCTCGCCGTCGAGGAAGCGGATCGCGACGCGGTCGGGGTCGTCGCGGGCCCGGTCGGAGAGCCAGCGGCCGATGGTGAGGTCGCGGCTCATCAGGCGTGATCCTCGAGGAACGACGTGACCGATGCGACGAACCCGTCGGGCTGCTCCCAGAAGAACAGATGACCCGCATCCTCGGAAGCGCTACGAGTCGGGCATCGGGCAGCAGTTCGCAGAGGAGGTCGGTGTTCCGCGGATCGACGACGACATCCTCTCCGCCGTGCTGTACGAGGGTCGGCGCAGCAAGCTCGCCGAGCCGGTCGTAGCGCGTCGAAGGCCGCGCCCGCCGCAGCCTGCGCCGCCCACGCGGCCGGGTCCTGCGCCGTCGCGAGCCGGTGCGCGAGGATCCGCTCGACGATCTCTGGCCGCTCCGCGACGCGTCTTCGGCGAGAGCGCGTTCTCGACGAACCGGCGGAGTGCGACCGCCGGCTCGAGCGTCGCCGCCTCCGCGATCAGCGCGACGGTGGCCTGCGGCATCGGGTAGCGCGCTCGGCCCACCGGGCGTCGTGCAAGCGAGCACGAGCCGGTCGACGCGGTCCGGGTACGGCGAGCGCGAGCTCCTGCGCGACCATCCCGCCGAGGCTCGTCCCGACGACATGCGCCCGCTCGATGCCGGCCTCGTCGAGCACCTGGACGGCGTCGCGCGGCCATCTCGGCGACGGTGTACGGCCCCGGCGGCGCGTCGCTCTCGCCGATGCCGCGGTTGTCGAAGAGGACGACGTCGAAGCGCTCGGCGAGCTCCGGCGAGCACCGGCTCCCAGCCCCACCGGGCGTAGCCGAGGCCGTGGATCAGCAGCAGCGGCTCGCCGCGACCGTGCCGCTCCCATGCGATCTGAACGCTCACGCGGCCGCCTCCTCGGGCAGCGGCGGCCGCGCGCGACCGCAGCCCGCGGAGCCGCATCGGCAGGCTCGCGAGCCCACCGGGCACGAAGAAGACGAGCGCGATGAACAGCGCGCCGAGCAGGAACAGCGGCTCCGACAGCGGGAACGCGCAGGACGTCGGGCAGCTCCTGCACGTCGCTCGATCCCGCCAGCGAGCCGAGCCGCTGGTCGAGCAGCGTGTAGAGGAAGCCGCCGATCATCGCGCCGTACCGCGTCCCGGCGCCGCCGAGCACGACCATCACGAGCAGCGCCAGCGTGAAGTTCGCCGTCGTCACCTCGGGCGTCGCGCCGCCGATCAGGAGCAGCCAGACGACGCCGCCGAGCGTCGCGAGAAACGCGGCAAGCGATGAACGCGATCAGCTTGAACGGGTACGGAGAGAGGCCGATCACCTCGACGCGCTGCTCGTTCTCGCGGACGGCCCGCCAGACGTGACCGGCCGAGGAGCCGACGGCGAGTCGGACGACGATGAACACGAGCACGGCATAGCCGAGCGCGAGCCAGTAGAGGTTCTTCGTGTTGAGGACGCCGACGAAGGCGTCCGGCACCGCGTCGTAGTTCAGGCCCGTGCCCTCCTCCCCGCCGGTCCAGCCGTACGGGTTCTTCTGGACGAGGACGTTCCCGGCCTGCGCGAACGCGAGCGTCACCATCGCGAACGCGATGCCGCTCACCCGCAGGCTGACGGCGCCGAGCACGAGCGGCAGGGCGAGCGCCGGCGACGGCGACGAAGCCCAGCGTCGGCCAGAGCCCCCACTCCCACCGCGTCAGCGCGATCGCCGTCAGGTAGACGCCGAGCGCGACGTAGAGAGCGTGGCCGAACGAGAGGAGGCCCGGTGAAGCCGAACAGGAGGTCGTACGTCAGCGCGATCCCGGCGAAGAGGAGGCAGAGCGCGAGCAGCTGCAGCGTTCCGGGGCTGTCGAGCGGGCCGCCGAGGACGACGCGGGATGTCGACGGAGAGCTTCGGGACCACGCGCGAGCACGACGAGCACCGCGACCGGGATGCCGATGCCGGCGTAGCGCTCTCAATGCGCCACCTTCGGGGCGAGCCCGGCCGGGCGGACGAGCAGCACGGCGGCGAGCAGGAGCACGACCGCGAGGTCGCCGGTGCCGCTCGACGCGTAGTAGTTCGCGTACTGCTGGATCAGCCCGACCGCGACGGCCGCGACCGCCGAGCCGCCGATCGAGCCGAAGCCGCCGATCACGACGACGATGAACGCGAAGATGAGGAGCGACGTCCCGCGGCCCGGGTCGACGACGCCGTAGTAGACGCCCGAGAGGACGCCCGCCAGCGCCGCAAGGGCGCCGCCGAGCGCGAACACGATCGTGAACGCCCGGCGCACGTCGATCCCGAGCGCGCTCACCATCGCCCGGTTCTCGACGCCCGCCCGGATCACGAGGCCGAAGCGCGTGTAGCGGAGGAACGCCGTGAGCCCGAGGAGCACCGCCGCGGCGACGCCGATCTCGACGAAGCGGTCGTTCGGGACGTTCGCGCCGAGGACGGTCGTCGTGTCGATCATCCAGTCGGGCAGCGGGAACGGCTTCGCGTCGTGCCCCCAGATCCCCTGGACGAGCGCGCCGATCGCGAGTGCGAGCCCGACCGTGACGAGCACCTGCTCGACCGGGCGACGGTAGAGCGGCCGGATGACGCGAGCTCGATCAGCGCCGCGACGACGCGCGCCGGCCGCGAGCCCGAACGAGGCCGCCGACCAGGAGCCGCGTCCCGAGCCCGCCGCCGATCTGGTCGCCGAACCACCAGGCGGCGTACGCGCCGACGGTGATGAGCGCGCCGTGCGCGAAGTTGAGGACGCCCATCAGGCCGTAGATCAGCGACAGCCCCGAGGCGACGAGGAAGTACATCGCCCCGAGACCGAGGCCCGTGATCGTCAGGAGCACGAAGGTGCTCAATGGCCGCCTCCGTGGACGCCGAGCAGCCGCCTGATGTGCTCGGGGTCGGAGAGGAGCTCGGCCGCGGGCCCGGCGTGGACGACGCGACCGGCGTCGAGCACGACGACGTCGCGGGCGAGCCGCTGCACGACCGGGAGGTTCTGCTCGACGAGCAGGATCGTCGTCAGCTCGGCGGCACGCTCGAGCGCCGCCGCGACCTCCGTCACGAGGAGCGGCGCGAGGCCTTTCGTCGGCTCGTCGACGAGCAGCACCCGGTTCTCGTTGAGAAGCGCTCGCGCGATCGCGACCATCTGCTGCTGGCCGCCGGAGAGGGTGCCCGCGCGCTGCGCGCCGCGCTGGCGAAGCTCGGGGAACAGGTCGTAGACGAGGTCGTAGCGCGGATCGCCGTCCCGCTCGGCGAGCCGCAGGTTCTCCTCGACGGTGAGCCCGGCGAAGACGTCGCGGTCCTCGGGCACGTACCCGACGCCGCGGCGCACGACGGCGTGGGTCGAGAGCCGCGTCACGTCGGCGCCCTCGAGCTCCACGCCGCCCCGCGTGCGCGGCACGAGCCCGAGGAGCGCGCGCAGCGTCGTCGTCTTGCCGACGCCGTTCCTGCCCAGGAGCGCCGTGACGCCGCCCGACGGCACGTCGAAGGAGATCCCCTGCAGGACGTGCGACTCGCCGAGGTGCACGTGCAGGTCGCGGACCGGAGAGCGCCGTCGGTCACAGCGGCTCTCCCAGGTACGCGGTCTGCACGGTCTCGTCCGCCATCACGCGCTCGGGCGTGTCGAACGCGAGCAGCGCGCCGTGGTGCATCACGGCGATGCGCTGCGCGAGCCCGACGACGACCTCCATCCGGTGCTCGACCATCAGCACCGTCCGGCCCTCCTCGCGTTGCACCGACCGGATCACGTCGACGAGCCCGTCGACGTCCTCGGCCGAGACGCCTGCCATCGGCTCGTCGAGCAGGATCACGCGGGGGTCGCCGGCGAGGAGCATCGCGATCTCGAGCTTCCGCTTGTCGCCGTGCGAGAGCATCCCGGCCGGCCAGCGCGACTGCGTCCGCGAGCCCGACCTGCTCGAGCGCGCAGCCGGCGCGGTCGAGCGCCGGGCGCGAACCGCGCGGCCCGGCGCACGACGCTCAACGTGCCGCCGAGCTTCGCCTCCGCCGCGAGGCGGGCGTTCTCGCCGACAGAGAGCAGCGGGAAGACGCTCGAGACCTGGAACGACCGCCCGAGCCCCGCCTGCGTCCGCCGGTGCGGCGGCTGGCCGGTGACGTCCGTCCCGTCGAGCTCGACCCGCCCGGCGGTCGGGCGGACGAGCCCGAGAGCAGGTTGAACAGCGTCGTCTTGCCGGCCCCGTTCGGGCCGATGATCCCGACGAGCTCGCCCTCGCGGACCTCGAGCGAGACATCGGCGACGATGCGTGCGCCGCCGATGTCGAGCCCGAGGTCGCGGGTGGCGAGGATCGGCGTCGCGGTGGACACGATCCTCCTGGTCCTGGAGGGTCGTTGCCTACTTCTTCTCCGGCGGCGCGGTGTACCGCGCCCGCAGCGCCTTGTGCACCTGGGTCGAGTACTTGCCGCCCGACTCGACGAGCTTCACCTGGAACATCGGCTGCAGCATCGCGTGGTCGGAGGCCGGATCGTCTGCTGGCCCTTCGGGCCCGTGAAGCTCCAGCCCTCGAGCGCGGAGATCATCTTCCCGACGTCGTCGGCCGAGCCCTTCGTCAGCGCCCGCACGATCATCTGGCCCGCGACGAACCCGTCCGGCGTGAAGAGGTCGGGCAGCTGGCCGCGCTTCTCGCATCGCGGTGACGAGGAAGTCGTTCACCTTGTTCTTCGGCGCGTTCGAGACGTAGTGCGAGAGGAACGAGATCTTGCTCGCGACCGGGCCGAACGTCGGGTACGACGCCCGCTGGTCGAGGCCGGTGACGACCTTGTCGACGCTCGAGAAGACGCCCTGCTGGTCGAGCGCGCGCCACATCGCGGGAGCGGTGGTCCCGGCCCACGCGACGAACAGGAGGTCGGTGCGCTGCTGCTTGATCTGCTGCGCGAACGGCGTGAAGTCCTGCGCCGAGAGCGGCACGAGCACGCGGTTCACCTTCTGCCCGCCGAGGTTCCCCATCACCTGCTGGACGGCGAGGAAGTTGCCCGAGCCCGAACGCCGAGTCCTGCGCGAAGACGGTGACGTTCTTCCCGGCGCCGCCGCCGAGGTACGAGCTCGCGGCGAGGACGTCCTGGTAGCTCTGCCGGCCCGAGCGGAACGTGTTCTTGTTGATCCCGGTGACCGCGTCGGTCGCGGCCGGGCCGGAGATGTAGAGGATCTTGTTCTGGTCGGCGAGCGGCGCGAGCTGGAGGGCGATGCCGGACGACGCCGTGCCGGTGATGATCTTGTAGCCCTTGCCGATCAGGTCCTTCGCGCCGGCGACGGCCTTGACCGGATCGGTGCCGTCGTCGACGAGCGTGAACTCGATCTTGCGGCCGTTGACCGCGCTCGTGCCCTTCGTCGCGTACGCGAGGCCGTACCGAAGCCCCTGGATGATACTGCGCGCCGTAGGCGGAGAGGAGCCCCGTCCGCGAGTAGACGACGCCGACCTGGATCGGCGCGCTCGCGGTCGGAGCCGCGTCCGCGATCCGCGCGGTCGCGCCGGCGCCCGCCAGGGCCGCGAGCCCCTGACGAGCGCTGCGAGCTTGTGCCACCGCTTCATGTGCCCTCCGTTGGACGTGTTCGGGCTCAAACCTGAGACCCGATTCAGGTGTCTTATAGCGCCCGTCCGCGGCCGGGTCAAGGCGAGCCGGCGGCCTGCTTAACATCTCCGGCTCCGCGCACCTCGCGGATCGAGACGGACCGCGAGGCGCCGAAGTGGGTTTGCAGGTCGCGCTCGCACGCGCGACGGTCGTGGCCTAGGCCAGCTCGGCGACGAGCGGCGCGGTGTCGAGCGGGTCGTACCCGATCCGCGCCGCGACCTCCTCCGTCGTCGGCCGGGTCCCTTCGCGGAACAGGCCGCGGAGGAGCGTCCCCGGTCGCCTCCTGGCGCCACCAGTCCATGCGCCACCTCGCGCCGGAGGTACGCGCGGAGCTGCGCGGACCGGATCCAGGCGCGCAGGTAGTCGGCCGAGTAGAACCCCGCGTCCATGTCGGCGAGATGGTTCGCGGCGGGGTACCGGATGCCCCGTCGCGGCGGTGAGCCGCTCCTCGTAGCCGTCGGGCGTCGCCGCCGTCGGACGGGAAGCGCGACCAGAAGTCGAGCTCGAAGCCGAGCTTCGCCGAGTAGCGGCGGAAGAGCAGCGTGTTCGAGAACCGGGCGCCGTCGGCGTTCTCCCGCGCCTCGGCGTCGGCGAGGCCGAAGTGCTCGGCGTGCCAGCCGGGCTCGCACGAGATCGAGTCGAGGAGGAACGAGTAGATCTCGGTGAGCGCGTGGTCGCGCGAGAGCCGCCGGAACGAGAGGGGCAGCGAGGGGTCGCAGCCCGCGTAGTGGAGCGCGTGCCCTGCCTCGTGGAGGAACGCCTCGTAGTCGTGGAGCCCGCCCTGTGCGCGCGTGATGAGGTGGACGACGCGCGGCGGGTCGGCGGCGATCACGCAGGCGCGCGGCGACTTCTGCGGGCGGTCCTCGAGGTCGGTGCGGATGCCGCGCTCCGCCGTCGAGGTCGAAGCCCATGCGCGCGGAGCGTCGCGAGGCAGACCGCGACGCTCCGCTCCTTCGTGTAGGTCGACTCGAGCGGCGAGAGGCGGCGGATCCACGCCACGTGCGCGTTCGCGGGCGTCTCCTCGCGCTCGGGGCCGAGCAGGCGGTCGAGCCAGTGGTCGCGCGCCGGCATGAACGCCGGCGGTGCTCTCGACCCGTGCGCGTGTCGACGGCGTCGAGGATCGGCCGAAGCCGAACGCCCTTCTCGTCCTCGTTGCGCGCGACGGGGTCGGCGATCGCCCGTGACGTCCGTCTCGAGCTCGTTCCGGCCCCGAGGAGCGCGCGGCGCTCGTCGTTGAAGGCCGGACGACACGGTCGAGCACCGCTCGCCCGAGCGCGTCGCGGCGGCCGTAGTCGGGCTCGACCGCGAGGCGCGCCTGGGCCGAGCGAAGCGGCAGCTCCTCTCCGTCCCACGGGACACGCGCGCGCGAGGAGCGCGTTCTCGAGCTCGTCCTCCCGCTCCGCGAGCTCGCGCGTGACGATCCCCTCCTGGCACGTCAGGCGGAGCCGCGCGACCGACTTCGCGGTCGTCGCCGGTCGCGGCGGCCTCGGCGTCCGCAGCGCGTCGAGCTGCTCGCGGGTGAAGAGGTCCGCGTAGCGCGGCGACGATCGCCGCCTGCTCCGACGTCTCCTTCTCCCCGACGCGCACCGCCCGCGCCTCCTCCGAGCCGATCCTGAGGAACGCCTCGAGCCGCTGCTCGAACGCGTCGACTGGTGAGCGTCGACTCATGCCTCCGATGCTCCGCACCTCGCCGCAGCCGCTCGAGCGCGCGGTCGCGGCCGAGCAGCTCGAGGCTCTCGTAGAGCCCCGGCGAGACCTTCGAGCCCGTCACGGCGACCCGGATCGGGCCGAACACCGTGCGCGGCTTCTCGCCGAGCGTCGTCGCAGAGCTGCTTCAGCGCCTGCTCGATCGTCTCGGCTGCGTCCATGGCTCGAGCTGTCTCTAGCGCAGGCCCGGGCGGAGCGGAGGATGCGCGCGTCGAGCAGCGGCGGGTCCGGCTCGACCTCGTGGAACAGGAACCGGCGAACCCCGGGAACTCGTCGAGGCGCCCGACCTTCTCCTGCACGATCGCCGCTGCCTCGTGACGCACTCGTCCGGCCAGTCGAGGCCACGCTCGCGGACCCACAGACAGACGGTCCCGTAGCCATCGGCGCGAGCGCGCGGAGGTAGATGCCGTTCATCCAGTCGAGCTTCGCGTAGTCGAAGGTCCCCGGGCTGCCGCTCACCGACTCGAGCGTGAAGCGCTCGACGATCTCGTCGCGAGACATGATCGTCGTCTCGCCGTCCGGCGCCCATCCGATGAGCGCGAGGAAGTTGACGATCGCGTCCGGGCAGGTAGCCGGCGGCGCGGAACTCGTCGACCGAGACGGCGCCGTGGCGCTTGGAGAGCTTCTTCCCGTCGGTCCCGAGGATGTTCGCGACGTGCGCGTACACGGGCGGCTCGTGTCCGAGCGCGCGCAGGATCTGGATCTGCTTCGGCGTGTTCGAGATGTGGTCATCGCCGCGGATGACATGCGTGATCGCGTCGTCCATGTCCTCGACCGGCGAGGCGAAGTTGTACGTCGGGCGCCCGTCCGAGCGGACGAGGACGACGTCCTCGAGCTGCTCGTTGGGGAACTCGATGCGCCCGCGGATCGCGTCGTCCCAGCCCGTGACGCCCTCGTCGGGCATGCGGAAGCGGATCGCGCCCTCGTCCTCGTACGCCGCTGCCCTGCTCGACGAGCTCCGCCGCCGAGCTCGCGGCAGCGGTCCATCGCGTCGAGCTGGAACGTGACCGGGCCGTCCCAGTCGATCCCGAGCCAGGCAGCGAGCGCTGGATCTGCTCGACGGCCTCCACGACCTCGCGGCTCGTGTCGGTGTTCTCGATGCGCAGCAGGCACTCGCCGCCGCGACCGCGGGCGAAGAGCCAGTTGAAGAGGAACGTGTGGACGCCGCCGATGTGGAGAAGCCCCGTCGGGGACGGCGCCATGCGGACGCGAACGCTCATCGCGGCGGGATCGTAGTCAGGCCGCCGTCGCGGCCGTGGCCGGGGGCGGCCCGGCGGATCGCCCAGACCGAGGGAGGGCGCGATCGCCAGCGACGAGGCCCACATGACGACGAGGCAGAGCCACAGGGTCTCGGTGAGACCGATCGAGGCGGCGAGGGGCGCGACCAGCGCGGTCCCGACCGGGACGAGGACGAAGGAGCCGAGCGTGTCGTACGAGCCACGCGCGACTGCGCCCGCTCTGGCACCTGCTGCTGGAAGACGGTGAACCACAGCGTCAGGTGCACGGCGATCCCGAGACCGCGAAGAAGGCGGCGACCGCGATGAGCCACGTCGGAGCGCCCAGCGCGAAGCGATAGCGCCTGGAGCGAGAGCAGCATCGCGGCGAGGACGCAGGCGACCATCGGCCGGTCGGGCCGGAACCGGATGGCGGCGACGCCGCCCGCCACGGCGCCGATGCCACCGGCGGTCAGGATCGCGGCCCAGGCGCCGGCGCCGCCGAGACGCTCGTCCGCGATCGACCGGCCCGAGCACGTTCCACACCGGCGAAGGTGAAGTTCGAGATCCCGAAGAAGAGCACCGACGCCCAGAGCCACGTCCGCGACGCGAACTCCTGCCAGCCCTCCCGGAGCTCGGCGAAGAAACACGCTCGAGTCCGCTCTGCGACCGACCGGCGGAACGCGCATCGCCGCGAGGATGTCCGCGCAGACGAAGAAGCTCACGGCGTCGAGTGCAAGCGCGGTCCCGGGGCTGCCGAGGACGACCACGATGCCCCCGATCGCGGGGCCGAGGACGCCCACGAGGTTCCGGGTCATCCCCTGCAGCGCGTTCGCCTGCTGGAGCCGCTCGGGCGGGACGGTCTGCGGCACAAGCCCGACCTCCGCCGGGATGACAAGCCCGAAGCCGAGGCCGTAGACGGCCTGGAGGACGACGATGGCCTCGATCCCACCGACTCCCCAGAGGACGCACGCGGCGGTCGCCGCCTGGGCGACTCCCTGGACGAGCGAGGCCCCGACGAGCACGAGGTTGCGCGGCAGGCGGTCGGAGAGGACGCCGCCGCCGACCACGACGAGCGCCTGGACGCCCTGCCGAACTGCGAACACGACACCGAGCGCGGTCGCCGAGGCGATGTCGAGCACCGCGAAGGTGAGCGCGATCCCGGCGATCCGGTCGCCGGCGGTGGTGATCGTCGTCGCGCCGAAGAGCAGCCGGAAGTCGCGCTCGCGGAGCGCGCCGAGGCGTTCGCGAAGCGGCGTGGCCACGGACGCTGAGGGTAGTCGCCCGCGCCCGACCGCCTGTCCGGAAGCGACGCCTTGACGGAAATCGGTACCAGGTACCGATTTCCGTCAAGGGCAAGGCGTGGCAGATTCGTGCCAATCCGTCCACAAGCCGCCTCGGCGCGGCGCTTGGTACGCTCGCCGCGCGCACGAGGGCGCATCCGGTCCGCGGACAGGGTCTCCCACCTCGCCCACCGCTCGTCCACATCCGATCGCCACCGGCGAACTCCGGCACCCCACCGAGCGGGCCCGCGGGTGCATCGAGAGGAGTCGGGATGGCATCTGACCGGGAGCTCGAGGCGGCGCGGCGCGACGCACGCGCCCTCCTTCGCGGCGTGAGGGCAGACGACCGGGAGGCGCTCTCACGCGCCGCGGCGGTGCTGGGCGCACACCTCGACGAGCGGTTCGTGCACGCGGACGCGCTCCACGTCGTCGCCCGCGAGCTTGGCCGCGACTCGTGGCCGGCGCTCGTCGCCGAGCGGCGGCGCGGTGCGATCCGTGCGGCGCTCGACGCATCGCTGGCCGAGGACGGATCCGACACGATCGACGTCGACACGGGTCTCGCATACCCGGACGGCACGCCCGTGCTCGTTACCGTGCGCCGGCGCAACTATCGATACATGCTCGACGACGGCGCGATCGCCGTCGCGACGAGCTGGTCGACGGACGGGGTGGCTCGAGGCAGCGGAGCGAGCGTCGCGCCGCTCCGGCATGAACGTCTCGCGCACGACCGGCGCCGTCTTCGTCCCGGCCGTCGAGGGTCGTGATCTCGAGATCCTCGCGACACGACTCGCGGAGGCTGCGCTCGATGTCTACGTAGCGATCATCGAGTCCGACGACCCGCGGTAGCTTCCCCGCGTGCTCTTCGGCGCGCACGTCTCGTCGGCAGGCGGGATCTCGAAGGCGATCGACCGCGCCGAGGAGCTCGGTTGCGAAGCCGTGCAGATCTTCACGCAGAGCCCGCGGATGTGGCGGCCGACCGCGCACGCGGAGGACGAGGTCGAGCGGTTCCGCGCACGCCGCGACGAGGTGGGGATCCAGTCGGTCGTCTGTCACGCCCTCTACCTCGTCAACCTCGCCGCGCCCGACCGCGAGATCCACAAGAAGTCGGTCGCGGCGATGCGCGCCTCGCTCGCGACCGCCGCGCAGATCGGCGCCGAGGGCGTCGTCTTCCACGTCGGCTCGCACCTCGACGCGGGGATGGCCAAGGGCCTGAAGCGTGCCGTGCCGCCGCTTCGGGAGCTCCTCGAGCTCACGGACGACCGGCTCTGGCTCGTGCTCGAGAACTCCGCCGGAGCGGGCGGCACGATCGGACGGTCGGTGGCCGAGCTGGCAGCGATCTTCGACGGGCTCGCCGGGCATCCGCGGCTCGGCATCTGCCTCGACTCATGCCACTGGTGGGTCTCCGGCGTGGATGTGACCGACCGTGCGGCGCTCGACGACGCGCTCGGCGAGCTCGACGGTCGATCGGGCTCGACCGGCTCCGCTGCCTGCATGTCAACGACGCCGACGCGGCCCTCGGGTCGAACCGCGACCGCCACGCGACGCTCGAGGCGGGCCAGATCGGCGACGGGATGGCGAACTTCCTTGCTCATCCCGCGTTCCAGGGCCTCCCGGCGATCCTCGAGACCGCGGGCGAGAAGGGCTACGCCGGCGAGCTGAAGCTGCTCCGTGCGCTGTACGCGAAGGGTCGCCGCCGCCGGCCGAAGCGCGCGAGGCCTGAGGTCAGTCGCGCTATCTGCGCGAACACGCGGAAGCTCGGGCTCGCGAGCGGGAATCTCGAAGAACTCCGGGTTCCGGCAGCCGACCTCGTCGACGCGGTGCTCGTAGCACGGCGAGACTCCGAGTGGCACATCGGCAGCGGGTCGCGTCGCGCCTTCACCGCGCCGAACCCGTCGCGCCGCGCCTCCAGCTCGCCGAGCAGGTCGAGGTCGATCTCGACGTCGAACACCTTCTGCATGCAGCCCATGTACGTGTGCCCCCACGCCTCGTACGCGTAGACGAACTGGCACCCGCGCGCGATGCACGCGCGCGGGGTACACGACCCGGTCGCAGTGCACCTCGCAACGCCGGCACTCGACCTCGTCCTGGGGTCGAAGCGGGATCTCCGCGGGGGCCGTCGTGACGGGTGCGAGTCGCTCATGCCCGGATGGTGGCAGCCGCGACCGCCCGCGCAAGACTTGACGTGACGGGTCGAAACGGGTAGCGCTCGCGCACGCTCGAGCGCGTAGGGACACGTGTCGGCACCGTTACCGACGCGGGTAGGGTTCGCTCGTGGTCCGCCGCATCCTCTTCGCCGGTCTTCTGGTCGGGCCGCTCACGATCGCGCTGCACTACCTCGCCGACCTCGACGAGACCGTCGAGTTCGTGCTCGCCGCGCATCGCCCTCATCCCCCTCGCCTGGCTGATCGGCGAGGCGACCGAGCACGCGGCCGAGCACACGGGGCCCGGGATCGGCGGCTTCCTCAACGCGACCTTCGGGAACGCGCCCGAGCTGATCATCGCGCTCATCGCGGTGCACGAGGGGCTGACCGAGGTCGTCCGCGGATCGCTGACCGGCTCGGTGGTCGGCAACCTGTTGCTCGTGCTCGGCTTCTCGCTGCTCGCCGGCCCGCGCGGCGAGATCGACCGCTGGTCGAGCTTCATGTCGTTCGGCCGCGATCGCGCTCGCGATCCTGCTCTTCCTCATTCCGGCGGTCCCGGCGTGGGACGGCGACCCCGACCGCGACCTGATCGTCGATCTCTCCGTCCCGGTCTCGATCGTCCTGCTCCTCGTGTACGTCGTCGCGACGTGGTACTCGCTCCGCCGGCACCGGACGCTGCACATCTCTAGCGACGAGGAGATCGCGGGCTGGAGCCTTCGCGGGTCGCTCGGCGTGCTGGCGCCGCGACCGTGGTGACCGCGCTCGTCGCCGAGATCCTCGTCGGCTCGCTCGAGGTGTTCGCCGAGGAGGTCGGTCTGAGCGAGTTCTTCGTCGCGGCGGTGATCGTCGCGATCGTCGGGAACGCGGCCGAGCACGGCGGCGCGGTCGTCGTCGCGTACCGGGGCAAGGTCAAGCTCGCGGCCGAGATCGCGCTCGCGTCGGCGGCGCAGGTCGCCGTCTTCCTGATCCCCGCGGTCGTGCTCTGCTCTCGTGGCTCATCGACCCGCTGGCGCTCGGGTTCCGCGAGGTCGAGATCGCCGCGCTCGGCCTTCGGCGCTCGTCGTGACGACGATCACGCTCTGGGCCGGTCGCGCGTCGAAGGCGCGCGGGGTCGTCCTGCTCGTCGCCTATGTCCTCGTCGTCATCGCGTTCTACGCGGCCGGCGACCGCGAGGATGACGACGAGGCGCTCTCGCCGAACGTCGACGGCGCCCTCGTCAGCGGATAGGTCGCGACGTAGAGCTTGACCGCGCGCCCTCGTCGTCGCGGACGACGCGGAGCAGCTCGCCGAGCTCGCGGCCTTCGACGATCCGCCAGCGGTCGTCGCCCTCCCGTGCGAGCCAGGAGACGTTCCGGTCCTCCGGGTACGCGAGCGCCTGCGAGCCGGAGCCGCCCGCGCCGCCAGGAGAGCACGAGCTCGTAGCCTTCCGTCCACCAGCGGCCGAGCAGCGGCTCGACCTCCTCCGGCGCGCCGTCGTCCGGGCGCCAGAGCTCGGCGCGCACGCGGACGTCGCGTCGAGCGCGGCCTCGGCGAGGTCGAGCGCGAGCGTGTCGGGGGCGGCGCCCGCGCTCGTGTTCGACGAGCACGGCGGCGCCGGTCCGCTCGGGCCGGTGGACGCAGAGCGCTGCGAGGAACCCGGGCATCGCGCCCCCGTGCCCGGCGTACACGCGGTCGCCGCGGCGGTAGAGGCCGAGCCCGAGCCCCCAGCCGAGCGCCCACCGCTCCTCGTCGACCATCGTCCGGACGCGCGCCATCTCGTCGAGCGTCTCCTGCGACGAGCACGCCGTCGCGCCCCGTGGCGATGAAGTCGCCCAGCGCGCGAGGTCGTCGACGGTCGACCAGAGCCAGCCGCATGGCCGCGGTCGGGCCTCGGCGACGCGGGTCGGGCTCGACGCGTGATGCGGTCCGAGTACGGATCGACGAAGTACCCCGTCGCGCGCGGGCCGGGCGGGTCGAAGCCGCGTGCGGCCGAGCCCGAGCGGCTCGAGCACGCGCTCGCGCAGAGCGTCCTCGTACGCCGCGCTCGCCGCGGCGCGCGACGACCTCGCCGAGCAGCCCGAAGGCGAGGTTCGAGTAGTGCCACGCCTCGCCGGGCCGGAGCACGCGCTCGGCGTCCTCGAGCCCCGCGAGCAGCTCCTCGCGGGACGGCGGCTCAGCGTCTCCCAGATCTCGCCCGGCGGCTCGCGCTGGAGCCCGCTGAGGTGCGCGAGCGCGTCGCGGACGGTGAGGGCCGACGGGCGCCTCGGGGATGTGCGTCGCGCAGCGGGTCGTCGAGGTCGAGGACCATGCGCGTCGCGCAGCTGGAGGATGCAGACGGCCGTGAAGGTCTTCGTGATCGAGCCGATGCGGTAGGCGTGCTCGGGCGTCGCGTCCTCGTCCCGCCGCGACGTCGGCGAGCCCGAGCGCGCTCGCGCCAGAGCGACCTCGCCGTCGCGGAACACGGCCGCGCTGACGGACGGGCATCCGCTGCTCGGCCTGCGCCGTCGCCAGGATCCGACGAGCCGTCGAGGTCGGCTCAGGCGCAGCGCCGTCAGGCAGCGGACACGCGGCTCCGAGCGCCGCGGGACGAGCTCGATCGCGCGATCGATGTCGTCGTCGTCGAGGTCGAGGTGCGTCACCGCGCGGATCACCGTCGGGTGGATCGTCGAGGACAGCCCGACGCCCGCCTCGCGGAGCGCGGCGAGCGCCTCGTCGCGCTCGAGCCCGAGCGCGCCGACGTCGAGCTGCACGAAGTTCGTCTCCACCTGCTCGAGGTCGACGGGCAAGCCCGGCCGCGCGCCACGCGTCGGCGAGCCGCCGCGCGCGCGCGTGATCGTCGGCGAGCCGGTCGACGTGGTGGTCGAGCGCGTAGACGCCGGCCGCCGCGACGATCCCCGCCTGCCGCATCGCGCCGCCGAACAGGTGCTTCTCGCGCCAGGCGCGCTCGACGCCTCGGCGCGGGCCGGCGAGCAGCGCCCGAGCGGGCAGCCGAGCCCCTTCGAGAGGCAGAGCGTGACCGTGTCGAAGAGGCCGGCGATCGCGGCCGCGGCGACCCGGTCGCGACCGCGGCGTTCATCAGCCGTGCGCCGTCGAGGTGGGTCGCGAGGCCGCGCTCCGCGCGCCGCGCCGGTGACAGCCTCGAGCTCGTCGAGCGGCCAGCAGCGCCCGCCCGAGGAGTTGTGCGTGTTCTCGATCGCGAGAACCGCCGCCCGCTGGTCGGCGGATTTCGTGCTCGGGATGGTCGCCGCCTGCGAGCTGCTCGACCGTGAACCGCCCCTCGCTCCCGTCGAGCGCCTCGATCATGAGCCCGGCATGGGCCGCGGCGCCCCCGTACTCGTAGATGACGACGTGCGCGAACCGGTCGGCGACGAGCACGTCGCCGGGCCGCGTGTGCAGCTTGAGGGCGATCTGGTTCGCCATCGTCGCCGTCGGGAGGAAGAGCGCCGCCTCCTGCCCGAGAAGCGCCGCCGCACGCTCCTGCAAGGCCGTGACCGAGGGATCCTCGCGACGCTGCTCGTCGCCGACGTCGGCGGCGGCGATCGCCGCGCGCATGCCCGTCCGTCGGGTGCGTCGCGGTGTCGGAGCGCAGGTCGATCACGGCGTTCACCCTATCCCGCTCGAGACCGGCAGGCGGTGTCAGGCTGCGCTACCCATCGCCCGGCGAGCGCATCGGGGAGGACGACGCCGCCAAGCTCGCGTGGCTCGGCGCCGTCGTCGTCGCGTCCCGGCTAGAAGCCGATCTCGAGTGCCTCCCAGCCGGCGTTGCCGTGCCCGCCCGACCAGGCGTTGTTGATGACCGCCCGGTCACGGATGTCGATCCGGACGACGTAGCAACACGGAACGATCTGCGGGTCGTTCCACGGGTCCCAGAGGAACGACGTCGGAACCGGGTAGCCGGTGTCCGCGATGTTCCCGTTGTAGGTCTTCGACAGCGCGACCGCCGGGCCCATCGTCAGCTCGGGAACGGCCACGATCGGGACGGACAGGCTCGAGTTCCCTGCGCCGCAACCCCGAGGCTCGAGAAGTTGTCGTCGTGCGCCTCGACGGTGATGCGGATCAGGCCGTCGCCCTTCTTGACCTTTCCGCACTTGAGGAGCTTCACCTCGCCCGACGGGGTGACCAGCTCGAGCGTGATGACCGGCGTCGGCGGCGCGGTGTTGTCCAACCGAACGGCGCGCGGCGCGCTGACCTTCTCGAGAGCCCCGGCCTTCACGCGCAGGCGCAGGTAGCGGAGGCCGTCGCCGGCCGTCGGCCAGTACATCAGCGTCTTCTCGCCGGTCACTGCCGACCCGCCGTCGGAGAGGAACAGGTCCACGACGGCATACCACCCGGCCGCGGTCGGCACCCGCGACGGCCACGGGTAGGGCGGCGGCGGGTCGGTGTCGTAGCCCTCGACGGGAACGACGATCGGCGTCCAGGGGCCTGCGAGGCTCGTCGCGTGCTCGACGAGGTACTCGGTGGCGCCCGGCGTGTTGAAGACGCCCATGAGCCAGGACGAGCCCCCCACGGGGTGATCGCCGACGCCGCTAGCCGGGGCCGGCAGCGGCACCTGGAAAGGGGGGATGCTCGGCCCGTCCCCGAATCCCTGCGCGTCGAAGCCCGACACGGGGATCGAGCTGATCCGCGTGATCGCAGGGCGAAGGCAGAGGTGCCGGCAGCGCCGCACGCAGCGGACCCGGCAGATGAAGCGGCACACCTGGTGGCAGAACGGCGTCAGCTCGAGCCGCTTGAGCTCCGCCGCCCAGGCGCGTGTGTCCTGCGCGTCGGCGATCGACACGAGCTTTTCCAGCGCCTTCTTGTCCTTCGCGACGCGCTGGATCGCCTTGGTGAACTCGAGGACCTCCTTCGCGTCCACCGGGCGGTCCGGCCGCTGTGGGCAGAGCCGGATGCACGTGCCGACGCAACGCTTCGTGCAGAACCAGACGCAGATCAGCTGGCAGTGGTGGCCGATCCCTGCGGCGTCGAGAATCGACTGGAACCGCGCGGAGTCCTCCGCGAGGAACGCCTCGTACGCGTGGACGAACGCACCCTCGTCGCGCGCAAGCTGGCCGGCGGCCTCCACCATCTCGCGCAGCTCCTCGAGGATCGGGATCGAACTGCTCGCGCGCCATCGGACACCTCCGTGCCGTCGGAGCGGTGGCCGCGACCTCTCGGTGTATGTGGCAGGCGAAACTAGCGTCCCCCCCGACGGGCTACGACGACCATTCGGGGGAGTCGCCCCTGCGGAGCGGGTGATTCGGCCGGCTACGCGCCGTGGGCGCTACGGAGGGCTCGGCCAGGCCCGTGTGCAGCCCGACCTCGTACTCGTACGAGCTCGTCGCCCGTGGCGCCTGCCTCGTTTGCCGCCTCGCTCCGCACGCGGCTCGCGGCGATCCGGCTCCGCTCCATCGCGTCGAGCGACTCCCACAGCGTCACCGACATTGCGTGGAGCCCGTCCGACTCGACGAGGAAGAACCCCTCGACGAAGCCGTCGAGCTGACGGATGCCGTCGATCGCCGGCTCGAACGCCGTCGTTGCCTCGGACGCGCGGCCCTGTCGAGCTCGTAGGTGGAGACTCGCGCGAACATTCCACCCCCGTCTACCCGCTCGCGGGCGGATGAAACGCGCTTCGCGGGCGGTACCGTTCGACGTGGATCTCGGCTGCTCGAACGCCGGGTCGGAGAGCTCGGTCAGCAGCCCTACCGGGCGCGTCAGGTGTGGGAGTGGACGGCCGCGGAGCGGACGGGTACGGGATGATGACGAACCTCCCACGAGGCCTGCGCGACGCGCTTGCCGTGGACGTCCCCTTCTCGACGCTGACGCCGGAGACGGAGCAGCACTCGCGCGACGGCACCATCAAGACGCTCTTCCGGACGGCGGATGGCCACCCCGTCGAGGCGGTCCTCATGCGCTACCGCGACGGACGCCGCTCGGTGTGTGTCTCGTCGCAGTCGGGATGCCCGCTCACGTGCACGTTCTGCGCGACCGGCCGCATGGCGTTCGGGCGCAACCTGACGGCGTCGGAGATCCTCGACCAGGTGCTCCACTTCCGGCGGACCGAGCCAGTGAATCACTCGTGTTCATGGGGATGGGCGAGCCGTTCATGAACGTCGACGCCGTCCTCGACGCGGCCCGGCATCTCCCCGACATCGGCATCACGCATCGCCGCACGAACGTCTCGACGGTCGGCTGGATCCCCGGCCTCGAGCGCTTCGTCGACGAGGTCACGGAGCCGATCCGGCTTGCCTTCTCGCTGCACGCCGCCGACCCGCAGCTCAGGAGCGAGCTCATGCCGGTCAACGACCGCTACCCGCTGGCGGACGTGCTCGCGCTCTGCCGTCGCCACGCCGAGCGGACGAACCGCCGGGTGTTCGTCGAGTACGTGATGCTCGCCGGCGTCAACGACGCCCCTGCGCAGGGCCGCCTGCTTGCGGCGCTCCTCGGGCGCGATTCGTTCAAGGTGAACCTGATCCCCTACAACCCGACCGGGAATGATCACAAGGGGCACCCTCTGCTCGGGTCGTCGCGTGACGCCATCGCGGCGTTCAAGGCGGAGCTCGGCAAGGCGGGTGTCCCGACGCGACGGTCCGCCTCACGCGCGGACGCGACATCGCCGCCGCCTGCGGCAGCTCGCCGCCGCCCACGGCCACGTCCGCAGCCCGGCGCCGTGATCGCCTGACCGTCCGACGCCTCTGTCAGGCTGACCGGTCGCCCCTCAACGCAGGAGACCTCATGTCCGACGAACCCATCCCGACCGAGCCGGCGCAGCCCATCGAGCGCGGCGCGCTGACCGGTAGCGGGCTGACCGAGATCGCGCTGACCGTCGCCTCGGTGGGCGGCGTGGTTCAGGCGGTCAAGACAAGCGCCGAGGCCGGAGCGCACGTCTACGACCTGCTTCACCCGCCGAAGCCGGAGGTGGTGAAACCGATCCTGCCGTCAGGTGTGTCGGAGGACTGACCGCCTACGCGATGCCGTCTGGTCCTACCGGTTCACTTCTGGCATGAACTACTCGAACCTCACGCTCACGGAAAACCGCCCAATCCCGGCCGACCAGGTGGAGCGGTACATCGGCACGAGCGGCGCCATCGTCAACGCCGACGGCTGGTACGAGCCGTGCATCATCGTCTCGGCCAAGGCAACGGACGATCCGCGAGTCTTATCGATCGCGGTCGTGCCCGGCCTCCGCGCCTAGGGCATTAGCGCCTCGTCGAGCTCGCGCCGGTTGCCGCGGCTCGCGATGACGCGGTTCGTGCGCGCGATCTCCGCGAAGGCCCGTTCCCCTGCAAATGACCGCTCCGAGACGCGCACTCTTAGAACGCTCCCACGTGGAACCGAGCTGCTCGGCCAAGAGCCGTCAGCGCCGATAGCCGCGCCGCGAGCTGCCCCTTGTGGCATCCGACGTTCACCCGTCGTGTTTGCGATCCCTTCCAGGGAGGCAGCATCCGCTATTGCGGCAATCAAGGAAAGGGGAACTCATGCTGCGGCGTATGACGATGACGGCGCTCTTGGCGATGCTCCTCGGCGTCTTCGCGCAGACGGCGTCGGCAGACCCGTCCAACGCGAAGAACACCGGACTCTCACGGCGGTCTGGGATCGACCCAACTTTCGGTCGTGGTCAACGGGAATGGCGCGTTCACTCCCGCCCACGTGCTCGGAAGCACCTCGCTGTTCATCCCGACGGCCTTCAATCTCACCTTCTCGTTCACCCCCTCGGGCGGAGGCGCACCCGAGATGGAGACCAACACAGCTGCCAAGAGCCGTCAGCCAGGCAACGCCGTCACGTGTGAGCTACCGGCGGCGCTCAACACCGTAACCTTCCCGGATGGCACGTTCACTGCGTCCGGAACGGTCACTGGATTCTTCACACCGAGCAGCTAAAGACCCATCGACGAGAGATTTCGTGGGCCGCCTCCGGGCGGCCCACGTTGTTGGAGATGGCGCGAGGTGTACAGCACGGAAACACGACGTCTCGCCCGAGGAGGCGCTCCTGGCGCTGGCTCGTGCCGACTTCTCAATGCCCCCCAAATCTCGGCGACTTCAAGGTCGCGCAGTATGTGAGGGCGCAGAGCGAGCAATGGCTCGTGCAGTCGAAGAACAGTGCGCGCGGGCTCCGCGAAACCGGCTAGCCCGCGGCGGACGCAGCGGAGACTGAATCACAAAGGGCGCCCGATGGACGCCCTTCATCGATACCACCCAAGGAGGGCGAGGTAGGCCTATTCCTTCTTCTGAGCCTTCACGCACCGGCCGATGTTCTTACGTCTCCGCGAACTTGGCCGCGTCGTCGGCCTTCTGGTTCTTGCAGTCGGCAGCCGCCTTCGCCTCTGCGGCATCCTCGCGCTTCTCGGCCTTTGCCTTCGCGGTTGAGGAGACAATTGCCGTAGGCGTTCTTCTTGTTCGCGTTAGTGCCGTATTGAGCGTTGAACGCCTCGACGCCCTTCGACGTGCGGACGGCCTTGCAGTACTTGGCGGCATTCTTGAAATCAGCCGGTACGGGATCAGCCGCAAGAGCCAACGGAACAGAATCGCGCCGATCAGGGCGCAAATCGCCAACGTCTTTCTCATGTGTACCCCCTCATCGCCGCGATGTCTTGTGAGGGCGCGCTTCAGGCGCTCCGTCGGCTTCTGCCTATCCCCTCGGGCAACGTGCTGGCGCTGGGCCGGGTGCGGGCTGCCCGAACGCCTTGGCGCTTCCAACTGGCGCACCCGGCTGTAAGCCCTACGGTCGCTTCGGCAGCGTGGGCGACCAGGCGTAGGGGATGACGAACCTCACGCCATTGCGCACCAGCCTCCGATCCCCGCTGCCGTCGGCGTTCATGACGCGGAGCCCCTCGCCGGAGGGAAGGTCGCGCTCGAAGGCGATCATCTGCCCGTCGGGCGACCAACTGGGGCCCCAGTCGTTCCCCGGATCGCGCGTCAGCCTCCGCTGCTCGCTCCCGTCGGCGTTCATGACGTAGATCTCGCCATTGCCGTCGCGGCCACTGGAGAAGACGAACTTTCGCCCGTCGGGCGACCACCGCCCAAGGACGAGCGACTCCGTGTGAGACTCCGCTGCCCGCTGCCGTCGGCGTTCATCACGTAGATCTCCCGGTGTCCGTTCCTCCATTGCCGCGTGAAGGCAATCCGGTGCCCGTCGGGCGACCAGTCGGACCGCCGTCACGCGCCCGGTTGCGTGTCAGCCTCCGTTGGCCGCTGCCGTCGGAGTTCATGATCCAGATCTCCTCCGCTTCGGTGTGGGGCCGATCTGGGCGTTCGAACAGCATCTTCTGCCCGTCAGGCGACCAGGCCACAGAGAAATGGATATAGCCGTTGCGCGTCAGCCTCCGTTGGCCGCTCCCGTCCGCGTTCATGACGTAGATCTGGTGCTGGGAGCTTGATTCGCCCTGCCTCGTGAACGCGATCTTCCGCCCGTCGGGCGACCAGGCCGGACTGCCGTCCACTGCCGGATGGCGCGTCAGCCGCTGCCGCCCGTGCCCGTCGGCCCGCACGACGGACACGTCCACGTTGCCGTCGTCACCCTTTTGGACGAAGGCGATCGGTCGCCCGTCGGGCGACCAGGCGGGGTTCGACCCGAGCTCGTAGGGAACAGCCGGATCGGAATGCGCGGTCTCCAACAGCCTCCGCTTGCCGCTCCCGTCCGCATTGACGACGTAGAGCCCGACGTGGAATCCACCGCTCGTTCTAATGAAGGCGATCTTCGACTTCACCGCCGCCGCCCTCGAGACGGAGGCGTCAGCGTTCGAAACTGCAGGCCGTCAGAAGCGCCGCCGCGAGAACGGTACCCCCGAGGAGCGGCAGTCCCGATGCCCTCGTCGACGGCTTGATGCGGCGAATAGTAGAAGCGATCGCGTTCGCCCACGCACCGAGCACCGGCGCGTCCGAGCTTCAGCAACTGGACGACAACAAGCGGGAGCTCGTTCGAGGCGGGGTGCCGGCGACGGTGCGGCTCACGCGGGGCGCGACATCGCGGCGGCGTGCGGTCAGCTCGCGACCGCGCCGCGCGCCGGCGCCGTACCTAGCTCGCAAGGGACGCGGCTGAAGCCACGTCCCTGGTGTCGCTCCCGCG
>CAWJXN010000006.1:0-181045 GCA_963846825.1 uncultured Actinomycetes bacterium
GAGCTGCTGTCCGCGAGTCACTGCGCTGCCACCAGATCCTCGGCGCCGACGATGTCGAGCACGCGTAGACCTTGCAGCGGTTCTTGCCGCCCAGACGCGACACGGACGATCGTCAGCGAGGACGTGATCGGCGCGACCGTGCGCATTGCCCCCAAGACGCGCGATCCGGGCGTGCCTGTGATCAGCATCAGCAGGCGGCAATGCGTCCGCCGGACGAGCGGTGCAATCTCCTCCGGCGCCGTGTCGACCGGTGGCACTGCGCTCGCCGCCGCGAACGCATCTAGGAACACGTCCGTCGCGCCGGCGGCAGCCGTGGTCACCGAAGCGCCGCGCGACGTCGTGACCACGTACAGCTGCGCGGCTCGGTCTGCGTGAGCGACCGCGAAGGAGGCAGCCACTTCGACCGCTGCCTCGAACCGCTCGGCGACCCAGCCGCTGCCGAACTGGTCGTCGGAGGAATATGCCGACGCGTCCGTGTCGAGCACGATCACGGTGTGGTTCGGAGCCCCCGACACATGCTGCTTGACGACGAGCTTCCCGGCCCTCGCGGACGAGCGCCAATGCACGGTACGCGGCTCGTCGCCGAGCACATAGTCGCGCAGCGCGAAGAAGTGCTCATCGCCCCTGCGGCGGCTCGCGAACTCGGACTCATCCTGCTGGAGCGCCGGCAACGCCGACCGCCGGACCCGGACCGTCCGCGGGTGGACGGTAAGCACGCCGCCCTCCGGCCGGGCGATCACGCGCCGCACGATCGACCACGGGTCCCCGTGCACGACCGCGTACGGTCCGATCGGCCGCTCGCCGCGCAGCGAGGTGTCGACGGGCAGACGAAGCGTGAGGTCATCACCCGCTCCAGAACCGGTCAGTGGCGTCGTGGCGACCGGCGCGGACGGCGATCCCTCGACGATCCGGAGCCAGCGCCGGCGCCGCGGGAGGTGGAGTTTCATCCGCACGGTTGCCTCCTGCCCGCGCACGACTCGCAGCGCCGCTTGGTCCAAGGCCACCCGCACCCGAGGTGCAGGTCCCGCGACCAGAAGGACGAGAACGACGAGAGCGACCGCTGCGGCGCCCAACGCGGTGAGCTCCGGCCAGCCGGTGAACCAGCCCCACAACACCAGACCGGCTCCACCGACGAGAAGGCCTGCGGCGCGGAGCGTCACCGGTGCTGGTCGGTCGGCGGCGCGGGCACGGACGCGATTGCCTCCGCGATCGCATCGGCCACGGTCCCACCCGACGCTTCGAACGACGGCGACATCAGGATGCGGTGGGCGAGCACCGGCTCGGCGAGAGTCTGGACGTCGCCGGGCACGACGTAGGGACGTCCGCGAAGCGCCGCGTAGACGCGACTCGTGCGCAGCAGTCCGAGGGCGCCGCGCGGGCTTGCGCCTAGCCGTAGTTGCGGCATCTGGCGCGTGTGGCTGGCGAGCTGGACCATGTAGTCGAAGACCGCCGGCGCCACGTGGGTCCTTCGGGCGGCGCGGACGAGCTGCTCGATCTCGTCGGGCTCGCTCACCTGCCCCACGTCGTCGACACCGGCGCCGGAATGCTCGCCGACGAGCACCCGCACCTCCGCCTGATGGTCCGGGTACCCCACTCGGGTCTTCACCAGGAAGCGGTCCAGCTGTGCCTCCGGCAGCGGGTACGTGCCGTCCATCTCGATCGGGTTCTGCGTTGCCATCACGAGGAACGGCCGCGGCACACGGTAAGGGCGGCCGTCGACCGTGACCTGGCGCTCCTCCATCACCTCGAGCAGCGCCGACTGCGTGCGCGGCGAGGCGCGGTTGATCTCGTCGGCGAGGACGACGTTGGCGAACACGGGGCCGGGGTGGAACACGAACTCGCTCGCGTCCTGATGGAAGACCGAGACGCCGGTGACGTCGCCCGGCAGCAGATCCGGTGTGAACTGGATCCGCTGCCACGGCGTTCCGAGTGCGCCTGCGAGGCTGCGCGCGAGCGACGTCTTCCCCACGCCCGGGACGTCCTCCAGCAGCAGGTGACCCTCGGCGAGCAGGCAGACGAGGGCCAGGTCGACCACCTCGGCCTTGCCCTGGATGAAGCCGTTGACCGCGGCGGCGATCCGCCCCGCGGCCTCCTGGAACGTCGGTTGCGCTCTGCTCCGAGAGTGGATGCTGACTCGAACCTCGCCGACGAGGCCAGAGACCCGTCGCGCGCTCCCTCATCCCGCCACGCTCTCAGCCGGCACCGGAGCCGTTGAGATCGGAGCCCCCTGATCGAATCCGACTGCGTCGCGGACCGCCTCGAGGCAGGCGCGGCCGAACCGTGCGTCCGGCTCGAGATGTGCTCCCTCGGCCCACTCGTTCCAGGCGTTGACGAACAGCAGCGCAGTCCCGCCGCCCGCGAGCGCAGCAGCGCTCGCACGCGCCAGCCAGCGGCGAAACGAGAGCGGGTTCGCACCGTGGAAGACATAGGACGTGTCACGACGCCTCGGCGTGTTGTCCCAGCCGGGCATGACTCCAGGATGGACGCGAAGCCCGTGCGGCCCGGTCGTCGCGAGGTCTGCACCGTTGACCGCTGCGTCGTACGAGTAGACGTCGCCCGAGTGGCTCGAGGACATCGCGGGGGCGAGGTTCTTGACCGACTGGAGCTCGATGCCGGCCAGCGGCGGGAAGTGCACGAGGCCGTCGATCGCATCCTCGACGCCGCGCGGCAATCCCTCGAAATGGCGGGAATGGTTGACCGCGAGGACATGCAGGCCACCGAGGCCGTCGTCGCGCGCACGCTCCTTCCAGCGTTCGATCGCCGCAGACGGGTTCTTGATGTGCCCGATGCGATAGAGGACGAGCAGCGGCCGACCGTCGACCGTTACGTACCGCGGGTCGTTGAGCGCCGGGAAAATGTCGTCGTAGAACCGGTCGGCCCAGCCCTCGCTGTAGCTCTGAGCGATGAGAACATCCGAGTCGAGGCCGTCCCAGCGCCGCGTCCAGTTCTCGTTCGCCCAGCACAGCGCGAACGGGAAATCGATCGACGGGTCGTCGAGCAGGTTGCGCAGCGGCGTGTCGAGGATCTTCCGCCCGTCGAACCAGTAGTGGTGCATGACGAATCCGTCGACTCCGTGCTCCACGGCCAGAGCCGCCTGGCTGCGCATCACGTCCGGATCCGACAGGTCGTATCGGCCAAGCTCTCCCGGCTCGACCGGCTGCGAGTGCCCCTCGTAGAGGGGCCGGGCGCGGTCGACGTTCGCCCAATCGGTGAACCCTGTCCCCCACCAGGCGTCGTTCTCGGGGATCTGATGGAACTGAGGGAGGTAGAAGGCGAGGACCTGGGGCCGCCGGGTTGGCCTCCGCCGCGCGCGGTGCAGCCGCGACGAGACGTCGTCGGTCTCGACGACATCGAGGCCCGACGTGGCGGTCGCGACGCCCACGAAGCGCTCGAGCGCGTGCGCGGTGGATCCGTCGACGTGACCCGCCTCCGGCTCGAAATGCTCCGGTCCGAGCCGAAGATCCGCCAGCCGGCGGAGAACCCACGGCCGTGCCCAGAACATCGAGCCGCACGGGTAGCGCAGCATGTCCGGTTCGAAGGCGAAGGGGATTCGCGCAGCGAGCGCCTCGACGAGAACCTGGTTCGAGCCCCACGTCTCCGGCCCACCGACGTGCCCGGTCGGGACGACGAGCCCCACCGAGCGATCGCTGCGTAGCAGCTCGACGATACGGCGAATGCCCTCCGGCGACGGCATCAGCGCGTCGAGCAGCGCCACTCGCCAGGCATCCCCGTCAACCCGGTGCGGGCTGCGCTTGGTGTGCACCTTGAGAATCGCGTCGTAGCCGTCGAAGACCCCCGCCCCGGCCAGCTCGACGAGCGAGCCGAGATCGCGACCGAGGTTCGGGACGCGGTGGATCATCGCTTGCGGCAGCCGCCCGGCGATCTCCGGCTCGAGCACTTCGGTGCGGCCTTCGACCAACGAGACGACGAGGTCGTACGACTCCGGAATCCGGACGAGCCGGTCCTCGATGTCGAACCAGACCTCCGGGTAATAGACGTGTGCGACCACGAGCACCCGGGCGTCCGACGGCGAGCCTTGAAGCCGTGGCTGCCGCCGATCCCTCGCGAGCTCTGGATGCGCCAGCAATGGACTGGCAGCCGTCACGAGTCCTCCGGGTGGCGGCACTTCGGGCGGAAAGAGTCCGGCGGTGCAAAAGGCGGCAGGGGCTGGGCGAGGCGCCAGCCGCTCGGGCAGCTGCCGGATCCGGCGGCGGGCCAGGCGAACGCTGGCGGCGAAACTCCGCAGCGGCGCCGTAACCCGCCACGACGATGAGGTCAGGAGGCCTTCCATCTGGCGCCGGTACTCGTCTCTGGTCGCTTCCAGATGGGCGACCCGGACGAGGAGCGCTTCGTTCTCCTCGCGTAGGGAATCGAGGAGGTCGTCTGGCTTCACCACCGTCATTCGGGATACTTTAGCCAGGCATCCGGCGCTGTTCGGCCCGGCGCCCCGAAGCTAGCTCGCCTCATCGACGCGAAGCGGGAATCCAGGAGTTCCTGACTTCGACACGCGTACGGATCACCGCGGAGCAGGCGGGCGTGCGCAGTTTCGACAATGGTACGACCAGGACCTCCGAGACTGATTGGCGAGCTCTCGACACAAAGCGAGGAGTTCCGCGTCCGCTTGGCACGGGTTCAACCGGCGTTTTGGCGTATAGAACCGCTGCTCTATCCACTGAGCTACGGGGGCGCGGGCGAAAGGGTATCCGCGCTCGTCGCGGGGCTCGACTGCGGACACGGATGTAGGGTCGAGCTGCCGTGTGCTTCGAGCTCGACTCCGTCCCGCCGATCCCTCCGATCTCGGGCGGCGCGCCCGTCCGCTCCGAGGATCTCGTCCTCGAGGCGGCCGACGGGACGCGACTCGCCGGCTTCCTCGCGCTGCCGGACGACGGGCGCGCGCGTCGGCATCGTCGTGCTTCCCGACGTCCGCGGCCTCTACCGCTTCTACGAGGTGCTCGCCCTGCGGTTCGCCGAGCGCGGGTTCGCGGCGCTGGCGTTCGACTACTTCGGCCGCACCGCCGGCGTCGCGAAGCGCGACGACGACTTCCCGTACATGGACCACGTCGCGCAGACGACGCCCGAGGGCATCCAGCAGGACGTCCGGGCGGCCGTCGAGCACCTCCGCTCGTCCGACGGCGGCGGCTGCGACGCCGTCTTCGCCGTCGGCTTCTGCTTCGGCGGCCGGAACGCCTGGCTCGCGGCGGCCGGCGGGCACGGTCTCGCCGGCGCGATCGGCTTCTACGGGTCGACGGTCGAGCGGAACGGCGCGCCCGGCCCGACCCAGCGGGCGGCCGAGTTCGAGGCGCCGATCCTCGCGCTCCAGGCGGGCGACGACGCGAACATCCTCCCGGAGCACAACGCCGCGTTCGAGGAGGCGCTCGCCGCCGCGGGGGTCGAGCACGAGCTCGTCGTGTACGACGGCGCACCGCACAGCTTCTTCGACCGCCGCTTCGAGGAGTACGCCGCACAATCGGCGGACGCCTGGGAGCGCGTGCTCGGGTTCATCGAGCGGCACACGCCGCCCGCAGCCTGACGTCGCGGGCGCCGCCCGGGCGGAGGACACGCCGCGGTGCGGGCGAAGGACGTGTGTCCATGGGTTGGCGATCCGGCGAGGTGTGGCTGGACACGGACGTGCTCTGGTTCCGCGAGAAGCCGCGGGGCTCGGCGGGCTGGCGCTGGCGGTCCCGGCTGGTGCGTTCGAGATGCCGGAGCTGCCGCGGTTCGGCCCCGCCGAGACCGGGCTCGATGCGTCGCGTCGCCGACGGCTCGCGGCCCAGACGGCGCGGCGACGCCGGCTTGCGACACGGACCGTCCCCGCCGTGGCGCTCGTCCTCGGATCGGCCACGATGCTCCCGATCGGCGCGCTCCGCCACCGGGGTGGCGGGCAGGAGGTGCCGCTGGCCGAGGACCCGCCGAGCCTCACGTTCCGGCTCGACGAGTTCCAGTTCCGGCTCCCGGAGAAGACGCCGGTCGCGGCGACGCCGGAGCCGGCACGGGTCGCGTGGCGCCGCGCGACGTCCGTCGGCCTCCAGTACGCCGGCCGCCTCGTCGACGGCACGCAGCTTCCGGTCGAGGGGCCCGACTGGGTCGACGTGGAACCCGAGCACGGACTCGACCCCGAACCTTCCCGGCAGGCTCTACGGTCACGAGCGCACGATCCGGGCGATCGTCAACGTCCTTGCCGGATATCGGGCTGCGCACCCCGCCGCGCCACGGGTCGTCGTCGGCGACATCAGCTTCCGAAACGGCGGGACCATGGACCAGCATGCGTCGCACCAGAACGGGCTGGACGTGGACGTCTACTACCCACGTCTCGACCGGCGTCTCGGCGCGCCGATCTCGGCGCGCCAGATCGACCGGCGGCTGTCGCAGGACCTCCTCGAACGCTTCCTCGCCGCGGGCGCACGAGATCGTGTTCGTCGGCTTCTCGACCGGGCTCCACGGCCCGCACGACGTCGTCGTCCCGTATCCGAGTCACGAGAACCACATGCACGTCCGCTTTCGCGCGCCGGGCTGAGCCGGCGACGCGTCAGTCGCCTGCGGTCGCGTACGCGACGCCCTCCGTCGCAGAGCTCCTCGATCTCCTCCGCTGCAAAGCCCCAGTCCGCGAGCGCCGTGCGCGTGTCCGCACCCGCGCGCGACGCAGGGCCGGGCACCGCTGCCGGCGTCCGGTCGAACCGCGGCGCCGGCATCGGCACCTGGCCGGCGTCGGTCTCGTAGAACGCCTGCCGCGCCCGGCCGTGCGGGTGCGAGCGCGCCTCGTCGAGGTCGAGGACGGGCGCGACGCATGCGTCCGAGCCGGTGAACGCCGCCTCCCACTCGGCGCGGGTCCGGCTCGCGAACGACTCCGTCAGCGCCGCCCGGATGTCCGGCCAGCGAGCCGGATCCGTGTGGTCGACGGAGCTCCGGGCGGTCGAGCTCGAGCACCCGCAGGAGCTCGGCGTAGAACGCCGGCTCGAGGCATCCGACCGCCATCGTGCCGCCGTCCGATGTGGCGTAGACGTCGTAGAACGGCGCGCCGCCGTCGAGCAGGTTCGTCCCGCGCTCGAGCGTCCACAGGCCGAGGTTCCGTGCCTCGTAGACCATCGTCAGCAGGAGCGCCGACCCGTCGACCATCGCCGCGTCCACGACCTGCCCGCGGCCCGACGACCGCGCCTCGAGCACCGCGCTGACGATCCCGAACGCGAGCAGCATGCCGCCGCCGCCGAAGTCGCCGACGAGGTTGAGCGGCGGGACGGGCGACTCGCCGCGACGCCCGATCGCCCCGAGAGCGCCGGAGACCGCGATGTAGTCGATGTCGTGCCCCGCCTGCGGCGCGAGGGGGCCGTCCTGGCCCCAGCCCGTCATCCGGCCGTAGACGAGCCGCGGCGTTCCGCGGCCAGGCAGGCGTCCGGGCCGAGTCCGAGGCGCTCCATGACGCCGGGCCGGAAGCCCTCGATCAGCGCATCCGCGTGTTCCACGAGCCGCAGCACGACTCGACGCCGCCCGGTGCTTCAGGTCGAGGGCGACGGATCGCCGCCCACGGCCGAGGACCTCGCTCAGGGGTTCGCATCCCCGCCGCGCGGCGGACGGTCGATCCGGATCACGTCGGCGCCGAGGTCGGCGAGCAGCATCGCCCCGAACGGCGCCGCACCGATGCCCGCGAGCTCGACGACCCGGAGGTCGGCGAGCGGTCCCTGACGCCCCGCCATCGCACGATTCTCTCAGCGCCGTCGCGCGACCGTCGTGCTGCGGGTCGTGCGCCGCTAGTCGGGATCCGGGATCACGACGAAGCGGAGCGGCACGCCGTCGATGCTGCGGGCGGCGCCGTTTCCGGGATCGAGCCGCTCCGCCAGCGCCTCACGGTCGCCTGGCCGGATCGCGACGACGACCTCGTCGGCCGGGAACGATGCGAGGGCGTCGCGGATCGCGAGCGCGACGTTCGCCTCGCCGGCGGCCGCGTCGACGTCGTCAGCGGGCAGCTCGTCCGCAGTCTCCTCGGCGACCTCCGCGGCGTGCGCGAAGGCGCGCTCGTCGTTCGCGAGCCAGTCGAGCAGCCCTTGCTTCACGACGGGAACCACGACCTTGGCCCGGTCGGCGTCGCCGACCGCCGCGCGCAGGGTTGCCTCCTCGTGCTCGACGGTGCTGACGACGAGGACGTTCCTGCCCATCTCAGCGCAGCCGCGCACGGAGCCCGAGCCTGCGGCGAACGAGCCGCGTCACGAGCCAGCCGAGGAGCGCGTAGCGGAGCCGAAAGGCGTTCACGTCGCCTTCCTACCCGCCGCGAACAGCGGGAAAACCGGCGGCGCTTGACCGGCGAGGCACCGCTATATGATCGCCGGGTGCCGTCGATCGCCGACGACCTCGCGCGCGTCACCCTGTTCAGCGGCCTCAGCGGCCGCCAGCTCAGGAAGCTTGCGCAGCACGTCAAGGAGCGAGAGTTCCGCCCCGGTGTCACGATCGTCGAGGAGGGAACGATGAGCGGCGTCGGCTTCTTCATCCTCGCCGACGGCGAGGCGGCGGTCAGCGTCGACGGTGTTGAGGTCACGCGGCTCGGCCCGGGAGACCACTTCGGCGAGCTCGCCCTGCTCAGCGAGGACGTCCGCACGGCAAGCGTGACCGCGGTGACGCGGGTGCGCTGCCTCGTGATCGCGTTCTGGGACTTCCGTCGGTTCGCGAAGGAGAACCCGGACGTGTCCTGGAAGCTGCTGCAGCACCTCGCGATGTTGCTCACGGGCGAGCGCGACCGTCGCGGCGCGTGCGTCGGCCCTGACGGGCTGACGACCCACGACTGCGCCGCTCGCCGAGAGCGGCATGCTTCACTCCTCTCGTGACGGGCACGGAGGGGCTCGAGCGCCGCCGGGCCCGTCAGGGGCAGCTCGCGATCCTCGTCGCCGCCGTCGCGTGGTCGACCGCGGGGCTCGCGCAGCGCGAGCTCGACGCGAGCCCGGCGACCCAGGTCGCGGGCCGCGCGACCTTCGCCGCGATCGCGCTGCTTCGTGCTCGTCGTCGTCATGGAGCGGCGCGGCACGGTCGCGGCGTTCCGGTCGATGGGACGGTCGGGCGTTGCGATGGCCGTCTTCCTCGCGATCTCGTCCGGCACCTTCCTCCTGGCCCTGAACCACACGACGGTCGCGAACGTCCTCTTCATGCAGGCGGCCGCCCCGATGATGGCGGCGCTGCTCGGCTGGGCACTGCTCTCCGAGCGCATCGACGGCAGGACGTGGGCGGCGCTCGGGCTCGCGGGCGCCGGTGTCGTGCTGATGGCGGCCGGCTCGTTCGACGCGGGCGCGGCGGCGGTCGGGCTTCCCTTCCTGATGACCGCCTCGTTCGCCGCCGTGATCGTCATCGCCCGCCACCGGCAAGACGTGTCGATGATGCCCGCGACATGCGCCTCGCAGGTGCTCGTCCTGGTTGCGTTCCTGCCGTTCGTCGCGCCCGGCTCCGCGAGCGACAGCGACTGGGCGATCCTCGCCGTGCTCGGCGTGGGGCAGATGGGGCTCGGCCTCGCGCTCCTGACGATCGGCGCCCGGCTGATCCCGCCCGCGCAGGTCGCGGTGATCTCGCTGCTCGAGGTGGTGCTCGGGCCGCTCTGGGTCTGGCTCGCCTACGAGGAGCGTCCGTCTCTCGCGACGTTCCTCGGCGGGCTCGTCGTCGTCGCGGCGGTCGTCGTGCAGGCATGGGGTCTGACCCCGAAGGGGTCTGACCCCCGCGACGCGCGGGGTCGTCACGAGGGACAGGCCTCCGCGGGGCCAGTCCCCGAGGCCCACGTCTAGCCTCGCGCCAGCACCTTCCCCGGATTCATGATCCCGTGCGGGTCGAAGAGCTCCTTGATGCCGCGCATCAGGGGCACGAGATCACCGTGCTCACGCTCGAGCGCCTGCACCTTGCCGAGCCCGATCCCGTGCTCGCCGGTGCAGGTGCCTCCGCGGGCGAGGGCGTCCGTCACGAGCAGCTCGACCAGCTCGTCGGACGAGCGGACCTCGTCGGGGTCGTCCGGGTCGACCATCAGCGAGAGGTGGACGTTGCCGTCGCCCGCGTGTCCCACGAGGCCGGCGACGAGGCCGCGTCGTTCGAGCTCCTGCCGCGCGAACGAGACGGCGCCGGCCAGCTCGGAGAGCGGGACGCAGATGTCGGTCGAGCGATGGCGCCGGCCAGGCGCGGCGGCCGCCGTCGCGTACGCCGATGCGTGGCGGGCCGCCCAGAGCCGCGTCCGCGCCGTGGGGTCGCGCTCGGCGACGACGGCGAGCGACCCCTCGGACTCGGCGATCTGGGTGACGAGCTCGAGGTCCGACGTCACCGTGCCCTCGCTGCCCGCCGCCTCGACGAACAGCGACGCACCGACGGGGAGATCGATCCCGTGGTGCGCGTTGATCGCCGTGATCGTCCAGGCGTCGAGCAGCTCGACGCGCGTCGACCCCGGCGCCCGCGGCGACGATCGCCGTGGCCGCCCGGCAGGCCGCCTCGACATCGGGGAACGAGAGCCGCAGGACGACCACCTGCTCGGGGATCCCGTGGAGGCGGACCGTCAGCTCGGTGATCACGCCGAGCGTCCCCTCCGAGCCGATCAGCAGGCCGAGGAGGTCGTAGCCGGCGGACGTCTTCGGCGCCCGGCTGCCGGCCCGCACGACGCGGCCGCCCGGGAGCACGGCCTCGAGGGCGAGCACGTTCGCCCGCATCTTCCCGTAGCGCACGGTGGTCGTCCCCGCCGCGTTCGTGGCTGCCATCCCGCCGAGCGTCGCGTCCGCGCCGGGATCGATGGGGAACATCAGGCCGTGCTCGGCCGACGCGCGCTCGAGCGCGGTCCGCGTCACGCCCGCCTGCACGGTCGCCGTGAGATCGTCGGGCGAGATCTCGAGCACGCGGTCCATCCGGGTGAGGTCGAGGGAGATGCCGCCCGCGATCGGGATGACGTGGCCCTCGAGGCTCGAGCCGGCGCCGAACGGCGTCACCGGCACGCGGCGCTCGTGGGCGAGGGCGAGGACGGCCGCAACTTCCTCCGTGGTCTGCGCGTAGACGACGACGTCGGGCCGATGCGGGCGGTGGAAGGTCATGTCGCTCGCGTGGAGGTCGCGCTCGGAGTCGCCGTCCGACACCCGCCGCTCGTCGCCGAGCGCGTCGACGAGCGCGGCGCGGAGGTCTCCCGCGCTCACGCCGGCTCGCTCTCGGACGGAAGCAGCGGCCCGACGCGGTCGACCGCCCAGCGGATGCTGTCCTGGACGGCGCGCTCGGCCGCGGCCGGGTCGCGGGACTCGCACGCCCGCAGGAATGCGGCGTAGCGCGCGACGGACTCGCGAAAGCGGTCGGCCGTGGAGAGGACGAGGCGGTTGTACCGCTCCGAGCGCACGAAGAGGCGCTCGACCTCGTCGACGAGCCGACGCCGGCCGCTGGCCCGGTAGCAGGTCGCGTAGAGCTCCCAGCGCTTCGCGAGGTACGCATCGACGTCCTGCTCGCGTGCGAGCCGGCGGAGCCCGGTGAGGAGTCGCCGCATCGCCTTGATGTCGTCGTCGGTCAGCGCGACGGCGCCGACGCGCGCCGCGAGGCCCTCGAGCCCGGCGCGCGCGGCGTAGATCTCCTCGAAGTCCTCGCGGCTCAAGCGCGTGACGGCCGCTCTCCCCGTCGGCCCGACCTCGACGAGGCCCTCGCGCTCGAGGTGCGTGAGCGAGATCCGGACCGGCGTCGGAGACACGCCGAGGCGCTGCGCGAGCTCGCGGTGGACGAGCGGCGTCCCGCCGGGAAGCCGGCCGGAGACGATCAGCTCCCGGAGCGTCTGCGCGACGCGATCCTCGACCGACTCGCGCTCCTCGAGGAGCGGGATGACGCCCATCTCTTCCATCGCGGGTCAGTTTGGTCTAAGGTCCGGCAGGACGCAATATGAAATTTCAAATTGCGGAGAGTTGGACGTGAGCGCCACCAGGGTCGGCGTCGACGTGGGCGGCACGTTCACGGACGTGATCCTCCACGGAGCCGACGGGCGCGCGACGGTCCGCAAGCTGCTCTCCACACCACCGGCGTACGACATCGCGGTCGTCGAGGCAGTGGGCGAGCTCGCGTCGCTCACGAGCGCGGCGCCGTCGGAGATCGTGCACGGCACGACCGTTGCGACGAACGCCGTGCTGGAGCGCCTCGGCAGCCCGACGGCGCTCGTCACCACGAAGGGCTTTCGGGACGTGCTCGAGCTCCGTCGCCTGCGGGTGCCGCACATGTACGACCTCTTCTGGCGCAAGCCCGAGCCGATCGTCGAGCGCCGGCTGCGGTTCGAGATCGACGAGCGCGTGACGGCCGAGGGGACCGTGCTCCGCCCGCTCGACGAGGCGGAGGCGCGCGCCCTCGCGGCGCGCTTGCGCGAGACGGGCGTGGAGTCGGTCGCCGTCTGCCTCCTGCACTCCTACGTGCATCCCGAGCACGAGCGCATCCTCGGGCGGATCCTCGCGGAGGGGCTGCCGGGGGTGACGATCTCGCTGTCGAGCGAGATCCTCCGGGAGCAGCGCGAGTACGAGCGGACGGCGACGACTGTCGTCAACGCGTACGTGCGGCCGCTGATGTCCTCGTACATCGACCGGATCCGCTCCGGTCTCGACGAGCTCGGGCTCGAGGCGCCCCTCTCGATCATGCAGAGCTCGGGCGGGGTCATGACCTCCGACGACGCGCGGGCGCGCCCCGTCTTCGCGCTCGAGTCGGGACCCGCCGCGGGAGTGGTGGCGGCGCTCGGCATCGTCCGGCGGCTCGGGATCGGGGACGCGATCGCGTTCGACATGGGTGGGACGACCGCGAAGGCGTCGCTCATCGAGGACGGGGCCATCGCGCGCGGGAGGGAGTACGAGGCGGGCGGGTCGCTCTCGGCCGGCAGCCGGCTGATCCGCGGCTCGGGCGAGCTCCTCCGGATCCCGACGATCGACATCGCCGAGGTCGGCGCGGGCGGCGGCAGCCTCGCCTGGCTCGACGCGGGCGGAGGGCTGCAGGTCGGCCCGCGGAGCGCCGGAGCCGATCCGGGACCGGCGTGCTACGGCCGCGGCGGCGTCGAGCCGACCGTGACCGACGCGAACGTCGTGCTGGGCCTGCTGCCCGAGGGCGCGGTCGCCGACGGCCAGATCACGCTGTCGCGCGGGCTCGCGACAGAGGCGCTCGTGCGTGTCGCCGCGCCGCTCGAGCTCGACCTCCTCGATGCCGCCGCGGGCGTCCACCGGATCGCGAACGCGCGGATGACACGCGCCCTCCGCTCGGTGTCCTCCGAGAAGGGCCGCGACCCGCGCGACTTCGCGATCGTCGCGTACGGCGGCTCGGGCCCGGTCCATGCCGCGGGTCTGGCGGACGACCTCGGCGTCCGCACCGTCATCGTGCCGGCCGTCGCCGGGCTGTTCAGCGCCGTCGGCCTCCTGTTTGCGCGACCCGAGTTCCACGACGTCCGCACGTGCCACCTCGACGTCGACACCGTCGAGCCCGCGCACGTCGCCGGTCTCCTTGCGGAGATGCGGCGCGACCTCGAGGCGGCGTTCCCCGGCGAGCCGGCCGAGTGGGCCGCGACTGCGGAGCTCCGCTACGGCGGGCAGAGCTGGGAGGTCGAGGTCGGCCTGCCCGAGGCTGCTTGTGACGATAAGTCACAAGCAGCGATCGACCTCGGGGCGCTGCGAGCGCGGTTCGAGGACGAGCACGAGCGGCTCTACGGCGTCCGAGGGCAACCGGGGTCGCCGGTCGAGATCCGGGCGGTGCGGCTCGCCGCGCTCGGGGTCGCGCCCGACGGCGCCCTGTCGATCTCCGCGGAGGAGCAGGGCGACCGGCCGTCCGGCACGCGCACCGTGTACGTCGACGGCGAGCTCGTCGAGGCGCCGGTCCGTACGCGGGCGTCGATCTCCGTCGCCGCCGAGTCGGGGCCGCTGCTGGTCGACGAGTACGACACCACCGTCGTCGTCCCGCCCGGCTGGTCGGTGCGCCGGGAGGAGGCGACCGCGAGCCTGATCCTGGAGCGAGCGGGATGAGCACGACCGCCGAGCGACGCGTCGACCCCGTCACGCTCCAGATCGTCGCGAACGCGCTTGCCTCGATCGCGGACGAGATGGCGACGACGATCTTTCGCACCGCGCACTCGACGGTCGTCCGCGACGGGATGGACTTCTCCGCCGCGATCCTCGACCCGCGTGGCGAGACCGTCGCCCAGGCCGTCACCGTCCCGTTCCACCTCGGCTCGCTGCCCGCGGCGATCGAGCGGCTTCTCGAGCACTACGGGGACCGCATGGCGCCGGGAGACGTGTACCTCATGAACGACCCGTTCGACGGCGGCATCCACCTGCAGGACATGTTTCTCTTCAAGCCCGTCCACCACGAGGGCGAGCTGCTCGGGTTCACGACCACGACCGCGCACCACGGCGACGTCGGCGGCCGCCTGCCCGGCTCGAGCGCGTGCGACAACACCGAGATCTTCCAGGAAGGGATCCGGCTCCCCTGGCTCAAGCTCTACGCGGCCGGTGAGCCGGTCGAGGACGTCTTCAAGATCATCGAGGCGAACGTCCGCATCCCGCGGATGACCCTCGGCGACCTCGGGGCCCAGGTCGCGGCCTGCTCCGTCGCCGAGCGGGCGCTGCTCGGGCTCGCCGAGCGGCACGGCCGCGAGCGGCTCGGCGCGTTGATGACGGAGCTCGTCGACCACACCGAGCGGCTCGTCCGGCGCGAGATCGCCTCGTGGCCGGACGGGACGGCGACGTTCACCGACATCCTCGGGTCGGACGGGATCGACGTCGTCGACGTGCCCATCACGGCAACCGTGACGATCGCCGGCGACGAGCTCACCGTCGACCTGACGGAGTCGGCGCCGATGGTGCGGGGCTCGCTCAACTCGACGCGGTCGTTCGTCGAGGCCTGCGTCTACCAGGCGGTGCGCTGCGCGCTCGAGGTCGACGTGCCGAACACCTCCGGCGCCTTCCGGCCCGTGAACGTCCTCACGAAGCCGGGGACGGTCTGCGAGGTGACGATGCCCGGAGCGTCGTCGATGCGTGGCGTGACGGGGTTCCGGGTCCTCGACGCGGTGAACGGCGCGCTCGCCGAGCTGATCCCCCACCGCATCCCGGCGGCCGGAGAGGGTGGCAACACCCTCGCGATCTTCGGCGCCGAGCGGCCCGAGGGCGGCCGCTTCGTCTACTACGAGCTCGTCGTCGGCACCTGGGGCGCCACGCCGGGCGCCGACGGGAACGACGGCGTCACCAACCCGGCCAGCCTCGCCGCGAACATCCCCGTGGAGGTTGCCGAGTCGGAGTACCCGATCGTCGTCGAGCGCTATGGCCTCGTGCCCGACTCGGGCGGCCCCGGACGGCACCGGGGCGGTCTCGCCATCGAGCGCGTCTGGCGGTGCGTGACGCCCGACACGTCGCTCGTCGTCCGGTCAGACCGCGCGAGCCGGCCACCCTACGGACTCGCAGGCGGGCTGCCGGGGGCGCCGTCTGCGAACATCCTCGTCCGGCCGGACGGGAGCGAGGAGCCGCTGCCGCCGATGTTCTCGACCACGATCCAGGCCGGTGACGTGTACGCGCACCGCATTGCGGGCGGCGGGGGCTTCGGCGACCCGCTCGAACGGGATCCGGGACTCGTGGCGCTCGATGTCGCGAACGAAAAGGTGTCGCGCGAGGCCGCGGCGGCGCAGTACGGCGTGGTCATGGGAGGCGATGACACCGTCGACACGGACGCAACGAAGCGCCTGCGGGCGGAGAGGAGGAGCGAGGTCACGTGAGGGAACGGGCGGACGCCGTCGTGGTCGGCGGAGGGATCATCGGGGCGAGCGTCGCCCACTTCCTGACCACGCTCGGATACGGCGACGTGGTCCTCGTCGAGAAGCGACGCCTGGCGCGCGGCTCGACGCAGTACTCGGCCGCGCACGTCCGGCAGCACTACACGAACGAGGTGGCGATCAGGCTCGCGGTCCGCGCGGCCGGGAAGTTCGCGAATGCCGCGGAGGAGCTCGGCGGCGAGGTCGGCTTCGTGCGCGACGGATACCTGGTGCTTGCGACGGCCGGGGAGGCGCACGCGATCCGCGAGATCGTCCCCGTCCAGCAGGAGCTCGGCGTGCAGACCGGATTTCTCACGCCGGAGGAGGTGGTCGAGCGCTGGCCCGAGCTCGAGATCGAGGGCATCGCGCTCGCCTGCTACGAGCAGACGTCCGGCTACGCGGATCCGGTGCGGACGGTCGAGGCGCTCGCCCGATCCGCTGCGCGGCTCGGGCTAGACGTGCGCGAGGGCTGCGAGGTGGTGGGCATCTCGGTCTCGAACGGGCGCGTGACCGAAGTGGTGACCGCGGACGGCGAGATCGCGACCGGCGTGGTCGTCAACGCGACCGGACCGTGGGGGAACACGATCGGGCGGATGGTCGGCGTCGAGTACCCGATCAGGTTCAGTCGGGAGCACGAGGCGATCTTCCATGCGCCCGCCGGATTCCGCGGCCTCCCCGTGATGTCCGACACCGCGCAGCAGCTGTACTTCCGCTCGTACGGCCCGGACAAGGTGCTCGTCGGCGAGGGCTGGCCGAAGACGCCCGAGCCGGACGACCCCGAGACGTACGACGCGGGCACCGACGACGCGCACCTGGCTCGAATGGTGCCGAAGCTTCTCCGCCGCGTTCCGGCGCTCAGGGCAACGCTGGGACAACCCGGTTTCGGCGGTGCGTACGTGACCGGCTACTCGGGCGTCTACGACATCACCGATGACTGGTATCCGATCGTCGGCGAGGAGGAGGTCGGCGGCTACTACTCGGCCTTCGGGGGCAGCGGCCACTGCTTCAAGATCGGCCCGACGATCGGCGAGTCGCTCGCGCACGTGATCGCGGGGGAGGAGCCGCCCGTCGACATCTCGAGCCTGTCGGGCTCCCGGTTCGCCGAGGGCCGCTCGTTCACCTCCGTCTGGGGGCCGGGGAACCGCGCGTGAGACACGATCCGATCACCTTCGAGGTCGTCCGGAACGCGCTCATCGCGGCGACGGACGAGATGGTGCTGACGCTTCGCCGGAGCGCGTACTCGACCAACATCAAGACGCGCGCGGACTTCTCGTGCGCGTTCTTCGACGCCGAGCTCCGCGCCGTTGCGCAGGGGTTCAACCAGCCGGTGCACCTCGGGTCGATGGTCGAGCAGACGCCGCGGGCCGTGCTCGACTACGGCCCCGAGAACCTCGGCCCGGGCGACGTGATCGTGACGAACGACCCGTACCCGAGCGGGGTGCACCTGAACGACATCACGCTCGTCTCGCCCGTCTTCGACGACGGGGAGCTGCTCGGCTACGTCGCCAACCTCGCGCACCACGTGGACGTCGGCGGCGGCGCGCCGGCGTCGATCGGCGCGTTCCGCGAGGTGTTCCAGGAGGGCGTCATCATCCCGCCGGTCAGGATCGTGGAGGGGGGCGCGCTCGTCGAGGACGTGTTCGCCCTGCTCCTCGCGCAGATCCGCTCGAAGCACGAGACCGCAGGCGACCTCCGCGCCCAGGTCGCCGCGAACGCGACAGGCGTACGCCGCATCCAGGCGCTCACGGCGCGCCACGGGCGGGGCACCGTGCGCGGGGTGATGGACGAGGTGCTCGCGTACACCGAGCGGCGCGCCCGCGCCGAGCTGGCGACCCTGCCGCACGGCGTGTTCGAGGCCGAGGGCCAGGTGGACACGGACGGGTACACGGACGACCCCGTGCGCCTCCGGGCGCGCATCGAGATCGGCGACGACGGGGTGCTGTTCGACCTCGAGGGTTGCGACCCGCAGCGCCGCGCACCGGTCAACTCGACGTACGCGCAGACGTTCTCCGCGTGCGCGTACGCGCTGAAGTGCATCGTCGACCCCGACCTACCGGTCAACGACGGCTTCTACCGGCTCCTGCGGGTCGAGGCGCCGTCCGGCACGGTCGTCAACTGCACGTGGCCCTCCCCGGTGGTCGGCGGCTGGGAGACGCAGACCCGCCTCGTCGACGTCGTGTTCCGCGCGCTCCTCCCGGCGCTCCCCGAGCGGCTGCCCGCCGGGACAAAGGCGATGATGTGCCACGCGGGCTTCGGTGGCGTGGACGCGGCCACCGGTGAGTACACCTGCTTCCTGGAGACCTTCGGCGGAGGCTACGGCGGGCGCGCGGGCAGCGACGGGCCCGACGCCGTCCAGACGCACGGCCAGAACACGGAGAACGCGCCGGTCGAGGAGACGGAGCGCGGGTACCCGGTGCACATCGACCGCCTCTCGCTCGTGGAGGACTCGGACGGCCCGGGCCGGTTCCGGGGTGGGCTCGGCCTGCGCAAGGACTACCGCTTCGATCGGCCGCTGACGTTCACCGTCCTCGCGGACCGCACGAAGCAGGGGCCCTGGGGCGTGCTCGGCGGTGCGGCGGGTGCGCCGGCGCGCTTCGTGCTGGTGCGCGACGGCGTCGAGCGGGAGCTGAACCCGAAGAGCACCCTCGATCTCCTCGCCGGCGACGTCGTCAGCTACCGGACCTGCGGCGGCGGCGGGTACGGACCGGCGGTCGAGCGCGACCCCGAGCGTGTCCTGCGCGACGTGCTCGAGGGAAAGGTGAGCCGCGAGCGGGCGCGGGACGTCTACCGGGTGGAGATCGACGTCGCCGCGCGCGTCGTCGACGAGCGTGCGACGGCGACGCTCCGGGCGGAGTCGCCCCGTGGGGCGAAAACGGTGTCAGACACCGATTCCTGTCAAGACGGCCGATCCGGGCATGCCTGCTCGAGACATGACGAGGCGCCGATTGGCCCGAAAGCGGCTTCGAACGACCTGCAAACGCGGGCTGTGGACGAATCGGCACAGATCCGGCGCGAAGGACACTTGACAGGAAATGGTGTCTGACACCGCTCCTCGCCCGCTCGACCCGATCTCCTTCGAGGTGATCCGGAACGCGCTCGTCGCCGCGACGGACGAGATGGTCCTCGCGCTCAAGCGGAGCGCGTACTCGACGAACATCAAGACCCGCTCGGACTTCTCCTGCGCGTTCTTCGACGCCGGGCTGCGGCCGATCGCGCAGGGCTTCGCGCAGCCCGTGCACCTCGGCTCGATGGTGCAGCAGATCCCGCACGCGCTCCGCCGCTACGGGCCGGAGCGGCTCGGCCCGGGCGACATGGTCATCACGAACGACCCGTACCCGAGCGGCGTCCACCTGAACGACATCAGCCTCATCGCGCCCGTGCACCACGAGGGCGAGCTGCTCGGCTACGTCGCCAACCTCGCGCACCACGTGGACGTCGGCGGCGGCGCGCCCGCGTCGATCGGGGCGTTCCGGGAGGTGTTCCAGGAGGGCGTCATCGTCCCGCCGATCCGGCATCGTGCGCGGCGGCGCGATCGTGCGACGACGTCTTCCGCCTCCTGCTCGCGCAGATCCGCTCGAAGCACGAGACGGCGGGCGACCTCCGCGCGCAGGTCGCGGCCAACACGACGGGCATCCGGCGCGTCCAGGCGCTCGTCGCCCGGCACGGGCGCGACACCGTCCTGGCCATGATCGACGAGCTCGTCGACTACACCGAGCGCCGAGCGCGCGCCGAGCTCGCCGCGCTTCCGCACGGGACGTACGAGTCGGAGGGCACCGTGGACACCGACGGGTACACGGACGAGCCCGTGCGGCTCCGCGCCCGAGTCGAGATCACGGCCGACGGCGTCCACTTCGACCTCGCCGGCTGCGACCCGCAGCGCCGCGCCCCGGTCAACTCGACCTACGCGCAGACGTTCTCGGCCTGCGCCTACGTCGTGAAGTGCCTGATCGACCCGGACCTGCCGGTGAACGACGGCTTCTACCGGCTGATCACGCTCGACGCGCCCGCGGGCACCGTCGTCAACTGCACGTGGCCCGCGCCGGTCGTCGGCGGGTGGGAGACACAGACCCGGTTGACCGACGTCATGTTCCGCGCGCTCCTGCCCGCGTTCCCGGACCGGCTGCCCGCGGGGACGAAGGCGATGATGGCTCAGGCGGGCTTCGGGAGCCTCGACGTCGAGGCCGGCAAGTACGTCTGCTTCTACGACACCTTCGCCGGCGGCTACGGCGGCCGTTCGGCGAGCGACGGTCCCGACGCGGTGCAGGCCCACGGCCAGAACACCGAGAACGCGCCGATCGAGGAGACCGAGCTCAACTACCCGGTGCGGATCCCGACCCTCTCGCTCGTCGAGGACTCGGACGGCGCGGGCCGCTTTCGCGGCGGGCTCGGGCTCCGCAAGGACTACCTCTTCGACCGCGCCGACGACGTTCACGATCCTCGCCGACCGCGACAAGACCGGCCCGGCCGGGGCGTTCGGCGCCGACGACGGCCGGAAGGCGGAGTACGTCCTGATCCGCGCCGGTGTCGAGACGCGCCTCGGTCGAAGACGACGCGTCGACCTGGAGCCGGGCGACGTCGTCAGCTGCCGGACGTGCGGCGGCGGCGGGTACGGCCCGCCGACGGAGCGGGATCCGGAGCTCGTCGCGCGCGACGTGCGCGAGGGCAAGGTGAGCGCCGGTCGTGCGCGCGACGTGTACGGCGTCGCTCGTCGTCGACGGCGCGGTCGACCAGAGCGAGACGAGCGAGCTCAGGAGGAGCGCATGAGCAGTCGGCTGGCGATCGACATCGGCGGCACGTTCACCGACGCCACCCTGATCGACGAGGAGACCGGCGCCGTGTCGATCGCCAAGGTCCTCTCGACGCCTGCCGACCCGTCGCTCGGGTTCATGGCCGCGGCCGAGCGGATTCTCGCCGAGTCCGACGTCGCGGCCGCCGACGTCCACTTCGTCGTGCACGCGACGACGGTCGCGACGAACGCGATCATCGAGGGCACGATCGCGCGCGGCGGCTTCGTCACGACCGAGGGCTTCCGCGACCTGCTCGAGATCCAGCGCCAGACCCGGCCGACGCTCTACGACACCCGCTTCGAGAAGACGCCGCCCCTCGTTCCGCGCGACCGGGCCTTCGGCGTGCGCGAGCGGCTCGGGCCCGGCGGCGAGGTGCTCACGCCGCTCGACGAGCCGTCGGTGCGGGACGTCGCCGCGGCGCTCCGCGACGCCGGCGTCGAGTCCGTGGCCGTCTGCCTCCTCCACTCCTACGTCGACCCCGCGCACGAGCGGCGCGTGGGCGAGATCCTCGCGGAGGAGCTGCCCGGCGTCCCGATCTCGCTCTCGTCCGACGTCGCGCCGGAGTTCCGCGAGTACCTGCGCGCGTCGACGACGGTGATCAACGCCGCGATCCGCCCGGTGGTCGCCCGTTACCTCGAGAACATCGAGCGGCGCCTCGCGGACGCCGGCGTCTCGGCGGAGCTGCTCGTGATGCAGTCGAGCGGCGGCGTGTTCGGCGCCGGGGCCGCCGCCCGGAAGCCCGTCTTCATGGTCGAGTCGGGGCCCGCGGCCGGCGTCATCGCGTCGGCGAACCTCGGCAGCGTGATCGGGAGCGACGACGTCATCTCGTTCGACATGGGCGGCACGACGGCGAAGGTCGGGCTGATCCAGGGCGGGACGCCGTCGATCACGAAGGATTACTCGGTCGGCTCGCACGCGTCGGCCGGCGTCGGCGGCCTCTCGCTGTCGGGGTACCCGGTGCGGACGCCGGTCATCGACCTCGTCGAGATCGGGGCGGGAGGCGGGTCGATCGCCTGGGTCGACTCCGGGCGGCATGCTCCGCGTCGGGCCGCGCAGCGCAGGCGCCGACCCGGGGCCGGTCTGCTACCGCCAGGGCGGCACCGAGCCGACCGTGACCGACGCGAACGTCGTCCTCGGCCGCCTCAACCCGGCGTACTTCCTCGGCGGCGAGATCGCGCTCGACGTCGAGGGTGCGCGGCGCGCGATCGCCGAGCGCTGCGCGGAGCCGCTCGGTCTCGACGCCGTCGAGGCGGCCAACGGGATCGTCGAGATCGCGAACGCGGCGATGGTGAACGCGCTCCACCTGATCTCCGTGCAGCGCGGGTACGACCCGCGGGACTTCGTGCTCGTCGGCTTCGGCGGCGCCGGCCCGGTCCACGCGAACGCCATCCAGCGCGACTGCGAGATACCGACGCTGGTGATTCCGCAGGCGCCGGGGATCTTCTCCGCGACCGGGCTGCTCGGAACCGATCTGAAGCGGGACTCGAGCCTCACGCTGCTGCGCCCGCTCGAGGACATCGACGTGGAGGAGATCGAGCGCGGCGCTCGCCGGCCTCGAGGAGACCGGCGCCGCCGAGCTCGGCCGCGAGGGCGCTGCCGGGCGAGCGGATCGCGTTCGTCCGCCAGGTCGACATGCGATACGTCGGGCAGAGCTTCGAGCTCACGATCCCGCTGGCGCAGGGCGCGTTCGATACCGCGCAGGCGGGTGCGCTCCGCGAGCGCTTCCACGCCGAGCACGACCGCGTCTACGGCTTCAGCGCCCCGGCCGAGGCCGTCGAGCTCGTCAGCCTCCGGCTGACGACGGTCGGGCGGATCGAGAAGCCGCCGCTTCGGGGCTCGGCCGGTTCGAGGGCACGCCGGCCCCGAAGGAGCACCGGCAGGTGTTCTTCGCCGAGGCCGGCGGGTTCGTCGAGTGCCCCATCCACGACCGGTACGCCCTGGGGGCCGGTGCCTCGTTCGCCGGGCCTGCGGTGGTGGAGGAGCTCGACTCGACGGTGATCGTCCACCCGGGGTTCGGCGTCGAGGTCGACGACGTCGGCAACCTCGTCATCCGAAGGGAGCACGCGTGAGCTCGTACGGGATCGTCCTCGCGAAGGACGTCATGGTGGAGATGCGGGACGGGATCCGCCTCGCCTCGGACATCTATCGCCCCGCCCGCGACGGGCAGCTCGGTCGACGGCCGCTTCCCGACGATCATGCTCCGTACCCCGTACGACAAGACCGACCGGCGCTACGTCGAGATCGCCGACTTCTTCACGCCTCGCGGCTACGCCGTCGTGCTGCAGGACATGCGCGACCGCTACCGCTCCGAAGGCACCGGCGACTACTACCACGTCGTCACGCCGCACACGGGCGAGGACGGCTACGACACGGTCGAGTGGATCGCCGCCCAGTCGTGGTCGAACGGGCGCATCGGCACCGTCGGCAGCTCGTACGCGGGCATCACCCAGGTGCGCGCGGCCCTCGAGCGGCCGCCGCACCTGACCGCGATCTGGCCGGACGTCGTCCCGACGAACAGCTTCCACAACCAGTCGCGCGAGGGCGGCGCGATGCAGCAGCACATGTTCTGGGCGCTCTTCATCCATGCCCAGGACGCACAGGACATCGCCGACGACCCCGCGAAGCAGGCGGAGGTCTGGAACGACCTGCGCGACCTGCGTCAGCTGTTCCGCGCAGGCCCGCCGTGGGAACGCGGCTCGACGTCGCTGCGCCACGTGCCGCCGCTCGAGGAGACGCTGATCGAGTACTCGACCCGCGGCGCGTACGACGAGTACTGGCAGCAGGTCGAGAACGACTTCACCCGGCACTGGGACCAGCACGCGGACGTCCCGGCACGTACTCGACCGGCTGGTACGACCCGTTCCCGGCCGCGGACTCCGAGTACTTCGCCGCGATGGCCGCGAAGAACGAGTCGCCGCAGCGCCTCGTGATCGGCCCGTGGAGCCACGTCGGCATGCGCGGCGACGCGACGTTCTGCCACGACGTCGACTTCGGCCCGGACGAGCGTCTGGGGCGTCCAGCGGTACTTCGAGGAGCAGCTGGCGTTCTTCGAGCGCTGGCTCCCGGACGACGCGACGGGGCACCCCGACGGCGAGGCGCCCGTGCGGATCTTCGTCATGGGCGGCGGCAGCGGGCGCAGGACGGCCGAGGGCAAGCTCGATCACGGCGGCCGCTGGCGCGAGGAGCGCGAATGGCCGCTGGCGCGCGCGGTGCCGACGTCCTTTCACCTGCAGCCCGACGGCGGGCTCTCGACGGAGCCGCCCCCTGCAGGCGCGGAGCCGCGGCGCTACACCTTCGATCCCGACGCGGCCCGTGCCGACGATCGGCGGCCTGTACTGCTCGATCGGAGAGCTGCCCGCCGGAGGGTGCGGGCATGGAGCAGGCGTGGGCCCGGCTCCTCAACCCCGTGCTGCGGCTGCGCGACCTCCTGACCCCCGGCCCGGCCGACCAGAAGGAGTCACCCGCGTTCTTCGGCTCGACCGAGCCGTACCCGCGGCTCTCCGAGCGGCCGGACGTGCTCGTCTACCAGACCGAGCCGCTCACGGAGCCGATCGAGGTCACCGGTCCCGTGGCCGTGCACCTGTGGGTCTCGTCGAGCGCTCTCGACACGGACTTCACGGCGAAGCTGGTCGACGTCCATCCGGCGAACGAGGACTACCCGGAGGGCTACGACATGCTCCTCAACGACTCGGTGATCCGCTGTCGCTTCCGCGAGGGGTGGGAGCGGGAGGTGCCGATGGAGCCGGGCATCGTCGTGCCGGTGACGATCACGCTGCCGCCGACGAGCAACCTCTTCGACGTCGGCCACCGGATCCGCGTCGACGTCTCGTCGTCGAACTGGCCGCGGCTCGACGTGAACCCCAATACCGGCGAGCCGATCGGGCGACACACGCACACCGTCGTGGCCGAGCAGGCCGTCTACTCCGATGCCGAGCACCCGTCGCACGTCCTCCTGCCGGTGATCCCGCGCTGAGCGGCGGGGCCCCGATCCAGCTCGACTGGCGCCTCGTGCCGGCGGGGCCGTTCGCCATGGGCAGTGATCCCGCTCTCGAGCACGCACCCGATCCGGACGAGGCACCAGCCCATGAGGTCGACGGTGGACGCGTTTCGGCTCGGTCGCACGCCCGTCACGAACGCGCAGTACGGACGCGTTCGTCAGGGCAACGGGGCAGCCGCCGCCCGCCGCCTGGCCGGGTGGGACGGTGCCCCTCGGTCGCGAGCTGCATCCCGTCACGTACGTGTCGTGGGACGAGGCTGCCGCCTTCTGCCGTTGGGCAGGCGGCTTCCTCCCGACCGAGGCGCAGTGGGAGCGTGCCGCACGCGGCGACGACCGCCGCACATGGCCGTGGGGCGACGAGCCACCGCGACCTGCGCACGCCGTGCTCGAGCTCGACCGACACGCGCCCGGTGGGCGGGCGGGCCTCCGCGGGCGCGGGCCGTTCGGCCATCTCGACCTCGCGGGCAACGCCTGGGAGTGGACGTCGAGCCTTCTCCGGGCGTATCCGTACGACCCGGGCGACGGGCGCGAGGGAGACGGTCCCGGCACTCGCGCCGTGCGCGGCGGTGCGTACATCCACGGCCCGGGCGAGGCGCGCTGCTCGTACCGGCACGGGATGCTGCCCGGGACGGTCGACCACTACGTCGGCTTTCGGCTGGCCGCGGCGCCCGGGGTCGTCGTGGACGGGATCGAGCTGCTCGACGTCCCGGCGGGGATCGTCCGGCTCGGGAACGACGTTCGTCCTTCGCAGGGCGCCGCACCCACCGACGAGGCGCCGCGGCACACATGCGAGGTCGATGCCGTCGAGCTCACGGCGACGCCGGTGACGAACGAGCAATACGCGGCGTTCGTCGCCGCGACGCGACGCACTGCGCCGGTCCACTGGGTGGACGGCGCCGTCCCCGTGGAGCTCGAACGACATCCGGTGACCCACGTCGACTGGCACGACGCCGCGGCCTTCTGCGCCTGGGCCGGCGGGCGGCTGCCGACCGAGGCGGAGTGGGAGAAGGGGGCGCGCGGCGACGACGGCCGCCTCTACCCGTGGGGCGAGGAGGCGCCGGACGCGCGCCGGGCGCACGCCGGCGACGGCCTGAAGCACGGGGCGACGGCGACGGTCGGCGCCGCACCGGAGGGCGCGTCGCCGTACGGTCTGGTCGACATGGCCGGGAACGTCTGGGAGTGGGTCTCGAGCGCGTACCGGCCCTACCCGTACGACGCGGGCGACGGCCGCGAGGACGCGACGAGGGACGAGTCGCGCGTGCTGCGCGGCGGCTCGTTCGCGAGCCTCACGCCGGGCCACCTGCGCTGCGCGCGGAGGAGCGCGAGCCGGCCGGGTCGCCGCAGCGCCCACATCGGGTTCCGGGTCGCACGGCCCGCTGCCGACCAGAGAAAGGACGACGGATGATCGACCTCGTGGATGCCGACCGCCTCCGCGACCTCACCCTCGAGCTCGTCGAGATCGAGAGCCCGACCGGCGACACCGCCGCCGTCGCGTGGCGCTACGCGGATGTCCTGCGCGAGATCGGGCTGGAGGTCCAGGTGCTCGACGAGCCGTTCGCCGCGACGCCGGTCGTGATCGGCCGACTCCGTGGGAGCGAGCCCGGGCCGTCGATCGTCCTCAACGGTCACCTGGACACCGTCCCCATCCCGCACGATCCGCCGCGCGTCGAGAACGGCCGCGTCTGGGGGCGCGGAAGCGCGGACATGAAGGGGCCGCGTGGCCGCGGCGACGGAGGCGGTACGGATCGTCGCCGAGTCCGGCCGCTCGTTCCCGGGCGAGCTCGTGCTCGTCGCGATCGGCCTTCACGAGGCGCCCGACGGACGCGGTGAGGACCTCACCTGGCTGCTCGGCGAGCACGGCTTCACTGCGGACTACGCGATCGTCTGCGAGCTCTCCGGCGACCGGCTCGTCGCGGCGCACATGGGGCAGGCGACCGTCGAGATCGAGATCGCGCGCGACGGGATGCCGACCCACGAGCTGCAGACAGCCGCGGGGACGCCGAACCCCGTCCTCGTCGCGGCACGCGTGATCGAGGCGGTTCGCGCGCGGAACGACGAGCTTGCAGCGACCGAGCACCCCTGGGTCGGGGCGGAGACGTACTTCTTCGGCGAGGTCCACGGCGGCGACTTCTACAACCGCCACCCGGCGACGTGCCGTCTCGTCGGGACGCGGCGGTGGGCGCCGGGAAACACGCTCGCGACCGTCCAGGCCGAGTACGACGCGCTCCTTGCCCCGATCGCGGACGCCTCCGGCTGCACGATCGACGCCCACCTGAAGCTCGTGCGGGACGCCTACTCGATCGACCCCGAGCATCCGCTCGCGCTCGCGCTCCGCGAGGGGTACGAGGAGGTGACCGGGGAGGCGCTCGAGTCGACCGGCGTCAAGGTGGTCGCCGACGCCTCGATCTTTCAGTCCGTCGGCGGGATCCCGACCGTCTACCACGGCCCGCGCGGCGAGGGCGCGCACGCGGACGTCGAGTCGGTCTCCGTCGACGAGCTCGTCCGCTCGGCGCGGATCTACCTCGCGACGCTCGAGCGGCTGTGGGCCGGCGCCTGACGCGTTGAGCGGCGCGACCTACGACGAGCTGCGCCGCTCGTTCCGCTGGCAGCTGCCGGCGGTGCTCAACCTCGGAGTCGAGGTGTCCGAGCGGCAGCCGCGCGGAGACCCGGCGATCCTCGTCACCGACGGGAGCGAGGTCACGCGCACCGTCTCGTTCGGAGAGCTTGCTGACGACTCGAGCCGGCTCGCGAATGCGCTGCGCGGCCTCTGCGTCAGACCGGGCGACCGGATCGGCATCGTCCTGCCCCAGCGCCCCGAGACGGCGGTCGCGCATGTCGCGGCGGCCAAGCTGGGCGCCGTCGCGGTGCCGCTCAGCATCCTGTTCGGCCCCGACGCGCTCGAGATGCGTCTCCGCGATGCCGATGTTCGTGTCGTGCTCGGGGAGGGCGAGCCGCTGGCGCGGATCGCCGAGCTCGGGCTCGATGTGCCGCTCATCGACGTCGACCGCGATCTCGGGCGGCTGCTCGACGCCGCGTCACCGCGCTTCGAGCCGGTCTCGACGACACCCGACACGCCCGCCCTCCTCGTCTACACCTCGGGGACGACCGGTCCGCCGAAGGGCGCGCTTCACGGTCACCGGGTCCTGCCGGGCCACCTGCCGGGGTTCGAGCTCTCGCACGATCACTTTCCGCACGACGGGGACGTCATCTGGACGCCCGCTGACTGGGCGTGGATCGGGGGCCTCTACGACGTGCTCATGCCGGCGCTGCGCCACGGCCGGCCGGTGGTGGCGTTCAGCGGAGGGAAGTTCGACCCCGAGCGCGCCTTCGACCTGATCGGTCGGCTCGGCGTCCGGAACGTCTTCATGCCCGCCACCGCCCTCCGCCTGATGCGGAGCCACGACCCGGGGACGCCGGTGTCCCTCCGGACAGTCGCGAGCGGCGGCGAGACGGTCGGGGTCGAGACCGCCGACTGGTGCCGTGACCGCCTTGGCGTCCGCCTCAACGAGTTCTACGGACAGACCGAGGCGAACCTCCTCGTCGGCAACTGCTGCGCGTGGGAGGCGCGCCTCGGCTCGATGGGCCTCCCGTACCCCGGTCACGACGTGCGTCTGGTCGACGGCGAGGTCTGCGTGCGCGTGGACGGCGACCCCGTCGCGTTCCTCGGCTACTGGCGGAACGAGGAGGCGACGGCGGCGAAGGTCCGCGACGGCTGGCTGCACACCGGCGACCAGGCGGAGCAGGACGAGGACGGCTACGTCTACTTCGTCGGCCGGGACGACGACGTCATCTCGAGCGCAGGCCATCGCATCGGGCCGGGCCCGATCGAGGAGTGCCTGATCCGGCATCCGGCCGTCTCGCTCGCCGCGGTGATCGGCTCCCCGGACGAGCAGCGCGGCGAGGTCGTGAAGGCCTACGTCGTCGCCGCACCGGGGGTCATCGTGACCGACGAGCTCTCGCACGAGCTCCAGGCGTTCGTGCGCGAGCGGCTCTCGGCGTACGAGTACCCGCGCGCCGTCGCGTTCGTCGACGAGCTGCCGACGACCGTCACCGGGAAGATCCGCCGCGGAGAGCTCCGGCGACTCGACTCGGCGCCGGCGATCCCGGTTAGTCCACGGACCCTGGCGCTCGCCGCCGACCGGGCTAACGTGCGAGGGATGGCGGGCGTCGACGGAGGCAGAGGCCGGACGAAGGTCGTCGTCGCCGTCGTCCTCGTCCTCGCCGCGTTTCTCGTGGTGGCGACGTTCGGGATCGCGCCGCCGCTGTGGGTGCTCGCGCTCGCCGTCTTCGGCGTTGCAGCGCTGGTGGGACGCGTGGCCCCCGGCGGGCACGGCTGGATCGCGGGCGTCGGGCTGGGGCTCGCCCTCGTCGCGATCGCGTTCGCAGTGTTGGCGCTCTACGAAGCGGACGACCCGTGGGTGGACCTGGTTCTCGTGATCTGGGTTCTCATCCTGGCGACGGCCGGCTGTGCGTGGGGCGTGGGGATCTGGGTCGGGCGCCGCTGGCGGAGTCGGCGCGCGCACTCACCCAGCACGGCGGCGGGCCAGATCGCTAACGCACGACGCCGCCTGGCCGCGCGCCGGTCGGAGCGCCGTCCTGCCCAGACGCGCTCGCCGGCGACCCAGACGCCGACGACGCCGTCCGGAGCGCGGCACGGGTCGTCGTACGTCGCCGTGTCGACGAAGCGCTCGGGGTCGAGCAGGACGAGGTCGGCGCGCAGGCCGGGCGCGATCCGGCCGCGGTCGGACAGGCCGAGCAGGTCGGCCGAGCGGGCCGTGAGCCGCGCAACGGCCTCCTCGACCGGCAGCAGGCGCTCGCGCAGCGCGTACCGCCCGAGGAATCGCGCTGCGGTCCCCCAGAGCCGGGGATGCGGCCGCGGGCCGAAGATGCCGTCCGAGCCGACGAGCTGGAGCCGGTGGCGCGCGATCTCGCGGACGGCGTCCTCGCCGGCGTAGTGGAGGATCATCGTCACGTCGAGTCGCGACTCGAGCAGCAGGTCGAGCGCGGCGCGAACGCCCGCTTGCAACTTTTCGTCACAAGCGGCTCGCGCTCCCGGGCGAGCTCGGCGAGCGTCCGGCCGACGGCATCCTCGTTCGGCGACGCGGCCGCGGCGATCGCGATCCGGTCGGGACCGAGCGTGCCGAGGAGATTCTCCCAGCCGGGGAGCCCGGCCTCGATGTCTCCCGCGATGCGCGCGCGGTCGGCCGGCCGCGCGAGGCGCTCGAGCGTCGCGTCCGCTCCGCCCTCCTGCGCCCAACGGGGAAGGACGCTCGCGAGCAGCGTGCTGCCGGCGCCGTACGGGTACTGGTCGAAGGTGATCTGCACGTCCCTGCTCGCCGCCTCCAGCAGCTCGAGCAGCGGCGGGATCGTCCGCTCGTCGGCGAGCGCCTTCAGGTGGGAGACGTGGAGCGGGGCGCCGGACGCGGCGGGCGACGTCGACCATCTCGCCGATCGCGTCGAGCAGTCCCGCGCCCTCGTTCCGGACGTGCGGGACAATCGGGATGCCTGCCGCAGCCGCCTCCTCGGAGACGGCGACCAGCTCGTCGGGCTGCGCGTGCGCGCCGGGCAGGTAGACGAGACCGAAGGAGAGCATGCGCGCGCCGGCCTCGACCGCAGCGCGCACATGGGCGCGCATCTCGCGCAGCTGCGCCGCCGTCGGAGCAACGTCGGCAGAGCCCACGACGAGGTCGCGGATCGCGCCGTGCGCCGCGGACGGGACGAGCGACGTCGCCGGTCGCGTCGCATCGAGCGCGCCGAGATACTCCTCGACGGTCCGCCACTCCCAGTCGTCCGGGCCGGGGCCTTCGAGAGCGCGGAGGTAGTCGCGCCGGTCCCGCCATCGATCTCGCGAGACCGGCGCCGGGGCGAGCCCGTCCGGGCAGATCACCTCTGTCGTGAAGCCCTGCGCGATCTTCGGGACCTGCAGCGGGTCGACGAACGGCGAGAGCGCCGAGTGCGCGTGGAGGTCGACGAACCCCGGGCAGAGCAGCAGCCCCGTCCCGTCGACGATCTGGCGGCCGCGGGCGGGTCGTCCTTGTGACGATAAGTTGCGAGCGGCTCGACCCGGACGATGGCGCCGTCCGCGACCGAGACGTCGGCGGTGAACGACGGGCCGTCGCCGGGGACGACCGTCGCGCCGCGGATGAGCAGGTCCAGCGTCACGTCGCGACGGCCGGGCGACGGAAGGCGGCCGCCGTGACCGCCATCCCGAGGCCGGTGAGAGCGAGGACGAGGCCGAAGCTGGTGACGCCGAGCAGGACCGCGGCGAAGACGAGTCCGAGGACGAACCCGATCATCCCGAGGGTCATCACGATGATGCTGAGGAGCGCCTGCTGGTCCTGCGCGATCTCGAGCGCGCGCGCGCCGTTGAGCGACGCCGCCGCGGTGCTGTTCGAGAGGAGGAGGGCGGAGACGAGGAGCGGCGCGAGCACCGCCAGCGACGGCGGGACGAACAGCAGGAGCGCCGCGCCCTGGACCGTCGACGCCGCGAGGAAGGCCGAGAACGGCCCCAGCCGCCGCTGGACGCCGCGCGTCACGGGGAGGGTCAGGACGACGACGACGACCATCCCGGCGATGAAGGCGGCGCTTGCGGCCACCTCGTCGAGGCCGAGGTGCTCACGGAGGACGGCCGGCAGGATCCCGAGCGCGCTTCCCGCGAAGACGTTCCAGATGAGGTTCGCGAGGCCGATCCGGCGCAGCCGCGGGTTCGTCCGAACCGCGTCGAAGGCGCGGGCCAGCGCGTCGATGTCGCGCCCCCGCTCGTAGCCGCCCCCGATCCGGGGCACCGGCACGAGCAGCAGCAGCGCGACGGCCTGCAGGGCGCAGATCCCGATGAGCACGGCGTCGACGCCGCCGAGGCGGAAGAGCAGGAGGCCGAGGAACGGGCTGCCGAAGAGCGGCGGCCTGGTTGACCGTCGTCCGGACGGCGTGTGCGCGGAGGAGCGCGGCTCCCTGCGTCGTGTCCGCGATGCCCGCGCATCAGGGCGGCCTCGGCGTAGTTCCGCGAGACGCCCGCCACGGCGGCCGCGAGGAGGACGAGCCAGAACCAGTCCCGACCGGCGAGGAGGAACAGCGGATAGAGCAGCGCCGCGGCGAGCGTCGCCGCGAGCGACAGTCGGAGGACGCGGAGCGGCGGCACGTTGTCCCCGGTCAGCCCCGCCGGGAATCGCGGTCACGAGGAGCGGCACGTAGACGAACGCCGTCGCGAGCGCCGCGTCGCGTGGCTCGTGGCCGAGCGCGAGGAGCATCCAGGGCAGGACGAACATGAACTGCCCCTGGCCGGCGGCGGAGAGGCTGTTCGCCGCCGTGATCGCGAGCGTGCGGCGGGGGACGCCGAGGCGTCTCATCGCGCCGTCGCCCAGCGTGCGAGCGCCTCGGCGAGCGCAGCGCGGCAGCTCGCAGCGCCCCCGAAGGGCACCCGAGCCCATCCCGGCGCCTGGAAGTGCCGTCCGTCGACGGCGGGGATACCTGCCGCGACGAGCGAGTCCGCGAGGTCGGGCCGGTCGTCCGAGACGAAGAGGAACGGCCCGCCGCGGGGCGGGACGAAGCGAAGACCCGCGCGCTCGGCCTCGGCGCTCGCCGCCGACCGGTCCGCCGCGAGGCCGGCGTGGACGTCGTCGGAGCCACGCGCGCGGGCCGTCCAGCACCGCGATGGCGGCGACCTGCGGAGCGAGCCCGACCCGGAGCACGTCCCACTCGAGCGCCAGCGCGACGCCGTCCACGAGCTCGCGCGGCCCGGCGACGACGCCGACCCGGAGGTGCGGCAGGGAGAGGCTCTTGCCGAGGCTCCGGACGAGGAGCGTGCGCCGGGCGAGCGGGAAGGCGGACGCGAGCCCGGCATCCCAGAGCGCGGCCTCGTACGCCTCGTCGGTGACGAGCACGAGGCCTCGCCGCTCGGCCACGCCGGCGGCCGAGGCGACCTCGTCCGCGGAGGGCACCGCACCGGTCGGGTTTCCGGGGTTGCAGAGCAGGAGCGCCCGCGTCCGCGGGCCGACGGCGTGCTCGATCGCCTCGGCGTCCCACGCCCAGCCCTCGTCGGCCGAGCCGCGGACGTACACAGGGACGCCGCCCGCCGCCCGGATCGGCCCCTCGAAGAAGAAGCACGGCGCGGGCACGACGACCTCGTCCCCGGGCTGGAGGAGCGAGCGGAAGCAGAGCCCGAGCGCGTGCATCGCCCCGTTCGTGACGACGAGCTCGTGCTCTCCGTCGACGGGGCGGCCCGTCGCGGCCGACGATGCCGGCGAGCCGCTCGCGGAGCTCCGGGAGCCCGCGCGGGTGCGGTGCCGTGGCGGCGGTGCCGAGGGCACGCGCAACCGCGTCGACGACGTGGGGCGGGAGCGCCGGCGCGGGCGTCCCGTGGAGCGGCACGACGTCGCCGCCCGCCTCCCGCACCGCCCGAAGCCGCTCGTCGGCGTCGTGGGTCGGGAATCTGTCCGACACGCGCTCAGGAGGGGACGACGGGAAGGAGCACGTGCGACGGGTACGCGCGGCGTGTGGAGAACCGTCTGGTGGGCGACCTGCATCCGGGTGCCGGTGCCGACGTCCTCGCCGGTGTTGAGGTTCCGGGAGAACCGGGGGAAGCTCGAGCTCGTCAGGTCGAGCCGGATCCGATGCCCGCGGCGGAAGACGTTCGCCATCGGGTAGAGGCGGATCCGGTACTCGGCGACCTCGCCCGGCTCGAGCAGCTCGACCGACTCGCCCTCGACGCTCCCGCGGTAGCGGGCGCGGATGATCCCCTCCGTGAGGAAGATCGACCGTCCGTCCGGGTACACGTCGCAGATCCGCACGATGAAGTCGGTGTCGCGCGCCGACGACGCGGCGAAGAGCGTCACCTCGACGGGGCCGATCACCTCGAGATCCCGGTCGAGCGGCTCGCTCGTGTAGACGAGGACGTCGTCGCGCGCCTCGAGGACGCGCTGGTCGAGCGGCCCCGGGCGGATCGGCGTCTCGGCGCCCTGCGTCATCGTCAGCACCGAGTTGACGCCGCCGACCGTCGGGACGGGATCCGCGGGGTCGTAGTCGTAGCGGTCGGCCGGCTCGTCCGCCTTCGGCTCGTCGACCGAAAGGGCGCCGCCGCTGCGAAGGTGGAAGGCCGTCGGGGTCGCGCGCGCCAGCGGCCACTCGTGCTCGCCGCGCCACTCGTTCGCCCCGAGGACGTACAGCTCGGCGGGCGGGCGCTCGTCCCAGTCGTTCGCGACGTCCTTCAGGAAGCGGTCGTAGAAGACGAGCTCGTGGTCGCGGATCACCGTCAGCGCCGGCGAGAGGTCGACGTCGCCGCGGAACGACTCCACCTCCTCCTCGTGCGACCAGGGGCCGATCAGGACGCGGTTCGGGACGCGCGTCGCCGATCGCGCCGAACGAGCGCAGGTGCGACCCGGAGTACGGATCGAACCAGGCGCCCTGCTGGAAGATCGGCACCTGCACCTTCTCGGGCCGGTGTCGGAAGCCCTGCCAGTAGTCGTCGTTCACCTGGTGCTCCCACCACAGCCGCCAGTAGTCGACCTTGCGCCCGATCGTGACCTCGTCGAGCTCGACGAGCGGCAGGTGGCCGAAGACCCGGTCGTTGAGGACGATGTCGCGCGCGCTCGGCCCCGTGATCAGCGCGATCGCGCTCGACCACAGCGCGGCGGCGCCGAGCGTCAGCGCGAGCTGGAAGGCCCCGCCCGTCCAGTACCCGTCCCAGAAGTAGTCGTCGTGGATCACCTGGGGGGCGATGCACTCGAGGTTCGGGTGCCCGAGGTGCGCGAGCTGCCACTGGACGAGCCCGCCGTAGCTTCGTCCCCACGTCCCGATCCGGCCGTTCGACCATTGCTCGCCGGCGGCCCAGGTCAGCGTGTCGTGGGCGTCGCGGCCGTCGTGCTCCCACGCGGTGAACGTTCCGCCCGACTCGTAACGGCCGCGAACGTCGACGACGACCGCCGCGTAGCCGCGCTGCGCGAACCAGACGCCCCACGAGACGAAGCGCTCGCGCGTCGACTCGTAGGGCGTCCACTGGACGATCGTCGGCAGGCCGTTCGCGCCGAGCGGGAGGTAGACGTCCGCCGACAGCGTGACGCCGTCCCGCATCGGGACACGCTGGTCGTGGAGGAGCCGCACCTCGCGGCGCGGCTCGGATGGTCGTTCGCTCACGGCGAGGCGGGCGCGGGCGCTGCCTCGGCGATGGGCGTGCCCGCGAAGTGGCACGCGGCGAGATGGGCTCCGCCGTGCTCGGCGAGCGGCGGCTCGACCTCGGCGCAGATCTGCTGTGCGATGGGGCAGCGCGTGCGGAAGCGGCAGCCGGAGGGCGGGTCGATCGGGCTCGGCACGTCGCCGGTGAGGACGATGCGCCGCTGCTTGCGGCCCGGCACGGGCTCCGGGTTCGCCGACAGGAGCGCCTGCGTGTACGGGTGGAGCGGCCGGGCGAAGAGATCCTCGGCGGTCGACAGCTCGACGATCTTCCCGAGGTACATGACCGCGATGCGGTCGGAGATGTATCCGACGACGGCGAGGTCGTGTGCGACGAAGAGGTATGTGAGGTCGAACTCGTGCTTCAGCTCGACGAGCAGATTCAGCACCTGCGACTGGATCGACACGTCGAGAGCCGAGACCGGCTCGTCCGCGACGATGAACTTCGGCTGCAGGACGAGCGAGCGGGCGAGGCCGATCCGCTGGCGCTGGCCACCCGAGAACTGGTGCGGGTAGCGGTCGGCGGCCTCGCGCGCCAGGCCGACGCGGTCGAGCATGTCGAGCACCGCCTCGTCGCGCGCCGCCTTGTTGCCGAGGCCGTGGATCTTGAGCCCCTCGCCGACGAGCTGCCTGACCTTCATCCGCGGGTCGAGTGAGCCGACCGAGTCCTGGAAGACGATCTGCATGTGCCGCCGCGCGGCCTTGAGGCCGGACGCGCCGAGGCCCGTGATCTCCTCGCCGTCGAAGCGGACGGTGCCCGCGGTCGGCTCGAGCAGGCGCAGGAGCGTCCGGCCGAGCGTCGACTTGCCGCAGCCGGACTCGCCCACGAGCCCGACGGTCTCGCCGCGGTAGACGTCGAGGTCGACGCCGTCTACAGCCTGAAGCTGCCCGACCGTGCGCTTGAGGATGCCCGCGCGAACGGGGAAGTACTTCTTCACGCCGCGCGCCTCGAGGAGCACGTCCGTCGTCACCGGCTCGCTCACCGGCTTCTCCTCGGCCACGCTCACCCCGCCACCTGCGTCACGCCGGGGACGCGTCGACCCTCGGTGCAGAGCCAGCACGCCGACTCCTGCGGTGGCACGGGGAGGAGGTACGGATCCTCGGTGCGGCACCGGTCGAACGCGTAGTCGCAGCGCGGGGCGAAGCGACAGCCGTCCGGCCAGTCGAGCGGGCTCGGCACCATCCCGCGGATCGCCTCGAGTGGCTCCGTGTAGCGCATCCCGAGGAGCGGTATCGAGCGCAGCAGGGCCTCGGTGTACGGGTGCTGCGGATCGGCGAAGACCTCCGCCACGGGCCCGCGCTCGACGATCCGGCCGGCGTACATCACCGCGACCTCGTCCACCATCTCGGCGACGACGCCGAGGTCGTGCGTGATGAGGAGGATCGACATCCCGAGCCGCTCGCGGAGGTCCTTCATCAGCTCGAGGATCTGGGCCTGAACGGTCACGTCGAGCGCCGTCGTCGGCTCGTCCGCGATCAAGAGCTTCGGGTTGCAGGAGAGCGCCATCGCGATCATCACGCGCTGGCGCATGCCGCCCGACATCTGGTGCGGGTAGTCCGCGACGCGCTTCTCGGCGGACGGGATCCCGACGAGCCGCATCATCTCGACCGCCCGCGCGGTCGCATCACGCTTGCCGAGCCCCTGGTGGAGCGTGCACCGCCTCGGCGATCTGGTCACCGACGGTGAACACCGGGTTGAGCGAGGTCATCGGCTCCTGGAAGATCATCGAGATGTCGTTGCCCCGGATCCGCGACATCTCGTTCTCCGAGAGCTCGGCGAGGTCACGATCCTCGAACACGATGCGCGAGCCGGGCTCGATGCGGCCGGGCCGGTCGATGAGCCGCATCACGGAGAGCGCGGTCACCGACTTGCCGCTGCCCGACTCGCCGACGAGGCCGAGCGTGGCGCCCGGCGCGAGCTCGAAGTCCACGCCATCGACTGCGCGCAGTACCCACGCGGCGTGCGGAAGAACGTCCGCAGGCCTTCGACGCGGAGCTGATCGCCGGTCGTCATCGCTTGGCGGGCCGGGTCGCCGGCGCATCCTTCCCGCGGCGCGCGCGCTTCGGTGCGGGGCCGTCGGCGGAGGCGTCCTCACGACGATGTGCCGCTCGAGCTGGCGCAGGATGCGTGCCTCGTCGCGCGTCTGGAGCACCTCGAGCAGCTCGCGGTGCTCGTCCACCATCGCCTCGAGGTTCGCGCTGCGCCCGTAGCGGAAGAAGTACGCGCGGATCCGCGGCCAGATGGTCCGCCAGATCTGCGTCGTGTGGGGCTGGCCGGCGCTCGAGATGACGATGTCGTGGAAGCGGAGGTCGGCCTCGACGATCTTGAGCGAGGTCGTCGGAGCGCGCGGCGCTCTCCATCACCCAGATCTGCTTCCCGAGCTCCGCGAAGTCGGCGTCGGTCATGGCCTCGATGGCGTGGGCGAAGCTGTAGCGCTCGAGCACGAGCCGGATCGGGATCAGGACCTCCTGCACCTCCTCGTCCGACACGCCGAGGACGACGGCGCCCTTGTACGGGACCGACATCACGAGGCCCTTCGTTCTCGAGCTGCCGGAGCGCCTCGCGCACCGGGCCGCGGCTCGTGCCGAGCTCCTGCGAGAGCGTCGCCTCGATCAGCCGCTGGCCCGGCTCGTAATGGCCCGCGATGATCTCGTTGCGGAGCGCCTCGACGACTTGCTGGCCGCGCGGGCCCGTCCGGTTCAGGCGTCCCTCGTCCGAGGGGGGCGCGGGAACCCCGTCCGAGCTCACGTCCTCAACCTCGTCCACGCTGCACCCGAGCCTAGCATTGATTGTCGACAATCACTGGATAGTTGACAATCGAACTCCGTGGCGCGTACCCTGACCTCATCCGGTGAGGATCACGAGCGTCACCACGACCGCTGTTCGGACCTCCATGCGCGAGCCGCTGACCTGGCCGGGCGGCGTTCGCCAGTCCGCCTCGGGCCTCGTCGTCGAGGTGCACACGGACGAGGGTATCTCGGGTGTCGGCGAAGCCCCCGGCCCGACCCTCCCGACGATCCAGACGGTGATCGAGCAGGAGCTGGCCCAGTTCCTCGTGGGCCAGGACCCGCTTCGGACCGAATGGCTCACGCACCGGATGGAGGAGTTCTCGCGCAACTGGAGCGGGATCGCCGCATACGCGATCTCGGGGCTCGAGATCGCGCTCCTCGACCTCAAGGGAAAGGCGCTCGGCGTCCCGGTCGCCGAGCTTCTCGGGGGCTTCTGCTCGGACCGGGTCCCCGTCGTGGGCTACCTCTTCATCGACGAGCCGGAGGCGAACGCGCGGAAGGCGAAGGCATTCGTCGATGCGGGCTACAGCGAGTTGAAGCTGAAGGTCGGGCGCGACTTCGGTCAGGACCACGACAGCATTGCCGCGATCCGCGAAGCGGTCGGGCCGGACGTGAAGCTGCGGATCGACGCGAACATGATCTGGAGCGTCCCGGCCGCGATCAAATGGATTCGCGGCCTGGAGCAGTTCGACCTCCAGTACGTCGAGCAGCCGGTTCCCGACTTCGACGTCGCCGGCCTGGCGCAGGTGCGGCGGTCGGTCTCGGTGCCGATCGCGGCCGACGAGGCGTGCACCGACGTGCGGTCGGCGCTCGAGCTCGTCAAGCAGGACGCCTGCGACGTCTTCGTCGTCTACCCCTCGGAGGCAGGCGGCCTGACGCGGGCCCGCCAGATCGCCGCGATCGCCGAGGCCGCCGGCAAGTGGTGCGCGATCGGCAGCTGGGCGGAGCTCGGGCCGGCGACGGTCGCCAACGCCCATCTCGTTGCCGCCACGACGACGTTCGCCTTCGCGAGCGACACGCACTACCCGCTGCAGCTCGAGGACGTGCTCACGGAGCCGCTCGACCTGTCCGACGGGCTGCTCGCGGTGCCGCGGACACCGGGGCTCGGCGTCGAGCTCGACCGTGAAGCGATGATGAAGCTCGCCAACCATCAGGTGCGCGAGTCCGTCTTCTATGACGACATCCATGGAGAGGCACCGAGGGTCGGTCAGATCCTCTGACGACCGCAGGGAAGGAGGGACACGTGTCAGACACTCCGACAACGGACACCCCGACCGGAGGAAGCGAGCTCAGTCGCCGCGACCTGCTCGTGAAGGCCGGTGTGGTCGGTGCCGGCGCCGTCGCGGCCGGCTCGATCGCGGGCAAGGCGACTGCTGCTCCCAAGCGGATCGGCGCAACGCCGAAGAAGGGCGGGAAGATCACCTTCGCGCTCGAGCAGGACCCCGTGCACATCGCGCCGTTCGGCCCGATCCTCACCGCGAACCACTGGGGCAAGGAGCCGATGTACGAGTCCCTCGTCGAGTGGGACGCGAAGCTCAACATACGCCCGGCGCTCGCGGAGAGCTGGAAGGTCGTCAACCCCCGGACGGTCGACTTCACGCTCCGCCGGGGCGTGCGCTTCCACAACGGCAAGGAGGTCACGGCCGCCGACGTGAAGTACTCGGTCGAGGGCTGGCTCGCCCCGCCGCTGCCGGGAGCGGCGACGACGGTCAACCAGATCCCGTCGATCACCTCCGCCGAGGTGCGGAGCAAGTACGTCGTCCGGCTCAACCTGGCGAAGCCCGATGCACGGCTGTTCGGGGTCCTCGCGTGGACGCGCTACACGTCGATCGTGCCGGAAGGCATGTACCAGCAGGTGAGCGCCGGGCGCGAGGGGATCGGCACCGGGCCGTTCCGCCTCGTCAGCTTCACGCCGGGGCAGGGGACCGAGTACGTCGCGTACGGCAATTACCGCAAGAAGGGCCTGCCGTATCTGAACCAGCTCTCGCTGCCGACGATGCCGGACGAGCAGGCGCGGATCGCCGCACTCAGGGCGGGTGCGATCGACGGCGCAACGCTGTCGGCCGACGGAGCGAGGTCGTTCCAGGGCAACAGCAACTTCGTCGTCCTCCGCGGTCTCACTGCTGCCTTCCGGGAGCTGCAAATGACGCAGAAGCTCGGCGAGGACAAGCCGTGGCACAACGTGAAGGTGCGTCAGGCGGTCAACCATGCGATCAACCGGCAGGAGATCCTGACCCGCGTCTACAACGGCTTCGGTGAGTACTCCGGGCACGTGCCGCCGGGCTACGGCCCGTGGCCGCTCTCCCGGGCCGACCTCCGGAACAACTACCTCAAGTTCGATCTCGCGAAGGCTCGGCGACTGATGCGCGAGGCCGGCTTCGCGAACGGCTTCGAGGTGACGATGTCCACGTTCTCGACACCGCTCGACTTCGGTCAGGTGGCGGCGGTGATCAAGGCGCAGCTCGATCGGATCGGCATCGAGGTGAACATCAAGGCCGAGGAGCCGGGCACGTTCGCCGCGAACAACGGCGCAGGCCGCTTCGAGTGGGATCTGACGGCACGCGGGATGCGTGGCGACGTCGATGGCTACATGTCGGAGTTCAACCCGGCGAACGCCATCTACCGGGCCTGGTACCCGGCGTACAAGAACGTCAAGATGTGGCGTCTCGTCGGCAACGGGTTCATCACGTTGGATCAGACGAAGCGCCTCGCGATGTACAAGGAGCTGCAGCGCATCCTGCTCACCGAGCAGCTGCAGTCACCGCTCGTGGCGGTGACCAAGTTCCAGGTCGTGCGCAAGCGCGTCAAGAACATGTACGTCGCGTTCAGCGACTTCAACACCGGTCTGAAGACCGCGTGGGTGGAGTGACGCTGATCGTCCAAACGCACAACGGGGGGCCCTGCGCAAGCGGGGCCCCCTCGCAATGGGGACTGGCACCGCAGGTGCCTGTCCCCCGCGGCGCGTTCGACTCGACGGAGCCTCGCGGGGGTCAGACCCCTTCGGGGTCAGACCCCTAGCCCCGTGCTCGGATTCATCGGTCGGCGCTTCCTGCTCATGATCCCGACGGTGATCGGGATCTCGATCATCATCTTCCTGATGGTTCGCCTGATGCCGGGCGACATCGTCGATGTGCTGCTGGGCGGCGACGCGATCGCCACCGAGGAGCAGAAGGAGCAGGCGCGCGAGCAGCTCGGGCTCACCGGCTCGTATCCGGAGCAGTACTGGCGGTGGGCCAGCGGCGTGAGCACCGGCGACTTCGGCGACTCGTACCGCAACGCCGAGCCGGTGTCCGACATCCTGCAGCGAGCGATCCCGATCACGCTCGAGCTGATGATCCTCGCGCTCCTGATCGCGACGCTGATCGGGGTCCCGCTCGGCGTGATCTCCGCCGTGCGGCGTGACTCCGCGAGCGACTATGCGTCCCGGGTCGGTGGGCTGATCGGCATCAGCATCCCGAGCTTCTGGCTCGCGACGCTGCTCCTGATCTTCACGTCACGGGTCTTCGGCTGGGTGCCGCCCATCACGTATGTGCCGTTCTTCGACGACCCGCTGGCGAATCTGAGCCAGTTCATCCTGCCGGCGATCTCGATCTCGGTCTTCACGCTGGCGATCGTGATGCGGATGGTGCGCGCCACGATGCTCGAGGTCCTGAGCCAGGACTACGTGCGCACCGCCCGCGCCAAGGGCACTCAGCACCGTGCCGTCGTCTACCGTCACGCGCTCCGGAACGCGCTGATCCCGGTGGTCACGATCATCGGCTTCGAGATCGGCATCCTGATGGGCGGCGCAGCCATCGTGGAGATCATCTTCGGGCTCCCGGGCGTCGGCTACGTGCTCCTGCAGGCGATCTTCAACCGCGACTACCCGGTCGTGCAGGGCGCCACGCTTCTCATCGCGGTCATCTTCGTCGTCGCCAACACGCTCGTCGACATCGTCTACGGGTGGCTCGACCCCAGGATCACGCACGGATGAGTCCCGAGCCCCGTACCGAACCGCCGCTCCTCGCCGCCGAGGCGGTCGCCGACGCCTACGGGCACTGGAGCGCGATGCCACGCCAGCGGCTCTCGTTCCTCGGGAAGTGGCGCAACCCGATCGGCCTCGATCGGCGCCGCGATCGTCGGCTTCAACCTGTTCGTCGCGGTCTTCGGCAAGTACATCTGGACGATCGATCCCGACGCGCAGGACTCCGAGCGCCTGCTGGCGCCGACCTGGGCCCATCCGATGGGTACCGACGAGCTCGGGCGCGACGAGCTGGCGCGGATCATCCACGGCGCGCAGGTGTCGCTCCAGGTCGGGATCACCGCGGTCGGGATCGCCCTCGTGGTCGGGACCTCGCTCGGGCTGCATCGCGGGCTTCTACAAGGGGTGGGCGGACAGCATCCTGATGCGCCTCGTCGACCTCATGTTCGCGCTCCCCGGCCTCGTGCTGGCGATCGTGATCGCCGGCCTCCTCGGGCCGAGCAGGCGCAACGCGATGATCGCGATCGGGGTCGTCATCACGCCGGCGTTCGCCCGCGTCGTTCGCGGCGCGGTGCTCGAGGTGATGGGGTTCCCGTACATCGAGTCGACGCGCGCGCTCGGGTCGTCGGGACGTCGGATCATGACGCGGCACCTCCTGCCGAACATCGTCGCGCCGCTGACCGTGCTGGTGACGGTGTACCTCGGAACGGCGATCCTCGCCGAGGCGGCGCTCAGCTTCCTCGGCCTCGGCACCCAGCCGCCCGAGGCCTCGTGGGGCGGGATGCTGAACACCGCGCGCTCGTACATCGACCTCGCGTGGTGGCTCTCGGTGTTCCCGGGCGCCGCGATCATGCTCGTCGTCCTCGGCTTCAACTTCCTCGGCGACGGCCTCCGCGACATCCTCGACCCGCGGCTCGGTCCCAGCGTGGGCAGCCTTCCCGAGAAGAAGTAGCCGGTCGTGCCCGACGTCCTGATCCGCGGCGGGTGGGTCGCCGACGGCACCGGCAGCCCGCCGTTCCTCGGTGACGTCGCCGTCGAGGACGGGCGCATCGCGGAGGTCGGCCGGTTGGCGCCCGAGGAGACCGCGGCACGCGTGATCGACGCGACCGGGAAGGTCGTCTGCCCCGGCTTCGTCGACCCGCACAGCCACTCGCGACTTCTCGCTCCTCGCGAACCCCACCGCCGAGAGCACGATCCGGCAGGGCGTCACGACGGAGGTGGTCGGCAACTGCGGCTGGAGCTACGCGCCGGTCACCGACCACTCGCGCGAGTTCATGAGCGCGAGGCTGCACACGTTCGGCTACGACGGGCCGACGATCCCGTGGTCCTCGTTCGGCGAGCACCTCGAGTTCCTCTCCGGCGTCGGCCACTCACCGAACCTCGCCTGGTTCGTCGGCCACAACGCGATCCGGCTCGCGGCGGGCGTGTCCGGCCCGCGATCCGAGCGAGGAGCAGGTCGGCGTCGATGGACCGGTTCATGCGCGAGGCGATGGACGCCGGCGCGCTCGGCATGTCGACCGGGCTCGAGTTCAACCCCGGGCGCGAGGCGAGGATCGAGGAGCTCGAAGCGGCTGAACGCGATCGCGGGCGAGTTCGACGGCATCTACACGAGCCACGTCCGGAACCGCGACTCCGGCATCCTCGACGCGATCGCCGAGTTCCTCGAGGTGGCCCGCGCAGGCGGTCTCCGGGCGGAGATCTCGCACCTGAACGTCCGCCACAACACGAACGCGCCGGAGCGCGGCTGGGAGCGGGCGGTCGAGATGATGGCCGCGGCGCGCGAGGAGGGACTGGACGTCCTCGCGGACACGACGCCGTTCCTCGACGGCCTCGGCTCGCTGGCCGGGATCCTCCCGCCGTGGGTGTCGGCCGACGGCACGGACGCCGCGCTCGCGCGCCTGCGCGACCCCGAGACGCGCGTGCGCCTGCGAACCGAGTGCGACCGCTACTGGCGGTTCATCCACAAGGGGGAGTGGGACCGCGTCCGGCTGCAGACGAGCGCGCAGCACCCCGACTGGGACGGGCTCACCTTCGCCGAGATCTCGGACCTGACCCGGCAGCGACCCGTGGGACTGCTACTTCGACGTGCTCGTCGGACGCGGGCGATGCCTACGAGAGCATCATCGTCGTCGGGCGTCTCTTCACCGACGAGCACATGGCGGAGATGATCTCGCACCCGCTCTTCTGCCTCGGCGTCGACACCTTCACCGTCACCGAGCAGGGGCCGCTCGCGGACGCGCTGCGCCACCCGCTCGGGTACTCGGGCCACATCCACTACCTCACCCACCACGTGCGCGCGAACGGCACGCTGCGGCTGGAGGAGGCGATCCGGAAGATGACGAGCATGCCGGCCGCGCATTTCGGCCTGTGGGACCGCGGGCTGCTCCGGGCGGGCTACGCGGCCGATGTCGTCGTCTTCGACTTCGACTCGCTCGACGAGGTCTCGACGATCGACGACCCGCACCACTACGCGCGCGGCGTCGAGCACGTGCTCGTCAACGGCGTGCCGGTCGTCGACGGCGGCGAGCACACGGGCGCGCGGCCCGGGCGGCACCTGCCTGCGGGCGTGACGTGATGATCGACCTCCGCTCGGACCTGTGCACGGTCCCGACCGCGGAGATGTGGGAGGCGATGCGCGCCGCCGAGCTCGGCTGGGCGACGGTCGGCGAGGACGCCTCGGTGAACGAGCTCTGCGCGCGGGTCGCGGAGCTGCTCGGCAAGCCCGCCGGGCTCTGGGTCCCGACGTGCGGGATGGCGAACCTCGTCGCGCTGCTCACCTTCTGCGAGCGCGGCGACGCCGTCGTCCTCGAGTCCAGCTCGCACATCCTCACCTCCGAGGCGATGGGGATCATCGAGATCGCGGGGCTCGAGCCCCGGTCGCTCGTGGGCCGCCGACGGCCGGATGGACCCGACGGACGTCGACGGCCTGTCGCGCGAGTCGGGCGCGATCCTGCTCGTCCTCGAGAACACCCACACGCGGGCGGGGGGCACGGTGCTCTCCGTCGAGGAGACCGAGGGCGCTCGCGGACGCGGCGAGGCGCCACGACTGCCGGGTGCACATCGACGGCGCCCGGCTCGTCAACGCCGCCGTCGCGCTCGACGTGCCGCTCGCGGCGCTCGCCGCGCCCGCCAACTCCGTCGCGTTCTCGCTCAACAAGGGGCTCTCCGCGCCGATGGGCACCGTTCTCGCCGGGAGCGAGGCGGTCGTCGACGCGGGCGCGCACGATGCTCCACCGCCTCGGCGGCTCGACGATGCACAAGGCCGGGATCGCGGCCGCGGCGGGTCTCGTCGCCCTCGACACGATGCTCGACCGGATCGGGGACGACCACCGGCGCGCCCGCGATCTCGCCGAGCGGCTCGCGGCGATCCCGGCGCTCCGTCTCGACCCGGAGGAGGTCGAGACGAACATCGTCCTCGTCGACGTCGGCGGCACGCGGCTCGCGTCGTACGACCTCCTGCCGCTGCTCGAGGCCGAGGCGTGCGCGGCGATGGAGCGCGACGCCGCGCGCGTTCGCTTCGTGACGCACCGCCTGATCTCCGACGAGGACGTGGAGACCGCGGCAGCGGTGGTCGCGGACGTCGTCGAGCGCCACGCCGTGCCGCCCGCCGAGCTCCCCGAGATCGAGGGGCTCGAGGAGCTCGGCGACCCCGGGGACGTCTAGACGTCCATCCCGAGGAGCTCGAGGCTCGGCCGGTGGATGATCGCCTCGACCACGTCGGGATCGACGACGGGGAGGTTCGGCCCGAACGCGTCGCCGGTGATCGACCGGAGCCCTTCGATCGTCTCGCGGGCGGTGAAGAACGGAAAGTCGGTGCCGAAGAGGAGCTTGTGGTCGACGCCGTACTCGACCGCCTGCACGAGCGCGTTGTAGAGCAGCCAGCGTCGCGAGACGAGCGCCGACACGTCGGCGTAGACGTGCGGGTGGCGGCGGACCACCGCGATCGCCTCCTCGAACCACGGATGCCCCATGTGCGCGATCACGATCCGCAGCTCGGGAAAGCGCAGAGCGATCTCGTCGAGCAGGATCGGTCTGGCGGAGAGAAGCGATCCCGAGCGCGCGAATGTCGTCCCCTGGTGGATCAGGAGCGGCAGCTCGAGCCGCTCGAGCGCCTCGCAGACACGGAGGAAGCGCCTGCCTGACGTCGAACGAGAGCCCCCGCCTCCACCGACCGAGGGCGCCCCGGGCGGCGACGAGCATCCCGGCCCCGGCCACGACCACGGCGACGGCTCCCGCAAAGGAGAACGCGAGCCGCGTCCCGCCCTTCGCGACGAGGAAGCCTGCGATCAGCCCGCCGAGCGGCGCGCCGCCCTGGAAGGCGAAGAAGTACAGGCTCGCGGCGCGGCCGCGCAGGTGCTCGGGCGCCGCGAGCTGGAGCGTCGCGAGCGCGGAGGAGCCCCAGAGGACGTAGAACGACCCCGATCACGAAGAGGAGCGCGCACACGACCGCCAGCGAGTCCTGCGGCGCCAGCGCCAGCTGGAAGGCGCCGAAGCCGGCGGCGCCGCCGAGCACGAGGAGAAGCCGCGCGCGACCAACGGTCGCGAGTATCAGCGCGCCGCACAGGGCGCCGGCGCCGAACACCGAGGCGATGAGCCCGAAGACCTCGGCCCCCTCGTCCAGGGTCCGGCTCGCGAGGAGGGGCAGCAACACGTCGAAGTTGAACGAGAACGTGCTCACGAGGAGGACGGCGAGGAACGCGATCGTCACGCGGCTGCGACGCGAACGCGAAGCGGAACGTCTCGGCGACGCCGGAGAGGATGGACGTGCCCGCGCCTGCCCGGCTCGGCCGCGGGCGTGATCCGCATCGCAGCGATCGCGCCGATCACGACGCGTAGCTCACGGCGTTCGCCGCGAACGCGAAGCCCGCGCCGGCGGTCGCGACGACGATGCCGCCGAGCGCGGGGCCGATGATTCGCGCCGTCGTGCCGAGCCCCGAGCTGAGGCCGACCGCGTTCGGCAGGTCGTCCCGGCCGACGATCCGGAAGACGAGCGTGTGGCGCGCGGGCGCGTCGAGCGCGAGCGCGATGCCCTGCGACGAAGCCGAGGGCGTACAGCTGCCATGCCTCGATCAGCCGGTCAGCGCGAGCACCGCCAGCACCGCGGCGATCAGCATCGAGCACGGTCTCGCAGGCGATCACCATCCGGCGAAGGTCGACCCGGTCGGCGATCGCGCCGCCGACGAGGGCAAAGCGCCGTCATCGGCAGCGTCTGGACGAGCGCGAGCGCCCCGACGGCGACAGGCGAGCCCGTCAGCTCGAGGACGAGCCAGTACGCAGCGATCTGCTGCATCCACGTGCCGATGAACGAGACGGCGCTGCCCGGCGAAGTAGAGGCGGTAGTCGCGGTGCCGCAGGCTCGCGAACGTCCGTCCGCCGAGCCGCGCGAGCATCACCGAAGGGCCACGTCAGAGCAGCTCGACGCGGTCGATCGGCTGACCGAGCACGAAGACGCAGTCGCCCTGCTCGGTCACGGGGATCGCCTTCGTCACGGCGACGACGCCGTCGAGCGGCGCCTCGATCTCGATCGGCGGCCGGTCGGGCCGGTCGATGAACCACAGCCGCCCCACCGGCTGCCCCGCGGCGACCGGGTCGCCCGGCTCGAGGAGCGCCTCGAAGAGGCCGTCCTCGGGCGAGAGCACGATGTTCGCCGGGTCGCGCCCGTCGAGGATGACGGCGGGCGGGAGGCCCAGCGACGCGCGCGTCTCGACCTCGCCCTCGAGCGACACCGACGTGGCGGAGGACGTTCGTGAGCCCGCTCCACGCGAGCCGGTGCACGGGTGCCGGGACACGGCCGCCGCCCCCGAGCTCGGTGGTGATCACGAGCTTTCCCTGGCTCTCGGCCTCGACGGGGAGCAGTCCGGTGCCGTTGACGTCGATGTAGAGGTAGTGCCAGTCCGAGTTCCAGGCCTCCATGCCCTCGAGCATCGCCCTGCGCTGGACGGGGTCGTCGACGACGTGCATGTGCGAGCACGGGAGGAACCAGGCGCTCCGGCCGCCGGAGTGCATGTCGATGACGACGTCGGCCAGCGGGAAGAGCACGCGCGTCAGGTAGTCGGCGAGCTGCTCGTTCGGCGGCCCGTCGGGGCGCCCGGGGAACGAGCGGTTGAAGTTCGCGCCCGACGGCCAGCTCCGCGTGTTCGCCTTGGACGCCTCGACCGAGAGCACCGGGATCACGATGACCCGGCCCGAGACCCGCTCCGGCTGGAGCCACTGCAGGAGCCGCATCGCCGCGACCTGGCCCTCGTACTCGTCGCCGTGGTTGCCGGCGAGCACGAGGACCGTCGGCCCGTCGCCGTTCGCAACCTGGCCGATGTGGACGAACGTGCTCGCCCAGCCGGCGGTGTTGTTGATCTTCGCGAGGGAGAGGTGGCCGACCTGCTTGCGCCCCGGATCGCCGCGCGAGAGTCGATCGTGCAGCATCGACCGGGCGAGTCGCGGACTCATCCGTCACGCGCGGGCGTCCAGAGACAGCGCGGTCAGCGGACCGCGGCCTCGGTCCCCTCGAGCAGCCGATCGACGTCCTCGTCGGTGTGCGCGTACGAGAAGTGCGAGCGCTTGAGGTTCAGCGGCAGCTCGAAGATGCCCTCCTTCATCAGCTCGCGGCGGTAGCCGACGAAGAGGTCGACGTCGTTTCGGAGGAGGTCGTCGTACGAGACGACCGGGCCCTCGAGGAAGTACGTGACGAACACCGAGCCGAAGCCGCTCACGACGGCCGGGACGCCGAGCCGCTCGTAGAGCGCTTCGAGCCCGGTGCGCGCCCGCTCGCCCAGCCGGAACACGTGCTCGTGCACGGGCTCGCGCTGGAGCTTGTCGACGGTCGCGAGGGCCGCCGCCGCCGTCGCCGGGTGGCCGTTGAACGTCCCCGCGAAGAACGCGGGCCGGCCCGGCGTGGTCGAGAAGAGATCCATCAGCTCCGCCTTGCCGCCGAGCGCCGAGACGGGCCAGCCGTTCGCCATTGCCTTCCCGAGCGTCGTCAGGTCCGGCGTGACGCCCGCGACGGCCTGGTAGCCGCCGAGCCCGTGCCGGAAGCCGGTGATCACCTCGTCGAAGACGAGCACCGTCCCGTGCGCCGTCGCGAGCTCGCGCAGGCGCTCGAGGAAGCCGGGCTGCGGGAGGACGGCGCCGATGTTGTGCGGGATCGGCTCGATGATGATCGCCGCGACGTCGTGGTCGGTGAGCGCGCGCTCGACCGCGGCGGCGTCGTTGAACGGCACGACGATCGTCGCGTCGGCGACCTCCGGGAGGATCCCGCCCGAGAGCAGGTCCTTCGTCCCGACCTTCTCGGCCGGCGAGATGACGTTCATCGCGACCGCGTCGTGCCAGCCGTGGTAGCAGCCCTGGAACTTGAGGACGTGGCGGCGGCCGGTGACCGTCCGCGCCAGGCGCAGCGCGTGGAAGGTCGCCTCGCTGCCGGTCGCGGTCAGGAGCACCTTCTCGAGGGACGGGACGGCGTCGACGAGGCGCTCGGCGAGCTCGATCTCGACCGGCGTCACGCCGACGCCCATCAGGTCGACCGACCGCGCCGCGGCGGCGACCGCGCCGTCGACGTCGGGATCGTTGTGCCCGAGGAGCGGCGGCCCGAAGGCGGAGTGGTAGTCGGTGTACGTGACGCCGTTCGCGTCCGTGAAGGTCGCTCCGCTCGTCGCGGTGACGACGAGATCCTCGAGGCCCGGCACCCGGCGCTGGCCGCTGTTGACGCCGCCCGGGATGACCGCCGAGGCGCGCGCGGCCAGCTGGGCGGCGAGCTCGGAGGCGGTGAGGCTCATCCGGCCACCCTGAGCGACGCGACGACGTCCTCGTCGAGCGTGACGCCGATGCCGGGTGCGGTCGGCACCGCGATGCACCCGTCGGCCTCGAGCGGGAGCCGCTCGACCGTGAGGGCGGTGTTGATCGGGGTGTCGGCCACGCAGTACTCCTGGTAGAGGGCGTCGGGCAGCACGGCGTTCACGTGGAGCGACGCCGCCTTGATGATGCCGCTCTTCCACGCGTGCGGCACCGTCGCGACGCCGTACTCCGCGGCGAGGCTCGCGATCCGCAGGGTCTCGGTGATGCCGCCGCAGCGGGTCACGTCGGGCTGGACGAGGTCGACGTGGCCGCGCTCGATCAGCTCGCGGAACCCCCAGCGCGTGACGTCCTGCTCGCCCGCGGCGATCGTCAGGTCGACGGCGTCGGCGAGCTCCGCGTACGCCTCGTATGCGTCCGGGACGAACGGCTCCTCGAGCCAGCCGATCCCGAGCTGCTCGAGCTCGCGCGCGACGCCGATCGCGGTCTTGGCGTCCTCCACGTACCCGAGCCCGGCGTCGATCAGGATGTCGACCCCGTCGCCCGGCGGCGTCCTTCGCCGCGGCTGCGAGCCGGACGTCGTGCTCGGCGTCCTGCCCGAGCGGGCCCCAGCCGAGCTTGACCGCGGTGAACCCCTGCTCGCGGAGCGCGGTGACGCGCTCCGCCGTCTCCTCGGTCGTGTCGGGCATCAGCATCGACGCGTACGCGCGCACGCGGTCGCGCCGCACCTCCCCGAGGAGCTCGCACACCGGCTTCCCGAGCGCCTTGCCGCGGATGTCCCAGAGCGCGATGTCGATGCCGCTGATCGCGTGGATCCCGATCCCGCGGCGGCCGACGTAGATGAGGCCGCGGTACATCGCGTCCCAGGCGCCCTCGACGTCGAGCGGGTCGCGCCCGACGAGCGTCGAGCGGAGGCTGTGGGCAACGGCGTGGGAGCTGTCCTGGCGGATGAGCGCGGCGACGACGTCGGGGGCGGAGTCGACCTCCCCGATGCCCGGTGATCCCCTCGTCGGTGTGCACGAGGACGACGAGGTCGTCCTGGCTCCCGTCCGCGATCCCGTCGTCGACGGTCGCCTGTCGGAGGACGATCGCCTCGACGTCGGTGATCTGCACGCGATCTCCTCCCGGGAAGCTCGGATCGGCTCTGCCGGGCTCCCCGGCCGATTGTCGACTATAGCGAAATTGTCAACAATCCACTAACCTCTCTGCGAAGGCATGACGTGCCCTATGACAATCTCGCGGCTCTCGACAGAGGCGGCCGCCGGCCGCGTTAGCGGCCGCTTCAGGGGTTGTCGCGATGCCGGATCTGCTTCCGCAGAACCGGCATCTGCGGGGCTGGCGTGAGCGACTCTCCGATCCGCTGCACGATCGACCTGGACGGGCCCGGCAAGCAGCTCGGGCACCTGCGCGTTCCGCGCTCCTCGAACACGAGCGGATGGTCGAGCCTCGACCGTCCCGATCGTCTCGGTCGCGGGCGGCGAGGGGCCGACCGCGTTGGTCATCGGCGGCGTCCACGGCGACGAGCCCGAGGGCCAGGTCGCGGCGATCAAGCTCGCCCGCGAGCTCCGAGCCGGAGGACGTCACCGGGCCGCGTGATCGTCATCCCGTGCCTCTCGCCCGAGGCGTCGCTCGCCTACACGCGGCTCTGGCCGTCGGGCGCGAACATGAACCGCTCGTTCCCCGGGAGCCCGGACGGCACGGCGGACGAGCAGCTGGCGCACTTCCTCTCGACGGAGGTCTTCCCGCGCACGGAGGTCGTCGTCGACATCCACTCCGGGGGTCGCACCGGCCTCTGCCTGCCGTGGTCGGAGATGCACTGGGTCGAGGACGCCGACCAGCGGCGGCGCATGGTGGACGGGATGCTCGCGTGGAACACCGACTGGTGCTGCGTCTACATCGACATCGCCGGGACGGGCCTCCTCGTCGGCGAGGCAGAGCGGCAGGGGAAGACGGTGATCTCGACCGAGCTCGGCGGCGGCGGCCACGTGACCGCGGCGATCCACCGGCTCGCCGCCGACGGGCTCGCGAACGTCCTGCGCCACGAGGGCGTCCTCGCGGGCGAGGTCGTCACCCGCGAGGCGCTCGGCCGGCCCGAGCCGACGCTCCTGATGGCGACGGACGAGGACGACTACGTCCTCGCACCGGAGTCGGGCCTCTTCGAGACGCTCGTCGACCTCGGCCAGGCCGTCGAGCCGGGCGAGCCCGTCGGGCGCATCCACTTCCTCGAGCGGCCCGATCGGCCGCCCGAGGTGATCGAGGCGCGGAACGGCGGAGTCGTCTGCGTCGTCCGCGCGATCGCGACCACCGACCAGGGCGACAACGTCGTCGTCACCGCCCGCGTCGTCGACCGGTCGGAGCTCGGCTGACGTGCAGCGCTGCCGGGTGGCCGTCACGCAGGTCGACGTCCGTTACCTCGACGTCGAGCACAACCTCGAGACGCATCTCGCGCTCGTCGACGAGACCGCCGGCGCCGGCTGCGACCTCGTCGTCTTCCCAGAGTGCTCGGTCACGGGCCACAACGGCAGCCCGGAGGTGACCCGGAACGCGGAGCTTGCGGACGGCCGCATCTTCGAGGCGATCGCCGGCCGGGCGACGGAGCGCGGCATCGTGGTCGGCTACGGGTTCTGCGAGCTCGACCGCGGCACGCACTACAACTCGTTCGCGCTCGTCGGCCGCGGCGCCCTGCTCGGCCTGCAGCGCAAGGTGCACGCGTCGGACGACGAGTTCCTCCGGTTCCGGCAGGCGTACGACTGGAACGTCGTCGACCTCGGCTTCTGCCGGGTCGGCACGGCGATCTGCCACGACAGCGACTTCTTCGAGAGCTGGCGCATCCTCGCCCTGAAGGGAGCCGAGGTGATCCTGCTCCCGCACGCGAACCGCACGATGCCTGCGGGCGGCGGGGAGCTGACCTTCGACGGACGGGATCGCGAGGAGACGACCGAAGCCCTTCTCCGCGCCCAGGAGGAGCTGCTCGACGCGTCGCCCGTGCCGCCGCGGCTCCACGACGCGCTTGCCCGTGACAACGCCGTCTTCGCGGCGTTCTCCGACCAGGTCGGCTTCGACGGCCACTCGACGCACGTCGGCGGCGCCTACGTGCTCGGGCCCGACGGGTCGCAGCTCGCGCGCTCGGCGCTCGGGACGGGGACCGCATGGGTGGCGGCCGACCTCGATCCCGACGCGCTCGTCCGCGCCCGCGAGAATCCCTGGTTCGCGCTCCGCAAGCGCCGCCCCGAGACCTACGACGAGCTCGTCGCCCGGCGATGAGACGAGAGGAGACCGCATGACGCTGACCGCGGGCGTTTCGCGCGTCGACATCACGCCGCCGTGCGGGCTGCCCCACGGCTGCTGGGCCGCCCGGAGCGGTCTCGCGGAGGGCGTCCACGACCCGATGCTCGGCCAGGCGCTCGTCCTCGACGACGGCCGCTCGCCGCTCGCAATCGTCGCCTGCGACCTCGTCTTCGCGGGCGCGGACCTCACCGCAGACGTGCGGCGGCTCGTGCAGGACCTGACGGGAATCCCGCCCGAGGCCGTCCTCGTCAACGCGGGGCACAACCACAGCGCGCCGAGCCTGTCGCGCGGCTCGTCGGTCGCCGGGCTGGTCGACGCCGCGGTGTTCGCGCGCTACGCCGAGGGGCTCGCGGAGCGACTCGCCGGCGCCGTCTACGCCGCCTGGCGCGGCCGTGTGCCCGCCCGCGTCGGCTGGGGCAGCGGCAGTGCGCCCGGCATCACGGTGAACCGCGTCCGTCGCGAGCGGCCGGTCGACGACAGCGTTGCGGTGCTGCGTGTCGAGACCGCCGACGGCGGTCCCCTCGCGGTCGTCGCGTCGTTCGCGTGTCACGCTACCCTCATGGGCGGCCAGACGCTCCTCTGGAACGCCGACTTCCCCGGGCCGCTTCGAGTCGCGGTCGAGGAGGCGATCCCGGCGACGGAGTGCCATCTTCCTCTCGGGCTGCGCCGGGGACATCGCGGGCTGGGACTACTGGTTCGGGAACCGCGACGCGAGCCCGCACTCGCTACGAGAGGCGGGACGAGCTCGGCCGTGCGATCGCGTCGGCGGCGGTCGAGCGTCCACGGCACGATCGAGCCGGGCGACGAGGTGCGAGCTGGGAGCGACGTCGAAGCGGCTCGAGCTGCGACGCCGCCGGATCCCGTGGGCGCTCGACGAGCTCGAGCGCCGCATGGCCGAGCTCGCCGCCGAGCCCACCCCGGAGTTCCCCGAGCGCTGGCCCGACGACGTCCACACGGCGACCTCGGCGCAGGACTACCCGTCGCTCTACCAGCGCTCCGCGCTCGCGATGTACGTCGACATGGCCCGCCGACCCGACGAGCCCGTGCCGGCGGAGATCCAGGCGCTCCGGATCGGCGACGCGGCGATCGTCGCGAACCCGTTCGAGCTCTTCAACGAGTGCGGCGCGCGGATCCGCGAGGCGAGCCCGTTCGCGACGACATTCACGCTCGCGTACACGAACGACTACGCCGGCTACTGCCCCGGCGAGCGAGGACCTCGACCTGCTCGACGGCGTCCCCCTCGACGACCTGCTCGACCAGGACCGCTATCGCTGGGCGTACGGGATCACGAACTCGAACGTCGACCGCGGCGAGGCCGAGCGACTGATCGACGAGAGCGTCGGTCTGCTGGAGCGGTTGGCATGAGGATCACCGGGGTCGAGGCGCACGTGTGCAACGCGCGGATGCGCAACTGGGTGTTCGTGCGCGTGCTCACCGACGAGGACGGGCTCTACGGCTGGGGCGAAGCGACGCTCGAGTGGCACACGAGGGCCGTGGTGGGAGCCGTCGAGGATCTGGCGGAGCTGGTCGTCGGGGAGGATCCGACGAGGATCGAGCACCTCTGGCAGATGATGTTCCGGCAGCACTTCTGGCATGCGAGCGGGATCGTCCGCGCGACCGCCATGAGCGGCGTGGACATCGCCCTGTGGGACATTCTGGGCAAGGTGCACGGCGTGCCCTGCCACCGCCTCTGGGGCGGGCGCGTACGGGATTACGTCCGCCTCTACGGCCACCTCGGCGGCGGCAGGATGGAGGACTTCTACGAAAGCGACGACCCGCAACGCTTCGCGGAGCTGGCGACCGCGATGGTCGAGCAGGGGTTCACGGCGTTCAAGTCGATGGCGGTGCCGCCGACGATGCCGCTGGAGGGACTGGTGCCCGTCCGCCACGCCCACCGCTGCGTCGCGGCGATGAGGGACGCGGTCGGCGACGAGGTCGACGTGATGGTCGACTGCCATGCCCGCCCGAGCCCGCGCATGGGGCACCTCTTCGCCCACGCGCTCGAGGAGTTCGGCCTCTACTGGCTGGAGGAGCCCTGCTGGCCGGAGCGCGCAGACGACATCGCCGCCATCCAGGCAGCTGTCGCGACCCCGATCGCAACGGGAGAGCGGCTCGTCGGCGTCCACGGCTTCCGGGAGCTCCTGGAGAAGAGCGCGTGCAGCGTCCTTCAGCCCGACATCACCCACTGCGGCGGTCTCACCGAGGCCCGGCGCATCGCCGCGCTCGCCGAGACGTACCGTGTCGCGTTGGCGCCTCACAATCCCCAGGGGCCCGTCTCGACCGCGGCTTCGATCGAGCTCGGCCTTGCAACGCCGGCCTACGTCATCTGCGAGGCCGTCACGACCGACGTTCCGTGGCGCTCCGAGGTCGCGCCGCAATCGCATCGGATCGACCCCGACGGGATGAAGGCGTACCCGGGCGATCGACCGGGCCTCGGCGTCGAGATCGACCTCGACGTCGTGCGCCGGCACCCCTTCGCGCCTGAGCTCCCACAGCGCGTCTTCTACGCGGACGGCAGCGTCGGCGACTGGTAAGGCCGTCAGCGCTCGCGCGGCTCCCAGCCGAAGCGCCGGGCCGCGACGGCATACCCCGCGACGCCCCACGCGACCAGCACGGCGACGGCGGCCGGGTCGTCCGTCAGCGGCTCCCCGTGCAGGTACGAGGCCTCGAGCAGGTCGATGAGGTACGTGAGCGGCAGCACGTCGGCGATCGTCTGGAGCACCTGCGGGTAGCCCGACGTCGGGCCGAACGAGCCGGAGAGGAACGCCATCGGGAGGATGATCAGGTTGACGACCGCGGAGGAGCCCTCCGCCGAGCGGATGAGCGATGCGACGCCGAAGCCGAGCCCGGCGAACGCGATGCCGCCGAGCAGCAGCACCGGCACGACCGCGAACCAGCTCTCCGCGCCCTGCGCGTCGTACAGCAGGAGCCGAGCGCGACGGTCAGGAGCATCTGGAGGAAGAAGACGAGCAGCGTCGAGAGGAGCACGGCCGCGAGGTAGGTCGCGGCGGGCAGAGGCGTCGCGCGAAGGCGCTTGAGGATCCCGAGCTCCCGTCGGATCACGAGCGTGATCGCGAGGCCGCCGAACGCGGTGTTCGCGCACCCGTAGCCGAGCATCCCGACGAGCAGCCGGTCGGCCGCCGGCACGCCGTCGATCGTCCCGTCGTAGACCGCGCCGAGCAGGAGGAAGAGCATCGGCGGGAACACGAAGACGAACACCGCCGACTCGCGGTTCCGCCAGAACATCAGCTGCTGCATCCGCAGCTCGTGGACGAAGTGAAAGAGCGCAGTCACGTCGTCGCTCTCGTCGACGAGGTCGAGGTAGACGTCCTCGAGGGTCGGCCGCCGCACCTCGAGCGCGTCGAGCTCCCGCCCCTCGGCGACCGCCGCGGCGGTCAGCTCGGCGAGCACGCGCGTCGGCTCGTCGGTCTCGACGACGACGTCCCGCCCGTCCTCCCGGTAGCGGATCTCGACCTTCGGGGCGACGCCGATCAGCTCGCGCGGCGTCCCGATGCGCACGAGCTGCCCCTCGCGGATCACGGCGACGCGGTCGGCGAGCTGCTGCGCCTCGTCGAGGTAGTGGGTCGTCAGGAGGATCGTCTTGCCGAGCGAGCGCAGCGAGCGCACGAGCTCCCAGGCGGTCCGCCGCGCGGTCGGGTCGAAGCCGGTCGTCGGCTCGTCGAGGAAGACGAGGTCGGGATCCCCGACGAGCGCCACGCCGAGGTCGAGCCGGCGCTTCTGGCCGCCCGAGAGCGTCTTCACGCGCGCGTCGCGCTTCTCGCCGAGCCCGACGAGCTCGATCACCTCGTCGATGTCGCGGGGCTGCTCGTAGTACCCGGCGAACATCCGGTGCACCTCGCGCACCGACAGCGTCGGGGGCAGCTCCGAGTGCTGGAGCACGACGCCGATCTGCTCGCGATGGGCCGCGTCGGCGCGCCACGGGTCGACGCCGAGCACCTCCACCTCGCCTCCGTCGCGTGGCCGGTAGCCCTCGAGGATCTCGACCGTCGTCGTCTTCCCGGCGCCGTTCGGGCCCGAGCAGGCCGAAGACCTCGCCGTGTCGGACCTCGAAGTCGATCCCGCGCACCGCCTCGACGCCGTCGTAGGACTTGCGGAGGCCCGCGACGCGGATCGCGGGCGGCGACTCAGTCAGCGTCGAGCTCCAGACGTGCGACGCCCCCGGGCGGGAACCCCGGGTCGCGCCCCGTCACCGCGAGGGCGATCTCGGAGCAGTCGGGCTGGTGCCCGACGGTCGCGACCGGGCCGCCGGCGTCGTGCGACCGCGCTCCGGAGCGCGTCGACCGTCGCGCCGGGCGCGAGGAGTGGCTCGACGCGCAGCTCGGCGCCCGTCTCCTCGCGCCACGAGCTCGGCCGTCTGTCGCGCGCGCACGAGCGGGCTCGTGAGGACGACGCGTCGGCGGGTCGGGCGAGGCGGCGAGCTGCCGCCCGAGCGCCCGTGCCTGGTCGACGCCCTGCGGCGTCAGCTCGCGAAGCTCGTCGGGCTCGCCGGTCGGCGGCCGTCGCGTGGCGGCAGAGGTGGACGATGCGCATCGCCGCCGAGCATAGTCGGGTGCCCGTTCGCGCCTGGCCGGTACGAGCGGCATGCGGACTTCTAAGGCGGCCGTAAGAAACGGTCGCTACAAGAAGGGGATGGACGACCGCACGATCGGGCGCGCCGCGTTCCTGGGAGTGGTCGGCGCCGGCCTCGCCGGGCTGTTCCTCGGCCGCGACGCGATGCGTCTCGCCGGACGGCTCGTGCCCGACCCCGTGGCGGCGATCGTGCCGAGCTCGGGCTGGCGGATCTACACGATCGGGAATGCGATCCCCCGGATCGACCTGGCGGCGTACCGGTTGACGATCGCGGGCGCGGTGGATCGCCCGGTCACGTACACCCTCGACGACCTCCGGGCGCTGCCGCGGGCGGAGCAGGTCTCGGACTTCCACTGCGTCACCGGCTGGAGCGTCTACGACGTCCGGTGGGCGGGCGTCCGCTTCCGCGACCTGCTCGCCGAGGCCGGCCTCCGGCCCGACGCGAAGGCGCTCCGTTTCGTGTCCGACGAGGTGCCGTACGACGACACGCTCTCGCTGCCCCAGGCGTTCGCGCACGACGCGCTCCTCGCGCTCGACCTCGACGGGAAGCCGCTCTCCGAGCCGCACGGGTTCCCCGCCCGTGTCGTGATGCCTCGGATGTACGGCTACAAGAGCGTCAAGTGGGTGACGCGGATCGAGGTGCAGACCCACACGAGCCACGTCGGCTACTGGGAGCAGCGCGGCTACGACGAGGACGCGTGGGTCGACGGCTCGAACGGGCTGTGAGCGACCACACGATGGTCCGGCGTTTCGGGCCGACCGAGCGTGCGCTCCACTGGGTGCATGCCGGCGGCTTCCTCGCGATGCTCGCGACGGGACTCGTTCTGTACCTGCCCGTGCTGTCCGAGGCGGTCGCGCGCCGGAACCTCGTCAAGAACCTCCATCTCGGCGCTGCGCTCGTGTGGGCCGTCGCGATCGTGCTCGTCCTGGCGCTCGGCGACCGCCGCCGCCTCGCCGCCGACTGGCGCGAGATCGAGACGCTCGACGCCGACGACCGCCGCTGGCTCCGCGGGCGGCGGGCGCCGCAGGGGCGCTTCAACGCCGGCCAGAAGCTCAACACGCTGCTCACGGCCGCCTTCGCCGTGCTCTTCGTCGTCTCCGGCTTCTTCCTGTGGCTCGGCGAGCGCGACCACCGCTTTCTGTTCGACGGCACCGGCACGGTCCACGAGACGCTGACGCTCGCCTCCGTCGGACTGCTCGCCGGGCACCTGTATCTCGCGGTGATCCATCCGTCGACGCGGCATGCGCTCCGCGGGATGACGACCGGCGACGTCCGCGAGGACTGGGCGCGCGAGCACCACTCGAAGTGGGTCGAGATCCGAGCGCGGGCTATAACCCGCCTGTGCCGTCGTACCGCTACGTCTTCGCGGACGTCTTCACCGACACGCCGCTGACCGGCAACCAGCTCGCCGTGTTCACCGACGCGCGCGGCATGGACGACGCGACGATGCAGGCGCTCACCCGCGAGATCGGCTTCTCCGAGACCGTCTTCGTTCTCCCGCCGGAGCAGGGCGGGACGGCGCGGATCCGGATCTTCAACCCCGGAACGGAGATGCGGTTCGCGGGCCATCCGACGCTCGGTGCGGCGTTCGTGCTCGGCGCGCCGCTCCAGCTCGGCGTCGTCGAGCTCGAGACCCTCGCCGGGATCGTGCCGGTCGTGCTCGAGCGCGACGAGTCGGGTGGGCTCGTGTTCGGCCGCATGACGCAGCCCGTGCCACGGGTCGAGGCGGTCGAGGATCCCGACCGGGTGCTGGCGGCGATCGGCGCCGAGCGGTCGGCGCTGCCGATCGAGCTCTACGACAACGGCGCGCGCCACATCCTCGTCATGCTCGACGACGCCTCCGAGCTCGGACGTCTCACCCGTGACGGCGACGCGATCGCCGCGCTCGAGGTCACCGGCGTCAACGTCTTCGCGCGGTCGGGCGACGGCTGGCGGAACCGGATGTTCTGGGCGCACGGCGAGGATCCCGCAACGGGGTCGGCCGCGGGCCCGATCGCCTGCCACCTCGCCCGCCACGGCCTGATTCGCCTGGGGCGAGGAGATCGTGATCGCGCAGGGTGTCGAGATGGGCCGCCCCTCGACCCTCCACGCGCGGGCGCAGGGTGGGGACGGCCTCATCGACGCGGTGGAGGTCGGCGGCGCGGCTGTCGTCGTCGCCCGCGGCGAGTATCGCCTCCGCCCGTAGGGACTACGCGGGCTGCAGCTGGCGGAGCAGCGCCTCGAGCTCGTCGTCGGAGGGGACGCGGCCGTCCGGCGTGAGGCCGTTGACGACCTGCGGGACGACTGCGGCGAGCACGTCCGCGGCCTCGTCCTCGGGGATCCCGGCCTGCTGCGCGAAGTTCCGGACCTCGTCGTCGCCGAGCCCGACGCGCATGTCGCTGCCGCTCACCTGCGCGTTGCCTCCCGTCGAGACCCAGGAGTCGGCCTGGGCGCCCATGCCCTTTTGCTGGAAGCCCTGGACGACCTTCTTGAGGCCGCCGCTGCGGATCATCCCGATCACGACCGGCGCGAGCGCAGCGACGAGCGCGCCCATGTTCATGCCGCCCGTCTTCGCCCCGCCGCCGCTCGACGCGCCGCCCCCGAGGATGCCGCCGAGGAGGTCGTCGAGCCCGCCGGCCGACCCGCTCGATCCGCCCGACCCGGCTCCGCCGCCCAGCAGGCCGCCGAGGAGATCCTCGATGCCGCCGCCCCCGCCGCCGCTCTTCTTCGTCAGGCTGCCGATCAGGTCGTCGAGGCCGCTCATGGGCTCCTCCGTTCGTCGGTGAGCCTGGATCGTCGCACATGCATCGCGTCAGTCGACAAGCGCTACCGCCGTGATCCCGGGCAGCTCGACGGACAGCGCCTGCCAGAAGCGGCCGCCGTCGCGGGAGACGTGCAGGCGCTCTGCCGTCGCGTAGAGCACGAGGTCGGGGTCGTCGGGCGAGATCGCGATCGCGGTCCCTGGCGCGAGGCCCGCGCCTGCCTCGCGCCAGGTCGAGCCGCCGTCGTTCGACACGACGAGCGGCGGCCGGCGGTCGACGACCGCCACGACGGTCGAGCCGTGCGCCGCCGCGGCGACGAGGAGCGGCAGGTCGAGCTCGAGCGCGGGTGCGACGACCGGCACGTCCGTGATCTCGACGACCTCGTCCTCGGCGAGGTCCACCTCGGCGGTGCCGAGCACGCACGCGACGAGCGCGCGCATCAGCCGCGGCTGATCAGGTCCGCGACCGTCTCCGAGGCCCGCCGAGCGGCGGCGACGCAGTCGAGACCTCGTGCCCGTCCGTCGAGGTAGACGACCGAGAACGAGTCGCCGGCCCCGGTCGGATCGACCGTTCCACGGGTCGGAAACGGGGGGATGTCGGCCACCGTGTCCCGCTCGATCACGCGTGCGCCCTGCGAGCCGAGCGTGAGGAGGACCTCGCCGACGCCCAGCGCGCGGAGTGGCTCGGTCTCGAGGCTCCCCGCGAGGACCCGACCCTCGTCCTCGTTCACCTTGAGGACCGCCAGGTGCGCGAACGTCGAGCGGTCGATCTCGTCGTCCCGCTGGAGCGGCCCTGTCTCGGCGCGCCGCAGGCTTCCCTGGGCGTCGAGGAGCAACCGGTGGCCGTCGCGGGCGAGCGCCTCTACGGTCTCGGTCGGAAAGTGCGAGCGGAGAAGCCCTGCGACCTGCACCCACTCGGCGTCGCCGAGCGCCGGGGCCGCCCAGCCGGAGAGGTCCGACGTCGTCCAGTCGTCGCCGACGGCGTCGACGTTCATGACGCGATGGTCTCCCTCGTAGTGGAAGCTGAAGCTCGTCGTCTCGCTGGCATCGACGCAGGTCACGGGGAAGCCGAACGCCTCGAGGGGCGCCAGGGCCACCTCGCGGTCCGCCGGCGCGCAGCGGGTGACGACGACCGCGTCTGCGCCGACGTGCGCCGCGGCCCGCGCGGCCCAGTAGACGCCGCCGCCCGGGCGTGGCGGGGCCGCCGGCGACCCGGTCCACGGCGAGGTTCCCGACGAGGGCGATCCTGCTCACGCGCGCACGGTATCGGGCCGCAGGCGGCGGGTCGCAAGAGCGAATGCGAGCGCGAGGGCGAACGACACGGCGAAGCTCGGCAGCGTCGCCCCGATCCCCCACGCAGGCGGCTCGAGCCGCGCGACCTGGTCGACCCACCACTCCGGCCCGGTCGGGGAGAGCCACTGGTAGGCGGCGAAGCCAGCGATCCAGGCGACGATCGGCCCGACCCGGAACGGCACGGCGTCGAACACGTCGTCTCGCTCGTACCGGCGGCCGGCTGCGAGCCAGTCCGCGAGCAGCACGGCGAACAACGGGACGAAGCACGACCCGAGTAGGAAGAGGAAGGACTGGAAGCTCGTCAGCTCGAGCACGAGCGCTCCAACCGTTCCGAGCGCGGTCGTCAGCACGATCAGCAGGCGCTGGGGTGCCCGGGGCACGAGGTTCTGCAGCGAGACCGCGCCGGAGTAGGCATTCGCGAACGCCTCGTCCGTCTCGGCGACCGTGAGCGCGAGGAGCGCGAGCAGCGCGACGAGGCCTCCTGCCGCAACGGCAGCCGGTAGCGAGGCCGCGTCTGCGACGTCCCGCGTGAGGAGGACCACGGCACCGAGCGCGAGGAGGAGCGCGTCCGGGACGAAGTAGCCGGCGCCCGTCCCCCAGAACGCGCCGCGCCCGGTCCGCGCGAAGCGCGTGTAGTCCGCGGCGAGCGGGATCCACGAGACCGTGACGCCGACGACGATGTCGATCCCCTGCCACGTCGAGAGACCGCCCTCGCCCGGCCGGTTCCATGCGTCCTCGAGACCGCCTCCCGTCAGTGCCCACCAGGCGAGGTACGCAACGGCGAGCGGGACGATCCAGATCGCGACCCGGCGGATCACCGTCCGCACGACGCCGATCGGCCCGAGCAGGCCGAGCACGAGCGCGGCCGCACCGAAGACGAGCGTCCATGCCCAGCGCGCCTCGAAGCCGAGGAGCTCGTCCGACAGCGCCGCCGCCGCGGTCGCGATGACGAGCAGCTCGAACACCGTCCAGCCGATGCACTGGACGACGTTGACCGCGGTCGGGAGGTAGGAGCCGCGCTCGCCGAGCGGAGCGCGCATGAGGACCATCGCGGGGACCCGCGCCTGCGCGCCGATGGCGCCTGCGACGGCGAGCATCAGGTTCCCGACGAGGCAGCCGACGAGGATCGCGACGAGCGCGGCCGGTAGCGAGAGCGCGGGGACGAGGATGGCGCCTGCGACGACGACGAGGAGCGAGACGCCGAGGTTTCCCCAGAGGAGCGCGAGGTCGACCCCGCCGAGCACGCGCAGCCGCTCGGGGACAGGCTCGATGCCCCAGCTCGTGTCCCGGTCGCTCACGGCTCGCCGCCGAGCGCGGACGTCACCAGCACGACGAGCGCGCCAACGTCGACCAGGGCGAGATCAAGGAGTCGCTCTTCGAGGCCTCGTGTTGCGCCGTGCACGAGGAAAGTCTCTCAGGTGCTTCGAGCCGGGCCCGGGAGCGTCGCGCAGTCCGAACCAGTGTCAGGTACCGGTTCTCGTCAAGACGGGACTGTGTCGATTCGGTGCCAATCACTCCACATTCGCGACCGAGCCGTTGGTTGCCTCTACGGTGAACAGATGGCCAAGGCGCGACGCGAATGGATCGAGGGTGCTATCTATCACGTCTTCTCGCGGGGCAGCAACCGTCAGGCGATCTTCCTCAACGAGGGCGACTACGTGGAGTTCGACCTTCTGCTCGCCGACGCATTCCGGCGGCACGAGCTCGAGGCGTTCGGCTGGTCGCTGATGCCGAACCACTGGCACGGGATCGTCCGCTCACCGGCGCACGGCCTCTCGTCGTTCATGAAGAGCGTGAATCATCGATACGCGCTGCGGTTCGACCGGCGGTGGGGTCGGACGGCTCACGTCTTCGAGAACCGATTCGGCGTGGTCCTCCAAGAGTCGGAGGCTCACTTCCTGGCCACGCTGCGCTACGTCGTTCGCAATCCCGTCGAGGCCGCGCTGTGCGCGTCGCCCTACGACGCCAGATGGACGAGCTATCGAGCGACGGCCGGTCTCGAGCCGGCTCCGCCGTACCTCCGAGTGGACGAGATCCTGGCGCTGTTCGGCCGTGAGCGCGAGATCGCGAGGCAGCGAGACGTCGAGTTCATCGGGCAGCCCGGGACGCGCGTCGAACCGGTCGTACCGGTTGCGATCGCCGCCTGATCGGTCGCCGATGCGGCTGTGGAGCAATCGATACTGAATTGGCACGGTCCACCCTTGACGGAAATCGGTACCTGGTACCGAACGATCGACCGCCGACCACTCAGCTCGCCGAGCAGCTTCCGCAGCACGTACGGGAGGATCCCGCCGTGGCGGACGTACTCGCGCTCGCGAGGGGTGTCGAGCCGCAGGGTCGCGCGGAACTCCCGCTCGTCCGCCCGCACCGTCACCTCGCGCGCCTCGCCGTTCTCGACGCCCGTGATCGCGAACTCCTCGCGGCCGGTGAGCCCGAGCGACTCGCGGCTCTCGCCGGGGAGGAACTGCAGCGGGAGGATCCCCATCATCAGCAGGTTCGAGCGGTGGATCCGCTCGTAGCTCTCGGCGATCACCGCCTGCACGCCGAGGAGCTTCGGCCCCTTCGCCGCCCAGTCGCGCGACGAGCCCGACCCGTACTCCTTGCCGGCGAGGACGATCGTCGGAACGCCTTCGGCGAGGTACCGCTCGGCCGCCTCGAAGATCGTCGCCTCGTCCCCCGACGGGAGGTGCACCGTCCACGTGCCCTCCGAGCCGGGGACGAGCAGGTTCCTCAGCCGGACGTTCGCGAACGTGCCGCGCACCATCACCTCGTGGTTCCCGCGGCGCGAGCCGTACGAGTTGAAGTCGGCGCGGTCGACGCCGTGCTCGACGAGGTACTGCCCGGCCGGCGCGTCCAGCTTGATCGACCCCGCCGGCGAGATGTGGTCGGTCGTCACCGAGTCGCCGAGGGAGACGAGGCAGCGCGCGCCGACGATGTCCTCGACGCGGCCGGGCTCGCGCTCCATGCCCTCGAAGTACGGCGGCTGCCGCACGTAGGTCGACGAGCCCTCCCACGCGAACAGCGACCCCTCCGGCACCGGCAGCTCGCGCCACTCCGGGTCGCCCGGTGTAGACGTCGGCGTAGGTGCGCTCGAACATCTCGCGCCCGATCGCCGCCTCGACCGTCGACCGAACCTCGTCCGGTGACGGCCAGAGGTCCGACGAGGAACACGGGCTCGCCGCTCGCGTCGTGGCCGAGCGGCTCGGTCACGAGGTCGAGGTCCATCCGCCCCGCGAGCGCGTACGCGACGACGAGCGGCGGGCTCGCGAGGTAGTTCGCCTTCACCTCCGGATGCACGCGCGCCTCGAAGTTCCGGTTCCCGGAGAGCACCGCGCACGCGACGAGATCGGCCTCGGCGATCGCCTTCGAGACGGGCTCGGGCAGCGGGCCCGAGTTCCCGATGCAGGTCGTGCAGCCGTAGCCGACGGTGTGGAAGCCGAGCGCCTCGAGGTACGGCGTCAGGCCGGCGCGCTCGAAGTAGTCGGTGACGACCTTGGAGCCCGGCGCGAGGCTGGACTTCACCCACGGCCGCCGGTCGAGCCCGCGCTCGACGGCCTTCTTCGCGAGCAGCCCGGCCGCGACCATGACCGACGGGTTCGAGGTGTTCGTGCACGACGTGATCGCGGCGATCACGACGGCGCCGTGGTCGAGACGGACGATCTCACCGTCGAGCTCGCACTCGATGCCGGTGCGCGCGGGGACCACGGCGACCGGCGCCGCCTGCACGGCCTGCTCGCCCTGCGGCTCCTCGGCACCCGGCCCGGAGTGCGCTGGGCGGGTCGCTCGCGGGGAACGACTCGGCCACCGCCTCGTCCACCGCGCTGCCGTAGTCGACACCGCCGAACGCTCGGCAGCGCCTCGAGGAACGATGCCTTCGCCGCGGAGAGCGCGATCCGGTCCTGCGGCCGCCGCGGCCCGGCGAGCGACGGCTCGACGGTCGAGAGGTCGAGCTCGACGACCTGGGAGTACGTCGCGGGCTCGGTCGGGTCGTGCCACAGCAGGTTCTCCTTGCAGTACGCCTCTACGAGCGCGACGCGCTCGTCGTCGCGCCCGGTCAGGCGCAGGTAGCGCAGCGTCTCGTCGTCGACGGGGAAGAACCCGCAGGTCGCGCCGTACTCGGGCGACATGTTCCCGATCGTCGCGCGGTCGGCCAGCGGGAGCCCGGCGAGGCCCTCGCCGAAGTACTCGACGAACTTCCCGACCACCCCGGTCGCACGGAGGATCTGCGTCACCGTGAGCACGAGGTCGGTCGCGGTCGCGCCCTCGGGCAGCTGCCCGTGCAGACGGAAGCCGACGACCTGCGGGACGAGCATCGAGATGGCCTCGCCGAGCATCGCGGCCTCGGCCTCGATCCCGCCGACGCCCCAGCCGAGCACGCCGAGGCCGTTGATCATCGTCGTGTGCGAGTCGGTGCCGACGAGCGTGTCGGGGAACGCCTGCCCGTCGCGCGCCTCGACGACCCGGGCGAGGAACTCGAGGTTGACCTGGTGGCAGATCCCGGTGTTCGGCGGCACGACCTTGAGCGCGTCGAAGGCGCCCTGGCCCCAGCGGAGGAACGCGTACCGCTCGCGGTTCCGCCGGAACTCGAGCTCGGCGTTCCGCCGGATCGCGAGCCGGCTCGCGAAGTCGTCGACCTGGACCGAGTGGTCGATGACGAGCTCGGCCGGGATGAGCGGGTCGATGAGGCTCGGGTCGCCGCCGAAGCCGGCCATCGCGTCGCGCATCGCGGCGAGGTCGACGACCGCGGGCACGCCCGTGAAGTCCTGGAGGAGGACGCGCGCCGGAGCGAAGGTGATCTCGCTCGACGGCTCCGCCGTCGCGTTCCAGGTCGCGACCGCCTCCACGTCCGCGGCGGTGACGGTCGTGCCGTCCTCGCGGCGGAGGACGTTCTCGAGCAGGACGCGCAGCGTGTACGGAAGGCGCGCGACGTCGTACCGGGACTGGAGCGCGTCGAGCCGGAAGATCTCGTGGCTCGCGTCACCGACGGAGAGGGTGGAGCGGGCGCCGAAGCTGTCGGGATGCGTCATGGCTCTCTCCTACCTGCTCGGTGTGTGGCACGGAACGTTCATGGCTCGAGCTGGAACCGAGAACGCGGAAGTCGTTGTCGAGGCCGAACACGGCGGCCGCGCGACCCTCGGTCGCCGTCACCGCGCCGACGCAGTCGCGTGAACGAGAGCGTCAGGTCGCGGATACCGCTCCATCAGCTCCCACGCTCGGCGCGTCGACGCTCGGAGTCGGCGTGACGGACGATCAGCCGGCCGGCGTCCGACGCGCCGCGCTCGCGCAGCTCGCGGAAGCGCGACGGCCGCAGTGAGCCCTGCGTCGCAGCGCGAGCCGCGTGCGGTCTCGCGAGACGACGAGGTCGGAGGTGAGCAGCACGTCGCCCGCCTCGCGCAGCGTCGTGTAGTGGTCGCGGACGCGCGCATGCGCGCGGTCGCGGCGCCAGAGCAGCGCGATGAAGGCGCCGCGAATCTGCGTAGACGATCCTCACTGCGCGCTCCTTCGGCGCGCCGTAGAGGTAGTGGTCGTGCTCCTCCGCGACGTCGTCGGGCCCGGTGCTCGTCCTGCGACGAGGCCGATCAGCCGCTCGAGCGGGTCGTCGCTCGGGCTCCGCCCCGCTCGCGAGATAGCGCTGGAGCGCCTCCCGGATGTGCGAGCGCCTCGGAGCGTCCGGTGCGCGCCGCGAGGCGCTTGAGCGCCCGCTCGCTCGCGTCGTCGAGGTAGATCTGCTTGCGACGCATACATCGCAGTATACATCGTCAGACTTCGCCGGTGTCGCTCGCGACGTTGCGCACCTTCGTCGAGCCCGCGCTCGGTGAGCGACGGCGCTGCGGTGTCGAAGTGCCGCTTCACCGCCTCCGCGTACGGACGCGAGACGCGGCGCGCGTACGCGCCGAGGCCCTCGTCGCGCACGGGCGCCAGGTCCTCGCGATAGGGGTCGAGCACGTGCTGGCGGCCGACGTGCCGGGCCGAGTTGAAGAACGCGAGCCCGATCCCGACGGACACCTCGAGCAGGCTCGTCCCCTCGCGTCAGCGACGCCTCGCGCAGCCCGTCGAAGACGCCGGCGAGCTCGTCGGGGCTCGGGAGCGACGCTGCGTCGCGGCGGATGTCGTCGAGCGACTGCCGGAGGGCGCGCACCTCGAGCGGCGGGATGTCGACGAGACGCGCGCTCGTGCCGGAGACGCCCTCGAGCGCGCCGAGCAGGTCGTCGACCGAGCCCGGGCGCCGATCCCTCGGGGAGCGCCCCGGCGCGCACGAGCTCCGACACGAACGCGTCGAGGTAGACGCGCGAGCCGCGCGTCACGTCGGCGGCCGCGGCGAGGATCCAGAGCGGCGAGAACCCGAACGCGGCGATCGAGCCGAGCTCGACGACGTTGCCGGCGCCCTTCCGCACCGCGAGCCGGCCGGGATCCGGCTCGAACTCGTCCTCGACCTGCACGCGCGCCTCGACGCCGCCGACGAGCTCGATCGTCACCCGCAGGAGGTTCTTCGCCGTCGCCTCGTAGAGCCGCGAGCTGCGGACGATGCGGGGCAGGGTCAGCTCGAACGTCTCGTGCAGCGTGCCGCCGAGCAGCCGCGGCGATCGCGCGCACGAGCCGCTCGGGGAGGGAAGCGAGGAAGGTGCAGCGAGCCCACCGTCGTTAGCATCATCGCCGATGGCGATCGACGCGATCCGCGCGCTCCTCGAGGAGGCGTTCCCCGACGGGGGCGTCGACGTGCTCGACCGGACCGGCGGTGGCGACCACTTCCATGTCACCGTCGAGAGCGGGTCGTTCGACGGGCTGTCGCTCGTCGAGCAGCACCGGCTCGTCAACCGGGCGCTGGCCGCGCCGCTCGCCGACGGCACCATCCACGAGCTCCGCATCACGACGAAGGGACACGACATGACGCTCCGCGAGCAGATCCAGCACGTGATCGACGACGAGCCGGTCGCGATCTTCATGAAGGGAACACCCGAGCAGCCGGCGTGCGGGAACTCGCTGCGCGCGCTCCAGGCGCTCTGGGGCGCCGGCGCGCCGATCACGGCGGTCGAACGTGCTCCCCGACCCGCAGATCCGCCAGGAGCTCTCGGCGCTCACCGACTGGCCGACGATCCCGCAGGTGTTCGTCAAGGGCGAGCTGATCGGCGGCGCCGACATCACCGAGGAGCTGTACGCCTCCGGCGAGCTCGCGCGGAAGCTCGACGACGCGCTCGGCGCCGAGCGCGAGCAGGTCGTGAAGACCGTCGCCATGGGGCCTGCTCCGATGGGGCTGACCCCGCAGGGCCGACCGCGTCGTCGCAGGACATCGGCGCCTTGCAACGGCGCTCACAACCTGGGGTTCACGGCGCCGCGCCTATAACGGAGGCGTGACCTCCCCCGAGCCCCCGATCGCCCCGACGCGACCCACGGCCAGCGCCCGGCCGGGTCGCGTCCGCCGCCAAGCCGCTCGCCGCGCTTGCCGCCGCCGCCCTTCTCGGCGGCAGCGCGGCGCTCGGCGGCGCCTGGGCGCTCGGCGCGTTCGACGAGCGCGGACACGGTCGTCGAGGCGACGCCGATCACGCAGCAGCTCGGGCAGCCTCGGACACGGCGTCGACGTCGATCGACGTCGCGCGAGATCTACCGGCGCAGCGGCCCCGGCGTCGTCCAGATCACGTCGACCTCGCAGGGCGACGCCGGGAACCGATCCCTTCGGCAACGTCCAGCCGGGCCAGGCCCAGCAGGCGCTCGGCTCCGGGTTCGTGATCGACAAGGAAGGCCACATCGTCACGAACTACCACGTCGTCGACGGCGCCACGGAGATCGAGGTCAGCTTCTCGAACCAGGAGACCGTCAAGGCGACGCGTGGTCGGCACCGACCCCTCGACCGATCTCGCGCTGCTCAAGGTCGACGTCGACGCGCAGGCGCTCACGCCGCTCGCGCTCGCCGACTCGGACGACGTCGAGGTCGGCGACCCGGTCGTCGCGATCGGCAACCCGTTCGGGCTCGAGCGCACCGTCACCGCCGGGATCGTGAGCGCGCTCCAGCGCGAGGTCCGGGCCCCGAACAACTTCACGATCGACCACGTCATCCAGACCGACGCGCCGATCAACAGCGGCAACTCGGGCGGCCCGCTGATCGACGCCGACAGGTCGCGTGATCGGCGTCAACTCGCAGATCGAGACCGCGAACGGCGGCGGCGGCAACGTCGGGATCGGCTTCGCCGTCCCGTCCAACACCGTCAAGAGCGTCGTCGCCCAGCTCCTCGACGACGGGCAGGTCGACCGCGCCTACCTCGGCGTGACGCTGCAGGAGATCGACCCCGAGCGTCGCCGCGCGTGCTGAAGCTTCCGGCCGACAGCGGCGTGCTCGTCGGCGCCGTCCAGCCGGGCAGCCCCGCCGCCAAGGCGGGCATCGAGGGCGGCGAGACGCAGGTCGTCGTCGCCGGTCAGAGCTACCAGGTCGGCGGCGACATGATCGTCGCGATGGACGGCAAGGACGTCGCCTCGGTCGACGAGCTGCGCGAGGCGATCGCCTCGCACGAGCCGGGCGAGAGCGTCCGCGTGACGGTCGTCCATGCGGACGGCGAGCGCGAGACGCTCACCGTGAAGCTCGGCCGCGTGCCCCGACACGGCTCCGCGGTAGCGCAGTCCGGGACGCGGCTCGAGCCCGCGTCGCTCACCGCGCTGCGAGCGCCGTCGGTCAGCTCGTAGCCGAGGGCGATCAGCGCCCGCTTCGCCTCGAGCGGCCACTCGAGGCCGGAGCGGAAGCTGGGGTCGAGCGCGTGCTCGCCGGGGTCGCCGCGCACGATCGTGAGCGGGAGCGCGCGGTCGTGCCGGAACGGGAAGCGCGCGCTCGCGAACCGCTCCTCGACCTCGGCGACCGCGGCGCGGCGCCGCCAGGGCGGCGCGCTACGGCGGACGGTCTCGAGCACGCCGTCGCGGAGCGCCGTCGAGCTCGCGGACCGAGGCGTCCTTCTCGCGCGGCCGAGCGCACCTCGAGCTCGGTGTTCCGCGCGACCGTGACCCGCATCAGCCGCACGATCATGTCGGCGAGGTGCGGCGGCTCCCCGCGCTCCTGCCGCTCCTCGGCCGCGCGGAGCTCGCCGATCAGCGCCCGCACCGGAGGAACGGCGCGGAACGGCTCGAGCCGTGCGGCGAAGCCGCTGCGAGGTTCTCGGGTGACGAGCGCGGCGTGCGCGAGACGTAGCGGAAGCCCGACGATCTCGCGGACGGCCGGGTTGTCGTACGCGTGCCCGAGCGGGAAGTTCCGCACCCAGCCGCCGTCCGTGCCGATCACGTCGTCGACTCTGAGCGGCAGGACGAGCGCGCTGATCGCAGCCGACGCCAGCACCGCCCGCGCCATCACCGTCGGGCGGCGTCGTGCGGCTCGAGTAGGTCCGCTCGTAGGCGTGGTCGCTCGTCGAGGTCGCCGTCGCGTGACGTCGGTGACGCACACGACGAGCTCGATCGGCGCGGCGCGGCCGCCTCGCGCGCGAGCTCGTCGATCGGCGCGAGCCGCTCGGCGATCGTGTCCGGGAGCGCGTAGTCGTGCAGGCCCGTGAACGGGAGCTGCCACAGCCGGTTCGGGCGGAACGTCTCCTCGGGCCGGAGCTCGAGCACGAACTCCTCGAGCTCGTCGAGCCGGTCGATGCACGGCCATCACGCCCGACAGCGCGCCGGCCGACGTGCCGTAGACCCAGCCGACCCGTTCCCAGAGCGGATCCTCGCGAAGCCGCCGCAGGAAGCCGAGCTCGAGCAGCAGCCCGTTCATGCCTCCCCCCGAGAGGACGATCGCGAGATCGCGGTCGTGCATCGCATCTATTGTGCTGGCGTGGAGACGGGAGGCAGTGGAGCGGGGCTACGTCGTGCGTCGAGGACGACGAGCTCCTCGAGGACGAGTCGCTGTGGCGCGACGACGCCGCCGACGACCACACCGGCTGGTGGTGCGTCCGCACCGACCCGTTCCCGTGCCCGGCCGACGGCTGCACGTTCGTCGCCGAGTTCATGACCGCCGCGCACCTCGTGCTCGTCTGGCAGGAGCGCGACGACCCGAACCTGCTCTGGCACGCCCAGCGGGCGAAGGAGGTCGGCCGGAACCCGCGCGTCGTCTCGTACGAGCGCTCGTATCGGCCCGAGCGCGTCGTACTACGCCTGGGAGGCGGCCGGCCGCCCCGTGCACGGGGTGAAGGGCAAGAAGCCCGTCTCTTCGTGACGCGAAGACAGCCGTAACCACCTATCCGATTTGACCGGTGACGCGGCGGCGGCTACGGTCGCGCCGTGACCGACGAGCTTCCAGCCGGGCGGGCGCGCGCCGGCGCCGGCGCCGCTGGATCTCGTCCAGGACTTCGTCAACACGGAGATCCCGGACTGGAACCGGGACGACATCGCGACGCCGGAGGCGCTCGGGGCGTGGCTCGCGGGCCAGGGGCTGCTCGCCGCGCGGCGACGACGGTCGATGCGGACGCGTTCGTCGAGCGCGCACGCGCTGCGCTGCTGCGCTCCGCGAGCTCGCGCTCGCGAACACGCTCGGCGAGCCGCCCGCGGCGCGCGCGGCGGGCGGCGATCGACGAGACGCTCGCGACGCTTCCCGCTCGTGGTCCGGCTCGTCGGGCCTGCGCCCGGGCTCGCACCCGCCGGCGACGGCGTGCGCGCTGTCGCTCGCGACGGCTCGTCGCGATCGTCGCCGAGGCGCAGCTCGGCGGTGTCTGGGAGCGCATGAAGGCTTGCCGCCAGGAGACGTGCGGCTGGCTCTTCTACGACAGCTCGCGGAACCGCTCGTCGAGCTGGTGCTCGATGCAGATCTGCGGCGGCCGCGAGAAGGCGCGCGCCTACCGCGCAAGCGGGCGGCGAGGAGCTGCGTGATGCGTAGCGCCTGGTACGTGGTCACGCCTCGCGCTCGGCCGCCTGCGGCGCCGCGACGGAGGCGCGCTGGTCGGCGGCGCTCGGGATCGCTGCCGCTGCTGCGGTGCTCGCGGGGATCCTCGCCGGAGCGACCGTGGCGAAGGACCGCGGCGTCGCGCAGGACGTCGAGCGGCTTCCCGTCGGCCGCCCGAGCCGTGCGCGCCGTCTGGTTCGGCGTGCCCGGTCGGGCGGGGGCGAGCGCTGGCGGTCGCTCGACCGAGTGCGCGCGCGAGGCGCTGTCGGCCGCTTCCCGCCGGCGAGCCGACCGCGGTCGCGATCGTCCGCGAGAGCACCGTCGGCGGCACGTTCGTCGGGCTCGCCGCGGTCGACGGGCTCGCGCCGCACGTCCTGCTCCGCTCGGGCCGCCTGCCTCGAGACGTGCACCGCACGAGCGCTGCGAGGTCCTGCGGCTGCGCGGCGCAGGCAGGCTGCCCGACGTGCCCGGGCTGCGCGTGGTCGAGGTCGGCACGGCGACGCTCCGCTCGCGCCAGCTGTTCGGCGACTTCCTCGCGCCGACCGACAACGCGCTCGCCGACGCGGCGCTCGCGCCCGCCCTGCGCGACGCCTCGCAGTACCACCGCCCGCCGCCCGCGCCGCTCGTCGTCGCCGAGGGCGTCGACGGGCTCGTCTCGTCGCCGGTGCTCGCCCGCTCGTATCGCTCGTACGCGTGGGTCCAGGCGCTCGCCGCCGGCACGCCGAGGCTCTGGCAGATCGACGTCGCTCGTCGACGGGCCGACAGCGCGCGGCCGAGCTCGAGTCGCAGTCGCCGTCCTGGTCGCTGACGCTTCCCGCCGCAGGAGCTCCGGCGAGGCAGAGCGCGACGCGACCGTCGCGGGGCGCCGGCTGCTGCTCGTGGGCGGAGAGGCCGCGGCGCTCCTCGTCGCGTTCGCCGTCCTCGCCGCGGGCGCGCTCCGACGCGACCTCGCGGCCGCCCGGCGCCGGCTGACCTGGCACGGCGCGCGTCGGTGGCAAGCGCGCTCCTGACGGGGACGGAGAGCGCGGCCGTCGGCTTCGGCGGCGCGCTCGTCGGCTGGCTCGTCGGCGCCGCGGGAGGCGCGGTCGCGGCCGCCGGCGGCGGGGCCCCCGTCGGGAGCGGTGCTCGCCGAGAGCGTCTTCTCGCCGACCGGCCTGCTGCTGGGGCTCGCGCACCGCCGTCGTCGCCGCCTCCGTGATCGCCGTGACCGTCTCGCTCGCGCCGGGCCGCGCAGGGACGGTCGGGGACGCTCGACCTCGCGGCGGTCGTCGCGCTGCGTCGCGGCGCTGGCGATCGTCGTGAGCGGCGCCGTGGACGCCGACGAGCTCGCCTCGGGCGGCGCGGCGCCGGCGATGCTCCTCGTGCTGCCGGGCCTCGTCGCCTTCGCGGTCGCCGTCGGAGCCTCTCGCCTGCTGCCCGCCGTCGGGCGCCTGGCCGCTCGGCGGGGTCGAGGGGAAGCGCCCGCCTCGCAGGCGTCTCGCTCGCTCGCTCGGCCGGCGCGGCCGGGATCGCCGCGGCGTTCCTCGCGCTCGCGGTGGCGCTCGCAGGCCTCGCGGAGACGTACCGGTCGACGCTCGCAGACGGGCGAGCGCGACCAGGCGGCCTTCGCCGTGCCGACCGACGTCGTCGTCCGCGAGGACCTCCGCTCGCTCGTCCCCGTGCTGCGGGCCGCGCCGCTCGAGCGGTACGCAGCGATCCCGGCGTCGAGGCAGTCCATCCGGTGGCGCGGCTCACCGCGAGCGCCGGGCCCGCGGCCTCGGTCTCCGGCGTCACCGTGCTCGGCGTGCCTCCCGCGGCACTCCGCGCGGAGCCGCTCTGGCGGGACGACTGGGGCGCCACGCGCGACGCCGTCGCCGAGCGCGGTCGAGCGCGACGGCCCGACGCAGCTCCGCGGGCCGATCCTCTCGCGGCTCCGAGCTCGCTCTCGAGGTCGGTCGCGGCGCTGCTGTCGTTCCGCGCGATCCTCGAGCAGCGCGACGGCCGGTTCCGGACACTCGACCTCGGCGCGGCGGACCCCGACGGGCCCTCGCGTCCTCCGGGCACGCCTGCCGCGCGATGCGCAGGGCGCGAGGCTCGTGGCGCTCGAGCTCGTCGCGCCGCGGCTCGTCGACCGTGGCGCCGACGCCGGGATCGCGCTGCGCGGAGCCACGGCGCTGCGCGTCGCGGGCGTCTCGCTGGACGGCTGGATCGGCGAGGGTGGGGTCACCCCGGCGGGCCGCTCGACGCGGGCCCGGCATGCGGGTGACGTACGCCGTCACCGCTCAGCGCCAGGCCCGCGTCCGCCCGCGGCAGCCGACGCGACGACGATCCGCCGACCGCCGTCGTGACGCGCGGCGCTCGGCGACCTCGCGGGCGGCGTCGGCGGGACGCTGCCGCTCCGGATCGGCGGCGAGACCGTCAACGTGAGGGTCGCGCGCGGTGGTCGAGCGCATCCCCGGGACGACGGGGGATGCCGCTCGTCGCCGACCGCGAGCGCTCTGGCACCGCCGTCGACACGCGGGCGCCCGGCGCGGCGCCCGGTGGGCGAGCTCTGGCTCGACGTCGCCGACGGCGAGCAGGCGCAGCGTCGAGGCGGCGCTCTCGCGGCGGCCGTTCGCCGTGCTCGAGAAGCGCTCGCGGGCGGCGCTCGAGGCGGACGCCCGCCAGGATCCGCTCGGGCACGGCACGCTGCTGGCGCTCGGCGCCGCCGCGCTCGCTGCGCTCGCGCTCGCCGTCTGGGGCCTCGTCCTCGCGATCCGCGCCGACCTCCGCGACGACCGCGGCGAGCTCGTCGACCTCGAGGCGCAGGGCGCGACGCCGACGCTGCTCCGGCGGGTCGTCACGGCGCGGGCGACGCTCGTGGCCGTCGTCGGCGTCCTCGCCGGGATCGTCGGCGGCGTGCTGCTCGCGCTGCTCGTCACGCGCGTCGTCTCGGTGACCGCGCGCGCGAGCGCGCCCGAGCCACCGCTCGTGACCACCGTCGACCCGCTCGTGCTCCTCGTCGCCGGCGTCGCGTTCGCCGTCGCCGCGGCGGCGCTCGTCCTGCTGACGACGCGGCGTGCGTTCTCCGAGCCCCGTGGCCCCGGGCGGATCGGAGGCGGACGGATGACGCGCGCTCGTCGACCTGCGGGAGGTGTTCGTCGTCCATCCCTCGGAGGACGGCGGCGTCGCCGCACTCCGGGGGTTGACGCTTGCGGTCGACCGCGGCGAGCTGTGCGTCGTGCTCGGCCCGAGCGGCGCCGGCAAGTCGACGCTCGTGCGGGTCGTCGCGGGGCTCGAGCGGCCGTCGGCCGGCCGTGCCGTCGTCGACGGCGTCGACGTCGGCTCCGCGCCCGGGCACGTCGTCGCGCGGCACCGCGCCCGCGTCATCGGCTACGCCGACCAGCACTACTGGCGCGCGCTCGTCGGCAGACCTGACCGCCGAGGAGCTGGTCGCGCTGCCGCTCGGGCTCCGAGGCGTCCCGACGGCCGAGCGTACACGCCGGGCGCGTGAGCTGCTCGAGCGGGTCGAGCTCCTCGACCGGGCGGACGCGCGCCCGGCGAGCTCTCGGGCGGCGAGCAGCAGCGGATCGCGCTCTGCGCCGCGCTCGCGCACTCGCCGGCGCTGCTCGTCGCGGACGAGCCGACGGGGGAGCTCGACGAGGACACGCGCGCGGACCGTCCTCGACCTCCTCGCCGCGCTGGCGCGCGAGGAAGGCGCCGCTGCGCTCGTCGTCAGCCACGATCCCGCCTCGGCGTCGATCGCCGACCGCGTCGTGCACGTCCGCGACGGGCGGATCGGCGAGGAGCGCGACGGGCGGCGAGGAGACGATCGTGATCGGCCGCGGCGGCTGGCTGCGCGTCCCCGAGGAGTCGCTCCGGGCCGCCGGGATCGGCGAGCGCGCGCTCGTCCGCGTCCGCCCCGACGCCGTCGAGCTGCGCCCGACGCCGGCGACGCCGTCGCCGACGCCGGTCGTCCCGACGAGGCGCCGCTGACCGCCGCGGGCGCGCTCGTCGAGGCGCGCGGCGTGACGCGGCGCTTCGGGCACGAGACGGCCCTCGAGCACTTCGACGGCGTGTTCCCGCCCGGGCACGCTCACCGTCGTCACCGGCCCGTCCGGGCTCGGGCAAGTCGACGCTCCTCGCGCTGCTCGCGGGGCTCGACACGCCCGACGAGGGCGAGGTCGTCGTCGACGGCGCCGTGCTCTCGGCGCTCGACCGGGACGGAGCGGGCGGCGTTCCGCCGCGATCGGATCGGCGTCGTCGGCCAGATGCCGGGCCTCTCCGGGGTGCTCACCGCCCGCGAGAACGTCGAGCTCGCGCTGACGCTCCGCGAGGTCGACGGGCTCGAGGCGCGCGAGCGGGCGATGGACGCGCTCGCCGATCGTCGGGCTCGCCGACCACGCCGAGCGCGCGGTCGACCGGCTCTCGGCCGGCGAGCGCGAGCGTGTCGCGCTCGCGCGAGCGATCGCCGGGCGCCCGGCCGTGCTGATCGCGGACGAGCCCACCGCGCGGCTCGACAGCCTCACCACGCTGGCCGTCGGCGGTCTCCTCGCCGATCTCGCGCGCGAGCACGGGACGACGGTCATCTGCGCGACTCACGACCCGATCCTCGTCACGCTCTCGGGGGCCGAGATCGGCGCTTCGGCGGAGCTCGGCGCCGCGTACGATCGGGCTGATGGCCGAGCGCGACCGACACCGTTCTCAGGTGTCCGGGGTCCGCTGCGAGCGCTGCGTGATGCGCCTCGCGACCGCCCTGGAGGGCCAGCCCGGCCTCGAGGCGGCCCACGCGAGCCTGATGGGCGAGGTCACGCTGACGTGGGACGACGAGGTGACGTCGCGCGACGCGCTCCTCGGGACGCTCGCCGGCGCCGGCTTCCACGAGCGCCCGCCGCTTGACGGATCGCGGCCGTCGGGAATAGCCACGTCCCCGCGGCCGTTCACCTTCCCGTAACGACGCTGCTACGGTGCCCCGGTGGGCGAGCCGGAGACGGCCGAGCCGGATGGGGCGCGTCGTGTCGCGATGGAAGCTCGCGACCGCGTGCGCTTCGAGGAGGAGGCTCTCGCGCTCGCCGACCAGGTGTACCGGGTGGCGCGACGGTTCGTCTCCACCCGCGAGGAAGCCGAGGATCTGGTGCAGGACACGTACGCGAGGGCGTTCAGGAGCTGGCAGTCCTACACGCCGGGAACGAACCTCCGCGCCTGGCTCCTGCGGATCCTCACGAACCTCAACGTCGACCGCGGCCGGCGGCTCCAGCGGCGGCCCGACGAGACGCCGCTCGAGGAGCACGACTACTACCTCGCAAACAGCATCGCGGAGTCGGGTGGCGAGCAGGTGCTGGAGCAGGACCGCGTCGTCGAGCGGCTCTCGCAGGACTCGATCGTGACGGCGCTGTCGTCGCTACCGGACGACTTCCGCGACGTCGTCGTGCTCGTCGACATCGGCGACTTCAGCTACGCCGACGCGGCGCAGATCCTCGACATCCCGCTCGGTACCGTCATGTCGCGCCTGCATCGTGGGCGACGGCTCCTGAAGGCCAAGCTCGCGGAGGAGGCAGCGGCATGAGCGACTGCGACAAGTGCGAGAGGCTCCTCCAGGGGTACCTCGACCGAGAGCTCTCCGTCGACGAGGTCACGGTCGCCGAGATGCACCTCGAGGGATGCGACTACTGCCGCCGCCGGTATCGCTTCGAGGCGTCGCTCCGCCAGTACGTGCGCACGACGGCGGTCGAGCGAATGCCGCCGGGGCTGATGGCGAAGCTCGCGCAGCTCCGGACGACCGATCCGGGCACGTCCGCGCCGCTCTAACGGCCGGCGCTAGCCCTCGGACGGCAGATCGGCGGGCGTGTCGACGTCGCCCGGCGCGCCGAGGTCGTCGCACGGGACGAGCCGCGGCGAGACGACACGGAGGCCGTCGTCCGGGACGTCCGCCCACGCGGACCGTGCGACGACGAGCGGGTGCCCGCGCTCCCCGGCGTACGACGCGGCGACGACCGTGCCGCCGTTCGCCCGCCAGTCCTCGAGCACGCGCGCGACGGCCGCCGGGGAGAGGTCGGGCCCGTCCGCCATGAGCACGACCGCCGCCTCGACGTCGTCGTCGAGCGCGGCGAGCCCGCAGCGGAGAGACGCGCCCGGCCCGCGCTCCCAGTCCGGGCAGCGGACGAGCCGGAACACCGCTTGTGACGATACAGTCACGAAGGTCGTACGCGCCCTCGACCACGACGACCTCGTCGACGGGGCTCTCCGCGACCCGCTCGAGCACGCGCGGGAGGAGCAGGCGCTGCTTCGGCGCGCCGAAGCGCGTCGCGGCGCCGGCGGCGAGCACGACCGCGGCGACCCGGCCCATCAGGATCAGCTCGACGAGGCGGTGACCGACTCGACGACGATCGGCTGGAGCGGCTGCTCCGTCGCCGGGTCGCCGAGCGTGCCGATCAGCTCGACGACGTCGAGGCCCTCGGTGACCTCGCCGACGACCGCGTAGTCGGGCGGCAGGCCGATGTCCTCGCCGGTCACGACGAAGAACTGGCTGCCCGACGTGCCGGCCGGCTCCGTCTGGGTCTTCGCCATCGCGACGACGCCCTTGACGTAGCGGGCGGTCTCGGCACGGCGCGTCGACGGTCGAGTAGCCCGGCCCGCCGCTGCCCGACTGCGTCGGGTCGCCGCCCTGGATGACGAACCCCGGGACGATCCGGTGGAAGACCGTGTCGTCGAAGAAGCCCTGCTCGGCGAGGGAGACGAGGGACGCCGAGGTCGCGGGTGCCGCGGTCGTGTCGAGCGTCACGACGAACGCGCCGCAGGACGTCTCGAAGCGGAGCGTCCACGTCTTCTCGGGGTCGAGGCGCTCCGTCGGCTGGGTGGCGCCGCCGTCCTCGCGTGCGTGCGGGCGCCTCGACGTTCGCGCAATCGCCGTCTGTCGTCGTGGTCGTGGCGGCCGGCGTCGTCGTCTCCGTCTCCGGCGCGGCGCTCTCCTCGTCGCCGCCGCACCCCGCGAGGAGCAGGACGGGGAGGGCGAGGGCGGCTGCGAGCGCCGTGCGCATCGCCGGAGGGTAGTTGACGAGCGGTGAGCGCCGCGGGTACTGCTTGCAGCATGGCCCTCACGCTCGAGGTCAACGGCGAGACACATGTCGTCGACGCGCCGCCGACGCGGCGGCTGCTGACGGTGCTGCGCGACGACCTCGCCCTGACCGGCGCGAAGCTCGGCTGCGGCGAGGGCGCGTGCGGCGCCTGCGCCGTCCTGCTCGACGGCCTGCCCGTCGCGTCGTGCCTCGTTCCGGCCGGCGCGGCCGAGGGGCGCGTCGGTGACGACGATCGAGGGCCTCACCCGCACGGGCGCCGCGCTCCAGGAGGCGTTCGTCGCCGAGGACGCCCTGCAGTGCGGCTTCTGCACGCCGGGCCAGATCGTCTCCGCGACCGCGCTGCTGGCCGCCACTCCAGAGCCGACCCGCGAGGAGATCCGCGTCGCGCTGGCGGGGAACCTCTGCCGCTGCGGCGCGTACCCGAAGATCGAGCGCGCCATCCTCCGCGCGTCCGGACAGGAGCTCGCGTGAGGCCGCGCTTCGTCCGCACGCAGCGCGAGATGGAGGGGCGCTTCGAGGACGTCTGGGCGCTCGTCGACGAGGACGACGACCTCGAGACCTGGCCCGAGGAGGCCGAGCTCCAGGTCGTCGGCAGGCCGGCGACCCGCTCGGACGGTCCGCTCCGGACGAGCGGCGCGGCGCGCTACACCGTCGACGTCGCGCTTCCGGGGATGCTCCAGGCGCGCGTCGTCCGCGCGCCCGTCGCGCGCTGCCGCGTGACGAACCTCGACATCGACGCCGCGCGGGCCGTGCCCGGCGTCCGGGCCGTGCTCGGGCCGGAGGGGCCGTTCACCATGGGCGGCGAGGCCGTCCTCACGGCCGAGCCGCACTGGGCCGGCGCTGCCGATCGCCGCCGTCGCAGCCGACACGCGGGACGCGCTGGCCGAGGGGATCGCGGCGCTCGCGCTCGAGTTCGAGGAGCTCGCCCCGCTCGACCTCGACGCCGGGCTCGACGAGCAGCGGTTCACGGAGGAGCCGCGCGAGACGGTGCGCGGCGACCCCGACACGGCGATCGCGGCGGCGGAGGTGCTCGTCGAGCTGACCTGCGAGACCCCGGCGCACGTCCAGACGCCGCTCGAGCCCCACGCCGCCGTCGCACGCTGGGACGGCGACCGGCTCACGGCGTGGGTGTCGACACAGGGAATGTTCGACGCGCGGCGGGAGCTCGCTGCACGGTTCGGGCTCCCGAGCGAGAGCGTCCGCGTGATCTCGGAGTTCATCGGCGGCGGCTTCGGCGCCAAGCAGGGAGCGGGCGTCGAGGCGCTACTCGCGGCCGAGCTCGCGCGGGCCGCGGGCCGGCCGGTGCGCCTCGCGCTCTCGCGCCACGAGGACCAGCTCGTCGGCGGGAGGCGCGCACGGACGCGCCAGACCGTCACGCTCGGCGCGAGCCGCGACGGGACGCTGCAGGCGATCGAGCTCGCCGCGGTCGTCGAGATGGGCGCCGGCGGCTGGATCTTCCCCGTGGCCGAGCCCGCGCTGTCTCTCTACGCCTGCGCCGAACGTCCGGACGATGGTCTTCCCGGTCCGGACGAGCCTTCGCGCGCAGAACGCATTCCGGGCACCGGGCGTCGTCGAGGGCGTGACCGTGCTCGACCAGGCGATGGACGAGCTCGCCGCCGCGCTCGACCTCGACCCGCTCGAGCTGCGCCGCCGGAACCACGTCGACACCGACCAGGGCTCGGGCCTGCCGTACTCGAGCAAGCAGCTGCTCGCCTGCTACGACCGCGCCGCCGAGCTCGCGGGCTGGGACGAGCGCGACGCGCTCGCCGAGCCGGGCGCCGACGGGCTCCTGCGCGGGATGGGCTGCGCGACGCAGATCTGGTGGGGCGGCGGCGGGCCGCCCGCGCACGCGACGATCCGCCTCGACGCCGACGGCCGCGCGCTCGTGACGACCGGGATCCAGGACATCGGCACCGGGACGCTGACGTCGGCGCGAATCGTCGCGGCCGAGGAGCTCGGGCTGCCGCTCGACCACGTCGCGTCGCGCGGCGGCGACACCGGGCCGAACCTCTACGGCCCCGTCGCAGGCGGCTCGATGACGACGCCGGCCGTCCTGCCCGCCGTGCGGAGCGCCGCCGGGAAGGTGCGCCGCCAGCTGCTCGGGCTCGCCGCCGACGTCTTCGAGATCGCCGCCGACGACCTGGTGGTGTCGGACGGGCGGATCCGCTCGAAGGACGGCGCGCTCGACGCCGACGTCGTCGAGGTGACCGGCAAGCTCGGGCAACGCGACGATCGACGGCTCCGGCGCGCGCGGACCCGAACCCCGACGGCTTCCGGGTGAACACGTTCGGCTGCCAGATCGCCCAGGTCGCCGTCGACCCCGGCACCGGCGTCGTCACCGTGGAGCGGGTCGTCGCCGTCCACGACGTCGGCCGGATCGTCAACCCGCTCGCGGCCTCGAGCCAGGTCGAGGGGGGCGTCATCCAGGGCGTCGGCTACGCGCTCTCCGAGGAGCTCGTCGTCGACCCGACGACCGGGGTCCCGGTCAACGGCCACCTCGACGACTACAAGGTGCCGACGATCGCCGACGTGCCCGAGATCGTCGTCGACTTCGTCGACCTGCCGGACGCGAACCTGCCGAACCTCGGCGCGAAGGGGCTCGGCGAGCCGCCGATCGTCCCGACCGCGGCCGCGATCGCGAATGCGTTCGCGCATGCGACCGGCCGTCGCGCCGCGGCGCTGCCGCTCACGCCCGCCCGCGTTCTGGAGACGCTCGCGTGAGCGTCGTGTGGGGCGGAGGGGCGCGGCTGAAGCCACGCCCCCTGTACGAGGGACGTGGCTTCAGCCGCGTCCCAGATGCCCTGAGGAGACGGCTCGCGTGAGCGACTACGCGCGGCCGTCGAGCCTCGACGAGGCCCTGAAGCTGCTCGCGAGGGACGACGCAGTGCCGATGGGCGGCGGCACCGACCTCGCGGGCCAGATCGACCGCGACATCCGGGCGCCGGGGCTCCTCGTCGACCTCCGCGACTCCGGGCTCGGCGGGATCGACGAGGACGGCGACGGCGTGCGGATCGGCGCTGCGGTGACGCTCGCCGAGCTCGCCGCCTCGCCGCTCGTCGCGCCGTACGCCGCCGTCGCCGACGCGGCCGCAGCGGCCGCCTCTCCGCTCCTGCGCAACGTCGGCACGGTTGGCGGGAACCTCTGCCAGCACACGCGGTGCTGGTACTACCGCGGCGCCGAGTGGCACTGCTGGCTCGGCGGCGGCGACACCTGCTACGCGCAGATCGGCGACCACCGCAAGCACGGGCTCGAGCCCGGCGACTGCATCTCCGCGCACCCGTCCGACCTCGCGCCCGCGCTCGCCGCGTGCGGAGCGACGGTCGAGCTCCGCGGCCGCGCCGCACGCGGGAGCTGCCGCTGCTCGACCTCTACCGGCGCCCGACGGCCGACGACCGCTCGCTCGTCGTCCTGCGGCAGGGCGAGCTCGTCACCGGCGTCCGGCTGCCCGCGCCGCCCGACGCGTCGGCCTACGAGCGCCTCGGCGAGCGCGCCGCCTTCTCGTTCCCGCTCGTCTCGGTCGCGGCCGCCCGCCGCGGCGCGGAGACGCGGCTCGTCGCGGCCGGGGTCGCGAACATCCCCGTCGAGCTCGACCCGTCCGACCCGCTTGCGGGGCTCAAGGGAAGCCCGCAGTCGGCCTGGAAGCGCCGCGCGCTCGCGACGCTCGTCGAGCGCGCGGTCGGCCGAGCCGCCTCGGCCTCCTAGCGAGGCGTCGTCACCGCGAGCACGCTCGCGAGGTGGACGAGCCGGAAGGCGCCGCGCTGCGCGCGCCGCCGAAGCGCGTCGTCGTCCTCCGACCCTGCGGCGAGCTCCCAGAGGTCGCGGGTCGCGACGAGCAGCTCGCGGATCTGGTCGGTCGCGTCGCGGTGGCCGTTCGAGCGCTCGTCGCAGGCGTTGAGCGCGAGGCCGATGACGCCGAACGTGTCCGACGGGTGGCGCATCCAGAGCATCGCCGACGCCATCGTCAGGTACTGGTGGATCCGCAGGAACGTGACCGGGTGCGACAGCTCCGTCGCGCCCCGCGGCGCGGTCGGGGTGACGGGGTCGAGGCCGTCGGCGATCCGGGCGGCGGTGTCGTGGAGCATCGCCCGCAGCTGGCGCGTCGTCGAGCCCGGCGGCGCGTGCCGTGCGCACGGCGAGCAGGAGCGAGTTCGGCTGGCGTCCGTACGGGTAGTCGGACGCGTAGACGACCTGCTCGGGCGGCACGAGCCGGTAGAGGTCGAGCAGGTCGAGCGCGCTCCACACCGACGTGTCGAAGAAGACCCCGGGCCGCCCGGCGAAGTTCCGCGCCATCGCGGCGAGGTCGACGATCCCGGCGTGCGCGATGATCAGCGCCGGCGGGCAGTGGCGGTCGAGCAGGCGCGCGAGCGAGTCCGCGATCGGCGGCAGGCCGCGGCCGCCGTGGATGAGGACCGGCACGCGGCGCTCCGCGGCGAGGCGCGAACACCGGCTCGAGCCGCGGGTCGTCGGGGAGGAAGCGCTGCGCGCGCGGGTGGAGCTTGATGCCGCCCGCGCCGAGGTCGAGGCACCGGCTCGCCTCCTCGATCGGCGTCTCGTCGAGATCGAGCCGGACGAACGGGACGAGCTCGCCGGGCGCGCGGCCGCGTGCGCCAGCGTCGCGGTCGTTCGCCGCCGTGAACGCGGGATGGCGGTCGGGCTCGTCGAGGCAGAACGACGAACGACCGCGTGATCCCGTAGGCGCGCTGGATCGCGAGCAGCTCGTCGCGGTCGCCGACCATGCCGTCGATGTCCTCGCCGAGATGGGTGTGGGCGTCGAAGACGTCGGTGCCGGCTGGCAGCTCGGCGAGCGCGAGCGCCGCGTAGCTGCTCCAGCAGGTCGTTCGCGCGGCCGATCGCGTCCATGTCGCTGAGTGTACGACCGCGTCATTCGATCGCGGCCAGCACGCGGTCGACGAACGCGGCCTCGGGCACCGAGCCGGCCCAGGCGTAGCGCCCGTCGACGACGATCGCCGGGACGGCGTGGACGCCGTGCCGGTCGGCCTCGACCGCGAACTCCGAGGCCTCGATCCCGGCCGCCCGGATGCGCGGCGAGGCGAGCGCGAGCTTGTACGCCAGCAGCACGGCCGGCGGGCAGTGCGGTCAGGTCGGCGTGACGAAGACGTCGACGGTCACGTCCCGCTCGAGCGACGCGAGGCGCTCGCGCGACGCGGCCGAGAGCGCCGGCTCCGCCCGACCGGCCTCGAGGATCCCGTGGACGAGCGTCGTCAGCTCGTAGCCGAGCGGCATCCCGAGGTAGCGCAGGCCCGGCCCGATCGTCGTGCGCGGCCAGGGCCCGGGCTCGTCGTGCTCGACGACCGTGAGCGTCACGCGGTCCGACTCCGCGCAGACCGCCTCGACGACGCGTCGCGTCTCGGCGCCGGTGTCGATCTCCCGCCCGCCGGCGGCGAGGAGCGTGACGGGCGTTGCGGTCGGGCCGAGCTCGAGCGTCACCTCGACGTCGCGCTCGAGCGCCGCGAGGACGTCCCGCACGGCGGCTGCGTCGCGCTCGCCGAGCAGCGCTCACGCCACGAGCGCGGCTGGCTTGTCGCGCAGGTACGCGAGGTACGGCTCGGGGTCGATCTCCGGCGAGCCGGTCAGCCGCTCGATCGTCTCCTTCGGCGTCAGCTTGCGCCCGAGCGAGTAGAGGTTGTCGCGCAGCCAGTCGGAGAGCGGCAGCGCGTCGCCGGCGGCGAGCTGGTCGTCGAGGTCGGGCAGCGCCTGCCGGACGACGTCCCAGAGCTGGAGCGAGATGACGTTGCCGAGCGCGTACGTCGGGAAGTAGCCGATCCCGCCGCCCGACCAGTGGACGTCCTGGAGGACGCCGTCGCGCGTCGCTCGGGACGTCGACCCCGAGGAACTCCTTCATCCGCGCGTTCCACACCTCGGGGAGGTCCTCGAGCGCGACGGTGCCCTTCGATCAGCTCCTGCTCGAGCTCGAAGCGCAGGATGATGTGGAGGCTGTACGTCGTCTCGTCGGCGTCGACCCGGATCAGCCCCGGCTCGGCGCGGTTGATCGCGCGGACGAAGTCGTCGAGGTCGACGTCGCGCAGCGCAGGGAACGTCTCCTGGAGCGGCTCGTACCAGTGCTTCCAGAACGGCCGGCTCGCGGCCGACGAGGTTCTCCCACGTGCGGCTCTGCGACTCGTTGACCCCGAGCGACGGCGCGCTGTCGAGCGGCGTGCGCAGGAGCGAGTCGGCGATCCCGTGCGCGTAGAGCCCGTGGCCCGCCTCGTGCAGCGTCGACCAGACCGACTCGAGGTCGTCGGGCTGGTAGCGCGTCGTGAGCCGGACGTCGCGGTTCGTGAACGAGGTGCAGAACGGGTGCGCCGTCGGGTCGAGCCGCCACGCGCCGTCCTCGAAGCCGAGCGTCGCGACGATCGCGCTCCGCGAACGCGCGCTGCGTCGTCGGGCGGGAAGTCCCCGTGGAGGAACGACGCGTCGACCTCGGGCGCCGACGCGACGATCTCGGTGAGCGCCGGGCCGGAGCACCGCGAACACCTCGCGCACCTCGGTCGTCAGCATCCCCGGCTCGTAGTCGTCGAGCAGCGGCGTGTACGGGCTGTCCGACCACTCGAAGCACTCGACGTAGCGGCGCTTGAGCTCGACGTTCGTGCGCAGGTACGGGAGGAACGACGCGAAGTCGTTCGTCCGGCGCGCCTCGACCCAGGCGTGGTGGCCGCGCGCGCGCCTGCGCGCGTCATCTCCTCGCGCAGCGCCGTCGGGACGCGCCGGGCCTTCTCCCAGTCGCGGCGCGTGACGCGGACGAGGCTCCGGTCGTCCGAGTCGTACGGGAGCGACTCGACGAGCGGCTCGGCCGCGTCGAGCAGCCGGCCGACCTCGTCGTCGATGAAGCGCTCGTGCGCGATCCGTCCGAGCGTGGCGAGCTGGTCGGCGCGCGCGTCGGTGCCGCGCGGCGGCATCGTCACGCGCTGCTCCCAGCCGAGCACGCCGGCCGCGCGCCTGAGGTCGGCGCCCTCGGCCAGCCGGACGCGCAGCTCGTCGAGAGGGCTGCTCACGGACGGGACGTTAGCTGACGCGTTGCACCGCGCATGAGTAGGCTTGCGGCGATGCCGAACGTGCTGCATGATCGGCGACTCCGTCCGCTCGACGGAGCTCCGGCACGAGGTCTCGGTCGCGATCGGCGACCCGTTCCTCTTCGCGGAGGTCGACGGCCGGCGGGTCGCGGTCGTCTGGAGCGTCGAGGGCGATCGCATCACAGCGGTCGACCCGACGATCGAGATCGTCCCGGTCGAGACGTTCCCGTACGACGACCTCGATGCGGGACGGCGTCGACTACTACGAGATCGCGCCCGACGATCATCGTGCGCATCGCCCGGGCGCTCGGGGTCCGCGACGCGCGTCGTGCCCGGCGACGTTCCCGCTGCGGCACGCCGACGCGCTCCGTGCGGACGGCGTCGAGCTCGACCGTCGACCAGCGGCTCTTCGACGACCGCCGGCGCCGGAAGACGCCGCTCGAGCTCGAGGGCATCCGGCGCGGCCTCGCGCGCGGCCGAGGCGGGGATGGCGGCGATCGCCGAGCTGCTCGCCCGCTCCGAGCCGGGTGACGGGGGACGCGTCGTCGGACGGCGAGCCGCTCACGTGCGAGCGCCTCAGAGAGGCGGCGATCGCGGCGTTCGCCGCGCACGGCTGCAGCGGCGACGACCTGATCGCCGCGCACGGCCCGCAGGCCGCCGACGGCCACGACCAGGGCTCGGGCCGGCTCGCCAACGACGACCACGTCGTCTGCGACCTCTTCCCGCGCCACGTCGAGAGCGGTCTCTTCTCGGACATGACGCGGACGTTCACGGTCGGCACGCCCGACCCGACTGATCGTCGACGTGGCACGCGCAGTGCCTCGAGGCGCTCGAGCTCGCGCGCGAGATGCTCGCGCCCGGGGTCGACGGCACGGAGGTGCACCGGGCCGTGTGCTGCGTTCTTCGACGGAGCGCGGCCATCCGACCGGCCTGTCGAAGCCCGAGGGCACCGTGCTCCGCGACGGCTTCTACCACGGCCTCGGGCACGGCGTCGGGCCTCGACGTCCACGAGTCGCCGAACCTCGGCAAGGTCGGCCACGAGCTCGTCGCCGGCGACGTCGTGACGCTCGAGCCCGGGCCTCTACCGCCACGGCTTCGGCGGCGTGCGGGTCGAGGACCTCCTCCTCGTCACCGAGGACGGCTGCGAGACGATCAACGAGTTCCCGTACGGGCTCGATCCCGGCCCTCGCGGTGCGAGCAACGGCGGGATGAGCGAGCGGGCGATCGAGACGCTGCTCGACGAGGAGCGGCGCTTCCCGCCCGACCCGGCCTTCGCCGCGCAGGCGAACGCCCAGCCCGAGATCTACGACCTCGACCCCGACGCGTTCTGGGCGCGAGGAGGCACGCGAGCGCGTGACCTGGCTCGAGGACTTCCACACGCTCTCCGAGTGGGAGCTGCCGTACGCGAAGTGGTTCCTCGGCGGGAAGCTCAACGTCGCGCACAACTGCGTCGACCGCCACGTCGAGGCCGGGCTCGGCGACCGCGTCGCCTACCACTGGGAGGGCGAGCCGGGCGACACGCGGACGATCACGTACGCCGACCTCCAGCGGGAGGTCGTCCGCATGGCGAACGCGCTCCGGGAGCTCGGCGTCGCGCAAGGGGACGCCGGTCGCGATCTACATGGGGATGGTCCCCGAGCTCGCGATCGCGATGCTCGCGTGCACCCGGCTCGGCGCGCCGCACACGGTCGTCTTCGGCGGCTTCTCGGCCGACTCGCTCTCGGATCGCATGGTCGACATGGGCTGCGAGGTGCTCGTCACGCAGGACGAGGCCTGGCGCCGCGGGTCGACGGTGCCGCTCAAGCGCACCGCCGACGAGGCGATGGCGGCCGCGCCGAGGTGTCCACTCGTGCCTCGTCGTCCGTCGCACCGGGAACGACGTGCCGATGACCGACGGGCGCGACCGCTGGTACCACGAGCTCGACGTCTCGGACGACCCGGCGACGTGCCCGTGCGAGCCGATGGACAGCGAGGACCTGCTGTTCCTCGATGTACACGTCCGGCACGACCGCGAAGCCGAAGGGGATCGCGCACACGACGGGCGGCTACCTCGTCGGCGCCGCGACGACGCACCACTACGTCTTCGACCTGAAGCCCGAGACGCGACGTCTACTGGTGCGCGGCCGACATCGGCTGGATCACCGGCCACAGCTACATCGTCTACGGGCCGCTCTGCAACGCGACGACCTCGGTGCTCTACGAGGGGACGCCCGACTTCCCGGACAAGGCGCGCTGGTGGTCGATCGTCGAGCGCTACGGCGTCACGATCCTCTACACCGCGCCGACCGCGATCCGCGCGCACATGAAGTGGGGGCCCGGAGCACGCGGCGAGCAGCACGATCTCGGCGTCGCTGCGGCTGCTCGGCTCGGTCGGCGAGCCGATCAATCCCGAGGCGTGGATCTGGTACCACGAGCACATCGGCGGCGAGGCGCGTGCCCGATCGTCGACACGTGGTGGCAGACCGAGACCGGGATGATCCTCATCACGCCGCTGCCCGGAGTGACGACGACGAAGCCCGGCTCGGCGACGAAGCCGTTCCCCGGGGTCGCCGCGGCGGTCGTCAACGAGCAGGGCGAGAAGGTCGAGCAGGGCGGCGGCTACCTCGTCCTCGAGCGGCCGTGGCCGGCGATGACGCGCGGCATCTTCGGCGACGACGCGCGGTTCCGGGCGACGTACTGGGAGCGCTTCCCGGGCCTCTACTTCGCCGGCGACGGCGCGCGGATCGACGAGGACGGCGACTTCTGGCTGCTCGGCCGCGTCGACGACGTGATGAACGTCTCGGGGCACCGGATCTCGACGATCGAGGTCGAGTCGGCGCTCGTCGACCACCAGCGCGTCGCCGAGGCGGCGGTGTGCGGGCGCTCGGACGCGACCACCGGTCAGGCGATCGTCGCCTACGTGACGCTCAAGGGCGGCGACGACGGGCTCGGTCGAGATGCTCGAGGAGCTCCGGAACCACGTCGCGGTGAAGATCGGCGCGATCGCCAAGCCCGCGAACATCGTCTTCACGCCCGAGCTGCCGAAGACGCGCTCGGGGAAGATCATGCGGCGGCTGCTGCGCGACGTCGCCGAGCACCGCCCGCTCGGCGACACGACGACGCTCGCCGACCCGTCGGTCGTGCGAGGAGATCGCCGAGCGCGCGGCCGAGGCGCCCGCCGAGGACTGAAGCCCGGGACGGCTGCGGCGTCGACTTCGTCGGACACCCGGCGCAGCGGCGGCGAACGCCGCGACGGTCGCGATCGATGTCCTGCGTCCGTCGTCCGCCAGCCCGACACCGAGAGCCGGATCGCCGCGCGGCCGTCCCAGGTCGTGCCGCTCATCCATGCCTCGCCGCTCTCCTGGACCGCGTGCGAGCGCCGCTCGCCGTCGTCTCGTCGTCCGCGAAGCGGAAGAGCACCTGGTTGAGGACGACTTCGTTCAGCACCTCGCAGCCGGGGAGCTCGGCGATCGCTCGGCGAAGCGCCGCGCGTGCGCGCAGCAGCGCTCGACGAGCTCGGCGACTCCCGACCGGCCGAGCTGGCGGATCGCCGCCCAGACCGGTGCCGAGCGCGCGCGCCGCGAGAACTCCGGGCTGTAGCCCATCGGGTCGCGGATCGCGGCCGAGTCGGAAACGGCGAGGTACGGCGCGGCGTACTCCATCGCCGCCGCGTGGGCTTCGGGGTGCGCGCAGAGCGCGATGCCGCAGTCGTACGGCACGTTGAGCCACTTGTGGCCGTCCGTCGCCCACGAGTCGGCTCGGTCGTGGCCCGTCGACGAGGTGGCGAAGCGACGGGCTGGCCGCCGCCCAGAGCCCGAACGCCCCGTCGACGTGCACCCATGCCCCGACCGCCTGCGATGCCTCGGATCACGGCGGCGAGATCGTCGAACGCGCCGGTGTTCACCTCGCCGGCCTGGGCGCACACGATCGTCGGGCCGTCGCTGTCCGACGCGCGTCGGGGAGCGCGGACGACGTCCATCCGGCCCTCGCCGTCGGCCGGGACCACGATCTCCTGCGCCGCGCCGATCCCGAGGAGCCGGAGCGCCCGCGTCGACCGTCACGTGCCGCTTGCCGCCGACGACCACGCGGAGCGGACGGCGCCCCGGCAAGGCCCCTGCGCGGGGAGGTCCCAGCCTGCGCGCGCGTAGACGGCTGGCGCGCAGCGGCGAGGCACGTGACGTGCGCCATCTGGCAGCCGGTCACGAAGGCGAACGACGCGTGCGCGGGCAGCCCGAGCAGCTCCATCACCCACCGGCCGGCGAGCGCCTCGAGCGCGGAGTGGCGGGCGTCGGCTCCGCGAGGCCGGTGTTCTGGTCCCAGGTCGAGACGAGCCAGTCGGCGGCGACGGTCGACGGGCAGTGCGCCACCGATCACGAACCCGAAGTACCGGCCGGAGCCCATTGCGGTGATCCCGGGCTCCAGCGACGCGGCCAGCTCCTCGATGACGTCCGTCGCTCCGGCGGAGCCTCCGGCACGGGCGCGTCGAGCGCGGCGTGCATCTCGCGGTACGTCTGCGCGGGCGCGACGCCGTCGGGTGTCGAGCGTCTCGAGGTAGTCGGCCGCGATGCTCCGCCGTGCGGGCGAGGAGGTCGCGCTCGGTCACGGCGCCGAGTCTACGTCGCCGGCTCTCGCGGCTGGAGCGCGAGCGCCGCGAGCGCCGCGAGCGCGAGCGTCACGAGCCAGATCGGCTCGAGCGTCGGGCTGGAGCGCCGATGGGATCTTCCAGTCGACCGTGCCGCGCTTCACGAGCTGCTCGTTCCAGGCGTCCTGCGTCATGTTCACGGCGCCGTAGGCGAATGCGAGCGAGACGTAGAGCCGCGTCGCCGTGGCGAGCCGGCCGCCGGGAGGCGTGGCCGCGAGAGGAGCAGCGCGCTGCACGACGATCAGCGACCCGACGAAGCCGTGGTGCTGGCCGAGGTGCACGGCGGCGATCGTGGTCCCGTCCGCCTCGAGCCCCGGCCGCTCCATGATGAAGATCCCCTCGGGGAGGTAGAAGCCGAGGATCGCGGCGATCCACGGGATCGAGAGCGAGCAGCGACGACCGCGGCGAGCACGACGCGGACGCGGTCGAGCCGGAGCGGCGGCGCGAAGCCCGTTCCCGCGCGCCGTGCGCGGCGACGGCGGTGAGGCCGAGCGCGATCGCCACGCCGGCCGCCGGCAGCGCGTTCACCCAGCGGGCGTCGAGGTCGTCCTGGTCGACGACCCCGGGCCAGCGCCGTCACCGCGCAGAGCGCGATCGCCGGGCCGCCGGCCCACCAGGCGCGGCGCGGGAGCGCGGCGAGCGCGACGAGCGTCGATCGCGATCGCGACGAGCGAGATCGGGAAGTTCAGCTCGATCGACGACCCGCGAGAGCCCGCCGACGATCCCCTCGCGCGAGACGTGGTAGAGCTCCTCGGGCGCGAGGCGCGAGTACGTGACGAGGATCGCGAGCAGCACGAGCGCCCAGAGCGCCCAGACGGCGAGCGCCTCGCCCTGCCCGTCTCGCGCCTCGCGTCGACCCGTGGCTCAGCGCCCCCAGGACGCCGAGTGGTCGTCGACGAAGTTCGTCGTCAGGCGCCGCTGCGTGCCGCCCGAGGCGGCGACGACCGCGAGCTCCTGGTACGGGTGACCCGGGAGGTACCCGCGGTTGAAGACGATGAAGCGCCCGTCGGGCGACCAGGACGGCGTGCCGCCCCCGCCCCTGTTCGTCGGGACGACAACCCGAGACGCGCCGCCCGACGCGGGGACGACCTTGACCACCGGCCCGCCGACGTGCTGGTACGCGAGCAGGCGGCCGTCCGGCGACCACGCCGGGGACATGCAGTACCCGCGGGTGCAGCGGGCGAGACGACGGACCTCGCCGGTCTCGAGCTCCACCGCCCAGAGGCTATCCCGTTCGAGAACGCGATCGTCCGGCCGTCGGGTGACCACGCCGGGAACAGGACGGTGTACGGCCAGTCGTCCCCCGCGTTGGACGGCGGCTCGGGCAGCTCGACGCGGCGTCGTCCCGTTCCGTTCGCGTTCATGACCCACAGCTCGTACCGCCCCGAGCTCGGCGTCTTGACGTACGCGATGCGCTTCCCGTCCGGGGCCCACGTCGGCGTTTGCCCGAGCCCGGCCGGCGCGATCCGGCGCGCGCCCGAGCCGTCGGCGTTCATCGTCCAGATCTCCGGCCGTCTCCGGGGTGGAGCCTGCCGTACGAACACGACGCGCTTGCCGTCGCGCGAGACACGCGGGTTCAGGTCGTCGACGCGGTTCCGGGTCAGCCGCCGCACGTCGCTTCCGTCGGGGCGCATGGAATAGATCTCCAGCCCCCGATAGGCACGAGCCTCGTTCTCGGTCGCGTCGCGCCAGCTGACGAAGGTGATGCGCCCGGTCGGCCCCGGTGCCCCGGCGCCGTCGTCGGCGACCGAGAGCGCGGCTCCCAGCGCGAGCGCGGCGACACCGAGCGTAACGAGCCACCGGGCGGTCATGGCTGGCGACTCTAGAGCGTTGGACGGCGACTGTCTGCTCGCCGTCCGGCGCCACCCTCGGACGGTGGCGCCGGACGCGAGTCTTCGTGCCCTACTTGCGGCAGAGCAGCACGAGGTTGAGGCCGCCCCACGCGTACGAGTACGTCGCGCAGCCGACCTTCGAGGAGATGAACTCCCGCACGTTCTGGTTGTTCGTGATCACGAGCGGGGACTGGTTGCGGGTGATGTCGATGTCGAGCGTCCCGTAGGCCCGGTACCGGGCGTCGCCGGCGAGCCTCGCCGCGGCGTCCATCTTCTTCTGGTACGCGGGGACGTTGAAGTACGAGACGTTGACGTTGTTCTTCGCCGCGATCGTCCGCCCGTCGAGCAGGATGTTGATGAAGTCGTACGGGTCCGGATAGTCCGCGAACCAGCCGATCGACATCAGGTCGAAGGGCTCGCCCCGCGTCCCCGTCTTGTCGATCAGGACGCCGAACGTGTACGCCTTCACCTCGACCTCGAGGCCGATCGCGGCGAGGTTGGCCTTCACCATCTGTCCCGTGTTGATCCCGGTCCGATCGTTCGTCGTGTACATGACGACCTTCCCGGTGCTGGCCGCCGAGGAGCGCTTTCGCCTTCGCGATGTTCGGGCGGGCGAGCGGGTAGATGTTCGCGTCGCGGTACCCCGGGATCCCCGGCGGCAGGATCTGCTCGTTCGGCACGGCCGGCGTTGAGCCCGGCGAGGTTGGTGAGCGCCGGCCGGTTCACTGCGAACGCAACCGCCTGGCGCGCCTTGACGTCCTTGAAGATGCCGCGGGACGTGTTGAGCGCGAAGTAGCCGATCGAGTTCGACGGGTTCACGAAGTACCGGCCCTTGTTGATCCCGTACGTCTTCGTCAGCTCCGTGTGCGCGGCTGCGGGAAGCCCGTACAGGTCGAGGTCGACCTCGCCGTTTCGCACCTGGAGGTAGCTCGTCTGCTCGGCCATGCCCACGGCGACGTGGATCGTGTCCCAGCGCTGCGGACGCTTCCCGCCGTAGTACGGGTTCTTCTGGAGCACGATCTGCTTGTTGACGGTCTTGCTCGAGACGTAGTACGGCCCGGCGCCCGGCGGGGTGTTGACGCCGTCAGGGTTGATCGGCAGGTTCGCCGGCACCGCGCAGAAGAACGGCATCGCGATGCGCGAGAGGAAGTCCGGAGCGGGCTTCGTCAGCCGGACCGTGAGGGTGTTGCCGCTCGCCTTCACCCCGGCCGGCGTCGTCGCCTTGCCGGCGAGCACGGCGGAGGCGCCGACGACGTCGCCGAGGAACGAGGCTGCCGGCGACTGCATCTTCGGGCTCAGCGCCCGCTCGAACGCGCGCGCGTAGCTCGCCGCGGTCACGGCCGTCCCGTCGGAGAAGCGGAACCCGGGCCGGATCGTGAACGTGTACGTCCGGCCGCCGTTCGCCACCTTCGGGAACCCGCGCGCGACCTCCGCGTACAGCCGTGCGCTGGCCGGGCCTCGCTTGTCCGGGTAGCCGAGCAGCATCGCGCACGTGGCTGCCTCCAGGCGCCAGCCGTAGAAGTCGTAGTTCAGGGCAGGGTCGAGAAAGCGGATGTCGGTCGAGTTGACGTTCAGCCGCAGTACTCGCTCTCCCGTCGCCGGGCTGGCGGTCGCCGTGAGAAAGGCGGACGCGAGCAGCCCGAGCCCGACGAGAAACGAGATCGCCGAGACCATGCGCCGCATGTGGCCTCCTGTCTCGAATGAGGTGGTCGACCCCCTGAGGACCTCGCGACTATGCAACAGGCGCCACGAGTGCGTCAACCCGCCTGACAGCACGCGTGAAACCGCGGCCGGCGCTTGCGTACGGAGGTCCCGGGCACGTTCGAAGATCGCGTTCGTGGAATGCGACCGCTGCGAGCGCGAGCAGAGCGTGCGCGATCCCATGCGGCAGACCGAGATCTCGGCGAGCGCCAGTGCCCTCCTCGGCGAGGGACTGCGCCTCGACGAGACGGCCTGCTTCGAGCTCTGTGTATGCGAGGTCGCTCAGCGTTGCGGCGAGTGCTCGTTCGATCGCGATCCCGTGGACGACCGCGTTCGGGTGTGCACGTGCTATCGCCACGAGCTCGCGGTCGAGCGCCGCCCCAGCCTCGGCGTCGCCTGCGAAGCGCAGGATCTGGCCGGAGCCGAGATCACCCTGGAACCGCTCGAGCGGATGCACCGCCTCGCGGGAGGAGGCCAGATCCCGAAGCGCCCAGCCACGTGCCTCCGCACCACGGCCCGGTACTCGAGCCAGTAGAACCACAGTCCGGCCATGAGGTCGCTGGCGACGACCACCTCGTCCCGGTCGAGAGAAAACCCCAGCGCGGCACGCATGTTGTCCTGCTCCTGCTCGGCGGTGGCCAGCGCTTCGGCGGAATACTCGCGCAACGGTGTCATCAGCTCTATCGCAAGGCGGGCATGTCGGGCTGCGTGTCGCACTCGAATCTCGTCGTACTCACCCGATCGTGAGATCCGCTCGAGCCCGAGGTCTCGAATCGTCTCCAGCATCCAGTAGCGCTCGTCCGTGACGCGTAGGAGGCTCTTCTCGACGAGCGACTGCACAGCGTCGAGGTCGGCTTCAGCGACCTCCTCGGCGGCCTCGAGCGTGCAGCCGCCGGCGAAGACCGAGAGGCGGGCGAAGAGGCGCTGCTCATGCTCCGAAGGAGCTGATGGCTCCACTCGATGGTGGCCCGAAGTGTCTGCTGGCGAGGATCGACGTCGCGGCCACCCTGAGTAGGTCGAGGCGAGACGAGAGGCGCTCGAGGATCTGCCGAGGAGACAGCGCCTTGAGGCGGGCAGCCGCGAGCTCGACGGCGAGCGGCAGGTTGTCCAGTCGCGCGCACAGCTCGGTCATCTCCTCCGTCGCCGGGGTCTGTGCGCGCTCGCTGAGGAGCGTGACAGCCTCCGGGGCCGGAAGAGACATCGGCCCATTCGGCATGTCCGGCTTCGGGTCAGGCAGCCAGCAGCGGCTCGAAGCGCTCGGGCTCGTCGAACGGCCCGATCAGCGCGAGGCGGAGGTCGTCGGCGAGGATGTCGGTCGCGACGCGCTGGACGTCCTCGACCGTCACCGCGTCGAGCCCGGCGAGGATCTCCGTCGGGCTCGACCGCCCGGCCCTCGAGCAGCTCGCGGCGGAGGCCGAACATGATCGTCGCGTGCGGGCTCTCGAGCCCGAGCACGAACCGGCCCTTCGCGTACGAGCGGGCCTTCTCGAGCTCCTCGGCCGGCACCGGCTCGGCGACGATCCGCCGGAGCTCGGCGACGATCGTCTCGATGGCCTCGTCGATCCGGCTCAGGTCGACGCCGGCCTGCGCGGCCAGCGTCCCGGCGTCGGCGTAGCTCGTGTTGCCGCAGAAGACGTAGTACGCGAGGCCGCGCTGCTCGCGCACCTCGGTGAAGAGCCGCGACGACATGCCCCCGCCGAGGACGGTCGAGAGGAGCTGCACGACGTAGCGGTCCGGGTGGCCGTGGGGGTAGCTGCGCGTGCCGACGACGACGTGCGCCTGGTCGGACTGCTTCGTGTGGATGCGAACCGGGCTCGCCGTTCGTCGGCAGCACGGCGGCGTCGGCCGCGCCGGTCGTCGCGGGCGTCGATGTCGCCGAGCAGCCCCTCGAGGCGCTCGAGGACGTCGTCGCCGATCCGCCCGCCGAGCCCGACGACCGTGCGCTCCGGCCGGTACCAGCGGTCGAGGTAGCCGAGGAACGTGTCGCGCGTCGCGCCGCGCACCGTCTCCTCGGTGCCGATGATGTCCCAGCCGAGCGGCTGGTCGCCGTAGAGGTGGCGCTCCCAGACGTTGCCGATGTAGGACCGCGGCGTGTCGGCGTACATGTTCATCTCCTCGACGATCACGCCCTTCTCGCGGTCGATCTCGTCCGCGTCGAAGCGCGAGTTGCGGAGCATGTCGACGAGGACGTCGAGCGCGACGTCGCGCGTCTCGGCGGCGCACTTGACGTAGTAGCCGGTCAGCTCCTTGCCCGTGAACGCGTTGAACTCGCCGCCGATCGAGTCGATCTCGGTCGCGATGTCGCGCGCCGTCGGCCGGCGCTCCGTGCCCTTGAAGAACATGTGCTCGGCGAAGTGCGCGATGCCGCTCTCCTCGCGGCGCTCGTAGCGCGAGCCCGCCGCGAACATCACGAAGCACGACACCGACTGCGCGTGCGGCATCGGCGCGGTGAGGACGCGCGTGCCGTTGGAGAGCGTCGTCCGGTCGAACGTGGGCACGCGCGCATGGTATAGACGTGCCCTGTGGCAGCCGGACGCCTCACGCACGACCTTGCACTGGCGATCGTCAACCGTGTCGTCGCCGAGGCGCCAGGCCCCGTCTCGGTCGTCGTCGTCGACGATCACGGCGAGGTCGTCGCCGCGCTGCGGATGGACGGCGCGGCGCTCGACACCGAGCTCAACGCGCGGCGCAAGGCGTACACGGCGGCGCGGAGCGACGCGACGACGACGCGCACTGCTCGCCGAGAAGGTCGTCGAGCGGCCGACGGAGCTCGCGAGCTTCGACCCGTTCTTCTCGTTCTTCCTCGGGGGCGTCGCGCTGTTCTCGGACGGCGTGCGGATCGGCGCCGTCGGCGTGAGCGGCCTCCCGGGCGAGGTCGACGAGCGGCTGGCGCTCGACGCGATCGCGGCCGCCGGGCTCGCGGCCCCGTCCTAGCGTCGCGCGCCCCCACCAGGCGGCGAGCAGCTCCGCCTCGCGCTCGGGCGTGAGCCCGACGCCGTCGACGAGCTCGGCTGCCTCGAGCGTCGCGGCGACCGTCTCGTCGAGCGGGCGGAACGTCAGGCCTGCGGCGACGGCGCGAGACGTGTCGACCTCGAGGAAGCGCCGCCACTCGTCCTTGCGGGTGTCGACCCAGAGCGGCAGCTCCATCCACTCGCCGACCTCCTCGCCGGCGAGGAACGCGTCGTCGACCTCGACCGCGCGGGACGTCGAGCCGGTGACCCGCTTCGCCGCGTCGACCACGGCCCCCATCGTCGTCGGCCCCGTGGCGTTGAACGGCCCGGCGTGCCGCTCCTCGGCGGAACGGACGATCCAGGCGGCGAGGTCGCGGACGTCGACGAGCTGCACCGGCCGCCAGGCGGGCCCGGGGACGAGGACGTCTCCGCCGCGGGCGATCCGGTGCGGCCAGTACGTGAAGCGGCCGGTCGGGTCGTGCGGGCCGACGATCAGGCCCGCCCGCACCGCGGTCGAGCGCCCGGGGAACGCGCTCTCGACCGCCTCCTCGCAGAGCGCCTTGAGCGCGCCGTAGTCCTGCCCGATGTCCTCGGAGCCCGGCTCGGAGAGCTGCGCGAGCGGCGAGCCCTCGTCGACGACCTCGGCGAACGACGCGTACACGGAGATGCTCGAGACGAAGACGTAGTGGCCGACCGCGTCCGCGAGCAGCTCGGCGCCCGCCGCCGACGACACGCGGGAGGTAGCCCGGACGTGTCGACGACGGCGTCCCACTCGCGTCCGCGGAGCCCGTCGAGCCCGCCGTCGCGGTCGCCCGTGATCCGCTCGAGCTCGGGATGGAGCTCGGCGTTCGTCGTGCCGCGGTTGAACAGCGTCACCTCGTGACCCCGCTCGAGCGCCGCGTCGATCACCGCGCGCCCGAGGAACTTCGGGCCGCCGAGCAGGAGGAGCCTCACACGAGCTCCGCGATCCCGGCGAGCAGCCGGTCGACCTCCTCGGCCGTGTTGTAGTGGACGATCCCCGCGCGGACGGCGCCGTCGTCCTCGTCGAGCCCGAGCCGCCGGATCGTCTCGAGCGCGTAGTAGTTGCCCCACCAGACCGCGACGTCTCGTTCGGCGAGATGCTCGGCGACGGACTGCGCGCTCCGGCCGGGGACGCTGAAGCAGAACGTCGGCACGCGACCGTCCATCGTCTGCGACCCGTGGAGCGCCACCTCCTCGGGAAGCCCGTCGAGGAAGCGCTCGCCGAGGTCGTGCTCGTGCGCCGTGATCGCCTCCCAGCCGAGCGAGTCGATGTAGTCGACGGCGGCGACGAAGCCGGCGAGGAGCTCGTGCTGGCAGGTGCCGAGCTCGAAGCGGCGGCCGACGGGCTCGTCCGCGGACGGGCGCACCTTGTACGGCCTCCAGCTGCGCAGCACCTCCTCGCGGCCGAACGCCATCCCCATGTGCGGCCCGAAGAACTTGTACGGCGAGCAGATGAGCACGTCGCAGCCCCAGGCGGCGACGTCGATCGGCCCGTGCGGCCCGTAGTGGACGGCGTCGACCCAGGCGAGCGCGCCGACCTCGTGCGCGAGCTCGACGACGCGGCGGACGTCCGGCGCCGTGCCGACCGAGTTCGCGGCGGCGGGGAAGGCGACGACGCGCGTCCGTGACGAGCGCTTCGCGGCGAGGTCGTCGAGGTCGAGCATGAGCTCGTCGTCGACGTCGACGAACCGGACGACGATCCCGATGTCGTCGCGCGAGCGCGAGCCACGGCGCGACGTTGGCGTCGTGGTCGAGGCGCGTCACGAGCACCTCGTCCCCCGCCTCGAGCTCCCGCGCGAGCGCGCGGGTCAGGAGGAAGTTGAGCGCGGTCATGCTCTGGCCGAACGCGACCTCGCCCGGGTCGCAGCCGAGGAACGACGCCGGCGCGCTCGTGCGCGGTCGCGACGAGCGCGTCCGTGCGGCGCGACGTCTCGTACGGCGCGCCGATGTTCGCGTTGTACTCGCGGAGGTACAGCGAGATCGCGTCGATCACCTCGTCCGGGCACTGCGTCCCGCCCGGGCCGTCGAAGAAGGCGAGCGGCCGGTCGAGCGCCGTGTAGCGCGCGCGGACCGCGGCGACGTCGAGGAGCGTCGCGCTCATGCCACGTTCCACGTGTACGACGGCGTCGCGGTCAGCGACGCGCCGACGAAGCAGTCTCGCTCGGCTTTCGCGAGCAGGTCGGCGATCGTCTCGTCGTCGGGCTTCGGGTCGAACGAGACGTCGGCCGTCGAAGGCGATGTCGACGAACGCGAAGCGGCCGTCCGACTCGCGTCTGCGTGACCGTCCCGCGCGCCGGTGCTGCTCGACGTCAGCGTGATGCCCGCCCGGACGCAGTGGTAGCGGAGGCTCGTCAGCGTGCAGCGCGCCAGCCCGGCGAGGACGAGGTGCTCGGGCGTCCACGAGGCCTCCTCCGCCCCGGCGAGGACGCCGCCGCCGCGATCGCTGCGCGCGTCCCAGGTGACGTCGAGCGAGACCGCGTAGTCGAACGACTTCGCACGGCTGGACATGGGCGCCAGCCTAGATGGACCGGCGCCGTCCGGTCCGTGACCTACGGTTGAGGCCCATGCAGCGGTTGCGGCCGTTGAACGAGCAGGAGTGCTACCTCCGGTGCTACGGCTGGGTGGGCGGCGACGACGCCGTCAGGGTCAGCGAAACCCGGAAACGACGAGCCCGAGGCGACGGCGGTGCTGACCGAGCGCATCCGGCTCGCGTTCGAGGCGCGCTTCGAGGACCGCGAGGCCGCGAGCGCCGCGTAGGCTAGAAGTGCAGGTCGTGTCCGTCTCGCCCAGCGCCGTTCCCGACGTTCTCGCGCCCGGTCTCGACGTCGTCTTGAGGAGTTTTCCTCTTTGTACCTCTGATTGCTTAGCCGGTACGAGCCCCATGTCCGGGAACGGGCGGGGGGCACGCCGGGGTGGAGAGCAATCCGCTCCCGAGCGAGAGCGGTGTGCTGGCCCTGCGCTCTCGAGCAAGGCCAGCACGGCCGCGGACCTCGGGAAGGGCATCTGGTGTTCTCAGCGAGTCTGTAGCTCTCGCTCGCTCTCGTCCCATCGGACGATCAAGGCGTAGAGAATGATGATGTTGAACGTCAGCGTGATCAGCAGCCACACCTGGTCGTTGGTGTTGCCGAGGAAGCCGAGTTGACCAAACACGTTGATGCTCACGAGCAGGATCGACACCCACCGCGCCCAGCTCCTGCCGGCGAGCAGCGCGAGACCGACGAGCGCCAAGACGATGCCCCAGATCAGCATGATCCAGCCCCAGCCGGTGATGTCGAAGACTAGGTAGCCCGCCTGTGTGGGGACGTAGTACTCGTCCTCCAAGAGCGCGATCAGGCCCTGGAAGACGCTGAGCCCCCGAGGAGCACCATCAAGATGCCGGCAAACCCGATCCATCCGGCCATGCTCCGTGAATTCATCGCTGCCTCCCGTTGGTAGATGCGTTAGTCGCATCCGGTTAGGACGCGGTTTCGTCGAGAGGCTCCTGCATCCTTTCTTTCGGAGCAGCCACTTCGTCGCGGCGCTCGAGGTGCTGCTCGTGAATCGGGGATAAAGACAACTCTGTAGTCACCGGCCCTGGCCCGACCCCCGACAACTCGTCGAGTTGAGGAGTATTCCTAATTGATCCATTGAGGTGTGGGAATCGGTCCGGGCCCTACGCGGCGCTAGGGTGCGCCACACCGTGGCAGCCGTCTCGAAAAGCGCCGTCCCGGACGTGCTCGCACCGGATCTCGACGTCGTCTTGACGAGTATTCATATGTTTCCAAGCCGACATTGGCCCAGGGCCGGTGGCAGGTCTTAGCTGTTACGGCAGCGGAACGGTCTCCGCCGCCCGCGAGGCAGTCGGCGAGGTAGAGCGCCGTTCCGGGATCGCCGGTCCAGAGGGTGTACCGCCCGCGGCCGAACTCGGCGCGGGCGCGGGCGACCTGGGCGACCGAGTGCATTGCAAAGGCGCGGGCACGCTCAAGCCATAGCTCATCCTGCGTGCGTTCGAACAGCGCGAGGAAGGCGTACCCGTTGCCTGCAGTGCCGTGGCAAAGGTTCGCCCCTTTCGATAGCGGTCCGGCTCGCCACGTGAGCTCGCCACCGGCGAGCAGCAGACGCCCATGCTCGTCGTCGTCTGGCGCCATGGGAGCGAGCAAAGCGACCACACCGGGCGCACCGTGACACCACTGCACCCGAATCAACCCATCTCGATCGCTTTCAAGTCGTCTCCATCGAGGAATAGGGCGGCCAGTTGGCGAGTCCGCCCTCCTCGACGGCGTACCGGGCAGTGGTTTGCGCCGCACGGCGATGAACCTCGTCATCAGCATCACGAGACAAGGCCAGGACGCAGCCTGCGAACCCGTGGGCAGGACCGATGAACCTGTCCACCATCCCGTAGAGGTGCTGCGTCCAGAGGCCCGTCTCCGGATCCCATTCGTCGCGGAGCCACGCGGCGCTCTCGCGCCAGAGGTCGAGCCACCTCGCCTCGCCGGTCAAGTCGTACATGGCAGCGGCGGCGAGCATGGTTCCAGGGCTTCCCCACATCAGCTCGCGGCGCTCGTCCTCCGCGTTCGCCGCGATCAGCTGTGCAAGCCTGTCGGCGTTCCCCTTCGATGGGGATAGCCGCTGCAACACCAGCCGGATCCCCGTCTCGCCCATCCAGAGACTCCGTTCGTGGTCCGCGTCGGGAAAGTCGGGCTCGTATCGAATCTCGAGATAGGGACCGTAATTGCGGCGAAGTTCCGCTAGCCCTCGACTCTGCAACGAGTCGAGCGCGTGAACGACGCCGGCGCCGCCAAGATAGACCGTCCGAAAGCGGCGCTCCCCGTCACCGACTGCATTGCTGTCCTGAGGATGCGTCCGCCAGCCATCTTCGAAACACCCCTCGGCGTCCTCGACGATTTCCGCGATGGCAGAGCGGACGCGATCCGGATCCCACTCGTCCTCGATCAGCCGTTCGTGGGCCTGAGGGGAAAAGAGCACCGACCGAGACTAGAGGCTGAGCGCTGTGCAGAGCTGATGGCCCCGCCCGCCAACTCTCCCGCTCAACGGAGGAGGCGGAGCCCGGGCCTCCTCTTTCGTTGAGGAGTATTCCTATATTGATCCATTGAGCTGTGGCGATCGGTCCGGGCCTCCGCGGCGCTAGGGTGCGCGACCGTGGCAGCCGTCTCGAAAAGCGCCGTCCCGGACGTGCTCGCACCGGATCTCGACGTCGTCTTCTGCGGCATCAACCCCGGGTTCCACTCCGACGCGAAGGCGGCCCACTTCGCGAACCCGCGCAACGACTTCTGGCGTCTCCTCCATGCCGGCGGGTTCACGCCTCGGCTCGTCGACCCGTCGGAGCAGCTCGAGGTGCTCCGGTACGGGATCGGGATCACGAACGCCGCATACCGGACGACCCGCGGTTCGTCCGACCTCCGCAAGGGCGACTTTGCCGGAAGTGCCGAGAGGCTCGAGCGGCTCGCGCGCGACCTCCGGCCGCGAGCCCTCGGCTTCGTCGGCAAGGAGGCCTATCGCGGCGCGTTCGGGGGACGGCCGCAGCACGGCCTCCAGGACACGAAGCTCGGGAAGACGCTCCTCTTCGTCCTGCCGTCGACGTCGCCGGCGAACGCGGCCGTGCCGTGGGACGAGCGATTTCGGTGGTTTCGCGCGCTGCGCGATCTGATCCGATAGCGCTCGTCCGCTGGGCTTCCGCTTGCCAGCCGTACAGGGAGGGGTCACGCTTCGCGCCATGATCGAACCGCCGACCGGCGCAGTCACCTTCCTCTTCACCGACATCGAGGGCTCGACGAGGCTGGTCAAGCACCTTCGCGAACGCTACGGCGCCGTGCTTGCGGACCATCAGAGCTTGTTGCGCAGCACGTTCGAGGCTCACCGCGGGTACGAGGTCGACACGCAGGGAGACTCCTTCTTCGTCGCGTTCGCGAGTGCGCGCGACGCGGTCCTCGCGGCGGTCGACGGTCAGCGCGCGCTCCTGTTGCACGACTGGCCCGAGGGAGTCGAGATCAGGGTGCGGATGGGCCTGCACACGGGACAGGCCGTGGCCGCCAACGGGCGCTACACCGGCCTCGCCGTCCATCGGGCTGCGCGGATCGGAGCGGCCGGGCACGGCGGGCAGATCCTGGTCTCCCAGGCGACGCAGACGCTGCTCGAGGACGAGGAGGAGGACATCCGCGTCCAGCTGCGTGACCTCGGCGAGCAGCACCTCAAGGACCTCGACCGCCCGGTGCGGCTCTACCAGGCGGCCGCCGACGGCCTGCCCGAGACGTTCCCGCCCGTCCGCGGCGGCGCTCCGCCCCCCTCTCACGCGGTGGCGGCGGGCGCCCCGCCGTTCTGGAAGCGACGAGCGCTGCTCGCTCTGGTACTCGGGCTGGTGGTCGCCGCCGGGATTGCGGCGGCCGTCGTTGCCCGAGGAGGCTCGGACGGCGGCCTTCGAGCGATCCAACCGAACCACGTCGGCGTGATCGACCCGCAGACGAACAGGATCGTCGCCGAGGTGCCGGTCGGGAACCAGCCCGGGCCGATCGCGGCAGGGGCGGGCTCGTTGTGGGTCGGCAACCTGGAGGACCGCACGCTGATCAAGCTCGATCCAGCCCGGCTCACCGCCGCCGGGCTCACCACGCTCGGCAACCGGACGCCGACGGGCATCGCCGTGGGGCTCGGCGCGGTCTGGGTGGCGCACGGCGCGCGCGGCGACGTCTCTCGCGTCGATCCCCAGTTCGGGCAGGTCACAGGGGTGACCTCGGCAGGTGGAGCGGCGTTCGGCTCTCCGTACGGCAGCGTTGCGGTCGGGGCCGGGTCGGTGTGGTCCGTGTTCGCCGACTCGACGCTGGCCCGCCTCGACCCGGCTGGGAATGTCATCGGAGGCGGCCAGGCCGGATCGCTGCCGGCAGGCATCGCGGTCGCGGGCGACTCGGTCTGGGTGACGAACTCCGGTGACGCGACCGTCCAGCGGTTCAGCGTCAGGTCGTTCGATCAGGGCCCGGTCAGGGTCTTCAACGTCGCGGAGCGCCCGACGGGAATCGTCTATGCGGAGGGTGCGATCTGGGTCGCCTGCGCCGGCGACGACGTCGTCTGGCGGATCGACCCCGGTTCGGCAGGGACGCGGCAGATCCCGGTCGGGGACGGTCCGTCCGCGGTCGCCGGCGGCTCGGGGTCGGTCTGGGTGGCCAACGCGGCGGCGGGAACGGTCTCCCGGATCGACCCTCGAACGAACACGGTCGTGGCGACGATCGACGTCGGAAACACGCCTGCCGGGATCGCTGCCGCGGACGGCTTCCTGTGGGTCACCGTCCAGGCTCCGTGATGCCCGGCTACTCGAGGCAGACCGAGGTCAGGTCGAGCGCGGGCCGCAGGACGATGCAGCCGACTCGCCGCGAGACGAGCGTCGGCTCGTTGAGCACGTCGACGACGGCAATCGGCGCGGAGTCGCGGGCGAGCTGGACGTCGAGCGCCGAGTAGGCGCTCTGGCGTCCGACTCCCTGGGGGAGCCGGGCAGCCTGTCTCATGGGCCGGTCGTACGCGCTCGACGAGAAGCGCGCGAAGTTCGTCGCCCCGACGAACCGTCGGTCGAAGAGCAGGTTGATGTACGCGTACGGGTCGATGTAGCTCGGCGTCCACAGCCCGAACGCGATGTCCCACGGCTCACCCGGGGTCGCCAGCTTGTTGAAGTACGCCGCGGTCGCGCTGTGGATCGGGATGCCCCGTACCTCCACCTCCAGCCCGATCTCCGCGAGCTGTTGCTTCACGAGCTGTCCGATGGCCATCGGGAGCGGGCTGCTGTTGACGTAGAGGACGGCCTTGGCGCCGCGGAGGCTTCCCTGTGCGAGCTCCTTCGCGCGCGCCAGGTTCGGGCGCTCGAGCGGATAGACGTCTGCGTCCCTGAACCCGGGCAGGCTCGGAGGCAGGTACTGATCGCTCGCGCGGCTCACGTGCTGGCCGCCCGCGAGGACGAGCGCTCGGCGGTCGAGCGCGAAGTTGACGGCCTTGCGGAGCCGCGGATTGTCGCGGAACAGCGGCCGCGCGGAGTTGAACGCCAGGAGGCGCAGCGTCAGCCCCGGTCTGAGCTGGAGCTGGCCTTGCGGGCGGTTGATCCCGTACTTCTCGGCGAGCCCGAGCGAGGAATCGAAGTAGATCCCGGAGAGCGTGTGGCCCCAGTCCGCCTCCCCTCGCTCGACCCGTCGCAGCACCTCCTGGGGCGACGCGGCGCGGAGATCCACGTCGAAGCCGTCGACATGGTGAGGTCGCTTGCCGCCGTAGAACGGGTTCCGTCGCAGCACGACCCGCTCGCCTCGCCGGTAGTCGACGACGTAGTACGGCCCGGCCGCGGGAAATGCCCCGCGGCCTTCGGCGTCGATCGGCAGCGTGGGGGGCACGGCGCAGAAGAAGGTCGACGCCGTCCGGCTGGGAAAGTCCGGCGCGGGACGGGTGAACCGCACCACGAGCGTTTTCCCGCGTGCGACGACGCCGGAAGCGGCAGGCGCCTTGCCGGCGACCACCTGCCCGGCACCGACGATGTCGCGAACGAACTGGAGCCCGGGCGACCTCATCTCCGGCGCGAGCATGCGGTTGATCGCGCGGGCGAACGCGCTCGCGCGCACCGTGCTTCCGTCGCTGAACCGGAACCCGTTGCGCAGCCGGAACGTGAAGCTCTTGCCGTCGCGCGAGACCGACGGGAAGTCGGCCGCGACCTCGGGCTGCAGGCGGAACCCCGCAGGCGGCGCCTTGTCGGGATACGCCATCAGCCGCGCGCAGGTCGTGTCGAGGAGCGCCCAGCCGGGAGGGCTCGACGCGAGGGCCGGATCCATGAAGTCGATGCCGGAGGCGGCGTTGATGCTGATGCGGAAGATCCCGCCCTCGGCGTCCGCTGCGCCGGAGCCGGGCGTGGCGCGGTCTGCCCCGATCGCTGCGAGGCCGCCGACCGCCAGAGCGGCGACGAGAAAGTGCAGCACCCTGCCCCCCATCACTCCTCCTCGGCGGAGATTCGCGCGTCAGCGTACGACGCGGCTGTTCGGAAGACAAGACGCGCGACGACGTCCGTCTCTTCCCTGCAGCCCGACTCGTGGGGTCGCTCGGGCACACTGCGGGGATGCGCGTCGTCGCCCTGCTGCGCGGGATCAACATCGGCCCGAACAAGCGGATCGCAATGGCCGACCTGCGAGCGATCGTCGAGTCGCTCGGGCACACCGACGTCGAGACCTACCTCCAGAGCGGCAACGTCGTGTTCACGCCGAAGCGACGGCGCGAAGGATCACGCGGAGTCGCTCGAGCACCGCGATCCACGAGGCAACCGGCCTCGACGTCGCCAGTCGTCACCCGCACCGGCGCCGAGCTCGCGCGCGTCGTCGAGGCGAACCCGTACCCGTCGACGACCCGACGAAGGTCGTCGTCGCGTTCCTCGGCGACGCCGTCGATCTCGGCGACCTCGCGCTCGGCGACCTCTCCTCGTACCTTCCCGACGAGCTGACGATCTCCGGTCGCGAGCTCTACGTCAGCGTCCCGAACGGGCAGGGCGCGATCGAAGCTGATGGAGGCGCTCACTCAAGCGCTCGCTGCCGACGACCCTCACGGTGCGGAACTGGCGCACCGTGGAGGCGCTGGCGGAGCTTTCTGCGTAGCGCAGGTGTCCGACTGAAGTCGACACCAAGGGCAACGAACCGCTGGATGGGCTTTCAGCCCCTCCAGCGGTTGGTTATGGGCGTGCGCCAGTCGCGGCCGAAGGCGCGCGGCCGGAGCTTCACGCCGGGCGCGGCCTGACGGCGCTTGTACTCGGCGCGGTCGACGAGCGCAAGCGTCGTCGCGACGATCGCCGGGTCGAACTGCTCCTCGAGCTCCTCGCGCGAGCGGTCGAGCTCGACGTACGCCTCGAGCAGCGGGTCGAGCACCTCGTAGGGCGGCAGCGACTGGTCGTCGCGCTGGCCCGCGCGGAGCTCGGCGCTCGGCGGCCGCTCGATCGTCGTCACCGGGATCAGCTCCCGCCCCGCGCGCTCGTTCAGGTGCCGGGAGAGCCGGCAGACGTCGGTCTTGAAGACGTCCTTCAGGAGCGCGAAGCCGCCGACCATGTCGCCGTAGATCGTCGCGTAGCCGACCGCCATCTCCGACTTGTTCCCCGTCGCGATGCACGAGCCAGCCGTGCGTGTTCGAGAGCGCCATGAGGCTCGTCGCTCGGATGCGCGCCTGGAGGTTCTCGGCGGCGAGGCCCTCGAGCCCGCCGAGCGCGTCGTGGTACGCGGCGACGACCGCCTCGATCGGGATCTCGCGGAAGTCGACCCCGAGGTTCTCGCTCACCTCGCGCGCGTCGTCGCGGGTCGCGTCCGACGAGAAGCGCGACGGCATCGAGACGGTGTGGACGCGCTCGGGGCCGAGCGCGTCGGCCGCGATCGCCGCCGTCAGCGCCGAGTCGATGCCGCCCGAGATCGAGATGACGACGTCGCTGGAAGCCGTTCTTCTCGACGTAGTCGCGGAGGCCGAGCCCGAGCGCGAGGCGCAGCTGCTCGAGCTCCGGTGCGAACGGCGTCACGGTCGGCTCGACGGGCTCCGAGCCGTCGTTCGGCGCGGGACAGCTCGAGCGTCGTCGCGACGGGCGAGCCGGCGCGCGACCGCTCGAGCTCGCGACGGCGCACGTCGCGCAGCCGCCGTCCGATCGCCTCGGTCGGGTCGACGTCGACGACGAGCAGCGCCTCCTCGAAGCCGGGCGCGCGTGCGACGACCTCGCCCTCGTCGTCCAGCACGACCGAGTGACCGTCGAAGACGAGCTCGTCCTGCCCCCCGACGAGGTTGCAGAACGCGACGTACGCGGCGTTGTCCCGGGCCCGCGTGACGAGCATCTCCTCGCGGTCCTCCGCCTTGCCGCCGTGGTAGGGCGACGCCGAGAGGTTGACGAGGAGCGTCGCGCCGGCGAGCGCGAGATCGGTGGCCGGCGGGCCGGGCTGCCAGACGTCCTCGCAGATCGTCGGGCCGACGAGGACGTCGCCGAGCTGGAGCAGCAGGAGCTCGCGGCCGGGCGCGAAGTAGCGGTGCTCGTCGAAGACGCCGTAGTTCGGGAGGAACTGCTTGCGGTAGACGCCCTGCACGGCGCCGTCCGCGCACACGAACGCGGCGTTCGCGAGGTCGCGGTCGAACGCCGGCGCGCCGACGAGCGCCACGATCCCCTCGCAGCCGCGCGCGACCTCGTCCACGGCCTCGCGGGCCGCTCGGATGAACCCGGGCCGGAGCAGGAGGTCCTCGGGCGGGTACCCGGTCACCGCGAGCTCCGGGAGGACGACGAGATCGGCGGCGGCGCGCTTCGCCTCCTCGACGGCGGCGGCGATCCGCCCGACGTTGCCGTCGAGGTCGCCGACGACGACGTTCAGCTGCGCGAGCGCGATCCTCATCGCCGCATCCTCGCCTGCCGCGCGGGGAGAGCGGCGGACAGAGGTTTTCGCCTCACAGTCACAAACGTCACTGTACCTCGATGGCGAGACGGTGACGATCGACCGTCGCTATCGCGGGCCGCGCACGTCCGCGAACGGCGGGTACGCGGCCGGTCTCCTCGGCTCGCGCCTCGGCGGCGCCGCGCAGGTGACGCTCCGCCTTCCGCCGCCGCTCGAGCGGCCGCTGACGGTCCGCCGCGACGGCGTCCGGCTCCTGCTCGAGGACGGCGATCGCCTCGTCGCGGAGGCGACGCCCGGCGAACCGGACGTCACGCCTCCGACACCGCCCGGGGCGGCGGTCGCGGAGGCGGCGGCCGCGGCGTCGGCGCGTGGGGGCCGCCGGAGTTCGCCGAGTGCTTCGTGTGCGGCGTGCGCGACGACGGGAGCGGCCTCGGCATCCACCCGGGCCCGGTCCCCGGCGGCGACGGCCTCGTCGCGCACGACCTGGGTCGCGCACGACGTGACGCCCGAGGTCGTCTGGGCGGCGATCGACTGCCCGGGCGCCTACGCGGCCGGCGACCCGGGCCGCGGCGAGATCGTCCTCGGTCGGATGACGGCGCGCGTCGACCGCCTGCCCGAGAAGGGCGAGCGCTGCGTCGTGGTCGGCTGGCCGCTCGGCGAGGACGGGCGCAAGCTCTTCGCCGGGACGGCGCTCTACGGTCGCGGCCGGCGAGGTCCTCGCCGTCGCGCGCCAGGTGTGGATCCTCCCGCGCGACGTCTGACTCAGGCGTTCCAGCGTGCGGATCACCGGCGTCTCGCGCTCGTAGCCGAGCACGGAGATCGACCCCGTGTCGAGCCGGAACAGGCGGCCGTCCGTCGCTCCCAGGCCGAGCCAGCGTGCGGCGAGGACACGCAGCGCGTGCGCATGACCGAACAGCAGGACGTCTCCGCCGGCGCGACGGGCGCGCGTGCGACGACGCGGTCGGCCCGAGCACCGACGTCGTCCGCTGTCTCGCCTCCAGGGGTCGGATGCGTCCCAGACGGTCCAGCCCGGCACCGTCGTCCTGATCTCCGCCGTCGACACGCCCTCGTAGCTCCCGTAGTGCCATTCGACGAGGTCGTCGTCGACCAGCCGCGTCGGGGAAGCCGGCGAGCTCCGCCGTGCGGCGGGCGCGCAGGCGCGGGCTCGTGAGCACGAGCGCGAACGAGCGTCCGGCGAGCCGGCGGCCGAGGTCGCGCGCCTGCTCGACGCCGCGCTCGGTCAGCGGCACGTCGGTGACCGAGGTGTGGAGCCAGTCGCGGCTCCAGGTCGTCTCGCCGTGACGCGCGAGCCAGATCTCGGGGCTCGGCTCGTCCATCACCCGCTCAGCGGCTGGAGAGCGCGACGAGGATCCCGCCGTCCTCGTCGTACGCCGGGAAGAGGTCGACGACCACCGGCTTGACGAGCCCTGCGCGGGTTCGCACCTCGAGCTCCTGCCCGAGCCGCCGCACGCCCCACTCGCGCACGAGCTCGAGCGGCCCGCTGTCCGACAGCGCGAGGGCCGAGGAGACGTCGCGCCCGATCAGGTCGGCTTCCCGGTAGCCGGTCAGCTCGAAGACCCCGCGCCCGACGGCGAGCACGCGCGCTTCGCGGTCGCAGACCACGAAGGCCGTCGACGGTGCCGGGTAGTAGTCCTCGAGCAGCTGGAAGAGGAACCCAAAGCCGCAGTTGCGGCACTGCGGCGCGTTGCTCGTGAACCCCTCGTACCCATCGACGTCGACGGAGCGCGTACGGCAGTTCGGGCAGATGAAGACCGGCACCACGCGATCGTACGGACCGGCGTGTTGCGGCCGCGTAACGTGCTGCCGCGGCTGAGTTAGTGAGTGCTAACGTAGTGGGCGCTAACAACGGATGAGGTGATGCCGATGCGGGCGAGGCTCGTGACCGAGGAGAACAAGAAGTGGTGGACGCTCGCGGCGGTCTCGTTCGGGCTGTTCATGATCATGCTCGACAACACCGTCGTGAACGTCGCGCTGCCGTCGATCCAGCGCGACCTCGGCGTCGGCCTCTCCGAGCTCGAATGGATCGTCAGCGGGTACGCCCTCAGCTTCGCGGCGCTGATGCTGATCGGCGGGAAGCTCGCCGACGCCTACGGCCGCCGCCTGCTCTTCGTCGTCGGTATCGCGGTCTTCACGCCGCGTCGCTCGCCTGCGGCCTCTCGACGAGCGGCGAGATGCTGATCGCCGCGCGCGTCGCGCAGGGCGCCGGCGCGGCGCTGATGAACCCGGCGACGCTCTCGATCATCGCGGCGACGTTCCCGCCGCGGCAGCGGGGGACCGCGATCGGCATCTGGGCGGGCGTCTCGGCGCTCGCGCTCGCGATCGGCCCGCTCGTCGGCGGGTCTCCTCACCGACCACGCGAGCTGGCACTGGATCTTCTTCGTCAACGTGCCCGTCGGGATCGTCGGCATCGTCGCGAGCTTCCTCGCTGATCGACGAGTCGCGCGACCCGACGCACGAGCGCCTCGACCTGCCGGGGCTCGTCACCTCGGCGGTCGGGCTGTTCGCGCTGACGTACGGGCTGATCGAGGCGAACACCTACGGGTGGGGCTCGCGCGCGCATCGTCGGCGCCTTCGTCGTGGCCGCCGTGTCGCTGCTGTCGTTCGTCGTGCTGGAGCGCCGGCAGCGCGCGCCGATGCTCGACCTGACGCTCTTCCGCAACCGGACGTACGTCGGAGCCAACCTCGTCGTCCTGCTCGTCGCGCTCGCGATGTTCGGCGTCTTCTTCTTCGTCTCGCTCTACATGCAGAACGTCCTCGGCTTCTCCGCGGTGCGAGGCAGGCGCCGCGTTCCTGCCGATGACGATCCTCATCATCCTCGTCGCGCCGTGGGCCGGACGACTGTCCGACCGCTGGGGCTCGCGCGGCCTGATGACCGCCGGGATGCTGCTCGTCGCCGGGCAGCTCCTCTACTTCAGCCGCCTCGACGCCGACGCGACGTTCTGGACGCTGCTGCCCGGGCTCCTGCTCGGGGGCGTCGGCATGGCGATGACCATGACGCCGAGCGCGGCCGCCGCGACACGCGCCGTCCCGGTCGCCAAGGCCGGCGTCGGCTCGGCCGTGCTGAACGCCTTCCGCCAGGTCGGCGGCTCGATCGGGATCGCGCTGATGGGGGCGATCATGGCGGCGCAGCTCGCGACTCCGCCGACGGTCGAGTCGTTCATGCGCGGCTTCGAGCGCTCGCTGCTCGTCGCCGCCGGGATCGCGCTCGCCGGCGCGCTCGTCGCCGGCGTGGCTGATCCGCCCGCACGAGCGCGCGCGGGGCACCGAGGACGAGGAGCCCGTCATCGTCGAGGCGGCGTGACGCGGTGAGCGAGACGCGACAGGCGACCCGGCGGCTGCCGGCCGAGGAGCGCCGCGAGGCGATCGTCCGGGCGGCGCTTCGGGTCTTCACGTCGACGAGCTACGCGGGCGCGACGACGGCCGAGATCGCACGCGAGGCGGGTGTCACGGAGCCGGTCCTCTACCGGCACTTCGCGTCGAAGCGCGACCTCTGGCTCGCGTGCCTCGACGCCGCGTGGGACGAGACGCGGGCGATGCTCGAGCAGAAGATCGCGCACGTTCGCCGGGGACACGCCGCCTCGGGCACGCGCTCGCCGTGGCGGAGCCCGACGATGCCGAACCTCTGGATCCAGGGCCTCACGGAGGCGGGGGAGGACCCCGTCGTCCGCCGCGCGATCCGCCGGCACATGCGCGAGGTCCACGACTTCGTCGCCGACGAGCTCCGGCAGGGGCAGGAGGCGGGCCCGATGCCGGCCGACCGCGACGCGGACGCCGAGGCGCTGGGTGTTCATCGGCGGCGGGCTGCTCCGCTCGGTCGCGGACCGGCTCGGCGGCGTGCTCGACGCGCGAGCGACCTCGAGGCGATCTCGCGCGAGCGGATCCGCTGGCTGACCGGCGGCTAGCGCACGACCTCAGAACGGGATGCGGAGCAGCCAGAACGTGAGCATCCCGACCGCGATCGCGAGGCCGAGGTTCGCGCGTCCGCCACGCCGCGAGCGCCGTCACGGCGGCCGCCGCGATGCGGATCTCCCCCTCGCCGAAGCCTGCCCTCGAGCGACGGCGTCACGAGGGCGGCGAACACGGCGATCGGGACGAAGTGGAGGAAGCGGAGCCAGAAGTCGGGCAGCTCGATGCGAAGCGCGAGCCCGGCGTAGCGCGAGCCGAACGTGACGGCGAGCATGCCCGCGACGGTGAGCCAGAACGTCACGCGACCTCCCGCGCGGCGTCGTCGAGGCGGATGCTCGTCGGACGGCCGACCGCGGGTCAGCGATGCGCCGAGCAGGCTGCCGGCGACGCCGGTGACCAGGATCGGAAGGCCGCCGGGCAGGCGCCTCGGAGAGAACGTAGGCGAGACACTCCCGACGCGAAGGCGACCGCGAGGTCGACGCGCTCGCGGACGAGCGGGACGAGGAGTGCGAGGAAGGCGAGCGGGAACACGAGATCGATGCCGAGCTCGGCGGGGTCGGTGATCGCCGTGCCGGCGAGCGCACCGGCGAGCGTCGCGACGTTCCAGGTGGCGAAGAGGCTCAGCTCGGCGCCGAGCAGGAACGCGAACGTCCGCTCCTCGCGCGCGCGGCGACGACCCCGAACGCCTCGTCGGTGAGGAAGTACGCGGCAGTCGGCCGGCGCCAGCCGCGAAGCGGGATGCCGCCGGCCGAGCGACAGGCCGTAGAGCACGTGGCGCACGTTGAGCAGGAACGTCGTCGAGACGATCTCGAGCGCGGCCGCGCCGGCGCCGAAGAGGCCCGACCGCGCTCACCTGCGCGCTTCCCGGCGAACACGAGCACGGACAGCGACTGCGTCTCGAGGAGGGACAGGCCGGCGTCGCGCGCCAGGACGGCATACACGAGCCCGAACGGGAAGACGCCGAGCCAGAGCGGCGACATGGCGCGGAAGCCCGCGACGAAGTGCGGCGGGATCCGTCGCGGCCTCATGCGCCCGATCCTAGGGGCGTGGTGGGTCCCTCCCGCGGAGGCGTATCGTTGCACTCATGCGCGCGATCGCCTGTGCGATCCTCGCGGCGTCGGTCGTGATCGCCGTCCGCCTCGGCGACCAGCACCGACACGCCCGCCGAGGCGAAGCGCGTCGTGCGCGCGTGGAGCGCCCGCCTCAACGCCTACGACAACGCCGGGATCGCGCGGCTCTTCTCTCGCCCCGCGACGTTCGTCCAGGGCGGCGTCGCGCTCCGGCTCGAGACGGCGGCCGACATCGCGCTCTGGCACCGGCTGCTCCCCTGCGCCGGGAGGATCACGTCGATCACCGTGAAGGGCGAGCGGGCGACCGCCGTGTTCGTCCTCGCGAACGGGAAGAACCGCCGCTGCGACGCGCCGGGCGCGAAGGCCGCGGCGGTCTTTCGCATCCGGGGCGGCAAGATCCGCACCTGGACGCAGGTCCCGGTGCCTCCCCCGGGCCCGACGGCGTAGGGACGCACGGTCGGCGCTCAGTCGGCGAACTCGAGGAAGCCGATCTCGAGCATTCGTCGAGCGAGCGAGAGACCCGTCGCCTGCGCGCGCGTCGCTGTCCAGGGCTGCGCTCAGCGCCTCGTCGAGCGTCCTCGAGCCGTCGAGCTCGCGGATCAAGCGTGCCGTGGGTGGATCGAGCTCTGCGGAGAACGGCAGCCCGTTCTCGAGCCGAAGCGTCAGATTCTCCGCATCCAGCGGCCCCCGGCGAAGCGCGTGTCCTGGGTCACGACGGCGTCGTCGACGACGCGCAGTCGCCGGTCGAGGAGCACCGTGTCCGCGTCGATCGCGGACAGCCGGTCGTGCATCTCGAAGAGCCTCCTCACGTGTCGCCCCGCTGGTCGGAGCGCCGCGCGCGGCAGCTGCTGCGCCTCGAGCCAGCCGTCCCGGCCGTCGACGCGCTTCCGAAGGACCAGGCACGCGTAGCCGAGGTGCTCGATCCCGAGCCCTCGGTAGTAGGCGAGCCAACGATCGAGCGCCTCCGCGTAGTCCTCGGGCCGGTCGAGGAGATCGCGATTCCACACCGTCGCGGTCTCGATCGGGTCGTCCGTCGAGGTGTGGAGCAGGAACCCGTCGCAGCCCGAGCCTTCCAGCCAGTCTCGCGGGCGCTCGGCGGGGTCGTCCGGGTCGAGCGACCAGGCGATCAGGACACAGGCGAACGCGCCGGGCGCGAGCGCGGCCGGTGTGGCGCGCACGACGTGCTCGGAGACAGCGTCCCCGGACATGCCGCCGTCCCGGAACAGATAGGTGGTCTCAGGCGAGACGACGTACGGCGGGTTGGCGACGACGAGGTCGAACTGCTCCCCCTCGACCGGTTCGAAGAAGCTGCCTGCGCGCGTCTCGACGTTGCCGGCACCGTTGAGCGCTGCGTTGAACGCCGCGTAGGCGAGCGCCCTCTCGTTCACGTCGGTCGCGACCACGCGCTCGGCGTGCGCCGCGAGCAGGATTGCCTGGATCCCGTTACCGGTGCAGAGGTCGAGGGCACGCTCGCCCTGGCCGCGAACGGTCAGGTGGGCGAGGGCGACGGACGGACGATGCACGCCTGGCACGTGGTCGGCGTGCGCCTCTGCCGCGCCCGCATGATCCGAGGCGATGAGCAGCTCGTCGTGCGGGACGAGGCGTGCCGCCCCGTGGACGACCTCTGCGTCCTGCACGAGCAGCCCGGCTCCCGCGAGGCGCTCCCGCAGCTCGGCGCCGACGAGCTCATCGAGGCGCGCGCGCGTGACGGGAACGCCGAGCACGAAGAGTCGAAGAAGCACGGCCAGCTCATCGGCGTCGCCGAGGCGTCGCAGGTAGGCCGGCAACTCCGGCGAGCGAGCGAGGAGCTGGTCGCCCGTCGCCAGCCGCTCCTGGATGCCGTGCGGCTCGTAGCCGGCGTTCCGCAGCAACCGGGCGAGGTCGGCCGCCGCCTGCGGGCTCTCCGCGCTCGGCGGGTCGGGGCGCCCGGGAGGGGGCACGGCGCGGACTGGCTCCACGGCTGGGCGCTCGGTCGACGTCGCGCCTAGAAGGTCTTGTTCGCCTTCAGGTCGTACTTGAACTCGACGGGCGACCCGAGGGAGCCGTCTGCCTTCTGCGGCTTGTACGCGACCTCGAGCTTCGCGAAGTTGAACGACACCGAATCGGTCGGGAGGGAGGCGTCCTCGGATCCGCCCGTCTGGAACGAGCTGACGAGGACGTCGTGGAACTTGAACGTCAGGTACTCCTGCTGGCCCTTGCCGGCCTTGCGGGCCGAGAGCGTGGCCGTCTTGATGTGCTGCCCCGTGGCGCACGCCTTCATGAGACCGATGCTCGCCTTGTTGAGGCCCATCACGAACTGGAAGTCCTGCATCGAGACCTTGCCTGCTCCCCCGCCGCCCCCCGACGAGCCGGCGCCGGCGTGGGTCTCGCCCCAGCTCCACGACTCGACGTCGATCTCATCCTTGTGCTTGACGTCGGTGCTCTCGCCCTTGATGCCGTCGAACTTGAGGAAGTAGTCGACCGCTGCCATCGCGCCTCCTCCCGGAGCTCCAGAAGATAGAAACGCCCCCGGCTGCGGCTTCCGGGGGCGTTTCAGATGAGGCGACCCCACTTGGGGGCGTCGGGCGGAGCTCGTGACTCTGCGGCCCAGCCACGCTGTTCTCCGTTCCGGCGCCGATCCCGTCGGTGCGCCCCTGCACCGCCCCTGGCGTCTGGGCCGGTGCTGGTGTTGCCTGACTGTAGGGGCCCTGTCCGGAAAAGTCAAGTAGCTCAGTCAAGTGATCCGGGGTATGCTTCACTTCACCATGTTGCATGGATCTCATCCAGGGGTTCACCCCATCGGGGGAGGAGCGTTCCGGGCAGGTGGCGGCTTGAGTGACAACGGGATGCGCCACCCGGCCGTCACTGCCCGGCCCGTGACCCGCGCGGGTCACGCTCCATCGGCGAGCGGTTCGCGCGCTGCGGACCTGCTGCCGGCCTGACCCAGACGGAGCTCGCCGGCGAGCGCTTCTCGAAGGAGTACGTCAGCCAGATCGAGCGCGGCAAGACGCGCCCGACCGGGGAGACGGTCGCGTGGCTCGCGGCGCAGCTCGGCGTCGACGAGCAGTTCCTCGCGCACGGCGTCTCCGCAGACGTCCGCGCACCGGGTCGAGGCGCAGCTTGCGCGCGCCGAGGCGCTGTGCGAGTCGCACCGCGACCGGGAGGCGGTCGACGCGTTCCGCGAGGCGCGCGCGGCGCTCGCGTCGGCTCGGCTCGCCGGAGCTCGAGCTCCGCGCGCTGGCCGGGCGAGGGCTGGGCGCTGCAGGAGATCGGATGCCGCGCGCGAGGCGATCGAGGTGCTCCAGGCGGCCCGGGAGCTCACGCGAGTCGCCCGTGTTCGCCGACGTCGATCGCGCCGACGTCCTGTTCCGGCTCGGCTGCTGTCGCTACCGGATCTCGAGCATCCCGACGGCGATCGCGCTGTTCGACGAGGCGCTCGAGCTCGCGGAGCGGTCGGGGCTGCCCGTGCGACCTCCTCCGCGCTCGGATCCTCGCGTGGCGCTCGCGCTGCCGCCGCCGGCAGGCCGACTACGAGGCCGCGCGCGAGGACGTCGAGCGCGCGATCGAGCTCGCGCAGGCGATGGACGACCCGCGGGTCGTCGCCGGCACGTACTTCCAGGCCTCGCTCGTCGCCGAGAAGATGGGCCACTGGGTGCTCGCCCGCCAGTACGCGCAGCAGGCGAAGGCGATCTACCAGGAGCTGAACGACGAGCGAAACACCGGCCGCCTGATGCTCAACCTCGGCGGCCTGCAGCTCCTGCTCGGGCATCCCGAGCAGGCAATCGATCATCTCACGGCGTCGTTCGCGCTCGCCGTCGAGGCCGGCTCGCAGCCGGACGCCGCGCAGGCCCTGGGAAGCCTCGCGGCGGTGCACGAGCACCTCGGCGACCACGACGCGGCCGACGAGCATGCGCGCAAGGCGCTCGCGCTCCTCGAGGGGCGCGAGGACTTCCTCGACGAGATCGGCCAGTCGAACCTCGTGCTGGGCCGCTCGTTGCTGGAGCGGGGACCGCCTCGACGAGGCGGAGCAGTGCTTCCGGGCCGCGGATCAGCGTTCGAGCAGATGGAGTCGATCGGGCACCGGACGGGGGCGTGGGTGGCGCTGGGTGATCTGGCGGAACGTCGGGGGACGTCCGCGAGGCGGCGCGCTGGTACCGAAATGCCGCCGAGGCACTTTCCGTCGTCCGCTTCTGAGAAAGGAGGACCGAGGTGAGCAGAGCTCGACTGACCTGTTGCACTCGTGAACGCTCGCGCTCGTCGCCGCGTGGCTCGCGAAGTTCCGCCTCCGTCGACAAGACCTTCTCCGACGGCGACTAGGAACCGCAGCGGCCCTCGCTGCGGCTACATTGGGCCTGTGAGACGGTCCGGCAGCTGCATGGTCCTCGTCGTCGTGCTCGCGGCGTCCTCGTTTCCGGCTGCGGAGGCGCGGACGCCGGCGACGGCGCGACGACCGAGGCAACCGCGACGACGCCTGCGACGCGGAACGACGCTCGAGGCGCTCTGGCGCGCGCCGGGCGAGGACGTCGCCGTCGTGCCGGGCACGTCCGACCACCGGGTCGGCGCGAACCGCGATCTCGTTCCTCGTCGTCGACAAGCAGGGCCGGCTCGTGGAGCGGCCGACGGCGCGCGTGTGGCTCGCCCGCGGCCTGCAAGGCAGGCGCCGTTCGCGCAGACGACGGCGCGCCTCGAGCCGATCGGCGTGCCCGGCGGCGACAGCGCGGGCGTTGGGGGCATCTACGTCGCGACGATCACGACGCCGACGCCCGGCAAGTACTGGTTCATGGCGGAGCCGGTCGGCGGCAGGAAGATCCAGGCGCTCGGCAACGTCGTCGTCGCACGGAAGAGCGCGGCGCCGTCGGTCGGCGACCGCGCGATCCCGTCGAAGACGCCGACGCTCGCCTCGACCGGCGGCGACCTGACCGCGCTCACGACGTCGAGGCGACCGGACCGGGCGCTCTATCGAACCTCGGTCGCGCAGGCGATCGAAGGCGAAGCAGCCGTTCGTCGTCGCGTTCGCGACGCCGCAGTACTGCCAGACGCGCACCTGCGGGCCGGCGGTGGACGTCGTCTCCGCGGTCCGGAAGTCCCAGCCGGCGTCGAGTCGCGGTGCAGTTCATCCACGTCGAGATGTACGCGGACAACGATCCGGCGAAGGGCGTGAACCGCTGGGTCGAAGCAGTGGCGCCTGCCGACCGAGCCGTTCACCTTCGTCGTCGACCGCACGGGCGTGATCCGGACGAAGCTCGAGGGCGCGTACTCCGTCGCCGAGCTCGAGCGCGCGGTCGCCGCGGTCCGCTGACGGCCGCGCAAGCCGGGATAGGCTGCCGCCGATGTCGCGCGTCCTCACGTCCCTGCCCGTCGGCGAGCGCGTCGGGATCGCCTTCTCGGGCGGGCTCGACACGACCGTCGCGGTCGCCTGGATCCGCGAGAAGGGCGCGATCCCCTACGCGCTGACCGCCGACCTCGGCCAGGCCGACGAGCCGGACGTCACGGGCGTGCCCGGCTCGCGCGACGGAGGTCGGCGCCGAGGAGGCGATCCTCGTCGACTGCAAGCCGCAGCTCGTCCACGAGGGGCTCGTCGCGCTGCAGTGCGGCGCGTTCCACGTCTCGTCCGGCGGCAAGACGTACTTCAACACGACTCCGCTCGGCCGCGCCGTCACCGGGACGATGCTCGTGCAGGCGATGCGCGAGCACGGCGTCGACGTCTGGGGCGACGGCTCGACGTACAAGGGGAACGACATCGAGCGGTTCTTCCGCTACGGGCTGCTCGCGAACCCCGCGCTCCGGATCTACAAGCCGTGGCTCGACCCGCTGTTCGTCGAGGAGCTCGGCGGACGGCAGGAGATGAGCGAGTGGCTCGCAGGAGCGCGGCCTCCCGTATCGCGCGAGCGCGCGAGAAGGCGTACTCGACCGACGCGAACATCTGGGGGGCGACGCACGAGGCGAAGGAGCTCGAGCTGCTCGACCGCTCGATGCACCTCGTGGAGCCGATCATGGGCGTCCGCCACTGGGATCCGGCGGTCGCGATCGAGCCCGAGGTCGTGCGCGTGCGGTTCGAGGAGGGCTGGCCGGTGGCGCTGAACGGCGTCGACCTTCGACGACCGCGTCGCGCTCGTGCTGGAGGCGAACGCGATCGGCGGGCCGCCACGGGCTCGGGACGTCCGGACCAGATCGAGAACCGGATCATCGAGGCGAAGAGCCGCGGGATCTACGAGGCGCCCGGGATGGCGCTGCTCCACCTCGCCTACGAGCGGCTCGTGAACGCGATCCACAACGAGGCGACGATCGACAACTACCGGACGAGCGGGCGCCGGCTCGGGCGGCTGCTCTACGAGGGCCGCTGGTTCGACCCGCAGGCGCTGATGCTGCGGCAGAGCCTCCAGGCGTGGGTCGGGAGCGCCGTCACCGGCGAGGTCACGGTCGAGCTCCGCCGAGGCGACGACTACACGATCCTCGACACCGTCTCCGAGAACGCGACGTACCACCCGGAGCGGCTCTCGATGGAGCGGGTCGAGGACGCGGCGTTCGGGCCGCTCGACCGGATCGGGCAGCTGACGATGCGCCTGCTCGACATCGAGGACTCGCGCGACAAGCTCGCGCTCTACGGACGGCTCGGCCTCACCGGCGGCGACGAGACGCTCGGCGCGCTCGCGCCCCGCCGGACGACGGAGCCTGGAGCCGACTAGCGGGTCGGCTCACCGTCCGCCGGCGCGCTCGACACGACGACCGGGCACGCGGGCGGCCGGGCTCAGGCGGAGCAGCGCGCGGACGAGCTCGGCGCAGTCCTCGGGCTGGATCATCTCGTCGGTCTCGAGCCCGGTCCACGTCGTCATCGGCGTGTCGACGAACGCCGGGGCAGAGCGCGGTCACGCGCACGCCCGCCTCGGCCTCCTCGCGCGCGAGCGACCGGCTGAGCGAGACGAGCGCCGCCTTCGCCGCGCCGTAGCTCGGCGAGCCCGGGCGTCGGGATCGTGCCGGCGATCGAGGCGAGGTTCACGACGTAGCCCTCGGCCTCGCGCAGCGCGGGCAGCGCCTCGCGCGTGACGAGGAACGCGCCGCGGAGGTTGACCGACTGCTGGAGGTCGAAGTGCTTCGTCTGCATGTCGCCGATCCGGCCGGCGACTCCCACGCCGGCCGAGTTGACGAGCACGTCGAGCCCGCCGTGCGTCTCGAGATGGGTCGCGACGAGGCGCTGCGCAGTCGTCCTCGTGCGGACGTCCACCGCGACGGCGGTCGCGTCGAGCTCGGCCGCCGCCGCCTCGAGCCGCTCGACCTTGCGAGCCGCGAGCGTGAGCGCGTAGCCCTCCTCGTGGAGCATCCGCGCGATCGCGAGGCCGATCCCCGACGAGCCTCCGGTGACGAGCGCGCTCGGCATGGCCGCGATCCTCTCACACGGACGGCCGGCGATCGCGCGCCGGAGCCGTACACTCGTCGGGCATGAGCACCGTCGACCCGGGCCTCGACGAGCCTCGCGAAGGCCGGCGGCTGCGCCGCGAAGTACTCGGCCGCGCGGCTCGAGGAGCTGCTCGCGGGCATCGTCCCGGCGGAGGCGCACGATCTGCTCGTCGGCCTCGACCCGGCCGACGACGCCGCGGTCTACCGCCTCGACGACGCGACGGCGATCGTCTTCACCGTCGACTTCTTCCCGCCCGTGGTCGACGACCCGCGACACCTTCGGCCGGATCGCGGCGACGAACGCCCTCAACGACGTGTTCGCGATGGGCGGACGGCCGCTGCTCGCGCTCTCGGTGACGGCGTTCCCGGAGGAGCTGCCGGTGTCGGTGCTCGGCGAGGTCCTCGCCGGCGCCGCCGAGGCGACGCGCGAGGCCGGGGCGATCCTCGCGGGCGGGCACACGATCCGCGACGACGAGCCGAAGTACGGGCTCGCCGTCGTCGGCACGGTCCACCCCGACGGGGTCTGGCGGAAGAGCGGTGCGCAGCCCGGCGACGTCGTCTTCCTGACGAAGCCGCTCGGCACCGGCCTCATCCTCCAGGCGCGTGCGCGACGGGCGCGCGCCGGACGGCGCGCTCGAGGCCGCGGTCGAGGCGATGTCCGAGCTCAACCGCGACGCCGCCGACGCGCTGCGATCGTTCGCGCCGCACGCCGTCACCGACGTGACGGGTTTCGGTCTGCTCGGCCACGCCCACGAGACCGCGCTGCGCTCCGGCGTCCGGATCGTCCTCGACGCGACTGCGCTGCCGGCGCTGCCCGGTGCGCGTCGAGCTCGCCGCAGCGGGCGTCCGGACCGGCGGCGACCGGCGGAACCGCGAGTTCGCGGGCGCCCACGTCGACGAGCGCAGCGCCGCCCGAGCTCGAGGCGCTCGCCTACGACCCGCAGACCGCCGGCGGCCTGCTCGTCACGCTTCCCGCGGAGAAGCGCGCCGTCCTCGAGGCGACGTTCGCGGGCGCCGGGCTCGCGCTCCACGCGGTCGGCCGCGTCGAGGCCGGGCAGCGGCGTGTCGCTTCGATGACGCTGAGCGCGCGCGTCTTCGCGGGCCGGTCTCGCCCGCGCGCTTCCTCCGGATCGCCGTCGGCTCCGTCGCCGCGCTCGGGCTCGTCGTCACGTCGGGCGCGTTCGTCCGCCTGACCGGGTCGGGGCTCGGCTGCGACAACTGGCCCCGCTGCGGCGACACGCCGTTTCCCGCGAAGGACTTCCACGCGATGGTCGAGTTCGGGAACCGCGTCGTCGCGGTCTGCGGGATCCTCGCCGCGCTCGCGACCTGGCTCGCCTCACGCCGGGTCGACGGGCCTGCCGCGCGTGGGTGCGGCGCACGGCGCTCGCCGCGTTCCTCGGCACCGATCGCGCAGATCCCGCTCGGCGGCCTGACGGTGATCCTCGACCTGCACCCGCTCGCGGTGATGTCGCACTTCCTGCTCGCGCTCGTCGTCGTCGCGCTCGCGGTCGTCGTCGCGGTCGAGGCGTGGAGCCACGCGCGCGGTCTCGCGTCGCCCGGTGGCGCCGCGCTGGCTCCGGCTCGTGGCGGTCGTCGGCGTCGTCGGCCTGCGCCGTGATGGTCGTCACCGGCGCCGTCGCGACGGCGTCGGGGCCGCATCCCGGCGCGGACGACGCGGTCGACCGCCTCGGGCTCGAGATCCGCGACACCGTGTACGTCCACGTCCGCGCGACCGCGGTGTTCGGGATCGGCTTCCTGCTCGTCGGCTGGCAGCTGCTCCGCGTCGCGGCGCGAGGCGCCGGGCGTCGTGCGGCTCGCCGCTGTGCTGCTCGCGGTGCTCCTGGCGCAGATGCTGGTCGGCGAGATCCAGTACCGGAACGCGCTCCCGTGGGGGCTCGTGCTCGTGCACGTGACGCTCGGCGCCGCGATCTGGGGGCTGACCGTGGCGGTCGCCCACGCGCTCTGGCGGCCGCCTCTGCCGCTCGTCGCGCCCGCGGCCGAGCGCGCCGGCCGGTCGCGCGAGCCGGTGCACTCCGGCTGACCGGCGGTTACGCTGTTCCCATGGCCCCGGAGGACCTCCGGATCGAGCGAGCGCCCGACGCTTCGCCGGCCCGTGCTCATCTCGGCGTTCCGCGGCTGGAACGACGGCGGGCCAGGCGGCGACGGTCGCCGCCGCGTACCTCGCCCGGCAGTGGAGTGCCGAGCGGTTCGCGGACATCGACCCCGAGGCGTTCATGGACTTCCAGGCGGTGCGTCCGACCGTGTCGCTCGACGAGGGCCTGACGCGCCGCATCGAGTGGCCCGAGAACACGTTCTTCCACGGCCGCGATCCCCGGCGCCGAGCGCGACGCGGTGATCCTGCTCGGCGTCGAGCCGAACTACCGCTGGCGCGCGTTCACGGACCTCGTCGTCGGGCTCGCCCGCGATCTCGGCGTCGAGCTCGTCGTGACGCTCGGCGCGCTGCTCGCCGACGTGCCGCACACCCGGCCGGCGCCGGTCACCGGCGCCGCGACGCGACCCGCGGCTCGTCGAGGAGCTCGGGCTGCAGCTCTCGCGCTACGAAGGGCCCGACCGGGATCGTCGGCGTGCTCCACGACGCCTGCCGCACCGCCGAGCTCCGCTCGGTGAGCCTCTGGTCGGCGGTGCCGCACTACGTCTCGCTCGCGCCCAGCCCGCGCGCCGCCAAGGCGCTCTGCGTCCGGCTCTCCGATCTCGTCGGCGCGCCGATCGAGACGACGGAGCTCGACGAGGCCGAGGAGGAGTACGCGGCGCAGGTCAGCGAGGCGGTCGCCTCGGACCCGGACACGCAGGCCTACGTCGAGGAGCTCGAGCGGCGAGCCGACTCGATCGAGTCGTTCGCCGAGGGCGGCGAGCTTCCGAGCGGCGAGACGCTCGCCGCCGAGCTGACGCGGTTCCTGCGCGAGCGGGACCGCGACCGCCGACGAGCCTCGTCCGACGAGTCGGACGAGAGCTAGGCGTCGGCCGCCGCGAGGCTCGCTCGGGCGCGGCGTCGGCCTCGACGCGTCGGCCTCGGACGCCGTCTCGGGCGCGCCGCGTCGGCCTGCCGGTCGCCTGGCGCCTCCTGGCGTCGGCGGCCGGGGCGTCCGCCGACTTGCGCTTGCGGCGCCGACGGCGCGACTTGCGGGCGGGCGCCTTCGGCGCCGGGAGGCTCTCGGCGAGCGCCGTCGCGATCTCGTGGATCGGGCCGAGCTCCTCGCGGGCGTGGTCGAGCGTCTGGTTCGCGCGCGGCGTGTAGCCCTCCGCGGAGGCGAGGAGCGCCGCGCCGACCGGCATGCGGCAGCGCTCGCCGCGATCCTCACGAGCTGCGCGACGTTCTCCTCGTGGCGGTGGCCGCGCGAGTTCGCGACGGCGCCGAGCAGCCGCTTCGCCTCGGGGAACTCCTGGCTCGCCTTGCGGTCGAGCGTCTTGCGGACGGAGCGCGCGAGCCGCCACGTCCAGCGGCTGAGGATCTGGTCGGGCGCGTTCGCCTTGCCGTCGCCGAGCGCGCGCAGCAGGATCCGGACGCCGGCGGCGCGGTCCTTCTCCCACGGCGGCGCCTGCGTCACGAGCGTGACGAGGTCGTCGAAGTCGGCGCGCTCGACCGTCGTCGCGACGCGGTCGGCGAGCGCGGTCATGCGCAGGCGGCGGTTCGGGTTCTCGGCCGCGCAGACCGCGAGGAACGTCTCGAGCGCGCCCTTGCCGGCGCTGCCCTCGGTGAACTTGCGGGCGAACTCCGCGCGCTGGTCGAAGCGGATCTGGCGGCCGGCGATCGTCGCCCAGAACCGCTGCTCGTCGTCGTCGAGGAACTTCGGGTCGACGCGCTGCCACTCGCGCTGGATGACCGCGAGGCGCCGGGCGACGTCCTGCGTGACCGGGACGAGCCAGGGCGCCGGCGACAGCTTGCGGCGTGCCCGGCGCGCCGAGCGGCGGCGCGGCGCGGGCGTGACGCGCGCGCCCTCGCGGTAGAAGTCGGAGTCGAGCAGCGAGTGGAGCGAGACGACGCGCTCGGAGTGCGTCGAGCCCTTCGGCACGAAGTCGACGACGATGCCCGCCTCCTTGCGCGGTGCGTCCGCATGATCCGCCCGATCCGCTGCTGGTAGACGCGCTTCGAGGCCGTCGGGGCGAGGTGCATGCAGACGGTCGCGCGCGGCGAGTTCCAGCCCTCGGCGAGCAGCTGCGCGTTGATCAGGACGTTGATCTCGCCGCGCTCGTAGGCGGCGAGCGTCTCGGCGAGCTCGCGCGGCGGCGTGCGGCCCGGAGACGGCCATCGTCTTCAGGCCGGCGGCCCGGAACTCCTGCGCGAGGTTGTACGCGTGGTCGACGCCCGCCGCGTAGACGATCCCGGGCGTCGGCCCGAAGCGGTCGCGGTAGAGGCTCGCCGCGGCCTGGTTGAGGGCGACGTGGTCGAGTGCGGCGGCCAGAGCGCGCTCCTCGAAGTCGCCGCCGACGATCGGCACCGAGTTGATCGCCGCGACCGGCGGGACGCGGAGGCAGCGGAGCGGGGCGATCAGCCCGCGCCGCGCGGCGTCGGTGAGCGGGAGGTCGTCGACCGAGGCGGGGAAGACGTCCGAGACCTGCTTCGCGATCAGCTCCTCGGTCGCGGTCATCCCGATGTAGAGCGGCTCGTGGAAGCGGCGGATCGCGTTCGAGGTCTTCTCGCCGAGCGCGGTGTGCGCCTCGTCGCAGATCACGAGCTGGTACGCGGTGCGCGAGACCTCGTCGGCGTGCCGCGCGAACCAGGCGTAGGTCTGGATCGTGAGCGGATCGGGCCGGAGCGGCTCGTGCCCGCCCACGATCGCGTCGGTGAGCCGGTCGCCGTAGCCCTCGGTCGTCAGGTCGCGGCGGAACTGGTCGACGAGCAGCCGGCGGTGGGTGAGGATCAGCACGCCGAGGTCGCGCGCGCCCTCGACGAACCCGGCGGCGGCGATCGTCTTGCCCGACGCGGTGGGATGGCGGAAGCGGTAGCGGCGCGACGGCGCCGGGGTCCTCGCCGGCGAACTCGGTCTCCTCGGGCTCCTCGTCGACGAGGCCGACGTCCTCGTCGTCCTCGTCCTCCGCCTCCTCGACGAGCTCGACGACGGCTCCGTTCGCCGTGCCGTTGCCGTTCTCGTCGGCGCTCCGCTGCGTCGCCGCGATCAGCTCGGTGAGCATCCCGGCGAGCGCGTCGATCTGGTGGCGGCGAAGCGTCGTCCCGGCCGCGGTCTGCGGGGTCTCGGCGGCGAGCACCCGCTCGAGCCCGAGCATCAGCCCGTAGCGCACCTTCCAGCCCGGGGATCGGGCTCCGGAGGCCGGCCTCCATCTCCTCGGTGGCGTCGTCGAGCGCGCGGCGCCGGGCGGTGCCGGGCGCGAGCGCGACGTCGGCCTCCTCGCCCGGGTGGAGGAACGGCTCGCCGTACCAGCGCTCGGCGCGGGCCGCGGCGTCCTCCAGAGCCGAGCGCGCTCGGACGAGGAGATCGAGGTGATGGTGGATTCCTGCATGTGCGCAGCAGCCTCGAAACGCGCCGCTCCAGTCGTGCGCAACCGTTCGAGGAAGGCAGCTCGCACGGGCGTTGTTCCGCGCCGGCGTCGCTGCACCCCGGAGAGTACCCGAACCGGGCGGACGTGGGATAGCCGCGGTCGGCTCCGATCTCGGCCGAGCGGCTTGCCCGATGACGCGCTGCGAGACGCCCGTCTGGTCGAGGTGCTTCGTGATCCCGCCGCGGAAGAACGGGTAGCCGGCGCCGAGGATCAGGCAGGCGTCGATCTCGGCCGCGCTCGACACGACGCCCTCGTCGAGGATGTGGCGCGCCTCGTCGGCGAGCGCCTCGAGGATCCGCTCGTGGATCTCGTCGACGCGTCGCGCGTCCGTCCTTCGCCTCGAGCGACGGGCAGCTCGCCGTCCGCGAGCGCCTGGAGCGTCGGGGAGAGCGGGAACCGGTCCGGGAACGCGGCGTTGAGCGTCTGGAGGACGTGGTTCGCCACGCGGGGCCCGACCATCGCGAGGAGCGCCGAGGGCGGCATCGGGATCCCGAGCCGGAGCGCCGCCTCGTCGGTCTCCTCGAACGTGTTGCCGCTCTCGAGCGCCTGCATCAGGACGGTCGACTGGCGCGTGAGCATCCGGTTCACGACGAACGCCGGCGCGTCCTTCACGAGCACGCCGCGCTTGCCGAGCTTCCGCGTCACGTCCCAGGCGGTCGCGAGCGTCACGTCGTCCGTCGCCGGCGTCCGCACGACCTCGACGAGGGGCAGCACCGCGACGGGGTTGAAGAAGTGGAGGCCGACGACGCGCTCCGGGTGCTCGAGGCCCTCGGCCATCGCGGCGACCGAGAGCGCGGACGTGTTCGTCACGAGCAGGCACTCGGGCGAGACGACCTGCCTCGAGCGCGCCGAAGACCTCGCGCTTGACGTCGAGCTCCTCGAACACCGCCTCGAGCACGAGGTCGCAGCCGGCGTACGCCTCCGTCCCCGTCTCCGGCGGTGACGATCGAGCCGAGGAAGCGCGCCTTGCCCTCGCCGAGGCGTCCCTTCGCGACGAGGCCGGCGAGCTCGCCCCGGATCGACTCGACGGCTCTGCTCGGCCCGCTCCGCGTCGACGTCGGTCAGCACGACGGGCACCTCGAGGCGGCGCAGGAACAGCGTCGCGAGCTGCGTGGCCATCAGCCCGGCGCCGACGAGGCCGACGCGCTGGATCCGCCGCGGCTGCGCGTCGGGGATCCCGGCCGGGCGCTTGATCCTGCCGCTCGACGACGTCGAAGGCGTAGATCGACGCCTGCGCCTCGGGGCCCGGCAGCAGCTCGGCGAGCGCCTCCTCCTCGGCGGCGTAGCCCTCCTCGAGCGTCCACGTCGCCGCGCCCTCGATCAGCTCGAGCGCCCTGTACGGGCGCGGGCGCCTGGCCGTGGACGACGTCGTCGACGCGCGAGCGTGCCTTGCGCACGACCTCGGCGACGTCGGAGAGGTCGGCCGCCGGCTCGCGCTTCCCCTCGCCCGCCTCGATCCGGCGGAGGAGGAGCTCGAGCGACTCGTCGACGAACTCGACCGGGCTCGAGCACGTGGTCGACGAGCCCGAGCTCGAGCGCGTCGGCGGCGCGGATCAGCCGGTTCTGCTTGAGCGGGTTGTCGACGATCAGCTTCACGGCCGCCTCGGCGCCGATCAGCCGCGGCGCGAGCTGCGTGCCGCCCCAGGCGGGGAAGAGCCCGAGGAACACCTCGGGGAAGCCGACGTGGCGGACGTTCGACGCCATCGTGCGGACGTCGCAGTGGAGCGCGAGCTCGAGGCCGCCTCCGAGCGCGGCGCCGTTGACCGCCGCGAGCGTCGGGAACGGCAGCTCGCGCAGCCGCCCGAAGAGCTCGTGCCCGGCGGCGGCGCCCTCCCGGGCGCGCTCGGCGGTGATCCCCGGGAACTGCGTGATGTCGGCGCCCGCGGCGAAGACGAGCGGCTTGCCCGTGACGAGCAGCCCGCGCCAGTCGCGCGTCCGCGAGCGGCCGAGCACGTCGCCGAGCGACCGCAGCGCCGCCTCGCCGAACGTGTTCGGCTTGCGCCAGTCGGCGCCGTTGTCGATCGTGACGAGCGCGACCGGCCCGACGCGCGTGTCGAGGCGCTGGAGGTGGAACTGCGTGACGGGTCGCGTCAGCCATGCCGCGCGTTCTCCCAGAGGAGCGCGGCGCCCATTCCCATCCCGATGCAGAGCGCGGTCAGCCCGTAGCGGACGTCCGGCCGCTGCTCGAAGCCGTAGGCGAGCTGCGCCATCAGCCGCACGCCCGTCGCGGCAAGCGGGTGGCCGCAGGCGATCGCGCCGCCGTACGGGTTGAGGCGCGGGTCGTCCGGCGCGACGCCGACCCCGTCGCACCAGGTCAGCACCTGGACGGCGAACGGCTCGTTGAGCTCGAAGAGGCCGACGTCGTCGATCCCGATCCCGGCGCGCTCGAGGACGCGCTCCGTCGCCGGCACGGGCCCGAGCCCCATCAGGTGCGGCTCGACACCCGCGTACGCGAACCCGACGAGGCGCATGCGCGGCTCGAGCCCGAGCTCCGCCGCGGCGGCCTCGGAGGCGAGGAGCGCCGCCGTCGCGCCGTCGGTCAGGCCGGCCGAGTTGCCGGCCGTGACCCGCCCGCCGGCGCGGAACGGCGTCCGCAGCTCGGCGAGGCCCTCGAGCGTCGTCTCGGGCCGGAGGAACTCGTCGCGCTCGGCGACCTTCCAGCCCTCGTCGGTGAAGACGCTCATCGGCACGACCGTGCGGGCGAACACGCCGTCCGGATCCGCCCACGCCTCGGCCGCGCGCCGCTGCGACTCGGCGGCGTAGCGGTCGGCGGCCTCCTTCGTCAGGTCGGGGAACGCGTCGTGCAGGTTCTCGGCGGTCTGCCCCATCACGGCGGCGCTCTCGTCGATCAGCCGCTCGGAGACGAAGCGCGGGTTGAAGTCGACGTCCTCGCCCATCGGGTGGTGGCCCATGTGCTCGACGCCGCCCGCGATCGCGAGGTCGCAGGCGCCCATCGCGATCTCGCCCGCCGCGGCGGTCGTCGCGGTCAGCGCGCCCGCGCACATCCGGTCGACGGCGAAGCCCGGGCACCGTGTGCGGCAGGCCGGCGAGGAGGCCGACGTCGCGGCCGAGCGTCAGGCCCTGGTCGCCCACCTGGGCGGTCGCGGCCATCACGACGTCGCCGATCCGCTCCGGCGGCGCGTCGGGGTTCCGGCGCAGGAGCTCGCGGACGACCTTGACGCCCATGTCGTCGGCGCGCGTCTTCCAGAACAGGCCGCCGGCACCCGCCTTGCCGAACGCCGTGCGGACGCCGTCGACGAACACGACCTCCTGCAGCTCGCGCGCCATGCGGCTGAGCATAGCCGGCGTTGACTGACCGTTCAATCAGACGCCCGCCACGGCGTGCGACTGTACGTTCTGCGCATGGACTGGGCGGCGAAGCGCGCGTGGGCGGAGGGCGAGCACGATCGGCGGTCAGCGACGCATGCCGGCGACGGGGAGCGCGACGACCTCCGGCTCGCGGGCATCGCCGGCGCGTCGTGGGCGGCCGGGCTCGCCGCGCTGATGGACGGCGACACGGCCGCCGCCTCGGCACTCCTCGGCGGGCGGCCGAGGAGTACGCGACGAGCTGGCACGCTGCGCCGCCGGGGAGCTGGGGCCGGCCCGATCGCGATGCTCCGCTGCCGGCTGATGGCGGGGACGCAGCCGGCGCACGGGCCGACGCCGAGGCCGACGCTCGCCGCGGGTGCGCTCGACGCGTCCGGCCCGATCGGCGGCTACTGCGCCGCGCTCGCGCTGCTCGTCCTCGGGCGCGACGCCGAGGCGGGGCCGATTCGCGGACCGGATCGAGGCGGACGGCCTCGACCCGTCTCGGTCGCGCACGCGCTCGGCGCGCTCGCGCGCGGGCGGGCCGACGACTTCGCGGCCGCTCGCCGCGCGGTGCTGGCGTCGTTCGAGGAGCGCGACGCCTTCCTCGAGGACGTCGCCGTGGCCGACACGGTGCTCGTGCTGGATGCGCTCGCGCGGGAGCGCGGCGTTCCCGCTCGAGCCGCTGCGGTCCAGCCTCTTGCCAGGGGACTGACCCCGAAGGGGTCTGTCCCCCGTGGCGCTTCCACCAAGCCAACGCCTCGCGGGGGTCTGACCCCGAGGCGTCAGACCCCTATGGGTTCAGTCCGAGCCGGCGGCCAGCTCTCGCGCGCGCGCCATCGCCGCCTGGATCGCGTTCAGGAACGCGGCGCGCACGCCGGCGGACTCGAGCTCGCGGATCGCGGCGATCGTCGTCCCGCCCGGCGAGGTGACCATCTCGCGCAGCTCCACGGGGTGGAGCCCCTCGTCGCGGAGCTGCTTCGCCGTGCCGAGCATCGTCTGGATGACGAGCTGGGTCGAGATCTCGCGCGAGAGGCCGAGGAGGAGCCCGGCCTCGATCATCGCCTCCGCGAGGAGGGCGAAGTACGCCGGGCCGGAGCCGGAGACGGCCGTGACCGCATCCATGTGGCGCTCCGGGACGCGCACCACCGATCCGAGGTGGGCGAGCGCCTCCTCGGCGAGCGTCACGTGCGCGTCGTCGGCATGCGCGCCGGCGCAGAGCCCAGCGATGCCCTCGTGAACGGTCGAGGGCGTGTTGGGCATCGCCCGGACGACCGGGACGCCCGCGGCGAGGTGACGCTCGATCGTCGCGGTCGGGGTTGCGGCCGCGACGGTGAGGACGATCTGCTCGGGCGTGATCGCGGTGCCGATCTCGCCGAGCAGGGCGTCGATGTCCTGCGGCTTGACGGCGACGACGACCAGGGCCGCGCCGGCGGCCGCCTCGACGTTGCTCGCCGTGACGTCGATCCCGTAGCGCTCGGTGAGCTCGCCGACGCGCTCGGGACGTCGCGTCGAGGCGATGATGTCGTCCGGCCCGCGCCAGCCCGACGAGAGAGCCCGGAGATGAGCGCCTCGCCGATCCGCCCGGCTCCGAGCACCGCGATGCGCCGGCTCTCGATGGTCATGGCACGAGTGTAGGTCCTGTAGCGTGGCGCCGTGGCGGTTCTCGATCGCGTCGCAGGCACGCTGACGGTCCTGCGCGAGTGGCGTGGGGGCATGCGCATGCCGCTCCGGCCCGCCGACGAGGTGGCGCGCGCGCGGGACGAGCGCGTCCGCGCGTTGGTCGAGGAGGCCGCTGCCTCCGTCACGCACTACCGCGAGCTGTTTCGCGAGCTCGGCATCGACGCGCGCGAGATCCGGACCGCCGACGACCTGGGACGTCTGCCGCTCCTCGACCGCGCGGCCGTGGCCTCGGATCCGAGCCGCCTGCGGTCGGCCGCGGTCGCCGACGAGGACGTCAGCGTTGTCCATACGAGCGGTGTCACGGGCGAGCCGCTCCCGATCGCGCACGACCGCGCGTCGCTCCTCCGGAACATCGTCTGGAGCCGGCGTGAGAGCAAGCCCGTCTCGACCTTCGGCGTCCCCGCGTTCGGCGGCTCGGTGGTCGCCGTGCTCGAGCCGGAGGCCACCGCGCGGCAGGTCGACCGTGCCAACCGCGGGCTCGCGTGGCGGCCCGGCAGGCCGAAGAAGACGGTCGTCTCGACGGACGACCCGCTCGACGTCGCGGTCGCGGCGATCGAGGAGGCGAAGCCCGAACTGGTCGTCGGCTTCGGCTCCTACCTCGAAGCTCCTGTTCCGGACGGTCGCGGCGCGCGGCGGGCTTGCGCACCTCCCCAAGGTGATCCGCTACGGCGCCGACGCGATGACGGGCTACGGGCGTGGCGAGATCGAGCGTGCGCTAGGGGTGCCCGTCCTCGGCGGATACGGCGCGGCGGAGTCGCTCCGCCTCGGCTACGTCTGCGAGCAGCGGAACGGGTTCCATCTCCACGACGACCTCGTCCACGTCGTCGCGGTCGACGAGACCGGCGCCGCTGTTCCCGACGGGACGACCGGGGAGCTCGTGATCACGAACCTCGTGAACCGCGGGACCGTCCTGCTCAACTACCGGCTCGGCGATCTCGGCCGGATCGAGCGCGACGCATGCCCGTGCGGGCGGGCCTCGCCGCGGCTCGTGGAGATCGTCGGGCGGACAGCCGACGTCGTCCGGCTACCGGGCGGCCGGCGCATCACCCCGGACGAGGTCGCGCGGTGCGCCGAGGTGCCCGAGGTCGTCCGCTTCCAGCTCGTCGAGCGCGCGCCCGGCCGGTTCGAGCTGCGGCTTCGCACCGTCGAGGGCGAGCCGGCGGACGGTGTCCGACGCTGTCGCGGCGCGTGTGCGCGCGCTCCTCGAGGGCTCGGAGGTCGAGATCGTCCTCGACCAGGGCCTCGCCGCGGGCGCGGGCGGCAAGTTCCGCCCGGTCCTCCCTTTCTCGTAGGTCTTCGACCGGACTCAGGCCGCGCGCCGGGCGCGCCGGCGGGCGATGCGAGCGAGGTCCATCGACGCGCCGGGCACGAGCCCGCGCGACCAGCCGAGCAGCAGGATCTCGCCGGCGAGCCCCTGCCATTCGCCGTACGGGGCGAGGAGCGCTGCCGTTTCGTGCCCGTCGACCCAGCGCCCGGCGAGCGACGAGTGGAGCTTCACGAGCGAGAGGTCGCCGACGAGGCCGTGGTCGTAGCGGCCGAGCCCCTCGATGGCGACGACGCCGACCGACCACGGCCCGACGTTGCGCTCGCGGCAGAGACGGGCTGCGACGGTCGAGGTCGGATGCGCGTGCAGCGACTCGAAGTCGATCGTCGCCGTGAGGCGATGCAGGGCCGTCGCCCGGTGCTGGGCGAGCCCGAGGCGTCGCAGCTGGACGGGCGAGAGCCGTGCGAGCGCCTCCTGCGTCACGACCTCGTCCCCGCACGCGCGGGCGATCGCGCGCTCGAGCGCCCGGGCGCGACGGGCCTCGACGAGCTGTCCGCACATCGCGCGGACGACGGCGTGTGCGACGGTCGCGACGCGGCGGGTCCGGTAGCCGACGAACGCCCGGCTCGACGGGCCGATCAGCGGGTCTCGGCGAAGCGCCGATGGAAGCCGCTCGTGTCGTCGTCGACGGCGAGCATGAAGCGCGCGGTGGCCAGTCCCTCCTCGTCGGTGGCGCGAACGACGACGCGCCCGTCGGGCCGCTGGTGGGCGCTCGCCGAGCGCCCACCGGGCAGCGCGCCGCTCCAGATCCCCCTCCGCGCCCTGAACGAGAGGCGGTACGGGCCGGTCGGCGTGATGACGTCCTCGACCACTAGATCACCATCGGGCCAGCCTACTCCGAGGGTACGCTGGGCCTCCGACCGTGCGGCTCGCCGATGCGATCTCGCTCCGCTCGCGCAGGCGCAAGCTCGCGCTCTTCCTCGAACTGATGCGACCCGACTCCGGGACGACCGTGCTCGACGTCGGCGCCGACGAGGTGTCGCTCGGCGAGTCCGGCGGCGAGGGCGGCTGCACGACGCACAACTACCTCGAGGAGGCGTACCCCTGGCCGGAGCGGATCACTGCGCTCGGCCTCCACGACGGCGCGCGCTTCCGCGAGCGGTTTCCCGGGATCGCGTACGTGCAGGGTGACGCGTGCGCGCTCCCGTTCGCGGACGGCGCGTTCGACGTCGTCCACTCGAACGCGGTGATCGAGCACGTCGGTCGCCGCGACCGCCAGGAGGCGCTCGTCCGCGAGGCGCTGCGCGTCGGGCGCCGTGTCTTCGTCACGACCCCGAACCGCTGGTTCCCGGTCGAGGTGCACACGCGGCTTCCGCTCGTCCACTGGCTGCCCGAGCCGCTCGCCGACCGCGCGTACGACCTCGCGCGGATGCCGTGGGCGAAGGAGAACCACCTCCTCGGCTCGTCCGGGTTGCGTGCGCTGTTCCCCGGCCCGGTGCGGATCGACAACCTCTGGCTGACGCTCGTCGCATCGACGTGAGCGTGCGCGTCGCCCGGCTCGCGCTCGTCGTCCTGATCGTCGGGCTCGCGCTCCACAACCTCGCGATGGCGCTGCTCTGGGACGCCGGCGTGCGCGACACCGCGCTCGACGTCGTGGCGGCCTGGAAGGACGTGCTCCTGCTCGTCGCGCTCGCGGCCGCGCTCGTCGCGGCCGGCGCTCGCTACCCACACTCCACTGGGCCGACCGGCTCGCGCTCGCGTACGGCGCGATCGTCGTCGTCTACTGGCTCCTGCCGCAGTCGTGGCTCGACGGCGAGGCGACAGCGCGCGGGGAGCTGTACGCGCTCCGCCATCACCTGCTCCCGCTCGGCGCCTACCTCGCTCGGACGGCTCCTCCCGCTCGACCGCGCCTGGTGGCGGCGGATCGGGCTGACGCTCGTCGGCGTCGCGTGCGGGCTTGCGGTCTGGGGGCTCGTCGACGTGTACCTCGTGCCGCTCGAGACGTGGCGCGACTCCGGGGTCCCGGGCTGGTTCGAGGAGCAGCTCGGCCTCGCGTACGAGTGCCTCTCGGGCCTGCCGGAGAACTGGATCCTCAACACCGACGAGGAGAGCCCGGTGCGGCGGCTCGTCTCGACGTTCCTGAGCCCGCTCGCGACCGCCTACGCGCTCGTCGTCGTGCTGCTCCTGCTCGCGGCGGCGTGCGTGCCGCGGCGCTGGACGATCGCCGCCGGCGTGCTCGTGTACGTCGGGCTTCTCTGGACGCACACGCGCGCAGCCTTCCTCGCGCTCGCCGCCGGGCTCCTCGTGCTCGCGCGCGCTCCGCCGCTCGTGGGCGCACGTGCGGGCTCGCGGCCGGATCGCTCGTCGGTCTCGCTCGGCGTTCGTCGCGGTCTTCCCGACGATCGGGCCGACAGACGACCTACACGGCGACCGAGCTCGCCTGCCTGCGCGAGAACGCCGCCGAGGAGGGCGAGGCGTCGGACGGCCCCTCGACCCCGGCGAGAGCTCGACCGCGAGCCACTGGCGCGCGCTCCGCGACGGGATCCGGACGGTCGCCGAGCATCCGTGGGGATTCGGGCTCGGGAACGCCGGCGTCTCGGCGTCACGCACCGGCGCCGACGTGAAGGCGGGCGAGTCGACCTACACCGAGCTCGGCGTCGATACCGGCGTGCTCGGGCTCGCCGCGTTCGTCGGCTGGCTCGTGGCGCTCGCCCTCGCGCTCCGGCGCCGGTCGCCGTGGCTGACCGCGTCGCTCGCGGCCTTCGCCGTCCTCGGGCTCCAGACGGACGTGATCGGGATCCACTGGCTCGCGGTGGTCGTGTTCGGCCTCGCGGGCGCCGCGCTTCGCGCCGCGCCCGGCGAGCCGCCGCCGGAGGACGCGCTCTAGGGCGAGGCGTCACGCCCCGCTGCGGAGCCGAACGCGCGGCGCCGCTCGACGTCGGCCTCGTCGACCATCTGGCCGTCGCGGCCGACGTAGCCGTCCTTCGCGCCCACGATGAGCACGACGAGGTCGTCGTCGCCGCCGTTCGAGACGCGCCGCGGCGTCGTCGAGCGGACGTGCACCATCCCGCCCGGCCCGAGGAGCCGCTCCTCGCCGCCGACCTCGACGCGCGCCGTCCCCGCGTGGACGAAGTAGAGCTCGTCCTGCTCGTCGTGGTAGTGGAAGAAGCCCTCGTAGCGCGGCGGCATCACGACGACGTTGACGCCGAACGCCTCGACGCCGAGCGCCTGTCGCACCTTGCGGAAGCCGTACCCCTCGCCGAGCTCGTCGATCGTGCCGAATGCGTAGCCGTCCTCGCTCATCTCACGCTCCCTCTCGGCGAGCTCATCGCCTCGATCGTCCGCTGCAGCCTTCCTCGAACGTCACCGACGGCTCGTAGCCGATCGCCTCGCGCGCGGCGGTCACGTCCGCCCACGACTCTCGCACGTCGCCGGGCTGCGCCGGGCCGTACGTCTTCTCGACCGGCCTGCCGAGCAGCCGGCCGATCGTGTCCGCGAGCGCGTTGACCGTCTCCGAGCCGCCGGTCGCGATGTTGAGGACGCGGCCCTCGGCCCCGCGCGCGTCCGCCGCGAGCAGGTTCGCGGCGACGACGTTCTCGACGTACGTGAAGTCGCGCGACTGCTCGCCGTCGCCGTGGACCGTGACGCGGCCGGCCCGCGGCGATCGCGCTCGATGAACCGCGGCACGACGGCCGCGTACTGCGACGTCGGGTCCTGCCGCGGGCCGAAGACGTTGAAGTAGCGCAGCGCGACGGTCTCGATCCCGTAGACGCGCGTGAAGCGTGACGCAGAACCGCTCGGCGGCGAGCTTCGCGACGGCGTAGGGCGAGATGCGGGTCGGGCGCCTGCGTCTCGACGCGCGGGAACGTCCCGCCGTCGCCGTAGACGGACGACGACGACGCCGCCACGACGCGGCGGATGCCCTCGTCGCGCGCGGCGAGCAGGACGTTGAGCGTGCCCTCGACGTTGACCGCCGTCGACGTGAGCGGGTCCTGCACCGAGCGCGGCACCGAGCCGAGCGCGCCCTGGTGGAAGACGACCTCGACGCCGCGCACGGCCGTGTGGACGCGCTCGTACGAGCGGAGGTCGCCCTCGACGACCTCGACCTCGCGCCCGAGCGCCGCGAGGTTCGCGCGGCTGCCCGTCGAGAAGTTGTCGAGCACGCGGACGTCGTCCCCGCGCTCGAGCAGCGCCTGCGACGAGGTTCGAGCCGATGAAGCCGGCGCCGCCGGTGACGAGGACGCGCGTCACGGCGCCTTCTCCGCGACGACGTGGTAGTTCGCCGGCGAGGGTGCCCGGGCGCGGCTCGCGGAGCGTGCGCGGAGCGCCGGTCGAGCGCGCGCGCGAGCCCGGTTCAGGCCCGCGACGACAGCGCCGCGCACCGGGCGGAGCGGCGTCCTGCGCAGGACGTGCTCGAGGTAGATGGCGTTGAGCATCGCGAGGGACGAGGCCGTGCCGGAGCCGGGCGTCACCGTAACCGAACGCCAGTCGCCGTTCTCCGCGAACAGCCGCTCGAGCCCTTCGTGCGTCCAGCGCCAGAGGTCGACGGGGTTCGGGTGGTAGACCATCGCGCCGTGCGTCGAGAGGAGCACGCGGCCGCCGGGTCGCGTGACGCGCGGCAGCTCGCGGACGCCCTGCGCCGGGTCGTCGACGTGCTCGAGCACCTGGATGCAGAGCGACGACGTCGAACGACGCGTCCTCCGCGGGGATCGCCTTCGATCGGGCCGACGAGGTCGGCGTTCGGGTCGGCGGCCGTGTCGAGCCCGACGTACTCGGAGACGTGCGGCGCGAACAGCGCGCGCGTACGGCTTCTCGCCGCAGCCGACGTCGAGCAGGCGGTACGCGCCGAGGTCGGCCGCCGCGCGTCGCGCCTCGTCCGCGAGCCAGCGTGCGAGCGGCGCCCGCACCGCGTACGTCGGCATCGAGAGCGGCGGGTCGAGGCGCGGGTCCTGCACCATGCCGTCACTCACGGACGGTCACCAGCCCGAAGGCGAGCCAGGTCAGCGCGCCGAGCGGGAGGCCGGGCACGAGCCCGATCCCGGCCCAGACGCCGGTCGCGACCAGGAGCCAGCCGAGGCCGACGAGCGCGACCGGGGACGAGCGGATCCCGCGGATCCCCGCGGCGATGCCCGTCGCCGCGAGCGCGAGCAGCGCGGCGATCCCGGCGATCCCGAGGTCGGCCGCGACCTGCAGGTAGAGCAGCTGGATCGCCCCACGGCCGGTCGGGCGCGGGGAACGCCTGCTCGGGCTCGTCCGGGAACCGCGCGCGGGCGTCGTCGAGGAAGGGGCCGTACGCCCACTCCTCGCTCGACGCCTGCCAGCCGACGCCGGTGATCGGGTTGTCGAGCCAGATGCGGCCGCCGATGTACGCGAGCAGCGTGCGGTGCGCGTAGCTCTCGACGCCCGGTCTGCTCGACGCGGTCGCGGATGCCGATGAACTCCGCGAAGCGCTCGATCGTGTCGGCCCGCATCGCCGCCGTGCCCGGCCGTCACGAGGAGCGTGACGCCCGAGGAGCGCCAGCGCCCGCCGCGCGCGGAGGACGACCGAGCGCGCGCGCGCCGAGGAGCACGGCCGCGACGGCGAGCCAGAGCGCCGAGCACCGCCGTCATCGCGCCCGAGAGGACGACGCCGAGCGCGCCCGCCGCGAGCGCGACCGCCGACCAGCGCCGGCCGACCGGCCGGCCGTCGCCGAGCGCGACGCCGACCGCGCCGACCACGAGGGCGGCGCCCGAGAGCGCCGCGAAGTCGTGGATGCCGACGAACGACGGCTCGCGCTGCCCCGGCCGCTTTCCCTCGAACTCGGCGACGAGCGCCGAGGAACTGGAGCAGCCCGACCGTCGTCGCGGCGACGCTCCACGCGACGATCGCGCGGAGGAGCGGGACGGCGTCGCGCACCGAGCGCACGAGCAGGACGTCGCCGGCAGCAGGCACGCGTACCACGCGAACTTCGCGACGCTGACCGCGTGGACGCCGACGTCGTACTCCTCGCCGAGGAGCGACGGCGTCGCGAGCGACAGGGCGCCGACGAGCACGAGCGCGGCGGCGAGGCGAGGATCCAGCGCGCGCGCCGGAGCGGCTCCCAGCCCTCCGCGCCGCCCGCGCGGACGGCGGCGACGAGCGTCGCGGCGATCGCGACGTCGGCGAGCGTCACGTCGATCGACGTCGAGCCGACGTCGATCGAGAGCGTCGGCTGGTAGGTCGCGTGGAGGAAGAGGAACGGCACCGCGGCCGCGAGCACGAGCGCCTCGACGGGCGCGTCGCCGACGAGCGCCCGCACCGTGCCGGCGGACGGGTGCGTCCGGGGCACCGGCTCGGCCGTCACCGTGCGGACTGTAGCGCCCGAGGTGTCGGACTTAAGTCCGACACCACCTCGCCTACACTGACCCCCCACGATGGCCCCGAGCGTCCTCCGGCGCCGCGTCGCGACCGCAGCCGGGCTCTATCTCTCGGTCGCCCTCGGCATCCTCGGCACGATCGCGGCGGCGCGGATGCTCGGCCTCGAGGGGTTCGGCCTCTTCGCGACGGTGATGGCGGTCGTCGGTCTCGCGCAGACCCTGCTCGACCTGACCGTCGAGGAGAGCCTCACGAAGTTCGGCTTCCGCTACGTCGCCGCGGAGGACTGGGGAAGCTCCGCCGGCTCTTCCGGCGCGCGCTCGAGCTCAAGCTCGTCGGCGGCGCCCTCGCGAGCGTGCTCCTCCTGCTCCTCGCGCCCGTCGCGGACAGCCGTCTTCGGCGCCGACGGGCTCGCCGGGCCGATGGTCGCGGCCGCGGCGCTGCCGCTGCTCGCGGCGCCGGAGAACGTCAGCGCGAGCGCCCTGCTCCTCCGCGGCCGCTACGACCTCCGCGGCTGGCTCCTCTCGGTGACGATGGGGATCCGGCTCGTCGCGATCCTCGATCGGCGCGTCGTTCGGCGTCACGGAGGCGCTCGCGGCGATGGTCGTCGGGCAGCTCGTCGCGACCGCGGTCGCCGGGCACGGCGGGTGCCGTCGCCCTCCGCCGCTTCCCGCGCGGCGAGGCCCGTGCGATCGGCGAGGACCGCCGCGAGATCGTCTCGTTCGTCGTGCAGTCGAGCGTCGCGACCGGCGTCATCTCGCTGCGCGCGGCGCTGACACCCGTCCTGCTCGGCGTCGTCGCCGGCACGACGCAGGTCGGCTACTACCGCGTCGCCCTCGCGCCGCAGAGCGGCTTCTCGGCGGCGAGCGCCCCGGTGCGCCTCGTGCTCCTCACCGAGCAGACGCGCGACTGGGAGCACGGCCGCGCGCAGACGGTGCTTCGCGGCGTGAAGCGCTACTCGCTCGGGGCCGCCGCCGTCGCGCTCGTCGCCGTGCCGGTCTTCCTCCTCGCGATGCCGTGGCTCGTGCGGGTCGTCTTCGGCGAGGAGTACCTGCCGGCGGTCGACGCGGCGCGGATCGTGCTCGTCGTCGGCCGCGATCCTGCTGTGCTCGGCTGGTCGAAGTCGCTGCCGGTCACGATCGGCCGGCCGCGCCTGCGGATCGTCACGCACTCGCTCGAGGCGCTCGTGCTGCTGCCGCTCGTCGTCGTCCTCGGCGACGCGGACGGCGTCACCGGCGCGGCGGTCGCGATCCTCGTGTCGACGCTCGTCTTCGCCGCTCGCGTGGGTCGTGATCCTCGTCCGGCTCCGCGACGAGCTGCGCGCGTCGGGCGGCGGTCGTCGGAGCCGCGGGCGGCCGCCGAGTCGTGAAGGTCGTCGTCGTGAGCGGCATCTGGCCGCCCGACGTCGGCGGCCCCGCAAGCCACGCGCCGGCGCTCGCCGCCGCCCTGCTCGAGGCGCGGGCACGGGGTGGAGGTCGTGACGACGGCCGACGCGCGAGCCGGCGCCGCGGCCGTACCGCGTGCGCTGGGTCTCGCGCTCGCCGGCCCGCGCCGCTTCGTCACCTCGCGGTGGTGCGCGAGGTGCGGCGCGCGGCCCGCGGCGCCGACCGGCGTGTACGCGACGACGATGGTGCGCCGCGCCGCGCTCGGCGCGGCGCTCGCGCGGCGCCCGCTCGTCGTCAAGCTCGTCGCCGACGAGGCGTTCGAGCGCGAGCGGCGCTCGGGCCGGTTCGACGGCACGCTCGAGGAGTTCCAGCGAGCGTCGCGGCGGGCTCCGCGTCCGGCGCGCTGCGCGCGACCCGGACCGCGGCGCTCCGCCGCGCGCGCCGCGTCGTCGTCCCGAGCGCCTACCTGCGCGAGATCGCGCTCGGCTGGGGGCTGACGCCGACCGGGTCACCGTCGTCCCGAATCCGGCGCCCGAGCTGCCGCCGCTGCCGTCGCGCGAGGAGGCGCGCGCCGCGCTCGGCGTCCGACGGCTCGCGCTCGGCACGGCGGGGCGGCTCACCGCGCAGAAGGCGCTCGGCGACGCGCTCGAGGCCGTCGCGCGGGTCGACGACGTCGAGCTCCTCGTCCTCGGGGACGGGCCCGAGCGGACCGGCGCTCGAGCGGCACGCGGCGGCGCTCGGCATCGCGCGACCGCGTGCGGTTCCTCGGCGCCGGGCACGCGCGACGACGTCGTCGCGCTCTTCCGCGCCGTCGACGTCGGCGCTGCTCACGTCGGCCTGGGAGAACCTCCCGCACACGCTGCTCGAGGCGCTGGCGGTCGGGACGCCGGTGATCGCGACGGCGGTGGGCGGGATCCCCGAGGTCGTCGTCGACGGCGAGAACGGCCTCCTCGTGCCCGCCGGCGACGTCGACGCGATCGCGGCGGCGATCGAGCGCATCGGTCGCGACGACGAGCTTCGCGCGCGCGCTCGCGGCGGCCGCGGCGCCGTCGGTGGAGGAGCTCTCCGAGCCGCGTATCCTGCAGCGGATCGTGCAGGCGATCGAGGGCGAGGACCGCGTGAAGCCGCGCGTCCTGATGGTCGGGCGGACGCGGTACCGGCTGCCGCTGAACGAGTCGCTCGCGCGGAAGTTCGACGCGCTCGGCGAGCGGCTCGACCTGCGCGTCCTCGCCGCCGCGCCGCGCGGAGCCTCCGCGGGCGACGACACCTTCGCCCTGCAGCGCGGCACGCCCGTCGCCGCGCTCGACGGCCCGGCCTTCTACGGCTCGCTGCCGGTCCGGATCGCGCGGGAGCTCCGGCGCGCGCCCGCCGACGCGATCCTCGCGCAGAGCCCGTACGAGGCGCTCGCGGCACTCGCCGGACGCACGCTCGCGCGGAGCGACGCCGCCGTCGTGGTCGAGATCCACGGCGACTGGCGGACGTGGTCACGGCTCTACGGCTCGCGCGCGCGAGCGGTCGTCGCGCCGCTCGCCGATCGCGCCGCGCTCGTCGCGATCCGCGGCGCGGACGCCGTCCGCACGCTCTCGCCGTTCACGACGGGCATCGTCCGCGAGGCGGGCGTCGAGCCGGCGGGCGTGTTCACGACCTACACCGAGCTCACGGCGTTCTCGGAGCCGCCCGTCGCGCCGCTCCCCGACGCGCCCGTCGCCCTGTTCATCGGCGTCGCTGGAGCGATACAAGAACATCCATGCGATCGCAGAGGCCTGGCGCCTCGCCGCGCCGCGCGTGCCCGAGGCGACGCTCCGGCTCGTCGGCGACGGGCGTCACCGCGACGTCCTGGAGGCGCTCGTCCGCGAGCTCCCGGGCCGCGTTCGGCTGGGACCGGCGACTCGAGACGGCCGACGTCGTGACGGCGTTCGACGACTCCTGGCTGCTGCTTCTCGCGTCGCGCTCCGAGGGCACGCCCCGGGTGGTGCTCGAGGCGCTGTGCCGCGGGCGTGCCGTGGTCGGGGCGCGGGCGGGCGGGATCCCCGACGTCGTCTCGGGACGGCGAGACCGGGGTCCTCGTCGACCCGGACCGGCCGGACGAGATCGCCGACGGCGCTCGTCCGGGTCCTCTCCGACCGCGCGCTGGCGCAGCGCCTCGGTGAGGGCGGCCGGGCGCTCGTCCGCGTCGTGGACGTACACGCCCGAGGAGTACGCCGACCGCGTCGCCGAGCTCGTGGGACGCGCCGTCGTCGCGCGCAGGGCATGAGGCTCGTCGTCGTCACGCAGCAGGTCGACCCCGCGAGCCCGGTGCTCGGGGCGACGGTCGCCAAGCTGCGCGCCCTCGCCGAGCGCGTCGACGAGCTCGTCGTCCTCGCGGACAGCGCGGTCGACGGCGCGCTGCCCGACAACTGCCGCGTGCGGCTGTTCCGGTCGCGGTCACCGGGCAGGCCGCGGGCTCCGCTTCGAGAGCGCGCTCTCGCGTGAGCTCGTCCGGCGGCCCCGGCCGGGCGCCGTTCTCGCGCACATGTGCCCGATCTACGCCGTCCTCGCCGCGCCGGTCGCGCGGCCGCTTCGCGTGCCGCGTGCTCCTGTGGTTCACGCACTGGCGCCGGAGCCGGCTCCTCTCGACCGCCGAGCGCCTCTCGACCCTCGTGCTCAGCGTCGACCAGCGGACGTTCCCGCTGCGGTCGAAGAAGCTCGTCGCGATCGGCCACGGGATCGACGTCTCCGACCTCCCGTGCGTCGAGCGCCCGGCGCGGGACGAGCTGACGCTCCTCGCGCTCGGACGCACGTCGCCCTCGAAGGGCCTGGAGACGATCATCCGCGCGGTCGCGCTCGTCCCGGACGTCAAGCTGCTCGTGATCGGCCCGTCCCTGACGGAGGAGGAGCGGCTGCACAAGATCGCGCTCGAGCGGCTCGTGATCGACCTCGGCCTCCTCGACCGGGTCGACATCCGCCACGCGGTGCCCCGTCACACGGTGCCGGGGCTCTACGCCGAGGTCGACGCGCTCGTCAACGACATGCGCGCGGGCGCGGCCGACAAGGTCGTGTACGAGGCGGCCGCGACCTGCATGCCCGTCCTCGCCTCGAATCCCGCGTTCGACACGCTGCTGCCGCCGGAGCTCCGCTTCGCGAGCGGCGACGTCGACGCGCTCGCGCTGGCGATCGTCGGGCTCCTGAGCGCCGACCGCGACGCGGTCGGCCGCTCGCTCCGCGAGATCGTCGTCCGCGAGCACTCGGTCGAGACGTGGGCCGACCGCGTCGTCGAGCTGCGGGGTGAGCGCCCCGGGTCCTCCACGTCGTCGAAGGTCTCGGGGATCTCCGGCTCGGAGAACCACCTGCTCCTGCTGCTGCCCGCGCTCCGGGAGCGCGGCTTCGACGTCGAGCTCGTGATGCTCCACGAGGGCGAGCCGGGCGCCGCGGAGTTCGCGCTCGCGGCTCGAGGCGACGCGGCGTGCCGGTCGAGCGCGTCCCGCTCGGGAGCGCCGCCAGCCCGCTCGCGCTTCGCACGGCTCCTCGGGATCGTCCGAGGCCGTCGCCCCGACGTCCTCCACACGCACCTCGTCCACGCCGACTTCCACGGCCTCGTCGCGGGCAGGCTCGCGCGCGTCCCCGTGCTCGTCAGCACGAAGCACGGGTTCAACGCGTTTCGCGACCGGCGTCTGTTCGCGGCTGGCCGACCGGGCCGTCGGCTCGCTTGCGGACGTCCACATCGCGATCTCGGCGGGGCTCGCGCGGTACCTCGCGGAGCGCGAGGGGTTCGACGTGGAGAGCTTCGAGATCGTCCACTACGGGATCGAGCCGGGGCCGCTCCGCCGCCACCTCCGCCCGGCGCTCCGCGGCTCGCGATCGTCGGCAGGCTGATCCCGATCAAGGGGCACGACATTCTTCTCCAGTGCGCTCGCGGCCGTGCGTTCGGACGCTGCCGGGCGTCACGCTCGAGATCGCCGGCGACGGCGCGCTCGAGCCGGACCTGCGCGCGACCGTGAGCACGGCTCGGGCTCGACGACCTCGTCACGTTCCTCGGGCCACGTCCCGGAGGTCGCGACGGTCTTCGAGCGCGCCGAGGTCGTCGTCGTGCCCTCGCTCGGGGAGGGCTTCGGGATGGTCGCGCTCGAGGCGATGGAACGCGGGCGGCCCGTGATCGCCAGCGCCGTCGGCGGCCTGCCCGAGATCGTCGACGACGGCCGCACCGGCCTGCTCGTGCCCGTCGTCCGACGCCGACGCGCTCGCCGAGGCGATCCGCGCGCTGGCGGGCGACGCGACCCGCACCGCGGCGTTCGGGGCGGCCGGGAGGGAGCGCGCGCTCGAGGCGTTCTCGCAGGCGCGGTGCACCGGACCGCATCGCGGAGCTCTACCGAGGGGCGCTCGGCTCCGCCGGACGGCGCCGCTCGCGGAGCAGCACCCAGGACCGCTCGAGCGCGAACGCCGCGAGCAGCGCGAGCAGGAAGTCCCAGGGCGCGCGGTAGCGCACCGTGCCGGCGAACACCATCGCGGCGAGCGTGTTGTAGGCGAGCAGCAGCACGGCGAGCACGACGAACCGGCGCGGCGCCATCCAGGCGCCCCAGAAGGCGAGGAGGTAGAGCGCGAGGACGAAGGCCGGCTCGACCGTGCGCTGCGCGAGGTCGGCGGCGCCCTGCTGGCCCGGGTCGTCGGCGTCGACGCTCAGGACCGGCGACCACAGCATCCCGACCGCCTGCACGGCGAGCCGCGCCTTCTCGCCGGGCTCGTCGCGCCAGAAGTCGAGCACCTCGTCGCGGTAGAACGACGCCTGGGCGCACTCGTCGACCGCCTTCGCGGCCTCGACCGAGATCGCGGCCGCCTTCTCGGGCCACGGCGGGACGCCCGGCAGGTCGGGCACGTCGTCGATCCAGCCGCCGTTCGCCAGGACGTCGTAGGTCGCGGGGTTGTTCGCCTTCCAGAGGGCGCGGGTGTCGGTCGTGATCGTGGCGCAGCCGATCACGACCTTGTTCCGCGCGACCCAGGGCGCCACGACGGCAGCCGATGCGACGACGACGAGGAGGCCGACGACGACGGCGCGTCGCGCCCGGCCGGACGCGCCACGCCGCGAACGGCGCGACGACGAGGGGCAGGAGCAGCAGTCGCGCGTTCGACAGGACCGCGAGCCCGGCGACGGCGCCCGCCGCGATTCCGAGCCAGGTCGAGCGCCGGTCGTGGGCGAGGAGCGTGAGGAGGACGAGCGCGGCGAGGAGGACCTGGTCGACGATCTCCCGGTTGACGTGCACGTCGTGCCAGACGAGGTACGGGTGCAGCGTCGCGACGATGGCGGCGATGACGCCGATCCGAACCGACGCGAGGTGCCGGCCGATCGCGAGCACGAGCAGCGCCGTGACGACCGCGAGGGCGATCTGGGCGAGCCCGACGACGACCCACGAGCGGTCGAGCGGCCAGTAGAGGGCGGCGAGGAACCATGCGTAGAGCGGCTGCGTGTAGGCGGACGAGACCTCGGGCAGGAAGCCGAACGTCCCGCTCGCGACGAGCGTCTGCGCGAACGTGTCGCTCTTCTCGACGTACTCCTCGAGGATGTCGTCCCGCTCGATCGCGAGCGCGAGGAGCCGCGGCAGCGCGGCGGCCAGCACGACGAGGAGCGACCGCGCCGGCGTGGTATGCGTTGCGCGATGCCGCCCACGACTCCGGAACGGTACGCCGTGGTCTCCTGTCACGTCGAACGGCCGCTCGACGACCGCGTCTGGGCGGCGTTCGCGGCGCTGCAGGAGCGGCGTCCCGGGCGGTCTCGCGATCGCCGCGCTCATGCGGCCGCCGGACGCGGCCGCCGGCGAGCACGACGACGAGACGTGGCTCCGTCGGGCGCACGAGGCCGCATCGCGCGGCCCGCTCGGCCACCACACGCACTTCACGAGCCCGACGCATGCCCGGCCCGACCGGCGGCGATCCGGGCGAGCGGGTCCGGCGCGAGGGCGCCTGGCTGGCGGAGCGCGGCGTCTCCCCGACGCTCTTCTGCGGCGGCGGGCTGGTACACGGACCGCGGTGTCGCGCGCGCATGCGCCGAGCTCGGCTACGCGGACTGCACGCCGCGCGTGACCCGGCCGCCGTACCTCCCTCCCGGCGCCGCGTGGGCCGAGCTCGACTCCCCCGCCCGGATCGAGGTCGACGGATCGACGCTGTGCGCCGTGCCGACGTCGCACGGCGCCGGCGACCTCGCGCGGTGCGCTGGTCCGGCCGGGCCTCCCTCCGCGTGTCCACGCGTACTTCCACGACACCGACCTCGTCGAGCCGCGCCGGCGGACGCTGATCACCGCCGCGCTCGCGCTGCTCGGGAGGCGGCGGCCGGCGACGACCTCGATGCCGTCGCGGCCGCGCGTCCGCGAGGACGCCCCGCTCGTCGCGTGGAGCGACGTGGCACGCGGCGAAGCCGGGGCGCCGACCCGCGGGCGTAGAATCGGGGTCGTGCCGACCGAGGCGCCATCACGCCCGCCCGCGAGCGCGGCGGGAGCGGCCGGCTCGGACGACGTCCGCCGCTCACGCGTCTACCTCCTCTCCCGCGGGCCGGTCGTCGGCCTGCTGCGCCGCGCGCTGAGCGTCGGCGCGCTGATCCTCGCCGACGTCGCGGGGCTCGCGCTCGGCGTCTACGCCGCCCTCGTCCTGCGGGCGCTCCTCTACGGCGACACGATCTACTGGTCGATCCTCTGGGAGACCGGCCCGGCGGAGTGGCTGCCGTTCCTCGCCCCCGTCACCGTCCTCGTCTTCCTCCAGTCGGGCCTCTACGCGCCGCGCGAGCGGCGCGCGGGCGCCGGCAAGGTGCTCGGCGCCCTCGTCCTCGTCGCGCTGATCGTCCTCGCGTTCGGGATCGGGACCGACTACGACTTCTCGACCACCGGGCTGATCCCGACCGCGGTCGTGACGAGCGCGCTCGCGATCGGGGCGTTGCGCGCCGCGTACGGGTCGATCGCGCTCGAGCTCCTCCGGGTGCTCGGCGTGCGTCGCAGGCTCGTCCTCGTCGGCGAGGGCGAGACGCTCGCGCGACCTCGAGCGCCAGCTCCGCGCCGCGCGCGGGGGGATCGAGATCGAGGTCGTCGAGACGGTCTCCGACGCGCGCCGGCCGGAGTCGCTCGAGCGGCTCGCCGCGCTGCTCGAGGCGGAACGCCCCGACGAGCTCGTCCTCGCGGAGGCCGACTTCGACGAGGAGACCGTGCTCGGCGTCGTCCAGCTCGCGCATCGGCACGGGGTGAAGGTGAAGCTCGCCCCGTCGACCACGGAGCTCCTCGTCCACGAGGGCGAGTACGTCCCCGGCCAGGGCGTGCCGCTCTTCGAGCTGCGCCCGCCGCTCCTCTCGGGCGTCGCGTGGGTGACGAAGCGCGTGTTCGACCTCGTCGTCGCCGGCCTGCTCGTCGTCGCTCGGGCTCCCGTTCTGGCTTCTCCTGGCAGCGGCGATCAAGCTCGACTCGCGCGGTCCGGTCCTCTACGTCGACCGCCGGATCGGGGTGGGGGAGCGCGAGTTCGGGATGCTGAAGTTCCGCACGATGGTCGCCGACGCGGCCGAGCAGCAGGACGAGCTCGAGGAGGAGAACGAGGCCTCCGGGGCGCTCTTCAAGATCCGGGAGGACCCGCGCGTGACGCGCGTCGGCAAGGTCCTCCGCCGGCTCTCGCTCGACGAGCTGCCGCAGCTCGTGAACGTCCTCCGCGGCCAGATGAGCCTCGTCGGCCCGCGGCCGCTCCCGCTCCGCGACCACGCGATGCTCGACGACTGGCACAAGGCGCGCTACCTCGTGCTGCCCGGGCATGACGGGTCTGTGGCAGATCTCGGGTCGCTCGGGGCTCGAGTTCGACGACCTCGTCCGGCTCGACTTCACGTACATCGAGAACTGGTCGATCTGGTCGGACGTCTCGATCATCGCGCGGACGATCCCGGCGGTGCTGAGCGGCCGCGGGGCGTACTGAGCCGCTCGGCCGCCTCACCCCTGAATCGAAGGAGGCAGCCGACCACGACGAGCGTCACGAGGGCCACCGTGACGATGCCTCCGGGCGTCCCGACGCCGCCGAGCGCGTCGAGCAGGATCGGGTGCCTCGTCCACATCCGCTCGCCGAGGCAGTCGTAGTACTCGGGCGTCGGGGGCGGGCCGCCGCCCGGGCAGGCCGCCGTCTCGGCACGGAAGAAGAAGTCCCCGATCGTCCGGGGCCGCCAGACGAGGCCGACGTGCGGCAGGGCGGCAACCACGACGAGGATCGCCCCGCGACGAGGCCGGCCGCCGGGGTGAGGGCGCGGGCGAGGAAGGGTGAGAGCGCGGATCCGAAGCGCGGCGACGGCCACGAGGAGGATCGGCAGCACCCACGGGAGGCTGAGCCGGGGCCCCAGGCCCACCAGCCGAACGGGGCCCACCAGGTGGCCAGCCCGACGGTGAGGCCGCGCGACGACGAGGAGCAGAGCCGCCGACGGCCATGCCTCGCGCCAGGACGACGCGCCCCGCACGGCGCGGACGACGGGGGCGGCGAGCAGCATCGCGACGAGGAGGGTCGCGAGGGGCCAGAACGGAGCACGCCACCGTTCGGCGCGACGAAGAGGCCTGCCCCGAGCTCGAGAACCTTCTCGACGCTGGTCGTCCGGAGGCCGGGATCGAGGTAGTACGCGTTGCGGGGCGTCCCGTAGCGGATGAGGTTCAGCCCGGCTCCGACGGCGACCGACGAGCACGAGACCCGCTCCTCCGACGAGGATGTGGCGTCGCACCGGGCAGCCGGACCGGCGTCGCGCGAGCAGCAGCGCGAGCAGTCCGAGCGCAGCGACGAAGGCGTACCCGTCTCCTTCGTGAGACCGGCGCCGAACGCGGCGAGGCCGACGAGCGCGGGACGTGCGGGGAGGAGCGCTACGGCGACGAGGAGCGTCACGAGTCCCGTTGCGAGCATCTCGCCCCACGTCGTGTTGCCGTAGGCGAGCGTGGGACCGCTCAGCGCGACGAGCAGGAAGCCCCATCGCCACTCCGGCAGCCCGATGCGGCGCAGGACGATCCACGCGGCGGCGACCGCGATCGCGATGCCGACGGCGCTCAGGGCCGCGAGCAGACGCGTTCGGTCGCCGATCGAGAGGCCCGCAACGTGGCCCGCCAGGTCCGGCAGGTGCTGCAGGACGGGGAACGGGTCGATCGGGCCTCTGCTCGTGCAGTGGACGAGGTCAAGCGCCGCCAGGCAACGCGAAAGCGCCTCGCTCCCCGTCTGCAGCGGTCCGGTGTCCCCGCCGCGTTCGGGTCGCGCGAGCCACACGACGGCGATCCCGAGAAGGCCGATCAGGACCGCGAGCGCGGCAACCGGTCGTCGCGCGACCGGCCGAGAACCTCGACGACCCGACGGCGCACGCCGCCACCCTGTCACACGCACAGGCCGGATCTGCCCCGCTGCGACCCGGCGCGGTCGGACGCGCTCCCTACACTCCGCTCGTGGTGCGCCAGCCCCGCATCCTTGCCGTCGCCTCGGCGGTCGACCTCGACTTCCGCTACGGCTGCACCCCCGCCTGGTGGCAGCTCTGGAAGGGGCTCTACGAGGCGGGCGTCGACCTCGTCGTGACGCCGTACCGCGGCCGGCCCGTCGAGTCGCCGTGGTGGCGCACCGCGCCGAACCCGACCTATCGCGAGGGCGAGGGATACGCGGCGCTCGTCGGCGGGCTCGCCCGCCTCAAGGGAGACCGCTACCTGCGGCGCGGCGAGGACAGCCCGGACGAGACCGCCTTCGACAAGCTGACGCGCGAGACGATCTGGAAGGTCGTGACGCCGCGCTGGCGGCGCCACCTCGACCGGCTCGTCGAGCGGGAGCGGCCGCGACGCGGTGCTCGTGTTCACCGTCCCGATGGCGCACTTCCGCGGGATCCCGACGCTTCCTGCGGGAGCGCCACGGGGTCCCGGTCGTCTTCTACGACGGCGACGTCCCGATGAGCCTGCCGGAGTTCGGCGGCATGGACACCGGCTTCAACTACTACCACGGCGCCGATCCGTCCGAGTACGACCTCGTGATCTCGAACTCGGAGGGCGGGCTCGACCGGCTCCTCGAGCTCGGCGCGCGCCGCGCCGAGGCCGTGCTGTGGGGCGCCGACCCGGAGTTCTTCCGGCCCCTCCCGGTCGAGAAGGAGCACGACGTCTTCTTCTACGGGTACGGCGACAAGTTCCGCCGGGAGTGGATGCGCGAGCTCGTGGGCGAGCCGTCGCGGCGCGATCCGCGGATCGACTTCGCGCTCGGCGGACGGGACTTCCAGGGCGACGTCGGCGGAGCGCGGACGCTCGGCGACGTGCCGTTCAACGTCGTTCGCGCGGGCGATCTCGGCGGCGCGCATCAACCTCAACATCACGCGGCGGGCGCACGCGACGGTCGACGGGCTCGTCGACGTGCCGGCCCTTCGAGCTCGCGTCGGCCGGCGCAGCGATCGTCTCGAACCCGCACAGCGGGCATCGAGCGGTGGTTCGAGCCGGGCGAGGAGCTCGCTCGTCGTCGAGGACGCCGACGGCGCGCTCGAGGCGTACCAGTGCGCTGCTCGACGATCCGGCGGGCGCCGCTGCGATGGGCGCGCGGGCGCGCGAGCGCGTGCTCGACGAGCACACGTACGCGCACCGCGCCGCGTCAGGTGCTGCGGCTGCTCGAGCTCGAGTCCGCGGTGCCGCGTATGACGCCGCCGCATCGTCGCGGTCGTCCCCGCGCTTCGACGAGGAGGGCGCGATCGGCGCGCGTCGTGGAGGAGATCCGCGCGTTCGACCCGGCGATCGACGTCGTCGTGGTCGACGACGGCTCGACGGACGAGACGGCCGCGAATGCGGCCGCCGCCGGCGCGCGGTCGTCCGGCTCCCGTTCAACCTCGGGATCGGCGCCGCGGTGCAGACCGGCTTCCGGTACGCGCTCGAGCACGGCTACGACGTCGCCGTGCGGCTCGACGGCGACGGCCAGCACGATCCCCTGCCGAGCTGCCGAAGCTGCTCGAGCCGCTCTCGCGGGACGAGGCGGACGTCGTCACCGGCTCGCGGTTCCGGGACGACGACGGCGGCTACCGGCCACCGCTGGCGCGCCGCCTCGGGATCTCGTGGTTCGCGCGGCTCGTCTCGCTGCTCTCGGGCCAGCGCGTGACGGACACGACGTCGGGCTTCCAGGCGCTCAACCGCCGCGGGATCGCGCTCTTCGCGAGCGACTACCCGAGCGACTACCCCGAGGTGGAGGCCACCGTGCTGCTCCTCAAGCACCGCCTGCGTCTCGTCGAGGTCCCGGTGCGCATGCGCGAGCGCGAGCACGGCTCCTCGTCGATCACGTTCCTCCGCTCGCTCTACTACGCGGTGAAGGTGACGCTCGCCCTGCTCGTCGCGATGGGCCGCCGCTACGCCGTGCCGTCGGAAGGCGTGGAGCGGTGACGCCCGTCCGGATCTCGATCGCCGCCGCGATCGGCGTCGCTGCTCCTCCTGCTGATCGTGCTCGAGCTGATCCGCGGCCGCCGGCTGAAGGAGCGCTACGCGCTGCTCTGGCTCGTGACCGGGCTCGTCCTGCTCGTCCTCTCGCTCTGGCGCGGCGGGCTGAACACGATCGCCGGCTGGCTCGGCGTCTCGGGCTATCCGCCGGCGATCCTGTTCGCGGCCGCGATCATGTTCGTGATCGCGGTGCTGCTGCACTACTCGACGGTGCTCTCGCAGCTCACCGACGACAACGTCGCTCCTCGCGCAGGAGGTCGCGCTCCTGCGCAGCCCGGCTCGACGCGCTCGAGGCGCGCTGTGCCGGCCGCTCAGGGCGGCCGGAGCGACCGGCGGACTGACCGCGAACACGTCGCCGCGGTCGGTCTCGTCCAGCCAGTTGGCGCGGCGCCGACGCGGTAACGGCGTCCGCGGCGGGATTCGGATCGAGGCAGCGGTGCTCGCGGGTCGTGCCGAGCGTCTCCGAGCGCAGCTCGCAACGGTCGACGCCGCGCAGCTCGCAGACCATGTCGGGGAACCCGCCCGAGTGGCTGGCCCGGTACACGCGATAGAAGGTGTCCGCGCGGCGCGTCGAGTCGGTCCAGGCGAGCGCGTTCCCGCTCGCCGTGCGGCGGACCTCGAGGCGGACGACGTCCTCGTCGACCGGGACGCGTTGGTGTCCACGATGAGCGACGGTGCGACGACGCGGATCGGCGGGTCGTCGACGGCTGCGCACGGCTCGGGGAGGCGACGAGCAGCACGACGATCGGGATCAGGCTGAGGACGACGACGGCGGCCACGGTCGCGCGCGTGCCGGCGGCGCGGCCGGGAGCGGCGCGAGGCGGTCGCCCATGCCGCCGGAGAAAGGTCGGGACGAGCAGCGGCATCGCCGCGGCGAGCAGCGCGAAGGCGGGCAGCGCGGGCATCACGAGCCGCCAGTAGCTGCCGGACTCGATCGTCGCCACCGAGGCGGAGCCCTTGACCACGACGTACGCGAGGAGCCAGCGTCGAGGAGCAGCCCGGCGACCGGAACCGAACGTCGTGCGACCGCGACGCGCGCCCGCGAGCGGCAGGAACTGGACGATGCGCGCGCTCCAGCTGAACTCGCGCAGGTTCGACATGTTCTGCTTCCACGTCTCGAAGTCGATGTCGAACGTCCGCTCGAACCACGACTCGGCGAGCACGGGGTCGCCGAGCCCCGCGGCGAGCGTCGTCGAGCTCTGGGCGAAGAGCGGCACCGTGCCGAGCCCCTTCGATTTCCAGATCGTGAGCGCGACCAGCGCCGGCACGAGCGCGATCCCGAACAGGACGGCGTGCCGCCAGCGTCGGGCGAGGACGAAGGCGGCGGCGGGAGCGACAAGGAACAGTGCGTTGGCCGGCTTCAGCGCGAGGGCGACGCCGGCGAAGGTCCCGGCCAGGACCGCCTCCCGCTGCGCCCCGGCCTCGAGCGCGCGGACGGTCAGCGCGGCCGCGACGAGGACCGCCACGACCGACGGGAAGTCCGCCTGCTGGGTCAGCCCGAGCGCCTGGGGGAGGATCTGGTCGACCCAGCTGTCGTGGTAGCGGTCGACGAAGAACGGGATCGCGAGGAACGGCGCGGCGACGAACACGGCGGCGCACCAGAGGCCGGCGAGGCGGCCCGCAAGCCGCGCGCCGATGTCGTAGACGGCGAGCGTCGCGATCGGGCCGAGCACACCGACCTGCAGGACGGTCGTCAGGGGGAGGAGCTCGATCGAGCTCGAGCCGGTGATCCACGTCAGCGGCGCGAGCAGCATCGGCCACCCGTAGCTCGTGAACGCGGAGCCGACCAGTCCGTCCCCGAGGAGCCAGCCGGTCGTGACGAGCCAGATCTGGTCGCCGCCCTGGTACGTCAGCCAGCCGTTGTGGTTGACCGAGAAGAAGAGCGCGACGGTCGCGAGCGACCTGGACTGCGACGATCACGCCGAGGGCGAGCGCGACGTGCCGCGTCAGCGCGTCGGCGACACGCCCGAGGGCCACGAGCACGGGGTGCGGCCCGGCGGCGGTCGCCGCGCCGCTCATCTGTTCTCGCGGTACCAGGCGACCGTGCGTGCGATGCCCTCGCGCAGCGGTACCGCCGCGCGTGAACCCGAACAGCTCCTCCGCGCGCGTCGTGTCGAGCTTGCGTCGCGGCTGGCCGTTCGGCACGGGTCGTGTCCCAGCGGATCGTGCCGGCGAACCCCGTCTCGGCGCGGACGAGCTCTGCGAGATCGCCGATCGAGATCTCTTCGCCGGTCCCGAGGTTGACCGGTTCGGCACCGTCGTACAGGTCGCCGGCGAGTGCGAGCCCGGCGACGCAGTCGTCGACGTAGAGGAACTCGCGGGTCGGCGTGCCGTCGCCCCAGAGCAGGATCTCCTCCTCGCCGCGCTCGCCGGCCTCGACCATCTTGCGGACAGCGCTGGGATCACGTGCGACGTCTCGAGGTCGAAGTTGTCGCCCGGGCCATAGAGGTTCACGGGAAGCAGGAAGACGGCGTTCGTGCCGTACTGCTCGCGGTAGGACTGCGCGCCGACGAGGATCGACTTCTTCGCGACGCCGTACGGCGCGTTCGTCTCCTCCGGATAGCCGTTCCAGAGGTCGTCCTCCCGGAAGGGCACCGGCGCGAACTTCGGATACGCGCAGATCGTCCCCGCGATGACGAGCTTCGGCGTCCCGTGGACGCGCGCCTGCTCCAGCACGTGCGCGCCCATCATCAGGTTCGCGAACCAGTAGCGGCCCGGGTTCGCGCGGTTCGCGCCGATCCCGCCGACCTCCGCTGCGAGGTGGAAGACGAGCTCGGGCGCGGCTCGTAGAACATCCGCGCGGTGTCGTCCATCGACGTCAGGTCGTAGTCGCGGCGCCGGGCCGCCACAACCTCGTGTCCGTCGCGCTCGAGGCGCTCGACGAGCCGCGACCCGAGGAAGCCGCCCCCGCCCGTCACGACGACGCGGCTCACGAGCCGGCTGTCGAGCTGCGGTGCCCCCGTGGGGAGCCAGTCGACGCGGCCGATCCAGCGCTCGCTGTTCTCGGCGTACCAGCGGATCGTCCGGAGGACGCCTTCCTCCCAGCTGACCTTCGGCAGCCAGCCCGTCTCGCGCGTCAGCTTCTCGTGGCCGACGCGGAGCGCCATCACGTCGCTCGAGCCGGGCCGCTTCCGGCCCTCGACCGTCACGATGCGCCGGTCGTCGGGCCAGAGGCCGTGCTCCACGCCGGTGCGGATGATGAGGTCGGCCCAGTCCGCCATCGAGATGTTCTCGCCCTGCCCGTAGACGTAGACGTCGCCCGGCTTGCCATGGGCCGCGACCATGAGGTGCCCGCGGACGCCGTCCGTGCAGAAGCAGAAGTCGCGCAGCGGGTCGAGCGCGCCGAGCTCGATCTCCGGCCGGGTGAGCGCCTGCGTGACGATCGTGCCCGTCACGTAGCGCGGGTTCTGCCGCGGCCCGTAGTTGTTGAACATCCGTGTCACGACGCCCGGCAGCCCGAACGCGTCGTGGTAGTTCATCGTCAGGAAGTCGGCCGCGACCTTCGCGGTCGCGTAGATCGACTTCGGGTTGATGGGCGAGCGCTCGTGGAGGATCAGCGCACCCGCGTCGTCGAACGTGTGGTGGTCGGTGACGTCGTCGCGGACGTTCCCGTACTCCTCGGACGTCCCGGCCGTGTCGAACTTCTCGAGCTCGAGGCCCCAGTCGACGATGGACTGCAGGAGATTGAGCGTCCCGATCGTGTTCGCCATCACCGTCTCGTACGGGCGGTGCCACGACTCGCCGACGTGCGCCTGCGCGCCCAGGTGGAAGACGTACGGCCGGTCGGGCGCGTCGCGCAGCTCGCGGACGAGGTAGTCGATCGAGGTCCGGTCGGTGAGGTCGGCGAAGTGCACCTTGAGCTCCCGGCGGAGGTGCCCGATGTTGTTCAGGGCCCCGCTCGACGTCGCGCGGACGAACGCGTGGACCTCGGCGCCGAGGGCGACGAGCGCCTCGGTGAGGTGGGAGCCCATGAAGCCGTCCGCCCCCGTGACGAGGACGGTGCGACCTCCGTAGACGTCGGCGAACTCGCGCTTGAGCTCGTCGAGGTCCGGCTCTGTCCAGATCGTGTCGTTCGCCATCGTGCTCTGACGCGCGCCGTAGGCTTCCGCGTCGGTGGGCAAGCGTACCGCTAGAACCGGCCATGGGTCGCTCGTGTCGGGCGCGGTGACCGCGCTCGCGCTCGCCGTCCAGTCCGGGCTGGCGGCGGTCGTCGGCGTCGTCATCGCGCGTGAGCTCGGGCGCACGGCGGAGACCGACGGGTTCTTCGCCGCCTACGGCGTCTTCGTCGTCCTCGCCCTCGCGGCGACGGCGATCCGCCTCGTCGTCCTGCCGCCGCTCGGCCGTGCGCGCGTCGAGCGGCGTCTCGGACAGGAGACCGCGGCGTGGGCCGTGGCCCTCGCCGTCGTCGCCGTCCCGCTGCTCGTGATCGGGGTCGTTGCGGCGCGCCCCGCGGCCGCGCTCCTGACCGGCTTCGGCCCGGACGCCGCGCGGGACGCGGCCGAGAGCGTCCTGCCGCTCCTGGTCCTCGCGGCCGTCGCGCACCTCTACGCGGGCCTTGCGGCGAGCGCGCTCGCGGCGCTCGACGACTACCTCACGGCGGCGATCACCTACATCGTCGCGAGCGTGGTGGGCCTCGCCTACATCCTCGTCCGCGTCGACGCCGACGGGATCGACGCCGTTGCGATGGGAATGGCGCTCAACAGCCTCCTCGCCGTCGCTCTCCCGACGCTCGCTCTCCTCGTGCGGGCACGCCGCGAAGCGATGCCGCGGGACGCCGTCCGCCCGGCGGGGGAGCCGGTCGGCCACCGGTTGCTCGAGGCGGGCCGCGGCGCGGCGCTCCCGCTGGCGCTGCAGGCGGTCTACCTCGTCTGTCTCCCCTTCGCGGCGCGCGAGGGCGTCGGGGCGGTGACGAGCCTCGGCTACGCGTACCTCGCGGCCGCCGCGCTCGTCGCGGTGACGTCCTCGTCGCTCGGTCTCGTCACGTCCGTCCCGCTGACGCGAATCGGGCTCGATCCCGGCGGAGTCGCACGCCACGTCGTGTCCTCCTCCTGGCTCGCCCTTGTCGCGGCCGGAGCCGCCGCCGGGGTGTTCGCCGTCGCGGGCACGTCCCTCGTCGGCGCCGTGCTGGGCGACGGCTACACCGCGGCCGTGGGCGAGGAGCTCGGGCGCCTGATCGCGCTCATGTCGCCGTGGATGGTCTTCTCGATCGGCTTCTCGGTGACGCTCCCGCTCCTGTTCGTGCAAGGGCGGACGCGCGGCCTGCTCCTGGTCGGGCTCGCGCTCGTCGCGCTCCAGGTGCCGCTCGCGTGGCTCGGCCAGGAGCTCGGCGGGCTCACCGGCCTCGCGCTCGTCGCTCGCCGTGACCACCCTCCTCGCGCTCGCGGTGATGCTCCACCGGCTCCACGCGGCCGCGCCGACCCTCGCGGCCCTCTCACGAGCGGCGCTCAGCGTGGCCGCCCTCGCGGTGCTGGCGTTCGCCCTGCCCGCGCTCGGTCTCGACGGCGGTCCGGCCGCCGCGGTGGGACTCGCGTTGTACGCGGTCGGGCTCGCCTTGTGGCGCCCGCGCGGCCTGCGGCAGTCGTGGAGCTACCTGCGGTCGCTCGCGTGATGATCTAGTCGCGGCGGAGGCGGCGGGCGGCCCAGAGCCCGGCCCGCGTCGAGAAGACGCGCTGCCGCGCCGAGGCGACGACCCGGCGGTGCGGCGGCAGATACCCGAAACGCATCTTTCCCTGGGCGGCGTCGGCGCCCGCCATGAACGGCGGCTGCTCGTCGGCGAGCTTTGTGAGCCGTGCCGTCCGGAAGCTCACGGCGTCGTCGACGCGCCAGGCGTCGCTCGAGCGGGCGTAATCGACGACGGCCGCGATCGCGGGCAGGTACGCGTCGTCGAGCAGCACGGTGCCGCCGATCCGGACATGCGGGGCCACGTGCCACCAGTCGAGGATCGGGTAGGGAAACCCGTGCGCGCCGTCGATCAGCACGAGATCGAGCGGCCGCGGCTCCCAGCGCGGCAGCACCTCGTGCGACGGCCCGATCCGGAACGTCACCCCGGCAGCGTCGACGCCCAGCTCCGCGCAGCGGCTGCGGATGCGGTCCTCCTCGCCGGGATCGGGCGTCACGGCCTCGTGGACCGCGCCGCGCGCGGCGAACACGAGCGTGCTCGAGCCCGACCCGGTCTCGAGCGTCGACCAGCCGGGTTCGACGGTCTCCTCGAGCCAGCCGAGCGCGGCCCAGGCGAGGCCCCAGTACTCCCCGTCGCCGTGGAGCCCGGGTGGCTCCGCGCGGAGGGCGTCCGTGACCGGCGTCGACGACACCGGGGCATTCTGCGCAACGACGGCGTCCGCCGCGTCGGAGAGCCCGCGTACACTCCGCTTGCGAATGCCGAACCCGCGCGCGCTCATCACCGGCGTCGGCGGTCAGGACGGCTCGCTCCTCGCGGCGCTCCTGCTCGACCGTGGCTACGAGGTCACCGGCGTCGTCCGGCGCGACCCGTCGGCCTATGCCGAGGCGCTCGCACCGCTCGAGGGCAAGGTCGCCCTCCTCGAGGCCGACCTGCTCGACCACGGCTCGCTCGCGCGCGCCCTCGGAGAAACGCGCCCCCTGGAGGTCTACAACCTCGCAGCGCCGTCGTTCGTTCCGCGCTCGTGGGACGAGCCGATCCGCACCGCCGAGTTCGCCGCCGTAGGCGCCACCGCGATGCTCGAGGCGATCCGCGAGGTCGACCCCGGGATCCGCTTCTACCAGGCGTCGTCGAGCGAGATCTTCGGCGAGCCGCGCGAGACGCCGCAGACGGAGGAGACGGCGCCGAGCCCGCTGACGCCGTACGGCGTCGCGAAGGCGTACGCCCACTTCATCGCCGGCAGCTACCGCAAGCGGTACGGCATGTTCACGTGCTGCGGGATCCTCTACAACCACGAGTCGCCGCTCCGGCCCGTCGACTTCCTGCCCCGCAAGGTCGCGCGTGCCGCCGCAGCGATCTCACTCGGCCTCGAGACGGAGCTCGTGCTCGGCGATCTCTCCGCGCGGCGGGACTGGGGTTACGCCGGCGACTACGTCCGCGCGATGTGGCTCATGCTCCAGCACGACGAGCCCGGCGACTACATCGTCGCGACGGGCGTCTCGCGCTCCGTCGAGGAGCTGGTGACCTGCGCGTTCGACGCTGTGTCGCTGGACTGGCGCGACCACGTTCGCTCCGATCCGTCGCTCTACCGCGGCAGCGCCGAGCTCCACGACCTCGTCGGCGACGCGTCGAAGGCGCGGCGCGTCCTCGGCTGGGAGCCCCAGGTGCCGTTCGAGCAGCTCCTCGCGCGTATGGTCGAGGCCGACCTCGAGCGGCTCCGTCCTCAATCGGCGGCCAGCGCGTAGACGCGGTCGTGGGCGCGCGCCGTCGCGTCCCACGTGAACGCCGCCGCGCGGGCCGGCCCGCGCGCCGACAGCTCGTCGGCACGGGCGAGCGCCTCCAGGATGCCGTCGGCGATCGCCGCAGGTTCGTGCGGATCGAACAGCACGGCGTCGTCGCCGACGACCTCCGGGAGCGACCCCGCCCGGGAGGCCGCGACCGGGCAGCCACAGGCCATCGCCTCGATCGGCGGGAGGCCGAACCCCTCGTACAGGCTCGGGAACACCAGCGCGGACGCGCGACGGTAGAGCGAGATCCGCTCGTCGAGCTCGAGGTTGCCGAGCGCCTCGACCCCGTCGGGCAGCCCACTGCGATCCTGACCGGCACCCGTCAGCACGAGGCGGAGCTCCGGGCGGGTCTCCCTCACCTGCGCGAAGGCCTCGTAGAGGCGTGCGTGGTTCTTGTGCGGCCAGGGCCGCGCGGGGTAGTAGAGGAACGGCTCGCGCTCGACGGCCGGCTCGGGCGTGAACCGCTCGTGGTCGACGGCCAGGTGGATCGCGTGGACACGGTCCGGGTCGAGGCCGAGCCGCTCGACGACACGCCCGCGCACCCACTCGCTGATGACGACGACGTGCGTCGCCTTGCGCGCCGCCCGGTCATACGCCAGGCGCCGGAACAGCCGCTCGCTTCGTGGGAAGAGAGCGGGGAGATCGAGGTGCTGGACGTCGAGCAGTGTGAGGACGGTCGGCCGCTCGACCGGCGGCACCGGGACGGTGAGCGGGTAGTGGACGACGTCGGCCGTCGCGAGCCGCTCGCCGGGGCGACCGGGGCGAAGCGCGGCGGCCGTCATCGCGCGGAGCCGTCCGGGAAGGGTCGTGGAGGCCCGATAGCCGGTCGGGACGACCGTCTCGAGACCGTCCGCGGCTTCCGGGGCGAGCGTCGACACCAGGGCCTCGTAGTCGTGGGTCCCGACGCGTGCGAGCGCGCGACACAGCTCGCGCGCGTACGTCTCGCTCCCGCCGGAGATCCCGGGGACGAGAGTGAGGAGGGAGAGGGCGACGCGCGTCACGTGCGTGGCGCCATCCGCGTGAACGAGAGGCCGACGATCGCACCGCTCGCGAGGACGACGAGCAGGGCCCACTTCGAGTGCGTCGAGACACCCGGCGCGAGGAGGACGGCGAGGAGGAGGACGCCCGCGGCGGCGGCGGGGCCGACGCGCGCCGCGGCGAGCCAGGCGAGGACGGCGACGGCGAGCAGCGCGACGACGGTCGCGAGGCCGGTGACCTGATCGACGGCCCGATCGAGCTCCAGGAGATCCGGCGCCGCATGCGCGAGGACCACCCACGTCCCGAACGCGACGAGCGCTAGGACCACGTCGCGACGGGTGAGCACCGCGGGGAAGCGACCAGGCCGCGAGGCCGAGCGCGGCGACGAGGAGGACGGAGCACCGGCGCCGCAAGCGGACCAGCCGTTCCCGCCTCCCGCCTCGGTCACGAGCGTGTTGGTGAACGAGGCGTCACGCCAGCGGTCGAGCCCAGAGCCCTGCCCCGGAACCGGGCTCCGCGAGCGGCTCGGCGAGCGTGGCCCCGACCATCGAGAGCACCGAGGGCGCTGCCAGCGCAGCGGTGGTAGGGGCGCCGCTCGGAGCGCCGCCGCCACCCCGAGCGCGAGGAACGGCAGCGTCGCGATCAGGAACCTCGGTCCGGGCACCCAGCCGCCGAACGGGAGGTAGTACGAGCTGTTGTAGAGCAGGAACGCGGCGGACACGCCGAGCGCGAGCGTCGCCTCGCGCCGGGCGGGCCCGCGCAGGAGCACGATCAGGCCGCCGACGCCCGCCGCCGCGAGCGGCGTCAGCACGAGCAGGCCCTTGTCCGACGCGAGGAGCTCGCCGGCCGACCGCAGGCTCGGCAGCGTCAGCCCGAACAGCCCCTCGTCGTTGGCGCCGACGACGTCGTGCCCCGTCGCTCCGGGGTCGATCACCGCGTTCTCGTAGGAGAGGTCGAGCGGGCTTCCGAACGCCCACGTGTTGAAGAGGGCGAGCGGGAGGACGCCGGCGACGGCTCCCACGGCGTAGGGCAGCACTCGCTCACGGCCCGCGTAGAGCGGCGAGCGCGATCGCGACGATCCCCAGCGGAAACTCGACGACGATCGCGAGCCCGGCGAGCGCTCCGGCGGCGACGACCGCCGGCAGCCGGGGGCGGCCGATCGCCGGTCACGGAGGAGCAGCCAGAACGCGGCGAAGCCGAGGGTCGCCGCCAGGACGTGGGCGAAGAACAGGGTGGAGAACGGCAGCACGAGGGACCCGGTCCCGAGGAGGACCGCCGCTGCGGCGCCGTACGCGGGGACGATCCGCTCCGCGACGCTCCTGACGAGCAGCAGGAGGAGGAGCGCGGCCAGCGTCGCTCCGACGATCGAGACCTGCCACGTCGCCCGCCTCGGCAGCTGGAGCATCGCCTCCGGCCAGCTCGACGCTCTCGGCGCCTGGCCGACAGCGAGGCCGGCGAGACGGAGCGCGCCGTACCAGGGGAAGCCGGCGAGCGCGAGGCCGGGGGCCTTGGCGGCGTAGTAGTGGCCGTCGATGTACGCGGTGTCGCAGGTCTCGGCGGCGTACGCGTCGATCCGCGGCGTCCCGTCCGTCAGCGCCTTGACGAGCGCGAGATGCGCCGTCTGGTTGCACCCGACCGGCTGGAGGACGAGTGCGGCCGCGATACCGACAAGGCAGATCGCCGCGATGCCCGCAAGGCTCCGTCGACCGGGCGCTCGGTGCACCCGGCGACCTTACGCGACGGCCTGGGCGCCGAGCCCGGGGCTACACTGGCGCGGTGCCGGACGAGGCGACGGACAACGGGTTTCCGTCGGCCGAGGAGGTCGACGTCGACGCGCTGTTCGCGGCGCTCAGGGAGGAGATCCGTCGCTCCGGGGCCGACCCGGGGACGTCCGGCGAGCCGGACGACCGCCTCGCGGCGCGCGCCGAGGCCGAGCGTCTCTGGCCGGTGTCGGCCGACCGACCGCTCCGCCTCCGGCCCGGCGTCCGCGGCGGCGCTCGGCACGCCCGTCAAGGCCGTCCTCAAGAAGATGATGCGCTGGTACGTGGAGCCGCTCGCGTACGACCAGCGGTCGTTCAACGCCGCCGCGCTCCGGCTGATCGACGACCTCGAGCGGCGCGTCGCGCAGCTCGAGCGCGAGCTGGCGCAGCTCCGCTCCGCGGAGAAGCGCTAAGCTCCCCATGCGGATCGCAGTCCTGCGGCCGCAGGTGCCCTTCGCCCGGGGCGGCGCCGAGATCTTCACGGACGAGCTCGTGGACGAGCTGCGGGCACGGGGCCACGAGGCGGACCTCGTCTCGGTGCCGTTCAAGTGGTATCCGGGCGCCCGCGTCCTGACGCAGGCGTTCCTCTGGCGGATGCTCGACCTCGAGGAGGCGGACGGGCGCCGGATCGACCTCGTCGTCGCAACGAAGTTCCCCTCGTACGTCGTCCGCCACCGGGACAAGCGCGTGTGGCTCGTCCACCAGTTCCGGCAGGCGTACGAGCTCGACGGCTCCGACCTCGGCCAGTTCGGGCCGTCGCCCGAGGACCGTGCGCTCCGCCGGCAGGTTCAGGAGCTCGACCGGGTCGCCCTTGCGGAGGCGACGCGGCTGTTCGCGACCTCCGGCGAACGTCGCCGGGCGGCTCGAGCGCTCGACCGGCCTCCACGCCGAGGTGCTTCCGCATCCGCCCCAGGCGCTGCCCTACCGCACGGCGCCGTCGGAGGGGTTCGTGCTCTCGGCGAGCCGCCTCGATCGGGCGAAGCGGATCGATCTCCTCCTCGAGGCGGCTGCGGCGACGCCCGGCTTCGACGTCGTCGTAGCATCCGACGGCCCTGACCGCGAGCGACTCGAGGCGATCGCCCACGACAGCGGGCTCGACGGTCGCGTGCGCTTCGAGGGCCGCGTCAGCGCAGAGCGACTCGCGGAGCTCTACGCGACCTGCTCGTCGGTCTTCTACGCGCCCGTCGACGAGGACTTCGGCATGGGGCCGTACGAGGCGTTCCTCTCGGGCAAGCCCGTGATCACGACGACAGACGCGGGAGGCCCGCTCGACGTCGTGCACGACCGCCGCACGGGGCTCGTCGTCGCGCCGGAGGCGCCGGCGATCGGGCAGGCTGCCGCCTGGCTGCGCGACCACGACGACGAGGCCGCCGCGCTCGGCGTGGCCGGGCAAGGCGCTGGCGGCCGAGGTGACCTGGGATCGGGCGATCGCGAGGCTGCTCTCGTGAGGGTCGGGTACTTCTCGCCGATGCCGCCGGAGGCGTCGGGGATCGCGGACTACTCGGCGCTGCTCGCTTCCTGCGCTCCGGGAGCACGTCGAGGTCGAGGTCGTCGAAGCGCGGCGCGAAGCGCCCTCCGCGTGGGGTCGACCTCGCCGTATACCACATCGGCAACAACCCCGAGGCGCACGGCTGGATCCTCGACGCGCTCCGCCGGACGCCGGGCCTCGTCGTGCTCCACGACTTCGTTCTCCATCACCTCGTCGCGGGCGTGACGATCGGCCGCCGCAACGGGCACGGCTATCTCGACGCGATGGAGCGCGGTCACGGCGTCGTCGGTCGCCTCCTCGCCCACGGCGTCCTCGACAAGCGGCTGCCGCCGCTCTGGGAGGCGCGGCCGGAGGACTTCCCGTTGACGGGCGAGGTGCTCTCGCTCGCCACGGGGCTGATCGTCCATTCGCACTTCGTCGAGGAGCGCGCGCGTCGCGCAGGGTTCGACGGCCCGATCGCCCGGGTGCCGCACCCTGCGTGGCCGGTACCCGACGTCCCTCTCGCGGACGTCGTGGGCGGGCCGCTCTTCGGGGCGTTCGGGAACGTCAACCAGTCGAAGCGCGTCCCCCAGCTCCTCGAGGCGTTCGCCCGCGTCCGCGTCGACCACCCCGATGCGCGGCTCCTGCTCGTCGGCGCGACGTCCCCGGGCTTCGACCTCGACCGCCGGCTCCAACGCCTCGGGCTCGTCGGCGACGGGATCGTGCGCGAGGGGTTCGTCGACGAGCGTCGGCTCTGGGCGCTGATGGCCGCCTGCGACGTCCACGTCAGCCTTCGCTCGCCGACAATGGGCGAGACGAGCGGGACGGCGATCCGGGCGCTCTCCCTCGGCAAGCCGCTCGTCGTGAGCGACGTCGGCTGGTTCGCGGAGCTTCCGGACGGCGTCGCGCTCCGAGTCGGGGTCGGCGAGCGGGAGATCGACGACCTCACCGCGGCGTTGCGTCTCCTCGCCGAGCGGCCGGACGCGCGGGAAGCGATGGGCGCAGCGACCCGCCAGCTTGCGACCACGGAGCACGACGTCGCGCGGGTCGCGTCGGGCCAGGCAGCCGCGTTCGAGCGCGTCGCGGGCGGCGCCGCGGTCGCGGACGCGGTGCTCCGCGAGGTGAGCGAGGCGGCAGGCGCCGTCGGCATCGCCGCCGGATCGCCCGAGGCCTCGGAGATCGCGCGGCGGCTCTCCGAGGTCGACCTCGGTGAGTGAGCGGCTCGCGCGCGTTCCCGGGTGGGCGTGGCTGGCGGCGATCGTCGGCCTCTCGTGGCTGCTGCGCCTGTGGCTCGTGCGCGGGATGGCCGCCCCGTTCGTCTTCGTCGACGAGCTGATCTACACGGAGCTCGCTCGGAGCCTGGCCGATACGGGCAGCTTTGCCGTCCGGGGGACCGCCGTCAGCGGGTACAGCATCCTCTACCCGGCGCTTCTGGCGCCCGTGTACGGCGCGTTCGACAACCTCGTCGACGCGTATGCCGCGGCGAAGGCGACGAACGCGATCGTGATGTCGCTCGCCGCGATTCCGACCTACCTCTTGGCGCGCCGCGTCGCCGGCGAGCGCCTCGCGCTGCTCGGTGCCGCGATCGCCGTCGTCGTCCCGTCGATGGCCTACACCGGGACGATGACGACGGAGAGCCTCTTCTACCCGGTCGCACTCGGTCTCGCGCTGGTTCTCGTCCGCTACCTGGAGCGACCGGGCGTGGCCGTGGCTCGCTGCGCTCATCGCCGCGCTCGCGATCGCGTTCTCGACGCGGTCGCAGTCGCTCGCCTTCGTGCCGGCGATCGCGACGGCGCCGCTCCTCCTGGCACTGCTCCGGTCGCGCTGGTCGGCACTCCGCCCGTTCGTGGCGCTCTACGCGCTCGGCGCCGCCGCCGCCGTCGGGCTCGTCGTGCTCCAGGCCGCCCGCGGCCGCTCGCTCGCCGACCTGCTCGGCGCCTACAGCATCGTGGGAGAGGGCGGGTACGACGCCGGCCAGGTGCTGCGGTTCTGGCTCTGGCATGTCGAGGAGCTCGACCTCTACGTCGGGATCGTGCCCTTCGTGGCGCTCCTGCTCGCGCTGATGGTCGGCCGCACCCTCCCCGACCGGCTCCAGGAGCACGTCGCGGCGACGACGGCGCTCGTCCTGTGGTCGACGCTCGCGGTCGGCACCTTCGCGTCGCGCTTCGCGTCGGACCGTGTCCAGGATCGGTATCTGTTCTTCCTCGCGCCGCTCCTCGTCGTCGTCCTTCTCGCGTGGGTCGAGCTCGGCGCGCCGCGCCCTCGGGTCCCGCTCTCGCCGCGGCAGCGATCGCGCTGGCGCTCGTGCTCGTCTTCCCGTACGCCCGGTTCATCGGCGAGCCCGCGAAGTCGGACACGCTCGGGCTGGTCCCGCTCTGGACGATCAACGAGCACCTCGTCGCCGGGCGCTACTGGACGACCGTCGCGGTCGCAGGCGTCCTGCTCGCTCGCGCTGTACCTGCTCGTCCCCGCGCGGTACGCGGTCGCGGTGCCGATCGTTCTCCTCGTGCTGTTCGCCGTTCTCTCGCGGCCCGTCTGGTCCGGGCCGCACGGCTTCGTCGCTCGGGGATCGGCGCGCTGCGGCAGGGAAATCCGGGCCTGGCACGCGACTGGATCGACCGCGCGGTGCCTGCGGGGGAGGAGGTCGCCGTGCTCTGGACAGGCCGCGCCGACCGCTTCACGGTCAACATGAACGAGTTCTTCAACCGGCGCGTCGGGCAGGTCTACTACACCGACGAGCCGACGCCCGGCGGGTTCGGCGAGATCCCGGTGACGCGGCTCGACGCGGACCGGGATCCCGTCGCTCGTGGCGTCTACCTCGACCCGGACGGCGAGGTGGTCGAGGTGCCGTACGCGCTCCTCGACGGCTCCGTGATCCCGGACGGCGCGGTCGTCGATCGCAACGAGACCGTCGGCACGGCGCTCTGGCGCCTGACTGGTCCGCTCTCGTCACGCGCGGAGATCACCGGCCTCTACCCGGACACCTGGTCCGGGCCCCGCGTACGTTGGCGCCTCTTGCGGTGCGAAGGCGGCACGCTCGACGGTGACCGTGCACGGCGATCCCTCGCTCTTCACCCAGGCTCAGGTGCTTCGCGCGAACCGCGTCGGCGGGGCGGGGGTCGACGCGATCGCCCGCGTCCCGCCGACCGGCGAACGGGTCTCGGTGCCGATCCGGGTCGAGCCGTCGGGCGCGACGTGCACCGTCGACTACGCCGTGACCCCGACCGCGAACCCGTCCGACGTCATCCCGGGCTCGACCGACGACCGCGAGCTCGGCGTCCACTTCGACGCGTTCCTCTGGGAGCCGCGCCCGTGAGGATCGTCGTCGACGTCTCGCCGCTCTCGCACCCGCGCACCGGGATCGGGAACTACATCCGCGGCTCGCTCGCCGGGATGGCCGAGGCCTCTGCCGGACGCCACGAGCTCGTTGCCTTCGGGCCGACGAGCCTGAATGGGCCCGATGCGATCCGGGCCGCGATCGGCGGCATCCCGGTCACCGAGAGGCTGATCCGGCTCCCCGCCTCACATGCGCTCCGGACCGCCTGGAGCAGGGCAGGCCGACCGCCCGTCGAGCGCTTCGTCGGCGCACTCGACGCCTTCGTCTTCAGCGAGTGGATGTACCCCGCCCAGCGCGGCGGCGTGCGCGCGACCGTGTTCCACGACCTCGTCCCCTTCCACCACCCCGAGTGGTGCACGCCGCGGACGGTGTCGATGCACACCCGCAAGGCCCGCCATGCGGCGGCGACGTGCGACGTCGTGTTCGCCAACTCGCGCTTCACCGCGGCCGACCTCGTCGAGGTGCTCGGGATCGACGAGGAGCGGATCGTGCCCGCGCCGCCCGGGCTCGCGCAGGGGCTCGGGCCCGACGGCGAGGCGGCCGACCTCGGCGGACCGGCGATCCTCGCACTCGGCACGATCGAGCCGCGGAAGAACCTCGCGAAGCTCGTCGAGGCCTGGCGCCTGCTCGGACGGCGAGCTCGGGCTCGTCCTCGCGGGCGGCGAGGGGTGGGGCGACCGGCCGGATCTCGCCGATCCGCGGATCCGCGCGGCTCGGCTACGTCCCGGACGAGGAGATCGCGCGTCTCTACCGTGGGGCCTCGGTGTTCGCCTTCCCTTCCATGTTCGAGGGCTTCGGCATGCCGATCGTCGAGGCCATGGCCTGCGGGACGCCGGTCGTCGCGTCGACCCATCCGTCGCTCGACGAGGCCTGCGGCGACGCGGCGGTCCGGGTCGACCCGGGCGACCCGCATCGATCGCGGAGGGGATCCGCGACGCGGTGGCACGCCGCGACGAGCTCGTCAGGCTCGGCCTCGCGCATGCGGCCGGCTTCTCCTGGTCGCGAACCGGCGCCGCGATGCTCGCAGCGCTGGAGGAGCGCGCGTGAGCGGCGGGCGTCGCCCGGAGGAGGTCGCGGTCGTCGTCCGGCGACCCGGTGCCGACGGCGTCGAGTTTCTCGTCCTGCTCCGCTCGCCCGAGAAGCTGGGGTACTGGCACCTCGTCGCCGGAGGCGTGGAGTGGGGCGAGACCCCGGAGACCGCGGCCGCCCGCGAGCTCGCGGAGGAGACGGGCCTGCGTGCCCAGCCGGAGCCGCTCGACGGCCCGCTCGATTACGACCTGTCCGGCGACCCCGAGTCCGTGCGCGAGCGCTTCCCGCGGGCACCGAGCGGATCGTCGTGTGGGCGTACGTCGTCGATGCGCCGTCGGGATGGGAGCCGACCCTGGACGAGGAGCACGTCGACCACCGCTGGCTTTCCGTCGACGATGCCGTCGACCTGCTCCACTACCCCGAGCCCCGCGAGGCCGTGCGGCGGGCGGCGGCATGAGGGTCGCGATCGACACCACGCCGCTCGTCCAGACGCGCGCAGGGACGGCGCGGCACGTGCTCGGCCTCCTCGGCGAGCTCCAGGGGCGGCCGGGGCTCGAGCTCGTCGGCGTCGCGTCCGGCGGCTCCGGGCGCCTCGCGACGGTCCGCCGCGACGCGCTCTGGTACCCGCTCCGCCTCGGTCGCGTCTCCGCCCGCGTCGACGTCTTGCACTGCACGACCTTCCGCGCGCCGGTGTCGCCCCGGGCGCCCCTCGTCGTGACCGTCCACGACCTCGGCGTGCTCCGACATCCCGAGGCGTTCCCGGCGTGGCATCGGCGCAGCGGGAAGCTCGCGCTCCGCTCGGGCGTCCGGGCGGCGGATGCGGTCGTGGCCGTGTCGGCGTTCACCCGGGACGAGCTCGTCGACGCGCTCCGCGTTCCCGTCGAGCGGATCCGGGTCGTCCCGAACGGCGTCGACCCGGTGTTCTCGCCCGACGGGCCGGCCGCAGAGGGCGACTACGTCCTGGCGGTCGGGACCCTGGAGCCGCGGAAGAACCTCCCCGCGGCGGTGGAGGCGGCCCGCCTTGCCGACGTCGAGCTTCGCGTTGCGGGAGCGGCCGGGTGGGGGGACGTCGCGACGCCGGGCTGGGTCGGCGAGCCGTCGGACGAGGAGCTCGCCGCCCTCATGCGCGGAGCGCGCTGCCTCGTCTACCCGTCGCTCTACGAAGGCTTCGGCCTGCCCATCCTCGAGGCGATGGCCTGCGGCGTCCCCGTCGTGACGAGCCGCGGCGGGGCGACCGAGGAGATCGCGGGCGGCGCGGCGGTGCTCGTCGACCCGCGCGATCCCGCGTCGATCGCCGGGGGGATCGAGGAGGCGGGGCGCCGCCGTGAGTCGCTCGTCTCGATCGGGCTCGCGCGCGCCTCGATGTTCTCGTGGCGCCGGTCGGCCGACCTCGTCGAGGATCTCTGGCGGGAGCTCGTGTGACCCCGCTCGTCGTCGTGGACGCCGACGTCCTCGGCCGGCAGCGCACTGGCGACGAGACGTACGTCCGAAACCTGCTCCGCACGCTGCCGGGGCCGGCGGCCGAGGCGGGGATCCGGATCGCGGCCGTGACGCGGCGGCCCGATCTCGTCCCCGACGGGATCGACGCGATCGAGCTCCGCGCCCGATCGCAGGAGCTCCGCATGGCGTGGACGCTGCCGCGGGCGCTCCGCCGTCTCGGGGCCGCGCTCGTCCACACGCAGTACGCCCTGCCCCTCCGCTGCCCATGCCCGGCCGTCGTGACGATCCACGACGTCTCCTTCGAGCGAGGCCTGATGAGCCGCCGCGACCTGATGGTCTTCCGCCGGGTGGTGCCGCGCGCCGCCCGGGCCGCCGCGCGCGTCCTCACGGTCTCCGAGCGGACGAAGCGCGACCTGATCGACCTCTACGACCTGCCGCCGGATCGCATCGTGGTGACGCCGAACGGCGTCGACCCCGCGTTCGGGCCGCGAGAGCGACGCTTGTGACGAAGAGTTGCAAGCGGGCTCTCGCCCGTACGCGCTGGCGGTGGGGGCGATCCAGGAGCGGAAGCACCAGGCGGCAGCGCTCGCCGCCGCGCAGGAGGTCGGGCTGGAGCTCGTCGTCGTGGGGCCGACGAAGGACGCGCGCCTGGCCGAGGAGCTTCGCAGGGGCGGCGCCCGGCTCGAGGGCTACGTCTCCACCGAGCGCCTTGCGGCGCTCTACCGCGGCGCCGCGTGCCTCGTCCAGCCGTCCCGCCACGAGGGCTTCGGCCTCCCCGTGGTCGAGGCGATGGCCTCGGGGACGCCGGTCGTCACCGTCGCCGACCCGGCGCTCGTCGAGGTGGCCGGAGACGCGGCGCTCGTCGTCGCAGAGGATCGCTCGCCGACGGGATCCGGCGCGCGCTCGAGGACCGGGAGCGGCTCGTCGCCGCAGGGCTCGAGCGGGCCCGCGCGTTCAGCTGGGAGGCGACCGCCCGGGCCACCGTCCAGGTCTACGCCGAGGTGCTCGGCCGATGACCCGCGTGTCGGGGATCGTCGTCTCGCACGGGCACGCCCGGGAGCTCGAGACGCTGCTGCCCGCGCTCGCGCCGCAGGTCGACGAGCTCGTCGTGGTCGCCAACCGGCCGGGCTCGGTCCCGCGGGCGCTCCCTCCCGGGGTGCGCGTCCTCGAGAACGTCCGCCCCCGGAGGCTCGCCGAGAACGTCAACCTCGGCACGGCGGCGACGAGCGGCGACTGGGTCGTCTACGCGAACCCCGACGTCGTTCCCGGCACCCGACGCCGTCGCAGCGCTCGTGTCGTTCGGCGAGACCCGGGAACGATGCGGCCTCGCGGGGCCGCGGACCGTCTGGCCGGACGGCCGCTGGCAGCCGACGCGGCGTCGGTTCCCGACGGTGCGCGGCACGATCGTCCGCCGGACGCCGCTTCGCGCGCCTCCGGTCGCCGCTCGAGGGCCAGCGCGACCACTACCTGCTCGACGAGGACGTGACGACGCCGGTCGAGGCCGACTGGCTGCTCGGCGCCTTCCTCCTCATGCGACGCGGAATGCTCGACGAGCTCGGCGGCTGGGACGAGGGCTACCGGCACTACGTCGAGGACATCGACCTCGCCTACCGTGCGATGCGGGCGGGATGGGAGCGGTGGTACGTGCCGGCGGCACGCGTGACGCACGACTGGGCCCAGGTGATCGACCGGCGGTTCGCGTCGCGGCACACGCTCTGGCACGCGCGCGGCATGGCCCGCTTCGTCCGCAAGCATCCCGAGGCCCTCGCCCGCCTGTGAGCTCGCAGAAGCCGAAGCCCGGCGAGTACGCGAGGAAGGCCGCGGACTGGACGGACGCCGCGTACGCGGACGCCTTCGCCTACCTCGACCACCGCGCCGAGCTGGTCGCGGCGCTCGGCGGCACGCTGACGCCCGGGGACCAGGTGCTCGACCTCGCATGCGGCGACGGCGGTCTCGGAGAGCACCTGCTCGCGCGGGGGCTCGAGTACTCGGCGTCGACGCGGAGCCGGCGATGGTCGAGGCGGCACGCGCCCGCCTCGGCGATCGTGCAGTGGTCGAGGTCGGCGACCTCAACCGGTACGCGCCGGCCGGCCCGGTGGCCGCCACGACGGTCTTCCGCGCGATCTACTACGCCGAGGACCGCGCCGCGTTCTTCGCGCGCGTCGCCGGCTTCACGGAGAAGAAGCTCGTCTTCGACCTCAATCCGCGTCAGTTCCGCGTGGCGGACGTGACGTCGGAGCTCGAGGCCGCCGGCTTCCGGCGTGTAGAGCTGCGTCCGTTCTTCGTCCCGCAGACGCGGCGGCTGCCCTCGCTCGCGACGGGCACGTTGAAGGCGCTCGAGCGCACAGGCCCGCTCGCGCGGCTTGCGCTCCGGGTGCGGTTCACGTACCTCGTCGCTGCGGTGCGCTAGGGGCGGACGTCGAAGGCGACGCGCGCACCGAGCGCGCGGCGCTCGCTCGACCTCGGGGTCGACGTCGGCCGGCACGAACGTGTCGATCGCGACCTCGGCGCGCCACGGCCCGTCGGGCGTCGGGAGCGACGATGGTCCGGCTCGCGCAGGCCGGGACGTAGACCGTCTCCGAGCCGGTCTCGCGCGCGATCGCCGGCTGCTTGTCGGGGCCGCGCCCGAGCTCGCCGATCCGGATCCGGGCGACGCCTCGAAGCCGCACGTCCGACCCGCAACCGAAGGTCAAGCGCGACAAGGTCACCACGGCATTCCCCTTCCCGCCCTGCGAGACGTCGAACTGGTTGTGCGCCGCGCGCGCCGGCTCCGACGGGTCACCCGCGTTGCCGACGACCCATCCGTCGGCCGCGATCCCGGTCTCGTTGGAGCGGAGGCGGATCGGGCCGTCGAGGCGGACGAGCGTGGCGTTGGCTTCGGCGTTCGCAGCGACCTCCTCGCCCGACGACCTGGACGCCGTCGGAGGCGAGCACGAAGTCGGTGCGCGGGTCCGGCCACAGGGTCCCGTCGATGTCCTGCAGGTCGGGCGTCAGCGTGTGCCCAGGCCCCGGCCCCGAGCCGTCGACGCTCCACACCTTCTGGATCGAGCGATTCCAGAACTCCGTCGACGCGACGCCGAGCGGGTTGTCGTTCATCCGCTGGCCGAGCATGACGACCGACGCCGCCCTCCGCGGCGCGGTCGATCCAGTCGTTCGGCTTCGGGATGTTCGCCTCGACGCGCGCGCTGAAGTCGTGCTCGCCGACCGCGGCGTACACCTCGGCGGTGAGGTTCCAGGCGAGGACACCGACCGCAACCGCGACGGCGGCCGGCGCCGCGATACGGGACGCCCGGCTCCGGAGCGGCGTGCCGAGCACCGCGAGCGATCGCCGTCGCGACGACCGCAGCGACGAGAAGGACGTTCTCGATCGTCCCGAGCGCCCAGGCGAACTCGCGGTTCGCGAGCGCCAGGATCGAGAGCCCGTGGGCCTCGTAGTACGGGAAGTTGTCGAGGCCACGGTCGATCGGCACCGAGGCGATCATTCCGAGCACCGCCGCACCCGCCGACGAGGACGGCCCAGAGCGGTGCCGCGGCGCGTTCGAGGAGGTACGCCGTCGCGAGGAAGGCAAGCGGCGCGAGGTACACGAGGTTTCGCTCGACGACCAGGCTCGAGAACGTCGTCGAGAGGTACGCGCCCTTGATCGCGGCGTACCAGCCGAAGCTCACGACGGCGCCGGCCGAGACGACGACGAAGGCCCGGACGCCGGGCCTCGCCCGCTCGGAAGACGGCACCGCGAGGACGGCGAGGAGCGCGACGGCGGGGAGCACGCCCACGCCGATCGCGAACGCGCCGCTCGCCCAGCTCCCGTACTCGACCATGCGGCCCTTCCAGAGGCTCGTCGCGGTCTCCCACTCGTTCGACCGGTGGCCGAGGAAGGCGGCGAGCAGCGATCACCGCGCCGACGGCGAGCACGCCGCGCCGACACGGTCCCAGGTCGTCCACGTGGCGCGCCAGCGCCGCATGCGGTCCGACCGCCACCAGAGCGCCAGCAGCCCCGCGGCGAGGGCGCCGAACAGCGCCGCGAGCTGTGAGCGCATGGCGACGGCGAGGACGCAGGCCGCGAACGCGAGCGCGACCGACGCATCGCCCCGGGACGTCGACCGCGCGGACGGTGAGCCAGAGCGCGACGCGTGGCCGCCGGATACGCCCACGGCTCCTCCACGAGGATCGGCGCGTAGGAGAGCGCCGGTGCGGCGATCGTCGCGACCGCGGCGAAGTACGCCCACGGCACGGACACGACGCGCCGGGCGAGGAGGTAGGCGGGGAAGATCGCCGCGGCCATGACGAAGGCCTGGAACGTCTTGATCGCCTCGTAGGCGGTCGCGACGGGATCGAGCCACCAGAACGGCGCCGTCAGCCACGGGACGAGGCTCGTGAAGCCGTACGGGTCGCCGCGCCGGGCCGGCTCGCCGGTGTCCGCGATGGCGCGCGAGATCTGGGTCAGCTCGAGCTCGTCGCTGAAGATCGTCGGCGTCTCGCGCCGCCACGCCTGCCAGGAGTAGAGCGTCGCGAGGAGCAGGTAGGCGCCGACGAGCGGCAGCACGCCCTCGCACGCGCGCGACGCGGGCCGATGTCGCCGGCAGCGACGCGGCCGTTGACCTCGGCGCTCACTCGGCGATCGCGGGTGTCGGGACGGGGGCCGGCGGGCGCTCGCGCACGACCCGATGCGGGACGCCTGCCGCCTCGCAGGCACGTGTCACGAGCGCGAGCGCTCGGCCGGTGCGTCGGGGATCGTGACGACGACCTCGTCGGCTCGCGCCGTCTCGATCGCCTCGGCGGCGTCGCTCGTCGAGCCGAGGACCGGCACGCCCTGCACTCGCCTCCGGCGAAGCCGCGGGCTGTCGTCGAGGAAGCCCGACGACGCGGGCGTCGCCCGCCGCCTCGAGCGTCGCGAGCCAAGCCCGCGGCCGGCGCGTCCAGCGCCGACGACCAGGATCGCGGCGCCTCGTGTCGTCCGTCGCCGCCGCCCGCCTCGGGGACGAGGCGAACGCACCAGCGCGAGAGCGCCGCGAGCGCGGCGGCGACCACGCCGTAGAGGAGGAAGACACCGGTCGGGAAGTCGCCGAGGTCGCGCATGGCGACGACGATCCCGAACGCGGCGAGCGTCGCGAGCGCGGACGCCAGCGCGATCGTCGCGAGGTCGCGGGCCGTCGCGTAGCGCCACGCGCGGCGGTAGATGCCGAACAGCACGTACGCGACGTAGGTCGTGCCGAGCAGGACCGGCAGCACGGCGAGGAACGTGCCGCGCTGGAGCTCCGTCCCGCGGCCCTCGACGAACAGCGCGTACGCGACGAGAAACGTGCCGCAGACGAGCGATCGAGTCGACGAGCAGCTCCACGAACCGGCGCGGCTGCACCGCGATCGCGTGGCGCAGGCGCGTGTCGCCCGGCTTCCCCGCCGCTCCTGCTCGGAGAGCTCGGCGAGGAACCCGCCGAACTGCACGAGGAGCGCGAACGTCAGGAGCACGCCGAGCGCCGTCACCGCCGGGCGGTCGAGGACGTTGTACGCGACGGACGTCGCTCCCAGCGCGACCGCGATCAGCGCGAGCAGGGCGACGGCCTTCGTCTCCGAGAGGCCGTAGTAGACGAGCCGGTGCGAGGTGTGGTCCTTGCCGCCCTGCGTCACCGGACGGCGCTCGGCGAGACGCCGGATGGTGACGAGCGTCGTGTCGAGGATCGGGATCGCGAGCACGAGCAGCGGCAGGAGCATCGTCGCCACCGTCGTCCCGGCGGTCGTCCAGCTCGACGCAAGCCCGAGCGCGGCGAGCATGAAGCCGAGCACCTGGCTGCCCGCGTCGCCCATGAAGACGTGGGCGCCGCCGCCGGGGCGCAGGTTGAACGGGAGGAAGCCGAGACAGGCGAACGCGAGCGAGAGCGAGAGGACGAGCACGAGGTCGTTCTCGTGCACCGTCGCCGCGTCGATCGGCGAAGTAGAGGCACGCCACGGTCGCGAGCGTCGCGGCGAGGCCGTCCATGTTGTCGAGCAGGTTGAACGCGTTCGTGATCCCCACGAGCCAGAAGAGCGCGATCGACGACGCCGAGGACGTCGTTCGTGACGAGCTCGACGCGCAGACCTGCGGCGATCGCGATCCCGGCGGCGCCGAACTGCGACGGCGAGCTTGGCAGCGGGGCTCAGGTGGCGGACGTCGTCGATCAGCCCGGCGGCGAAGCAGGATCCGCGCTCCGGCGAGGATCCCCGCGAGCTCCCAGGACGCATCGACGGCGCCGACGGCGACCGCCAGCGCCGCTCCGGCGGCGAGGCCGGCGGCGATCCCGACGCCGCCGAATGTCGGCGTCGCGCGGTCGTGCCAGCGCTCCCCGGTCGGGTGCGCGACGAGGCGCCGGCCGACGGACGGAGAGCGGAGGAGGGCCCAGAGCACGAAGGATGCGACGGGCAGCGCGGCGACCGTGACGGCTGCGCTCACGGCCGTAAGGGTAGCCCCCGCACCGTCGGCGGTCACCCCGCGGCTCCGTCCGAGATGGCCGGCGGGGCCATGCGTCGTGCCTGGCGCCGGGCATGGCGACCGCCGTCCCTACAATCGCGCGGTGCACGTCTACGGCGACCTCCTCCGCTACCGCGAGCTGTTCGGGAGCCTCTTCCGCCGCGATCTTCGCGCGAAGTACAAGGGGTCCGTCCTCGGGCTCGCGTGGACGCTCGCGCTGCCGCTCGCGCTCATGCTCGTCTACCTCGTCGTCTTCTCGGTGCTGTGGCGGGCCGAGGCGACCGATCTCGACGACTACTGGCTGTTCCTGCTCTGCGGGCTGCCGCCGTGGGTGTTCCTCGCCGCGTCGCTGCAGACGGGCGCACGCAGCCTCGTCGAGAACGCGCCGCTGATCCGCAAGGTGCGATTCCCGCGCCAGCTCGTCCCGCTCTCCGCCGTCGCGACGCAGCTCGTGGCGTTCGCGATGATGACGGTGATCGTCCTCGGGCTCGCGCTCTGGTTCCGCCCCGAGAGCCGCGACACCGCGTGGCTCGCGCTCCCCGTCGCCGCCGTGATCGTGCTCTTCGTCGGCGGCCTGACGCTCGCCGTGGCCGCGCTCAACGCCGTGTTCCGCGACGTCGAGTTCATCGTCGCGGCGCGTGCTGCTGCCGTGGTTCTTCCTGACGCCGGTGCTCTACCAGCTCGAGGACCTGCCCGGCGCGGAGTCGAGGCCGTGGCTCGTCGACCTGCTCCACTGGGGGAACCCGATGACGCCCGCGATCGAGGCCTATCCGGACGCCGCTCTACGCGGGCGAGCTGCCGCCGGCGGCCGACACCGCCTACCTCTGCGTCGCGGCGCTCGTCGCGCTCGCTGCTCGGAGCGCTCGTCGTTCAACGCGGTCGACGACCGGATCGCGTCGGAAGCGTGACGACCGCACGTCCCTCGAAGAGGCCTTCGCCCTCGTAGGCCGGCAGCCCGTCGGTGCTCGCCGGGCGCCAGGCGCCGTCGACGAGCGACGGAAGGAGAAGCGGCGCGTCGAGACGCGGGTTGCGTCCGCCCGGGCGCCCAGCGCCGCAGCGTCCGCGCTGCCCTGCGTCGCGCTCGAGCGGCCCGCCGGTCGGGACGAGCGCGGGGCCGACGGCCGCCCAGCCCTCCGCATGCGCGTCGAGCAGCCGTCGCGACCAGTCCGGCGCCGGCGCCGCGCCCGACGACGAGGTGCGCGGTCGCCGCCGGCCGCTCGTCGACGAGCGGCTCCTCCTGGGCCGCGAGCGCGGCCTCCGTCCGCGGGTCGGGGCCCCCGTGCACGACGACGGCGAGCCGGCGCTCGGCGATCAGCGGCTCGACGTCGAGCTCGACGTCGAGCGTCCCGACCCCGACCTCGGAGAGCCAGAAGCGATGCTCCTCGACGAGGTCGAAGCGGAGGACGTAGCGACCCGGGGGGCGCGGCGCGTCGACGGGCACGTCGAGCTCGACCGTCTCGCCCGGCGCGACCGGTCGCGGGAACGGCGTTCGCAGCCCGTCCCACACGATCGCGTTCCCGCGTCGTATCGAGCCAGTGGTACGAGAGCTGGAGGCCGTCCTCGCCGTGCGACCGCCAGGTCGCCGAGCCGCCGTTCTCGAGCACGAGGCGCGCCGTCGTCCGTGCACCCGCCCGCTGCGGCGCGAGCGTCCAGTCCCGCCAGAGCGGTGCGAGGGGATCCACGCGGCCCGAGTGTAGTGCGCGCACGTACGGCGGGCTACGCTCAGGTCGTGAGCGACGCCCCTCCTCGTCCGCGCCGCGCGCCGCGAGCGCGTCGAGCGGACGCCGGTGTGGTTCATGCGCCAGGCGGGCCGCTCGCTGCCCGGAGTACCGCGCGATCCGCGAGCGCCACTCGTTCTTCGAGGTGGCGAACGAGCCCGAGCTGTGCGCCGAGGTGACGCTCCAGCCGGTGCGGCGGCACGACGTCGACGCGGCCGTCATGTTCGCGGACATCATGACGCCGGTCGTCGGGATGGGGATCGACGTCGAGCTCGTCGAGGGTGTCGGCCCGGTCGTCGAGCGGCCGATCCGGACCGCGCGCCGACGTCGAGCGCCTGCGCGTCCCGGACGCCGAGGAGGCGTTCGCAGCGGTGCTCGAGGCCGTTCGGCTCGTCCGCTCGGAGCTTCCGGCGGAGAAGGCGGTGGTCGGGTTCTGCGGCGGGCCCTTCACCGTCGCCGGGCTATCTCGTCGAGGGCCGCCCGAGCCGCGAGCTGCCGCGGACGAAGGCGCTGATGCTCTCCGAGCCCGCGACGTGGGACGCGCTGATGTCGAAGCTCGCGGACGTGTTCGCGTCGTACGTCGCGGCGAAGGTGCGCGCGGGCGCGGACGTCGTCCAGCTCTTCGACTCCTGGGTCGGGACGCTCTCTCCCGCCCTCTATCGCGCGCGGGTTGCGCCGTGGAGCGCGCGGATCCTCGCGGCCGTGGACGTGCCGACGATCCACTTCGGGACCGGCGCCGTCGCACCTCCTCGCCGACCTCGCCGAGGCGGGCGGCGACGTGATCGGGCTCGACTGGCGGCTGCCGCTCGACGAAGGCTGGGCGCTCGTGCCCGACCGCGGCGTGCAGGGCAACCTCGACCCGGCCGTGCTCGCCGCGCCCTGGGACGTCGTCGAGCGCGAGGCAGTCGACGTGCTCGCGCGGGCGGCCGGGCGGCCGGGGCACATCTTCAACCTCGGTCACGGCGTGCTGCCCGAGACCGACCCGGACGGCATCGACGCGACTCGTCCAGCTCGTCCGCGAGCGGACGGAGGCGGTCGTCGCCGTATGAACGACCCGCCGTCGTCCTGATGGCGTACGGCTCGCCCGACCGGCTGGCCGACGTGCCCGCCTACTACGCGGACATCCGCGGCGGCCGCCCGATCCGGCCCGAGCTCCTCGACGACCTCGTCGCGCGCTACCGGGCTCTGGGGATCGACGACTCGGACGGGCCGTCTCCGCTCAACGCGATCACCGAGGAGACACGGGATGCCCTCGAGCGGTGCAGCTCGGGATCCGCGTCCTCACCGGGATGCGCCACTGGGACCCGCGGATCGCCGGCGGCGGTGGACAGCGGCGATCGAGCTCGGCCACGACGCGCTCGTCGGCCTCGTGCTCGCGCCGCACTGGTCGTCGCTCTCGATCGCGAAGTACGAGCAGCTCTTCGAGGAGGCGGTGGCCGGGCGCGTCGAGACCCGGTTCGTCCGCGAGTGGGGCAGCGAGCCCGGGTTCGTCGCGCTGCTGGCGCGTCGCTGTCGCGACGCGCTGGGTGAGCGGCCCGCACGTCGTCTTCACGGCGCACTCGCTGCCCGGCGCGCATCCTCGACACGGGCGACACATACGTGGAGAAGCTGCACGAGACGTCTCGTCTAGTCGCCGACGGCCGCGGGCGTCGGCGAGCTGGTCGTTCGCGTTCCAGAGCGAGTCGCCGACGGGCGAGCCGTGGCTCGGCCCGGACATCCTCGACCACCTCGCCGCGCTCGAGCGCGCAGGGCGTCACCGACCGTGCTCGTCTGTCCCGTCGGGTTCGTCTCCGAGCACCTCGAGATCCGCTGGGACCTCGACGTCGAGGCGGCGCGACCGCGCGGATGCGCTCGGCCTGCGCTTCGCGCGGATCGAGATGCCGAACGCCGATCCCGGTCCTGATCGACGTGCTCGCCGGGATCGTCCGCCGCGAGCTCGCGGCCGTGACCGCCTAGGGGCAGAGATGCGGGCCGGCGAGATCCACGTCGACGGCGTCTCGCGGCGGTTCGTCGTGCGCGCCCGCGAGACCCACACGCTGAAGGAGCTGCTCGTCGCGCGCGGGCGGACGGGCGCACAGGAGGTCTGGGCCGTCCGAGACGTGTCGCTCGCGATCGCGCCGGGAGAGTCCGTCGGGCTCGTCGGACGCAACGGGTCCGGGAAGTCGACGCTGCTTCGGCTCATCGCGGGGATCATCAAGCCGACCGAGGGGCGGGTCGTCACGGGCGGACGCGTCGGCTCGCTGCTCGAGCTCGGCGCCGGGTTCCACCCCGACTTCACGGGGCGCGAGAACGTCGAGCTCAACGGCATGCTGCAGGGGCTGACTCGTGCGCGGATCCGGGAGCGGTTCGACGAGATCGTCGGCGTTCGCCGAGCTCGAGCACGCGATCGACCGGCCGGTCCGCACCTACTCGTCCGGGCATGACGATGCGGCTCGGGTTCGCGATCGCGGCGTTCCTCGAGGCCGACGTGCTCCTGCTCGACGAGGTGTTCGCGGTCGGTGACGAGAGCTTCCAGCGGAAGTGCTTCGGCGTGATTGCCGCGTTCAAGGAGCGTGGCGGCACGATCCTCTTCGTCTCCCACGACGCCTCCGCCGTCGAGCGTCTCTGCGACCGCGCGGTGCTGCTGCGGGACGGCAGGCTCGCGTTCGACGGGCCCGTCCACGAGGCGATCACCCGCTACCGGCGAGCGCTCGCCGACGACGGCGAGGCGCCGGAGCAGGCGGCGAGCGTCGTCCGCCGGGACCGGCGAGGCGCGCTTCGCGGTCGCGCGCCTCGTGGCCGCAGGACGGCGAGCCGCGCAGCCGCTTCCTCGCAGGCGAGCCGTTCGGCCTCGAGGTCGACGCTCGACGGCGCGGTCGAGGCGCGCGTCGCTGCATCTCGAGATTCGAGACGGATCGGGGTTGCTCGTCGCCGAGGAGATCGTCGACACGCGGTCGCTCGGCTGGAACGGCGGCGGCGACGGCGTCTCGCTGCGGCTCGACGTGGCGGCGCCGCCGCTCCAGTTCGGTCGGTTCGACGTCGGCCTCGCGCTCGTCGGGGAGGACGGCCGCCTCCTCGACCGGCTGCCGCGCGCCATCCCGCTGCTCGTCTACCCGGACGGCGAGGGCCGCGGGCTCGTCCGGCTCGAAGGAACCTGGCGGCGCGACGCGAAGGATGCGGACCCATGAGCTACAAGACCTGCCCGGACTGGCCCGCGCTGATGGAGCTTGCGCCCGACCTCCAGTTCAAGCACATGACCGTGCGCGAGGCGCAGCTCCCGTTCGAGATCGTCGGGAAGATCCCCGAGAGGCTGTCGCTCGACGAGGTCGAGATCTGCTGCGACGCCGATCACCACGTCGTCAACGCCGCCCACACGCACCCCGATGTCGTCGCGGCGCTCACGGGCACGCACTGGTACGAGGTGCAGGAGTGGGCGTCGACCGGGCCCGGGCGCCGACTCCGGCGTCGCTCCGCACGCAGCCTGACGCCGCGACCAGTCCCGGCCGTCCGCACGTAGCGCTCGGGGCGTGCTCGTCGTCATCCCGTTTCGCGCCGGCGGCAAGAGCCGTCCTCCCGTCCGAGATCCGCACCGAGGTCGCGCTCGCGATGCTCGGTGACGTGATCGAGGCGGCTGTCGAGGTGGGAGACGCACGGATCGTGACGGACGACCCGGCGGGGCGACTCGTCGCGGTCGAGCTCGGCGCAGAGGTCATCGACGATCCCGGTGA
>CAWJXN010000007.1:0-38990 GCA_963846825.1 uncultured Actinomycetes bacterium
CGCTCCGAACGATGGTCTCGGAAAGGAAAGAAAAGACGAGACGACGCGGTCTCTGGTCGTTGTCGCCGCGGCCGCCGCGGCCGGCGGCTCGCATTCGCGGCCAACGACGCGCAGCAGGCGCACGGCTCGCTGCGGTCGCAGCCGCTACTTCGCCGATCGGGTGCTGCGCACCACGGGGCAGCGAGCGGAACGATCAACGGCGACTTCGTGTTCACCCGTCTCGCTGGCCGAGCAGATCGGCTAGCGGGTTGAACTTTCGCGACGGGAGAGCCCCTCAGACGTCATTCCCGAACGCTGGCCCAGCCGAAGGGCCGACGGACCGGTCTACTTGTCAGCCCACCAGTCGCGCTGGCCATCGACGTCTTCGCGCCGAGCCTCCCCGAGATTGGGCGCGCCGACGACCAGGATCTCGAGGCCCTTCTCGGCCCAGCCTCGTAACCTCGCCACGTACCGGGTGGGACGCGCACCGCGTCCCATTCCAAAAGCTCGACGATCTCGTCGTCGAGCTTCATCCGCCCGCTCCCGCGCAGGACCCACGTAGACCTCCTCTTGCGTCTTGTGCGTGTGGCCGTATGGAAAGCGATAGCCGGGCGGGACGCGCTGGTAGCTCAGGCCCGATTTCTCAAGCTCGAGCGCCTCGGTCGCCAAGCGGAACTCCAGGTCTGGCGCGCCGTCGAAACGCGAGCCGACGTCCTCCAGGTCCTCCTTGATGTTCCCGAGCGTGAACGGCACGTCACGATCCTACGTGGGAGCCCAAGGATCAGGTGTCACGGCTTTGTGCCTGCGGCGGTCATCCTCACATCCATTGCGTCGGCCGGCCCCGCGGCAGCGAAGCAGCGAGTGGCGGTCACGGCGGAGGTTTTTGGTAGGGCCGTGCTCGACCCGCTGCAGCAGGGAGTTCTCGAGCGTGACGCCGGCACGGTCGGCGGTGTCTTGTCGAACACTCCGGACCGCGTCGTCACGCGCGAGGGGCAGAAGGTCGAGATCTATACCAGTACGTGGACGTTCACCGGAAAGCGGGGAAGCCTCACGTTTCGGGAGTGGACCCAGTGGGTCGACGTCGACGCGGGGACCGGGTTCAACGCCGCCACCGGCACCTGGAAGGTCGCGCGCGGCACGGGCAAGTACGCCAAGGTCGCCGGAAGCGGCCGCAGTGTCCATGTGGCGCGCGATGCTCCCCCGCTGCTCTGGAAGGTGCGCCTGGAGGGCTTCCTCACCGTCCCGTAAGGGGCTGACGCGAGCGATGCGAGCTCGCGCCTGCCGGTCAGTCTCGCCTCGGTAATCGCAGAGCAGTTGCGCGACTCAAACGGACATAAAAACAGGCCGGCTCGATCATCGGCTTCGAGAGACCAGGGCAGTGCCGGCCGCCGAAATGAGCATCGTGAAGGATCGCGGGAGTGATCCGCTGACCCCCTCTCTAGCGAAGGAGGGAGTCAGTGTCGTGTCGGCGCGGGCAACGCCGAATGCCGGTTTGCAGGAGCTTTTCGAGGGGGTCGCGATCGATTGTCTCGAGCACGCTCCAGGCTGTGTCGCGAGACGTCGCGCGTGCCCGCGAGTGCCCGCCAGTCCCAAAATGTACCCGTCTCGTACCCGCGAAGAATCAAAATCTCGCCATTGCAGGCAACACAACATGCCCATTTGCAGGGCTTTTCTGCAAGCCCTCTGACGGACTCGAACCGTCGACCCCCTCCTTACCATGGAGGTTCTGGGGCGGTACTGGCGGGCACGGCCGGGCACTCGCGGTCACGTTTTTCCTGCAAATCGGGCCTTCGCGCCGTGTCGCCAGTGTCCGCGCGTGCCCGCGCATGCTCAGCTGATGTACCCGTCTCGTACCCGCGCGCGTTGTCTGTTCATCAAATGGAGAACGCGACCGACGGCAACGAAGGATGCGCGTGGCCGTATCGGCTTCGCGTCGGCCGGACGATCGGTGACATAGTTCGCGCGTGCGTGGCGGCTCATGGACGGCGTTCCCGACGAGGAGGTACGGCGTCTGCTCTCGGTCGCTCGCAGGCGCCGCTTCTCCCGCAACGAGGTCGTCTTCCACCGCGAGGATCCGGCCGACTCGCTGCACCTGATCAGCAAGGGACGGTTCGCGATCCGGATCATGACTCCGCTCGGGGAGACGGTCACGATCGGCATCCGCGGTCCGGGCGACAGCTTCGGCGAGATGGCGCTCGTGGCGGAGGGGGCGCTCCGCCACCGTCGAGGCGCTCGAGGAGGCGGAGACGTTCGTCGTCTACGTCGCGGAGTTCCAGCGGCTGCGCCGGGAGCACCCGCAGGTCAACCAGGTGCTGATCGGCTTCCTCGCCGAGGAGGTGCCCCGCCAGAACGAGCTCCTGCTCGAGGCGCTCTACGTCCCGGTCGAGCGGCGCGTGCTCCGCCGCCTTGCGGAGCTGAGCGCGCTCTACGCCGGCCGCGACTCGGTGATCCCGCTCACCCAGGAGCAGCTTGCGGAGATGGCGGGCACCTCGCGCGCGACGGTCAACCGCGTGCTCCGCGAGGAGCAGGCGCGGGGAACGGTGGAGCTCCGGCGGGGACGGACGGTCGTCTCGACGCGGAGGAGATCGCCCGCCGCGCGCGCTGAGCCTCAGCAGAGGTTGCCGTTGTTGTAGCGGTCGAGCGTGGCGGCGAGCGAGAGCGCCTGGGCGCGGCGCGCGTCCTTCGACTTCGAGCCTAGGTAGTCGCCGGAGCCGGTGAAGTTGAGCTGGTCGAGCAGCGACTGACCGTCGAGGACCGCCTGCTGGCACCGCCGCGCAGGTCTCCGCGCCCGCCGCGAGGTTGAAGCGGGCGGCAAGCAGCTGCGCTCCGAGTTCGTAGGCGGCATCGCTCGACTTGCTCTTCCCTGCCTGGTCCTGCTTGGAGAGCAGCTTGACCGCCTGCTGGCAGGTGGTGACGTCGAAGTCGCCGATGCGTTGCGGCAAGAGGTCTTCGACGAGGAAGAAGCCGGCCGCCGCGCCGCCGTTCTTCTCGGCAGTTGCCGCCTGGTTTCCACTCGTGCAACGGTTCCAGTTCTTCCAGTAACCGATCGTGCGCGGGTCACCCCCGGGTCGGGAGTTGTCGACCTCGAACGCGCGCGCCTGCCCCGGCGAGACCTGGAAGTCGTAGCAGCGGTTGCCGAGGTCCTCGGGCGGGCTCTTGCTCGCATCCGGGTTGTCGGGGGTGACGATGACCCCGTCGAGCTTCCAGAAGGAGGTGAAGCCGGCCGGAACGGGCGTCTCGCAGATCTTGTACTGGCCAGGGACGAGGTTCGGCCATTCGAGCACGCCGTCTTGGTCGCCGAAGGTCGACCTCGTAATCCCTGCGCTCGGCAGCCCTGGGCCGGTGAGGACGAACGTGATGTCCTTGCTCGGGTCGACGACCCCGTTCGTCATCTTCTTGAGCGAGACGGAGCCGCGTTTCGTGTTCGTGAAGGTGCAGGTGACCGTCTCCCCGGCACTCAAGCTGATGTCGTTGGGCGGGCTGCCGTCGCTGCAGCTCGCGTTCGTATCCCAGCCCGAGACGGCATTCTCACTCACGGAATAGGAGCCGGGTCCGAGCGGGCTGGTATGCGACTGCCCGTCCGTCAAGGAGAAGCCGGTGGGTTCATAGGCCGCCGTGAAGCTGAAGCTCTGCGTACTGCCTGAGGGCAACGTCCGCTTACGGACGACGATGTTGCCGGGGCACACAACCGTGAGGGATGCAGACGCCTCCACACGCGCGCGGTTGTCAGCGGTCGCGACGGCAGTGTTCTCGTAGCGGCCGCAGCTCGCGGTGGTGGTCCGGCTGCTCACGTGCACCGAGACGGTTGCGCCGTCGGCAAGCTCGCTGAACGTGCAGGCCACGCGATTGCCCTCCAACGAGCAATCGCCGAGAGCCGGATCGAGCGACCAGCCAAGGCCTGGACCGGCCGGCAGGTCGTCGGTCAAGGTCACGTTGCGCGCGGGGTCGCCCGTCGCGCCAGCTGTGTTGACCCAGACGCAGCGGACGATTTCGTTTGCTTCGATGCGGATGGTCGCGGTGCGCGAGTTGGTCTCGCTGTTCGTGTCGTCGCAGCGGAGACTGACGAACTGGTCAAGGCTCGGCGCGATCTCGCTCACGGTGTAGGTGCCGGGCTCGACGCTGTACTCAAGGTCGTTGCCGGAGGCGATCAGGCCCGTAAGGGCGGTCGAGCCGAAGAAGTTGTGCTCGAAGATGCCGAACGGCTCACGCAGCGGGAGGTGGACGGCAGGAGCCTGCTTCTCGATCAGCACCCGCGCCGGGCTGTCGCGGTTGACCCAGACGCAGCGGACGATTTCGTTTGCTTCGATGCGGATGGTCGCGGTGCGCGAGTTGGTCTCGCTGTTCGTGTCGTCGCAGCGGAGACTGACGAACTGGTCAAGGCTCGGCGCGATCTCGCTCACGGTGTAGGTGCCGGGCTCGACGCTGTACTCAAGGTCGTTGCCGGAGGCGATCAGGCCCGTAAGGGCGGTCGAGCCGAAGAAGTTGTGCTCGAAGATGCCGAACGGCTCACGCAGCGGGAGGTGGACGGCAGGAGCCTGCTTCTCGATCAGCACCCGCGCCGGGCTGTCGCGGTTGACCCAGACGCAGCGGACGATTTCGTTTGCTTCGATGCGGATGGTCGCGGTGCGCGAGTTGGTCTCGCTGTTCGTGTCGTCGCAGCGGAGACTGACGAACTGGTCAAGGCTCGGCGCGATCTCGCTCACGGTGTAGGTGCCGGGCTCGACGCTGTACTCAAGGTCGTTGCCGGAGGCGATCAGGCCCGTAAGGGCGGTCGAGCCGAAGAAGTTGTGCTCGAAGATGCCGAACGGCTCACGCAGCGGGAGGTGGACGGCAGGAGCCTGCTTCTCGATCAGCACCCGCCCACGGCTGCTCGGGGGAAGGCTTACATTGGCGTTTGTGTAGACGCAGCGGACGGTCTCGCCGGCTTGGAGTTGGACGGTGGCGGTGGCGCCGTTGACGCTGCTGTCGGGGGTGTCGCTGTCGTTGCAGCTGAGCGTCTGGAGTTCGATGTTGGCTGGGCGAGTGGCCTGGGTGACGTTGTAGGTGCCGGGGCTGAGCGCTTTGAAGGTGGTAGCTCGGTCCGGTTGTGCGATCAGGAAGGCGCCGAGGTCGCCGCTGAAGGTGAAGCTGCCGGCGATGCCGACCGGGTAGGCGCGGTTCTCGATGATGATGCGTCCGACCTTGAGTCGGTTTGTGTAGACGCAGCGGACGGTCTCGCCGGCTTGGAGTTGGACGGTGGCGGTGGCGCCGTTGACGCTGCTGTCGGGGGTGTCGCTGTCGTTGCAGCTGAGCGTCTGGAGTTCGATGTTGGCTGGGCGAGTGGCCTGGGTGACGTTGTAGGTGCCGGGGCTGAGCGCTTTGAAGGTGGTAGCTCGGTCCGGTTGTGCGATCAGGAAGGCGCCGAGGTCGCCGCTGAAGGTGAAGCTGCCGGCGATGCCGACCGGGTAGGCGCGGTTCTCGATGATGATGCGTCCGACCTTGAGTCGGTTTGTGTAGACGCAGCGGACGGTCTCGCCGGCTTGGAGTTGGATGGTGGCGGTGGCGCCGTTGACGCTGCTGTCGGGGGTGTCGCTGTCGTTGCAGCTGAGCGTCTGGAGTTCGATGTTGGCTGGGCGAGTGGCCTGGGTGACGTTGTAGGTGCCGGGGCTGAGCGCTTTGAAGGTGGTAGCTCGGTCCGGTTGTGCGATCAGGAAGGCGCCGAGGTCGCCGCTGAAGGTGAAGCTGCCGGCGATGCCGACCGGGTAGGCGCGGTTCTCGATGATGATCCTGCCCTGCCCGGGCGATCCCCCTCGGTTCGTCAGGTCGATGCGGAAGCCGATTGGATCGCCTGCGTCGACCGCCTCGGCGTCGGCTGTCTTCAGGAGCACAAGGGACGACGCAACGGCGACATTACGGTCCCCGGCCGCGGTTCCCGTGCCACCCGACGCGCCCAGTGCGACCACGGAGAACAACAGCACGCAAAGCAGCCCGCCTTGCGAGACGCGCCTCCCCACGAAGCCGCAGTCCTTCAAGAGTCTCCCCCTGCCGCAGTTGCAGCGCGCTCATACCACTCTTCACCATCGAAGTCAACCTCCTCGTCGAATCTGACCTCGAGGCTACGAGCCCATCGGGGCGCCCGTCGTTCGCGGTGGCTACAGATGACACGTCACCCTTGTGACAGCAGCTCTGCTCAAGGCGCGAACTCCTCACCGTCGTAGGCTTGAGCCGCCATGGCGGAGCTTCCTCGCGGCGCGGTCACTCTGCTCTTGCGCCCTCTCAGACAACGGTGTAGGGGCCTAAGCAGAGCCTTTGTCGCGCGACGTGCTCGGGCTCTGGTTGCAGAACCGTGTCGGCAGACGTCGCCCGACGTCGCGGTGCGTCGCGCGTACCGCCGATGTGTCCGGAATGTGTCCGCGTGTTCAGCATACAGACAACAACAAATGCCGATTTGCAGGCATGTTAGGTAAGCCCTCTGACGGACTCGAACCGTCGACCCCCTCCTTACCATGGAGGTGCTCTACCAACTGAGCTAAGAGGGCGCTCGGGGTGAGTCTAGCCGCGTTCTCCCGGCGATTCGAGGGCTCCGGCGACGGCGGAGAAGCCGTCGCACGTGAGGCGCGGCCCGGCGTGCGCCGGGCCGCGCCTCGTTGTCACCCGAGTTAGGGCTTCGTGATCGCGTTCGCGCTGTACGGCGTCGTCGGCGTCGGCGGCGTCGTGAAGCGCGCGTTCGGCAGGTAGAGCCGGTTGCCGAACGCCGCCACGGTGGTCGGCACGTCGAAGCGCGGGTCGGTCAGAGCTCGGCGATCTCGCCCTCCGTCCCCTCGCGGTTGAGGCGCACGACCGCGACCTGGTTGAGGCGGTTCTGCACGACGAGGAGCGTGCGGCCGCGACAGCAGCAGTCCGTCGCCGCCCGTGAGCAGCGCTCCGCCCAGATCGACCTGTGTCGCATCGCCCGTCGCCGGATCGACGCGGAAGAGCAGACCGGTGGCGGACTGGACGATGAGCAGCGCGCGTCCGTCGGGTGTCTCGGCGATCCCGTTCGCGTTCGTGCTGCCGGCCACGTGGACGTACTCGCCCGCCGAGCGGGAGCTCCTCGACGTCGCGCGGGTCCGGCAGGCTGCCGGCCCGGCCGAGCGGGACCTTGTAGAGGAGCGCCTGCTGCGAGTCCGTGAACCAGGCTGCGTCCCGGGTGAGGACGACGTCGTTCACGAAGGTCGGCGCGTTCCCGAACGCGTAGGTGGCGAGATCGCGCCGGTGCGCGTGTCGACCACGCGCGCGTCTCCGCCCGTGCCGCCGGCCACGAAGAGCCGGCCTCGATGGTCGACCTTCAAGCCGACCGACGGCGTCCCGGGGCCCTCGCTGAAGTGGAGCCTTCGCCGGTGACGAGGTTCACGCGGTAGATGTCGCCGTCGGCGCGTGAGCCGAAGAACGCGTACGGTGAAGCGCCGATCGCGATGCCCTCGGGCAGGAAGCCGTCGGGCAACGCGAGCTCGGTGGGGAACACGTCGAGCCTCTCGCAGTGGTGGCTGTGGCGTGCTGCGGTGGCCGTCGAGGCGGCGCCGGCCGGCATGGCGACGACGATCGCCGCGACCGCCCCAAGCACCAGTGCATGGGCGATCGTGAGCCGGTGACGTCGATGCGTCATGTGATCTCTCCCTTCGCCCCCCGGTCGATTGCGTCGGCCGCGTGGCTACCCACCCGAACGTACGGCGCAAACGGGAGAACGGATGCGGCGACGGAGCGCGCCGCTCAGAGCGGGATCGTCAGGCTCTCGATGTCCGTCGGGTAGTCCGTGAGGATGTCGATGCCGTCGGGGGTGACGACGACCGTGTCCGAGTGGCGGAACCCGCCGATCTCGGGGTGGTAGACCCCCGGCTCGATCGTGAAGACCATGCCCGGCTCGATCGTCGTCCGGTCGCCGAGGTCGAGGAACGGCGCCTCGTGGTTCCGGAGGCCGATCGCATGGCCGGTGTGCTGCCGCCAGTTCGGCAGCAGGTCGTTCGCCTCGAAGTAGCGCATGACCGCGCCGTCGACGTCGGCGCACGTCACTCCCGGCCGCAGGGCGTCGAACGCGACCCGCTGGGCGGCGACCGCGTGGTCGAAGAGCCGGCGCATCTCGTCCGTCGGCGGGCCGACGATCAGCGCTCGCTCGAGCTCCGCGTGGTATCCGCAGACGGGGGCGCTCGTCTCCGTCACGAGCACGTCGCCGGGCTCGAAGCGGATGTTGTGCGCGATCGCATGAGCCCAGGAGCTTCGACGGCCGATCTGCCCGCGATACCCGGCCTGGACGCCGTCGGCCGAGGCGAGCTGGCCGTCATAGCCGTCCCCGACCGACTGGAGGAACGCGAGCGTCGCCTCGTGCCCGGCACGCAGGCTCGCCTCCGCCTCGGTCGCACCCGGCCGCGAGTACTCCTGCAGGAGGCGATGGGCGTGCTCGCACCAGCGCGCGCTCTGCCGGATGAGCGCGACCTCGACGTCGCTCTTGCGGGCCATCATCGCCTCGACGGCCGCCGAGAGCGGCGCGACCGTCGCGTTCGCGACCTCGCTGAGTGCGGGGCCCTGATACCCGAGGATCCCGGGATAGCCGTCCTGGTCGGCGCCGATCCGGCCGCCGATCCCGAGGCCGTCGAGCACCCGAGCGAGCAGGAGCATCGGATGCTCGGTACCGGGGTACTCGGGGTACGACTCGACGGCGAACGACGTCTCCGCCCGGACGCGCTCGACCTCGAACTCCGGGACGAACACGACCATGTCGCCGGACGTGCTCTGCGCGAAGACGACGGGCCGCTCGGTGGAGAGGAACCAGAAGTTCGTGAGGTACCGGATGTACGACTCGTCGAAGAGCACGTACCCGGTCAGGCCTTCGGCCCGCACCAGCTCGAGCAGCCGTTCGCGACGTCCCTCGAGGTCGGCGGCCGGGACGCCGATGAGCGTCCGTGTCGAGTCGGTCGCCATGGCTAGCGCTTGAGCTCCTCGTCGACCTCGCGCGCGATCCGCTCGACGAGCAGGCGCGCGGCCGTCTCCTCGGCCGTCTCGTTCGGATGGGCCACGGCCTGTTCCTCGACGGCCGGTGCGGTCCGGCTCGGCGAGAGGCTCGGCGCGCAGCGGCCGGCGACTCGGCGGCGTGTTGCACCGAGGCGATGAGCAGCCGCCCCGCCTCCGACGCGTCGATCACGCCGCGCTCGAAGCGATCGACGATCTCCCGCTCCTGCGGCGAGAGCAGATCCGTCTTCCGCCCGAACTTCATGCGTGCGAGCCTAGCGAGGGCGCAGCTGCGGTGATCGAAGCTCGTGCAGTTGCGGCCCGCGAAGCGGGACGCCTTCAGGGATGTGCCCCGCCCGAAGGGCGGGGATCAAGCCGCGGGATTCGGCTCTGCCGAATCCCGCCTGGCGAGCAAGGCAAGGTGCAGGGAGGAGGATTCGAACCTCCGAAGGCTGAGCCAGCGGGTTTACAGCCCGCCCCCTTTGGCCACTCGGGAATCCCTGCAGGGGAGAGCGATTGTAGCCGTGGCGTTGTGCGCGGCATGCGAGAGTAGACGGTGATGCGGGCCTCGCGAGCGCTGATCGCCGGCACCGCCCTGTCGCTCGCCCTGCTCGTCGCGTTCCCGCTCGTGGTCGCGCACGTGGCGGGTGCCGCCGGGTCGCGCGGGCCCGGCTCCCGGTCGGCGATCGTCGTGGTGGACGGCGACGGCGCGACCGCGATGCTGCCGGACGGGACCGCGAGTGTCGCGCTCCCGTGGCTGCAACCGGGCGACACCGATCTCGCGGTGTCTCCGTCGGGGAGACGCCTCGCGTTCTCGAGCGCCCGCGCCGGGAACCGGGAGCTGTACGTCGCAGACATCGCCACCGGTGTCGTCGAGCGGCTCACGTGGACGCGGGGCCGAGAGGACGTGGAGCCGGCGTGGTCGCCGGACGGCTCGCGGCTCGTGTGGGCGAGCGGCACGGAGTCGAACCACGACCTCCAGGCGATCCGTGTCGATCGGAAGCGCGTGCGCCGGCTCACGCGCGGGTCGGCCGACGACCGCGAGCCGGCCTGGTCTCCCGACGGGCGCACGGTCGCGTTCGCCTCGAACGAGCAGGGCGCGTTCGATCTGTGGACGGTGGCGGCGAGCGGCGCGGGCCGTGCGCTGCTCACCGACGCTCCGGGGCAGGCACACGCACCCGACTGGCACCCGTCCGGCGCCCGCCTCGCATACACGGGTCTGGTCGGCGCGGCGGCGGACGTGTGGGTCGCCCGACTCGACGGCACGACCGAGCGACTCGTCGCGTCGTCCGGCTACGACGGGCGCCCGGACTGGTCATCGGACGGACGGCGCGTCGGGTTCCTGCGCGGCCGCGACGGCACGCTCCACCCGTGGTCGGCGAAGGCCGACGGAACCGGCGCGGTCGCCCTCACGCCGCGCCGCAGCGCGCACGAGCTGACATGGGGCGTGCTCGACGCGGCGCTTGCGCCGTCGCGGCGTGTGCGCCCGCCCGACCTCGACCAGCGCGCGCCGCGTGACCTCGTCGTCCGCGCGGCCGGGGGGCGACGGTTCGTCCTCGGGTTCACATCCGCAACGGACAACCTCGGGCTCGGGCCGCTCTGGCTCCGTGCCCGCAGGCCCACGCGGACCCGCCCGATGCTGGTCGAGCAACTCGTGCAGCACGAGGGCGGTGGCGGCGTGACGACGCTTTCCGGCGTCGGCATCCTGCGCTACGAGCGCCACCCGCCGCACCGTCACTGGCACCTCGACGACTTCGTCCGCTACGAGCTCGAGAGCCTCGACGGCCGCGTCGTCGTGCGCGACCGGAAGTCGGGCTTCTGCCTGATCGACCGCTGGGGTTTCGCGCGACGCGTGCGCGGCATCCGGCCCGCGCTGCCCCGGTTCGTCGGCGACTGCGCCACGCTCCAACCGGACGCCCTCCGCGTCGAGCAGGGCTCGTCGGTCGGCTACACCGACCGCTACCCGGCGTTCTTCCACGGTCAGGACCTCGAGCTGACCGGGCTCGCGGCCGGCCGGTACCTGCTGGTGCAGATCGCCAACCCCGAGCGCCGGCTCCGGGAGGTGGACTACTCGAACAACGCAGCCTCCCTGCTCGTGCGGCTCTCGTGGCCGTCCGGAACGACGTCGGCGCCGAGCATCCAGGTGCTCCGCACGTGCGCCGGAAGCCCAACGTGCGGCCCGCCCACGTGACCGTCGGCGGAGCGCGCGTACGATTCGCAGCGTGGAGCACGTCGACGTCCTCGTCGTGGGCGCCGGTCCCGCAGGCTCGTCCACCGCGATCCACCTCGCGCGTGCAGGTGCGCGCGTGCTCCTCGCCGACAAGGCCCGCTTCCCGCGCGACAAGCCGTGCGGCGGCGGGCTCACCGGTCGCGCGCTGAAGCGGATCCCGGTCGACCCGTCGCCCGTCGTCGAGCGTGACGTCGACCGCTTCGAGCTTCGACTCCGATACGGGCCGACGTTCGCGCGGAGCCACGACGCGCCGCTCATCCGCATGACGCAGCGTCGTCGACTCGACGCCTTCCTCGCCGAGCACGCCGCCGCGGCCGGCGCCGAGCTCCGCCAGGGCGCACGCGTCGAGACCCTCGAGGCAGACGGCGCGGGCGTCACCGCGCGCGTCGGTGGCGACGCGGTTCGTGCGGACGTCGTCGTCGGCGCCGACGGGGCAAACGGGATCGTGGCACGGTCGTTCGGCCTGGGCGACGGGATCGTCCGGGGCGTCGCGCTCGAGGGGAACGTCCCGCTCGGCGCGCTCGACGCGCGACCTCGCGCGAACCGCGGTGATCGAGCTCGCGGTGGTGCCCGGCGGATACGGGTGGGTCTTCCCGAAGGGCGACCACGCGAACCTCGGCGTCGGAGGGTGGGGGAGCGAGGGGCCGGCGCTCCGCGGGCACCTCGCCCGGCTCGCGCACGAGCACGGCGTCGACCCGGACGTCGCTGACCGAGGTGCGCGGCCACCGGCTCCCGATGCGTCGTCTCGGGACGCCGGCCGGGGCCGGTCGGGTACTGCTCGTCGGCGACGCCGCCGGGCTCGTCGACCCGCTCTCCGGCGACGGGCTGTACGAGGCGTTCGTCTCGGCGCGGCTCGCCGCGGACGCGATCCTCGCGGGAGACCTGGACGGATACGCAGCAGGGCTCGCCGGCGCCCTCGACCGGCACGCGGCCGCCTCGTGGGCGGCGAAGCGGGCGTTCGACCGGCACCCACGGGCGGTGTTCGCCGCAGCCCGGGCGCCCGGCGTGTTCAAGGTCGTCGCAGGGCTCCTCTGCGGCGACGTCGCGCACCCCGCGGACGCCCGCGGCGTGGCGCGCGGCCCGCTGAAGCTCGTCGCGCGACTCGCCGGAGTCGGCGGGCTATTCCTCCGCCAGCGCCTCGGCGAGCAGCGACGTCGCGTAGACCCGCCAGGCGAGGTCACCGTCCGAGAGGAGCAGCGCGAGCGACTCGCGCGCGCCGCGGAGCCCGGCCACGTCGTCGCGAAGCCCCTCGAGCCCGCGACGAAGCATCGCCCGGCGCTCGGGAGCGTCGAGGTCGTCCGCGAGCGCGGTCGCCGCGCGGCCGAACGGGTCGAGCTCGCGGTGCGGGTCGCCGCCCGCGGCGAGCAGCAGCTCGGCGCGACGCACGGCGCCGTTCAGCTCGTCCTCGTCGAGCGCGACCGCTCGGCCCGCGAAGAAGCAGAGCATCGTCCACTGCTCGGTCGGCTCGGCGCGCTCGAGCGCCCTCACCCAGTCGCGGATCGTCTCCCGCGCCATGCGCGTGTTCTAGCGCAGCCGCGCGACGAGCGCGTCCCAGCGGGCGGGCGTCCCGGCGTCCTGGAACCCGGCCACGAAGCGGCCTCGTGCGTCGATCAGGATGAACGCGGGCTGGTAGGTCGCGCCGAAGCGCCGCGCGAGCGCGCGGTGCGGGATCGCGGATCGACGGCCAGGTCCAGCCGTAGCGGCGCACGAAGGCCCGCGCCTCGGCGGGCGTGTCAGCGGCGTTCAGGCCGAGGAAGTGGAACCGCTTCCCCTGACCCCGAACCCAACGTGCGTAGGCGACCGCCTCGCTGTTGCAGACGCTTCACCAGGACGACCAGACGTTGATCACCACCGGCTTGCCGCGGAGGTCGGCGAGCGACGAGGCGCTTCCCGTCGAGCGTGACCCCCGCGATCGGCGGCGCTTCGGGTGTCGCCGCCGGCGCCTCGATCGCGCCGAGCAAGACGGCACGATGGCGATCGACGTGAGCAGCGCGAGACCCCTTCGCACGACCTCCAGCGTAGTCGGCGCATCGCGTCGGTCGGGACGCGCCCGAAGCTTGTTCGGATTTCGTTCATATCTCGCGGTGGCCGATCAAGCGTGTGCGAGAGGCGTCCGATACGAGTGAGGAATGGCTCGCATGCGCTTCCACCTGCTCGTCATCGCCACCGCTCTCGTCGCTGGCCGTGCCCGTGCGGCGCGGCCGCGGCCGGGCCGGGGGACGACCTCGCCGCGAGCCGCGGCGACGGCGAAGAGCTGGGCGGCCCCGCAGATCGCCTCCGTCGTGCTGGCGGGGATCATGGGCCCCGACGTCGCGTCGTTCAGGCCCGACGACGCGCTCACCCGCGGCGAGCTCCACGATGCGATCGTCGCCCTCGGGAAGCCGCACACGGCGCCGCTCGATCCTCTGCGGCTCGTCACGATGCGCGAGCTCGACGCCCAGCTCGTCGCCGCCGCGGGGCTGCTCCCGTCGGCGCGCGCGATCCGGCTCGCGGCGCGCGACGGCGGGCTCGAGCCGACCGACATGCTCGGCACGGAGACGATCGCCCGGCTGCTCGGGCTCCGCGTCAACCATCCGATCGGCAGCGAGAGCCTCGAACGCGCGCCGAACGAGCCGGCGTCGCGCGCCGAGGCCGCGTACTCGCTCGCGAAGCTCCGCCTCGTCGACACGTTCCGGATCGCCGCTGATCCGCGACACGGCGGCCGACGTTCTTCGTGTCGGAGCTCGGGACCTGGGAGCGGCAGGTCGCTCGTCGCGCGCCCTGCGCTTCGTCGGCTTCCCCTACGTCTTCTCCGGGACGTCGGAGAAGGTGCAGAAGCTCTGGAGCGCGACCGCGCCGGGCGGCACGATCACCGTCCCGGGCGGCTTCGACTGCTCGGGCCTCGTGTGGCGGGTCTTCAAGACCCAGCCGTTCGACGGCGCGCCGCTGCTCGCCGACGTGCTCAAGGGGCGCACGACGTACGCCATGAGCGGCGAGGTCGGCACGAGCGCTCCGCGTCGCGCCGGCGGCGCTCCACCCGGCGACGTGCTGTTCTTCGGCGATCGCGGGCCGAGGTCGAAGCCGTCAGCGAGGTCGGGCACTCGGGCATCTACGTCGGGAACGGCTGGTTCGTCCACTCCTCGAGCGCGGGCGTGACGCTGCAGCCGCTCCAGGGGTGGTACGCGACGACGGCTCGCGTGGGCACGGCGCCCGCTGGCCGAAGCGGGCCTGTTCGTCTAGGAGTGCGAATAGGCGGGGTAGGCTCACCGCCGTGCGCTGGAAGAGGGTTCAGGGCCAGGGCGACATGGAGGACCGCCGCGGCCAGGGTGGCGGCGGTCTCGGTGGGGGCGGGCTCCCGATCCCGATGGGAAAGGGCGCCGGCGGGCTCGGAATCATCATCGCGATCGTCGCCGCGCTCCTCTTCGGCGGCAACATCCTCGGCGGCGGCAGGCGACAGCGGCTTCTCGCCGGGCGGCGGCCTCGAGCCGGCGCCCGCCGGCGGAGCAGGGCGCCGCGCCGGGAACGGGCGAGGACACGGTCTTCGAGTTCACGAAGTTCGTCAGCCAGGACGCGCAGGATCTCTGGACGACGATCTTCCAGGAACGCCGACCGGTCAGTACCCGCGTGCGCCCGTCGTGACGTTCACCGCGGCGGAACCCAGACGCGGCTGCGGGCCGGCCTCGTCCGCGACGGGGCCGTTCTACTGCCCGGCGGACAACAAGGTCTACCTCGACCTCTCGTTCTTCCAGGAGCTCGTCGCGGCGATTCGGCGCGCCCGGCGACTTCGCCGGGCGCTACGTGATCGCGCACGAGATCGGGCACCACGTGCAGACGGTGCTCGGGATCGAGGCGCAACGTGCGCCGGCAGCAGCAGAACGATCCCGGGAACGCCAACCTCTACCTCGTCCGCCTGGAGCTCCAGGCCGACTGCTTCGCCGGCGTCTGGGCGCACTCGGCGTACCAGCGGGGCGATGCTCGAGGAGGGCGACATCGAGGAAGGGCTCGGCGCCGCCGCGGCCGTCGGCGACGACCGGCTCGGCGCGCAGCAGCCGGGAGCAGTGGACGCACGGCTCGTCGGCGCTCCGCGCGGAGTGGTTCCGCAAGCGGCTTCGAGTCCGGCGACCCGAACGACTGCGACACCGGCAACGTCGAGATCTGAGCCGCGCGGCGTGCCGGTCGCCGCGTCGCGTCGCCGTCGCCCGATCAGGATCGGTCTCAGACGCGCCGATCGGCGCGCGCCGCCCACGATCAGTCCCGCGATACCCTCCAGGAACACGGCTTTCGAGGAGGACGGAGCGATGACGGAGCTTGCCGAGGCCCCCGCGGTCGAGCGCGACGGGGCGATCACGCGGATTCCCCACTGGATCGGCGGAGCCCGGGTCGAGGGGACATCGGGCCGCAGCGGGCCCGGTCTACAACCCGGCCGCCGGTGTTCAGAGCGGCGCGGTCGACCTCGCGTCGGTCGAGGAGGTCGACGCCGCGGTCCGGAACGCGACCGAGGCGTTCCAGGCCTGGCGCGCGACCTCGATCGCGAAGCGCGCGGAGCTGTTCTTCGCCGATCCGCGAGCTGTTCCACGCGCAGCGCGAGGACATCGCGAAGTTCCTCACGGCCGAGCACGGCAAGGTGCTCTCGGACGCGATGGGCGAGGTCGCGCGCGGGCTCGAGGTGATCGAGTTCGCGTGCGGGATCCCGACCCTCCTGAAGGGCGACTTCTCCGAGCAGGCGTCGACCGGCATCGACGTCTACTCGATCCGCCAGCCGGTCGGGGTCGTGGCGGGCATCACGCCGTTCAACTTCCCCGCGATGGTGCCCATGTGGATGTGGGCGCCCGCGCTCGCGTGCGGCAACTGCTTCATCCTCAAGCCCTCCGAGAAGGACCCGTCCGCGTCGCTCTTCACGGCCGAGCTCCTCAAGGAGGCGGGCCTCCCGGACGGCGTCTTCAACGTCGTCCACGGCGACAAGGTCGCGGTCGACGCGATCCTCGAGCACCCGGGGATCGGCGCCGTCTCGTTCGTCGGCTCGACGCCGATCGCGCGGTACATCTACGAGACCGGCACGAAGCACGGCAAGCGCGTGCAGGCGCTCGGCGGGGCGAAGAACCACATGATCGTCCTGCCCGATGCGGACATCGAGATGGCCGCGGACGCCGCCGTCTCGGCGGGCTACGGCTCCGCGGGCGAGCGGTGCATGGCGGTCTCGGTGCTCGTCGCCGTCGGTGACGTCGCAGATCCGCTCGTCGAGGCGATCAAGCAGCGCCTCCCGAACGTCAAGGTCGGCGACGGGATGCAGCCGGAGAACGAGATGGGCCCGCTGATCACGCGCGAGCATCGCGACAAGGTCGCGTCGTACCTCGAGTCCGGCTCGGAGCAGGGCGCGACGCTCGTCGCCGACGGCCGCGAGTCGGCGCCGGACGGCGACGGCTTCTTCCTCGGCGTGTCGCTGCTCGACAACGTGACGACGGAGATGGACGCATACCGCGACGAGATCTTCGGCCCGGTGCTCTCGGTCGTGCGCGCGAAGACCTACGACGAGGCGGTCGGCCTCGTCAACGACAACCCGTACGGCAACGGCGTCGCGCTCTTCACGCGCGACGGCGGCGCCGCGCGCCAGTTCCAGTTCGACGTGAACGCCGGCATGGTCGGCATCAACGTGCCGATCCCGGTGCCCGTCGCCTACTACTCGTTCGGCGGCTGGAAGGCGTCCCTCTTCGGCGACTCGCACGCCTACGGGCCCGAGTCGATCCACTTCTACACGCGCGGGAAGGTCGTGACGTCGCGCTGGCCCGACCCGTCGACGAGCAAGGTCGACCTCGGGTTCCCGCAGACGCGCTGAGACCCGACGTGTTGCCGGTCGACCGTTGACCGGGTGCCGGTGCACGTGCACAATCCGCGGAAGTCGGCCGGGGCGGGACTGCGGCGCCGCCCCGGCCGTCTTGCCTTCGCGTCTGACGTGACCCTCGTCGAGGGGTTCGACGCCGACGCGGTCGCGCTCGCGCGGCTGCTCGCCGGCGAAGGACGCGCGGTCACGCTGGCCGGCTCAGGCGCTGCGACGGCCGAGGCGCTCGCGCTCCGCGCGCCGCGACGTCGACGTCCGCGAGCACGCCGACCTCGACCGCGACGCCGGGTGAGCACGACGAGGCGTTCCTCGACGTCTGGACGCCGGAGGTGGCGCCGCGCGTCTCGCGGCTCCGCGCGGCGGGCACTCGTGTCCGCTGCCTCGGCGACCTCGTGCTCGAACGTGCGCGCGGTGCCGACGATCGGCGTCACGGGCACCGCCGGCAAGACGACGACGGCGTCCCTCCTCGTCCAGCTCCTTCGCGAGGCCGGCATCGAGGTGCACGCGAGCACGACCGCTCGCGCCGGGAACCTCTGGCCGACGGCCGAGCTGCTGCCGCGCACCGACGTCCGGCGTCGTCGTCATGGAGCTGACGAGCTCGCACCTCTGCTTCACGACTCACAGCCCGACGATCGCGGTGGTCACGTCCTTCTGGCCCGACCACCTGGAGCTGCACGGCTCGCTCGAGCGCTACCGCGCGGCGAAGGAGGCGATCGTGCGCGGGCAGTCGGCGGCCGACGTCGGCGGTCGCGAACGAGGACGACGAGGACGCCGTCGCGATCGCCGCCCTCTCGCCGGGTCGGCGGTCGGGTTCTCCGCGACGACGCGAGGTCGAGGAGGGCGCATTCCTCCGCGGCACGGTCGATCGTCGCGCGCGGCCGGTGGGGAGGAGCGGGAGCTGCCGCTGCCGCCGGCTTCGACGGGCCGCGCCTGCAGGCGCTGCTCGCCGCGGTCGCCGCGGCGCTCGCGGCCGGCTCGCATCCCGACCGGGCTCGATCGGGCTCAGCCTCCCGCAGCTGCGCGTCCGCTCGTCGTCGGGCGGCCGCTCGACGACGCGGAGCTCGTCGACGACGGGATGGCGGCGACGCCCGCCAAGACCGCCGCGGCGCTTCGCGGCCGCGTCCGGACCGGATCGGTCGTGCTCGTCGCCGGCGGTGAGCTCGACGAGCGCCGGCCTTCCCGTCCACGCGTCGCCCGAGGAGCAGCGCCTGCTCGAGGACGCCTGCGCGGAGGCGCGTCGGGCCGCTCGCCTCGTCGTCCTCTTCGGCCCTGCGGCCGGACGGCTCGCGCCGCTGCTCGAGCCCACGCCGGTCGTCGTCGCGCGACGGCGTCGAGCACGCCGTCGCGACGGCGGGCGAGCGCGCTCTCCGGCGCCGAGGCCCTGCTCGTCTCGCCGATGTTCCCCGTGTCGCTCGACGAGCGGGAGCGGATCGCTCCCGCTCCTGCGCGCACTCGTCGCACTAGCCGGGAATAGCGCAGCCCGCTCCTCCGTTACTTGCATCGACAAGTATTGTCTCAAGCAACGACAGGAGGACATGTCGATGAGCATCGCCACCGAGACGCCGGCTCGTGACGGGGACCTGGGTGACCGACCCGACCCATTCGACGCGTCGGCTTCACCGTCCTGTACATGGGCGTCGCGCCGTTCCAGGGCGCGTTCCGCGAGTTCGAGGCGACCCTCGACGAGCAGGGCGTCCGCGGCGTCGCACAGGCGTCGAGCATCGACGTCGACAACGCCGACCTGGCGGCGCACCTCGCGTCGCCGGACTTCTTCGACGTCGCCAACCACCCCGAGCTGTCCTTCGAGACCGGCGCGCTCGCGCGCGACGGCGACACCGTCACGGTCGACGGCGTCCTCGAGGTCAAGGGCAACCGCGCGCCGGTCGCGCTCACCGGCACCATCACCGAGCCCGTCTCCGATCCGTGGGGCGGCCGCAAGCTCGGTCTCTCGCTCTCCGGCACGGTCGACAGGAACGCCGTCGGGCTGACGTGGAACGCCCCGCTTCCCGAGGGCGGCTCGATGCTGGCCGACGAGGTCGAGCTGACCGCCACCCTCGTGCTCGTCCCGGCCCCGGAGGCGGAGTGACCGATGCGGATCCTCGGCATCCCGGGCAGCCTCCGCGCCGCGTCCCTCAACCAGCAGCTCCTCCGCCTCGCCGCGGAGGAGCTGCCCGAGGGCGTCGAGCTCGACGTCTACGACGAGCTCGCGGAGATCCCGCCCTACGACCAGGACCTCGACGACCTGCAGCCGGACGCCGTCGAGCGCCTGAAGGACGCGATCGCCGCGGCCGACGCGATCCTCGTCGCGACGCCCGAGTTCAACGGGTCGATCCCCGGCCAGCTGAAGAACGCGTTCGACTGGGTCTCCCGGCCCCGCGCCGAGAGCCCCATCCGGTCGAAGCCGGTCGCCGTGATCGGGGCGAGCACGAGCGCGTTCGGCGGCGTCTGGGCGCAGCGCGAGCTGAAGAAGGTGCTCGGGATCATGGGCGCGCGCGTCCTCGACGTCGAGCTCCCCGTCGCCAAGGCCGACCGGCGGCTCGCCGAGGCGGACGACGAGCTTCGCGAGTCGCTCGCGCGGCGTCGTCGGAGCGCTGGCCGAGGAGGTCTGCGGCTCGTCCGCCGAGCCGGCCGTGCCCGCCCTCGCGTAGCGCGGCGAACGCCTTGCGCCGCCGACTCGGGCGGCGCCGCGTGTGCGAGACTCGCGCGATGCGCGCGACGATGCTTCTCGCCGACTTCGCCCAGGTCAGCGACGGGAAGCTGACCATCGTCGGCGGAGGCTGGTCGTTGACGGGGCCGGAGCCGGTGCCTTTCGGCATCGCGATCCTCATCCGCGTCCCCTGGGACCAGGCGAACCAGCGGCACGTGATGCGGCTGGAGCTGCTCGACGCCGACGGGCAGGCGGTCGAGGTGGAGACGGACGACGGCATGCAGCCCGTCGTCTTCTTCGACGACGTGCCGTTCGAGGTCGGCCGCCCGGCCGGGCTGAAGCCGGGCACGCCGCTCGACTTCCCGGTCGCCGTCAACTCCGGGCCGGTGCCCTCGAGCCGGGCAGGTACGAGTGGCGGCTGACGATCGACGGCGAGGCCGACGAGGAGTGGCGGCTGCCGTTCTCGGTCCGGCTCGAGGCCGAGGAGCCGATCGTCTAGGACCCTCAGTGGGCAGCGCACTCGGGCTGCCGGCCTCGCGCGAGCTGCATCAGAGCCCCAGGCCGAGACGATCGCCCAGACGAGCTCGAGCAGGAAGAACCCCCACTGCGCCTCGCGCCACGCGTCGACGGTCAGGATCGCCGAGCCGACGAGGTTCACGACGAGGTACCAGAGCGACTGCGGGTCGAGCACGCGGAACTGCGCGAGCACGAAGCCGGCGAGGATGAGGAGCGCGCCTGCGATCTGGATGAGCTGGTGCACGGACGACCTCCGGATCGGAGTGAACGGTCGCGCCGTCGTCGTGACCGGGTACGGCGCACCTCGTCCGGGGCAGATCAGCCGTTCAGGATAGCCGTCCCGCGGGCGCTCGGGACGCGTGCGGCGCTAGATAGTTGATCGGCAATTCGCACGAACCGATGACGCCCCAGTCGCGGCGCCGGATCACCCCGGCCGGGCACGGCCCGTAGCACCACTACGAACCGCACCCGGCCGGTGCGCCCGGCTTGGTCTGGGACGCCCCCGGACGTCGCGCCAATTGCCGATCAACCATCTAGATTCCGCCGATGCAGCGGGCGAAGGAGATCGCCGTGAGCTCGGCGCTCTACGGGCGGAGCGCACTCCGCATCGCACGACGGCGCCGGCGGCTCGGCGGCGAGGAGCGGCTCGTCTTCGTCGTCGGCTCGCCGCGCTCGGGGACGACGTTCACCGGGAGCGCGCTCGGCTCGCTGCCGGGCTTCGTCGACCTCGACGAGGTGCAGCCGTGGAAGGCGGCGATCCCCGCGCTGGTCGGCCGTCCCGACGACGAGGCGGGCGTGCGGCTCCGGCGGATCCTCGAGCGCGTGCGGCGACTCGGGCTCGCGCGCGGTCTCCGCGGCGTCGAGCAGACACCCGAGACGAGCTTCGTCCTGCCCGCCGTCCTTCAGCGCGTACCCCCAGGCGGTCGCCGTCCACGTGATCCGCGACGGCCGCGACGTCGCCACCTCGCTTCTCGAGCGCGGCTGGCTCAGCGCCGAGCGGACGGGCGCCGACGACGCGCGGTCTCGCCTTCGGCGCCGCACGCGCGCTTCTGGGTCGAGCCGGGCCGCGAGGAGGAGTTCGGTCGCGTCTCGGACGCAACGCGCGCCGCCTGGGCGTGGCGTCGCTACGTCACGCTCGGCCGGGGCCGTGCCGGAGCGGACGGTCGAGGTGCGCTACGAGCAGCTCGTCGCCGATCCGGCTGCGGCGGCGGCTCCGGTGGCGGCATGCGCTCGGCGTCGACGCCGACCAGGTCGCCGACGCGTTCGCCCGGGCGCACGACACGTCGGCCGGCCGCTGGCGCCGGGACCTACCGCCAGATCAGCTGGCGGACGTCGAGCGCGAGGCGGGCGCGCAGCTCGTCGCGCTCGGGTACGAGCTCAGCTCGACGCCGGCGTAGCCGCGGGCACGACGCCGATCCGCTCGAGCTCCGCCATGACGAGCGCGACCGACTCCTCGGGCGTCAGGGCGACCGTGTCGGCGACGACCTCGGCGTCGTCGGGCTCCTCGTACGGATCGTCGACGCCGGTGAACTGCGTGATCTCGCCGGCGAACGCCTTCGCGTAGAGGCCCTTGACGTCCCGTCTCGCGCACTCCTCGACCGACGCCTTCACCCAGACCTCGACGAACGGGCCCTGCTCCTCGACGAGGGCGCGAACTCGCTTGCGGGTCGCGTCGTACGGGGAGATCGCCGCGACGACGACCGCTGCGCCGTGCCGGGTGAGCCGCGACGCGACCCAGCCGATCCGCTCGATGTTCGTGTCGCGGTCCTCGTGCGAGAACCCGAGCCCCTTCGACAGATGCGTGCGCACGACGTCGCCGTCGAGCACCTCGACGTGGAGGCCGCGCCGCTCCAGCTCGGCCGCGACCGCGCGGCCGATCGTCGTCTTGCCGGCGCCGGAGAGCCCGGTCAGCCAGACGGTGAAGCCGGTGTTGTCCGCGGCGGGCACGGAGCGGGAGTGGTAGCAGACGGCGCGGCTCGGGCACCGATCGAGCGACGTCACGTGGCCGCCGACCGCGCGGACGGGTGCATCAGCGGCAGCGACGACTTCCAGCCCGTCCGCAGGAGCTCGACGAGCGACGGCGGCGTGACGAGGGTCGTCTCGGTTCCTCGCGGTCGCGCGACGGCCGTGCGGTAGCCCGACGGTTCCCACGGGAGCAGCGTCCGGCCGAGCACGAGGTGCGGCGCGCCGTCGTGGAGCACGATCGCGCCGTCCGGCAGGTCGTCGAGCGGCGCGGCGTGGAGGCGACGGTCGCGCGAGACCGGCTCGATCCGCTCGCCCTGGAGCCGCACGTCGATCGCGTCGGCGCCGACGTCGCCGTGGAGCCCACGCCAGAACGCCGCGAACCGGTCGTAGTCCTCCCTGCGGCAGAGGGCGCACGGACGATGCCCCGCCGCGAGCGCCGTCGCCTCGTCGAGGAAGAAGAGCTCGGTGAACTTGCCGGGCTGGAGGAGCGGCGCGCGATGCCAGTCCTTGAAGACCAGCCGGCACGCGATCCAGCGCCGTACCTGCCAGCGCCGCCGGATCCGCCCGTCGGCGTCGTGCAGGCAGCCGCGATTCCCGTAGACCAGCCCGCGCGCCGGTGTCGCGACGAGGTCGCCGAGCGGCGTGACGCGGTTCTGGAGCGGCATGCGCGTCGCCTAGGTGAGCGGCGCTTCGTCGCGGCGGCCGTGCGTCTCGAACATCCCCGTCTGGTAGGCGAGCACGACCGCCTGGACGCGGTCGCGGAGGTCGAGCTTCTGGAGGATGTGCGTGACGTGCGTCTTGACGGTCGTCTCGCTGATGTAGAGCTCCTTGCCGATCTCCGCGTTCGAGAGGCCGCGTGCGATCAGGCGGAAGACCTCGTGCTCGCGCTCGCTGAGGTCTTCGAGCTGCTTCGGCGGGCGCGCGGGCGTGGTGTGCGCGTGAACTGCTTGATCACGCGTTTCGTGACAGCGGGTGAGAGCAGCGCGTCCCCGCCGGCGACGACATGAACCGCCGCGAGGAGCTGCTCGGGAGGGTCGTCCTTGAGCACGAAGCCGCTCGCGCCGGCGCGGAGCGCCTCGTAGACGTACTCGTCGAGGTCGAACGTCGTCAGGATCAGGATCCGCGCGCCGTCGTCCGTAGCGAGGATGCGCCTGGTCGCCTCGAGCCCGTCGAGCTCGGGCATCCGGATGTCCATCAGGATGACGTCCGGACGGAAGCGGTCGGCCTTCTCTACCGCCTCGAGCCCGTTGCTCGCCTCGGCGACGACGTCGATGTCCTCCTCGCCGGCGAGCAGCATGCGGAAGCCGGCGCGGACCATCGACTGGTCGTCGGCGACGAGCACACGGATCGTCACGGACGCTCGCCGCGCGACGGGCAGGCGTGTGCTGAGCACGAAACCGCCTTCGGTCGACGTTCCTGCGCTCATCTCACCGCCGTAGATCTTGACGCGCTCGCGGACGCCCACGAGCCCGTGCCCCTGGCCGTCGCTCGTCGCGCTGCCCTGGCCGTTGTCGCGGACCTCGATCTCCAGCTCGTCCGGCCGATAGCGCACGATCACGTCTGCGTCGCTGGCGTGCGCGTGCTTGAGCGCGTTGGTCAGGCCCTCCTGAACGATCCGATACGCGGAGAGGTCGATCCCACGTGGAAGCGCGAAGGGCTGGCCGTCGACGTGCAGCTCGACGGGAAGCCCGGCGCGGCCGACCTCGTCCAGCAGTGCGTCGAGGCCGTCGAGGCCGGGCTGCGGCACGAGCTCCGCTTCCTCCCCTTCGTGTCGCATGGCGGACAGGAGGCGTCGCATCTCGGTGAGCGCCGTGCGGCCGGCCCGCTCAACGCTCCTGAGCGCATCGCGGTCCTCGGCGAGCGAGTCGGGGAGCCTGTGACTGACGGCGCCGACCTGGAGCACCATCACGCTGACGGCGTGGGCGACGATGTCGTGGAGCTCGCGTGCGATCCGCGCGCGCTCCTCCGCGACCGCGACGCGCGCGGCTGCCTCACGCTCGCGCTCGGCCTGGATCGCGCGCTGCTCCGCCGCCTCGGCCTGCTCGGCGCGCTCACGCAGGGCGTAGCCGGCGAGCCAGGCCACCACGAACCGGAGCGTGATGAAGACGAAGTTGCTGGTCGTCGTCGTGCCGGGGATGTTGTAGACGACCGTGACGATGCCGACGGTGACGACGGCGAGGCCGATGCCCGCCTTCAGGCCGTTCCGCAGGTTCCCGAGCATGAACGCGGTTGCCAGCCCGACGACGCCGAGGCTGCCGATGAACGGGATCAGCGCTCCGTCGTAGAACGTGATCGCCGCGGCCAGCACCCAGTAGGCCAGCGGCCCGCCGAAGGGGAACCGCCTGCGGGCGAAGATCGGCGCGACGAGGACCGCCAGCAGGAGCACGGAGACCCACAGGTCTGTGGGCGGGTCGCTCGGCGAATTGCGTGCGACGACGAGCTCGAGCATCCCCGCAATCGCCAGGAGCGCGATCAGGGCGTCCACCCAGTACTTCCTCGCGAGGTCCTCGAGCCGGCTCATGCGCTGAAGGTAACTGCACGTCTTCGCGTGCCGCCTCCTACCTGAGTAGGAGCCCTGATCGTCCGAGGGTGGGAGCCCGAATCGTCGGCGGGTTCGAGCGCGAATCGTCGTCGAGTCCGAGCGCGAATCAGGCCTGCCGACGATGGCGCCGCGCCGCCGCCCTCCTAGCGTCGTCGCCATGGAGTTCGGATCACAAGGAGGAGCCATGAGCCCCGCAACGCAGACGCGTGAACTCGCGGCGCGCGAGGGCGACGGGATCCAGGTCACGTTGCTCTGGCACCCCGGCGACAACGCGCTCACCGTCTCTGTCGAGGACACCCGCGCCGGACGTGGGTTCCGGCTCGCGGTCGCCCCCGACCGCGCCCTCGACGCCTTCTACCACCCCTACGCCTACGCGGCCTGAAGGAGGAACGAGCATGTCCCGCACCCACGCATCACCAATCGCAACCTCGCGGCCCGGATGGGTCGCTGGAGCGCCGCCCACTGGAAGACCGCGACGTTCGGCTGGCTCGCGTTCGTCCTCGTCGCATTCGCCGTCGGCGGCGCAGTCGGCATGAACACGATCGACCCGAACGAGCCCGGGCCGGGCGAGTCGGGCCGGATGGACAGGATCCTCGACGCCGGGTTCGAGCAGCCCGCCGGCGAGAGCGTCCTCGTCCAGAGCGACTCGCTGCAGACGCACCGATCCCGCCTTCAAGGCTGCGATCGCAGACGTCGTCGCCGGGCATCTCCAAGGTGAACGTCGTTCAGAACGTTCGCTCGCCGCTCGAGCCCGGCAACGCGGGCCAGATCGCCCCGAACAAGCACGCGGCTCTCGTCGAGTTCGAGATCCGCGGCGACCCGGACGATGCCGCCGACAAGGTCGGCCCGGTGCTCGACGCCGTCGACGACGTGCAGAAGGCCCACCCGGGGCTCTTCATCGGCGAGTTCGGCGATGCGAGCAAGGTCGACGCGGTGGTGACCGCCTACGAGAACGACCTCGGCAAGGCCGGTCTGCTCTCGCTTCCGGTCACGCTGCTCATCCTGGTGGTGGCGTTCGGAGCGCTCGTCGCGGCGGGCATCCCGCTGCTCCTCGCGCTGACCGCCGTCTTCGCCACCTTCGGCCTGATCGCGATTCCCAGTCTCGTGTTTCCGGTCGCGATGCAGGCGCCGGCGCTCGTGCTCCTGATCGGGCTCGCGGTCGGCGTCGACTACTCGATGTTCTACTTGAAGCGCGAACGCGAAGAGCGGGCCGCGGGGCGCAGCGAGCAGGCGGCGCTCGAGGCTGCCGCCGCGACGTCCGGCCGCTCGGTGCTCATCGCCGGCGTGACCGTGATCGTGGCGATGGCCGGCATGTTCCTGACCGGCGACCCGACGTTCAACTCGCTGGGTGTCGCGGCCATCACGGTCGTCGCGATCGCCGTTCTGGGCTCGCTGACCGTCCTGCCCGGCGCTGCTGTCGAAGCTCGGCGACAGGGTCGACCGCGGACGCGTGCCGCTCATCGGGCGCGTCGGCCGCGGCGGCCGCGAGAGCCGGATCTGGGGCGCGATCATCGACCGCGTCCTGCGCCGGCCGCTCCTGTCCACCGTCCTCGCCGGCGGGCTGCTGCTGGCGCTGGCGGCACCGGCGCTCCAGATCCGCATGGCCATGCCGGGGCCGGACACGTTCCCGCAGTCGCTCCCCGTCATGCAGGCGTACGAGCGGATGCAGCAGGCGTTCCCGGGCACCGCGCTGCCGGCGAACGTCGTCGTCGAGGCCCCGAACGTCGAGGCACCTGCCGTCCAGGCGGCGATCGATCAGCTACGGCAGCGGGCGCTCGCGAGCGGCCGGATGTACGAGCCGATCACGGTGGACGTCAACCGTGACGCGACCGTTGCCAACGTCTCCATCCCGATCGCCGGCAAGACGACCGACCGCTGAATCGGACGCTGCACTCGCCCTCCTGCGCGAGGAGATCGTCCCGGAGACGGTCGGCCGGCTGCCGAACACCGAGACCGGCGTCACCGGGCAGGCGGCCCAGTGGAAGGACTCGACCGACGAGCTCAAGTCGAACCTGGCGCCGGTGATTGCCTTCGTGCTCCTGTTCGCGTTCGGGCTGTTGCTCGTCGCGTTCCGCTCGCTCGTCGTCGCGGTGAAGGCGATGCTGCTCAACCTGCTCTCCGTCGCTGCGGCGTACGGGGTGCTCGTGCTCGTCTTCCAGCACGGCATCGGCAAGGGCCTGCTCGGCTTCAGCTCCACCGCCGGGATCTCGCCGGAGGTGCCGCTGCTGCTCTTCGTGATCCTGTTCGGCCTCTCGATGGACTACCACGTCCTCGTCCTGGGCCGGATCAGGGAGCTGTACGACCGTGGCGAGACCATGGACGACGCGATCTCGAACGGGATCAAGCGCACCGCCGGCGTCGTCACGAGCGCTGCGGTCGTGATGGTCTTCGTGTTCTCGATCTTCGCCGCCCTCTCGATGCTGTTCTTCAAGCAGTTCGGCGTCGGGCTCGCGGTGGCGATCCTGATCGACGCCACGATCGTCCGGGCGGTGCTCCTGCCCGCGACGATGAAGCTGCTCGGGGACCGGAACTGGTACCTGCCCTCGTGGCTCCAGTGGCTGCCCCGGCTCGAGCCGGCGTCCGAGCCGGCGCCGGAGATGCCGGCGGCCCCGTCCGTCTAGACCCACATCGGATCCCCGGTCCGCGCTCGGCGGGCCGGGGATCCCATCTCAGAGAGGAACCTTGGAAATGAACGCTTCAGCAAGCAACGAGAAGAAGGAAGGGGGCGGCGAGCCGAAGCGAGCCTTCACGACGGCTCGCATCGTCGCCCTCGTCGTCATCGGCGCTCGTCGTGCTCGCCCTGGGCTACGTCCACGTCAGCTCGGGCGAAGACGCGGTCTCGGTCCCGTCCGGTGCGAAGGCCGGCGACCTGATCCTCGACGACTGCCAGTACGCGACCGAGCAGGGCAACTACGACGCAGACTGCGGCACCCTCGTCGTCCCGGAGAACCGGCACAAGGCGGACTCGCGCCTGATCGCGCTTCCCGTCACCCGCATCCGCGCACGCTCGGCGGATCCCGCAGAGCCGATCTTCCGCCTCCAGGGCGGTCCAGGGATCACGAACATGACGTTCCCGGCCGCGAGCCGGTTCGCCGACAAGCACGACGTCGTGCTGGTCGGCTACCGCGGCGTCGACGGCTCGTCGAAGCTCGACTGTCCCGAGGTGACCTCGGCGCGCGAGCAGGCGCGCGGCTTCCTGACCGAGAAGGCGATGCGGGCCGACGCGGCGGCGTACAAGGACTGCGCGGAGCGCCTCCAGGACGACGGCTTCGACCTCGCCGGGTACACGCTTCCCCAGCGCGTCGACGACCTCGACGCGGCCCGCAAGGCGCTGGGTTACGAGCGCATCGACCTCCTCAGCGAGAGCGCCGGGACGCGCACGGCGATGATCTACGCCTGGCGGTATCCGCAGCGCGATCCACCGCTCGGTGATGATCGGCGCCAACCCGCCCGGCAACTTCCTCTGGGACGCGAGGACGACGGGCGAGCAGATCGAGCGGTACGCCGCGCTCTGTGCGAACGACGCCTCCTGCCGGAGCCGGACGCCGGATCTCGCGGCCTCGATTCACTCGGCCTACGACGAGATCCCGGACCGGTGGTGGTTCCTGCCGATCAGGAAGGGCAACGTCCAGCTCGGCGCGTTCTGGGGCCTGATGCATGCGACCACCGACGGCGCGGGGCCGCTCAACGGGCCGTGGACGATCGACACGCTCCTCGCCGCCGACAAGGGCGACGGCAGCGGGGCGTGGTTCTGCTCCCTGATGACCCAGGCGATCTTCCCGCGCGTGCAGGTGTGGGGTGACGTCGCCGCGTTCGCAAGGAGCGACGCCGCCTACGCCCGGCGCTTCTTCGCGACCCATGCCGACCGCGGGTCGGTGATCGGCAGCCCCGGCACCGACTTCCTCACGGCCGGCGGCCGGCTCTTCGACTCGTGGCCCGCGAGCCCGGACGAGAACCAGTACACCCGCGTCCAGGACTCGAACGTCGAGACGCTCCTGATCGGCGGCAGGCTCGACGTCGCGACGCCGCCCCAGAACGGGACGCGTGAGCTGCTGCCGCATCTGCCGAACGGCCACGAGGTCGTGCTGCCGGACATCGGCCACACGGACGACTTCTGGACCTACCAGACGCCGGCAAGCAACCGGCTGATCAACACGTACCTCGACAGCGGCCGGGTCGACACGTCGCTCTACACGCGCACGCCGGTCGACTTCACGCCCGCGCTCGGCCACGGCCCGATCGCCGAGATCGTCCTCGGCGCGATGCTGGCGCTGGCCGCGCTGACGGTGCTCTCGCTGGTGTGGATGGCGCTCCGCGTGCGGTGGCGCGGGCCGTTCGGACGCAAGAGCAGCGTCGTGCTCCGCGCCGTGTATCCGCTCGTGCTCGGGCTGGGCGGCTTGTTCCTCGGCGTCCTGATCGTGCTGACGACGAACGCCGGTGTCGCTCTCACCGACGAGCTCGTCGTGGCGCTCTCCGTGGGCTTGCCGATCGGGCTCGGTGTCTACCTCGCCTGGGTGAACCGCGACTCGGCCACGCCGACGAACACGGGGTTCGCCGCGGCAGCTGGCAGGCGCCCTGATCGGAGCGTGGCTCGGGTTCAACGTGACGGCCGCGGGCTTCGGGTTCCTCGCACCGTTCGTCGCGATCGTGGGAGCGACCGCCGGTGCAACCTGTTCCTCCTCGCCCTCGACATCGCCTGGGATCGGCAGGGGCGCGTTCGCACTCGCCGAGACCGACGCGAAAGAGGCGCTCGAGGCGCAGCCCTCGACCGGCTGACCGGCGACAGTCCCGCGGGCCTTCAGGCCCGCGGGACTCCGAGTGTCTTCCTGCGTCGATCCCGGGCCACGATGCGCCGCGTCTGACATCGCTTGACATGTATCGACAACCTTCGATACATTGACGTCGATCGATACGACTGAGGAATCGTGAGACTCGTGCCGGATCCAATCGACTGCTGTGCCCCGCTGAACACCGAGGTGCTGTCCGACGAGGAAGCGGCGGCGACGGCAGAGCTCTTCAAGGCGCTCGCCGACCCCGCGCGCGTCCGGATCGTCAACCTCCTCGCGACGAGCGAGGGCGAACCGGTCTGCGTCTGCCATCTGATCGAGCCGCTCGGCCTGTCGCAGCCGACGGTCTCCCATCACCTGAAGCGACTGGTCGACGCGGGTCTTCTCGAACGCGAGCAACGTGGGAAGTGGGCCTACTTCTCGCTTAAGCGCGACGCCGTCGACACGCTCGCGGCCGTCGCCGACCTTAAGGGGGTGTGCTGCTGATGTCGACGACTGCCGACGAGCTGCGCGAGGAGGTACGGCGCCGGTACGCGGAGTCCGCGCGCGCGGTGACGGAGGGGACGGGCTCCTGCGGCTGCGGGAGCGGCTCCTGCTGCGAGGGTGGGGACGACGGTGCGAGGTTCGGCGAGGCGCTCTACGACGCCGAGCAGCGTGGCGAGCTGCCCGAGACCGCGACGCTCGCGTCGCTCGGGTGCGGCAACCCGACGGCGGTCGCCGAGCTGCGTGAGGGCGAGACGGTCCTCGACCTCGGCTCCGGCGGCGGGATCGACGTGATCCTGTCTGCGAAGCGCGTCGGGCCGACAGGCGTCGCGTACGGCCTCGACATGACCGACGAGATGCTCGCGCTCGCGCGCCGGAACGCGGAGGAGGCCGGGGTCACGAACGTCCACTTCCTCAAGGGCGTGATCGAGCAGATCCCGCTCCCCGCGGACTCGGTCGACGTCGTCATCTCGAACTGCGTGATCAACCTCTCGGTCGACAAGCCCGCGGTGCTGATGGAGATCTCCCGCGTGCTCAGGCCGGGCGGCAGGCTCGGGGTCAGCGACGTCGTGGCAGAGGACCGCCTCTCCGTCGCGGATCGGGCCGAGCGGGGGAGCTACGTCGGGTGCATCGCCGGAGCGCTCTCGCGGACCGAGTACGTCCTCGGCCTCGAGTCGGTCGGCCTCGAGGACGTCACGGTCGAGTTCACGCACGAGGTCGCCGACGGGATGCACGGCGCGATCGTCAAGGCGACGAAGACGCGAGAGCCCGCGCGGAAGGGGCTGCCGGTCGTCCAGCCGCTCGCACGGTCCGGCTGCTGCTGAGCGAGCCGGCCCCGAGGTGCTGTTCGTCTGCGTCCACAACGCGGGGCGCAGCCAGATGGCCGCTGGACTCGTCGGGCTTCGGTCCCAGGGTCGGATCGACGTCCGCTCCGCGGGATCGAGCCCCGCAGCGAGATCAACCCATCCGCCGTCTCGGTCATGTCCGAGCTCGGCGTCGACCTGAGGCGCGAGGCGCCGAAGGCGCTGACGGACGAGTCGGTTCGCGCATCGGACGTCGTGATCACGATGGGCTGCGGCGACGCCTGCCCGATCTCCCCGGGAAGCGCTACGAGGACTGGGAGCTGGACGACCCGGCGGGCAAGGACGTCGACACCGTGCGGCGGATCCGCGACGAGATCGACGCACGCGTGACGGCCCTCGTCGCGGACCTCCTGGACTAGCGTGCTCGCCCGTCGCGCGCTCGCGGAGACCGTGGGGACGTTCGCCCTCGTCTTCGTCGGCTGCGGCGCGATCGTGATCGACCACGAGCGCGGCGGCTCGCTGGGCGAAACCGGGATCGCCGCTGCGTTCGGGCTCGTGATCATGGCGATGATCTACGCGACCGGGCACGTCTCCGGCGCGCACCTGAACCCGGCGGTCACGGCCGCGTTCGCGGCGACCCGGCGGTTCCCGCCCGGGGAGGCGGGCGTCTACGTCGCGGCGCAGGTTGGCGGTGCCGTGATCGCCGCGCTCGTCCTGGACGCGCTCTGGGTCGGGGAGCCCGCCCGCCTCGGGGCGACCGTCCCGAGCGTCGGCGTGGGCGCGGCGCTCGGCTACGAGCTCGTGCTCACCGCGTTCCTCATGTTCGTGATCGCCGCGGTTGCGACCGACGCGCGCGCCGTCGCCGGCGTGGCGGGAGTGGCGATCGGCGGTGCGGTTGCGATGGGGTCGCTCGTCGGCGGCGGCGCGACCGGTGCGTCGATGAACCCGGCACGCACGCTCGGCCCGGCGATCGCCTCCGGCACGTGGACCGACCTCTGGATCTACCTCGTGGCACCGCCGGTCGGCGCCCTCGTCGGCGCGCTCGCCTACGCGTCGGTCGGGAGAGTGCCAGCGGCGGTGCCGGACGCGTAGTTCCCGTGGCGCGGTCTACGCGGCGACCTCTTCCGTCAGGTCGTCGGGCTCGCCGACCTCGATCGGGTTCTCGGCGGGGTTCGCGCTCCATTCGAACCAGCCGCCGTCGTAGACCGCGACGTGCTGCCAGTCCATCAGGTAGGCGTAGAACCAGGTCTCGCTCGCGCGCCAGCCCGTCCCGCAGTAGAAGGCGACCCACTTGTCCGGGGTGATGCCCGCCTCTGCCCAGTTGGCCGCGATCTCGGGATACGCGCGCATCGTGTTGTCCACGGTGCGGTAGTGCTGCATGTGGTACGCGTCCGAGCCGCAGTTGCCCCACACGTCGCCCGCGATGCGGCCGGCGGGGACGATGTAGTTGTAACCGCTGACCTCGCCGATGTGCTCGTTCCAGGTTCGGACGCTCACGAGCGCCGCCCCGTCCGGGTCGGCGAGGATCTGCTTGGCCTCGTCGAGGTCGACGATCACCTCGGGCCGCAGGGGGATCGTCGCTCCGAACACCGGCGCTTCTGCGGGGGTGCGGATGACGTTCTCCAGCGGGTTGCCGTCCCGAACCCATGCGTCGTAGCCGCCGTCGAGCAGGCGGACGTCGTCGACGCCGCAGTAGCGAAGGATCATCGCCGCGCGGGTCGCTGCGATCTGGCCGGCCCGACGTCCGGGCCACTTCTCGTTCGGATCGCCCTCGGTGTCCCGGCCGTACAGGATGACGGTGGTGTCGCGCGTGATGCCGAGCGAGCGGACCGCCGCCACGAGCTCTTCGGGCGTGCGCCGATTCCAGTCGACCGGGTTCTCGAGCTGGTTCGTGTCGAGGTAGAACGCTCCGGGCAGATGGCTCTCCTCGTACTCCTCGGGAACGCCGAAGTTGACGTGGAACAGCAGGAAGCCGCCGTCGGGCGCGGCCTCGGGCGTCTCCCCGCGAGCAGCGCCCGCAGCCACGCGGTGTGCACGAGCTTCTCGTGGTGCGCAAGGCGCTCGACCGGGAGCGTCTCGTCGGCGGCCCACTCCGGCCAGCCGCGTCGTAGACGCGGACGCGCTCCTGGCCGAGCTCGACGAGTCGCGTCCTCATCGCCCACACCTCGTCGGGGAGGTCGCCGTACAGCACGATCTCGCGCGCGTCGGTGACGTCCTTGACCCGGAGCAGCCTCTGAACCTCGGCGGGGTCGATGCGATCCAGCCAGGTGCTCGGGAAGGCGACCGCGCCCGGGATGTGGCCCCCTCGCGCGGCGCCCAGCAGGTTCCAGCCGTTGTAGGCGGCGAGCGGACGGACGTCGACGATCGTCAGTCCCGGGTCGTCCAGGCGAAGGCGAAGCTCGTCCGTCGAGATGCGCCACTCCGCGTCGACGTCGACCAGCCGTGAGCCGCTCATCGGGTCACGCTTCCTGCCGTCGCCCACTGCCTCCGAGCCACCCCCGAAACGTCCGTCACCGCTCGAGCACGCACACCGGCCTCGCTTTCGTCGTCGACTGATCAATACTTCATTTCGAATAGTATTGACTGTGCACGGTCGCCCGTCAAGCCGCCGCACCCGATCGGCGGCGGGGAGCACGATCTGCGAGTCGCGCCGTTCTCGGACGAGTCAGACTGGAAGCCATGACCGTCGCGAGCCCGATCAGAACGCCCGACCAGCGCCTCCGCATCTTCATCAGCTCGACGATCGGCGAGCTCGCCCCAGAGCGGGACGCGGTCGACGCCGCCGTGCGGTCTCTGCGGCTCGCCCCGGTTCGCTTCGAGCTCGGTGCGCGACCGCACCGGCCGGATGACCTGTACCGCGCCTACCTCGACCAGAGCGACGTCTTCGTCGGGATCTACTGGCAGAGCTACGGGTGGGTCGCCCCGTCCGCCGAGGTGTCGGGGATCGAGGACGAGCTCCACCTCTGCGGCGACAGGCCGCGCCTCATCTACGTCAAGGAGCCTGCGCCCGAGCGGGAGGAGCGCCTGGTGGGGCTGCTCGACCGGATCCGCGACGAGGGCCTTGCCACCTACCGGCTTTTCGGCTCGCCGGGCGAGCTCGCGGAGCTCGTCCTCGACGACCTCGCCGTCCTCATCAGCGAGCGCTTCCTCGCGGGGGTGCCGCCGGCCCAGGAGCTCCCAACCGGCATGGTGTCCTTCCTCTTCGTCGACATCGAGGGGTCGACGAAGCTCATCGGCGAGCTTCCGGATGGAGGTGCAGAGGCTCTCGCGACGTTCCGGTCGATCGTCCACGACGCTGCCGTCGAGACCGGCGGCGCGCTCGTGGACGCCGAGGACGACGGAGCGTTCTGCGCATTCCCGACCGTCGACGCGGCGGCGCTCGCTGCCGTCTCCGTCCAGCGTCGGCTGGCCGAGCGTGCGTGGCCGGGCGGCGTGGAGGTCCGTGCCCGCATCGGCATCCACACGGGCGTCGCGACGAGGACCGCGACGGGCTATACGGGGATCGAGGTGCATCGGGCTGCCAGGATCGGCGCCGCCGCCAACGGCGGGCAGATCCTCGTCTCCCGTCCCGCTGCCGACCTGCTCGAGCGCCCACGCGTGGAGGGAGGAAGCGTCGTCGATCTCGGCTCCTTCGCTCTCAAGGGCCTCGACAGGACCGAGCATCTCTTCCAGCTCCTCGCCCCCGGGCTCACCGACGAGCTCTCCGCACCGAGGGCGCGTGGCGCCCCCATCGTCGACCTTCCCGCGCAGCTGACCGAGCTGATCGGGCGGGCGGAGGAGGTGGAGCATGTCGTCGAGCTTCTCCTGCGTCCGGACGTCCGGCTCGTCACGCTGACCGGGCCTGGTGGGATCGGAAAGAGCAGGCTCGCGGTGGCGGCCGCCGGCCGGGGCGCGAACAGCTACGCGGACGGCGTGTTCTTCGTCCCGCTCGCAGATACCCGAGCGCCGGAGCAGGTCGTGGAAGCGCTCGCCGCGCCCCTCGGAGTCCCTCGCGAAGGCGCCCAGCCGCTGCTCGAGACGATCTGTGGACGACTCGCCGCGTCGCGTGCGCTCCTCGTTCTCGACAACTTCGAGCAGGTCCTCGAGGCACGAGCAGTCGTGCTCGGGCTCCTCGAGGGCGGCCCCGGCGTCGACGTCCTGGTGACGAGCCGGACGCCGCTGCGGCTGCGGGGCGAGCACGAGTGGGCGGTGCCACCGCTCGACGTGCCGTCGACGGCCACCGACGCCGAAAAGGTCGAGAGGGCAGGCGCCGTCCGACTCTTCCTCGAGCGCGCAGGCGCTGCCCGCTCCGGGTGGCGCCCGAGCGACGGCGATGTCGCGACGATCGCCGAGATCTGCCGGCGGCTCGACGGCCTGCCCCTGGCGATCGAGCTCGCCGCGGCTCGGATGCGCGTTCTCGACCCGAGGTCGCTCCTCGAGCGGCTCGACCGGAAGCTCGACGTCGTCGGGGGGAGCATCCCGGACCTTCCCGCCCGTCAGCGCACCTTGACCGCGACCATCGAATGGAGCGTCGAGCTGCTGGCCGAAGAGGAGCGGGCCCTGCTCGCGCGCCTCGCGCTCTTCGCAGGCGGCTGGGATCTCGAGGCCGCCGAGGCCGTCTGCCAGGACGAGGTCGTTCCCGACGTCCTGTCGAGCCTCGAGCGGCTCGTCGAGCACAGCCTCGTGGTCACGGAGGTCGGGTCGTCGGGCGCGCGACGGATGCGAATGCTGGAGACGATCGCCGAGTTCGCGAGGGGACGCCTGGACGAGACAGGCGAGCTGGAAGAGCTTCGCCGCCGGCACGCCGCGCACTTCGACGCCTTCGTCACGGGGCTGCAGTCCCGGGCCGCTGGCGTGACCGCCCACGAGGCGATGCTCAGGCTCGACGACGAATGGGACGACTTCGTGGCTGTGATGAACTGGCGGGACGCGCACCGGGAGTACGCGTCCATCGTCGAGACCACCTCGCGGACCTGGCGCTACATCTGGTTCCGGGCGCGGGTTCGCGAGGCGCAGACGTGGATGCGGGGCGCGTACCTGGCCCGGGACGACCTCGAGCCGGGGCTCCGCGGTGAGCTGTGCCGGCTCTGGGGTGCGACCTGCTTCCAGACCGGCAGGTTCGACGAGGCCAGGGACGCCATCGAGGAGGCCGTCGGGCTGCTCGCCGAGACGGGCCCACCCGAATCCGAGGCGTGGGCGCGGACGCTCCTCGCCGGTCTCCTGCCGTACTACGACTCCGACCTGTCGCGCCCGCTCGCCGAGATGTCACGCGCGACAGAGGTCTTCCGCCTCGACGGGAACGAGTTCGGGCTTGCCACGGCACTCGGGATGATGGGAACGATCCTGAGCCTGGTCGGCCGGGGTGACGAAGCCCACTTCGACGAGGCCGTCGAGACAGCCCGTCGAGTCGGCGCTCCGACTCTCGTCGGCGCGAACCAGACCCTGCAGGCGCTCGGGCGTCTCGCCCTGAACGACATCGCGGGCGCCCGCACGTGCCTCGAGGTCGCAGCCGGGTCGCCGCTCTACGTCGAGAGCACGGCGCTCTGGTGGAGGGGTTCGCGGCCGTCTCGCTCGCCGATGGAGAGCTCGAGCGTGCGGCCACTGCGTACGGCGCCGCCGAGGGGCTTCGCGAGCGGACCGGGATCCAGATGTGGCCTATCATCCGCGTGATCTTCGAGAGCCGTCTCGTCGCCCTCGACGGTGCCCCGCCGGAGGTGGACGCCTCGCGGTTCGCGGGACGACAGATGAGCCCGGACACGGCGATCGGCCTCCTGCTCGGCAGCCCGCCCGGCGGCGCGACGCGACCTCCAGGATCGGCTACATCGTCGAGCTAGGACGCCGCGGGTTGGAAGAGCTCGATCGGGTTGCCCGAGGGGTCGTCGAGGAGGATCTGTGAGCCGCCCGGTCCCGGACGATGTCGTTGCGGAACCCGAGCCCGGCCCTCCGGAGCCGGTCGACCTCCGCCTCGATGTCGTCGACGATCAGGTGGATCCGATTCCAGCCGCCCGGGCCGGGTGGCGGCCGTCGGGCATCGGCCGGCCGGCCGAGCTGGTCGGGCCGCTCAGGAGCAGGCGCAGCTGCCCGCGGCGGACGTCTGCGAACGCGGGGACCGCGCTCGAGATGACGCGAAAGCCGAGATGGGTCGTGTAGAAGCTGACCGCCGACTCGACGTTGTCGACCATGTAGCGGACGTTGACGGTCTCGTCACTCACGCTTGGCTCACCTCCGTGTGGTGGGCGTTGTCGATGCGCTGGGCCAGGAAGTGGATCCGCGTTTCGAGCTCGGCCGTCGTTCGCTCGAAGGCGGCGTAAGTCTCGGCGTCGCTGCCGGGTTCGGCGGCGGGATCGGCGATGCTCCAGTGGATCATCTGCGGGCCGGCCGGGAACTCGGGGCAAACCTCGCGCACTCGGTCGCAGAGGGTGATCACGCAGTCGAAGCGCCGCCGTCGTAGCGTGTCCAGGTGCTTGGAGCGGCGGTCGGAGATGTCGATCCCGCGCGCGCCGAGCACGTGCACGGTGTTCGGGTGCAGCGCCTTGGGTCGGCTCCCCGCGCTGAACACCTCGACCGTGGTCCCTGAGAGCCTTTGCAGCAGCGCCTCGGCGATCTGCGAGCGATGCTGTTCCCGGTGCACAGGAAGAGCACGCGCGCCGGCGGCTGCGCCGGGTCGGCTCCGTCAGGGCGTTCGGGCGGAGCGTCAGCGCGGGGTGAAGCGAGGCCGTTGCGTCGGCGAGGAGCTCGCCGCAGCGGGCGAGGTCGAGGGTGTAGTAGCTGTCTCGAGCATCGAAGGAGCTGCGCCGGGCGGACACGAGCCCTGCAGTCCGCAGCTGGCGCAGGTGGTACGAGACAAGGCTCTGTGGCCGCCGCAGCGATGCCATCAGCTCCCCGACGCGTCGGTCGCTGGAGGCGAGCTCGCTCAGCAGCCGCCACCGCAACGGGTGGCCGGCGAGTCGGAAGACGACTGGCGGCAGCGCGCCGACGCTCACGTTCCCGACACTACCATGTTACATCAAAACAAATTGATGTAGTTGCCGTTACTCGTGCGCTTCGGCGGATGCCGCTTGCATGCGAGCCGGCGGGCTACTGTCGACCGACCATGGCTCGTGGGCCGTATCGGGTCGCCTGGTTGCTCGTACTGCCGGTCGCGGCCGCCGAGCTTCTGCTGCTCGTTGCGACGTCGAACCGTTACGGCTACCACCGGGACGAGCTGTACTTCCGTGTCGCAGGGCGAAATCCGGCGTGGGGCTATGACGACCAGCCGGCTCTGACCCCGCTGCTCGGTCGCCTCTCGGAGTGGATGTTCGGCGCCGACCCGCGCGGATTGCGGGTGCTGTCGGCCGTGGCGATGGCCCTGGTCGTGGTGCTCGTCGCCCTGATCGCTCGAGAGCTGGGCGCGGGACAGGCGGGACAGGCGGTTGCGGCGCTGGCAACGGCCGCGTCGGGAGCCGCAATGGCGGTCGGACATCTGCTCTCGACCACGACCTTCGACGTGCTGGTCTGGGTGACCGTGGTCTACGTGGTGGCTCGAATCCTCGGCGGCGGAGACCAGCGTCAGTGGCTGCTCGTCGGGCTGGTTGTCGGCGTGGGGCTCGAAAACAAGCACCTGGTGCTTCTCCTCGTCCTGGCGCTCGCGTGCGGTTGCCTGCTCGCGCGCCGCTGGGATCTGGGCCGTAGTCCATGGCTCTGGATCGGAGCCGCACTCGCCTTCGTGCTGTGGCTGCCGAATCTCGTCTGGCAGGCTCGACACGGGTGGCCGCAGCTCGAGCTCGCGGCCGAGATCGCGGAGGAAGAGGCGGCAGCGAACCGCGTCGAGCTTCTGCCGCTTCAGCTTCTGTTGATCGGTCCTCTCCTCGCACCGCTGTGGCTTGCCGGCCTCTGGTGGCTGCTGCGTCGACCGAGGCTCGGGCGTACCGTCCGATCGGCCTCGCCACGTCGTCTGCTGGTGCTCGCGCTGGCGACGGGAGCGAAGCCGTACTAACGATGGACTGCTCCTCACACTGGTAGGCGCGGGCGGTGTCGTCGCAGAACGCTGGGTTCGAGACCGGCGAGGTCGGAAGCTGGTGCCTGGGGTCACGATTGCCCTGTCTCTGCGGTTGCGGCGCTGATGACGCTGCCGCTCGTGCCGTCGAGGACGTGCATGCGACGCCGATTCCCGACATCAACGAGGACGCCAATGAAACGATCGGCTGGCCTGCCTTCGCGGCAACCGTCGGTCGCGTGTGGAAGAGCTGCCGCGGTGCGAGCGCTCTACCGCGGTGGTCTATGCGAGCAACTACGGGGAGGCGG
>CAWJXN010000008.1:0-130692 GCA_963846825.1 uncultured Actinomycetes bacterium
AGGCACGTCACCTCCGATCCGATCGAGGCCTGGCTGGGCAGCGCTCGAGAACGCGCGATGGGAGGAAGCCCTGGTGTTCTTCGGGGAGGGCGCTCGCGGCCGCCGAGGCCACGCCCGAGGCGTTCGAGGGCTGAGCTGGGCGTGTCGTGGTGGATCGACGATGCCGACGCGTGTTCGGGGCGCGCGAGCGCGCCTACCGCCTGTACAAGGAGCGCGGCGACGCCGCCGCTCCGCCGCGCGGATGGCGACCTGGCTCGCCTGCCGATCACCTCTCGACTTCCGCGGTGCCGGCGCGGTTGCGAGCGGCTGGATCGCCCGGGGCGCAGAGGCTTGCTCGATCCGCTCGATCCGACGCCGGAGCACGGCTGGCTTGCGTTCTTCGAGGGCTACATCGGCGCACTCGGAGGGTCACACCGCCCGTCGCTGGAGCTGGGCGCGCGCTACCGCTCCCGAGCTCGGGCGGCGGCTCGGGGTCGCCGACCTGCAGATGCTGGGGCCTGGCGCTCGAGGGCGCGACCCTCGTGGCGTGCTGCCGAGGTCGAGCGGGGGGATGCGCTGCCTCGACGAGGCGACCGCCGTCGGCGCTCGAGGGCGAAGCCGCGAGGTCCCGATCGCGGGCGCGTGGACCTGCTGCTTCCTGGTCACCGTCCTGCTCGGCGGTCCGCGACTATGAGCGTGCGAGCGAGTGGTGCGAGCGAATCGCCGAGTTCGCCGAGCGCTACGGCAGCCGCTACATGCTGGCCTTCTGCCGGGCCGAGTACGGCTGTGGTCCACCGTGGCGGGGGTGGCTGGGCCGAGGCCGAAACGCTGCTCGAGGCCCGTCGATCGACGACTTCTCCGGGTCGCGGCCGGCGATGGTCGGCGGCCCCGCTGACGGGGGGCTGGCCGAGTGCGCCGGCGCCAGGGCGGGCGGGCGACGCTGCGGCGCTGCTCGAACGGGGCGGCGGAGTCCCCGAACACCCAGCGCTTCCGCGCGCGGCTCGCGTTCGACCGCGGCGAGCGTTGCGCGCCGTGGAGCTCCCATCCGGTGCTTCTTCGCCAGCTGCCGCCGGATACGCGGGAGGTGGGGCGGGCCCCCGGCCCTCGAGGTGCTCGTCCGCGCCCGGGTCGCGCGCGGCGAGCTCGAGCAGGCCGGCGCGTCGCTGGCGACGCTGCGCGAGGCTGCGAGCGAGCGGGTCGGCACTCGCGGCCGCTGCAAATGCGGCCGCGGACCTGGCGGAGGGCCCGCCGCCCGCGACGAAGACCATGAGCGGGCGCGAACGCTGCTCGAGGACGCCGTCGGATGGCCTCGAGCGCAGCGGGGGGCGCTACGTTCGAGGCCGCCGAGGTGAGGATCGAGCTCGCGGCTCAGCCTTGGTCGCGCTCGACCGACCGGCGGACGGCCGAGCGCGAGGCCGAGCGCCGCGCTCGAGCGCCTGGGCGAGCTCGGCGCGACCGTCGGCGGCCAGCGCGCCCGCCGCCTTCGCTGCCCCTGGCGCGGCCGTAAACGGAGCGCCCTCGGAGCTGACCCCGCGCGAGCGCGAGGTGCTGGCGCTGATCGCCGAGGGCCTCACCAACCGCGAGCAATCGCGGAGCGCTGGGTGGTGAGCGAGCACACCGTCCACCGCCACGTCACCAACATCCTCCGCAAGCTCGAGCTCTCCCGTCGCGGACCGCCGCCGCGGCGCACGCGGTCCGGGCCGGGCTGCCTCGAACGCCGGGCGCTAGTACACCGGGAACCATGGCGCCAATACCCGGTTCTGGCGCCGGCGTGAAGATGGCCGATCTCTGGCGAAGCCGGGTCGGCCGCGCGGGGCTAGCGTCGACCGCGCCCTCATCCACGCATCTGATGACCCAGGGTTGCGGCCCGTGGCGCGGAGTGCGGAGTCCTCGCGCGGTTCGGCCACACGAGAGCGGGAGGAACACGATGATCACTGATGAGCGAGCCGGGACCGACGCGCGACGGGCCCGACCGTCGAGCTGAAGGCCGTCGACGCGCGCGATGTGGACGCTCGGGCGACTACCACCGGTTCGCGACCCATACGGTCTGGGAGCTCGGGCCGGTGCTGGTCGAGGCGTGCGGGATCGTCCGACTTGCGCGTGCTCGATGTCGCTGCGGGCTCGGGGAACGTCGCGCTCCGCGCCGCCGAGTGCGGGCGCGCGACGTCGTCGCCTCGGACCTGACCCCCCGAGAACCTCGACGCCGGGCGGCGCGAGGCCCAAGGAGCGCGGCCTCCAGCTCGACTGGGTCGAGGCCGATGCTGAGGCACTCCCGTTCGGCGACGGCGACTTCGACGTCGTCACCTCGGCGTTCGGGGCGATCTTCGCGCCGGACCACCGGGCGGGTAGCCGACGAGATGCTGGCGCGTCTGCCGGCCGGCGGGGACGATCGGGATGATCAACTTCAGGCCCGAGGGCTTGGCGGGCGAGTTCTTCGAGCTACTGGGGCGCTACGCGCCGCCCCCGCCGCCCGAAGCGCTGCCGCCGACGCTCTGGGAGACGAGAACCATGTCCGCGAGCTGGTTCGGGCGATCGCGCGCGGAGCTCGAGCTCACACCTCGCGAGGTATGTCGAGCGGGCGGGCGAGCCCGGCTGCGACTACGTGAGCTTCTTTCGGCGCGACCTTTGGCCCGATGATCGCGATCAGGGCGAGCCTCGACGACCAGCCCGAGCGCCAGGCGGCCTTCGACCGCGAGCTCGTCGAGAGCGCCACACGCTCGAACCGAGGCAGCCCCGACGGCCCGGCGGAGTACCCCTACGAGTACCTCCTGGTGGTCGCTCGAACGTGGGCGATCGGCGGCATCACGTTCGCCGCGTCATGATGGCCATGATCGGCGTCTTCCAGCTGATCGCCGGCCTGGTTGCGATCATCGACGACGACTTCTACGTCGTCACGCAGAACTACACGTTCGACATCGACACGAGCGCGCTGGGGGTGGATCCACCTGATCCTCGGGATCCTGCTGCGTGCTCGCGAGCTACGGGCTCTACTCCGGAGCGACGTGGGGTGCGGCGGTCGCGATCGTGATGGCGGTCCTCACCGCGGTGGAGAACTTCTTCTTCATCCCGTACTACCCGTTCTGGTCGATCCTCGTGATCGCGCTCTGCGTCTGGGTGATCTGGGCACTGACCCGCCCCGGCGCAACCGATCCATAGCGAGGCCGCAGCGGTCGTTGCGGGGCGCGGCCCATGCCGCGCCCCGCAGAGTCTCTACTGCCGCGCCATCGCGACCCGCAGCCGCTCCTCCGGCGAGATCAGGTGGTCGGTGTCCTCCGCCGCCGCGTCGAGGTCGATCTGCACCCAGCGCACCGTGCCCGTGAACTCGCTGTCGCGTGGGCCCGTAGTCGTCGCTGACGGGCGTCGCCGTGTCGCTCCCGACGTCGGTCGTCTCGTCGGCGGAGAAGGCCATCGGCACCGTCCCCTCGACCCGGCCCTCGCCGACCTGCTTCCCGTCGACGAAGAGCGCCACGTCGCCGCCCTTGCCGAGCCCGCCGCCGTCGTACGTGAACTCCATCCGCACCTGGTGCTCGCCGGCGGGGATCGCGTCGTCGCCGTAGACCTTGAACCGCTGCAGGCCGAAGAGGTTGTAGCAGTAGGCCGGCTTGCCGTCCTTCGCGTAGAGCGCCCAGCCTCCGAAGGCGCCGCCCTGCGCGATGATCACGCCGTTGGCGCCGCCCGTCGGGCACGTCGACCTCCGCCGTGACCGCGTGCGACTTGTTCTTGATCACGACGATCGAGTTCTCGCGTCAGGCGCCCCATGCGGCCGAAGAGGAGCTGTGACGTCCCCTTGACGAGCTGCGGCCGACCCGCGAGGTCGGGGTTGAACCGCTCGAATCGGCGGTCGTCGAGCGGCAGCACGTTGTACTTGCCCGCCTCGATCAGGAACAGGCGCTGGAGCTCGGCGAGCTTCTCGGGCTGCTCGGCCGCGATGTCGTGCGCCTGCGTCCAGTCGTCGGGCCCGTAGAGCTCCCAGACGTCGTCGTCGAACGCGGGCATCTCCGTCGCGACCCACGGGGTCGAGTGCCGGGTGCACGCGGTCCAGCCCTCGTGGTAGATGCCGCGGTTGCAGAACATCTCGAAGTACTGCGTCGTGTGCCGGTCGTCCGCCTCGGCGTCGTCGAACGAGTACGCCATCGAGACGCCCTCGAGCGGGCGCTGCTGCACGCCGTTGACGCTGAGCGGCGCGGGCAGGCCGGCGGCCTCGAGGACCGTCGGCGCGACGTCGATCACGTGGTGGAACTGCGAGCGGATCTCGCCCCTCGCCTCGATCCCGGACGGCCAGTGCACGATCGTCCCGTTCCGCGTGCCGCCCCAGTGCGAGGCGACCTGCTTCGTCCACTGGTACGGCGTGTCCATCGCGTGCGCCCAGCCGACCGCGTAGTGGTTGTACGCCTCGGGCGTCCCGAAGTCGTCGATCTTGGAGACCATGAACTCGGTCGTCTCGAGCCCGAGCGCGCCGTTCAGGACGACGAGCTCGTTGAAGCAGCCGTGTCGGCGTGCCCTCGGCGGAGGCGCCGTTGTCGCCGATCACGTAGTAGACGAGCGTGTTCTCGAGGATCTCGAGCTCGGAGAGCGCGTCGACGAGCCGGCCGACGTGGTGGTCGGTGTGCTCCAGGAAGCCCGCGTAGACCTCCATCTGGCGCGCCAGCACCGGCTTCAGGTCGTCCGGCATGTCGTCCCAGGCGGGGATCTCGGCCGGCCGCTCGGTCAGCTCCGCGTCGGCGGGGATCACGCCGAGCGCCTTCTGCTTCGCGAAGGTCCGCTCCCGCTGCGCGTCCCAGCCGTCGTCGAACGCGCCCTTGTACTTGTCCGACCATTCGACCGGGACGTGGTGCGGCGCATGGGTGGCGCCCGGCGCGAAGTAGATGAAGAACGGCTTGTCCGGCATCAGCGCCTTCTGCTGCTTGATCCAGTCGATCGCCTCGTCGGTCATGTCCTCGGTGAAGTGGTAGCCCTCCTCCGCAGTCTTCGGCTGCTCGACCGGCACCGTGTCGCGGTAGATCGCCGGGGCGTACTGGTTCGTCTCGCCGCCGATGAAGCCGTAGAAGTGCTCGAAGCCCGAGCCCGTCGGCCACGCGTGGAACGGGCCGAGCGGGCTCGTCTCCCAGACGGGCACCTCGTGGCACTTGCCGAACTGGGCGGTGGCGTAGCCGTTCAGCTTCAGCGTCTCGGCGAGCGGCGCGCACGTGTTCGGCCTGATCGAGTTGTAGCCCGGGCGCCGAGGTGGCGATCTCGGTGATCCCGCCCATCCCGACGGAGTGGTGGTTGCGGCCGGTGAGGAGCGCCTGGCGGGTCGGCGAGCACAGCGCCGTCGTGTGGAAGCGGTTGTACTTGAGGCCGTTCGCGGCGAGGCGCTCGGCGGTCGGCGTCGAGCACGGGCCACCGAAGGCGCTCGAGGCGCTGAAGCCGACGTCGTCGATGAGCACGATCAGGACGTTCGGCGCGCCCGTCGGGCGGCCGGAGCGGCTCGATCGGCGGGAACGACGTCGCGGGATCCTTCGCGTCGTACGTGACGAGACCGGCAGTACGGCACGTCCGGGATCGGTAGGACCTGGCGCTGGATCGCGTCTCTTGCGTCCGCCATGACGGCACTCCCTTTCGCTCAATAGGTGCCGCGACGCGGTTCACCCGGGTGAGACGAGCCTAACCGTGCGGCGGCGCTGCTACTTCACGGAGCCCGCGAGCAGGCCCTGCACGAAGTAGCGCTGGAAGGCGAAGAAGACGACGAGCGGGATCGCGAGCGAGACGAACGCGGCGGGCGCGATCAGCTCGATGTTGGCGCTGAACTGGCGCATCTGCGAGAAGATCGCGACCGTGATCGGCTGGGTGTCGCGCGCGAACGTCAGCGCGACGAGCAGGTCGTTCCAGACCCAGAGGAACTGGAAGATCGCAAGCGACGCGATCGCCGGCAGCCCGAGCGGGAGGATCAGCCGGAAGAAGATCCGGAACTCCGAGGCGCCGTCGATGCGCGCCGCCTCGAGGAGGTCCTTGGGGATCCCGATGAAGAAGTTCCGCAGCAGGAAGATCGCGAACGGCAGCCCGAAGGCGGTGTGGAAGAGCACGAGGCCGAGCACCGTGTCGAACAGCCTCGAGGTCGTTGTAGAGCGAGAAGATCGGGATCAGCGCCATCTGGATCGGGAACGACGAGGAGCGCGACGACGATCGAGGAAGAGCCAGTCCCGTCCCGGGAACTCGAGCCACGCGAATGCGTAGGCCGCGAGCGCCGCGATCGCGATCGGCAGGATCGTCGCCGCCGAGCGAGACCAGGACCGTCGTCCAGATCGCCGACGTGATCGCTTCGTTGTCGAAGACCTCGCGGTAGTTCTCGAGCGTCGCGATGCTCGGCTTGGAGAAGATCTCCCACCAGCCGGTGCGGCCGATCTGCGCAGGCTCGAGCAGCGAGGTGAAGAGCAGCCCGAGGGTCGGGACGAGCCAGAGCAGGCCGATGAACGCGAGGAGCAGGTAGACGGGCGTGCGACCGAGGAAGCGGACGATCCGCGCGGAGAGCGGCTCGCCGGCCTCGGCGACGGCGACCTCGTCCGGGCTCTCGGCCGCGGCGGCGGTCGACATCAGACCTCCCTCCGGAAGCGGCGGATGTTGAGCAGGAGGATCGGGATCACGAGCAGGAACAGGAACACCGCGATCGCCGCCCCGAGCCCGAAGTCGTTGACGCCGCCGAACGACGTGCGCCACATCGCGAGGGCGATCACGTTCGCATCGTCCTGGGTCGACCCGGGCGCGATCGAGATCACGATGTCGAACACCTTGAGGACGTAGATGAGCATCGTGATGAACACGACCGTCAGGACGGGCGCGAGCAGCGGGATCGTGATGCGCCGGAACACCGCCCACTCCGTCGCGCCGTCCGTCCGCGCCGCCTCGAGGAGATCGCGGGGGATCGCGGCGAGCCCGGCTGCGATGACGACCATCGCGAAGCCGGCCCACACCCAGATGTACGCCATCATGATCGAGGGGGTGATCAGGCTCGGGCCGAGCCAGGAGACACCCTCGAAGGGCTGCGAGAACGTGTCCGGCCCGATCGCCGCGAGGTATGGGCCGGCCTCGACCTCCTCGAACGCGAACGTCCCGTCCGCCTCGGTCTCGGTCGTCGCGACCACGCCGCCGCCCGACTCCTGCCGGAGCTCGACGGTGACGCCCGGGAGCCCGAGCTCCTCGTCCTCGACCTCGCCCGGCGTGCCGCCGCCGGGCTTGAAGTCTCTCCACACGACGCCGGTGATCCCGCCCGCGAGCGCCTCCGGGACGACGGCCTGCTCGGCGCCCTCGGGGACGTCGGACGACGCGGATCGCCGTAAGCCCGAGCTGTGCGACGCCGCCCGGCTCGAGCGGCTCGTCCAGCACGAGGCCCTCCTTCCGGCCCGCCGGTGAGCGCTTCGGTCGAGGGCGGGCGACGCGAGAGCGCGCCGTCGGGCTGCACGGCGTCCTTCACCGCGGCGATCGAGGCGTTGATCGTCCCCTGGCTCGGGTCCTTCTCGTACATGAACCGCCAGATCACGCCCGCCGCGAACAGCGAGATCGCCATCGGCATGAAGACCGCAACCTTGAAGGCGGTCGAGAAGCGGATGCGCTCGAGCAGCACGGCGAACACGAGCCCGATCGCGGTCACGAAGGCCGGGACGACGAGGAGCCAGAGGAAGTTGTTCTTGATCGCCGTCCGCAGCGTGTCGTCGCGTGAAGAGCGTCTGGTAGTTGTCGAGCCCGATGAACTCGTCGCCGCTTCGGTCGTAGAAGCTCCGGAGGATCGTGCTGATCGTCGGGTAGACGACCCAGACGCCGAGCAGCACGAGCGCCGGCCCGAGGAACACCAAAGCGACGCCGTAGCGCTCCCAGAGGCTCGGCCGATGGTCCTCGCGGTGGAAGCCCCCCGTCGGGGGCTTCCACCGTCGATGCCGTCTCGCTCATCCGTCGGACTCGCGTGCGCCTAGCCGAACGCCGTCGTCGCCGCAGCCTCCATCTGCTGCGTGATCCCGTCGATGTCGTCGGGGTTCGCGACGAAGTCGGTGAACGCCTTGAAGAGGCCCTGTCCCGGCGTGCCGCCGAATGCAGACGGCTGCAGGTCGGACATGTCGAAGCGGAAGACCTCCGCCTCGCCGAGCGCACCTGCCGTCGCCCGCGTGATCTCGTCCGGGTAGACGCTCGTGTCGAGGTTCTTGTTCGGCGACGAGAACCCCCCTCGCGACGCCCAGATCTCGGCTGCGTCGGCGGTCGTGAGGTACTCCATGAACGCGTCCGCTGCCGGGCTGTCCTTGAACTGCACGAAGATGTCACCGCCGCCCACGACCGCGGGCTCGGAGCCCTCGATCGACGGGAACGTGAAGACGTTGAAGCCCGTCTCGGGCTCGAGCGTCGTCTCCGTGACGCCGGGGGCGAAGTCGCCGATCACGACCATCGCGGCCTCGGGCGAGTCCGTGAACACCTTCGCGACGGACGCGGGCATCTCGGTCTGCAGCGACTCCTCGGTGCCGCCCGCCAGGTTGTCCGAGTCGCCGACGATGTTCGCCATCACGGCGAGCGCGTCCTTGACGGACTGGTCCGTCCAGGGGATCTCGTGCCGCGTCAGCTGGTCGTACATCTCGACGCCCGCGGTGCGGATGTAGACGTTCTCGAAGAGGTCGGTGATCGGCCAGCCGACGTCGACCCCGACCGAGTACGGCGTGATGCCCGCGGCCTTGATGGTGGATGCCGCCTCCTGCAGCTCCTCCCACGTCTCCGGCGGCTCGACGCCGGCCTCCTCGAAGGACGCGACGTTGTACCAGATGGTCGACTTGTTGGCGCCCTTGAACATGATCCCGTACTGCGTTCCGTCGATCGCGCCGACGTCCGCCACGGACTCGCCGAAGCCCTCGACGATCGGCGTCGCGGAGATCGTCGATCGGCTGGATCGCGTCCTTCGCGGCGAAGTCGGCCATCAGGCCGGGCTGGCCGACGGCGGCGATGTCGGGCGGGTTCCCGCCCTCGACGGCGGTCGAGAGCAGCGGCGCAAGGTTGTCGCCACCCGACGTGTACTTGACGGTCGACGTTCGGATAGAGCTCCGTGAAGCCGTCGATCACCGCCTGGAACGACGCTTGCTCGTCGCCGCCCCAGATCGCCATGATCGAGATCGAGCCGGTGACGTCCTCGCTGCCTTCGGCGCCACCGCCGCCGTCGTCACCGCCGCACCCGGCGGCCACGAAGCGCGAGCGCGCCGACGGACAGCGCGAGTACGAGCCATCGGTATCTCATTCGAGCTCCCTCCTCCGAAGATGTACGTCCCTCGCTACTCCTGCGCATAGATCCCCAGACCGGTCTCCAGGTCGAAGAGGTGGACAGCGCCGGTTTCGACCGCGACGTCGATGACGTCGCCGTTCCGGATCCGCGAGCGCGGCCCGAAACGGCCGACGATCGTCGTCTTCGCCGCGCCTTCCTCGACCGCGGCCTGGACCGTTCCCTCCTGGCCGACGTCCCGCGCCAGCTCGCGGACGTCCTCGGTGAGCGCCGGTGGCGCGTCGACCTCGAAGTGCGCGACGATCTCCGAGCCAAGCGGCTCGCGCAGCACGACCACGCCCTTGATCCGACGGTCGGGCGGCACGTCGGGCGCGAGCGCGGCGTCCTCGAGGTTCTCCGGGCGGATCCCCAGCACGACACGGCGGCCGACGTACGACTCGAGCGCGGGCCGAGCCTGCGCGATCTCGTCGCCGAGCGTCGAGCGGGTGCCTGCCGACGAGCGCCACCAGGGTCCCGTTGCGGCGCTCGATCGTCGCCTCGACCATGTTCATCGCCGGCGAGCCGATGAAGCCTCCGACGAAGAGGTTGACCGGCCGCTCGTAGAGGTCCTGGGGCGGCGCGACCTGCTGCAGCTCGCCCTTGCGCATGACGGCGACGCGGTCGCCCATCGTCATCGCCTCGACCTGGTCGTGCGTCACGTAGATCGTCGTCACGCCGAGGTCGTGCTTGCAGGCTCGCGATCTCTGCGCGCATGTGCACGCGCAGCTTCGCGTCGAGGTTCGAGAGCGGCTCGTCCATGAGGTACGCCTGCGGCTGGCGGACGATCGCCCGGCCCATCGCCACGCGCTGCCGCTGGCCGCCCGAGAGGGCACGAGGCTTGCGGTCGAGGAACTCCTCGAGCCCGAGGATGCGCGCGGCGTCGCGCACGCGCCGGTCGATCTCGTCCTTCGGCTCCTTGCGCAGGCGCAGGCCGAACGCGATGTTGTCGTAGACGGTCAGGTGCGGATAGAGCGCGTAGCTCTGGAAGACCATCGCGATGTCGCGGTCGCGCGCGGGCACGTGGTTGACGACCCGCTCGCCGATCCGGACGACGCCCTCGCTGATCGGCTCGAGCCCGGCGACCATGCGCAGCGCCGTCGTCTTGCCGCAGCCCGAAGGGCCCGACGAGGACCATGAACTCGCCGTCCTCGATCTCGAGATCGAAGCCGTTGACCGCGCGCGTCCCGTCCGGGATACACCTTCGCCACGTCACGGAACGCCGACCTCCGCCACGGAGCGACCCTACCCGCTTTTGCGCCGGGTTGAAGCCCATGCGCGCGCGTGGATCGCACGAACGAGGTCGATCGTGTCGGCCTCGGCCGGCGGCTTGTCGGGCCGGTAGCCCTTGACGCGCGCGAAGCGCAGCGCGACGCCGCCCGGGTAGCGCGAGCTCGCTTGCACACCGTCGAACGCGATCTCGACGACGAGCTCAGGGCGCACGTGGACGACGTGCCCCTCGCGGCGCACCTCGAGCTCGAGCAGGCGCTCGGTCTGCCAGGCGAGCATGGCGTCCGTCAGGCCCTTGAACGTCTTGCCGAGCATCACGAAGCCGCCGGTCTCGGGGTCGCGGGCGCCGAGGTGGAGGTTCGACAGGCGGCCCTGGCGCCGCCCGTGACCCCACTCGGCGGCGAGGACGACGAGGTCGAGCGTGTGGACGGGCTTCACCTTGAGCCATCCCGCACCGCGCCGCCCCGCCTCGTAGGGGGCGGCGAGCGCCTTCACCATCACGCCCTCGTGGCCGTGCGCGATGGCGTCTTCGAGGAAGCGCTCTGCCTCCTCGGGGTCGGTCGTCTCGACGAGTCGCCGGGCGCATCGACTCGGGCACGCTCGCGACGAGCGCCGCGCGGCGCTCCGCGAGCGGGAGGTCGAGAAGGTCCTCGCCGTCGAGGTGGAGGCAGTCGAAGAAGACCGGCGAGAGCGCGCACTGCGCGCGCCTCGAGCGTCGGCTGCTTCCGAAGCGGCTCATCGTCACCTGGAAGGGCTCGCGGGCGACCGTCCGAGCGGAGCGCGATCGCCTCGCCGTCGAGGACGACGGCGTCGACCGGCAGTTCGAGGACCGCCTCGACGACCTCGGGCACGCGATCGGTGATGTCCGCGAGGTTGCGCGTGAATGCGCGCACCTCGTCGCCGCGCCGGTGCACCTGGAGCCGGGCGCCGTCGAGCTTCCACTCGACGACCGCGGCCCCGACCCGCGCGAGCGCCTCGCGCGGGCTCTCGGCGGTCTGCGCGAGCATCGGCTTCAGCGGCCGCAGCACCTCGAGCCCGAACCGCGCCAGACCCGCCGGCCCGTCGGCAAGGGCGGCCGTCGCGACCACGCCGAGATCGCCCGCGAGCATCAGGGCGCGCCGCACGTCCGCGACCGGGACGCCGGCGGCGCGCGCCACCGCGTCGGCGACGACGCTCTCGAGCGCGCCCTGACGGAGCTCGCCGTGGAGGAGGGCGCGGAGGAAGCGCTGCTCGGGCTCGGTCGCACGGGAGAAGAGCGCTCCGAGAGCGCGCGACGGCGCGCCGCCTGCGATCCCGGGCCGCTCGCAGCCCCGATCGGCCCGGAGCGCCGCGTCGACCTCGTGCAGCTCCAGCGACGGGCGGCTCCGCCGGCGGCGGGAGGTCGCGGAGGGCGGCCCAGCCGACGCCGATCGGCGCCGTGCGGGAGGGTGCCCGACAGGTACGCGACTGCGATCGGCGCCTCGTCCGGGCTCGCGTCGCGGAGGCACGCCGCCAGGGCGGTGACCTTCGCGGAGCGCGCGGACGTCTCCGCGACGGCGGCGGAGGTCCGGGCGATCTCCTCGAGGAGCATCGCCGCCGATTGTCGCGCGTCGGCGGCCGGCAGGTCAGGCGGGTGCGCTGGTCTCGCGCAGGACGATGCGGCGCAGCACCTCGACGCCCACGACGAGGAGGCCGACGAAGACGAGGACGGAGACGAAGCCGCGCTGGAACAGCGGGACGAGCGCCGCGAGGAGGACGATGAGCCCGGCGACGGCACCGTACGTCCAGAGCGGGCGGGCGGCGAGGGGAGCGACCAGCGTCCGGGCGCGCCCGGCCAGCCGTGTCGGGCCGGCGAGCCACACGCCCGCGAGCGTGAGCAGCCCGAGGACGATCGCGATCCAGGCTCGATCCGACAGCCCCTGCGTGAGGATCTGCCACGCGTCCGACCCGGCCGGCTCGGTCGCGTCGGTCGTGAGCGAGTCGACGAGGTAGGTGCCCGCGAGGCGTCGCACGAAGAGCATCAACACCCCGACCACGACGAGCCCGATGGCGATCGCCCGGAGCTCGACGCGTCGGCGGCCGACTGCCAGCCAGACAGCGAGGGCGGCAAGGGCGAGCGCGACGAGCCAGAGCCAGTTCGCGAGGACGCGCAGGATCCGGGCAAGCGTCTGTACGGTCTCCAGCTGGTCGGAGCTGACGATGGCGATCTGCCCGGTCGACTCGGGAAGCTGCTCCGCGATCCGCCCGATGATCGCCACCTCCTCGCCGAGGTCGATGACGATCGGCCGCAGGTCGAGCACGACCTCGCCGCCCGTCGTCGAGACGAACTCGCCCTCGTCTTCGAGGAGCTCGACGAGCTGTCGCTGCGTCGCCGTCGAGACGCGGACCCACGCTTCCTGCAGGCGCGGGCGCTCCAGGAGGCGGTTCGCGGCCTCCTCGGCGCCCTGGCGGGTGATGCCCGCGAGCACCGGTGCGAGCGCCTTCTGCTGCTCGGGCAGGCGCTCCGCGATCGCCGCCTCGACGTCGACGTTCGCGTAGAGCTGCTCGACCGAGGTCGCCGCCACCTGCGCGCGGATCTCGTCGGACTGGATCAGCTCGGTCGCGATTGCCTCGAACCCGTCCTCGTCGAGTACCGACCGCTCGAGGTAGAAGGCGATGCCGCCGATCAGCGCGAGTACGACCGCGAGCACGGTGACAACGCGCGCTGCGATCGCGCGTCCCTTGCCCGAGGTCGGCTGAACCGTGGACACGCGCCTAGTTGGTCGCGTAACGCGTCTGCGCGCTCCGGGCGGAGTACGTCACGAGGTCGAAGACCACGCCCAGGCCGACGACGATCCACTCGGCGCCCGTGACGCCGTCCGGCCGCGACCACATCAGCAGGTACATCAGCGTCGTCCACGGGGCGAGCAGCAGGCCCGCGAGCGGGAGCAGCCAGCCGTCGAAGGCGAGCTCGACGCGGTCGCCGAAGAGCCAGATCATGAGCACCGCGAACCGGGGGCCGAGAAACACGAAGAGGAGCGCGAAGCAACACATGCCGGTCAGTATCTCCTATCGCGCGCCGGGGTGAGGCGGTTGACGTCACTCGGGTGACAACGTCGTGTCGTCCACGTCGCACACAGGGTTGCCGCGTCTGCCGGTTGGTGTGTGTAGTCCTCGCCGACCGCGGTCACCGCGAACCCCGCATCGCGGAGGGACGCACGGACGTCCGTGTCCGTGTGGAAGTACTGGCGGTGGCGCTCGCAGAAGGGGTCACCGTCACGGGGCCGCGTGACCACGATCTCCGTGTCGCACGTCCGAGTGCTCGGGTCGACGACGCTCGAGATCACGAAGTCGTTCTCCGCCGCTCGACCGGCGACGACGCCGTGGGAGATCGTGAACTCCATCATCGCGTCTGTGTGGAGGTCGAACACGAGCCACCCGCCGGGCCGAAGCCGGTCGGCCACGGCAGCCACGGTCAGACCCAGTTCCTCCGGGGAGAGGTAGTTGAAGCCGTCGAGCGTGCAGACGGCCGCGTCGAAGACGCCTTCGAGCGTCAGGTCGGGCAGCGTCATGCGGCGGAGCGCCGCCTCGGGGCCGAGCCGCTCGCGAGCCACGGCGAGCATCGCCTCGGAGGCGTCGACACCGACGACCCGGTACCCCCGTGCGATCAACTCGCCGACGAGGAGGCCTGACCCGCAACCGAGATCGAGGACCGATCGCACGCCCTCCGCGTCGGCACTCCAGAGCTCGCGGAGAAACGACGCCACACGGCCGTGGCAGGGGTCGACCACGATCTCGTCGTAGACCCCTGCCAGCCGTGAGTACGCCTCGACCTGTCTCACAGGTCTGCGGGTGTAGCCCCCGTCAGATTCCGAGGATCTTGGCCTTGGCGGCCGCGAACTCCTCATCGGTGAGCACGCCCTGCTGGTGAAGCTGCGCCAGGTTCTGGAGCTGCGCGGTCGCGTCATCCTCGGGTGCGGCCGCCGGTGCGGCCGGGGGCGGCGGCGCCTGCTGGTACTGCTGCGCGTCCTGCTCGTCCCACTTCGCGGCCTGACGGCGCTGCACGCGCCCGGACACGGCGGTGGCGGTTCCCGCGACGACCGCGGTGCGAGCTGCCATGCGTACAAGTCCCATCTCGTTTCCTCTCGATCTCGAAGGGCTGCTTAGCTTGCCTCGAACGCTTCGACGACATCGACCGGGATCCGGATCGAGTCGATCACCACGGCGTCTGCATCCCGCAGGGCCTCGACCAGCTTCCCGACCCAGAGGTTCTCGTACGCGACCAGGAGAGCAGAGCTGTTGGACGGGAGGTCGTCGCTGACCTCCTCGGCGTCCTCGGGTCCCAACGCACCCGGCTGCGTGACGTCGATCGCGAGGAAGGCCGCGCCCTCCTCGTCGATGTCCGCCGCCTCGAGCGTCGTCACGACGCCGTCTGCATCCTTCATCACGAACAGGAGGTCGAGGACCCGGATCGTCCCGTTCTCCGTGAGGTCCAGGATCGCCGGCGCGATTCGCCCACTGAACTTGTTGCCCGGAAACCCGATGATGTATACGTCGACGGGGCCAACTGCCATGGTCTCTCCTTGGTCGGGGGTCAGCGCCGACCCGTTGCGCGCAACCCTAGACGAAGGACAGCGCAGGGATCGGGGTGGAGGGATGCTCGAGCGCGTCCCGCACCCCTGGTCGCCCGTGCGATTGCCGTCGGCTAGGACGACGGATCGCGCGGCGGCCGCAAGAGCCCGCGCACAACGCCCGCGATTCGCTCGCGAAGCGACTGCGGAGGCCCGTCCGCCTCGCGGGGACGCGCGGCGTCGGGCCAGGCAGCGACGACCTCGGCGCCGACGACGATCGCCGAGGAGACGAGGTAGACCAGGAACAGGAAGCCGAAGAGCCCGCCGAGCGCGCCGTAGACCTCCTCGAACCCCGCCACCAGGCCGAGGTAGATCGAGAAGCCCATGATCGCGAGGTGCACGGCGACCGCGCCGACGATCGCGCCGGGGAGCAGCTCGCGCACCGACGGCCTGCTCGGTGCGAGCCGGTAGAGCACGAGCAGCGCCCCGATCGTGATCGCGAGCGCCGTCAGGGACTGGCCCACCGACCCGAGCAGGCGCGCATCGACCCGCTCCAGGCCGAGACGGTCGGCGAGCGCCGCTCCGTATGTCGTCAGAAGCTGCGTCGAGAGATTCGCGACGAAGGCCGCGAGCACGAGTGCGACTCCGAAGAAGACGAGGGCGAGGTCGACGAGCTTCGCTCGGAGGAACGGCCGCCCGCGATCCTCCTCCCAGACGACCGCCAGCGCAAGGCGAACGGACGCCGCCATCCCGCTCGCCGTCCAGAGGAGCCCGACGAGGGCAACGAGCCCCGTGATCGAGGCAACCGTCCCGGTGTTCGCGAGCGTCCGCGCAATGCTCGCCTCGAGATCCGCGTCGCCGGGCGCGAGACCTGCGAGCCACTCGTCGATCTTCGACTCCGTCTCGGCCGTGAGCACGAGGTCGAGCAGCGACAACGACAGGGCGAGGAACGGCACGAGCGAGAACAGCACGCGGTAGGAGATGGCGGCAGCGAGCTGCGTGCCGCGGTGCCGGAAGAACGCCGGGACGGCGATCATCGTCGCCGCGACGAGCCGCCTCACACCGCGGACACGATCATCCTCGAGCTCGATCGTGTGACGATAGTCCAGACGGATTCCCGCCCGGTGGATCGCATTCCGCTCGTTCACCCGGATGAACGTTTAGCGTGTCGCATCGTGGCGAGCCGACGCGGGCCGGGGCTGTGACGACGACGAGCCAATCGGCGGTCGAAGCCGCGCCTCTGGATCCCCCCTCGCAGGGACGGTGGCACCGGATGCTCAAGGTCGGCGCGGCCCTGGTCGCGGTCGTCGTCGCCGTCGCGTTCCTCCACGTCGCCGGTGTCGACGTCGGCGGGTGGTTCTCCGACGTCTGGCAACAGATCAAGGACCTGCCGCTCCGCACGATCGTCGCGGGCGTCACTCTCCAGACCGGCCAGACCGCCCTTGCGGGCCTCTCGTACTACGGCATCCTCCGCGCCGCCTACCCCGGTGAGGTGCGGTTTGCGCCGATCGTGACCGCCTACGCGGTCGGAGTTGCGATGAATGGCTTCCTCCCCGCCAACATCGGGACCTTCGTGATGCTGATCATGTTCGTGGCGATCATCCCGTCCGCGACCATCGGCGGGGCCTTCGCGGCATACCTCGTGCAGAAGATCTTCTTCACGATCGCCGGGACGTTCGTCTACCTCTACCTCTTCCTCTCGGTCCCGGGGTCGTTCGACCTGAACCTCGGCGGCTTCAGCGAGCATCCCGTCTCGACCGCGATCATCGTCGTCGGGGGCGGCATCCTCGTCGTCATGCTCGCACGCATCTTCTGGCGGCAGGTGAAGAAGCTCTGGGATCAGGCGAAACAGGGCGGCGTGATCCTCACGACGCCGGTGCGGTACCTCACCCAGGCGTTCCTGCCCTCGTTCCTCTCCTGGCTCTGCAAGCTCGCCGTGATCGCCGTCTTCCTCGCCGGGTTCGCGATTCCCGTGACGTTCGAGTCGGTGATGTGGGTCGCAGGCTCCGGGTCGCTCGCGAACGTCGCCTCGGTCACTCCCGGAGCCGCCGGCATCACGCAGGCGACGAACGCGCTCGCCCTCGACAAGTGCTGCGACGTCCCGAACGACACGGCGGTCGCGTACTCGACGGCGCAGCAGCTCATCATCACGGCCTGGAACGTCCTCCTTGCGACCCTGCTCGTCGTGCTCGTCTTCGGCTGGACGGGAGGGAAGCAGCTCGTCGGCAGCTCCTACGACGACGCGAAGGAACGCGCGGCAGAGATGAAGGAGCAGCGCAAGGAGAAGCGCGAAGTGAAGCGCGAGGAGAAGCGGCAGGAGAAGCACCGCCGCCGCGGGCATCACGACGAGGACGAGGCGGCAGAGCCGGACCCGTCCCCGTAGCCTGGGACGGGTGAGCGCCCGTGTCACCTGGCTCGGCCACTCGACCGTCGGGATCGAGCTCGACGGGGCCGTGCTCGTCACGGATCCCGTCCTCCGCCGGCGGATCGCACACCTCCGGCGCGACGTGTCGGCGGTGGCGCCTCCACGGCCGGACGCCGTCCTCGTCTCGCACCTGCACTACGACCACCTCGACCTGCCGTCGCTCGCGCGCATCGGCCGGAACGTGCGCCTGATCGCGCCCCGCGGCGCCCGGCGCTACCTCCGCGGCTTCACCACTGTCGACGAGGTCGAGCCGGGCGCGACGCTCGAGGTGGGCGGCCTCCGGGTCGACGTCGTCGAGGCGGTGCACGACGGGCGGCGGTGGCCGGTCGGGAAGGCCATCCCGGCGCTCGGGTTCGTCCTTCGCGGCTCCCGCTCGATCTACTTCGCAGGCGACACCGACCTGTTCGACGGGATGGCTGCGCTCGCGCCGCTCGACGTCGCCCTCGTCCCCGTCGCCGGGTGGGGCCCGAAGGTTGGGCCGGGGCACATGGACCCGCGTGGCGCCGCGGAGGCGCTCACGCTCCTGCGTCCCTCGATCGCCGTCCCGATCCACTGGGGCACGTACGGCATCGTCCTGCGCGGAGTGCGGGGCGACCGGACGCCCGCCGAGCAGTTCGCGCGTGAGGCGGCCACGGTCGCCCCGGATGTGGACGTGCGGATCCTTACCGAAGGAGGAAGCCTCGACCTCGATGCGTGACATCGAGACCCCGCACGGGCCGGCCCGCGTTCACCTGCATCCGACGGACGAGCCACGTGCCTGGCTCGTGCTCGGGCACGGTGCGGGAGGCGGCGTCGGAGCGCGCGACCTCGTCGCGGCGACCGAGGCGGCGCACACCGAGGGCATGGGCGTCGCGCTCGTCGAGCAGCCATATCGGGTCGCCGGACGCCGGTCCCCCGCGCCGGCGCACCAGCTCGACGCCGCCTGGGTCGCGGTCGTCGACGAGCTGCGAGGAACCGCTCTCGACGGGCTCCCACTCGTCGTCGGCGGTCGCTCGTCGGGCGCGCGCGTCGCGTGTCGGACATCCGCCCTGACGGACGCCGTCGGAGCCCTCTGCCTCGCCTTTCCGCTGCGGCCGCCGCGCCGGAAACAGGGTGCGGAGCCGCCGAGCCGCCTGGACGAGCTCGACGCAGTGACCGTCCCGGTGCTCGTCGTGCAGGGCGTGCGCGACCCGTTCGGTATACCGCCCGCCGGCCCGACGCGAGCCGTCGTCGAGGTCAGCGCCGACCACAGCCTGCGGACCGACCTCGAGGCGGTGCGCGACGCGATCGGCGGGTGGCTCCGCGACGTCGTCCCGTAGAGGCTAGGACGCGACGCGAGCGTCGCCCGCGGCGCCGTCCGCGAGGAAGCGGGCGAGCCTCCGTCCCTCGGCCTCGATGGACGCCGCAGCGCGCTTCGTGAGCCGCACGACCGGGGTGACGACGACCGTGACGCGGTCGCCGTCGCGCTCGTCGCGCCAGACCGCCGACACCGTCCCGTCGCTCAGCACGATGCCGAGGACGCGGCCCCTCACCGCCACGGCACCGGCGCGCGCGGCGGCGGTGACGAAGCGGCTTCGGTCGGCGTGCGAGAGGAGCACGTTGTCGTACTCGGGGAGGAAGCGGGTCGGAGCCGGGACGCCCGGGTCGGGGCGCGGCGCGTCCGGCAGGTCGAAGAGCTCGCGGCCGGAGTCGTCCCGAAACGTCACGAGACGCGGCCGGAGCCGCTCCACCACCTCGCGCATCCCCGTCAGGCGGCACCACGTCGTCACGTCCGCGACCGTGGCCGGGCCGAACGCCCCCAGGTAACGCAGCACGACGTCGTCGAGTGAGGGTCGTTTCGCGACCGGGTGCCCGAGCCACGTCTCGGCGGTCGTCGTCGTCACCTGCGCGGAGCGCCGCCAGAGCCCGCGCGGCGGCACCTGGACGAGCGCCAGCTTGCAGCGGCACGCGTACGCGAGCGCCGCCGAATCGAGGTGCGGGAACCGCTCGGCCAGTGCGGCGCGGAGCTCGCGCCCGGAGAGCGGGCGCTCCGCGAAGAGCTCCCGCGCATGATCGAGGACCGGCTCGAGGTCGACCCCCGCGAGCGGCGGCGCGAACGCGGGATGTCGGGAGAGCTCGGCGTCGAGCACCGGCTGCATCAGCGGCCGGAGAGCCAGGCAGTCGCGGGCCGAGACGAGGTGGAGCGTCGCCCGCATCACGCTTGTCCGGACGAGGGCGCGCTCGGAAAGGAGCTCCGAGAGCGACTCCGGCCGGAACCGGTCGAGGCGCGTCCAGAGCGCGACGTACGGGTCGCGAGGCACCTGGGCCTGGAGCCCGACGAGGCGCTCGACCGCCTCGAGCGGTGCCAGCTCCGCACGCTGGAGCAGCAGCTGTCGAGCGAGCGTCGCGCGGCCAAGCGCGCGCGGGCCGAACGTCTCAGGGGCCACGCCGGCTAGAGCGCCGCCGCGAGCGCCCGTCCCGCCGCCCGGCCCGAGAAGAGGCACCCGCCGAGGAACGTCCCCTCGAGCGCGCGGTAGCCGTGCATGCCTCCGCCGCCGAAGCCGCTGACCTCTCCCGCGGCGTAGAGCCCCGGGACGGGAGCGCCGCCGGCCCGAAGGACACGGCTCTCGAGGTCGGTCTCGAGACCGCCGAGCGTCTTCCGCGTGAGGATGCTCAGCCGCACCGCGATCAGCGGCCCGGCGTCCGGGTCGAGGAGGCGGTGGGGTTTCACCACGCGGGTGAGACGGTCGCCGCGATACCGACGGGCGCCGCGGATCGCCGTGATCTGGGCATCCTTCGTGAACGGGTTGTCGACCTCCCGGTCGCGCGCGACGATCACGCCCTCGAGCTCCGCGAGGTCGATCGCGGGCTCCGCGACGAGCTCGTTCATTCCGCGGACGAGCTCGGGCAGCGTGGCCGCCACGACGAAGTCCTCGCCGCTCTGCTTGAACGCCTCGACGGGTGCGGGCGCCCCTCCGCGTACCCGGCCGAGGACCTGCCGGATGCTCTTGCCCGTGACGTCCGGGTTCTGCTCGGAGCCGGAGAGCGCGAACTCCTTCTCGATGATCCGCTGCGTCAGCACGAACCAGGTGTGCTCGTAGCCGGTGCGCATCACGTGCGCGAGCGTGCCGAGCGTGTCGAACCCGGGGAACAGCGGTGCAGGCAGCCGTCTTCCGAGGGCGTCGAGCCAGAGCGACGAGGGGCCGGGAAGGATCCGGATCCCGTGGTCTCGCCACACCGGGCTCCAGTTGTGAAGCCCTTCCACGTAGTGCCACATGCGGTCGGGGTTGATCACGCGGCCGCCGACGGCCTCGGTGATCGCGAGCATCCGCCCGTCGACGTGCGCGGGAACCCCGGCGACCATGTGCGTCGGCGGATCGCCGAGCCGGGACGGCCAACTCGCGCGGACGAGGTCGTGGTCACCGCCGATGCCGCCCGACGTGACGATCACGGCCTGGGCGGAGAGCTCGAACGCGCCGGCGACGACACGGGAGCTCTCCTCGCCACGGCCGACCGCGCTCGGCTCGAGCACCGCTCCGCGGACGCCGGTCACCGCACCGTCCGTCGTGACCAGCTCGTCGACGCGGTGCCGGAACCGCAGCGTGACGAGACCGCGGGCAAGCGCCTCCCGCACGCGGCGCTCGAACGGCTCGACGACGCCGGGGCCTGTCCCCCACGTCAGGTGGAAGCGAGGCACCGAGTTGCCGTGCCCCGACGCGGTCCCATCGCCGCGCTCGGCCCAGCCGACGATCGGGAAGATCCGATGCCCCATCGCGCGCAGCCAGGCGCGCTTCTCGCCGCACGCGAAGTCGACGTACGCCTCCGCCCAGCGCTGCGGCCAGTGATCCTCCTCACGGTCGAAGCCCGCGCTCCCCAGCCAGTCCTGCCAGGCGAGCTCGTGGGAGTCGCGGATCCCCAGCCGCCGCTGCTCCGGCGTGCCGACCATGAAGAGGCCGCCGAGCGACCAGAAGGCCTGCCCGCCGAACGAGGCCTCCGGCTCCTGCTCGAGCAGGACGACGCGCTTCCCGGCGTCCGCAAGCTCGGCGGTCGCGACCAGCCCGGCGAGGCCCGACCCGACGACGACAACGTCTGCGTCCACCACGCGATCCTAGAGCGCGCGAAGATGCGCCGATGGGATCGGAGCGGCGCGTCGCGATCGTCACCGGCGCGAGCCGGGAGCTCGGCGCCGAGATGGCCGCCGCCCTGGCGCGGACGGGTGCGGCCGTGGTCGTCGCGCACCACGGGGAGGGAGCGCTGGCCGAGAGCGTGGTCTCCGGCATCCGCTCGGAAGGCGGCGTGGCTCACGCGTTCGACGCGAACCTGGCGACGGTCGCGGCCAACCGGGAGCTGGTCGACTTCGCGGTCGACGAGCTCGGCCGCCTCGACGTCTTCGTCGCAAATGCAGGTCTGACGCGCTGGTCACCGTTCCTCGAGATGGACGAGGCGACATGGGACGAGGTGGTCGACCTCAACCTGAAGGGCTCGTACTTCGGCGCGCAGGCCGCTGCACGGAGGATGGTCGCGCAGGGTCAGGGCGGCCGCATCGTGTTCTCGTCGTCGGTCGCGGGAATCGTCATGCCGGCAACCTCTCCGCCTACGGCGTGACGAAGGCGGGGCTCGCGCACATGGCGCGTGTGCTCGCCGTCGAGCCGGGGCAGCACGGGATCACGGTCAACGCCCTCGCGATCGGCGCGACGGTCAACGAGCGGAACCTCGACGACGACCCGGAGTACTCCGAGAGCTGGGCCGACGTGATCCCGATGGGCAGGGTGGGCGAGCCCCGTGACGTCGCAGCGGCGCTGCTCTACCTCGCGTCGCCGGACGCGGGAATGGTCACCGGGCACACGCTCGTCGTCGACGGTGGCTGGACCGCGGTCGGCGACGTGCCTTGCTGAGGGGCCCACGACGCCCGACGCCGCGCGGTGGCAGACGGCCTCGATGTTGTTGCCGTCGGGGTCGAGGACGAACGCTCCGTAGTAGCTCGGGTGGTAGTGCGGACGTAGTCCAGGCGCACCGTTGTCGTGGCGCCGGCGGCGAGGGCCGCGTGGAACGCGTCCACGGTCTCGGTGTCCGGCACGACGAGGGCGATGTGCGTCGACGTCGACGGCGTGCCCCGCTCGTGGATCCAGAGGTAGGGCTTCTGGCCGTCCCCGAGCCCGATCGACTTCCGCTGGGGAAACTCCATCACCGCCGTGATGCCGAGCGGCGCGAGCGCCTGGAGGTAGAACGACTTCGAGGCCTCGTAGTCGCTGACGTTGAGGCCGACGTGGTCGAGCATGCCTCGTGGAAGGTCAGAGCGCTGCGATCAGCAGGATCACGACCGCCGCCAGCCCGGCGAGCGTGACGGCGACGACGTTCGCCACGAGCAGCCAGGTAGCTGCCGCCCTCTTGCCCGGGGGGCGCAGCGGGATCCACTGACTGGTCGGTCGACCAGCCGACGGACGTCGTGAGGCTGGAGATGATGAAGCCGTTGAGGCTCGTCCCTTGGCGTTCGGCCGCCCGCGAGTCCGCATGCAAGTCGGGGGGCATGCGGAGAAGGAGGCGTCCGCTCGGTGCGGTCGGCCTGACGCGGCCCGCCTCCTCGACGACCGAGGGGGACGGTTGGGCGCTCAACGTGCGCTTATGGTAGTCGCGTCTGACCAGGCGCACAATCCTCGGGCTTCGGCGCGACCTCGTGGCGGAGCTTTCGGAGCGAGGACGCGAGGATCGGGAACCTGTGGCTGCGAGACGCCCAGGTGCACGGCGATACGCTCCTGGCTCCAGTCCCGGTAGTAGCGGAGGACGATGACGAGGCGCTCCTTCCGGCTGAGGGAGCGGATCCCGGCCGGAGGAGCGCGCGCTCCTCGCCCGGTCGACCTCGCTCGCCGTCCCCAGGCACTCAAGCGTGTCCTCGTCGAGCGGAACGGTCGCCGGGGCGCGCTCGACGTCCGGCCGTCTGCGCGGACGCCGACCCGACCACGCGGTCGTCGACCGACCGCCTGAGCTCCCCGAGGATCGTGGGAACCGCATACGCCCCAGGTCGCGACCGCGGCCCTCGGCGAAGCCGTCGACCGCCTTGATGAGCCCGATCGCGCCGGACTGGACGAGGTCGTCCACCTGATCGGGGCTCCGGGAAAGCGGCGGGCGATCGCACGGACGAGGGCAGGTTCTGCTCGATGACGCGATCGCGGGCCGTCCGGTCGCCACCACGACAGTACGCGGCCAACAGAAGCGAGTTGGAGACCTTCATCCGGGCAGGACCCGACGCCATGAACCAGACAACCTCCTCCAGAACCGAAACCTACTTCCGTGATCGGTTCATTCAAGCGGTTCGCGAAAATTCATGTATGAAATTCCACGGAATTGCGCATGTATGTAATCGAGATGCTCGACAACTGCGTGATCGTCCCGAGTGGCGCTCTCGGGTCGTCGCTTTCACGGCGAGCTGCGCGGCAACCGCGCCGGCCCCTGCCGGGGCCGATGACGGAGACGCGGCCCCGACGCGCACTCCGGACCTGAGCCGGCTGCCGGCCGTGGACCCGGTGACCGACCTCACTGGTGCACCGGCGGTCGAGGAGGCCGAGGCCGTCGTTGCAGCCGTCGATCGCCACCACCACCGACGGCGAAGACGCCGCAGTCGTGACGACCGAGGACGACGAGGCGCAGTGCCGGGGCCGGACCCGACTCGAGCCGGACACCGAGATGGATGCGGCGATTCCGCATCGACAAACGGTATCGGAGCCGATACTACCGCCGATAGCGCTGATACCCGGCCGGTAGCGCGGCGTTGGCCACGGTCGGCGCAGGGGGCGGCGCGCCACGGTGCCGGCCGCACCGTCGACAGCCGCCGGTCGCGGGCACGACCAACATGAACGTCATCGTTCGGATCGGCAGCGCAGGTGACAACGGCCCCGTCTCGCAGACCGCGACCGCGTCGCGCCGAGCCCGGAGCCGTCCTCGGCGGTACCGACGTCGACGCGAGCGGCGCGCGCCCGGGCCGCACCGGGTCGCTGCCGCGCTCCGAGCGAGACGGGGCGGGATCCCGTGGTACTGGGAGTGGGACTGTCGTATCCGCTAGGTATCGGGCGATATCACCGGCGGGTTCTACAGAAGGAATCCGTACCGCACGTGGACATGGATCTGGAACTGCGGAGTAATTCAGAGCAGTATCAGCCGAAACATCTGATCAGTATCAGCAGATCAATACGAACGTCTCGATTCGGATCTCGAGCCCCGGCGACAACGGCCTGTGACGTCAGACCAACATTGCGATCCTCGATGCCGGGCGTCGGGCTTTCGCCGTCTCGACTCCGGCGATCGCGCTCCCCACCGTCGACGCTCGACGACTCCGCGCGCGATCACCGTGACGATCCCCATCGGGCTTTCTGGGAGTCGCCGTCGAGGACCATCGATCGTCGGTCGGCGTCGACCACGGTCAGACGCTTACCGCCGTCACGGCCCTCTCCCGCGGCCGCGGCCGGGTGGCACGGTGGAGGACGCCGTGCTCGCGCTCGACGAGCCGTGATCGCGTCGGCGCCGAGCGCCTCGGCGGCTCGTCGAATCGGCACAGCCGGCTCGAGCTCGCCCCCACGCTCGGGCCGGTTCCGTTCGGCCTCACGCAACCGAGCGCCACCTACGAGTCGCGGCCGCCGCACGCCGCCCGGTTGCCCGGCGCGGCCGCCGCGACGCCCCGGCGCTGCGGCGAGGCCCATCCACCGCGCGCGAGCACGACCCGCGAAAGGCGAAGGCCGCCCCGCGCCGGACGCCGAGCTACGAGCGCCGCCCGGCACGCTGCCCGCGGCCGCCACCCTCCGGCGCCAGCGCGTCGGCGGCCGGCGCCGGCGGCCCCCGGGCGGTGGCCTCCCGATCTTCCTCGCCTTGCCTTTCCTCGCCGCGGTGCTCGACCTGGCCCGGCGCGTCGCACTCGAGCGTGTGACGTGGCCGTCCGGGCACCGTCGGCGTCCACCCGACACGCCCGGCTAGCGCTCCTTCCGTCCTGTCCGCCGTGGAACGCCGGTTCCACGAGCACGTTCCTATGGAAGGAGCACGATCCATGAAACGACTCTCGACGCTCCTCGCGACGGCACTCCTCGCGCTGTGCTTCGGCGTGGGTCAGGCCGCCGCGGAGGAGTCGCCCGGGGGCGCCGATCAGGCCGCCGGCCAGTCCGCTGAGAGCGGGCAGCACGCCGACGGCGACGGCGACGCCTACCAGAGCGGGGCAACGAACCGGACGTTCGACATCCGTGTTCTGAGCCCCGGCTCGAGCGGTGACGTGACCCAGTCGAACACCACGACGGCGTCGGCGGTCGCCGCGAACGACAACGACACGAACCAGAACATCGACCAGTCGCAGACGGGCGGCGGGTCTGGCTCCGACTCCACCCAGGTCGCCGGCCAGGAGGCCAGAACGACAGAAAGCCGACGCAGACGCGACGGCGAAGCAGATCGCCCCGACGAACGAGGCGTTCTCGATCCGCGTGCTCAGCCCCGGGTCGAACGGTGACGTGAGCCAGTCGAACTCGGCGACCGCCGGCGCGATCGCCGCGAACGACAACGACACGAACCAGGACACCGACCAGTCGCAGGCAGGCGGCGGGTCGGGTCCGACTACACGCAGATCGCGGGCCAGGATGCTGCGAACCACCAGGACGCCGACGCCGACGCGAAGGCCGTCCAACTCCACCCGAGCAACACGGCAGCTCGATCCGGGTTCTCAGCCCGGGTCGCGACGGCGACGTCACGCAGTCGAACAGCACGACCGCGATCGCGGGCCGCGCTGAACGACAACGAGACGAAGCAGACGATCGACCAGTCGCAGGGGAAGCCGCTCCGGCGCCGGCCAAGGCGTCGGAGACGACTCAAGGAGAAGGACGCCAAAAGGAAGGGCTCGGACTGGACGCAGATCGCCGGCCAGAAGGCCGACAACCGAGCAGAAGGCCGACGCCGACGCGACGGCCGTGCAGGTGAAGCCGAGCAACACGGCCGTCTCGATCCGCGTGCTCAGCCCTGGTAAGGGTGGCGACGTCACGCAGTCGAACGACGCGACCGCAGTCGGGATCGCGAAGAACGACAACGAGACGAAGCAGTCGATCGACCAGTCGCAGCCCGGCGGATACGGCTCCGACTACACGCAGATCGCGGGCAGAAGGCCAACAACGAGCAGAAGGCCGATGCCGACGCGACCGCCGTGCAGATCAAGCCGAGCAACACCGCTGCGTCGATCCGGTCCTGAGCCCGGGCGACGACGGCGACGTCACGCAGTCGAACAGCACGACCGCGATCGCGGCCGCGCTGAACGACAACGAGACCAAGCAGTCGATCGACCAGACCCAGGGCTCTCCGCGCCGACAAGGCCGCCCCCGAGAAGGACGCCTACAAGGACGGCAGGACGGCCACAAGAGGACGGGTCGACTACACGCAGATCGCCGGCCAGAAGGCCGACAACGAGCAGAAGGCGGACGCTGACGCGACGGCGGTGCAGAGGAAGCCGTCCAACTCGAACGCCCGATCCGCGTCGGCTCGAAGGGCGACGGCGGCGACGTCACGCAGTCGAACGACGCGACCGCAGTCGGGATCGCGAAGAACGACAACGAGACGAAGCAGTCGATCGACCAGACCCAGGGCTCGGATCCACGCCGGCGAAGGCCGCCCGACCGAGAAGGACGGCTACAAGAGACAAGGATAGCCGGCAAAGGACACCTCGAGCTACACGCAGATCGCCGGCCAGAAGCCGACGGAGCAGAAGGGCGTTCGCGGACGCGACGGCGATCCAGTGAAGCCGTCCAACGTGAACTCCCCGATCCGTTCGGCTCGAAGGGCGACGACGGCGACGTCGACGCAGTCGAACAACGCGACCGCAGTCGGGATCGCGAAGAACGACAACGAGACGAAGCAGTCGATCGACCAGGACCCAGGGCGGTGCGGCTCGGCTCCGACTACCTCAGGTGGCGGGCAGGAGGCCGACAACGAGCAGAAGGCGGATGCCGACGCGTTCGCGCTCCAGGTCAAGCCGTCCAACGTGAACGCACCGGTTCGCGTCCTCTCGAAGGGCGACGACGGCGACGTCACGCAATCCAACAGCACGACCGCAATCGCGGCCGCGCTCAACGACAACGACACCAAGCAGTCGATCGACCAGACCCAGGGCGGCGGTCGGGGCCACGGCTCCGACTACGTCCAGGTCGCTGGCCAGGGTTCGTGGAGCAAGCAGAAGGCCGACGCAGACGCGGCGGCCATCCAGCTCGGCGCCTCGAACGTCAACGCGCCCGTGCGCGAGGGCAGCCCGAGCGGCGGCGGGTCGGTCGAGCAGTCGAACAGCGTCGGGGCGCTCGCCCTCGCGCTGAACAAGAACAAGACCAGGCAGTGGCTCGACCAGAGGCAGGCGGGCTACGGCTCGCTGTACCTGCAGGTCGGTGGCCAGGGGTCCTGGACGGATCAGCGCGGAGGCGCGATGACGCTTGCGCTGCAAGGGGGGATGCGAAACAAGAAGCGGTAAGATGACAAAGAGCTCGGGTGGCCGTCGGGACGCCGGCGGCCACCCCGCTCCGCCTTCTGTTGACCCACGACGCGTCGCGACGTACCTTCTGAAGCGAGAAAGGGAGGGGACGGGATGTCCCAGAGGACGACGTCTCTGCGGCAGCGGCACAGACCTGCAGCGCTCGCGGCGGGCCTGGCCCTCGCTGCAGTCATCCAGCCCGGCTCTGCGCTCGCCGCAGGCGGATCGCCGCTGCCCGCACCCGACGCACCGCCGTCGGGCCAGGCGCTGCGGCCCGCTCAGGCGACGGCCGACGCGACGCAGACGGCGGCGGCGCCCGCAACGCCGAGCCCGAACGACGCACGACGACCACGCGACCGGCCACGGTCACGCCGACACCCGACACGCCCACACCGGATCCGCCCCTCGCCGCAGCGCCGACGCAGACGGTCTCGAAACCGGAGCCGAAGCCTGCGTCGGAGGCCCGAGACCAAGACGACCGCCGCTCCACGAGGCGAGGTGACAACGGCGCCGGCCTCGCCCGCCACGTATGCGCAGCCGACCCGCACGACACGGGCCGCCCCGCCGGCCGCGAAGCCGAAGCCGAAGCCGAAACCGAAACCGAGGAAGGCCCCGGTCGCGGCTGTTCGTACGCCAGCCGCCGCCCGTGACCGGCCGCCGCACGACACGCTGCGGCTCGGCCTGCCGATCGCCGTGCTCCCGACGCTCGAGGACGAGGCGTCGACCCAGCTCGCCCTGCTCCTTGCGGCGGCCGTCCTCCTCGGGGCGTCCGGAGCCGGCGGTCTCGTAGTCGGGCTGTCCGCGCGCCGACTGGCGAGGGGCGCATGAGGATTCTTCGGCTGCTCGGCCTGCTCGTCGCCCTGGGCGTCGGGTGGGCTGCGACGCCCGAGCAGGCGAGCTCGGCGCCCGGCCCGCCGTCGGCCTCGTGCAACGGTGGAGGTTGCGGCGGTTGGTTCCGCTCGAACGTGACCGTCACCTGGTCATACGACCCGGCCGGCGCCACCGCCACGAGCGGCTGCGGAGCAGCAGTCGTGGCGGAGGACACCGGCGGAGCAACCTTCACGTGCACGGTCACCTACGGAGGCCCCTTCTACGGCAACAGCGTCACGGTCGCCAAGGACTCGAGCCCGCCCTCGGTCAACGCCACGACCGCACGCGACCCCGACGGGAACGGCTGGTACACGAAGCCCGTCTCGTTCGGCTTCAGCGGGGACGGGGGGCCATCCGGGATCGCGTCCTGCACGTCCGGCACCTACGGCGGCCCGGACGGCGGCGCTGTCACGATCAGCGGGACGTGCACGGACGGCGCCGGCAACAGCGCCTCCGGCTCGTTCGGCATCAAGTACGACGCGACGCCGCCCGAGGTGACCGCGGCCGCGGAGCGTCCTCCGGACGCAGGACGGCTGGTACAACCACGCGGTCAAGGTCTCGTTCACGGGCAAGGACGGCGGCTCCGGGGTCGTCGAGTGCACCCAGCCGGTCACGTACGCGGGGCCCGGACGCGAGCCCGGCCAAGATCGTCGGGCAGTGCCGCGACGCGGCCGGTCACGTCAGCTCCGCCGCGACGCTCGAGCTGCGCTACGACGGGACGAAGCCCGCGACGCCGAGCGTGAAGTCGGCGCACCGCGGCACGGCGATCGCGCTCTCCTGGACCCGTCCGGCAGACGTCGTCCGATCGGAGGTGCTCCGCGCGCCCGGTATCCGCAGGCAAGAAGCCGGCGTCGTGTTCGCGGGAACGAGCGAACACGCTCGTCGACCGGAAGATCAAGCCCGGGACACGCTACTGGTACGAGGTGCGTCTGTACGACCAGGCGGGCAACGCAGCATCGACCACCGTCAGGCTGAAGCCGTCGTGGGGATCTTCTCGCCGCGCCGAGGGCGCCGTCGTCAAGCGTCCGCCGCGGTCATGTGGTCCGCCGTCAAGAAGGCACGCTTCTACAACGTCCAGCTCTGGCGGGGCCGTTCGAAGGTGCTCACGACCTGGCCTGCGGCGACGAAGCTCGAGCTCCGCCTCCTGGACATTTCGGGCAAGCGGCAACGTCTCGCGAACGGCCGCTACAAGCTCTTCGTCTGGCCGGCGTTCGGGACGCCAAGAAGCCCGGCTACGGCAAGCTCGTCGGCCAGGTCGCTTTCGTGGTCAAGCGCTGAGCTCCAACGCCTTCAGCTTCGCGAGGAGCTGCTTGACGCTGCGGAGCACGTCCGCCTCCTCGTGGCCGAAGTCGTCGAGGTAGGAACGGACGGCGGACAGCAGGAGCCGGAGCTCCTCTTCGGTGAGCTCGAGGGTCTTCATGTCGCGAGCGTACCCCGACGTTCGCCGGGCCGGTGGGCGCGGACCAGCACGTCGATCGCCACCGCCTCGCCGTCGTCGAGCGCGACCGTGCGCCGCACTGCTCTGCCCGCTCCAGCACCAGCCCGTCGAGCTCTGCGACGACGTCGTCGGGCGTGAAGAGCACCGCCGGGTCCCGCGGACCGCCGTAGCCGTCGGCGAGGTTCGAGCTGTCGTGGCCGAGCACGAAGAGTGTCCCGCCTCGGCGACGGCGCGCACGGCCGCGCGGAGCGCTCGCGTGAGCTCGTCGTGCGGAAGCTGCAGGTACAGCACCGCGACGAGGTCGAATGCCCTCGGCTCCGGCTCGTGCTCGAGGACGTCGCGCCAGGACCCATTCGACCTCGACGCCGCGGCTCGCTGCGAGCTCGGCCGCCTTCGCCAGCGCGACGTCGGAGAAGTCGACGGCCGTCACGCTCCAGCCGCGCTCGACGAGCCAGACGGCGTTCCGCCCCTCGCCGCAGGCGACGTCGAGCGCCCGGCCGGGCTCGAGCCCACCGATCTCGGCGGCGAACAGACGGTTCGGCTCGGCGGTCCAGAGGAGCTCCTTCTGCGCGTAGCGCGCGTTCCAGTCCTCGCGCGCGAAGCCCGGGCGGATCGGATCGGATGGGCGTCGTGCTCGGTCACGGCGGACCGTAGACGACGACAGGCGCTGCACGAGGCGTCTCGAGAGCAGGTTCCATGGTCGGATACCGCGGCCACATGGCTTGAGGCATGCGACGCACGGGCGCCTTCAGGATGTGCCCGCCGAGGGCGTCAAGCGGCGCCAGCGCGTCGCCGCCGCAGCCGTCTTGGGCCATCGCCGGCACCGCGCTCGAATGCTGCGGCGCGCGCGTCCTCGGCCCCGAGCTCGCCGCGCGTGTACCGGCCGTAGATCGCCTCGCAGAAGACCGCGGCCTTCCACAGGGCGAGCGCCTCGAACCAGCCGAGTGGCCCGACCATGCGCCCGCTTCGATCCTCGTACCGCGCGACGAGCTCCGCCTTCGTCGGGAACCCGTCGAGCGCGGTCACCGGAGAGACGCCGAGTGGGCTCCGCTCGCCACCCGGCTCGGCGTACGTCGCGAGAAGGTACCCGAGGTCGGCCCGGGGATCCCCGATCGCGCCCATCTCCCAGTCGAGGACGGCCTGCACCCGCCCGGGATCCGTTCGCTCGACCATCAGGTTGCCAGGCGGTAGTCGCCGTGCACCACCGAATCGGGAAGCGGATCGGGCAAGCCTTCCGCGAGGCGCCGGCCGACTTCGTCGACCGCCGGCGATCTCGCGTGTCCGGTTGATCTCCCAGAGCTGCGAGAAACGCCGCACCTGGCGCTCGAGATAGCTACCGGGCCGAGAGAATGCGGCGAGACCCGGGTCGCCGACGTCGGCGGCGTGGATCTCGACGAGCGTGTCGACGAGCTCCGTGCCGAGCCGGCGGCGCGCTTCGGGCTCCTCGAGCCCCGGCGGCAGTGCGTCCGTGATCACGTGTCCGTCGAGGAAGCGCATGACGTAGAAGGGGACGCCGATCACGTCCTCGTCCTCACAGACGGCGAGGATCGGGGGCAGCCGGATGCCGTGCGGAGCCAGGGCGAGCTGGAGTCGAGCCTCGCGAACCATGTCGTGCGCCGACGGCGGGAGCGGGGGTCGCGGCGGCCGTCTCAGCACGTATCGCTCGGCGCCGCGCTCGAGCAGGAACGAGAAGTTCGAGCCGCCGCCGTCGCCGATGCGCTCGGCGCGGATCGGCCCGTTGCCGAGGTCGTGGAAGTCGAGGAACGCCTCGAGACGGTCGAGGACGAGCAGCGGCGCGCGGTCTTGCCCCTCTGCCTCGAGGGAAGTCGCAACGACGTCGGCCACGAGACGATCCTGCCAGTCAGGGGGCGCGGCTGAAGCCACGCCCCCACCCCGTAAGATCATGCCGCGACGCCGGGGCTACGCGAAGGAGGCCGACGCCGAGCAGCGCTCGCCGGCACGCATCGCGCGGGCGACGAACCGATCCACGCCCTGGCTGTTCCCGGTCACGAACCGGGCCTCGAACGATCCGCTCGGCCCCCGCGTGATGCGAACGCGCTGGGCGACCTGCTGTGCCGTTCCGGAAGAGGACGACCGTCCAGCGGACGCCGTTTCGGTTCTGGTCGACCTCGAACTCCACCTCGATGCGCCCGTCTTCCTCGCTGAGCTTCAGCTTCGAGCTGGTCGCCTGCGTACACGTTCCTGCGACGCGAACGTCACCGTCCTTGGCCGCCGCGGCCGGCGCGAGAAGCAAGGCCGCACCGATCGTCGACGCCGCGATCGCACCCATCATCCTGTTCACTGTGATGCTCCTTCCGAGGTGGCTCGTCATATGCCCGCAGGGTGCCCTGTGCCCGGTCGCGGCCACAATGAGACCTTGGTCGTACACCGCGAGCAGAGCCGGTAGCCGATGCGGCGGCCGGTCACCCAGTTCGCACTCGCCGGGCTCGCCGTGCTGGCGGTGTTCGGCGCGGCGGCGGTTCTCGGCCTCCGGAGCCTCGCGCACGACGAAGCGCTCCGCGACGCGCGCCAGTTCGCCGAGCTCGCCGGACAGGGGATCGTAGAGCCGACGATCGAGCCGGCGCTGCTGGACGGCGACGCTGCGGCGATCCAATCCGTCGACCGGGTCGTCAACGAGCGCGTGCTCGGCGAGCGGGTGGTCCGCGTCAAGCTCTGGGACGGCGACGGGCGGATCGTCTACTCGGACGAGCCGAGGCTGATCGGGTCGAGCTTCCCGCTCGACGACGCCAAGCGCGGGGTTCTCCGCACGGGCACGACCCGAGCGGAGCTGAGCGATCTCTCCGGCCCTGAGAACCGGTTCGAGAAAGGTCTCGGCGAGCTCTACGAGGTCTACCTCCCCATGCGCGCTCCGGACGGAACCCCGCTGCTCTTCGAGACCTACCAGCGGCGGAGCGAGGTCGCCGCGACCGGACGCCGAATCTGGGTGCCGTTTGCCGCGCTGCTGCTCGCGAGCCTCGTCCTGCTCTGGCTCGTCCAGGTGCCGCTCGCCTGGCGGCTCGGCCGGCGCCTGCAGAGGACGCAGGAGGAGCGCGAGGCGCTGCTCGTCCACGCCGTCGAGGCGTCGGCCGACGAGGGCGCCGGATCGCTGCCGACCTCCACGACGGCCCCGTCCAGGATCTGGCCGGGATCTCGTACTCCCTCAGCGCGGCCGCCGAGGCGGACGGCTCGCCACGAACCCGCGAAACCCTTCGTGACGGCGGCCGCCGGACACGTGGCGCGATGCGCAGGCTGCGCTCGCTGCTCGTCGAGATCCATCCTCCGAACCTGCGCGCGAGCGGTCTCGAGGCCGCGCTCGGCGATCTCGTCGCTCCGCTTCGAGCGCGCGGCCTCGAGACGGAGCTCCCGGTCGAGTCCGACATCGGCCTGACCGAGGACGAGGAGCGGCTCGTCTACCGCGCTGCCGCCGAGGCGGTCCGCAACGTCAGCGCCACGCCAATGCGTCACGCGTCACGATCGCGCTCCGCAGGCGACGGCGATGCGACGAGGCTCGAGGTCGATCGACGACGGGGAGGGCTTCTCGTCCGAGGAGCGCGAGCGCCGGCGGGACGGGCCACGTCGGCCTCTCGCTGCTCGAGGAGCTGGCGGCGCGCGCCGGCGCGGACGTCGATGTACGCTCGGCGCCCGGCGCCGGCACGACGTTCGCGCTGGAGGTGCCACGCCGATGATCCGACTCCTCATCGCCGACGACCACGCCGTCGTCCGCACGGGCTCGAGCACCTGGTGGCGACGTTCGACGGCGTCGAGCTCGTCGGCGCGGCCGCGGACGGCGAGGAGGCCGTCGGCCTCTGCGCGGAGCAGGGCCCGGACGTCGTGCTGATGGACCTCGAAATGCCGGTCCTGGACGGGATCGAGGCGACCCGGCGGATCGTCGAGGCGCAGCCCGGAGTCGCGGTCGTCGTCCTGACCTCGTTCTCTGACCGCGAGCAGATCCTCCGCGCGCTCGACGCCGGCGCGGTCGGCTACCTGCTGAAGGACGCGGAGCCAGCGGAGCTCGAGAGCGGTGCGCGCCGCCGCGCGAGGCGAGGCGCCGCTCGACCCGCGCGCCGGCCGGGCGCTGCTCAGCGATCGCGCCGCCGGTCGCCGCTCGACGGCACTCTCCGAGCGAGAGCGCGAGGTGCTCGCGATGGTCGCGCGCGGGCTCCCCAACAAGCTGATCGCGCGCGAGCTCGCGATCAGCGAGAAGACGGTCAAGGCCCACCTCACAAGCGTCTACCGCACGATCGGCGTGACCGATCGGACGCAGGCGGCGCTCTGGGCGGAGCGGCACGGGCTCGGCGGTCCTAGGACCGAAGTCCGATTGCGCGCGCTCCGCGGGAGCGGCACCATCGATTCATGTCGAATGGCGGTCTACGGGCGTCTGCTCCGCTGCTGCCATCGCGCTCGTCGCCCTCGGACTGCCCGTCGCGGCCCGCGCGGACGAGGGCGACGGATGCCGAGGCCGACGTGAGTCGAGCTGACGTGCTCCGCGAACAGCAGCGTGCGGCTTCGGGTCCGAACGCGCGACGACGACCAGCTGCGGGTCGACTTCGACATCCGGACACCGCGCCGCGGAGCGAGCTGGAACATCGTGGTGGTCCACGAGCGGCGGCTCGTCTTGCGCGTCCCGAGGCGGACCGGCGGGAGCTCGGGCTCGTTCTCGCTGCGCCTCACGATCCCCGACTGGCCCGGGCGCGACACCGTCACCGTCCGTGCCACCGGCCCGCGCGGCGAGGTCTGCCGCGCGACGGCGACGGTCGACGGGAACTGAGCTCGACCGCGAGCGGCGTCCGACTGAAGGTCGGGCGCCGCAACGCCTCTCCGGACGAGTCCCACGGCGCTCTTGTCGCGCTGCGGCTGGCCTGCTGGCGCTTCGAAGCCGAGAGCTCGACCTTCCGCAGCCGGATCGACCCGGGGGTCACCTCGACGCACTCGTCCTCGCGGATGAACTCGAGCGCCTGCTCGAGCGACAGCGGGCGCGGCGGGATCAGGCGGACGAGCTCCTCGGCGGTCGACGAGCGGATGTTCGTCAGCTTCTTCTCCTTCGTCGCGTTGACGTCGAGGTCCTCGGCGCGCGCGTTCTCGCCGACGACCATCCCCTCGTAGACCTCGACGCCCGGCCCGACGAACAGCGAGCCGCGCTCCTGCAGGTTGAGGAGCGCGAACGTCGTCGTCGGCCCGCGCCGGTCGGCGACGAGGCTCCCGCTCGGGACGCGTGCGCAGCTCGCCGTGCCACGGCTCGTAGCGGTCGAAGACGTGGTGCAGGATCCCCGTGCCCGCGCGTCTCGGTGAGGAACTCGGTGCGGAAGCCGATCAGCCCGCGCGCCGGCACGAGGACCTCGATGCGCACCCAGCCGGTGCCGTGGTTCACCATCTTCTCCATCCGGCCCTTGCGGAGCGCGAGCAGCTGCGTCGAGGACGCCGACGTACTCCTCGGGAGCGTCGATCGCACACGCGCTCGACGGGCTCGTGCACCTTGCCGTCGACCTCGCGGGTGACGACCTGCGGCTTGCCGACGGTGAGCTCGAAGCCCTCGCGCCGCATCAGCTCGACGAGCACCGCGAGCTGGAGCTCGCCGCGGCCCTGCACCTCCCACATGTCGGGCCGCTCGCTGTCGGCACGACGCGGAGCGAGACGTTGCCGACGAGCTCCTGGTCGAGCCGCTGCTTCACCATCGGCGCGGTCAGCTTCGCGCCGTCCTGGCCCGCGAGCGGCGACGAGTTGATCCCGATCGTCATCGACAGGCTCGGCTCGTCGACCTCGACGACCGGCAGCGGGCCGCGGGTCGTCCGGATCGGCGAGCGTCTCGCCGATCGTGACCTCGGGCAGCCCCGCGACGGCGACGATCTCCCCGGGGCCGGCCTCGTCGGCGTCGACGCGGTCGAGCGCCTCCGTGACGTAGAGCTCGGTCACCTTCGCGCGCTCGATGCTCCCGTCGGCGCGGCACCACGCGACCTGCTGGCCCTTGCGGATCGTGCCGGCCCGCACCCGGCAGATCGCGAGCCGACCGACGTACGGCGATGCGTCGAGGTTCGTGACGAGCGCCTGCAGCGGGTGGCCCTCCTCGTACGGCGGGAGCGGGGATCGTCGCGAGCAGGGTGTCGAAGAGCGGCTCGAGGGTGTCGGCCAGCCCGTCGACCGTCGCGCCGGCGCGCCCCGCGCGGGCGTTGCAGTACACGATCGGGAACTCGATCTGGCTCTCGTCGGCGTCGAGGTCGAGGAAGAGCTCGTAGACCTCGTTGACGACCTCGTCGACGCGCGCGTCCGGGCGGTCGACCTTGTTGACGACGAGCAGCACCGGGAGTCGCGCCTCGAGCGCCTTGCGGAGGACGAACCGCGTCTGCGGCAGCGGGCCCTCGCTCGCGTCGACCAGCAGCAGGACGCCGTCGACCATCCGGAGCGCCCGCTCGACCTCGCCGCCGAAGTCGGCGTGCCCCGGCGTGTCGACGATGTTGATCTTGACGTCGCCGTAGGTGACGGCCGTGTTCTTCGCGAGGATCGTGATGCCCTTCTCGCGCTCGAGGTCCATCGAGTCCATGACGCGCTCCGCGACGTCCTGGTTCTCCCGGAACGAGCCGGACTGCCAGAGCATCGCGTCGACGAGCGTCGTCTTGCCGTGGTCGACGTGCGCGACGATCGCCACGTTGCGGATGTCGTCGCGCGTGGGCATCGGCCGGAGGGTAGCCGCGACGGGCGGTCGCTACGACGGGCCGGGCGGCATCTCGCCGACGGGCCACGGCTTGCCGCCGAGTCCCCAGTTCTTCGGATCGTGCCCCTCGACGATCACCCAGGTGTGGTCGCGGAGCCCCTCGTGGGTCGCCGCGCAGAGCGCATCGGTGAGGCCGGCGATGAGCTTCTCGCTCGTCTCCTCGCTCATGCGGAAGTCGAACAGCTCGACGCGGATGAGAGGCACGGTCGGTCTCCTTTCACCGGGGCTTCGACCTTATGCTCCCTCCATGCGTCGCGTCGCGCGTCCCGACGAAACCGAGCCCCGAAAGCGACGGCGGCGTCGAGCGGCGGGAGCTCGTCCCGCCCGAGCGCCGAGCTCGGCGCTCGCGCTCGACGCGCTCCGCCTCGCGCCGGGCACGTCCCTCGACCTGACCGACGACGAGCACGACACGCTCCTCTTCGTCCACACGGGCTCGGGCTCGCTCGGCGACGACCCGCTCTCCGGCGCCGCGCTGCGGCTCGTGCCCGCCGGCAGCCCGGCTCGCTCCTCGCCGGCGCCGACGGCCTCGAGTGCGTGCGCATCGCGCTCGGGGCCGGCACCGACCTGCACGCCCCGATGGGCGCGACCGAGCCGGTCGTCGCGCTCGACCACGTCGAGCCGGGCCAGGCGACCGGAGCGCGGTCGTTCCAGGTGCTCCACGGCCCGCACAACGGGTCGACGCGGGCGACGATGTTCGTCGGCTACATCCCTCCCGGGAAGGCGCCGTGGCACTACCACCTCTACGACGAGATCGTCTGGATCCTGCGCGGGGAGGGCCGGCTCCACATCGGCGACGACACGGAGCCGCTCGCGCCCGGCGTCGCATTCCGGCTGCGCCCGCGCGAGGTGCACATCGTCGAGAACACGCAGACGGACACGGAGCTCGCGGTGCTCGGGATCTTCACGCCGGCGGGCAGCCCGTCGGCCGCGTACCTCGAGCCGCACGTCGCTGGCTCGTACGCGTTCTCCGGGCAACCTCGCCGTCCCGTGAGCGTCTCCGACCGCCTCGCCCGCGTCGTCCAGGCGCACTGGTTCACGACGACGATCCTCGTCGTCATCGTCGCGAACGCGGCGGTGCTCGGGCTCGAGACCTACGCGGGCATCGACGAGCGCTACGGCGACCAGCTCGACCTCGTCAACGACCTCTGCTTCGTCGTATTCGTCGTCGAGCTCTGCCTCCGCATCGGCGCCTACGGGCGGCGGCCGTGGGACTTCTTCCGCGACGGCTGGAACGTCTTCGACTTCATCGTCATCGCGATCGCCTTCGTCCCGGGCATCCGGCAGTCCTCGACGCTCCTGCGCCTCGCGCGCCTGGCGCGCGTCGTACGGATCGTCCGCTTCTTCCCCGACCTCCGCGTCCTCCTGTCGGGCGTCTGGCGGAGCATCCCGCCGCTCTTCGCGATCGGGCTGGCGACCGGAATGCTCCTCTTCGTCTACGGGATGGTGGGCTGGACGCTGTTCGCGCGAGGAGCTCCCCGAGCAGTGGGGGAACATCGGCCGGGCGATGCTGACGCTCTTCGTCATGCTCACGCTCGAGAACTTCCCGACCTACATGGACGCAGGGATGGAGGTGCACCCGTGGTCGTGGGTGTACTTCGTCAGCTTCGTCATGATCGCGGCGTTCGTCGTGATCAACGTCCTGATCGGGATCGTGCTGAACTCGATGGAGGAGGCGCGCGAGGCCGAGCGGCGGAACGCGGTGCGCGAGCGGCTCGGCGCCGAGCGCCCGAGCGTCGTCGATCCGGACGCGAGCGCGCCCGTCGTCGAGCGGATCGGGATCCTGCGCGCCGCGCTCGACGAGCTCGAGGCCGAGCTGTCGGCAGGCCCGAGGCGGCAGGAGCCGGTGTCGGAATGATGTCCGACCCCGTTCGGCAGGTCCTTGTCCTCCAGCACATCGGCTGCGAGCCGCCCGGCGTCTACGAGGACGTGCTCCGGGAGCGCGGAGCGACCCTGGTGCGCGTCGAGCTCGACGAGGGCGAGGCGTTGCCGGAGCTCGACGGGATCGCGGCGATCGTCGCCATGGGCGGCCCGATGAGCGTGAACGACGAGCAGGAGCACCCCTGGCTCGTCGCCGAGAAGCAGCTGATCTGCGACGGCGTGGGCGCCGGGATCCCGTTCTTCGGCGCATGCCTCGGCGTCCAGCTCCTCGCTTCGAGCCTGGGCGCGCGCGTCACGACGGGCGGCGTCCCGGAGGTCGGGGTTCTTCCGGTGTTCGGGACAGACGCGGCGCTCGACGACCCGGTCTTCTCCGGCCTTGCCTGGCCGCGACCGACCCTCCAGTGGCACAGCGATACGTTCGAGCTGCCCGACGGCGCGACCCTTCTCGCGACCTCGCCGACCCGCATCAGGCGGACTGAGCTCCGCGCGAGCGGCACGGGGCCGAGGCCGCTTCGCGCTCTGCGCCTCAGGCGGGGTGAACGCCGCTGGGCGGCCCGAGATCGCAGCGGGATGCCAAAGAGCCGCGGCACGGGGCCGTCGGCTGCGGCAGGCGCTCCGCGAGGACGGATCATCTCCTCGATCTGCTCCCGGGCCGCGGCGCCGTCCGGGTGGTCGGGCTCGAGCAGGTTGCCGGCAGGGGTCGCGGATGTACAGCTGCGCCTCGCCGCCGGGGAGCTCCGCGATCGCGTAGCCGAAGCTCGTGTGGTCGAGGATCCCGAGCGCCCGGGCGCGCTCGTACACCGCGACGATGTCGTCGACGGTGAAGGCGAAGTGCGCGTACGTCGGCGGCTCGTCCGGGCGCTCGAAGAGGTGCAGCTGGAGGTCACCGGCCCTGAGCCACTGCACGGGAAAGCCGAACGTCGGCGTCGGAGTCGGCTCGAGCCCGAGCACGTCGACGTAGAAGCGCGTCGACTCCTCGAGGTCGTGCGCGACGACGCTGACGTGGTTGAGCCCGACGGCGCCCGGCATCAGGTCGCGAGCCCCGCCGCGATGTCGCGCGCGAGGTGCACCGCGGTCAGCGGCTCGCCGGTCGCCTGGGCGAGCAGCCGGTCCCACCGGACGGACTCGCCGGCGTGGAAGATCCGCTCCGTGAGGAGCCGCCCGGCCTCGCGCCGCCCGACGAGCCCTCCGGCCTCGCGCTCGAGCGTCGCGTCGAGCTGGGAAGCGACGAGGTGCCCGTAGAGATACGTGTGGTAGTAGACGGGCGCGCACGCGACGTGGATCTTGGCGGCCCAGTCGGGCTCGTGCGCGCCCGGAGGCGGCGTCAGCAGCTGGTAGCGGGAGACGAGCTCCCACCAGAGCGCGGTCGAGGTCGGCCTCGGGATCGGCGTAGAACGCGCGCTCGAAGTTCGTCATCACGAGCACCCAGCGCGTGAACACGAGCACCTCGGCCGCGCCGGGCCGCGTCGAGGCTCGCCTGCAGCTCGGCCGCCTCGGCGGCGTCGACGCCCGCGACGTCGCGAAGCCAGCCGGCGTCCTGCGCGAGGCGGCCCATGAGGATCGCGATGCCCTCGGTGACGGTCAGGTGGCAGCCGCGAAGCAGCCACGGCAGGCGCCGGTCGATCCCGAGGTCGAAGGCGCCGTGCCCGAGCTCGTGCAGCATCGTGTCGGCCCAGTAGCGGTCGGGCGCGACGTTCGCGAGCACGCGGACGTCGCCCTCGCGGTCGATGTCGATGCAGAACGCGTGCTGGCACTTGCCGTCGCGGGGGTAGAGGTCGCTGCGCTCGAGGATCGCCGCCGGTCTCGAGGCCGATCCCGTCGAACGTCTCGCGCGCGAGCGCGACGACGTCGGCCTCGTCGAACACGTGCGTGAGGTCGACGCCGCCCGCCGCGGGCACCTCCTGGAAGAACGGATCCTCGTAGTGCCAGGGCGCGAGCTCGGAGACGCCGCAGCCGAAGCGCTCCGCAAGGCGCGCGTCGGTCGCCGCCTTCCAGCCCGCGAACGGCTCGGCCGTGAGGGCGTCGCACTCGTCGAGGGTGGCGAAGAGCCGGCTCTCGTCCATCTCGGACGTGGCGACGGCGAGCGCGAACCAGTCGCGGTAGCCGAGCGACGCGCGCGGCCTCGTTGCGGAGTCGCGCGAGCTCCCGCACGTCGTCCGCGACGGCGGCGCCGATCGTCTTCGATGCCTCCCAGGCCTCCCGGCGCTCGGCCACGTCGTCGCTCGCGCGAAGGATCTCCTTGATCTCGGTTGTCGTCCAGGGCCTCGCCGCGGACGACGCCGCGATGCTGCGCGAACCGCGCCTCGACCGAGGCCTCGAGCTCGACGATGCGGTGCCGGAGCGCCTCGGGTACCTGGTGCGCGACGAGCGAGTCGTGGAGGACGTCCAGCTGGCGCCGGTCGAGCCCGTCGGCACCGTCGGCGCGCGCCGCCTCGACGTCGCGGTAGAGCTCGGCGTCGGCCAGCGCGTCGGAGAGCGCGAGCTCCGCCTCGACGCGGCGGCGCTCGTTCTCCTCGGTCGCGGAGACGTTCGCGTCCCACCAGGAGCCGGCCGCCGCGAGGTGGAGCGGTCGCAGCCGCGCCTCGGCGTCCTCGAGGATGCGGGCCGCGTCGCTCACGACCGCTGAGGGTATCCATATCCATAGGATCGTCGGTCGTGGGAACCGACGCGCACCGGGCTGCGGCCGCGGAGCAGGGCCCGATCACCGTCGGCCGTCGTGACCGTGAGCGACACGCGCACGGCCGACGACGACCCGAACGGCGCGTGGCTGCGCGAGCGGATCGCGGCGGCGCGGAGCGGTCGCCGCCGGGTACCGCGTCGTCCGCGACGAGCCGGACGAGGTGCGCGCCGCGGTCGACGAGCTCGTCGCCGAGGCGCGCGTCGTCGTCGTCAACGGCGGCACCGGGATCTCGCGGCGCGACACGACCTACGACACGCTCGCCGGCGATGCTCGAGAAGCAGCTGCCCGGGGTTCGGCGAGCTGTTCCGGATGCTCAGCTGGGAGCAGGTCGGCGCGGCGGCGATGCTCTCGCGCGCCACGGCCGGCACGTACCGGGGGAGCGTCGTCGTCTCGGTGCCAGGCTCGCCGAAGGCGGTCGCAGCTCGCGTGGGAGAAGCTGATCGAGCCCGAGCTCGCGCACCTCGCCTGGGAGGTCGGGCGCTGAGGCCGTCCGACGCGCTGCGCGACGCGGCATCGGAGCGGTACGCGTCGACTGACGCTGCGACGCCGATCGGCGCGGCGAGGATGCGCGCGCGACGGCGGTTGCGGACGGTCTCGGCGGCGACGTAGCTCCCGATCACGAAGGCGAGCGCCGCCGCCTGGGCGACGAGGCCCTCCCACGTCGGGTAGACGCCGAGCCAGAGACCGCCCCAGTACGGCAGCTCGAGGCCCTCGATCGGCGTCACGGGCACCCAGCCGACCTTCTGCAGCGTCTGCACCGTCTGCCCGACGAGCACGACGAGCACCCACGTGATCATCAGGCCCGTCGCGATGAGCATCTTCTTGTGCGGCAGCTTCCGCTCGAGCGCGATGACGAGGAAGAAGACGGCGACGACCGCGGCGAAGCCGAGCGCGACACCCTGCAGCACCGTCCACGCGCCCGCCTCGAGCGTCAGCGCCTGCAGGAAGAGCACGGTCTCGAACCCCTCGCGGTACACGCTCGTGAAGCCGAGGGCGACGAGCCCGGCGACCTGGGCGGCCGCGAGCGAGAGCCCCGCGCCCTGCATGATCGACTTCTTCTTGCCGTGGAGCTCGGCGAGGTGCTCCTGCCAGTAGACCCGGTGGTAGAACCAGTTGAGGATCAGCAGCAGCATCCCGATCGCGACGAGGGAGACGATCGCCTCGAGCCGCTCGCCGTAGCGGGCGAGCGAGCCGAGCACGGTCTGCGCGACGATCCAGGTGACGACGGACGCTCCGAGGGCGAGCGCGACGCCGCCGAGCAGCGGGCGCCGGTAGCGCCGCTGAGCGCCGACCATGCTCGCCATCAGCGCGGCGAGGATGAGGACCGCCTCGAGTCCCTCGCGGAAGACGATCATCGCGCTGTTCGTGACGATCGAGACGCGTGAGCCCGGGCCGCTCCCGATCCGCTGCTCGGCCTCGGCGAGCTCGGCGTCGAGCGCTGCGCGCGTCGCGGCCAGCTCAGCGGCAGACGCCTTCGCCTTGATCAGGCGCACGAGCCCGTCCTGGTCGCCGGTGCCGTACCAGAACAGCGACTCAACGCCCTGGAAGAGCGACGGCGCGAGGCCACGGAGACGCTGCTCGGGACCGAGCTCGAAGATGCCGTACGCCTCGATCCGGGCGGACTCCGCGACGCCCCAGTCGCCGCTCGCGGCCGCGGCCTCCATCCGGTCGAGCGCCGCGGCGATGACGTCGAAGTCCGCCGTCTTCGCGGCGTCCTTCCACTCCGCCGGGTAGAGCGCGTGCAGGTCGTCGACCGCCGACCGACACCGTCGCCTCGAGGGCGTCCGGCGCGACGGGCGTCCCGCCGCGGCTCGCCGTCACGAGGCTCGCGGCGAGGCTCACGAGGGCAGCCTTGACCCTGCGCGTCGCAGCGGGGTCGATCGCGAGGAGGCGCGGCTCGAGGTCGGCGAACGCGGCCGCGGCGCCGTCGCGGAACGTGATCGCCTCCTGGATCTCGAAGTCCTTCGTGACACGCCCGTCGCTGACGCCGCGCCCGTACTCGATCGCGACGAGGCGGAGGAACCGATCGAGCTGGCCCGCGCGCCGGAGCGTCTCCTCGGCCGACAGCGGTGCGGCGCGGAAGCCCTCGAGACGGCTCTCGGCGCGCTGCAGGGCCACGCCGACTCCCGTCGCCGGTGCGCGTCGCCACCGCGAGCGCCGCGACCGCGTCCGCGGTCGCCCGCCAGTCCCGCTCGCCGCGCTGCGCGCGGTACGACGGGCCGAGGATCCCCCAGTAGCCGAGGACGAGGGCGCCCGCCTCCGCGCGACTCGCGTCGAAGCCGAGGCCATGGGCCTCGGCGAGCGCCGCCAGCGTCGAGCGGATCCGGCCGTCGTACGTGTCGAGCAGGTCGCGGCGGACGGTGGTCGCGGCGACCGCCGGCGTGATCGTCCCCTTGCCGAGCCGGTCGAGCGCGAGCGTCCCGTCCGCGGCCGCGCGCGTGAACCGCGTCGGCGGCCGGAACTCGCGCACGAGGAGCCATTCGCGCGCCTCGGCGAGGTCGCCCCGCCGCGCGGCGTCGACCGCCCGCTCGAACGAGGCATGCAGGATCGTCGTCCAGATCGTCGCGCGGGCGCCGGCGAGGGCCACTGCGTCGAGTCGGGTCGCCGCCGCCTCCGCGTCGTCGAGCGCGCGCCGGGCGGCGGCGAGATCCGCGGGCCGACCCGCGAGCACGCCCTCCACCGCGCCGCGAGCGGCGTCGACCTTCGCCTGGACCGCGGCCGGATCGCCGAGGATGATCGCCGCCTCGGCGTCCGAGAGGGCCAGGCGGGCCGCCGATGCGCCCTCCCACGGAGGCGCCGCGAGCGCACCGGTGGCGAGCCACAGGCTCGCCACCGAGACAACGCAGAGGAGGACGAGGCGCCGCATGGGCTACTGGACGATCTTCACCTTCAGCCGGGCCGCCGCCTGCGTCACCTGACCCGCGATCGCGGTCGCACGCTCCTGGGCCGTGCGGCCGAGGGTGTCGGCCTGCTGCGGCGTGAAGCGCTTTCCGTTCCGCTCCTGCGCACGCAGCTTTGCGACGTAGCTCCACAGGGCGTCGAGCTCGCGCTTCGTCTGGGCGCTCTGCTGCGGATCGATCCGCGCGATCGCGGGAGCGATCCCGCGGTAGATCACGCGGAGGCCGCCGAGGATGTCACCGATGTCGGAGAGGCGCGAGACGACGTTGAACGAGTCGCCCTTCGCCTTGTCGCCGAGCACGAACCGCGAGACCTTCCACTGGCCGAAGTACTCGCTCATCGTCGGCACCATCACGACGACCGAGGTGAACGCGTCGGAGGCGGTCGGCGTCCACGCCTTCGCGGAGCGATCGAGCCGCCCGGCATGGAGGACGAATGCGTCGGCCGACGCCTTGAAGACGTTCGCGTCGGGGAGCACCTCGCCGAACTCGAGCCGGCCGTCGCCGTCGAGGTCCGCCTTCGCGCCGACGTACTCGGGACGCGTGCCCCAGAGCATGCCCTCGGTGAGGTTGAAGAGGTTGCCGGGCTTCTGAGGACGGTGCCGGTCGGCAGCCTCAGGTCGAACGGGACGGCGCTCGCGGGATCCTCCTTCGCCGACGAGCCGGCGTCGAGGATCACGTCGTAGATCGCCAGCGACGGCGTGCCGGCGACGACGCCCTCGACGCGCTCGTAGTACGGGTTACCCTCGATCCAGAGCGACTTCGCGCGGGCGAGGTCGCGACGGACCGCCGCATCCTGGGCGAGCGACCCGTACGCGAAGTCGTTGCGCTTGGCCGCGGCGTAGTAGCGGTTCGCAACGGCGCGGAAGTCCTTCGTGAACCCGGAGAGCTGCGCGGTGTGCTTCAGGAGGTACGACTTGACGGGGCGGAGCGAGGTTCCGGGCGTCTCGGCTGCGTTCGCCGGTGCCGCGGTGGCCGCGACGGCGGCTGCGAGCAGCGCGGCGGCAACAGTGAGAGTTCTGATGGCGGGCTTCATGTCAGGCGCACCTTACCCGCATTCCGACACGCGAGGTAAGGAACCCTTACAACGTTCGCGGGGAGGCCGGTGTCGCGTGCGGCGCCTATGCTCACCGACGTGCGCGACGCCCCGACCGCACGTACGGCGACGCGCGCCACCCGCCTCGACACGATCGTCGCGCTCACCGCGTCGGACCTCCGCGCGCGGTACGGCCGCGGGCGGGCACGCGTGGTCAAGTGGCTGCTCGACCCGTTCTTCGCGGTCGGCGTCTACCTCGTTCTCGTGACCGTCGTGCTCGACCGGCCGGGCGAGGCACCGGGGCTCTCGATCGCCTGCGCCGTCGTGCCGTTCCAGCTCGTGATCACGAGCATCACGAACGGGATCGGGACGATCCAGGTACGGCGCTCGATCCTCCTCAACATGTCGTTCGACCGGATGCTGCTGCCGCTGGCGAGCGTCCTGACCGAGACGATCGCGCTCGGGTCGTCTCTCGCGCTGCTCGCGCTGCTCATGCTCGTCTACGGCGTCGCGCCGACCGCGGCCGTCCTCTGGATGCCGGTCCTCGTCCTGGTCACGTTCGCGCTCTCCGTCGCGCTCGCGTACCCGACGACGATCGTCGGGCTGTGGTTCCGCGACCTGCGGCTGCTCGTGATCAGCTTCGCGCGGACGCTGTTCTTCGTCGCGCCGGGCCTCATCGCGCTCTCCCAGGTGCCCGAGAGCGCGCGGGGCTGGCTCGCGATCAACCCGCTCACCGGACTGTTCGAGGCGTACCGCGCCGTCTTGCTCTACGGGCACCGCCCCGCGGCCTGGCAGCTGCTCGTGCCGATCGCGTGGACGGTCGTCGTCCTGGCGGCCGTACTCCCGCTGTACCGGTCGGAGCAGCGCCAGCTCGCGAAGATGGTGGAGGAGGAGTGACGCCGCGGATCCCGCAGCGGCGCTCGGCGTCCAGTTCCAGTTCGACCGCAACCGGCGGGTGGTAACACCGAACCTCGCGCGGCTCCGGCGCCGTGGAACCGAGGCGTGGGGCCTGCGGGACGTGACCTTCGACGCGGAGCCGGGCGAGGCGATCGGGCTGCTCGGCCCGAGCGGGGCCGGCAAGTCGACGCTGCTGCGGGTGCTCGCAGGCGTGCTCGTCGCCGACGCGGGCCACGTGACGGTGACCGGCGAGATCGCGTCGCTCCTGTCCGTCGGCGCGGGCCTGATGTCGCCGCTGACCGGCCGCGAGAACGCGATGCTCCTCGGCGTCCTCGCGGGCTGCCGCGGGCCGAGGCGACGGCCCGTCTGGAGGACGTCCGACGGCGCAGCGGCCTCGAGGACGCGTTCGAGCGCCCGGTCTCGAGCTACTCCCAGGGGATGCGCGCCCGACTCGGCTTCGCGGCGGCCGACCTTCCCTGGACGGACGTGCTGCTGCTCGACGAGGTGCACGAGGCGCTCGACCACGAGTACCGCGAGGTCGTGGAGGCCCGGGCGCAGGAGATCGTCGCCGCCGGAGGGGTCGTCGTGGCCGCCGGCCACGATCATCCGCTGCTCGACCGGATCTGCACGCGCGCGCTTGGATCGACGGCGGCCGCATCGTCGCGGACGGGCCGTTCGCCGAGCTGCAGGAGCGGTATCTCGCGCACGCGCACGCCGACGGCACGCAGCCTGCGCCGCGCTAGATAGGCGATCGTGGAGGGTAGATTGGCTCGGTGGCGACCACCGGGCTGACGCGCACGCTCCCGTACGACTGGTACACGGATGCCGCGGTCCTCCGTCTCGAGCAGGAGCGGCTGTTCGGCCGCTCGTGGCAGTACGCCGCGCGCCTCGACCAGGTCGCGGAGCCCGGGCAGCTGACCGCGGCGTGGGCCGGGATGGTGCCGATCCTCCTCGCTCGTGGCCGCGACGGCGAGCTGCGCGGGTTCGTCAACGTCTGCCGCCACCGGGGCCACGTGCTCTGCGACGGCGACGCCCGGCGCGAGACGATCCAGTGCCCGTACCACGCCTGGACGTACGCGCTCGACGGGTCGCTCCGGAGCGCGCCGCGCGCCGACCGCGAGCCGGGCTTCGACCGCGAGGCGCTCGGTCTCGTGCCGGTGTCGGTCGACACGTTCGGCCCGTTCGTCTTCGTCAATCCCGACACGGAGCCCGAGCCGCTCGCCGACGCGCTCGGCGACCTCCCGACGATCCTCGCGGAGGGCGGCATCGACGTCGACGCACTGACGTTCCACAAGCGCGCCGAGTCGGACGAGTACGCCTGCAACTGGAAGGTGTGCGTGGAGAACTTCCTCGAGTGCTACCACTGCGCGGTCGCGCACCCGAGCCTGACGAAGGCGATCGACGTCTCCCCCGACGCATACGGGCTCGAGATCCGCGACCGGCTCTCGACGCAGATCGGGCCGCCCCGGAACGGCGGCGGCGGCGTCTACGACGCCGAGGGCGAGGTCGAGCGCGGGCAGTTCCACTTCCTCTTCCCGTCCACCGTGGTCAACGTGATGCCCGGCCGGCCGAACCTCTCGATCGGCCCGGTCGTCCCGCGCGGGCCCGAGCGGACGTACCGGTTCCTCGACTACTTCGTCGCCCCCGACGTCGACGAGTGGTGGCTTGCGGACTACCTCGCGCTCGACGACGCCGTCGGTGCGGAGGACCGCGTGCTCGTGGAGACCGTGCAGCGCGGGATCGCGAGCGGAGGGCTTCCGGCGGGATTGCTGATGCCGGAGTCGGAGAAACTCATCGCCCACTTCCAGTCACTCGTGGTCGAGGCGCTCGGCGCCGACCCCGGCCGGTGAGGCGGTAACCGGACCGATACAGGAACCCGGGCAGGCCGGTCTCGTACCATCAACCCGTGGCGATCAGCACCGAGCAGACCCCGAGCCGCCTCCTCAACCGGGAGCTGTCGACGCTCGAGTACAACAGCCGCGTCCTCGAGATCGCCGAGGACCAGGCGCTCCCGCTCCTCGAGCGCGTCAAGTTCGCCGCGATCTTCGCCCAGCACCTCGACGAGTTCTTCATGGTCCGCGTCGCGGGGCTGCTCGAGCTGGACGAGGCTGGCCTCGGCGTCCGCTCGGTCGACGGGATGACGGCGAGCCATGCGCTCGTCGCTATCCGCGAGCGCGTCGATGGACGCTGAGCGCTCGCCAGTCGCGCCTCTGGCGGCGCGACCTGCGTCCGGCGCTTGCCGCGGCGGGGATCGAGATCGCCACGATCGAGGACTGCTCCGACAAGGAGCTCCGCAAGCTCGAGGCGTACTTCGAGCGCGAGATCTTCCCGGTGCTCACGCCGCTCGCCGTCGGGCCGGGCCAGCCGTTCCCGTACATCTCCGGGCTCTCGCTCTCGCTGGGCGTGCTCGCGGTCGACCCCGACAGCGGCGAGGAGCGATTCGCGCGGGTGAAGGTGCCCGAGGGCTTCGACCGGTTCGTGTCGGTCGGGAAGAAGCTCGTGCCCCTCGAGGCGGTCATCGCGCACTTCCTCCCCAAGCTCTTCCCCGGGATGGAGATCGCGGAGCGGGCGCTGTTCCGCGTCACCCGCGACGCCGACTTCGAGCTCTCGGACGACGCCGACGACCTGCTCGAGGCGGTCGAGTCGGAGCTCCGCCGGCGCCGCTTCGGCGACGCCGTCCGGCTCGAGGTGTCGGCCTCGGCCTCCCGGGCGCTGCGGGAGCGGCTCGTCGCCGGGCTCGGGGTTCGGCCCGACCACGTCTACGCGCTCGAAGGGTCTCCTCGACCAGGCCGACCTCTGGCAGCTCGTCGCGCTCGACCGGCCGGAGCTGAAGCTCGAGCCGTGGGCGCCGATGATCCCTCCCCGCTGGGCGCGCGCGAAGACGCCGCACCGGATCTTCGACGAGATCAAGCGCGGCGAGCTGTTCGTCCACCACCCGTACGACTCGTTCCGCGCGAGCTTCGAGGCCTTCGCCGAGGCTGCCGCGCTCGACCCGGACACGATCGCGATCAAGACGACCGTCTACCGGACGAGCGACGACTCGGCGCTCGTCTCGTCGCTCATCGAGTGCGCGGAGGAGGGCAAGCAGTCGGTGTGCCTCGTCGAGCTCAAGGCTCGCTTCGACGAGCGGCGGAACATCGAGTGGTCGCGCGCGATGGAGCAGGCGGGCGTCCACGTCGTCCACGGCTTCGCCGACCTCAAGATCCACGCGAAGATGACGCTCATCGTCCGGCGCGAGGAGGACGGGCTCCGCCGCTACGTCCACATCGGCACCGGCAACTACAACGCCTCGACGGCGCGTCTCTACGAGGACGTCGGGATCTTCACCGCCGACGAGGACATCGCCGCCGACGTCGCCGACCTCTTCAACTACGTCACCGGGTTCGGGCGCCCGCAGCGCTTCCGCAAGCTCATCGTCGCGCCGTTCACGATGCGAAGCCGGATCGTCGAGGAGATCCGACGGGTCTCGACCGCGGCGGCCGAGGGGCAGAAGACGCGCATCCGCCTCAAGATGAACGCCCTCGTCGACCCGACGATCGTCGAGGAGCTCTACGCGGCGTCGGCCGCGGGCGTGCCGGTCGAGATCCTCGCCCGCTCGATCTGCATGCTGCGCCCCGGTGTCGAGGGGCTCTCGGAGACGATCCGCGTCCGCTCGATCGTCGGCCGCTTCCTCGAGCACAGCCGGATCTACTGGTTCGAGTCGGAGAATCTGGCGACCGTGTTCTTCGGGAGCGCCGACCTCATGCCGCGGAACCTCGACCGCCGCGTCGAGGTCGTCGCGCCGGTCGACGGCGCCCGTGCCCGCGCGGAGATCAACGCGATCCTCGACAGCGCGTTCGCGGACACCGCGAACGCCTGGGAGCTCGACGGCGACGGCGTCTGGACCCGCGTCTCCGGCGGCAAGAAGGATCACCACGTTCACCAGCTCGCGATGATGCGGCGAGCGCAGGTCCGCGCCCGCCGCGCGCGCTCCTGAGAGCAGCAGCCCCGGGCGGCACCGCCGTCCGACGAGCGAACGAGGATCCGTGCATGCTCGTCGCCGTCCTCGACGTCGGCTCGAACACCGTGCGCCTGCTCGTGGCCGAGGTCGGCCGGAACGGAGCGCTCGAGACGGTGAAGAGCGACAAGGCATACCTCGGCCTCGGCGCCGAGATCGCGTGCACCGGGTCGCTCGCCGCCGGGTCCGTCGCGGGGGCGGCGAACGTCTGCCGGCGGTTCGCCGAACGGGCGCGCGCGGAGGGCTGCGAGCGCGCCGAGGTGATAGTGACCGCGCCCGGCCGCCAGGGCGCTGCAACGGCGGCGCTCGTCGCCGCGCTGCGGGGCGCCACGCGCCTCCCGGTGCGGGTCCTTACGGCCGACGACGAGGGCCGGCTCGCCTTCGACGGCGCCGTCGCGCGCGCCTCGCGACTTCCCGGTCTCGGTCGGAATGGTGGACGTCGGCGGCGGGTCGACGGAGATCGTCGTGGGCAATCGGCGAAGCGGCGCGCGCTGGGTCGGCTCGGCGGATCTCGGCTCGCTCCGCCTGGCGCGACTCGTACTGAGCGGGGACCCACCGTCGAAGAAGGAGCTTGCGGCGGCGCGCGAGATGGTTCGCCGCGCGCTCTCGCCGCTCTCGCCGCCGCGCCCGGAGGCGCGCGCTCGCGGTGGGCGGTAGCGCACGGGCGCTCGCAAAGCTCGTCGGCGGCCGGACGTTCGACGCGGAGGCGGCCGAGACGGCGATCGCCCGTCTCGCGCGCCGCCGCTCGACGAAGGTTGCCCGCGCCGCCGGGATCGACGAGCGTCGCGCCGAGACCCTCCTCGGGGGCGCGCTGCTCCTCGCCGAGTCGTCACGGGTGCTCGGCTGCCCGCTGACGCTGGCCCGCGGCGGGCTCCGAGAAGGCGCCGCGCTCGCGCTCGCCCGCGAGGGCGCGGCCCCGGCTGCGGCCGCAGCCGCCTAGGACTGCCAGGACTTCCACAGTGCCGCGTACGCCCCGCTCGCGCTCGATGAGCTCGTCGTGGGTGCCGAGCTCCTGGAGGAGGCCGTCCTCGACGACCGCGACCCGGTCTGCGTCATGTGCGGTGTGGAGCCGGTGGGCGATCGCCACCACGGTGCGGCCGGTGAGGACCGAGGCGAGGGAGCGCTCGAGGTGGCGCGCCGCGCGCGGGTCGAGAAGCGACGTCGCCTCGTCGAGGACGAGCGTGTGCGGGTCGGCGAGGACGAGCCGCGCGAGCGCGAGCTGCTGGGTCTGAGGCGGGCTGAGAGGCTCGCCGCCGGCGCCGACGACGGTCTCGAGCCCACCGGGCAGCGCCTCCGCCCACTCGAGCGCGTCGACTGCCGCGAGTGCTCCCTCGAGCTCCGCCTCGCTCGCCTGCGGTCGGGCGAGGCGGAGGTTGTCCGCCAGCGTCCCCACGAAGACGTGCTGCTCCTGCGTCACGAGCGCGACCTCCTGGCGCAGCGTCTCGAGCGGCAGCTCGACGAGCTCGACCCCGCCCACCTCGACGCGCCCGGTCCGCGGCGGATGGATCCCCGCGAGAAGGCGTCCGAGGGTCGACTTGCCTGCGCCGGAGGGCCCGACGACGGCCACCCGCTCACCCGGCTCGAGGTCGAGGTCGATCCCGTGGAGCACGTCCCGGCCGGAAACGTAGGCATAGCGGACGTCGCGCGCGGCGAGCGCGTCACCCGCCGGGAGGCGCCCGGACGCGAACCGGTCGGGCGGCACGGCCTCGATGCCGACGAGGCGCGCGAGCGATGCGCCACCGACCTGGATCTCGTCGAGCCACGAGATGAGGCGGTCGACGGGATCCGCGAGCTGCTGCGCGTAGAGGATGACGGCCGTCACCTCGCCGATCGACGCGTGGCCGGCATGGACGAGCCAGCCGCCCCAGAGCACGCCCGCGACGACCGGGAGGACGTACGCGATCTCGGCCGTGGGGAACCAGAAGGTGCGGAGGCGCAGCGTGTAGCGCTCTGCCGCGTAGGCCTCCGCGAGATCCGCGTCGACCTGCCGGACGCGGTGCTCCGCGAGCCCAAGCGCATCGACCGTGAGCCCGCCGTCGACGGTCTCACCGACGGTGCCCGCCATGGACGCGTACGCGGCGCGCTCCCGGAGGTACCCCTGCGGCGCCCGGCGGAGGTACCAGCGGGTGCCGATCACGATCGCGGGGACGCCGGCGACGAGTGCGAGAGCGGCCGCCGGGCTGACCCAGACGGCCGCCGCCACCGTCAGCACGGTCGTCACGGCGGCGATCAGCGTCTCGGGGATCGCGAACCGGACCGTGCGGGCGAGCGCGTCGACGTCCGCCGTCGTCCGCGAGACGAGGTCGCCCGTTCCGGCGCGCTCGACGCTCGAGAGCGGCAGCGCGAGCACCGTTCGCATGAAGTCCTCGCGGAGCTCGGCGAAGATCCGCTCGGAGACGACGAACGACGTCCGTCGCGCGAACCAGGTGAGCACCGTCTGGAGCACGATGAACGCGGCAAGCACGAGGGCGATGCGATCGACATACGAGCGCGTCGTCCCGTCGGTGACCGCCTGGACGAGGCGTCCGAGCAGGGCCGGACCGACCAGGCCGGCCGCTGCGGCGAGCGCATGGAGGCGCGACAACGCCGGCCAGGGCAGCGCGATGCCGCCTGGCGAGCCGGCGGGCGTGACGGCGGAGCTCGGGCCCGTCTGCGATCGGGAGCAGCTCGGTCATTCGCTCTCCCCTCGCGTGACGGTGTCGCGGTAGTCGTCGCGTTCGCGCAGCAGCTCGCGATGCGCTCCCTCGGCCACGACGCGGCCGTCCGCGACGAGCACCACGCGGTCGGCCTGGTCGAGGACGAGCGGGCTCGTCGAGACGACGACGGTCGTCCTGCCGCGCCGAGCGCCTCGCAGGTCGCGGGCGATACGCGCCTCGGTGTGGGCGTCGACCGCGCTCGTCGGCTCGATCAGCACGAGGAACTCGGGGTCCGCGAGCAGCGCGCGAGCGAGCACGAGCCGTTGCCGCTGACCGCCCGAGAACGACCGCCCACGCTCGTCGATCCTCGTGTCGAGGCCGTCCGGGAGGCCCTCGAGCACGTCACCGGCGTTGGCGACGGCAAGCGCGTCGAGGATCGCCACGTCCGAGTCGGCATGCCGCCACGGGTCGAGCTGACGGCGAAGCTCGCCCGAGAAGAGAACGGGGTCCTGCTCGCTGACGACGATGAGACGCCGGACGGCGTCCAGCGGGAGCGTCTCGAGCGGCTGATCGCCGAGGACGACCCCGTCGCCGGGCGTCACTCGTCCGAGCCTCCCCGCGATCGCCGCGGTCTCCGTCGGCACGGCCGAGACGAGGCAGGTGAGGAGCCCCGGCTCGATCGTCACGCCCGACTCGAGGTCGCGGAGCGGAACGCGAGGCTCCTCCGGCACCGGCCGCGGATCGGGTAGGTCGGTCACGAGCGGCTGGACGCTCAGCACGTCGACCATCCGGCGAGCGCCCACGAGCGCGCGCGTGATCTTGTCGACCGCCTCCCCGGCGGTGCGGAGCGGGATCACGAGGAAGGCCGCGTACCCGTAGAAGGCGACGAGGTCGCCCGCGTCGATCGTCCCCGAGAGGACGAACCGCGCGCCGACCCAGGTGACGATGACGATGAAGATGCCGGGCAGCAGCACCTGGGCCGCGTCGAGCGTCGACTCGGGCGTCGCGACGCGAACACCGGCGAGCCGGACGCGCTGAGAGCGGTCGCGGTATCGGTCGTAAAACGCCTGCTCACCGCCGATTCCGCGGAGGACGCGGAGCCCGGCGGCCGTGTCGGCTCCGAGCGCCGTGAGGCGGCCGACCTCCTCGCGCTGCGCCCGTTGCCGCACCTGGAGCGGCCTGATAACGAGGCCGAGAGAGAGCGACGAGGATCGGCACGCCGATCAGCACCGTCAGCCCGAGCACGACGGAGCTCGAGAGGAGGATCACGGCGACGACCACGTACGAGACGATCGCTCCCGCGAGTCGCGCCGTGATGTCGAACGCACCGCCGGCGCGAAGCGCGTCGTTCGAGACCGTGGCGACGACCTCGCCGGTCGAGTGCCGGCCGCGGATCGCCTGCCCCGCGCGTGCCGCGTGATGCCCAACCACCTGGACGAGCAGGAACGCCGCGCGGAGCCAGTTCTGGACCGCGAAGCGGTGCCGCATGACCCCGGCGGCGCCCTGGACGACGCCGAGGCCGAGGAGCAGGGCCGCCCATCTCACGAGCGCCGCGCCGTCGTCCTCGACGATCCCCTCCTGGATTGCACGGCCGATCGTGTACGGCATGAGCGCCTGGGCGACCATCCACGCGATCCCGAAGGCGACCCCGAGCAAGAGCGAGCCGACCTGCTGGCTCCCCACCCACAGGAGCAGCTTCGAGGGCGAGCGCCGGTCGGGGATGCCCGGCTCGGCGACCGGGAGACTGCGCATGCGCCAGGACATGCGCGGAGCCTTCTACGAGGGTCGGACCAGGGGCTTGTAGGCGATGCGGTGCGGCTCGAGCGCCTCGGGCCCGCGGGTCTCGCGCACCCAGTCGCAGTACTCGGCGTAGCTGCCCTCGAACCACGTCGTCTGGGAGTCGCCCTCGAAGGCGAGGATATGCGTCGCGACGCGGTCGAGGAACCAGCGATCGTGCGAGATCACGACCGCGCACCCGGCGAAGTCGACGAGCGCCTCCTCGAGCGCGCGGAGCGTATCGACGTCGAGGTCGTTGGTCGGCTCGTCGAGGAGGAGTAGGTTGCCGCCGGCACGGAGGAGCTTCGCGAGGTGCACGCGGTTCCGCTCGCCGCCCGAGAGATCCTTGACGAGCTTCTGCTGGTCGCCGCCGCGGAAGTTGAACCACGAGACGTACTGCCGCGAGTTGATCTCACGCTTGCCGAGCGTGATCACGTCCTGGTTGCCGGAGATCTCCTTCCAGACGGTGCTCTGCGGCTCGAGGCCGCCACGCGACTGGTCGACGTACGCGAGCTCGACGGTGTCCCCCACCTCGAGCGCCCCGCCGTCCGGCTGCTCCTCCCCCGCGATCATCCGGAAGAGCGTCGTCTTGCCCGCGCCGTTCGGCCCGATCACGCCGACGATGCCGCCGGGCGGGAGCTCGAACGTCAAGTCCTCGACGAGGAGCCTGTCGCCGAACCCCTTCTGGACGCCCTCGGCGCGGACGACGACGTCGCCGAGGCGCGGCCCGGCCGGAATGTGGATCTCGACGGTGTCGAGGCGCTTCGCCTGGTCCTCGGCCAGAAGCTTCTCGTACGCCGCGAGCCGGGCCTTCGACTTCGCATGCCGGGCGGTCGGGCTCATCCGGACCCACTCGAGCTCGCGCTGCAGCGTCCGCCGCCGGGCCACGTTCTGCTTCTCCTCGACCCCGAGGCGCGCCTCCTTCTGCTCGAGCCACGACGTGTAGTTGCCCTGGAACGGGATGCCCTTGCCGCGATCGAGCTCGAGGATCCAGCCGGCGACGTTGTCGAGGAAGTACCGGTCGTGGGTGACCGCGATGACGGTTCCCCTGTACGACTCCAGGAAGCGCTCGAGCCAGGCGACCGACTCGGCATCGAGGTGGTTCGTCGGCTCGTCGAGCAGGAGCAGGTCGGGTGCAGAGAGGAGGAGGCGGCAGAGCGCCACGCGCCGCCGCTCGCCGCCGGAGAGCGTCGCCACGTCGCGGTCGCCCTCGGGAAGGCGAAGCGCGTCCATCGCCCGGTCGAGCGTCTGGTCGAGGCTCCACGCGTCCGCGCGGTCGATCTGCTCCTGCACCCTCGCCTGGTCGGAGAGGAGCTGGTCGAAGTCCGCGTCGGGCTCGGCGAACGCCGCCGAGATCGCGTTGAAGCGGTCGAGCAGGTCGCGGAGCTCGCGCACGCCGTCCTCGACGTTCCCGCGGACGTCCTTCGTCGCGTCGAGCTCGGGCTCCTGCGGGAGGTAGCCGACGGTCGCCTTGGGGTCGAGCGCGGCGTCCCCGGAGGACGGCTCCTCGAGCCCGGCCATGATGCGCAGCAGCGTCGACTTGCCGGCGCCGTTCGGCCCGAGCACGCCGATCTTCGCGCCGTGGAGGAACGACAGCGAGATGTTCGACAGCACCTGCCGCTCGGGGCCGTAGAACTTGTCGGCCCGGTACATCGTGTAGATCACGTCGCTGCTCACGGCCGTCCAGGCTAGCGGCGGTGCACGAGCGGGTGTCGGACTGAAGTCCGACACCGAGGGCGCGCCTCCCGTCTCGGTGTCCGACTTCAGTCGGACACCCGCTCTCCCGTTCTGTCACCACACGCCGTAGCCGCTCCAGCACCCGGTCGACGGCCGGGTCGGGGCTCGGCGGCTCGTGGAAGGTCGGCGCGCCGGCCGCCGCGAGCGCCTCGACCGTGCCGACGTAGTCCCCGTCGTGCGCCCGGTTGCAGCGGAGCGCCCAGATCGCGCAGTCGAGCGGTCTCGGCCCGTGGTCGCCCCAGGCCCGGTCGGTGAGGTCGGCGCCACGCTCGATCAGCAGCTCGACCGTTGCCCGGCGGCCGTGCATCGCGGCCTGGTCGAGCGGCGTGAAGTTGCTCCAGCCGCGCGTGTCGACGTCCATCCCGGCGTCGAGCAGCGCCCGGACGATCTCCGTCCGGTCGAGGAGCGCGAACTGGCCGAGGATCCAGCCGTAGTCGTCGGTCTCCGGGTTTCCGAGCGCAGGCGGCCGCGCGCGCGGGAGCTCGACCGACTCGCCCCGTGCCACGGCGAGGACGGCCATGTCGACCTCGTCGAGCGCTGCCGTCGCTCCGAGCGACTCGAGGAGCTCGAAGGCGGCGAGGTGCCCACAGCGCGCCGCGAGGGCGAGCGGCCGCCGTCCGACGTCCCAGAACGTCCACGGCCGATCGACGTCGGCGCCCGCGGCGAGGATCGCCTCGATGAACCGGCACCGTCCGCCCGCGCGCGATCGCGTGGTGGAGGCAGCAGCGCTCGTTCATGTCGGCGCCGCGCGCGATGAACCAGCGGAGCCCGTCGAGGTCCTCGAAGTCGACCTTGTGACTGACGTACTGCTCCGCGCCGGGCTTCCAGAGCGCGTCGAGCATCGCCGTCGAGCCGTGCTCGCACGCGTGGTAGATCGCGTCGTCGTCCCGCTCGGCGCCGTGCTCGATCGAGGAGCTCGATCAGCGCGACGTCGTCGCGGTCGACGGCGCTTCGAACGGCGTAGAAGTCCCAGTCCCCGCCGTCCTCGACCTCGTGCGTGAATGCGTTCGGGTCGGCGCCGGCCTCGAGCAGCAGGCGCGCGCACTCCCGGACGTCCGCGCCGGTCCCGGTCGATCGCCGGAGCAGGTAGAGGAGCGGCGACGAGGCCGTCGACGAGGCTCGCTCGCCGCTCCGGGATCGGCGGCGAGCACGGCCGCCAGGCCCTCGGGATCGGCTGCTGCGAGCTGGCGCTCGATGCCTTCGAGCGAGAGGGCCTGGACGTGCCGGACGAGGCGCGGCCAGCTCGGGAATCCGTAGTCGCGTGCGAGCTCGTGCTGCGCGGCGGCGAGGGGTATTCCCCGCTCTCGCTTGCGCGCCTTCGCCTGCTTGCGCAGGTGCTCGAGGTCGGGGCGGTCGGGAAGCTGCACGGCGAACCTCCTGTCTGGCCCGGGTCCGCGTCTCGGGCGGAAGGTTCGTCGCCTCGACGATCCTGCACGTACCCGGTGGGATGCTCCCTGCCCCGCGGACGGACGCGCCCGGTTGCGCAGGGTCAGCGTATCGCGACGGCCCGCAGGACCGCCAGATCGCGCTCGTACGTCAGCAGGCGCGCCGCCTCGTCGACGGGCACCCAGCGGGCCTCGTCGACCTCGTGGTCGAACGCGAGCTCGCCCCCGACGACGCGCAGCCGCCAGTAGTGCACCCGCTTCGGGCGCCCCTTCGAGTCGTGGTACGAGGTCGACGGCAACGGGTCCTCGAGCGCGCAACGGAGGCCGGTCTCCTCCTCGACCTCGCGCACCGCGCATGCCTCGTAGCTCTCGCCGAGATCGCACTTCCCCTTGGGGAAGCTCCAGTCGTCGTACTGTGGGCGGTGAACGACCAGCACCTCCAGGCCGTGGGCTCCATCCCGGACCGGAACACCTCCTGCGGCGCGAACGACCTTCACTCGATCCGCTTGCCGGCCCGTCGTAGCTTCTTCCAGGCGTCGGGCCAGGCGCTGCGCGCGGCCCGTTTGCGCTCCTCCTCGAGCTCGATCAGACGGATGGCCGCGTCCGTCTGCCCGTCGTTCGCCCAGGCGCGAAGACGGTCCTCGGCGACCGTCGCGTCCTGGTGCTCGCCGAGAACCTCCTGGAGCGCCTTCGCCTTGTTGACGAACCGCGCGCCGGGGCGACCGAGCTCGTGGGCCGCGAGCTCCGCCGCGTAGCGCGCGCGCTTGACCCGGATCCGCGCCGCATGCAGCTCGTCGTCCGACGAGCCGCTCCCGAGCGCCTTCACGACCTTGCGTGTCCGCCGCCACTCGTCCCGAAGGAGCGAGGCGAGCGAGGGCGCCTCTGCCGTCGATGCCGCCGACTCCGGCTCGGAGACGTGATCGAGCCGGTCGAGAAGCGCGAGGTAGCGATCGCTGGTGAGCGCCTCGACCACGGCGCCGCGCGAGGCGGCCCGCTCCGCGTCGAGCTGCGCGAGAAGCGGCGCCGCTTCGACGCCGTCGTCGCCGAGAGAGGCGATGTCCGCAGCGAGCCGGCCCGCCAGCACGTCGAGGTCGCGGGCCGGCCCGAGCGCACGCCCGACCCAGCCGAGCTCGGCCCGCAGCGGCTCGGCCCACGACGGCTCGAGCAGCGGCTTCCCGGCGCGGAGAAACGCGCGCAGCCGTCGGGTTGCGACGCGAAGCTGGTGGAGGTCCTCCGGATCCGACCCGAGGCGCGTCCCCGGGTCGTGGAGCAGGATCAGCCGGACCTGCGCGGCCAGCGCGACGCCGAGCGCCTCGAGCGGCGGCGCACTCCGGGGAATGGTCAACGGAGGGGGCGGTGAGTCGAGCTCGAGGGCGCGGAACAGCTTCGGGCGCAGCGCCCCCGACGACGCCGCGCCTGCGCGACGGAGCTCCTTCCCGAGCCGGCGCAGGGCCTCCTCGTCGCCGTCGAGGAGCTCCACCTCGAGCTCGCGGAAGCGCAGGGTGACGCGCTGGCCGACGAGGACGGAGACGGAGTCGTCGACGATCTCGGCACCGCGCGCCCGGACGCCCTCGCGCCGCGTGCGGAGGCGGGCAACCGGCTCGACGCTGCGACCCCGGAGGTGCGCGACGAGCAGGCCGAGCATCTCGAGCGGCGGCCGGGCAGGTGGCCCGGACTGCTCGAGCTCGATACGACGCCGCGCCCCGCGGCAGCTTCAGCTGCCAGAGGCCGGCCCCGTCCTCGACGCGGCGGCGGAACGTGATGCCGTGGCGCGCGAGGACGAGGTCGGGCGTGTCGTGGTACGTCGAGACGAACACGCGGCTCGGGAGCGGCTCGCCGCCGAGCTCGGGTAGCACGAACCCCTTCCGCGGCTCGAGCTTCAGCTCCCGCTCCAGCGTCTCCTTCATCGTGCCGAGCGTAACCGGGTCGAGCGCGCGCGCGACGCAGCACGATTGCATTTGTCTCGTTTCGGTTAACGTGCCCGCGCCGTGCGCCTGTCGCTCACGCCGAAGACCAGCGAGTTCTACGTCCTGTTCGGTCGCGCCGCCGAGAACGCGCTCCAGGTTGCGCGCCTCGTCGAGCGGCGGTTCCGCGAGCACCCGAACTCGGGGATCACGCAGGAGCAGGTCAAGGCGGAGGAGACGGAGGGCGACGCGATCACCCGCGAGCTCATCACGCTGCTCAACACGCAGTACCTGACGCCGTTCGACCGCGACGACATCTTCATGCTCGCGATCGAGCTCGACGACATCGTCGACGAGCTCGAGGAAGCCTCCGACCTGCTCGGCCTCTACGGGATCGACCTGCCGACGAAGCACGCCGTCCAGCAGACGAGCCTGATCGTCGGGGCGACGGAGCAGCTCAAGATCGCATGCGACAACCTGAAGAGCTTCAAGGGCGTGCAGGAGGCACTGGTCGAGCTCAAGCGGCTCGAGGACCACGGGGACAGCATCCTCCGCGAGGCGCTCGCGTCGTTGTTCCGTGACGATCGGATCGACCCGCTGGTGGTGATCCGCTGGAAGGACGTCTACGAGCGGCTCGAGGGCGCGCTCGACAGCTGCGAGACGGCCGCGAACACGATCGCGAACATCGTCGTGAAGAACGCCTGAGGCGCGACCCGTGGAGGCCACGCTCTGTCGCAGTCGTCATCGTCGCGCTCTTCTTCGACTTCACGAACGGGTTCCACGACACCGCGAACTCGATCGCCACGAGCGTCTCGACGGGAGCGCTCTCTCCTCGCCTGGCGGTCGCGAGCGCGGCGGTGCTGAACTTCGCGGGCGCGTTCGTCTCGATCGCGGTCGCCGCGACCATCGCCAAGGGGATCGTCGATCAGGAGGTGATCACGCTCGACGTCGTGATGGCCGGCCTCGTCGGCGCGATCACGTGGAACCTCATCACCTGGTTCGTCGGCCTGCCGTCGAGCTCGAGCCACGCCCTGATCGGCGGGATGATCGGGTCGGCGATGGCGGCGGGCGGGCAAGGACGTCGTCCAGTGGGGCGGGATCATAGGACAAGGTGCTGATCCCCTCGATCATCGCGCCGTTTCTCGGCATCGCGTTCGCGTTCACGCTGATCCTCGGCATCACGTGGATCGTCGCGAAGCGCGCGCCGACGAAGGTCAACCGCGTCTTCAGACGCCTCCAGCTCGTGTCGGGCGGGTTCGTCGCGTTCACGCACGGGACGAACGACGCGCAGAAGACGATGGGGATCATCGCGCTCGCGCTCGTCGCCTCCGGCCACCTCTCGCCCGACTTCGAGCGCCCGCCGACATGGGTGATCGCCTCGTCTGCGCTCGCGATGGGCGCGGGAACCTATGCGGGCGGTTGGAGGATCATCAGGACGCTCGGCCAGCGCATCGCGAAGATCGATCCGCCTCAGGGCTTCGCCGCGCAGACCGCGTGCGCGTCGATCCTGTGGGGCACGGCCCACTTCGGGTTCCCGGTCTCGACCACCCAGACGATCTCGGGCTCCGTGCTCGGCGCGGGCGCGATCCGGGGCTTCTCGGCCGTGCGCTGGGGCGTCGCGGGGAACATCGTCGTGGCGTGGATCCTCACGCTGCCCGCCTCCGCGCTCGTGGGCGCCGCGCATGGAGTACGTGACGCGGCTCCCGGCCGGCCACGTGATCGTGTTCATCCTCGCGATCCTGATCGCCGCGACCGCGTTCGCCGCCCGGCGCTGGGAGACGCGCAAGCTGGTCCTGGAGCCCGCGACGTAGGAAGCTCGCGGCGCTACGCCGCGAGCCGCTCGATGCCGTCCTCGACGCGCGCGAGATACACCGGCCGCGGCGAGCGGAGGTACTCGACGACGGCGGTTGCGTTCTTCGCGCACGGGACGAGCGTCTTCCAGCCGGCGACGTGCGACGGCTGATGGACGTCGCCGGTTGCGACACACGGCAGGCGCTCCTCCGCCACCCAGCCGAAGAGCTGGTCGCGGTTGAAGAGCTCGAAACGGTGCGCGAGCCGCCGAATGCCGTCGTCCTGCGCCCACCTCTGGGTCAGGCGGGCTTCGACATGGGCGCGCTCGTGGTGGTACGGATGCGCGGCCACGATTGCGGCCCCGGCACGTGCAGCGTCGAGCACGGCGTTCTCGATGCCGTCGGTCGACGTCGATGTGCTCGTCCAGGCCGATCGCCACCGCGTGAGCGGCGCAATGCGGATCGCGGTCGTTGTAGGTCAGCTCGAGGCCGGGAAGGAGGAGCAGGTCGTACAGCGCCTCGGCGCGGACCGCCTCGCGTGCCAGCTCGGCCCGGTATGCGGGGTAGTGCGTCGAGCGTGACGCCGACCTCGTGGGCGGCACGTGCACCGAGCCAGGGATCGTCGGTGCGAACGACGTGGTCCGTGACGCAGAGGACGTCGAATCCACGCGAGCCGACGAGGTCGACGAGCTCGCGCACGGTGAGTACGCCGTCGCTCCACGTCGTGTGGGCGTGCAGCTCGGCGAGAAGCGGCGAACGAGAGTTCCTCATGCCCGAATCGTGCTCGCAACGCCGGTGGGTAGTGGGCTGAAAAGTGGTTCATATGCGGGGAAAAACCTGGCGTCGCGCTTCCGTCCGCCAGTCCGACGCGGCCTGGACGCCCCGCACTCCGCGGACGACAGTCCGTCACCACCGGGCACCAGGATCGACACACGAGCGCGACGCCGGCGGCGATAGGTTCGCACGGTGGTCGACGCGGTGGAGCTCCGGGCGGTGGCGCTCTTCGGCTCGCTCGACGACCAGGAGCTCGAGTCGCTCGCCTCGTGCGCCGAGGTGGTCGAGATCCCGTCGGAGGGAGTCGACCTGACGCGACAGGGCGACTTCGGCCACTCCGTCTTCGCCGTGGTCGAGCGGCACCGCCGACGTCACGGTCGACGGATCGCCGGTTCGCCATCTCGGCGGGGGCGACGTCTTCGGCGAGATCGCCGTCCTCTCGTCCGGGCGCCGCACGGCGACGGTGACGTCGACGTCCCCGATGCGCCTCGTGTCTGTGTTCAAGCGGGACCTCTGGCGCTTCGCGGACGGCAACCCCGGGTTCGACGAAGCCCTGCGACAGGCGACGATCCGAACCTGACGCGCCGCACGCCGATCAGACCGGAAGCGGATCCTCGCTCGAGCGGGCTTCTGCGCGTTGCGGCTCGCGCGCAAAGCAGTAGAGCTCCGCCACCGCCTCCCGGAAGATGTCCGCGTCGGGTCGGTACTCCGGCGTGAAGTCGACGGCGCCGTTCACCTCGAGGATCGTGTAGCCGCCGTCCGGGGTGGGAAGGAGATCGACTCCCACGAGCGCCGCCGAGGTCGCGCGCGCCGCCGCGAGCGCAAGGAGCACGGCGGTCGGCGACGGCGTGACGGGCACACGCCCGGCGCCGAGCGCGACGTTCGTGCGCCATTCGCCGGGCGCCGCCTCCCTCCGCACGGCGCCGACTACACGATCACCCGCGACGATGATGCGGAGGTCCCAGCCCGTGGGCGGCACGACTTCCTGCACGAGCGCACCGTGCTCGACGTACCACGCCTCCCCTCCGAGCGCCTCGAGCAGCGAAGCGAGGTCGTCGTCGGTCTCGCAGACGACCACGTTCCGTCCCCAGCTTCCGTGCCGCGGTTTGACGACGACCGGCGCATGCAGCGCCTCGAGCGGGCGCCCGGGGCGGAGGTGCCGTGTCCAGGGATGAGGAAGGCCTGTGCGGCGAAGGAGGCGGGCGGTCACGAGCTTGTCGTGCGTCGCGATCAGGGTGGCGGGGCCGTTCAAGACCGTGACGCCACGCGCCGCGAGCACGCCGAGGGCCCAGAGGCCGTCGTCGATGCCGTCAAGGGTCTGGCGCACGTCGAGGCGGCCGAGGACGGCGTCCCCGGGGCCGAGCGACGAGGCGGCTACGGCCGGAGTCATCGGGACGATCTCCACCTCGGGCAAGCGCGTAGCGGCAAGTGCGAGCGTCGTCGTGCTCGGTGCCGCGGAGACGATGGCGAGTCGCATGCCTCCACTGAACCGGCTGCACCTGTCGCCCCGCAAGGGCATTCACCACCCCTTCACGACACCGGCACCCGTCATGGACGCGCCGAGCCGACATAGGGAACGGGCGAGGCGCGCTCTCGCCCGACGCCCACACGATCAGCAGCAGTCGTCGCCGCAGCCGCAGCTCTCGTCACAACAGAACGGGTCGAGTGCCATCGTCACACCTCCTTCAGGGTCGTCGAAGCGGTAAACGTCGTGACCGAATCGAGGCGCGCGAGCGCCTCCTCGGCCGTTCCTTGACGAGGTCGGTGCAGATCGTGGGTGCCGACTCGGCTGAAGCGTCGCGTGCGGGCGCATCGACACGGAACGGCGAGGGGCGGCCGGTCGGCCGCCCCTCGCCCGTGACGAGCCGCGTCGGGAGGTGCTATGTCCGGTTGGCGGCCTTCAGCGCGAGATCGAAGTTTATTCGCGCCCGCTTGAGCTGGGCGGTCGTGAGCGGAACGAATCGCGCACGCGTCGCGATCGCCTTTTCGTTGGCGAAGATGTAGGCGAGGAACGCCTGCACCTCGGGCCGCCGGAACGACGAGCCCTTCGCGTAGATGAACAACGGCCGCGAGAGCGGCTTGTAGCTGTTGTTCTGGGTCGTCGCGATCGAGGGGGTCACGCACTGGCCGGTCTTTGGGTTCTGCACCTGCAGGGCCTTCAGCCGGCTCTGGTTCTCTTCGTAGTACGAGAAGCCGAAGTACCCGAGCCCCCCCTTGGTGCCGGCAACGCCCTGCACCAGGACGTTGTCGTCCTCGGAGGCCTGGTAGTCCGACCGGCTCGCGCGGGCACGGCCGTTGATCGCCTCGGTGAAGTACTCGAACGTACCCGAGTCGGTGCCCGGACCGAAGAGGCGGAGCGACTCGTTCGGGAAGCCCGCCCGGACGTCGTTCCAGCTGTTGACCTTGGAGTTCGGCTCCCAGATCTTCTTGAGCTCGGCGACGGTGAGGCACGTCGCCCACGTGTTGTCACGGCTCACGACCACAGTAAGCGCGTCGTTGGCGACCGTGAACGCACGCCACGAGCCGATGTTGTTGTTCTTGCAGTTCGTCGCCTCCGTACGCCTCATCGGGCGGGACGCGTCGGAGAGGTCGGTCTCGCCCTTGCAGAAGCGCTCGAAACCACCGCCCGTGCCCGAGATGCCGACAGTGATGTTGGTCTTGCTCGCGCCGGCCCGGCGGAACAGCTCCGCCGCTGCCGTCGTGTACGGACCGACGGTCGACGAGCCGTCCGCCGTGATCGTGCCGCGAAGCTTGCCGAGACCTGCCTTCGACAGGTCCGGCTTGACCGTGGCCGCAGCCGCAACCGAGACGAGCGCGCCCAGCAAGGCGACGACGCCGATCGCGACGACGGCGCGGCGCCGTCTGGACGAATCCTTCATCAGAGTCTTTCCCCTTCTCTCGATTGCTCTCATGCGCCGCGAGCCTGCCGTGCAGCGCCGCCGACGTGGGGTGACCGGCGGTGAACGTCCGGTCGAGAAGTGGTGAAAGCGACCCTGGCCGCGCGGCCGTCCTTTAGTGGGACGCGTCCGTGAACTCGTGGAACTCGCCGGTGACGAGGAACTCGGTCTGCTCTCCGATGTCTACCGCGTTGTCGCCGATCCGCTCCAGGCAGCGGGCGACGACGATCATCCGCATCCCCCACTCCTGGAGCCCCGGCGAGGCGGCCATCTCGAGCACCTTGTCCGTCACCCGGCGGTTCGTGCGGTCGACGAGCTCGTCGAGCTCGACGAGCGATCGCGCGCGCACGACGTCCCGGACCGCGAACGAGTCGAGCGCGACCTTGACCATCTCCTCACACCGGTCGCCCATCTCGAGGAGCCCCTCGACGAGGTCGTGCCGGGTCTCGAGGTCGGCGGTCAGCTTCGTCAGCTTCGCGATCGTGACCGACTGGTCGCCGACCCGCTCCAGGTGGATCGAGTTGTGCAGCACCGCGAGGACGAGGCGCAGGTCACCGGCGACCGGGGTCTCGAGCGCGAGCGTCTCCTCGACCATCTTCTCGATCCGGTGGTAGCGGGCGTCGATCTCGTCGTCGAAGGCGATCACCTCGTCGCAGAGCTCGGAGTCCTGCGCTTCGAGCGCCGTGATCGCGCCCCGAAGCGCACGGATGCACAGCTCGCCCTGCTCCTGGACGCTCGCCTCGAGCTGGTCGAGCCGCTGCTGGAACTCGACCCTCATCCGAATCTCCCCGTCACGTAGTCCTCGGTTCGCTTGTCGGAGGGCTGCGTGAAGATCTTCGTCGTCGCGTCGTACTCGACGAGGATGCCGTTCCGGCCCTTGCCGTCGTCGTGCACCTCGACGGAAAAGAAGGCCGTCATGTCCGCGACGCGCGCCGCCTGCTGCATGTTGTGCGTGACGACGATGATCGTGTACTCGCGCTTGAGGCCGTGCATGAGGTCCTCGATCGCCGCCGTCGCGATCGGATCGAGCGCCGATGCCGGCTCGTCCATCAGCAGCACGTCGGGCTCGGTCGCGAGCGCCCGCGCGATGCAAAGGCGCTGCTGCTGGCCGCCCGAGAGCCCCAGGGCGGAGTCCTTGAGCCGGTCCTTGACCTCGTCCCAGAGCGCGGCTCGGCGCAAGCAGCTCTCGACCCGATCGTCGAGGGCGTCCTTCATCCCGAGCGCGCGGGGACCGAACGCGACGTTGTCGTAGATCGACTTCGGGAACGGGTTCGGCTTCTGGAACACCATCCCGATCCGCCGTCTGACCTCGACCGCGTCGACGCTCCGAGCGTAGAGGTCGTTGCCGTGGTACTGGACGGTGCCGCTCACGTCCGCTCCGATTATCAGGTCGTTCATCCGGTTGAAGCAGCGGATGAACGTCGACTTCCCGCAGCCGGACGGGCCGATGAACGCTGTCACGCTGTTCTCGTAGACGTCGAGCGAGACGTTCCGTAGCGCGAGCTTGCCGGAGTACGCTACGGCGAGGTCATCGACGTGGAAGACTTTCTCCCGCGTCGCGAGTTCCTCGGTCGTCGTGCCGACGGACACCTCCGCCAAGCGTGCGCTGTCGATCCCGGGCGCGTTTGCATTCGTCCGGGCGTGGGTCTCGGGGAGCGCTGCGTGGGTGTCGGGGGCCTGCTCGTCCATCCTTTGCGTCATCTCGATCCTCACCAGGTCTGTCGGTAGCGGTTCCGGAGGAAGATCGCGATCGCGTTCATGGTCAACACGATCACGAGGAGCACGATAATCGCCGCGGCGGCGAGATTCTGGAACGCCGGATCCGGCAGCTTGACCCACGTGTAAATCTGCACGGGCAACGCCGTGAACGCGCCGAGGACGGTCGGATCGAAGGCGACATACTGGAGGGCGCCGATCAGCAGCAGCGGCGCGGTCTCCCCGACCGCCCGCGAGAGCGCGAGAATCGAGCCGGTCGCAATCCCGGGGATCGATGCCGGCAGAACCTGCCGCGAGACGACCTGCCACTTCGTGGCGCCGAGCGCGTAGCCCCCCTGCCGGATCGAGTCCGGCACCGCTCTGATCGCCTCGCGCGAGGCGATGATCACGGTGGGAAGGACGACGAGCGTCAGGATGATCGCGCCGGCAAGGAGCACGCGCCCGATGCCGACCGGGCCGCGAACGACGAACGCCAGCCCGAGAATGCCGTAGACGATCGCGGGCACGGCGGCGAGGTTTTGGATGTTGAGCTCAAGCAGCCGGTTGTACCAGCGCTCCTTGTGCGCGTACTCCTCGAGGTAGATCGCGGTGAGGACGCCGATCGGCACGGCCATGAGGAGGAGCAGCGCGGCGAGGTAGATCGTTGCGAGGATCGCCGGTCGTGCGCCCGCCTCACCCGCCTGGGTCGACGGCGGATCGGTGAAGAGCGCCTTCGAAAGCGCCGGAATGCCGTCGACGAGGGTCGTTCCGAGCAGCCACGCGAGCGTGCCAAACGAGACAGCGAGGCAGCCCATCATGGCCCCGACGAAGAGACGGCTCTTGGTCTTTCGGCTCATTCGTACACCTCCCGGAACCTCCTAACGAGGCGGATGGAGATGACGTTCATCACGAGCGTGATCACGAACAGCGTCAGGCCGACCGCGAAGATCGTCTTGTACTCGATCGAGCCAGTGGGCAGATCGCCGTTCCCGGTCGCGCCGATGAAGGCCGTCAGTGTCTCCATTGGGGCGCGCGGGTCGAATGTGAGCTGTGGGAGCTGCCCGACAGCGATGAGCACGATCATCGTCTCGCCGACCGCCCGCGAGATGCCGAGCACGAACGAGGCGATGATGCCTGAGATCGCGGCGGGAACGACGACCCGGGTCGAGACCTGGAGCCGGTCGGCGCCCAGACCGTACGCGCCGTCCCGCAGCGCCTGCGGCACTGCGGACATCGCGTCCTCGGAGAGCGAGGCGATCGTCGGAATCAGCATCACCCCGATGACGAGGCCTCCCGCCAGCACGTTGAAGATCTCGACCTGCACTCCGATCGATCTGAGCAGGGGCGTGACGGCGGTCAGCGCGAAGTAGCCGTACACCACGGTCGGGATCGCTGCGAGGATCTCGATGGCCGGCTTCAGGATGTTCCGTACCCGAGGGCTCGCGTACTCGCTGAGGAAGATGGCGGTGCCGAGCCCCGCCGGCGCCGCGACGAGGAGCGCCCAGAACGTGACGAGGAACGTCGCCTGGATCAGGGGAAGGACGCCGAAGGCGCCTGGCTCGAACAGTGGCGACCAATCCGTGCCGGTGAAGAACTCCCAAAGGCTGATCTCGGTGAAGAACTCGATCGCCGGCAGGAGCAGCGAGATGACGATCCCGACAGTCGTCACGACCGAGACCAGAGCCGCGAGGCCGAGGATCAGCCTGATGAACCACTCGCCGAGCCTGCGGCTCGACGGGCTGAGGTCGATCTCCCTGACCGCCGGAGCCGACGGCGCCGTGAAGTCGGGCGTCGTCACGAACCGGTAGCTTCGTCGAGCTTCGCGAGGTTCTCCTCGATCTGCGTCTCGTTGAGGGGGACGAACTGCGCCTCCTCCGCGATCGTGCTCTCGTTCTCGAGCAGGTAGCGGACAAAGTCCTCGACCTCCTGCCGCTCGAGCGCCTCGGTCTTCGCGTAGACGAAGAGCGGCCGCGCCAGCGGCGCGTAGTCGCCGGCCTGGGCCGACTCGACGCTGGGTGCGACGCAGCCGGAGCCGCCGTCGATCTCGACCGCCTTGAGCGTGTCCTGATTCTCCTCGAAGTACGAGAAGCCGAAGTAGCCCAGCCCGCCCTTCGTCCCCGAGACGCCCTGCACGGTGACGTTGTCGTCCTCGCTCGGCGAGTAGTCGGTGCGGCTGGCCCCTTCCTCCCCGTTGATGACGTCCGTGAAGTAGTCGAACGTGCCCGAGTCGGTGCCTGCGCCGAAGAGCTTCAGCGGCTCGTCCGGGAACCCGTCGCGCACGTCGCTCCAGCTGTTCACCGTGGAGCCCGGCTTCCACATCGCATTGAGCTCCTCGACCGTGAGGCAGGTCGCCCAGTCGTTCTCGGGATTGACGACGACCGTCAGCGCGTCGTTCGCCACCTGGAGCTCGAGGTACTCGACGCCGTTCTCCTCGCAGATCGCCGCCTCGTCCTCGTCGATCGCACGGGATGCGTTGGAGAGGTCGGTCTCGCCGCGGCAGAACCGCTCGAACCCGCCGCCGGTCCCAGAGATCCCGACAGTGACGTTCGTGCCCGTCTCGTCACGGAAGCCTTCGGCGGCGGAGGTGACGAAGGGGCCGACCGTGCTCGAACCGTCGGCGCTGATCGTGCCGCCGTCGGACGACGAGTCGTCTCCGCCGCAGCCGGCCAGGACGAGCGCAGCCGCAACGGATGCGAGAACGCTGGTGATGCGCAGAGTCATTCCACCTCTCCCGAGTCGGTGTCAGCGGAAGTCTTCCGGGGTGCCCGCCCCGAATGGGACGACGGCTGGTGTACATCCGGTGAAGAACTGGAGAACGGAGTTCCCGTCAACCCGACGAAAAGACGCAGCGAATCTCGAGCCCTGCCCCGAGCCCGCCGTGCGCCTCGATCGTCCCGCCCGCCTGGGTGACGATGTGCTTCACGATCGCGAGCCCGAGGCCCGTGCCCCGCGACGCGCGCGCGCGGTCGGCGCGGTAGAAGCGCTCGAAGAGCCTGCTCAGGTCGGTCTCGTCGACGCCGACGCCGTCGTCCGTCCCCCGCAGGATCACCGTGTCGCCGTCGCGTTCGATCGCGAGGGTGAACGTCGCGCCGGGGCCGGCGTAGCGGATCGCGTTCTCGGCGAGGTTCTGGGCGACGACCCGGAGCATACGCGGCCGGATCTCGAGCTCGATCGCGGGGTCGCCCTCGACCGCCAGGGCGACGCCGGCGCGGCTCGCGCGCTCCTCGAGCTCTGCTGCGACCGCCTCGAGCTCCGGACGAACGGCCACGGCGCCCAGCGAGACGACGCGCGACCCGGACTCGAGCTCGGAGAGGAAGAGCACCTCGTCGATCAGCTCCCGGATCTGCCCGACCTCGCTCCGCGCCTGGTCGACGAGCTCGGCGACGTCCTCGCCGGGGAGCATCGCCATCTCGAGCAGCGAAAGCAGTCGTGCGAGGGGCGTCCGGAGCTCGTGCGAGACGGCCGCCGTGAATCCGGTCCGGAGCTCCTCGTACGCCGTCAGGTCACCGCCGCGGCTCAGGTAGACGAGCCGCTCGCGGCGGCCGTCGACGTCGTACGGAACGACGAGCGGCACGATCCCTGCCTCGCCGGAGAGCAGTCCCTCGGGGATCGGCACACCCTCCCGGAGACCCTCGATCGACTGTCGCGCCCTTCGGCTCGCACCGATCACCCGGTCGGCCTCGTCGAGCACGACGACGGACTCGCGGCTCTCCTCGAGCAGCACACGGCCACGTTTGGCGTCGGCGTCCATGTTCACGGCGTTCTAACAGACGCCTGACGCACGCCTTGCTCTCGGCACACGACCAGCTCACCCGGGAGGCGCTGAATGCACCAGTGACCTCGATGGTTGATCGGCAACCCGCGCGAACCGGATGGCGCCCCAGACAGGCGCAGGATCGCCCCGTCCGGGCACGGCCCGTATCCGCTAGACCGCACCCGGTCGCCCTCTTCTGGGCCCCTCGCGAAGGGAGACAGGCATGAAGGCACGGCTGAGCATCATGCTCGCGATCGGCGCGGGGCTCGTCCTCGCGTCGACGGCCGCCGCAGCGATCATCGACGGCACCAGCGGCGACGACCGGCTCCGCGGGACGATGGACGGGGACGTGATCCGGGCGTTCGCAGGGAACGACTTCGTGAACGCGCGCGGCGGGAACGACCTCGTTCGGGCCGGCACCGGCGATGACCGCGTGCAGGGCGACAACGGCAGCGACATGGCCTTCGGCGGCGCGGGCAACGACCGCCTCGCCGCCGGGCACGCAGACGACGTCGCCTGGGGCGGCTCGGGGGACGACGGGATCGGCGGTGGCTCCGGCCCGGACGAGCTGCACGGCGGCTCGGGCGGCGATCGCGTCCACGGCGGCCCCGGCGACGACCGCATCTGGGTCGGCCACGGAACGGACGTCGCGTGGGGCGGCGAGGGGGACGACGTCCTGCACGCCCTCGCGGCGGACGGCGAACCCCGACGCGCTGCACTGCGGCCCCGGCCGCGACACGGCGCGGGTGCGCGGCTCGGAGCGCGCCACCACGCGCATCACCGGCTGCGAGACGATCGTCATCGTCGTCACCCCGACGGCAGACGACGAGGCGGCGGAGGCCGATCGGGACTCGGACGCGGAGTAGCCCGGAGAGCTCGAGGTGTCCGGCTTCAGCCGGACACCTGCTCTTCGCGGGTAGGAGAGTAGGTGTCTGGCTGAAGCCAGACACGGAAGCCACACGACAGCCGAGTGCGGGCGTCTTCACCACCCGGTTACCATGCGTTCACCGTTCGTCGCCCCCGCGGACGACGGCGCGACGCCACACTGACGGCGCATGGCGAAGATCCTGATCATCGAGGACGACGACGTCATCGCACAGGGGATGGCGCGTCACCTCCAGGCTGCCGGCTTCGATGCGGTCGGGGTCGCGAACGGTGAGACCGGGCTCGCGCGTCTCCGGTACGAGCGCCCCGACGTCTGCGTCCTCGATCTCATGCTGCCGGGGCTCGACGGCTGGAAGGTGATCGAGCAGGCCCGCGGCGAGGGCATCGGCACGCCGATCGTCGTCGTGTCGGCCCGAGGGACCGAGCACGACCGCGTCCACGCGCTCGAGATCGGCGCGGACGACTACCTCGTCAAGCCGTTCTCGATGAAGGAGCTCGTGGCCCGCGTCGGCGCTGCGGCACGGCGCGGCACGCGCGCCCAGGACTCGCGGCGAGGCGAGGAGATCGTCCTCGAGGAGCTCCGCCTCGATCCGCGCAATGTCCAGGCCTACGTCGACGGGACGAGCGCCGACCTGACCCCGACCGAGTTCCGGCTGCTGTACGCACTGGCGCTCGAGACCGGGCGCGTGCTGACGCGCGACGAGCTGCTGCAGCGCGTCTGGGGCCGGCGCGCCTCCCACCGGGACCGCACGGTGGACGTCTTCGTGCGCAAGCTCCGCGAGAAGGTCGACAGCCGCGCCTCGCGGCACACGTTCCTCCAGACGCGCTACGGCGTCGGCTACAAGCTCGAGCCCGAGCCCAAGTAGCGCGTCGCCGCTGCCGTTCGCGGCTCGGCGACCGGCAGGACGATCGAGAACCTCGAGCCGACGCCGACGCTCGCTTCGGACGTCGACGCGACCGTCCATCGCCTCGACCAGCTCGCGCACGATCGCGAGTCCGAGCCCGGTTCCGACGTGCGGCCCCTCGCTCGACCGGTCGTAGAGGTAGAAGCGCTCGAACGCGTGTGGAAGGTCGGCCTCGGCGATGCCGGGGCCGTCGTCGACGACCTCGATCCGTCCGGGACCGGCGAGGATCTGCACGGATCCGCCGCCCGGCGTGGAGCGAAGCGCGTTCTCGACGAGGTTGGACAGTGCCTGGAGCACGCGGTCGGGATCCCCGACCGCGAGAGCATCGGGCTCGGCGATGACGCCGAGGCGGAGGCCGAGCGACCGGGCCGCGGGCTCATGGCGCTCGCCTGCGGCTTCCGCAAGCTCGCCGAGGTCGACGTGCTCGGCGGCGACGGAGAACGACCGGCGCCGGAGCCGCGCCAGGTCGAGCAGGTCGCCGACGAGCCGCTCGAGGCGACGCGCCTCGCGCTCGATCACGGCGCCGGACCCCGACGGCTCGAGGACGCCGTCACGAACGCCTTCGGCATGGCCGCGGATCGACGTCAGCGGGGTCTTGAGCTCGTGGCTCACCGAGAGCAGGAACGCGCGCTCCGCGTCCTGCGACCGCTGGAGCTCGGTGGACAGGTCGTTGAACGAGCCGCGCGAGACGCGCGACCTCCGGAGGCCCCACGACGGGGAGCGGCGCCGGGCTCGACCCGGCCGCGAGCTCGGCGCTGGCGTTCGAGACGCGCGCGATCGGCCGGGCGACCGCGCGGGACAGGAGCCACGCGACGACCGCGGCGAGCACGGCGCCGACGATGCCGGCGAGCGCGAGCCCGACGACGAACGGCCACCAATCGGCGGCCTGCCGGTCGGCGGGTCGGAGGAGGACGATCGCCTCCGCGCCGGTCGAGCGCGCGGCGTAGAGAAAGCGTTCGCCGCGCACGTCGACCGAGCCGCTCGCGGGCAGCCCCGAGCGGATGCGCTCGGCGCCTGCCTCGGGGAGGAGGAGCGCTGCCTGTTCCGGCGTCAGGATGGCGAGCCGCTGCTGGTCGGTGGCCAGGAACCGCCCCAGGGCCGCGTCGGCCGACTGCTCGGGCGCGTCTTGCCGCCCGGCCGCGATCAACTCCGCCTGGCGCGCGAGCGCCCGGACGGCGGAGTCCTCGAGCGAGCGCCGCGTGAGGAGCGCGCCCGCGGTGACGGTGACGACGAGCGACACGATCACGGTCGCGACGATCCCGAGGAACAGCCGCGACCGCAGGCTCATCGCGGCACGAGCTTGTAGCCGGCCCCGCGGATCGTCCGGATCAGTTCGGGCCGGTCGAGCTTCCGGCGGAGCTGGCCGATGTGGACGTCCACCGTCCTCGTCCCGCCCGGGAACGAGAGGCCCCAGACGCGCTCGAGGAGGCGTTCGCGGCTGACCACGACACCGGGCCGCTCGGCGAGATGCCACGCGAGCTCGAACTCGCGGGTCGTCAGCTCGACGTCGAGCCCGCCGACGATCGCGGTTCGGGACCGCCGGTCGAGGACGATGTCGCCGGCGAGCAGGACGTCCTCCTCGACCTCCGGCTCCGCCCGCCGGAGGACCGCATGAACCCGCGCCACGAGCTCACGCGGCGAGAACGGCTTCGTCACGTAGTCGTCCGCTCCCAGCTCGAGGCCGGTGATGCGGTCGACCTCCTCGTCGCGTGCGGTGAGCATCACCACCGGCACGCGCGAGCACGACCGGAGCGCACGGCACACGTCGAAGCCGTCGGCGTCGGGCAGCTGAAGATCGAGGATCGCGAGGCGGATGTCGTGCTGCTCGAAGGCGTGCAGGCCGTCCGTGCCCCGCGTCGCCCAGATCACCTGGAAGCCGTCCTGCTCGAGGTAGGTCCGCACGAGGGAGGCGATGTCCGCCTCGTCCTCGACGAGGAGGATCGTCCCACCTCTCCTCACGCGGCAGCCGACCGGATCACGATCACCCGCGCGACGCCGCCGGCGGCGCGGTACACGTCGACCCGCATCCCGGGACGCAAGACGCGAAGACCGAGGCGCGTGCCACCGTGCCAGACGGTCGTCCGGGCGTTGATCGCGATCCGGACGGAGCGTCCCGACGCACGACGGACGAGCAGCCCGCGCGGGGCGATCCGCAGGAGCACGCCGCGCACCGCGGCCCGCTCGACGTCGCCGAAGGCCCGGACGACGACGGCAGGCCCCGAGCCGGTCGTCACGACCTCTGCGACGAGGCCCGGGTGGATGTCCGCGACCGTCGCAGCCCGCCCGTTGAGCCGGAAGCGCGTTCCCGGCCCGAGCCGAACGGCGATGTCCGTCCCGTCCAGCGCCCGGAGGACGATGGCGCTCGGGTCGATCGACTGGACGATGCCGCGCTCCACGACCCGGTCTGCGGCACCGGCAGGCGCGCTCGCGGCGAGCAGGGCCACCGCAGCCGCGAGCAGGAGGCGCGCCTTCATCCCCGCATCGTCACACGACCTCGTTAGCGATCCGGCATTCGACCGTAAGCCGTAGGTAAAGACTGGGGACTGTCCCCGCCCCGAGGACGCCGGGGCCAGGCACCTAGTGCAGTTCCGGGGTGATATGATTAGCCTCACGAATGATTAGTGAGGCTACGCGTTCGACGCAGGAGATCGCCGAGGAGCTCCGCCCGGCGCTCCTCCGGCTCGCGCGGAACCTCCGGCGCGAGACCGAGGCCCTCGGGGTCACCTCGCACCAGGTGACGCTCCTGTGGCTCGTGCGCTCGCGCCCCGGCCTCTCCCTTCGCGAGCTCGCCGGCGAGGAGGGCATCTCCGCCCCGTCGCTCTCGGGTCACGTCGACCGCCTCGAGGCCGCCGGCCTCCTTCGGCGCGTCCGCTCGACCGACGACCGCCGTCGTGTCGGGCTCGAGCTGACCCGTGAGGGCCAGTCGCTCCTGAAGCGCGTCCGGGCGCGGCGCACGACATGGCTCGCCGCTCGCCTGGCACTCCTCTCGGACGAGGAACGCGCGCGGCTCGACGCCGCCCTGCCGACGCTCTACGCACTGCTCGAACGCGACCCGACATGAGCGCCCTCGCGCTCCGCATCTCGCGCCGGACGTTCCGCTCGCTGCAGCGCCACCGGAACTACCGGCTCTTCTTCTCGGGCCAGGTGGTGTCGCTCATCGGCACGTGGATGCAGAACATCGCGCTCGCGTGGCTCGTGATCGAGCTGTCGGGCTCGGCGCTCGCCGTCGGCGCGCTCGCCTTCTGCCGGTTCCTGCCCTTCCTCCTCTTCGGGCTCGTCGCCGGCGTGGTCGTCGACCGGTTCGACTCCCGCCGGCTCCTCGTGGTGACCCAGGGAGTCGCGATGATCGTCTCGGCGGTGCTCGCCGTGGTGACGCTCGCCGGGGTCGCGACGCTGCCGGTCGTCTACGCGCTCGCTCTCCTCGGCGGTGTGATCCTCGTCGTCGACGCGCCGGCGCGGCAGACGCTGACCTACCAGATGGTCGGTCCCGCCGAGCTGCAGAACGCCGTCGCGCTCAACTCCGGGCTCTTCAACGGGTCACGCGTGATCGGGCCGGCGATCGCCGGGCTCCTGATCGCCGTCGTCGGGACGGGGCTGTGCTTCGCGATCAACGCGGTCAGCTTCCTCGCCGTCCTCGCGTCGCTCCGTCTCCTGCGCACCGAGGAGCTCACCCCGGTCGTCCGGCACGGGACGCGGGTCGTCGCCGGCATCCGGGAGGGCATCGTCTGGGCGCTGCACGCGCCGCTCGCCCGGACCGTCCTCGTCGTCGTGACGATCGTGAGCCTCGCCGGCTTCAACTTCCACGTCCTCGTGCCGCTCCTGGCATCCCAGACGCTCGACGTCGGCGCCGAGACCTTCGGCATCCTCTCGGCGGTGTTCGGCCTCGGCGCGCTGGCCGGTGCGCTCGTCACGGCGTCCTTCCGCGAGGCGAGCCCGAAGGCATTCGTCGGGGGCGGTGTCGGGTTCAGCCTCATGATGCTCGGGCTCGCGCTCGCCGAGAGCGTGCCGGTCGCCCTCGCCCTGCTCTTCGTCCTCGGCGTCTCGTTCTCGCTCTTCACCGCGAGCGCGAACGTCCTCCTCCAGCTCGCCGCACCCGATCACCTGCGCGGGCGCGTCATCAGCCTGTACCTGTTCGCCTTCGCCGGGCCTCGCGCCGATCGGCGGGCTCGTCGCCGGCTGGCTCGCCGAGCAGGGCGGGACGCCTCTCGCGTTCGGCCTCGCGGGGGTCGCAGGGCTGTGCGCGTCGGCGTGGGCCGTCCGGCAGCTGGCGGTCGCCCGGCCCCGAGCGGCCCAGACGGACGCCTCGGTCATCTGACGCCAGACTCGTTCGAGGGACGCATCATGCGGGCCGGTTCGACTACGGTTTCTGTCCGGCATCGCACGGACGTGAACCCGCCGCCGCCGCGGCATCCCGGACGTGCGATGCCTTCCTCTGCTCCTCGCTACAGCGGCTCGACCGATGTGAGCCAGAGCGGGCCGTCGGACGCGTCCAGCCGAGGCACCTCGGCGTCGCCGGGATCGTCGAGCGTCGCCGCCCCGACACGCAGGCGCCGACCGCCGACCTCGGCGACCGGGCCGACGACGGGGGACGCGCCGAACATCCACGCCCACGCCCGTACCTGCCGCTCGAGCTCGACGCGGGGGCGGGCGGGGTCGAGCGTCGCGTAGTCCTCGCCGAAGGGCACCGCGTACGTCGGCGCCCTCGTCGGTCTGCGGGTCGCCGCGATCGCCCGAGAGGACGCGGCGGAGCGCAGCCGGGACGACCTCCTCGGCGATCGCGCCGAGCGTCGGGCCGAGGCCGTCCATCGAAGTGTCGGCGGGCATCGGCCGCGAGCCCTGCGCGAGGATGGGGCCCGTGTCGAACTGCTCGTCCATGAGGTGGGCGGTCAGCCAGATCTCGTCGTCTCCCTCGCGGATCGCCCACGCGAACGGGATAGGGGCCGCGAAGGCGGGGGAGCCGCGACGGATGGGTGTTGACGACGCCGAGCCGTGGTATCGAGAGCACCTCCGGCGGCAGCAGCCACGGGTAGCCGGTGCAGAGCCCGAGCTCGGGCTCGTACGCCCGGGTGAGGCGCTCGAGGCTCGCCTTGTCGGCGGCGAAGCACAGGTCGAGGCCCTCCGGGGCGGAGGCGAGGATCGCGTCGCGTCGCGCGGCTGCCTGCGGGTTGCGCGCGGCCCGCGGCGTGATCACTGCGACGGGCTCGATCCCGACCGAGCGGGCAGCGGCATCGAGCCCGACGATCGCGGGCAGGACCGTCGAGTAGATGACCGCGCGCACCGCGCGATCCTACGTGCCGGTCGGCCCAACACCGGTCGTCTGACGGCAGGCCGCGGGCGTCGCGGGGTCAGACCCCTTCGGGTCAGACCCCGTGATCGTCCAGGTGTCCGAGCCGTGGAGGAGCGCGCGCAGGTCGCCCTCCCCCTTCTGCTCGATCGACGTGCGCACCTGCTCGTGGACGAGGTCCTCGTACACCGGCCGCGAGACCGACCGGAAGACGCCGAGCGGGACACCGCCCGCCGTCTCCCACGTGAGCCGGGCGAGCGCGAACGCGAGACCGGGGTCGTCGCGGCCCGGGTCGTGGCGGAGAAGCCCGCCGACCGACGCGTCGACGATCTCGAGCGTGCCGTCGGGTCGCATCCGGACGCCCTTGTCACCCCAGCGGACCTCCTCGCCCGCCTTGAGGTACAGCCGGTTGTCCTTCTCGTCGCGGACGACGTCGAACGCGCCGTCGTTGTAGATGTTGCAGTTCTGGAGGATCTCGACGAAGGCTGCGCCGCGGTGCGCGGCCGCCGCGCGCAGCACCTCCAACGTTCCCTGCTTGTCGGTGTCGATCGCCCGGGCGACGAACGTCGCCTCGGCGCCGATCGCGATCGAGAGCGGGTTGAAGGGCTGGTCGACCGAGCCGAGCGGCGTCGACTTCGTCACCTTGCCGCGCTCGGAGGTCGGCGAGTACTGGCCCTTGGTGAGGCCGTAGATGCGGTTGTTGAAGAGGAGGATCGTGACGTCGACGTTCCGGCGCAGCGCATGGATCAGGTGGTTGCCGCCGATCGACAGCGCGTCGCCGTCGCCGGTCACGACCCATACGGAGAGGTCGGGTCGCGTCGTCGCGAGCCCCGTCGCGATCGCGGGCGCGCGACCGTGGATCGAGTGCATCCCGTACGACTGGACGTAGTACGGGAAGCGCGCGGCGCACCCGATGCCGGACACGAACACGAGGTTCTCGCGCGGGATGCCGAGCTCGGGGAGGAACGACTGCACGCCGGCGAGGATCGCGTAGTCGCCGCAGCCGGGGCACCAGCGCACCTCCTGGTCGGACTTGAAGTCCTTCGCCGTCAGCTGCACGAGGCCGTTGCCCGTCATCGTCGCCTCCACCATCGCCGTGATCGCCTCCTCGAGCTCCGCCGCGGTCAGCGGCCGCCCGCGGACGCGCGTGTAGGACACCGCGTCGACGAGGAACTCGGCGCGGAGGAGCATCGCGAGCTGGCCGAGGTTCATCTCCGGGACGAGCACCTTCGGGTAGCGCCGGAGCACGTCGCCGGTGTTGCGCGGGAAGGGATTGAGGTAGTGCAGGTGCGCGTGGGCGACGCGCGCGCCCTGCTTCCGCGCCCGGCGGACGGCCGCCTGGATCGGGCCGTACGTCGACCCCCAACCGACCACGAGCAGCTCCGCCTCGCCGTCCGGGTCGTCGACCTCGAGCTCCGGGATGTCGGCGGCGATGCCCGCGACCTTCTGCGCGCGCAGCCGCACCATGCGGTCGTGGTTGTCGGCCTCGTACGAGATCGCTCCCGTGACGTCCGCCTTCTCGAGCCCGCCGATCCGGTGCTCGAGGCCGGGCGTCCCGGGGATCGCCCACGGCCGCGCCAGCGTCTCCGGGTCGCGGAGGTAGGGCTCGAACGGCTCCGGCCCCGCCTCGGCGAACGTCGTCGAGATGTCGGGCAGGTCGTCCACGTCCGGGATCAGCCACGGCTCCGAGCCGTTCGCGAGGTACGCGTCGGAGAGCAGGTAGACCGGCGTCCGGTACTTGAGCGCGATGCGCACCGCCTCGATCGCGGCGTCGAAGCACTGGGACGGGGTCGAGGCGGCGACGACCGGCACGGGGCTCTCGCCGTTCCGGCCGAACAGCACCATGAGCAGGTCCGCCTGCTCCGGCTTCGTCGGCATTCCCGTGGAGGGGCCTGCGCGCTGGATGTCGAGGATCAGGAGCGGCAGCTCGAGCGCGATCGCGAGCCCGACCGTCTCCGCCTTCAGCACGACGCCCGGGCCGGCCGACGCGGTCACGCCGAGCGACCCGCCGAACGACGCCCCGATCGCGGCGCCCACGGCGGCGATCTCGTCCTCGGCCTGGAACGTGACGACGCCGTACTCCTTGCGTCCGGCGAGCTCCTCGAGGATCGACGAGGCGGGCGTGATCGGGTACGCGCCGAGGAAGAGCGGCAGCCCGGAGAGCCGGGACGCGGCGATGAGGCCGTTCGCGAGCGCGGTGTTCCCGGTGATCTGCCGGTACGTGCCGGGAGCGAGGGGCGCCGGCGCGACCTCGTACGAGACGGCGAAGTCCTCCGACGTCTCCCCGTAGTTCCACCCTGCCCGGAACGCCTTCGTGTTCGCCTCGACGATCTCCGGCCGCTTCGCGAACTTCTGCTCGATGAACGCGATCGTGCCCTCGACGGGACGGTGGTACAGCCACGACATCAGCCCGAGCGCGAAGAAGTTCTTCGAGCGCTCGGCCTCGCGTGACGTGATCCCCTCGATCCCCTTGAGCGCACCCACCGTCATCGACGTGAGCGCGACCTCGTGGATGTGGTAGTCGCCCAGCGAGGCGTCGGCGAGCGGGCTCGCGGCGTAGCCGGCCTTCTGCAGCGTCCGGTCGTTGAAGGCGTCGGTGTTGACGATGATCGTGCCGCCCTTCGGAAGGTCGGCGAGGTTCGCCTTCAGCGCGGCCGGGTTCATCGCCACGAGGACGTCCGGCCGGTCGCCCGCGGTGAGGATGTCGTGGTCGGCGAAGTGCACCTGGAAGCCGGAGACACCGGGCAGCGAGCCGGCGGGCGCGCGGATCTCGGCCGGGAAGTCCGGGAACGTCGCGAGGTCGTTGCCGAGCGTCGCGGTCTCGCTCGTGAAGCGGTCGCCGGTGAGCTGCATGCCGTCACCCGAGTCGCCCGCGAAGCGGATGATGACCCGCTCGAGCTGCTCGACCCGCTTGACGCTGCCCATCGCGCTCAGGGTACCGCGCTCGCCCGACCTAGGGGTCTGACCCCGAAGGGGTCTGACCCCCGCGACGCGTTCGAGGAGGCGGGAGCCTCACGGGACAGTCCCCTGCGGGGACAGTCCCCACCTCGCGGTCAGCTCCTGTCGGGCCGGCGGACGACCCGGATGCCCCAGGCTGCGCCCGAGGCGAACAGCTCGTCGGGGTCGACCTCGCCGACCCACCCGAGGAAGTGCCGCTCCGGCTCGTTCTCGGTGCACCCCTCGACTGCGAGGCGCGTGCTCCGCGGCGCGTCGGGGATGCCGCTCGCGAGCTCCTCGCGCCGACGTTCGGCCTCCTCGGCCGCCGGTCCCTCGGCGTACCCCTTCGCCATGCCGGCCCTATCCGAGCGCCGCGCGGCGGAAGGCGTTGAAGCTCGGCTTCCGCGCCCCGGCGACCGTCGTCAGCCCCGACTGCCAGCCGTCGAGCCGATCCTCGTCACGGAGCAGGAACCACAGGAAGAGATCGATCTGCGGGTGCTTCCGCGCGTAGCTCACGGCCTGCGTCATGTACGCCGCCTGCTTCGAGTACGTGACGCCGGCGATCCCGTCGGGCGGGTTCGTCTGGTAGCCGTACTCCGTGATCCAGATCCGCACCCGCTTGCGGTAGAGGCGGTTCAGCTCCGTCACGAGCGTGCCGAAGTTACCGAGCGTGACAGCGGTCGGCGGCTGGCCCCGGACGCCGGCGGGCTTCGTCGTCGGCGTCTCCGCGGGGGAGCTCGAGTACGGGTGATGGGCGTAGGCGTCGAACCCGGCGGCGCCGCCCGCCTTCATCGCGCGCGCGAACGGAAGCGGCGAGACCGACGGGCGACTCGAGTTCGGGTTGTTGTTCCCGCGCGGCGCGGTGCCGCCGCACGCGACCTTCGAGGTCCGCTGGATCGACTTGATCCCCTGGACGATCGCGTTGCACATCTTCGCGTAGTCGCGTCCCGACTGGATCGTCCACGTCGTCCCGCTACGACGGAACTGCGGCTTGAGGAAGACCGGGTTGTTCGGCTCGTTCCACGCCATCCAGAGGCTCACGCGCGGCAGGGTGACGCCGTCGGCGTTGACGAACGTGCCGCCGTAGCGACGCTGGGCCGCAGCTGCAAACAGCCGCAGGTCGCGCGCATTCGTCGGCGCGACGTTCCAGCCCTTCGCCGCATTCGCCCACGGGGGCGTCCCGAGGATCGAGAACACGGGCTGCATCCCGTTGACGATCGCGAAGCGCACCGTCCTGTCGTAGGTGTCCCAGTTGTAGGCCGGGTCGTTCGGGTCGGCAGGGCGCTGCGGCCTCCGGGTCGCGACCCGGATCCCGGGGCCCGACCACCAGAGGTTGACGCGCACGAGACGGGCGCCGGTGTTCGCGAGCTGCGCGAAGACCCGGTCGGGCTCGCCGTAGAGGACCATCCCGTCGTCGAAGATCCCGATGCGCAGCGAGGACGAGGCCGACGCGGTCGAGGCCATGCATGCCGTGAGGACGAGGAGGGAAGCGGCGACCGCCGCGAGCGGTCTACGCACGCGCCGGATCCCTCCCGAGCGACGCCAGCGTGCGGCGAAGGCCGTCGTCGAGCGCGATCTCCGGCTCCCAGCCGAGAAGTTGTCGCGCGCGCGTGATGTCCGGCTGCCGCACCTGCGGGTCGTCGACCGGCAGGGCCTCGAACACGATCTGACTGGAGGAGCCGGTGGCCGCGACGACCGCCTCGGCGAGCTCGAGCAGGCTCATCTCCGTCGGGTTCCCGATGTTCACCGGCATGTGCTCACCGGACTCGGCGAGGAGGATCAGCCCGCGGACGAGGTCGTCGACGTAGCAGAAGCTGCGCGTCTGCGACCCGTCGCCGAAGACGGTCAGGGGCTTCTCCTCGAGTGCCTGGCGGATGAACGTCGGGATCGCCCGCCCGTCGTGCGGGCGCATCCGTGGTCCGTAGGTGTTGAAGATCCTCACGATCGCGGTGTCGACCCCTTGCTGCCGGTGGTAGGCCATCGTCAGCGCCTCGGCGTAGCGCTTCGCCTCGTCGTATACCCCGCGCGGGCCGATGGGATTCACGTGACCCCAGTACGTCTCGGGCTGCGGGTGCACCTGCGGGTCCCCGTAGACCTCGCTCGTGGAGGCGAGCAGGAACCGCGAGCGATGCACCTTGGCGAGGCCGAGCGCGTTGTGCGTGCCGTGCGAGCCCACCTTCAGGGTCTGCAGCGGGAGGCGCAGGTAGTCGATCGGGCTCGCCGGGCTCGCGAGGTGGTAGACGAAGTCGATCCGCTCTGCGATCTCGACGTGGTGCGTCAGGTCCTGCGGGACGAAGGCGAAGGCGTCGTCGCGCAGGTGCTCGATGTTCGTCAGCGACCCCGTCTCGAGGTTGTCGAGACAGACCACCCGGTGCCCCCTCGCGAGGAGCGCCTCGCAGAGGTGGGAGCCGAGGAACCCGGCTCCGCCCGTCACGAGAGACGTCGGCATCGCGGGCGATGGTACCCGGCGGCCGGGACGGGAGCCTCCCGTGCTAACGAAGTCCGAACCCGCGCGCGTCGCGCGGTCGAGCAGGTGCGATCCTTCTCGAATGCGCCGGATCGTGCTCGCCGCCGCACTCGCCGTCTCGGCCTCGGCTGCCGCGGGGACGGTCGCCGGTGCGACGGCCGCCCCACCCGGCGACGCGGCGCTTCTTCGCCGTCACCTGCCCGTCCTCGTGCTCCACCCCGCGGAGCGCTTCCCTCCGGTCACGGTGGACGCGTTTCTCGCCGCGAGCGAGCGGCTCGTGCGGCGCCCGGACGGCACCTTCTCGCCGGCGGCGCCGGGCGAGGCTCCGACGCGGCTCGACGTCCGAGGATGCACGGCCGAGCTCGGGCCGGCGGGGGCCGAGTGCTACCTGCCGCTCGGCGGCGGCCCGCAGACGGTCTACGGCGCTGTCCACCGGCGCGGGCCGCGGACCGTGCGTCCAGTACTGGCTGTTCACGCCGTTCAACCTCTGGAGCCCGGTCGTCCCGGCCGCGAGCGACGCCTGGCAGGCGCACGAGGGCGACTGGGAGCACATCGCGGTCGTGCTCGACGCGGGCGGACGCCCGCTCCATGTCGGCTACGCGCAGCACTGCGGCGGCGTCCGCGTCCCGTGGGCGAACGTGCCGACGCAGCGGGGGACAGCGCGGCCGGTGGTGTACGTGGGCCTTGGCTCGCACGCCTCGTACCCGAGGCCGGGCGTGCACGGGACCGACCCGAGGTGCTGGCGCGACCCGAAGGTCATCGTCCCGATCTTCACGGCGCTGGGGTACCGCCTCGTCGACCACACGGGCGGCGGGCGACGCATCGTCGCGCCGCGACTCGTGCGCCTGACCTCGACGAGTCCCGCGTGGACGACCTTCGCCGGGACGTGGGGCGAGGACCGCTTCGTCCGGCTCGGCGAGGTGACGCTCAGGGACGGCACGGGCCCCACCGGCCCGACGCACAAGAGCACGTGGCGGAACCCGGTCGGAACCGTCGCGTCGTGGCCGCTCGCGCGCTGAGGAGCCTGGCTCAGCCGGTCCAGCGCAGGGCGTTCGCGAGATCGATCGCGCCGGTCGTCGAGTCGAGCATCCTCCACACCGTTCGCCGGCCCGGCCCGATCACCACGGCGAACGAGCCGAGCTTCGTCTCCGGGGCGGTGGTCTTGTCGGAGGTGTAGAAGATCCCGAGCTCCCAGTCGGGCGGGTGCGGATCGCCGCTCGTGGTGGTCGGGTCGATCGCCTCGCGGATCAGCTCCTGCGTAACGGTGTGCGGGAACCGGTACGACCCGCCGCCGGCAACGCTCGAGACGAGCGTGAGCGCGGGGTCGATCCGCTCGACGAGCTCCAGGTTGACGCCGTGCTTGGAGGCGTGATGCGAGACCTTGAGGACCTGGCTGCGTAGCGGGTCGGAGCCGGTCGCGGCCTTGATCGCCTTCGCCGCGGCGCTGCTCGAGGCGGCCAGCACGGGGAAGTCGGTGTCGGCGTACGACCAGGACAAGGTCTGCGCGTCGCCGCCGAGGATGAGCGACTTCGTGTTCGGGGTGTCGACGAGGCTCCGGTCGGCGGCGCGCTGCACGACGCGTGTCGCCGGGAACTCGATACGAAGCGCGATGGACGAGTTGTTGACCTCGACGCCGTACGTGTCGAACCGGTTCCGCAGCTGGATCGACGGCGTCAGGACGGTGACCGCGACGTTGCCGATGAAGCGGCGGAGCCCGCTCGTCGGCTGCGCGTACAGGAGCTGCGGCTGGCTTTCGATCGCGTTCATCATCTCGATGTAGTCGGGGCCTGTGTGGTAGTAGCCGGGCTCCCACAGCTCGGAGATCGCGCCGGAGAACGCGGTCAGCAGCTGGCTCATCCCGCCGATGTGATCGCGGTGCGGATGCGTGGCGACGACGAGCGCGATCGTGCCCGCGACCGGCTTCGTCGGGGTGCCCGGCTCCGCCGGGAGCAGCCCCGCGGCGAGCAGCGTGCGGATCAGGCGCGGGATCTTCGTCGGGCTCGAGCTGTCGACGACGATCGCGCGGCGGCTGGGCGGCCCGGTCGTCGCCGCCTGCTCCGGCAGCAGGAGCAGCTGGGCGTCGCCGTCCCCGACGTTGCAGAGAAAGTAGACGAGGTCGTTGGGGCCGATCTGGTCGACGAGCGACTCGCCGGCAGGGAGCGCTGCGAAGAGGTTGGCAGGGATGGGGACGGGCTGCGCCACGGCTGCCTCAGATCGCCGGGTGGGCGACCGTCGCGACCTCGACCGTCGGCGGCGTCGGCGGCCCCTCGTCGAGCCGGAGCGCCTTGGCTTCCTTCGGGGTGGCACGAGGTGCGACGGCGGCGTAGTAGGCGATCCGCGCCTGGTCGCGCGCCTCGCCGCTCACGTCGACGATGCGCCCCCACGCGGCGGGGTCGCCCGTGACGCGGCCGCGGACGGAGAACGCGTCGCTGATGCGAGCGGGCCGGTCGACGCCCTCGGGCCGCTTCGCGCGCCGCTTCACCACCGCGTTGAGTGCCTCCTCGGTGACCGTCACCGAGCGCCGCCGGCCACGGAAGTCGAGTCGGCCGAGGTCGTCGAGCCGCGGCCACGCGGCAACGACGAGGACGATCACGCCCTCGTCGCGCTCGTCGACGACGACGTAGGAGTCGCTCGCGCGCGGGCGCACCCGCGCGTCGTCGGCGAGCCAGAGCCGCTGCTCTCGCGCGGAAGTCGCCGCAACCTCGGGAACGGGTACCCGCTGCTCGAACTCCATCGTGTCGTCCTCCGAGAACGATCCACGGTACGTCCGTGCCCGGCCGCCGCGGGATCTTGGCACATCCCGCCCGGCGCCGCATGAGCGGCGCCGTCAGCCGGCCGCGTGACGCTCCGTCGACCGCGCGAAGGCAGGCAGCTGGAGCTTGCGCCGGTACGCGGCCGGCGTCACGCCGGTGACCCGCTTGAAGAGGCGGCGGAACGACGCGGGATCCTCGTAGCCGACCGCGTAGCTGAGCCGGTCGACGGGCATCGACGTCCGCTCGAGGCGCCGCTTCGCCTCCTCCACGCGGACGCGCTGCACGTAGTCGATCGGCGAGTAGCCCGTGGCGGTCGCGAACCGCCGCTTGAACGTGCGCTCCGGCAACCCCGACCGCTCAACGAGCTCGGTCACGGGCGCCGCGACCGCGTAGCTCGTCCGGAGCCAGCTCTGCGCCTCGAGCACGACCGCGTCGCCGTGATCGGTCGGAGGCGCGAAGGGGACGTACGGCCCCTGGCCGTCGAGGTGCCACTGCAGGAGCAGGAACTTCGCGACCGCCTGCGCCGCCGTCGGGCCGACGTGCCGCGCCACGAGGTAGAGGACGAGGTCGTGCCAGGACGCCGAGGCGCCTGCCATCACGAGCTCCTCGCGGTCGCCCGTCGCGACGAGGATCTCGTCGAGGGTGAGCCGGACGTCCGGGAAGTTGTCGCGGAACGTCGGCGCGTAGGCCGGGTGGATCGTCGCCTCACGCCCCGAGAGGAGGCCCGTTTCCGCGATGAGGAGGACCCCGGAGCAGGCGGAGCAGACGAGCGCTCCGCTCTCGTGGACGCGCCGAAGCCAGTCGACGAGCTCGGGGTACCGGCCCTGCTCCCATCGCGCGTCGGCGACCATGACCGACGGGACGATCGCGATGTCCGTCGTGATCGGGTCGGCGACCGAGCGGTGCACGTCGAGCTCGACGCCGCTGGCCGTGCCAGCGCGACCGCGGGACGCACCGACGAGCTCGACCGTGAACGGCGGCTCCCGGGGCAGCGCGTCGTCGAACGTGGCGAGGAGCGGGAAGCTCGAGAGCGTGTCGAGCATCCCGGCGAGGCCGCCGACTGAGGCGTCGGGGAGGACGAGCAGCGAGACGGTGAGCGGCTCGCGACGGTCGATTCGGGCGTCCGATGGCACCTTCGGACCCATTCTGGCCGGAGTCACCCTTCCGCGCGCGCGCCGTGATCGCGATCGTGACATGGCAGTCGAAACCAGGACACGGAGGACGAAATGTCAGTCACAGAGACAACGACGGAAGCGTTCGTCGGTCGCGCGCTCGCCGACCTGGCCGCAACGTACGGCGGCGTGATGGTGAGCGTCGGGCACCGGCTCGGCCTCTACCGTGCGCTCGCGGGCCAGGGCCCGGTGAGCTCGCACGAGCTTGCAGCGCGGACGGGGTGCGACGAGCGCTACGTCCGCGAGTGGCTCAACTCGCAGGTGGCCTCCGGCTACCTCGCCTACCACGACGCGTCGGAGACGTACGAACTGCCGGACGATCACGCGCCCGTGCTCGCCGACGAGACGAGCCCGGTCTTCCTGCCCGGGGCGTACGACGTGCCCGCCTCGATGTGGCTCGACCAGGAGCGGACGCTCGAGGTCTTCCGCACGGGTGAGGGCGTCCCGTGGGGCGAGCACAACGGACGGCTCCAGTGCGGGGTCGCGACCTTCTACCGGAACGCGTACGGGGCCGTCCTTGTGCCGGAGTGGCTGCCGGCGCTCGACGGCGTCGTCGAGCGGCTCGAGCAGGGCGCGCTCGTGGCGGACATCGGCTGCGGCCACGGCCACTCGACGATCCTCATGGCATCGGCCTTCGAGCGCTCGCGGTTCGTCGGCTTCGACACGCACGGGGCGTCGATCGCCGCCGCCGCGGCGCATGCCGAGGAGGCCGGGGTCGCCGACCGCGTCCGGTTCGAGCGGGCGGACGCCGGCTCGTACCAGGGCACGGGCTACGACCTCATCTGCTTCTTCGACACCTTCCACGACCTCGGCGACCCGGTCGGCGCGGCCCGCCGCGCGTACGAGGCGCTCGCGGACGACGGGACGCTGATGGTCGTCGAGCCGTTCGCCGGAGACACCGTGCCGGACAACCTCGGGCCCGTCGGGCACCTGTACTACTCGGTCTCGACCGCGGTCTGCGTCCAGCACTCGCGGTCGGAGGGCGTCGGGCTCGCGCTCGGCGCGCAGGCCGGCCCCGCGCGACTCGCGTCGGTGCTCCAGGAGGCCGGGTTCACCTCGGTCCGCGTCGCCCACGAGACCGCGTTCAACATCGTGCTCGAGGTGCGCCGCTAGCCGAGCCGGGGCGGCACGGTCGCTCTACGACCGCTCGAGGAGGACGGCCGCGAGACGCCTGAGCGTCTCGCGGCCGAACGGGTCGCCTTCCTCGAGCGGCTGGATCGCGACCTGGGTCGCCCCTGCCTCGAGGTGCGCCTGGCAACGAGCCGTGATCGCGTCCCCGTCTCCGGCGGCGACGAGGGCGTCGACGAGCACGTCCGAGCCGCCGTTCTCGAAGTCGTCGTCCGCGAAGCCGAGCCACCGGAGGTTGTCGAGGTAGTTCGGCGTGTCGAGGTACCACGCGAGCGCAGCACGCGCTCGCGCGCGCGCCTCCGCGGGATCGTCGGCGAGGACGACCTTCTGCTCCACGACGAGGAGGGCGTCCGGGCCGAGGATCTCCCGGGCTCGCCGCGTGTGCTCGACCGGCACGAGGAACGTGTGCGCGCCGAGCGCCTTCTCCGCGGCGAGCCGCAGCATCGGCGGGCGGAGCGCCGCGAGCATGCGCGGCACGGGGGGCCGCGTCACACCCGGGCCGTCCGGGCTGACCAACGGGTCGTCGTCCATCGCGTCGAGGTAGGCACGCATCGTCGAGACCGGCTTCCGGTACGTGTGCCCGCGCGGGTCGACCTGCCGCGGGTGGCTGACGCCGAGCCCGAGGAGGTACCGGTCGTCGAAGGCGTCTGAGAGGACGCGCGCGGCGTTGGCCGCCGACACGGCGTCGCGTGCCCAGATGTTCGCGATGCCCGAGGCGATCTGGAGCCGGTCGGTCGCCGCAAGGAGCACGGCCGCGTTGGTGAACGACTCCCTCGTGCCGAGCCCCTCGGAGTACCAGAGCGTGCCGTAGCCGAGCGCCTCGATCTCGCGGGCCGCCGGCCGGGCCTCGGCAGCGGGCGCGACCGTGAACGCCCCGCACCAGACGCCGATCGTGCCGAGCCGCATGCCGCGACGGTAGTCGGCACCGGACCGGCCGCGGTGTCAGGAGCCGGGGCTCTTCGCCCGGACGAGCGCCGTGACGACCTCGTTCACGGGCGCGGTGAGCCCGACCTCGCGCGCCGCGGGCGGGATCGCGCCGTTGATCACGTCGATCTCGCACGGCCGGCCGGCCATCACGTCGAGAAGCATCGAGGGCCGGGCGCCGGCGATCTTCGCGCCGAACGCGCGCACGTAGGCGACCGGGTCGTCGAAGGCGAGCGCGATCCCACGCGCCCGCGCGACGGCGTACGCCTCGGTGCCGCAGGCGGAGGCGACCTGCCAGGCCGACGGGTCGTCGAGCACCTCGCCGATCGTGCGCTCGAGCACCGCGCACGTGCCGCTGAACGTGACGTTGCAGATGAGCTTCTCCCAGACGAGCTGCTCGACGTCGTCGTACGACCTGGACGCGGAAGCCCGCGTCGGCCCACACCTGCGGCGATCCGGTGGATCCGCGGCGTCGCAGGCCCGTTGCGCTCTCCGAGCCGCACGAGCTCCCAGCCGTTGTGGTGGACGTGCCCCGGCGCGACGATCGACGCGCCGAACCCGCCTGCGACCCCGATCGCCACCGCTTCCTCGCCGAGCACCGAGGCGATCCGGTCGGCACTGCCGAGGCCGTTCTGGATCGGGAGGACGACCGTGTCCGGCCCGAGGAGCGGCGTCGCGTGGCGCGCGGCGGTCTCGACGTCCCGCGCCTTGGTCGCGATCACGACGAGGTCGCAGACGCCGATCGACGGCCGGGTCGGACGTGGCGTCGATGCGGACGGTGCGCCGGCCGCTGGCGCCCTCGACGGTCAGCCCGTCGCGGTTGATCGCCTCGACGTGCTCTTCCCAGACGTCGAGCGCCCACACCTCGTTGCCGGCGTCGCCGAGGATCCCGGCGTACACCGAGCCCATCGCCCCCGCGCCGACGACCGCGATCTTCACGGGCGATTACTCGTTTCTTGCGGCCTTGATGACGTCGAGGATCACTTTGATAACGAGCTCTGGGTCTGCTTCCTCCACTGCGTGGCCCGTGTGGACGATGGTCTGCTTGGCCCGAGGGCTGAGAGTCAGCCAGCCTCGTTGGTCCTGGACGTTCGCTCGCATCCCTCTGCGCTCGGACGGGAACGTCGCCGCCTCGATCTCGTCGTCGCTGTAGGCGTTGCTGACGATCGTGATCGGGATGTCACCAACTTCTTTTCGTGCTGCCCAAGCGTCCTTCTCGACCTGGAGATAGTCGCGTCGCTCGACGTTCGAGGGGTGGTTCCACCGCGTTTCTTCCACGATCGGTGGCGGTGGGTCGCGGAAAGGGGCCCCCACGTCGATGAAGGCCATCCCCGCAATCCGCGTTGGGTGGGCAAAGGCGTAGCCCGCGACGATGTATCCGCCACCCGAGGTCCCGACGAGGACGTATGGCTCCGGGACCTCGGCGTTCGCGAGTAGCCGGTCCAGATCCTCCACGAGATCACTGAAGCCGCGAGGCCCCGGCGCGGGATCGCTGCCGCCCAGGTTGGCCCGGTCATAGACGCACGTTCTCGTCACCGCCGCCAGGCGGCTCTCGGCGAACGCGTAGGAGTCGCTCGTGTCCCCGTCGCCTCCCTCCATCACAACCGTGGGCGAGCCGGTTCCCGAGCACCTCAGATACAGCCCGCGCTCGCCCGCGACGGGGACAACTCGGTCGATGGGGGCCTCGGATGAGACGGTGGTGGCTTGTACGGAGTCGTCTCCTCCGCCGCATCCGCTCAGAACAACAGCCAGCACGAGCGGCAGGAAGCGTGCGAAGCGATCGAAGGGCACGGAGCTCCTCTGGTTCAGGGTCGGACGACCCTACGCAGTGCCCGGGCGGTGCGCAAGCGGGCCTCGCGAGCCATCTGCGGACCCGAGGAGCGGAGCGTCGGGTGTGAGAAGGACGACCGGTATCCGTCGCGCTGTCCGTTCTTGGTAGCGGGCGTACCCGTCGTACGTGGCCGTGACCACGACCCACAGCCGCTCGCGTTCCTGCTCCGAGGCCGGCCTAGCCGTGACAACGAGCTTGTCGGTGCCGATCTCGACCACCGCGCGCGGGGTCTGCTGCAGGTTGAGCGACCAGTCGGGCGGACGATCCGCGCCTCCGTTCGATGCGATCACGACGAGGTCGGTCCCGTCCCGAAAGAACGTGAGCGGCGTCGTGCGCGCCTTACCCGACCGCCGGCCCGTGGTGGTGAGCAGGAGCACCGGCATTCCGGCCACCGAGCCGAGCAGACGTCCCCTGGTCACACGATGAACGGCGAGGTGCACTCGACTGAGGCCTCTGATCACCCAGCGGCGCGAAGTCAGCCGAAACGCGGACACGAGGTGCATCTGCACGGGCCAGCCGTTCGGTGTCGCTGGGCGACGACCGCTCAGCGCAGCTCCTTGTTCGCCTCCTGGGTCCGTAACCGGGATGCCGTTTGGGTCGGCGTATGCCGCGACGTGCCTTCCCGTCGGGCAGAAGGCGTCAAGTCGTGGTGGCGTGTCCGGCTGAGAACGTCGCGTTTGGTCTCGCGCGTTTGCACGGCGTTTGCAAGAACCGCGGCGTAGACCGAGCCCATCGCCCCTGTGCCGACGACGGCGAATCTTCACTGCGGCACCCTATCGGCCAGCCGGTCGATCAATCCGGGGCGGGCGAGGACGAGGCGCTTCACCCGGGAACGGAATGGTCGTACGCTGCACGCGTGCCGACCTGCGGTGCGTGCGGCCGGGAGAGTCCTGGGAGCTTCGGCTTCTGCCCCGCTTGCGGCGCCCCCCTGTCGACGCCGGTTCCCGAGCGGCGAAAACTCGCGACCCTGCTCTTCTGCGACGTCTCGGGGTCTACTGCGATGGGCGAGCGGGTGGACGCGGAGTCGGTGCGGGAGCTGATGTTCCGATATTTCCACACGATGCGCGATGCGATCGAACGTCATGGGGGGACGGTCGAGAAGTTCGTGGGGGACGCCGTGATGGCGGTATTCGGCGTACCGGTCGCGCACGAGGACGATGCGTTGCGGGCAGTGCGTGCCGCGTGGGAGATGCAGCAGCAGGTGGTCGGGTTGAACGAGGAGTTGCTCCGTCGTGTGGGGTCGACGATCGCGCTGCGGATCGGCGTTCACACCGGGGAGGTAGTTGCCGGGGACTCGTCGACTCGGGAGACGTTCGTGACCGGCGATGCGGTCAACACGGCTGCACGCCTCGAGCAGGCAGCCTCACCTGGTGAGGTCCTTATCGGCGAGTCGACCTTCCGGTTGGTGCGGGATGCGGTCGATGCCGATTCGGTCGATCCGGTGTCCGCCAAGGGCAAGGCCGAGCCCGTACCCGCCTACCGACTGCGCGCCGTCCGATCGCTGGCCGTGGGGCGCGAGCGGCGCCACGGCGGCACGCTGGTCGGCCGCGACGGGGAGCTCGCGGTGCTGCGCGCCGAGCTCGAGCAAGCCGACGGTGCCTGTCGCATGGCTAGCGTTATCGGTGAGCCGGGGGTGGGGAAGTCGCGTCTTGTCAAGGAGCTCCTGACAGGGTCCGATGCGCTCGTGCTGGAAGGACGTTGCCTCTCCTACGGGGAGGGAATCACCTATTGGCCCCTCGCCGAGATCATGCGGACGGCGGCCGGGATCCACGACGAGAGCTCGGTCGCGGACGCCCGTGAGCAGCTCGCCGCGCTCGCACGGGACCCGTCGACAGCGGCACCGCTCGAGGTGGCGTTGGGACTGGGTGAAGGAAGCGCCTCGCCGGAGACAATCGCCTTTGCCACCCGGCGGGTGCTCGAGCGGCTGTCGGAGGAACGGCGTGTCGTGGTCGTGCTCGACGACCTGCACTGGGCGGAGGACGTGCTGCTCGATTTGGTCGAGCACGTCGCGGGACGCGGCCAGGGGCGCCTCCTGCTGGTCGGGCTGGCCCGGCAGGAACTGCTCGAGAGTCGGCCCGAGTGGCCGGGGAGGATCGTGCGCCTCGCGCCGCTCTCGGCGGGCGATGTCGACTTACTCGCGGCCGCGCTCGGTGTTGCTGAGGCGGAGCTCGCGCGGGTGCACGAGGCCGCAGGCGGCAACCCTCTTTTCGTCGAGGAGCTGGCTGCAATGCTCGCGGACGACCCTCACGCCGCGGTCCCCGCGACGCTCGAGGAGCTCCTCGGAGCGAGGCTCGACCGGCTGGCACGTCCGGAGCGCGAGGCCGCGGAGCGCGGCTCGGTCGAGGGACAGGTCTTCCACCGCGGCGCGGTGGAGGCGCTCTCCGATGGCGAAGGGACAGTCCGGGCCGCAATCGAGCGGCTCGCGGAGCGTGATCTCTGCGTCGCGGCAGAAGCGGCCTTTGCCGACGAGGCCGCCTTCCGGTTCAGACACATCCTGATCCGCGATGCCGCCTACCGAGGGATCGCCAAACGTTTGCGCGCAGAGCTCCACGAGCGTTTCGCGGACTGGCTCACCGGGAGAGCGGAAGATCGGGTCGTCGAGGTCGAGGAGATCGTCGGCTATCACCTCGAGCAGGCATGCTGCTTGCTCAATGAGCTCGGACCGCTCGAGCGCGCCGACCTGAGCGATCGCGCCTCCAGCCACCTTGCGGCGGCGGGGACACGCGCTCTGGGCCGAGGCGACCTCGCCGCTGGCGTGAAGCTCTTCGACCGCGCCGCGACGCTGGCCACGGATCGGCGTGCACGCGCCGCGTTGGCGCTGGAAAGTGCGATGGGCCTGCTGAAGTTGGGCCGGTTCGAGTCGGCAGAGACGGTGCTCACGGACGTGTTCGAGCGCGCGCGGGCGCTGGAGGACGAGCGGCTCGAGCTCGCAGCGCATGTAGAGCTGACCTTCCTGCGGACGGTGCACGGTACGGCGACCGGCGACGAGCTCTTCCAGACCGCCTCTGCAGCGGCCAGCCGGCTGGAAGCGCTCGGCGCACCGCTCGAGCATGGCCGTGCCCTGATCCGCGCGTGTATCGCCCAGGTTTGGCGACAACAACTGGAGTTCGTCTCGCGGACGGGACGCGAGGCGCTGAGGGAGGTGCGGCTCGCTGGGGGGCGACGACGGGAAGAAACAGAGATCCTGGAATGGCTCTCGCTCGCGCATGCCTTCGGCCCCGATCCGATCGAGGACGACGATCTCGTCGTGCGGGAGGTCGTCGAGCGCAGCGCCGAGGATCAGTCGGTCGAGTGGTTCGCACTGCTCTTCTTCGCGATCGCGAGGACATATCGGGGCGAGTTCGACGAGGCGCGTGAGCTGACCGAGCGAAGCAAGCGGATCACTGCGGACCTCGGCCTCCTCGTCAACCACGCGTGCACGTCGTTGCAGCTCACGTTCATCGAGCTCTCTGCGGGCGACCTCGTCAACGCCGAACGCGAACTAAGACGTGCACACGCCGAGCTTCAGCGGATGGGTGCCGAGAACCCGCTCGCGAGCATCTCGGCGAATCTTGCGCTCGTCCTGAGTCGACGTGGAGACGTTCACGAAGTCTTCGCGCACATCGAAGACGCCGAACGGGTACCGGCCGACGACCTCGAACCACGGGTCCTCGCCGGTGCGGCACGCGCGTGGGCGCTTGCGACCGCTGGGCGCCTCGCGGAGGCGGAGAATGCCTCACGGGCAACGCTCGCATTGTGGGAAGGGAGCGACAACGTTTTCCTCGGTGCCCAGGCGCTCGCAGCGCTCGCTCATGTCTTGCAGCTCCAGGGCAAGATCGAGGAGGCGCGAGAGACTCTCGCTCGCGAGCTCGCGATGCACGAGCGGAAGCGGAATCTCCCGGGGGCTGAACGAACGCGTCGCGCGCTGGCCGCGCTGTGAGAAGTCGTGATGTTTGTTCCGGCTGAAGCCGTCGCGTCCGCATGGTTCGTTTGCAACACGTTTGCGTGGCGATCGCGTCGGCCGCGGCATGAGGCAGGATGGCAGCCGTGGGAGACCGGGCCGCCTACGATGCGATAGCTGGCGAGTACTACGACGCCGCCCACAAGACGTCTCGGAACTTTGACGCGGCTACACGTGGTGCCGTCGCGGGTTGGGGAGGTCGCCTTCCCAGCGGCCTCGTGTTGGAGCCTGGTGCTGGACGAGGTCGTGTCGGGGAGTTCTTGGGCATTGATCCCGAGCACGTCGTGCAGTTGGACAACAGTCCTGCGATGCTCAGCCTTGAGGACCGGGAGCCGTCGAGACTGCGAGTTCTTCATGACGCCGAAGAGCTTCCGTTTCCCGACAACGAGTTCGCAGTTGTGGCTGCGCTTCTTTGCGATGGATTCCTCGGTCTGGGCTTCTTGAGCGAAGCTCGCCGCGTACTCGCGACAGGCGGCGTGCTCTGTGGAACAACGCCCAGCTACGAGTGGGGCGCAACGCTACTGCCGAAACCCTCGAGGACGCCTACGACAACGAACGCGAGATCGTGTCGTTGACGATCTCCGACAGGGAAGCGATCTTGCGCGTGCTTGAGTACTGCCCGTACGGGCTTGCGGAGCTTCGAGGCGTCCAGCTCCTCGAACACGAATGGCGACTGGCAGAAAGTCTCGTCAGTCCCGCGCCACTCGCAGGTTGATCGGCCAACGCGGCTCCTCAGAGGCCTCGTCCAACGCGCGGTGAGAGGCCGCTCGCTCACGCTGCCACGTCCCGTCCGGTAATTGCGCCGAAAGCTGCGAACCCTCGAAGATGCGAAGGCGTCGGAAACCGCGGAAGGGCGTACACTCGAGGTAAGCAACTGACTCTTCCTCCGCCCTGACCACTCCCGGCCACCGCGCCGGTTGAGCGTCAGGAGGAAGACCATGACCCGCTTCCAGCTCGTCTACCGCGGCGACAACCGCGGCAGGTCGGAGTGGTCGGAGTACCGGTTCAACAACGACGATGGCGAGCCCCATATCGATGGGCAGCTTGTTGTTGACGGTGAGGCGTATGTCCTCCACGGCGTCGAATGGCTCCTCCGCGAGGACAGCGCAGGCGACAGTATGGCCCGCTTCGTCTGCACCCTCGTGGTCGAGCCCACCGACGCGTGATCCTCTCCGGCTCGACAGTAGGCACCGAGAACGTGCAGCTGCTCGCGACCATGCTCCAGGGCGACGAGCTCGCAACAAAGCTCGAACGAGCCCTCACGAACAACAACACCATCTTGGCGCTGAGCGTCGCCGATCGTGAGCGGATCGTGGCCGTGGTTGCCGACGGGCCGGCTGGATTCGAGGAGCTTCGCAACGTGCTCGTCACGCAACTCAAGAAGCACCACGAGCGCGAGGCACAGGTGCGGCAGCTGAAGCGCGATCAAGTGCGCCTTCGGCGCGAACGTGAGAGCCTCGGGTAGGGCGCCGACGGTCACCTATGCGGCTCATGGCTCCTGCCCGGCCCGAGGTCGCTCGATTGCAGCGGGCGTGCTCCGGGCCGGGGTAGTTGCCGAAGAACGAAATGCGCCCCGGAGCGTGCCGCCGGAGGGTGGGGGAGCGGCACAGGCCCAGGGGGCGGATCAGAGGAAGCCCCGGACAGTCACTGCGCTCCAGCCGCCCCGTTGCTGAAACGGCAGGGATGCACTCACGTGCAGCGCGTGCGCGAGTCGTTGCGTCCGCTAGGTCTTCGGCTTCTTCTCGAGGTGAAGCCAGTGGCGGATCTTGGCGATCAGATTGCTCATGGGCCGAGTGTAAGCCCTTTCGTGATTTGCGTTTAGGCGGTCGGGTTGGCGCGGGCTCCGGCCCATTGGTCGATCCCGACGGTTGGTCGTGCCGAGCCGGAGAGGACCCCGGGAAGGGTCCCTGCGGCCCACGGTGCCTGCTGGCTCAGGCGACGGACGGCTTTTGGTGCGGCGACCACATTGCCGCTCGTCTTCGGCGGGTCGGGGAGCGCGGGCTCGAACCTCAATCCTTCACCCAGGCGGCCACGATCGTCATTGCCTCATCCATCTGATCTTCTATCAAAAGACTTAGATTTTATGCTACAATTGATCTCAATGTACGGTGATGCAAGGAGACGATTGTCATGACCACCCTTGTCCGCTTCCGGGAACCGCTACGAAATTTCCCCATGAATGCCGAATTCGAGCGGCTGATCAGCACTGTCTTTGAGTCGCCCGCTCGCTCCGCCGAGGCATGGGCACCCCCGCTTGACGTCTGGGAGACGGAGGGCGATCTGGTGTACGCGTTCGACATGCCCGGCATACCGGAGGAAAAGATTGCCGTAGAGATCGAAGACGACACCCTCACGGTCAGCGGCTCGCGCGAGCGCGCCGAGAAGGTGGAAGATGAGCGTTTCTTCCGCTACGAGCGTCGCTTCGGTGACTTCACGCGCTCGGTCGCTCTACCGCAGGGCTGTGGCGAGGGCGAGGCCCAGGCGCACTACGCCAACGGGACGCTCGAAGTCCACGTCAAGAAGCCGGAACAGTCCAAGCCCCGGCGGGTCCCGGTGCTGACGACCGTCGAGGCGGCTCTACCGTCTAGCACGAACTGACCCGAGTCTCCCGACTTGGCGCGGGAGAACGCGAGCTTCTCAAACGGCGGTCGCCACCTACAAGAGCAGGTGGCGACGGCCGCCGTTCCTAGGAGCGCGCCGAGACGGCTCACGAGAAGCCCACGGGGAGGGTACGGAGAGCCCGTCTTGTTGCCCTTCCGCCGACGCTCGACCGGCAGCGCGTTTGCACCGTGTTTGCAGAGAGGCCATTGAAGTCCAAGAAACGGCTTGACGACGGGCCTCAGCGCAGGTCCTTGTTCGCCTCCTGGTCGAACCACATCGCGAACAGCGTGAACTGCGTCCCCGAGACGAGCAGGAGCGCGACGAGGACGATCGTCGCCGTCGTGATGTCGTTCCCCCACCCGACGCGTGAGATCGTCACGATCAGGCCGAGGACGAAGCCGACCACGGTCATGAGCGCGCCGAGGGAGTAGAAGAACACGAGCGGATGGAAGTCGCGGATCACGTACTTCTCCTTCATCCGCCACCAGAAGCCCTTGAACAGGAGCCAAGCGATCCGCGGCGCGACGCGGTGGATCTTGATCCCCGAGCGCTCGCCGACGCCGTAGATCGGCCGCGACGGGACGTCGCGCACGCGCGCGTTCTGCACGTTCAGGTGGACGAGCATGTCGTTCGGGAAGCCGTAGCGGCGGTAGAGCCGGTCGAGGTCGAGCCGGCGGAGCGCGTCGAGCGAGAGGGCCGCGTATCCCGCCTGCGAGTCGGCCACGTGCCAGTAGCCGGACGCGATCTTCGTCAGGAGCGAGAGGATCGCGTTGCCGAGGTAGCGCGACCGCGGGATCAGCTGCCAGGCCTCGCCGCTGACGAGCCGGTTCGCCTTCGACGTAGTCGGCCTCGCCGCGCGCAACCGGCCCGACGATGGTGGCGAGCTCGTCCGGATCCATCTGGTTGTCGGCCGCCATCACGCACGTGACGTCGACGCCGAGCTCGCGGCAGCGCGCGTAGCCCGTCACGATCGCGCCCCCCACGCCCTGGTTCGCGGCGTGCTCGATCACCTCGAGCCGGGGGTCGCGGGTCCCGCGCGCCCGCTCGACGGTCTGATCGGACGAGCGGTCGTCGACGACGACGATCAGGTCGACGAAGTCGGGGATGCCGCGGATCGTGTCCGCGACGAGCAGCTCCTCCTCGAAGGCGGGGACGACGACCGCGACGCGCTTGCCCTCGACCACGGTGCGGCCTCTATGCCGCGGCTGCGCTCCTGCGCCGGAGCCACGGGTCGGCGACGATCGCCGCGAGGGCGCCGAGCAGGAGACCGGCGAGCGCGCCGACCGCGGCGGCGTTCCGCCGGCTCGTGGCCGAGGTGCGGACCCCGATCGCGGGCTGGACGACCCGCGAGAGCTCGACGTTCTCGGCGAGCGAGAGCAGCTGGCGGGCGGTGTCGAGGTCTCGGACGACCTCGCCACGGCGCTGCTCGGCCGCGTTCACGGTCGCGTTCGAGTTCGTCGAGACGAGCAGCTTCTCGGCGAGCGAGAGGCCTGCGTCGGCGTTCGCCGAGCGCTGCTGCTCGTTCGCGCTGGCGATCCGGGCCGCGATGTCCTCGAGCTGCTGCTCGTTGTTCGCGATCTGGGACTCGAGCAGCTCCATCTTGCGGTCGATGTACGGCACGACCTGCCTGACGACCGTGTTGGCGAACGAGTTGGCCGCCGCCTCGGCCTTGACCTTCGTCGGCCCGCGGACCTCGATCTGGACGAGCGGCGTGAAGTTGCGCGCGACCTGCCCCGGCTGGACGACCGCCGTCGACGTGACGTTCCCGCGGAGGCGGCCCGGCTGCATGTCCGCCGCGTTGGCCGCCGTCTTGATCGCAGCCTCGCTGCGGACGATCTCGCTGACCGTCTTCGGGTTCGTCTGAAGGCTCTGCAGCTGGCCGCCGCCCGCCGGCGTGAACGGCTGGCCGAGGTAGACGAGCGCCTCCGCGCGGTAGACGTCGCCGCTCCCGACGGAGACGAGCACGCCGAGGATCGCACCGAGCACCAGGCCGCCGATCGGCAGCCACCAGCGAGCGGTGATGCGCGACCAGGCCGACTGGAGGTCGACCTCGCGCTCGGCGTCGAGGTCGACGCCACCTGTCCGCCGTGCTTCGCTCAAGGCGCCGGAACCCTACCGGCGACCCAGGCCCAATGGGCACGGAGACCGTCCTCGAGCGAGGTCGTCGGGACCCAGCCGAGCTCCGCCTCCGCCTTGCCGACGTCCGCCCGCGTGCGCTTCACGTCCCCCACCGCGGCCGCGTGGCGCTCGACGAGGAGCTCGCGCCCGGCGACCTCCTCGGCCAGGGCGATCGCGTCACGCATCGTCGCCTCCTCGCCGCCGCCGATGTTGTAGGTCTCCCCGCTCGCGCCGCGCTCCATCGCCGCGATCGTCCCGGACACGGCGTCGGCGACGAAGGTGAAGCTCCGCGACACGGAGCCGTCCCCGAAGAGCCGGTAGGGCTTCCCCGAGGCGAGCGCCTCGAGGAGCGGCGTGAAGGCCATGTCGGGTCGCTGGCGCGGACCGTAGACGGTGAAGTAGCGCATGCAGACGGCGCCGAGGCCCGTCGTCCGCGCATGCGCATAGGCGAGGTGCTCGACGCAGAGCTTCGTGACCCCGTACGGCGCGATCGGCTGCGGCACCGCGTCCTCGGCGGTCGGGTAGCTCTCGGCGTCGCCGTAGATCGAGGACGACGACGCGAAGACGACCCGGACGCCCCGGCCCGCCGCGGCCTCGAACAGCCGGCCGCTGGCATGGACGTTCCGCTGCACGTAGTTCTCGAAGTCGGGGCCGAAGCTCGCGCGCACGCCCGGCTGCCCCGCGAGGTGGAACACGCCGTCGACGCCGTCGAGCAGGAGGTCGAGCGAGGCCGTCACGAGGTCCGCCTCGACCACGTCGAGCGACTCTGCGTTCGCCCGCTTCCGGGCCGGGTCGTAGTAGTCGTTGAACGAGTCGACCCCGACGACGTCGTGCCCGGCGGCGGCGAGCGACTCGGCGAGGTGCGAGCCGATGAAGCCGGCCGCGCCGGTGACGAGGTACCTCATCGTCCCGTTCTTCCCGGCTCGGCGGCGACGGGGTGCGGCAGCTCCTCGGCGAACGGGACGAGCTCGCCGGCCCCGTTCTCGACGAGGCAGAGGTCGGAGAAGAACCGCGTCATCACGACACCCTCGCGGAAGTCGCCGAGGCGCGGCTCGGGACGCTCTCCGAGGGCGAGCTCGAGCGCGAGCTCCGGGTAGCGGCTCCCGGCGGCGAGCGGCAGCGGGAACGCGCCGCCGAAGCGCGGGTTGACGTCGGTGACGGGCAGGCTGCCGTCCGGCTCGCGGAAGCACTGGATGTTGGCCGGACCGACGATGCCGATCGTCTCCGCGACCCGCGCGCCGTGCGCGATCAGCTCGGCGTCCTTCAGCGAGCGGCCCTTGATCGACTCGCCGCCCTTCGACTGGATCATCGAGCGGGGGATCGCGTTCAGGCAGCGGCTCTCGAGGTCGCAGAACACGTCGATCGAGAACTCCTCGCCGAGGCAGCGCTCCTGCACCATCGAGTCGACCGGCGTCGAGCCCAGGTGGAACGCGAGCTGCTCGGCGTCGTCGGCGCGGTAGATGTGGCGCGACCCGAACCCCTCGCGCACCTTGACGAGGAGCGGGTAGCGGGCGTCGTCCGGGACCGTCGCCCGGGAGCCAGGTGCGCGGGCTCGAGATGCCGCTGTCCTCGAAGAACCGGTGCGCGAGGTACTTGTCTCCCATCGTGCGGCACACCTCGGGGCTCGGCGCGAGCACGAGCGCCGGCGCGAGGTCGTCGCGGGCTGCGGAGACGATCTCCTGGTCGAGATCGGTGAGCGGAACGACGAGGCGGACGTCGTGCTCGGCCACGAGCCCGGCAAGCGCCTCCACGTAGCCCGGGTCGTCGACCCGCGGCACGAGCGCCTTGCGTCGGCGTGGTACAGCGCGGGCGCGAGCGGGTCGAGATCGGCGGCGATCGTCGTCGCGCCCGCCCGCCCGAAGGCGCTCACGATGTCGACGCGCTGCCCCGCGCAGGTGAAGAGGACGCTGATCATCCGACGTCGGAGCGTACCGGCGCCGCCATACGGTCTCCTGTCACTCGTACCAGCAGTCGTACATCGTCTGTCGCTGGGTCGGCGAAGGCTCCTGCGCCGCCTCCCACACGTAGACGACGCGTCCGCGGACCTCGAGGCGTGCCTCGATGTTCCGTCCCTCCGTCTCCAGGAATGCCGCGGCGAGGTCCTCCGCCTCGTCGTCCGACGTCGCGATCACAACCTGCACGCCGTTTCCCTCGACGCGGGTCGCAAGCGCGCCGCCGCGTGCCGTACTCGCGATCGAGTCGGGCGCGACCGGTTCGATCGGAAGCAGCTTCTCCCGTCGCAGGCACTTCTCGGTCAGCTCCAGCGCGCTCGGCTCGTCGTGGACGGAGCGGTAGACGAGCCACCCCGTGAGCTGCGCGACCACGAGCACCGCGACCAGCACGCAGGCCGCGCGCAGGTATCGCCATTCCTCCGGGGGGTGCGGGCGGGTCACAGCTCGGCCACTGCGGACAGGAACGGGACAGCGACGAGCGCGAGCACCGCGAGGGCGACGAGGAACACGATCGAGAAGCGCCGGAACCGCGAGCGGAGGCCGTCGAAGGCGAAGCCGAAGCACGCCGCCCAGGCGGGAACGGCCGTGAGCATGAAGGACCCCTTGACGGTGTCACCGTCGGGGGTCGGGTACGACGTCGCGAAGTAGAGGACGCCGACGAGCGCGGCGAGCGGGAGCAGGGCGACGAGCTGGCGCTCGGCGGAGCGCCCCGGGCTGCGGACGGCGAGACCGAGCAGGGCGAGCCAGCCTGCGACGGCGAGCAGGGTGAACGGCAGTCCGACGATCGACATCGTCACGAGTTCGCGGCGGACGTCGGCCGGCGGTGGCTCGCCCGTCGGGAGCCACCGCCAGACGCCGAAGTAGTCGCCCCACGCCTCGGTGTACGCGATCGGCGCGAACTGGCGTGAGAACGACGGGGCGGTACGGCGCCGTCACGACCTCGGGAAGCCCGGCACCGACGAAGAACCCGATCGGGCGGCGCGACCACACCGGCTCGTCGGGGTGCGGCTGCCCGAACAGCGCGCTGTCGTAGCGAGTCAGCTGGTGGGCGTACCAGGGCGCTGGAACGAGGATCGCGACCGCGGCGACGACCGCGATCGCGCCGAGGAGCCGGCGACGGTCGTGCGGCCGCGTGACGGCCGCGACGACGAGCACGAGGAGGACGACGCCGAACGTCCAGAGCGTCCAGGCGCGGACGAGCTGCGCGAGGCCGAGCGCGAGGCCGAGCGCGACCGCGAGCCGCAGGCGGTAGTCGGAGCGGACGAGCATCCGTGCGGCGAGGACGAGAGAAGCCGTCGACAACAGCATCGAGAGCGGCTCGGGGTGGAACATCGCCGCCGACTTCATGACCACCGGGCACGCGACGAAGAACACGATCGCCGCGAGGTGGAGGACCTCTCTCCCCGGCCAGAGCAAGCGCACGAGAGCGAGGAGGAGGAACAGCGTGGCGACCGCAGCCAGCGCGTTGAAGACCTGGCCCACGCGCTCGGGATGCTCGAGCCCGAGAAGCTCCCCGACCTCGATGGCCACGCCGCCGATCGCGAAGAAGCCGGGCGGCGTGTAGTAGCTCCCGGTCGCGTCGGGGAGCCGGCCGTCCCGAACGAGGCCCTGCGCGTACTCGATCGCCTCGACCGCGTCGTAGCCCGCGATGGCGGGATACACGGTCGCGTTGCGGACGGCGATCACCGCGGCCAACGCGATCACCGCGAAGGTTGCCGCCCGCCCTACATCTCGCCGCGCGCCGGGAGCCGGCACGGCGCGACTCTAGTGCGCTTCCGTACGAGAGTCGAGCGGCGGTCTCTAGCGCCAGCCTCCCGTCGCTCCCCTGTACGTGCCGCCGAGGAGCGCGAGCGGCGTGCGAAGGAGGATCCTCAGGTCGACGGCCGGCGAGCGGTGCTCCACGTACCAGACGTCGAGCTCGATGCGGTCGGCCCACGGCAGCTCTGCGCGGCCGTGGATCTGCGCCCAGCCGGTCAGTCCGGGACGGACGTCGAGGCGCTTCCGCTGCCGCTCGGTGTACCGCTCGACCTGGTAGCGGAGCGTCGGCCGCGGCCCGATCACCGACATGTCGCCGCGGACGACGTTCCAGAGCTGCGGCAGCTCGTCGATCGAGGTGCGCCGGAGGAGGCGCCCGACGCGGGTGATGCGTGCGTCGCCGCGGTCGACCGCGAAGCCGGCGCCCTTCTGCTCGGCGTCGACCACCATCGAGCGGAGCTTCAGCAGCTCGAAGTCGACGCCGTCCTTGCCGACGCGGGTCTGCCGGAAGAGGATCGGCCCGCCGTCCTCGAGCTTGATGGCGAGCGCCGCGGCGGCGAGGAGCGGGCTCGGAGACGACGAGGCCGAGCCCGGCGAGCGCGACGTCCGCGAGCGCGGTTCACCGGGTCGCCGCCGGATCCCACGCCGCCGGGACGCCGCGGCGGAGGTAGTTCCAGAGCGCCTGCACGGTCGCCCAGGTGACGTACACGTAGTAGCGCGCGATCGGGACGCCGGCCGCGAAGGCGGCGAGCAGCGCGAGCTGGCCGAGGAGCGCGAGCGCGTAGGGCCAGCCCTCGCGGCGCGAGTACGACGCTCGTCGCAAGCAGCGCGACGTGGAGGAGCCCGCTGCCGTAGCGGAGCACCCGGTGGGAGACGATCGAGACGAGGTAGCCGGGCGGCAGCCGCCGGAGCATCGAGCCGCGGAGCGTGATCTCCCAGCAGTGCTCGAACATCCGCACCTTGCGCGCGTACTCCGTCTCGTTCGTCGGCGTCGGCTCCTCGAAGGCGTGCGCCGCCGGCTGGTAGACCGCGCGCCGTCCCGCCTGCACCATCCGGTACGGGAACGCGAGGTCGTGCCCCCAACGTGGGTCGACCTCGACGTAGTCGCCCCGCTTGAGCGCGTAGATCGAGCCGTTGCCTCCGGTGATCGAGCCGAGCCGCGACTCCTGCTCGCGCAGCCAGAGCTCGTAGCGCCAGTAGAGGCCTTCGCGGTTCGAGCCGGTCGGCGTCCTCGAGCCGGAGCCGGCCGCAGACGTACGCGACCTCGGGGTCGGCGAGGTCGGCCACGAGATGCCGGAGCGCGTCGGGCGCCCAGGTCGCGTTCGCGTCCGAGAACGCGACCACCTCGCCCGACGTCTCGCGGACGGCGCGATCCTGGGCCGCGACCTTGCCGCCGCGCGGGCAGTCGAGCAGCCGGACGCGCGGCTCGCGGCGCGGCGACGGCCTCGACGAGCTCGTTCGTCCGGTCGGTCGAGGCGTCGGACGCGACGACGATCTCGAGCCGATCCGCGCGGGTAGTCGAGCGCGAGCAGGTTCTCGAGGCGCCGCTCGATCACCGCCTCCTCGTTGTACGCGGCGACGATCGACGCTGACCGCGGCTCCCAGCGCCGGGTCCTTCGCGACGCGGCCGCCGCCGGACGCGCGCAAGCGCCCCCGCGGCGAGCGGGTAGCCGACGTGCGTCCAGGCGAGCGCGCCGAGCGAGCCCCAGAAGAGCGCCTTCGCCACGGCCACGGGGCGAGTGTAGTTACGCTCGCCCGCGATGAGACGCGCCCGAGGGCCGGCCGATCCGCGTGCTGCGGGTGATCGCGCGACTGAACGTCGGCGGCCCGGCGCTGCACGTCACGTACCTCGCCCGCGGCCTCGCAGAGCGCGGATACGAGACGACGCTCGTCGCCGGCGACGTCGCACGCGGCGAGGAGTCGATGGCGTTCGTCGCCGAGCGCGCCGGCGTCGAGGTCGTGCCGCTTCCCGGGCTGTCGCGCGAGCTCTCGCCCGTACGCGACGCGCTCGCCGCGTGGCGGCTCGCGCGGATCATCCGCGCGGTCCGTCCGGACATCGTCCACACGCACACGGCGAAGGCGGGCGCGGTCGGGCGGGCGGCGGCGCTCCTCGCCGGCCGGCGGCCGGTCGTCGTCCACACCTTCCACGGCCACGTGCTCCGCGGGTACTTCGGCCGGGTCGGGACGCTCGTGTTCCGCGCGATCGAGACTGCGCTCGCCCGCGTCTCCGATCGCCTCGTCGCCGTCAGCCCCGAGGTGCGCGACGAGCTCGTCGGCCTCGGGGTCGCGCCCGCGTCGAAGTTCTCGGTGATCCGCCTCGGGATCGAGCTCGAGCCCCGCGTCTCGTTCGACGGCGACCCGGATCGAGGTGCGCCGGCGGCACGGGATCGCCGCCGAGAGGTTCGTCGTCGGCTGGTTCGGGCGGATGACCGCGGTCAAGCGGACGGACGACCTGCTCGCGATGCTCGCCGGCGCTGCGCGAGCGCGGCATCGACGCGCTGCTCGCTGCTCGTCGGCGACGGCGACGACCGCGAGCGCCTCGAGCAGCGCGCGCACGACCTCGGCCTCGCGCGCGTCGTGCCTCTTCCTCGGCTACCAGGAGGACGTGGCGGCCGTGGTACGCCGTCTGCGACGCGGTCGTCCTCACCTCGGCGAGCGAGGGCACGCCCGTGACGATCATCGAGGCGCTCGCCGCCGGGCGACCGGTCGTCGCGACGGACGTCGGCGGCGTCCCCGACGTCGTCGACGACGGCGAGACCGGCTTCCTCGTCCGCCCGGGCGACACGCAGGCGATCGCCGAGCGGCTCGAGATGCTCGCCCGCGACCCGGCGCTCCGGCGCGCAGATGGGTGCGACCGGGCGCGAGCGCGTCGCTCGAGCGCTACTCGGTCGAGCGCCTCGTGCGACGACGTCGACGCGCTCTACCGCGAGCTGCTGGACGTCACCGCCAGCTCGGCGATCAGCCGCCGGTAGCGGTCGAACGCGACCTCCTGGTCGGCCTCGCGCTCGACCCACGCACGGCCGCGCTCGCCCATTCCCGTCGAGCGACAGCCGCCCTTCGATCGCGTCGCGGATCACGCCCGCGACGAGCTCCGGGCGCGCCCGGGCGGCACGACGACCCCGCAGCCGGCCTCCTCGACGAGCCGCACCGTCTCGCTGTCCGCGTCGGCCGAGACGAGCACCGGTCGGCCGGCGGCGAGGATCCCGTAGAGCCGGCTCGGAACGACGTAGCCCGACGAGGCCGCGCGCGAGCCCGACGTAGTGGAGGTCGCCGGAGCCGAGCGAGAGGGAGAGCCTCGCGCGCGGCTGGTAGCCGAGGAAGCGGATCGTGCCCGTCACCTCGAGCCGCTGCGCGAGCCGTGTCAGCTCGCCGTGGCGGGCGCCGAAGCCGATCACCATGATCTGGAGCCGGCTCGAGGTCGCGGAGGAACGTCGCCGCGCGGACGAGCGTGTCGAGATCCTGGGCGTGGCCGACGTTCCCCGAGTGCATGACGACGAACGCGTCGTCGACGCCCTGCTCCCGCCGACCACGCGTTCCGCCGCGGCTGCGGGGCGAGCTCGGTCGTGTCGACCCAGTTCGGGATCACCGCGACCCGCTCGGCCGGTGCCCCCTTCTGCTCGAGCCGCAGCTTCATCGTCTCGCCGATCGCGACGACGCGGTCGGCGCGGCGGAGGTAGAGCGCCACGAGCCGCCGGAGCGCGCCGAGGACGACGGGGTTCTCGAGCCGCTTGACGCGCTCGGCGATCTCCGGGAACACGTCCTGGCTGATGACGAGGAGCGGCACGCCGAACCGCCGTGCGACGAGGAGCCCGATGTCGCCGACGATCGGCGGGTCGGTCATGCAGAGGACGAGGTCGGGCCGCTCGCCGCGGAGCGCGGTGAGGACCGTGTCGCCGAGGTAGCTCGCGTAGTTCGCGGCGCGCAGGTGGATCTGCGAGCGCTCGTACGCCGTCGAGCGGACGCGGACGATGCGCACGCCGTTCCGCGTCTCCTCGGCCGGCAGGTCGTGCCCGCGGAGGTGCCCCGTGACGACGGTGACGTCGTAGTCGCGCGCGAGCGCCTCGCAGAGCTGCGCGAGGAGCTGCGCCGTCGCCTCGACGCCCGGCCAGTAGTACTGGTTGAGGACGAGGATCCTCGGCCTGGTGTCCGCGGCCATTCGACGAGGACGCTAGACGATCGAGACCGTAGGCTCCCGCCTGTGCGCGCGCCGCTTCGGATCCTGTTCGCGAGCCCCGCGTACTGGCCCGCGCACGCCTTCGGCGGGCCGGTCGTCGTCGCGCGCGAGCTCGTCGCCCGGCTCGTCCGGCGACGGCCACGAGGTCGACGTCGTCACGACGACGCTCGTCGACGTCGGTCGAGCGTCCGGCGCGCCGGACGCGGGTCGCTCGGTGGACGGCGCGCACGGTCACGTACCTCGCGACGCCGGTGCGCTACCGCTGGATGGGCATCACGCCGACGCTGCCGGCGCACCTCGTCCGTCGCGGCGAGCCCGACGTCGCGCACCTGATGGGGTTCCGCGACCCGGTCACGACGGGCGTCGCGGCCTGGTGCCGCGCGCGCGGCGTCCCCTACGTGTTCGAGCCCGTCGGGATGTTCCGCCCGCGGCTGCGCAAGGTGGCGCTGAAGCGCGCGTTCGACGCGACCGTCGCGCGTGGCGTCGCCGCGAGGCGCGAGGCTCGTCGTCGTCTCGTCCGAGCGCGAGCGTGAGGACGTCGTCGCCTGCGGCGTCGCACCCGGAGCGCGTCCGCGTGCGCGGGAACGGCTTCCCCGATCCGCCGGCTCCGACCGGCGTCGATCCGCTCGAGGGCGTCGTCCCGGCGGGCGCCCCGGTCGTCCTCTACGTCGGCCGGATCGCCGCCGAGAAAGGGGTCGAGCACCTGCTCGAGGCCGCGCGCCGCCTGCCCGCCGCCCACGTCGTGCTCGCCGGCCCCGACGACCGCCACGGGACGATGGACGGCGTCCGCGCCGCGCTCGTCGACCCGGCGACCCACGGGCGCGTCCACGTCCTCCCTCCGACGCCCGGGCCGCCGTACGACCTCTACCGCCGCGCGGACGTCTTCGTGCTCGCCTCGGGCGGCGAGAACTTCGGGCTCGTCGCCGCCGAGGCGGCCGCGGTCGGCACGCCCGTGGTCGTCTCCGACCGCACCGGGGTCGCATCGGCGTTCGAGGAGGGCGAGGCGCTCGTCGTCGCCGTACGACGCGGACGCGACCGTGGCCGCGATCGAGCGTGTCCTCGACGACGCGGCGCTGCGCGCGCGGCTCGCCGAGGGCGCGCTGCGCGCGGCCGCTCGCTCGACGTGGGACGACGTCGCCGGCGCAGCAGGTCGCGATCTACCGCGAGGCGGTCGACGCAGGCTGACGCTGCTCAGCCGCGGCCGACGATGCGGCGGACGACCGCGAGCAGGTTCTCGATGCTCGGCTCGTAGCCCCAGCCGCGCACGATCTCGCGCGAGGCGGCGCCCATCGCGCGACGGCGTTCCGGATCGCGCGGCGAGCGCGCGGAGCGCGCTCGCCCGCGGCCGCCGCGTCGCCGGCCGGGACGAGCAGCCCGTTCCGCCCGTCCTCGAGCAGGTCGTAGGCGGCGCCCGACGCGGTCGGAGAGGACGAGCGGCAGCCCGGACGCGGCCGCCTCGTTGACGACGACGCCCCACGGCTCGTGCGTCGAGAGGAGCGCGAACACGTCCGCGACGGCGTACACGCTCGGACGATCCGCTCCCAGGGCGACGTGCGGGAGCAGCACGAGCCGGACGCCCTCGCGCCGGGCGAGCGTCTGCAGGCGCTCGCGCTCCGGCCCGGCGCCCGCGAGCACGAGGACGAGCCGCGGATCGCCCGCCGCCGCGACCGCCCGCACGAGCGTGTCGAGACCCTTCTCCGGCGAGAGCCGGGCGACGGAGAGGACCGACGACGTCGTCCGGCCCGAGCCCGGCCTCGCGCGCGAAGCTCGTCCCGCCGCGGCTGCGAGCGCGTCGGCGCGCTCGCCGAACGCCGCGACGTCGACCGTGTCCGCGAAGACGTCGATCCGCGCAGGATCGGCGCCGCGGGCGAGCATCGACTCGCGCGCAAGCGTGCCGACGACGAGCACGTGGGCGGCGCCGCGGACGACCGCGGGGACGACGGCGCCCTTCACGGCGCGCCGCCAGCCGGGCCGCGCGTCGCGGTCGTTCGACTCGACGAGCAGCACGTAGGGCACGCGGCGCAGGCGGCACCACGCGATCGCCGCCTGCGAGGCGAACGTGCTCCACCCGGACACGACGACGACATCCGGCCGCGCGTCCCGCAGCGCGCCGAAGACGCCGGGCGTGACCGGGTAGTCGTGCCGGAGGACGCGATGCGGCGCCCGGGATCCGCCGCCCCTCGAGGACGACCGACCGGTGGCTCGACTCGAGCGCCCACTCACGACGTTGGACGGAGCCGCCCGCGTAGATCGCCGTCAGGTCGATCTCCTCGCGGTCCGCGAGGCGGTCGAGCATCGGGTTCCGGTAGGGCGTCGGCTCCGGCAGGACGAACGTGACCGGGACGGGCGCCGTGCCGAGGCCGTGGCGCAGCCACGTGGCGGCGGCGTCCCGCTCGGCGCGCGACGACCGTCGCCGGCTCCATCGCGAGACCGCCTGCAGCGGGAGCAGGCGGTCGAAGGACGAGCGCCGCACGGGTCAGCGTCGCCCGGTCGTCGCCTCGCGCGGACGCGAGCGCCCAGGCGGCGGACACGGCGGGCCTCGCTGCCGCCGTGCCGGCGCTCGAACGCGTCGACGAGCTCGCCGAGCGCGGCGGCCGCGTCCGCGACCGAGCCGGGGGGCAGCTCGCGGCCGGAGCCGACGAGCCACGCGAGCTCGGCGCGCTCCTCACCCATCTCCGGGACGAGCTCGGCGATCTGCCCGAGCGCGACGCGCCGCTGGCAGTCGCGCTGGACGTCCGCCCGGCGCGTCGACGCCTGCGCCGGGTGCCTGCGGTAGAGGACGAGCGGCTCGCGGAGGTTGTCGCCGTCGGCGACCGCGAGCAGCCGCGACCACAGGTCGTAGTCCTCGCTCTCGCCGAAGGACGTGTCGTAGCGGAGCCCGTGCGCGTCGAGCACCCGACGGTCGACGATCACCGTCGGGTGGAAGAACGGCGACGAGAAGAGCGCCGCCCAGCGCACGGCGCGCGCCCCGGACGGCATCCGATGGACGCGACCCACGCGACCGTCGTCCCCGAAGTCGATCATGCCGGTCCCGACGACTGCCGCTGCCGGCGCGGACGGCCATGCGCGCCGCCAGCCGCTCGAGCCACGGCGGACGCGCGACGTCGTCCGCGTCCATGCGCGCGACGTAACGCCCGCGCGACTCGTCGATCCCGACGTTGAGCGCGCCGGCGAGGCCGAGCGGCCTCCTCGTTCCGAACGACGCGGAGCCGCGCGTCGTCGACACCGCGCGAGGAGCTCACCCGTGCCGTCGACCGAGCCGTCGTCGACGACGACGAGCTCGAGATCGCGGAGCGTCTGCCCGAGCACGCTCGCCACGGCCTGGCCGATCGTCGCGCGTGCGTCGCGGGCCGCGAGGACGACGGAGACGAGCGGCGGGCTCATCGCCTCGGCGGAGGGTAGCCTGCGCCGGTGCCCGGAGCCGCGCGTCCCGAGCGTCGACCTCGTCGTCGCGACGGTCGATCGGACGGAGCCGCTCGACGCGCTCCTCGGCTCGCTCGAGGCACAGACGCACCGCGCCGCGCGCGTGCTCGTCGTCGACCAGAACGACGACGACCGGGTCGCCGCGGTTGCTCGCCTCGCACCCGTCGCTCCGGATCGAGCGCGTGCGCTCCGGCGCCCGGGCTGTCGCGCGCCCGGAACGTCGCGCTCGGCCTGCTCGAGGCCGATCTCGTCGCGTTCCCCGACGACGACTGCCGCTATCCGCCGGATCTCCTCGAGCAGGTCGTCGCGCGGTTCTCGGAGGACGCCGGCGCTCGGTGTCGTCTGCGGCCGCCTCGAGGACGAGGACGGGCGGGCGACTGGACGCTTCGGGCGCGAGCGGCGTCGCGTGGACGCGGGACGACGTGTGGCACGCCGCGAACTCGCACACGATCTTCCTGCGCCGCGAGGTCGTCGAGCGGGTCGGGGAGTTCGACGAGGCGCTCGGGCTCGGGCCGGGCGCGCGCTGGTCGTCGGGCGAGGAGATCGACTACCTCGTCCGCGCGCTCCGCGCCGGCGCGCGGGTCGAGTACGACCCGGCGCTCGTCGTGACCCATCCCGTCCGGCCGACGACCGGTGACGCGCTCGTCGCGCTCGGACGGCGCGACGGGGGAAGCGTCGGCTACATGCTCGGCGCGCCACGGGTACCCGGCGAGCGCGATCGCGCGCATGCTCGTCCGGCCCGCGGTCGGAGCGCTCGCCTCGCTCGTCCGGCTCGACACGACCGCGAGCGCGCTTCCACGCGGCGACGCTCGACGGGCGCGCGTGCGGCCTGCGCTACGGCCGCTCGCGCCGCTGACGCGCCTCGAGCTCGGCGAAGAACGCGGCGTGGCGGTCGAGCCAGTCGTCGAGCGCGAACCGCTCGACCGCCCGGCGTCGCGCTCCCTCCGCGTAGCGCTCGCGGTCGGCGAGGACCGCGCCGACGGCCGGCGGCGAGCGCCTCCGGCGTCGGCGGCTCGTCGCGCTCGAAGCCGTCGGGATGCGGCACGCCGACTCCCGCCTCGTCGCCGACGAGCTCGACCGTGCCGCCGCTCGCGGCGTACGCGACGGGCAGCGCCGCACGCGAGCGCCTCGATCACCGTCGTCGGGCACGGGTCGTTGACCTTCGTGTGGAGGAGGACGTGCGCGCGGCGGAAGACGTCGGGAGCGTCCGACTGCGTGTACCGGCCGACGAGGTCGATCGCGCCACCGAGCCCGAGTCGCTCGACGGTCGGCCCGGGATCGGAGACGAGCCGTCCGCTCACGAGCAGGCGCGCACCGGGATGCGGCGTCGAGCACGAGCCGGAAGGTCTCGAGCGCGAGCTCGAGCCGGTACGCCTGGGTCTGGTCGCCGCCGAGGAGCACGACCGGGCCGTCCGGCGGGACGGGCCCCGGCGTGAAACGGCTCGACGTCGACGGCGTTCGGAAGGATCTCCCACGTCCCGCGCGGCTCGCCGAGGAAGTCGTCGGCCGACCGCTTGCTGAACGCGCTCTGGTAGACGACGTGGTCGGCCGACGTCACCGCGCGGCGGAGCGGCACGTTGAGCTCGTCCGTCCGCTCGCCCGCCCAGCCGGGGTACGCGACCCCGTCGACTGGTTGACGACGATCGGAGCGCCGCGACGGCGCGCGAGCCCAGAGGAGCGGTCGCAGGTCGCGGGGCAGGTAGCGTCGTGCCGAGGTAGAGGAGCGAGAAGTCGGTGGGGTCGGTTGGGCCAGCGCTCCGCGAGCTTCTGGAGCTTCGCCGTCCCGCCGGCGACCGGCTCGCCCGGCCCGGGGATGTCGTCCCAGCCGTAGAAGACGCGCAGGCCGGGTGCCGCACGGCCCCGGCGTCAGGAGCCGTGCCCACCGCGCCGCGGCGCGGCCGTAGCGCGCCGCTCGGCGCTAGCCATCCGCGCTCGGCGAAGCCCTCGAGGAGCGCCTCCCAGCGGGGCGCGAGCGCGCGGTGCGACGTCTCCTCCGCCGTCCGACGACCCGCCTCGCGGAGCCTCGCGGCGAGCGCGGCGTCGTCGTGGACGCGCCGCAGCCCGTCGGCGAGGGCCTCGGCGTCCTCGACGTCGACCAGCAGCCCGTTCTCGCCGTCCGCGACGAGGTCGGCGCCTGCCCGGCCCGCGTCGTGACGAGCGGCACGCCGCGTGGCCATCGACTCGAGGATGCTCTTCGGCCCGCCCTCCTGGCGCGACGCGACGACGTACGCATCGAGCGCGTGGTACGCCGGGCGAGGCCCGTCGCGTCCGTCGGAGCATCCGATGCGTGAACCGGATGCCGCGGTCGGCGAGGCCCTGCCGGACGTACCCGCGGGCAGGGCCCGGTGAGGAGCACGACGAGGTCGGCGACGTCGTCGCGCGACGACGCTCGAGCGCGTCCACGAGCACGTCCGGGCCCTTGATCGCCTTCGGCTCGAGCCCGTCGCCGAACCCCGCCCGTCCTTCTGAGAACGACCCGACGACGAACGCGTCGGCGGGCAGGTCGAACGCTCGCCGGGCCGCCTCGCGGCGCGCGGGGTCGACGAGCGGGAAGGCGTCGAGCTCGATCCCGATCGGGATCCGGTGCACCCGGCTGCGGGTCGACTCCCGCGGAGAGCACGAGCTCCTCCATCTCCCGGTGGGTGACGTGGACGCGCTCGAAGCGGGCGGGGTCGCGCCGGAGCGCCTCGTACGCGACGGTCGAACTCCGGGTAGCCGGGCGTCCCGGGCCGGCCGTGGAAGTACGAGAGGCCGAGCCGGTGCGTCGACCCCGTCCACCTGGGGTCGAGCGCGGCGAAGTGGCTCGTGTGGAAGACGACCTGCCGCGCTGCGCACCGCGCCCAGGCCGGCGGCGCGAGCCGGTAGCCGGCGCGCTGCGCGACCGAGGTGACGTACGCGGCCTCGTCGTCGAGCGCCCACGAGGCGTCGTCGCCGAGCACGAACAGCCGCGAGAACGGCGCCCAGTCGCGCGTCCGCAGCCGGACGGCGCCGGCGCGCACCCGCCGCAGGGGCGCACGGACGAGCCGGGCGGCGCTCACGCGCGAAGCACCTCGAGGTAGGCGTCAGCGACCTCGCCGAGCGCGGGAACGACGATCGCGTCGCGCCGCTCGTCGAGCTCGGCGCCAGGCGGTCGAGCGCCGCGGCGGCATCGTCCGGGCCGTCGAAGCCGACGCCGCCCTCGCCCACGAGCTCCGGGTGGCCGCCGCTTCGCCGGAAGAGCGCCGGCAGGCCGCAGGCGAGCGCCTCGAGGAGCGCATTCGAGCACGGGTCGTCGATGCTCGCGGCGACGTAGCAGTCCATGCCTCGCGAAGAGTCGTCTGCGAGATCGCTCCGAGGCCGAGCGGAGCCACGACCTTCCAGCCCGCGAGCGCCGCCGTCGTGCGACCGACGAACGTCAGCTCGAAGCGGCTCGGATCGACCGTGGCGCCGAGCGCCTGCAGGACGTCGATGCCCTTCCGCGGGTTGTCGGACCAGCTCGCGGCGACGACCCGCACGCGGGCGTCCACCGAGCGGCTCCCGCCCGTCCGGCGGATGGAAGATCGCCGGGTCCGGCGCGTTCGGGATCACGACCGGGTCGGCGAGCGCGATGCCGAGCCGGCGGTGCGCGTCGAGGCTGAAGCGCGACTGGCACACGGTCGCCTGCGCGAGCTCCGCGTTCATCGCGGCGATCCGGGCGTCCGTGCCGTCGTCGTATCCGCGGTAGGTGCCGATCGGCCCGTCCACCCGGTGGACGAGGCGCACGTCGTCGCGGACGAAGCGCCGCAGCCGCGCCAGGTCGAAGTTGAACGAGTTGAAGAGGCACGCGTGGGTCCCACCCGAGATCCGGTTCTCCTCGACCGTGAGACCCCGGCGCCGGAGCTCGCCCTCGAGCGCGCGGAGGAACTGGTTGCCGCCGCCCGACGGCGGTGGCGCGTGGGCGTGGAAGATCGCGACGTCGGCGCGCCCGGAGCGGGCGGCGCGGAGATCGCGCTCCGTCCGCACGCGCGCGGTGACGTGGCCGAGCGCCGAGCGGGCGTGGACGAGCGCGGCGCGCGGCTTCGTTCGCAGTGCCATCGACCGCGTACCGTAGACCGCGTCCCGTCAGGGACGGGCGCGCGCCTCCTCGCAGATCTCGAGCAGCCGCGCCGCGTAGCCCTCGACGGTGGCGGTCGCCTCGACCGTCGCCCGCGCCGACCGCCGAGCGACTCGGCCGTCGACGGGTCGGCGAGGACGCGGTTCACGGCTTGCGCGAGGGCGTCCGGGTCGGCGGGCGGCACCAGCAGCACGTTCTCGCCGTCGCGGAGCGCCTCGGGATCCCAGAGGCCGCGCGTCCGCGTGAGGACGACCGGGCGCCCGCAGGCGGACGCCTGCAGCGTCACGCTCTGGCCCGACGGCTGCGGCACGTCCTTCACCGGCACCACGACGACGGCGGCGGAGCGGAACGCCTCGCGCACCTCGGCGTCGCTCAGCAGCCGACGGTGCCAGTCGGCCGGCTGCCAGCGGACGTTCCCGGGCAGGACGGCAGGGGCGGGATGGCGCGTGAGGACGGTCACCTCGGCGTCGATCTGCGGCGCAGCGGCGGCACGAGCGTCGCCCAGTCGCGGTGCCCGTCGTTGCCGATCGCGAGGACGCCGCCGGCCGGCGTTCCTCCGGGAGACCAGAAGCTCGTGTCGACGCCGAAGCGGTTGACGTGCACGCGGCCGGCGAGACCCGGGTCGAGCGCCTCGCAGCCCGGGCGCCTCACCGGGCCCGTAGAGCATCGCGTGCATCCGGCGGAGGAGCGGCAGCGTCGTGGTGCGACGCGCACGGCCCCAGGGGTCGTTGAGCAGGCCCGCGACGATCCCGACGAGCGGCGTCTCGAGCCGCCGTCGCACGCGCCAGGCCGCGAGAGCGACCGCCGTCCCCGTCGTCGTCGCGACGACGACGTCCGCCTCGCCGGAGCCCGGGCAGCAGCCGCTTCGTCCCGGCGAGGACGGCGGCGGACGCGTGCGGCGGGAGCCGGCGGCGACCGGCCTGGTGGTCGATCAGCCGGCGGGCGAGCCGACCCGCCGGCGCATCGGGGTCGACCTCGTGGTGGGTGACCTCGTGCCCCTGCCCGCTCGAGCTCGACCGCGCCGAAGAGGAACTCGGTCGGCCCCTCTCCCGACCGCGCCGCCTCGAGGCGCGCGAGCCGGCCGGGGAAGTGGACGAAGGCGATCCGCACCGCAGGCGAGGCATCGCTAACCTCCGGGGTCGATGCACCGCCAACGCACGAAGCTCGTCAAGCGGGTCAACCGCGTCGCCTCGGCCGTCGAGCGGCGCGGGATCGTCGCGACCTACCAGCTCCACGACCGGCTCCTCGGGAACCGCAGCGCGCGGAAGCAGTTCGCCTCCCACGCGCCCGAGCTCGACGAGACGCAGCGCGGCATCGTCGACGCGCTCGACCGCGAGGGGTACGTGACCCTGCCGTTCACCGACCTCTTCGACGAGGAGACGTGGAAGGGCGTCGAGGCGCAGGGCGCGGCGTTCGTCGCCGAGACGGAGCGGACGATCGCCGAGGGCGGCAGCGGCAAGGTGCGCGCCGGCAAGGAGTTCGTCGTGCGTGCGCACGGAGCTTCGAGGGCGCCACGCTCGCCGCCGAGGACCCGTGGTTCGCCGCGTGCGCCTCGCGCCGCCTGCTCGACGTCGCGAACGCCTACCTCCGCCTCTGGGCGAAGCTCTCGTACGTCGACCTCTGGTACACGGCGCAGCAGCCGGCGAGCGACGAGCGCGTCGCCTCGCAGAACTGGCACGTCGACTTCGACGACAGGCACCTCCTGAAGGCGTTCGTCTACCTCTCGGACGTCGGCACCGACCACGGGCCGTTCGAGTACGTCCCGGGCAGCCAGCCCGGCGGTCGCCACCACGACGTCCGTCCCTGGGTGCCGATGGGCTACGGCCGCGTCGACGACGCAGACGTCGCGCGGAGCGTCCCGGCGGAGGAGATCGCGAGCTTCACCGGCCCGAAGGGCACGCTCATCCTCTGCAACACGAGCGGCCTGCATCGCGGCGGCTTCGCGACGGCCGGGCCGCGCGTGCTCGCGACCGCGACCTACTGCTCCCCCGCGTCGCTCAAGTCGCTCTCGAACCGCAACTACACGACGCCGCTCGCGGACTCGACGACCGACCCGGTCGTCCGCTACGCCGTCTCGTAGGCGCGCGACTCGACGAACTCGGTCGTCCAGTCGAGCAGCGGCCGCACGCCGCCGCGCAGCTGACCCGGTGAAGAGGCCCTTCGCCGAGTCGCCGAGGCCCGGGTCGCGGACGTGGAAGCGGACGAGCGTCGGGACGTTGACGTGGTTCGTGAGCTTGCCGGCGCCACCCGCCTCGAGCGAGGCGACGGTGACGTCGACGCCGATCACGCCCTCGTTCAGGAGGTTCGGCGGGATCCAGGCGGTGCACGTGTACGTGCCGAGGTCCGGCGTGCGTCGCGCCAGCGTGCGTCCGTGTCGAGCGCGTTGAAGACGACCTCTCCCGCGGTCGTTGCCGAGCTTGATCTTCGGGAAGAGCGGGCCGGTCTCCCGCAGGACCGCGAAGCGGAGCTCGATCCCGATCGGCTCGCGCACGTCGGCCCCGTACGTCGTCTCTCCGCTCGAGTCGACGACCCGCGCCGAGAGGAGGCGGACGGACGTCGGTCCCCGGCGCCTCGCCGGGCTCGAAGACGACGCTCCGGCCCGACGCCGGACGCGTCCTGGAGGTACTGCGCAGACGACCTCCTCGCTCGGCCCCTCGGCCGCGACGCGCCCGTCCTGCAGCCAGTAGGCGCGACCGCAGAGCCGCGTCGATCGCCTGCATGTCGTGCGAGACGAAGAGCACCGTCCGCCCCGAGCCCGAGATGTCCTCGATCCGGCCCATGCAGCGCTGCTGGAACTCGTAGTCGCCGACGGCGAGCACCTCGTCGATGATCAGCACCTCCGGGTCGAGGTGCGCCGCGACGGCGAATGCGAGCCGCACGTACATGCCGCTCGAGTAGCGCTTGACCGGCGTATCGATGAACTTCCCGATCCCGCTGAACTCGACGATGTCGTCGAACTTCGCGTTGATCTCGCGCCGCTTCATGCCGAGGATCGCGCCGTTCAGGTACGTGTTCTCGCGGCCCGTCAGCTCGGGGTGGAAGCCGGTGCCGACCTCGAGGATGCTCCCCACGCGCCCGCGGATCGAGGCGGTGCCCTCGGTCGGCGGCGTGATCCGGGTGAGGACCTTGAGGAGCGTCGACTTGCCGGCGCCGTTCGTGCCGATGAAGCCGACGACCTCGCCCTCCTCGATCGTGAAGGACACGTCCTTGAGCGCCCAGAGCTCCTCGAGCGAGTGGTCGACGTGCTCGAGCCGGAGCGCGCGGCGGACGGCGTGCGACGAGCGTGTCGCGAAGCGTCTCGTACCCGGCGCGGTACTCGCCGATCCGGTAGCGCTTCGAGAGCCCCTCGGCGACGACGGTCGTCATCAGATCGTGTCCGCGAAGCGCGGCTCCGCGCGCCGGTAGAACCACAGGCCGCCGACGAAGAAGATCACGGTCGTCGTGAGGCCGAGCGCGAGCATCGTCGTGGTCGGCGGCGGCGTGCCGACGACCGCCCAGCGGAAGCCGGTGATCGCGCCGATCGCCGGGTTGAGCGACGCGATGTTGAGGTACTGCTCGGGGATCGCGTCCGCCGCGTAGATCACGCCCGAGGCGAACAGCCAGAGCTGCACGAGGAACGGGACGGCATAGGGGACGTCGCGGTAGCGCACGTTGATCACGGCGAGGAACGAGCCGAGGCCGATCCCCGTCGCGCCGAGCATCAGAAGGAAGAGCGGCGCGAGGACGACCGTCGACTGGATCGGGACGTCGTACCACCAGGTGATCCCGAGCGCCGACCGCGAACGAGAACACGAAGTCGACGAGCGGGACGAGGATGCACGCCAGCGGGAGGATCATGAGCGGGAAGTGCACCTTCTGAGACGAGCATGCGGTTCGCGAGCACGCAGCTGGACGTGAGCGTGAAGACGGCCGCGAGGAACGTCCAGGCGACGAGGTTCAGCATCGAGAAGACCTGGTACGGCAGACCCTGCGCGGGAAGGTCGGCGAACTTGCCGAAGATGATCGTGAAGACGACCATCGTCAGGAGCGGCTGCAGCACCGCCCAGGCGATCCCGATCAGCGACTGCTTGTAGCGCACCTTGACGTCGCGCCACGCGAGGATCAGCGCGAGGTCGCGGGCGCGCCAGAGCTCCCGGAAGTCGGGGATGCCGCTGCGCCGCACGGGGCGGATCAGCGTGACCGGGACGTCGCTCGGGATCTCGCTCATCGGCCGGCGCCGCGAGCACTCGAGGTGCGCGCGGCGATCGACGCTGGATGGTATCGGCTCGACCGACGGGCGGACCACGGCGCCGCGCTCAGCCACCGGCCCGCGAGCGCGTCGCGCCCTCGAGGCGCGCGAGCCGAGCGCTCCGAGCCGCCGCGCGCGACGGTCGAGATTCACCCAGCTGTCGTGCTCGAGCAGCGCGCTGGACTCGACGCGCGAGGTCGACGTCGTCGGCGAATGTCGGCGCCCCACGGGGAGCCTCGTGGCGCCTGCGTCGAGCGACGCGAGCGCGTCCCGCAGGCGCGTGTCCTCGACGAGCGTCCCGTCGCCGCAGCCCGCGCCCGACGCCCTCGTCGTCGAAGAGCACCGCGTCGTGGTATGCGGACACCCCCTCGCCGAGTCCAGCCGCTCGGGTGCCTCGCACGATGTGCTCGCCGCCGAGGATCGGCGCCGGCGGAGGAACTTGTCGGCGAGCTGCGCCTCGGTGCGGAGCGGGAAGTGCAGCACCTCGAACGGGAGCCACTCGCGGACGAGCGTCAGCCCCGTCGCCGTACGCGTCGTGGTTGCCCTCGCTGACGACGACGTCCGCGAGGGCGCGGTGCGCGATCTTGACCTGCGCGTGGTACGGGCTCGTGAAGTCGGCGACGGGCCGGCAGCGCACGATCATCCGCTCGGCGAACGGCTCGGGGCCGTCCGGCCGGAGGACGAAGCTGCCGCCAGAGCGCACGGACGACCCCGTAACGGCGCGGGACCGCGTCAAGGAGCTCGTGAAGGCCGCCGTCGCGCGGCCACCAGAACTCGTCCGCGTCGCTGTTGACCACCCAGTCGGCGCCATGCTCGGTGGCGGCGAGGCGCGCCATGCGGGTCACCCAGTCGGCCTGGCGCATCTCCTCGTGCGTCCTCGCGGATCACCCGGACGCGGCCGTCCCGCGCGTGCTCCGCGAGCACGTCCGAGGTGCCGTCGACCGACCGGTGGTCCGTGACGATCACCTGGTCGACCCCGCAGGCGAGGTGGTAGCGGAGCCAGTCGTCCACGAGGTCCACCTCGTCGCGCACGACGAGCGTCATCGCAACCCGCATGCCTACCTCCGCAGGGCCTTCCGGGCGAGAGCCCGCAGCCGACGCTCGATGCGGACAGGCGTCGTTCGCTCGAGCCTGCCGACACGCCGCTCGAGCTCGCCGAGCCAGCGCTGCGTGCGGATCACATCCGCCTCGCCGAGCACGGCCGCGTCGATGGCGAACGACGCCGTCTCGAGCGTGGTCGGGCGCGGGAAGTCGAGGCCGCCGACCCCGCCCTGCTCGGCCAGCGCCTGCAGAGCGTCCCTGACGCGCACGTCCTCCTCGAGGAGCCCCGCCCCGATGCCCCACGCGACGTCGCCCGGGCCGAGCGCGAGCGCGAGGTAGTAGGCCTCGGCCTCTCCGCGGACTGCTGCGTCGTGCTGGAGCGCGTGGTAGGCGGTGCCCGCGCTCGCGCGCCACTTCGGAGGTCGCGTAGAACTTCTCGACCGCCGCGCCCCACGCCAGGCCCTTGCGCTCGACCTGGGCCGGCGACCGCAGCGGGAAGTGGAGGCACTCGATCGGGTACCAGCCACGCAGCGGCTGGAGGGCCTCGGAGCGCACCGCGTGCCCGCCCTCGACGAGGACGATGTCGGGCGACGCCCGGTGGACGACCTTCCGGTACGGCCGCCACGGGCTCGCAGGGTCGTTGACCGGCGCGGTCGGGCGGAGCCGGTACGTCATCCGCTCCTGAAACGGCCGCGCCGTCGTCCGCGACCGGGACGAAGTGCCGGACGAGGGACTGGACGATGCCGTAGCGCCGCGGGACCGCGGCGAGCACCTCGTGCAGCGACCCGCCGCGCGGCCACCAGAACTCGTCGGCGTCGCCGTTGACCACCCAGTCGGCGCCGTGCTCGCGGGCTGCGAGGCGCGCCATGTGCGTCACCCATTCGCGCTGGCGGAACGGGCCGTCGGGCTCCCGGAGCACGCGCACGCGGCCCTCCCGCGCGTAGCGGGCGAGCACCTCCTCGGTCCCGTCGGTCGACGCGTGGTCGGTGACGATCACCTCGTCGACGCCGGCCGCGAGGTGGAAGGCGAGGTGCTCCTCGACGATGTCGCGCTCGTCGCGGACGAGCAGGGTCATGACGACCTTCACGGGCGGAACCTAGACGTAACCGAGGTGGACGTCCTCGAAGGTGCGAAGCTGCGCGCGGTCGCCGCCGTACGCGTCGAGGAGGCGTGGGAAGTAGGCGGCGAGTGCGTCCTCGTACGTGAGGCGCCCGTCGACCAGCGTCTCGGCCGCGTCACCGAGCTCCTCGAGGTCCTCCCGGACCCTCGGATGCCCATCGTCGCCGACCGCCGCCCCTCGCCGTCCTCGTCCGCGTCGATCATCGGCAGCGTCCGGCTGTGTACGAAGGCGGGAACGTCGCGGCTCTTCGGGAGCACGGAGTGGAACGGGACGCCGTTGAAGAAGTACTCGGGCCAGTCGCCGCCGGAGAGGGTGAGCCATGGCGTGTCGACGGCAACCGCGGTGAACCCGAACCCGGTGTGGGGCGAGACGAAGAGGCTCGATGCCTCGATGATCGCGAGCTGCTCGAGAATGGGCCGGTCGAACGCGTCGATCGTCCCCTCGCGCGAGGCGAGCAACCGGTCGACCTCCTCGCGCGCGAAGCCGCTCGACGTCCGTCCTCCGGAGTCGTCGAGCCGGCCTACGAGCGCGAACACAGCGTCGGGGAAGCGGCGCTCGAGCTCGTCGAGGATCTCGAGCCAGGAGGTCGTCGACGGGTAGAGGTAGCGCGCGCCGCTCCCGGCCGGCATCACCGCGATCGTTTGCCGCCCGCCGAGCTCGTGCCGCGCACGTTCGCGCTCGGGCTCGGGGAGGTCGAGCCGGAGCCGCTGGTGCGGCTCGTAGGCGGGCGGCGGCAGGCCGGCGACGCCGACCGCGAGCCGGCCGCGAAAGTGGCGCCGGGAGGCCTCGTAGTAGCGGCGGAGCCCCTCGAAGCGCTGCTCCTCGGGGTCGGTCGCGGCCGGATGGTGGACGACGTAATCCCAGTCGCGAGGGATGCGGACGAGCGCCCGCTTCGGGCTGCCCACCGGCCTGCCGAAGCTCGTGTACGGGACGGCAAACGCCTCCGAGACGAACGGGGCGCACGAGACGAGCTCGGCCGGCATCGCGCGGCTCAGGACGAGAGCGATGCGCAGCTCGGGGTCGCAGGCGTGGTAGCCCTGACAGTGCCGCAGTGCCTCGATGACGTGCCCAACCGCGTGCGAGTACCAGTCGTTCACGAGCAGCGTCCGGCGCCCGTCGTCGTCTCGCGCGCCCCGCCCGAGCCCGAGCGCGCGGCCGAGCCGCGACGCGCTCATTCGCCGATGCCCTCGAGGATCGCCTCGACGACCCTCTCTGCGCTCCGTCCGTCCACGGGACCGACGACCGTCGCCGTCACCGCCCGCCGCTCTGCCTCGAGCTCACCGGGGCTCGCGAGGCAGCGCTCGATCCCGGCGGGGACCTCCTCGAACATGCGGGCCTCGTGGAAAGCGCCCGACCCGGCGACGTCGCGATAGTGCTCGCCGATCACGCTCTTCGCCGCCCACGACTCTCCGGGCGGCGCCCCTTCGTCGTAGAGGACGCAGACGGCAGGCCTGTCGTTGACGAGCGCGTCGAGCAGCACCGTGCCGGCGTTGACGACGACCGCGTCCGTGTGCTGCAGGATCGTCGCGAGCACGTCGATGTCGGTGAAGCTCGGCTCTTGCACCGCCGCTCCCGGCCGGTCGAGCGCGGAGGCAAAGCGCACCCGCCACTCGCGGTCGCGCGGGTGCGGCCGGAAGAGGAGCGAGAACCGCTCGCTCGCGCCGGATTCGGACCACCACGAGACGAGCCGCTCGACGAACACGCCCTCGTAGGGCGTGTTCGTCGGCGTGTTCCCCATCACCGTGACGACCGGACGCTCCGGGTCGAGCCCGTAGCTCCGGAGAACCTCGTCGAACGCCGCACGCGGCTGCCGCTCGTGGAAGACGTCCGCCTGCGGCCACCCGGTCACCGCGATCAGGTCACGCGGAACGTCGTGATAGCGCACCAGGTCGTCGCGCATCCGCTCGTTCTGGACGACGTAGCCGTCGAGCTCGTTCCAGATCACGCCCTTCCCCACGGTGTGATCCCAGCTCGCGACGTAGCCGACGGTCGTCAGGTCGAGCCGGCGACCGAGTCCGATGAACGGTGTCGCCGACTGCATCTGAAGGTTCGAGAGGACGACATGCGGCCGCTCGCGCTCGAGCCGCTCTCGGAGCGCGCTCGCGGCGTAGCGGCGCGGGGAGAAGTGCCAGCGGCGCATCGCCCGCTCGACCCGGGGCCGGACGGGCAGCGGCCCGACCCGCGACGAGTCGAGCAGGTGGTTCCGGTGGCCGGGCTCCATCCGCTCGCCGTGGAATCCGTGGCGCAAGTTGAGGCGGATCGCGAGGGGGTAGTAGCCGACCCGCCGGTCGAGCCACCGATCCAGGCGACGGCGGACGCGCTCCGGCGGGGCGACGGCGACCGGGAAGAGGTCGTCCTCGTGGAGGACGTGCGTCCCGGCCGGCACCCTCGCAGCCCACTCCTCGGAGTCCTCCCGCGGAAAGCCGAACGCGAGCGTGAGCCTGCCGCCGAGCCGCTCGTGCAGCCGCTCGACGATCCCGCAGTCGAAGAAGACACGGGCGGTCAGCGGGTCGGCCAACACGACCCAGACGGGCCGCGAGCTCACGTCCCGGCGCGACCCGGAACGGCGAGCGCGACGCGCTCCGCGAGCGACGCGCCGTCGAGCCCGTGGTGGCGCAGCGCCTCGACCGGCGTCCCGCAGGCGGGCCAGCCCTCGACGCCCGCGACCTGGATCGCCGGCGGCTCCGGCAAAGCGGCGACCGCGCGCCGCAGCGTGTCACCGAGCGCGCCGACCGGCGCGTGATCCTCGACGACGAGCACCTCGCGGACGCCGGTGAATGTCGCGGCGAGCCAGTCGGGGTCGACGCGGTCGAGCCACGGCATCCCGACGACCGCCGCCTCGATGCCGCGCCGCGCGAGGAGCTCCGCCGCGGTCAGCGCCTCGTGGAGCATCACCGGCCCGTACGAGACGAGCATCGCGTCGGCACCCTCCCGGAGCGTGACGCCGACGCCGGCAGCGGGCGCATACCCCTCGGGCAGCTCGATGCGCCGCGGCGACGGCCCGATCGCGAGCCGGATCGCGACGCTCTCGTCCGCGTCGAGCACCGCCCACTCCACGAGCGCGCGCGTCTCCTCCGCGTTACAGGGGTGGACGACGGTGACGCCGGGGATCGCGGCCATCAGCGACGCGTCGCGAAGGCTCTGGTGCGACTTGCCGGGGCCGGCGGGGATCAGCCCCGCGTAGTGCATCGCGTAGACGACCTTCGTCCGCTCGCTCGCCTGGTTGTAGATCTGCTCGTTCGCGCGTGACGCGAGGAAGCTCGCGAACGAGTTGACGACGGGCACGAGCCCGTGGCGGGCCATGCCCGCCGCCATCGAGACCATGTCCTGCTCGGCGATCCCGTTCTCCACGAACCGATCGGGCTCGGTCAGCTCGAACGCGCGCACGCGGCAGTCGGAGGCGAGGTCGGCGTCGAGGACGACCAGGCGCGGCTCGCGGCGCGCCAGCTCGAGGAGCGCGTCGCCGTACGCCGCGGCGACATACTCGGCCGCTTCGCGTCGCGTCGCAGCGGGCCTTGGGGCGGGTGCGCCCGCACCGCTCTCGGGCTCGCCCTGCAGGCTCGTCCCGCGGTCGTCCTCGAGCGGAGGTGCCACCTCGAACGCGAGCGGGTCGAGACCGAGGTCGGCGAGCCGCCGCTCGATCCGGTCCCGGAGCTCGGCGGCAGCGGCCGCAAACGTGGTCGTCGTCGGGAGCACCGGCGTGCCAGCGGTACGTGCCGCCCCCGGCGGCGAGCGCGGCGGGGTGCTCCATGAACGAGACGCCCTTGCCCTTGATCGTCCGCGCGATCAGGACGCCCGGCGTTCCGTCGTCGTCACGCCAGAGCGTGCGGAAGGCGTCCCGGAGCAGACCGTGGTCGTGCCCGTCGCAGGAGACGACGCGGCAGCCGAACGCGACGAGCTTCGCCTCGAGGCTCTCGAGCGCGAGGATCTCCTCGGTGGCCCTGTCCGACTGGAGCTCGTTCCGGTCGACGAGGACGAGCAGCCGCCCGACCCGCTGGTGCGCCGCCGCCTGCAGCGCCTCCCAGTTCTGCCCCTCCTGGAGCTCGCCGTCGCCCGTCATCACGACGACGCGGCCGCCGCGGCCGAGATGCCGCTTCGCCCAGGCGATCCCCCGCGCCTTGGAGATGCCCATGCCGAGCGAGCCCGAGTTCGCCTCGATCCCGGGGACGCCGACGTCGGGGTGGCCGTCGAGCCCTCCGAGCCGGCGGAGGCGCAGCAGGCGCTCCGTCGGGACGGCGCCCAGCGCGTTGAGGGCGGCGTAGAGCCCGGGCACGTCGTGCCCCTTCGAGGAGAAGAAGACATCGCGGTCGGGCGAGTCGAAGCCGAGCTCCGCGACGTTCAGCTCCTCCCAGAGCAGATGGGCGACGAGGTCCAGCGAGCTGAAGGTGGAGCCGAGATGCCCGGAGCCGGCGCGCTTGACCGCGACGAGCGCGTTCGCGCGACACATGTCCGCGAGGAGCGCGAGGCGGTCGTCCGGGTCGAGCCGGGCCGACGCGACGCGCGCGAACTCGGCGGGTGGGATCAGCTCGAGTGGTGGCACGGCGTCGATTGTAGGAGCGGCGCCCGCGGGGCCTCGGCCTACGCGTCGTGCGCGGGCGACGGCTCGTCCCTGCTGCGCGGCGCGAGGAGCCCGACGAGCGCGGCGACGATCCACACCGGCACGAACGGCAGCGCGAACTCGCTCTGCGGCGCCTGCGAGAGCGCATGGACGCCGAGGACGAGCGCGCCGACGCCCATCAGCACGAGGATCGGCGCGGTGCCCCGCGGCCGCCGGACGGCGAGCGCGACCGCCGCGACGGCGATCCAGAGGATCGAGCGCGGCCAGCGGTCGCTGGCGGTGCCGCCCTTCGACGCGAGCCAGGCGTTCGAGTCGCGCGGCCGGCAGCTGCGCGTTCCAGTCGCGAACGGTGTCGATGAGCTCGCCGTAGCGCCGCGCCTCGTCGGGGTCGCCGAGCGCCGCCTCGGGGTCGGGCACGACGCATCGCTCGAGGTCGTCGGTCGGGCACCAGACGAGCCCGTAGCGCACCGCCTCGACGAGCGGCGAGACGGTGATCGGCGCCGGGAACGGCTTCCCGTCGATCACGAGCTCGGCGGGCAGGTCGGGGATCGGCACGGGCCGCTCTCGCGGCTCGGGCGCGTAGCGCTGGGTGAGGAAGTCCCAGAACGTCTCGCCGACGCCCTCGACGTAGGGCCAGGGGTCGGCCCGGATCGCCTCGAGCGAGGCGTCGAAGAGAGTGTCGTAGTCCGAGTCCCAGCCGAACACGCGGTCGGAGAGCGCGATCATCCGGATCACCTCGAGGTTGCCGGCGCCCTTGAAGTACGTCTCGATGTCGACGTCTCGGCTCGCGTAGGGCGGCTGCGTCAGCACCTCCTGCTCGACCGCGTCCGCGAGCCGACGCGACGCGTCGCCGTTCGCGGGGTCGACGTCGCCGGCAACGCGGAAGAAGGGGACCCACGCCTTGCTCCCGCGCGCCACGGCGAGGTCGTCGTAGCGCACGGCGTTGTGCGCCGCCCAGGCGGCGAGGGGTAGCACCGCGGCCGCGAGGCACGTCGCGACGCCGCGAAGCGCGGGCGTCCAGCGGCGCCGCGCGAGGAGCGGGACGAGCACGCAGGCGAGCAGCGCGATCTGCGCGGCGGGACGGGTCAGGGTGAGGAGCGCGACGCCGACGCCCACCGCCGAGAGCCACATGGTCGAGCCGGTGAGCCAGGCGCGCACGACCGCTCCCGCCCACCACGCGAGCACGAACGCGAAGACCGGGTCGCTCGACACCTCGTGGAACAGCCCGGCGTACGGCACTGCGAGGAGGAGGACGACGCCCGTGGCGAGCGCGGCGCGAGCGAGAGATCGGAGCCACCGCCCACGCCCAGCCGAGGAGCGAGAGCGCGTAGAGAGCCGCGAAGACGACCTCCGTGAGCCCTGCGCCGCCGAGCCACATCGGGATTCCCGTGACGAGCGGCGCCACGGGCGTGCGGAAGACCTGCAGCGCGGAGAACGGCGGGTCGCCGTCCGCGGCCTGGAGGAACCAGAGCCAGTAGTCCCACGAGTCGCGGCCGCGCTCGAGCGGCCAGGCGAGCGCCTGGAGGGCGTAGCTCGCGAGCGCGACGACGAGGAGCAGCGCCGCTCCGCGCCGGGAGACGAGGCGCTCTGTCCACCGCGCGGTCATGGGGCGGCACGGTACCCCCGCCACCGGCCGCGTTAGCGTTCCCCGAATGCGGAGGACGGCGACTGCGCGCGACCTCGTCCTCCTCACGCTCGCCGCGCTTGCCGTTCTGGCCGCGACCGCGGCATTCGAGTGGTCGCGGGCCGACGACGCGTCGTCCTGGGACGTGCCGCTCTACCAGTCGTTCGGCGACCGGATGGCGGACGGCGAGGTGCCGTACCGCGACTTCCGGGTCGAGTACCCACCGGGCGCTCTCCCCGCCTTCCTGATCCCGTCGCTCGTCTCGCGGGCGAACGGCACGCCGGTCTACGAGCCCGAGCTGAACGACGCGGCCCGCGGGTACGCGCGCGGGTTCGCGGCGCTGATGATGCTCCTGCTCGCCGCGACGGTCGTCCTCATGGCGGTCTCCCTGAAGGCGCTCCGCGCGACGGTCGGCCATGCCGCCCTCGCGCTCGGGCTCGTCGCCGCCACGCCGCTCCTCCTGGGCGAGCTCGTGCTGACGCGCTTCGATGCGCTGCCCGTCGCCTTGACGGCCGGCGCGGTCGCAGCGCTCCTTGCCGGCCGGGCCCGACTCGGCGCGCTCGTCCTCGGGCTGGCGATCGCCACGAAGCTCTACCCCCTCCTCCTGCTGCCGCTGTTCGCGATCGTCGCGCTCCGACGGGCGGGCAGGCGCGCTGCGGCGGCCGTCGTCGGCATCGCAGCGGCGACGGTCGCGATCGTCGTGCTCCCCTTCCTCGCGCTCGCGCCCGGCGAGGCGTGGTTCTCCATCCGCGCGCAGCTCACGCGCGGGCTCCAGGTCGAGAGCCTCCCGGGCAGCGTCGTGCTGGCGCTCGGGCGCGTCGCGGACGAGCTCGGTCTCGGGGCGCTCGGCACCGGCGTCGCCGAGGGCGGGACCGGCGACGTGCGGAGCGCCGACGTGACGGGCACGCTCGGGTCGGTCGTCGGCTCCGTCGCAGGCCTCCTCGCGGTCGCGGTGGTCGTAGCGATCTGGGTCGCCGCGTGGCGGAGCGACGCGGAGCCGGCGCGGATCGTCAGGGACTGCGCTGCGGTCGTCGCGGCACAGGTCGCCCTCGGCCGGGTCCTGTCGCCGCAGTTCGTGCTCTGGCTCGTGCCGCTCGTCCCGCTCGTGGCCGGGCGACGCGGGCGTCTCGCGAGCGGCCTTCTCGCGGCCGCCCTGGTGCTGACCCACGTGTGGTTCCCGGAGCTCTACCGCGACTACGTGAACGAGCGCGGCGCGCCGGAGACCGCCTACCTGCTGCTGCGAAACGGCGTGCTGCTCGCGCTGCTCGTCGTGCTCGCCGCGCCGTCGCTCCGCTCCCTCTTCTCGCCGAGCAGGCCCACCGCGGCGAGCAGCACGAACGCGGGGACGACGGGCACGGCATAGGCCGGCTCGGCCCAGACGGCCATCACGGTCGCGAGGAGCATCGCGAGACCGCCGAGGACCGGCGCGAGCGTCGCCCACCAGTGCCGTGGTCGCCGCCAGGCAACGGCGATCGTCCCGACGAGGAGCCAGAGCCAGGGCGGCGGGTAGAGCTTCGACGAGCGGTCCATCTGGAGGCCGAGCCAGGGGCTCCACCAGTGGTCGGGGAACGCCTCGTAGAGCTCGCCGAGCCGCCTGTCGTTGACGGCCTGTTGCGCCGCCTTCGCCGGGTCGTCGAACACGACGTGGTGCTCGGTCGGCGACGTCCACACCTCCCGGATCGACTGGTCCGGGGTCGAGAGCTGGGCACTCATGTGCTCGGAGGGGATCGGCTCGCCCTCGGTCGGCGTCGGGAGCGCGTCCGAGCCGCCCGACTCCGGTGACGTCCCGGCCGGCGGCGCCTCTTCCTCTGCCTCGGGCGCCTTCCGTCCGGCGAAGAGCGGCTGCGAGAGCTCCTCCCAGAAGTCGCCGAGCACGCCGCGGGCGTACGCCCACTTGTGGGCACGAACGCCCTCCCACGCCGCCTCGCCGAGGTGCTCGTAGTCCGAGTCCCAGCCCCAGATGCGGTCGGAGAGACTGACCAGGTCCTCGTGCATCCGATGGCTCCCCTCGGAGAAGAACGTCTCCAGGTCGATCCCGTACGAGCGGTACGGCTCCTCCCCGAGGAGCTCGCGCTCGACGGCGTCGGCGAGCGTTCGCGACGCGGGCCCGTTCTCGGGCCTGACGATGCGGTCCGCAGTGAACGCGCGGAAGAGCGGCAGGCTGGAGCTCCCGCCCCGGGCCACGGTGAAGTCGTCGTAGCGGACGAGGTTGACCGTCGACCAGGCCGCGAGCAGGGCGACGGCGACCCCGCCGAACGCCACCGTCCGCGTGAGCCGGACGCGCCACGGTGCGGCAAGGAGCAGCGGCAGCAGCCCGACCACGAGGAACGCCTGGTTCGCGGGCCGGATCAGCGCGAGGAGGGCCGTCGCGGCGCCGAAGAGCGCGAACCTCGAGACGCCGGGCCGAAGCGCCGCCTCGACCGCGATCGCCGTCCAGACCGCGAAGGCCGCGGCGAAGACGACGTCCCCGGAGAGGCCGTGGAAGAGGATTCCGAAGCCCGGGAAGAGCAGGAGCGCGACGCTCACGAGGACGGCCGGCCCACGGCCGAACCGAAGCGCGGTGCGCGCGTAGAGGAGCACCGTCCCGGCGAACAGCAGCGCTGCGATTGCGACGACGATCGACCGGGCTGCCGAGGTCGAGGATCCCGCCCACGACGAGCGGGGCGACCGGCGTCCGGCTCACCATCGCCCACGGGAGCACCGGGTCGCCGTTCCAGAAGTCGACGTAGACGATCAGGTACGCGGGTAGGTCGCGGCCCGGCGCAACCGGCCAGCCGAGGCTCTGCACCGCGAAGACGACGAGTGCCGCGACGACCAGCACGAGGGCGCCGCGACGCGTGCCCGCGAGGTCGGTCGAGCGCGTCCACGCTCCCGCCAGCCAGGCTCTCACGGGGTGTCCTCGGCGAGGCGCACCGGCAGCCTGGCGCGCCAGAGCCGGAGGCCGGCAACCGTCCCCTCCGCGCGGACGTCGCCCACGAGCTCGACATCCTTCGGTGCGACGATCCACGGGGCGCCGATCCGGCCCGTGTCGGCGACGACGAGCCGGCCACCCGCGATGCGCGCCGGCGTCGAGGCGAGCGTCGGCGCGTAGCCGGAGGCGAGGTCGTAGGCCGGCCCGATCGAGGCGTTGAAGAACTCCGTCAGCCGGAGCGCGTCGCGCGTCTCGACGGGCACGCCGCCGGCCAGGGTCGCGACCGTC
>CAWJXN010000009.1:0-16773 GCA_963846825.1 uncultured Actinomycetes bacterium
CGCACGACCGCGGCGAGCACCTCGTCGAGCTCGAGCGACGAGGAGACCGTCGAGACGATGCGGGTGAGGAACGAGTCCTCGCGGGCACGGGTGCTCATGGCTTGTTCGCCAGCAGGATTCGGCAGAAGCCGAATCCTGCGGCTCGATCCCCGCCTGCGGCGCGGGCAGATCCCTAAAGGCGTCGGCTTCGCCGCCGCAACTACCGCTTGCTCCGAAGGCCTCGTATGGGCGAAGGCAACACACGCGAAATCTATTCAGTGCGAGGCGACGGCGCCGAGGTGCCGCTCGTGGGCGCCCGTCTCGAGGATCTCGTCGACCTGCTCGACGACGAAGCCGAGCTCGTCGTCCGTGTTGTAGTAGTGCGGCCCGAGACGGATGCCCGCGTCGGGACGGAAGTCGCAGAGGATCTGCCGCTCCGTCAGCTCCTTGTGGACGGCGGGGAACTCCGGGACGTGGACGATCACCGCGCCGCCGCGGCGCTCGGGCGACCGCGGGCTCCGGATCTCGAACCCCGCCTTGTCGGCGAGGTCGATCAGCAGCTGCGTCTGACGGAGCGAGTTCGCACGGATCCGGTCCACGCCGATCTCCTCGATCAGGTCGTAGCCCGCCGTCCCGGCGTAGTGCGCCGGCACGTTCGGGGTCCCGGTCAGGAAGCGCGCGGCGCCGCGCGCGTAGCGCATCTCCTCCTCGAAGCCGAACGGCGTCTCGTGCGCCTGCCAGCCGGTGTAGGTCGGCTCGAGGCGCTCGGCGAGGTCGGGCCGGACGTACAGCCACCCGTTGCCGGGGCCGCCGCACAGCCACTTCACCGAGCCGCCGACCGCGAAGTCGACGTCGAGCGCCGTCACGTCGAGCGGGACGATCCCGGCGGACTGGTAGCAGTCGAGGATCACGTGCGCGCCGACCTCGTGGGCACGCCTGACGATCGGCTCGACGTCCTGGATCTCGGCGCTCTTGAAGAGCACGTGGCTGATCGGCACGAGCAGCGTCCGCTCGTCGATCGCGTCGACGATCGCGGCGTCGTCCTCGCAGACGACGACCTCGAGGTCCGGATGCGCCTGGTACAGGTAGCGCACCGACGGGAAGTTCCCCCGCTCGTAGACGACGCGGTTCCGAACGGGGTCGATCGGCAGGAAGCACGAGAGGACGACGGCCTCCGCGATCGCGACGTTCTGGTGCATCACGGTCGACCCGGCGGGCGCCCCGACGATCCGGCCGATCTGGTCGCCGACTGTCATCGGCATCGTCCACCACCCCTCCCGCCACGAGCGGATGCCGCGCTCGCTCCACATCCGCGCGTACTCGGCGAGCCGCTCCTCCGCCTTCCGAGGCATCGCCGCCAGGGAATGGTTGATCAGGTACGTCGTGTGCTCGAGGATCGGGAACTCGGAGCGGTAGTCGAGCAGGTCGCGCACGCCGGGCACCTAGCGGCGCTCGCTCGCCCCGCCGTCTCCCGACCGGCGTGGAAGCCCGACCCGGAAGCGTCGCCCGCGACGAAGCTCTTCTCCGCCAGCCAGCCGCCGTCGACGATGAGCGCGATCCCGCTGACGTACGACGACAGGTCGCTCGCGAGGTAGAGCGCGGCGCTCGCCACGTCGTCGGTGACGCCGTAGCGGCCGAGCGGGACGCTGCGGGCGAGCTCGTCCTCGAAGGAGGCGTCGTCGAAGTACTGCTCGGTCAGCGGTGTGCGGATCACCCCGGGGCAGATGGCGTTGACGCGGATCCCGGCGGACGCGAGGTCGCGGGCGAGGCTCTTCGTCAGGCCGACGACACCGTGCTTCGCGGCGGTGTAGGCCGGCCGGTGCGAAAGGCCGATCAACCCACCGACCGACGAGAGGTTGACGATCGCGCCTCCGCCGGTCTCCCGCATCCGGCGGGCGACGGACTGGCAGCAGTAGAACACGCCGCTGAGATTGACGGCGAGGACGTTCTCCCACTCCTCGGCTGGCAATGTGTAGACGTCGCCGATCTCGCGGACGCCGGCGCACGTCACGAGGACGTCGATCCGGCCGGTGTCCGCGACCACCTCCGAGACGGCGCGCTCGACGTCCTCGGGTTTGCGCACGTCGCCCTCCACGAAGAGCGGTCGCTCGGAGCCCGAGGCCTCGAGGGCGGCGCTCACCTCGCCGAGCGCGGCACGGGCGCGGTCGAAGCCTGCGATGCGCGCCCCCTCACGGGCAAAGCGCTCGGCGACGGCGCGGCCGATGCCGCTTCCGACCCCCGTCACGAATGCGACCCGACCGTCCAGCAGCACGTCGTCCTCCGTTCTCGTTCGTTCCGAACCGATCGGGAAGTAGCATCGCGCAGAATGAAGCCCGGCAGCCTCGTGACGTGAGCGACCTCCTGCAAGCCCGCCCGGCGAGTCGGCGCCCGCTCGTCGACCGGTACCGCCTGATGCTCCTGATCCGCGTGTTCGAGGAGCGTGCCGCGGAGCTCTTCCAGCAGGGCGTGATCGTCGGCACCGCACACAGCTGCGTCGGGCAGGAGGCGATTGCGGTCGGCGCGGCAGGCGTCATGCGGGAGGGCGACTACCTCGTCGGACACCACCGGTCGCACGGCCATCTCATCGCGGCCGGCGCCGATCTCCGGCGGATGATGGCGGAGATGTTCGGCAAGCGGACGGGCTACTGCAAGGGGCTCGGCGGCTCGATGCACATTGCCGACCTCTCCCTCGACATCCTCGGCTGCAACGGCATCGTCGGCGCGGGGATCCCGCATGCGTGCGGTGCGGCGCTGACCGCGCAGCTCCGTGGGTCGGGCCGGGCGTGCGTCGCGTTCTTCGGGGACGGCGCGGCAGGTCAGGGCGCGGCCCATGAGGGGATGAACCTCGCCGCGACCTGGAAGCTCCCGGTGGTCTTCGTCTGCGAGAACAACCAGTTCGCCCTCTCCGCCGGCTGGCGGACGCAGCGCGCGGTGGAGGATCTCGCCGGCCGCGCTGCCGGCTACGGGATCCACGGCGAGGTCGTCGACGGCAACGACCTGCCGGCGGTGGAGGACGCCGTGGCGCGGGCGCTCGCCGCAGCACGCGACGGCGAAGGCCCGTCCTTCCTCGAGATGAAGACGTTCCGCCGCATGCAGCACTCGATGCGCGCCAACCTGCCGGACGTGCGCGACCCGGCGGTGCTCGAGGAGTGGGAGCCGCGCGACCCGATCCCGCGGCTCGAGCGCGCGCTCCGCGAGTCGGGCGTCCTCGACGACGTCGGGGTCGCCTCCGATCCGGCAAGCGGTCGAGGCGGAGGTGGAGACCGCGATCGAGGAGGCGCTCGCCGACGACGACGCCGATCCCGGCGACCTGCTCCCGTCGGTGTTCGCCGCGCATCGGAGCCATCCGGCGCCGCCCGCCGACGGCGACCGGCAGCTCGGCTTCGTGGCGGCGATCCGCGAGGCGCTCGAGCTCGAGCTGGACGCCGATCCGGACGTGATCGTCATGGGCGAGGACGTCGGCGCGGTGGGCGGCATCTTCCGTGCGACGGAGGGTCTCTACGAGCGCTACGGCGCCGAGCGAATCCGGGACACGCCGCTGACCGAGAGCGGCTTCGTCGGCTGCGGGGTCGGCGCCGCGCTCACCGGGCTCCGTCCCGTGATCGAGCTCCAGTTCTCCGACTTCGCCGCGGTCGCGTTCGACCAGATCGTCAACCAGGCCGCGAAGCTCCGGTTCATGACCGGCGGCGCCGCGGAGATGCCGCTCGTCCTGCGGATGGTGTCGGGCGGCGGCGTCCGGCTCGGCGCACAGCACTCGCAGAGCCTCGAGGCGCTCTTCGCGCACATCCCGGGGCTCGTCGTCGTGATGCCGTCCCGGCCGTACGATGCGAAGGGCCTCCTCGCGGCGGCGATTCGCGACGACAACCCGGTCATCTTTCTCGAGCAGAAGCTCCTCTTCTTCGGCGAGCCGGAGCCCGTGCCGGTCGAGCGATACGCCGTCGAGCTCGGCAGCGCGCGCGTCGCCCGTCAAGGCAACGACGTCACGGTCGTCGCGCTCGGCGCCACGGTGGGCCATGCGCTGCGCGCTGCGCGCGAGCTCGAGGCGGAAGGGATCGACGTCGAGGTGCTCGATCCGCGGACGCTCGTGCCGCTCGACACCGAGGCGATCACGGCATCGGTGGCGAAGACGAGCCGCGTCGTGGTCGCGCATGAGGCCGTCCGGTTCGGCGGCTTCGGTGGCGAGATCGCGTCCCAGATCGCGGAGCACTGCTTCTGGGAGCTCGACGCGCCGGTCGTCCGGATCGGCGCCCCGTCGCATCCGATGCCGTACCAGAAGGACCTCGAGCACGCGACGCTGCCCGGGCCGGCGGACATCGCGGCCGCCGTCCGCGCGCTCGCGGCGCGCTGAGGGGGACGGTGGCTACGAGAGCCGGCGGAGCACGCCGAGCGCGCGCTGGTCCCACGGCACGCGGTGGGTCGTCCCGGCGGCGCCGAGCTCCGCGCGGTGCGCGAGGTACCAGTCGTACGTCGCGCAGAGCGTCTCGGCGTTCGACAGGCGGGGCTCCCAGCCGAGCAGCGTCCGCGCCTTGTCGATCGAGACGAAGGAGTCCTTGTGCGCCGTCCGGTAGTGCCACTCCGCGAGCGGCGAGAGCCGCGCGAGCTCGAGGCCACGTAGCGCCAGCTCGGCGGGCCGCGCGGGAACGGGACGGAGCCGTGACCCGGAGGCGGCGTGGTGGGCGAGCGCCTCGAGGTCCTCGCGAACGGTGCCGAACCGCGCTGCGCCGACGTTGAGGGCCTCGCCTGATACCGGGGCATCGAGGCAGCGCACGACGGCCTCGACGAGGTCCTCGACCGCAAGGAGCTGGTACCGGTTCGTTCCGTCGCCGAGGATCGGGATCCGGCGTCCCTCGCGGATCCAGTCGAAGAGGATCTCGAACACCCCGAGGCGCTCCGGCCCCACGAACGTCTTCGGCCGCACGATGACCGTGTCGAGCCCGCGTCGTGCGAACGCAGCGCAGAGCTCCTCCGCCTCGATCTTGGACGCGCCGTAGTGGCCGACGCCGACGAGCGGGTCGTCCTCATCGATCGGGTGGGTCTCGGGCACGCCGTAGACCGCGGTCGACGAGATCATCACGACCCGGCGGACGCCGGCCTCGAGCGCGGCGCCGAGCGTGACCGCTGTCCCCTCGACGTTCACCGACCGGATCGCGTCGCGTGTCACCTGGATCGGCAGCGCCGCCGCGGCGTGGACGAGGACGTCGGCGCCTGCGACGAGCCGCCGAGCGTCGGCGGCGAGCCGCACGTCGCCCTCGAGCTCCTCGACCTGCCCTTCGAGCCGGGGATCGTCGAGCGGTGCGAGGTCGAGGATGCGCACGTCGTGCCCGTCGCCGATCAGGCGTCGGGCGAGGTGCAGGCCGAGGAAGCCCGCGCCGCCGGAGATCGCGACGAGCACGGGCGGAACGCTAGCGAGCGCCCCGGTGTCGGACTTCAGTCCGACACCTGCTCTTCGCGGACGGGAGCGGTCTCGGCCCGTGTCGCCCTCGACGGGAGGCGGTGCCCCGTTCACGAGCACCGCGGCGACGAGCAGCACCGCCATCGCGACCGCGCTCTCGCCGAGCAGGCTGCGCCCGACTCCGGGCGTGCGCTCGCCCCGCTCGAGCCGCGGGCGGACGAACGTGTGGTGGATCCCGCCCCACGCGAGCGCGACCAGCACGAGGCCGACCTTCGCGAGCAGGATCTGCCCGTACGACGTCTCCCAGAGGTCCGACACGGCCGGGAGCCGCTCGACCGCGACCACCGTGCCCGCCACGACGAGTGCCGCGACGAGCCCGATCGCGATCCGCGAGAAGCGGAGGAACGCGGTGCGCCGCAGGTCGGGCGCGAGCGGCCAGACGACCACCGCGAGGGTGAGTACGCCTCCGACCCAGAGCATCGCCGTGACGAGATGCACCCAGTCGGCCACCTGACCGACCACCGACGCGTTCGGCTCGGTCGCCTGGTGGCCCGAGAGCGGGTAGCTCCAGACGAGCGCGAGGGCGAGGAGGAACGCCGGCCACCGCGAGCACGGGCCGGTCGAGCACCCAGGCCACGGCGAGGATCGTGAGGCACGCCCCGAACCCGAGCGTCGTGACGAGGAACGCGATGCCGAAGCGGGTCGACTCCGCGAACGGCGAGAGGTCGGCGTAGAGGAGGTCGACGCCCGAGACCTGGAGCGCGTTGGCGGAGCGGATCACGAACCCGACGATCCCCGCATTGACGGCCGCGACCGCCCCGAGCGTCGCCGAGCAGGTGGACGCGCCGCTCGACGCGCGGGTCGACGGTCCGGGGAAGGACGAGCAGCCGGATGCCGACGACGCCCACGAGCAGCGCGAGGGACGCGAACAGCGCCCAGCGCGCGACGTCGTCGCGCCACGTCATCCCGGAGGCGCCGACCGCCTCGGTCGGCGGCGGTGGCGTCGACGCCGACGCCGAAGGTGAAGACGCCGATGCCGACGTGCCCGTCGGCGGAGAGCTCGCGCCAGCGCACGGTGTAGGCCTCGCCCCGGACGAGCCCCTCGACGGGGACCTGGATCACGGTCCCGCGCGCGGATTGGCTGACCGTGCCGGAGACGCGGCGCCCGTCCGCGGCGAAGACGACGATCGCGTCGGGCGGCGCCGTGACGGACTGGTCGAACGCGAGCCGGATCTCGGTGGGCACGACCTCGACACGACCCTGCTCGGCCGGGCGTCGCTCGCAGGAGCGTCGCGTGCGCACCGGCGACGCCGGGCACGACGAGCGCCACGAGCAGCACCGCGACGAGGGCTACGCCTCACGGGACCGGCACCCCACCGGCGAGCTCGGACAGGTGCCCGAAGATCGGCGCGACGTCACGGTCGGAGAACAGCATCACCGCGACTGCGATCCACGTCGCCGCGAAGCCGTACGCCCACACCGACCGCCGCGGGCGGAAGGCCGCGCCGAGCGGGAACACGGCGGCGATGACCATCGTCCAGCCGATCAGTGTGATGGAGGAACGCCGAGCGGGCGAAGAGCCAGCCGTTCTGCTCGTGGATCAGGAACGACGGCGCCGGAGACGAGCAAGCCCCGCGCGCGATGACGAGCGACCAGTAGGGCGACACCAGCCGCCCGCGGACGACGCGCGAGCTGCACCGCTCCCGCGGCCGTCGCCGCCTGCGCCCAGACGGCGTGCGCGAGCAGGTGCAGCGTCGAGAAGGTCGAGAAGATCGCGATCACCCAGAGCCAGAGCCCGCCGAAGAGCAGCAGGCTCGGCCAGAGGTGCGCCCTCCAGGCACGGCGCCGGAAGACGTCGGGGCCGACGATCGCCTCGGCCAGGAGGACGAGCGCGAAGAACAGGAACCCGGCCGCGAACAGCCAGTGCGCGATCTCAGCCCGCGGCAGCATCTCCGTGCTCGCGCTGCTCGAGGTCGTCGACCACCCCCGGCGCGACGACCAGGGAGAACAGGAGCCCGACGAGCACGACGAGAAGCGGCGGCTGGACGAGCCACTCCCAGATGCCCTTCCCGTCCGGATAGAAGAACGTCACGCGGTACGGCTGCGCGAGCGCCCACACGATCCCGCCGAGGACCGTCAGCGGGCCGAGCGCCTCGATCGCGAGGACGCGCAGCCCCCGCGCGGACAGCGCGTGACTCCTCTGCCGCGTTCGTGCGGGGTGTGACGAGCTCGTTCACGACGGTCCGCGTGCCTCTCGTCCAGTCTGGCATGGCCGGCCAGGCGGGCGCAAACGACCTCGGCTCCGACGCGATTTAAGGAAACCGTCGTGGCCGGGACGGTCGCGAGGAGAGATGATCGCAGCCGTGCGGACGCTCGTCGCAACCGTGTCCGTCGTGCTCCTCGCCGGAGCGGGGCTGACCGTTGCTGCCACCGCGACGACCACGAAGAACGGTCTTCCCGCATACACGGACGGCTACACCGGGCTGGCGCAAGCTGAACAGGCGGCCGATCACGACGCCCGGCGCGCACAACGGGATCAAGAACGTCTACGCGAGCAGAGCCACGGGCGGCGAACAGGCGATTCCCGAACGGGACGGTGATCGTGAAGTCGATCGCCGAGCCGGGCGCGAAGGGGCTCGCGGCCCAGGTCGCGGTCATGCGCAAGGTGCAGGGCCGCTGGCAGTGGGTCGAGTACACGCTCGACGGCGGCCGCTACGGCGTGCTGGCGCAGGGGTCGCTCTGCTCGTCCTGCCACATGCAGGCGCGCGCCAACGACTGGGTGTTCACGAAGCGCTGAGCGGCGGCTACCGCGTGACGACGCCGTCGGGCGTGACGTTCACGCCCGCGCGCGCCGAAGTCGTCACGCGAGAGCTCCCGGACGACGCCGTGGGCGGCCTCGGTCCGGTCGAGCGCGGGGACGCCCGGCCCGACGAGCTTCGTGGGGACGAGCCTGCCCGTCTCGTACGTCCCGTCGCCGCGCAGGATCACGCGCAGGATCGCGCTCGTCGAGAGCGGGCCGTCGAGCGAGCCCGCCTCGTAGCCGGCCAGGCTCCCGAGCGAGTAGGCGATCAGGCGGCCCTTGTACCACTCCATCCCGCGCAGCACGTGCGGCCCGTGGCCGACGACGAGGTCGGCGCCCGCGTCGACGACGCCGTGGGCGAAGCCGGACGACGTCGCCGCGGTTCTCGCCGCGGTAGCGCTCCGTTCCGCGGCGGACGTGCTGGCGGCCGGCGCCCTCGGCGCCGGCGTGCATCGTCACGATCACGACGTCGGCCCGGCGCGACGCCTTGCCGGACGAGCCGCTTCGCCCGTGCGACGTCGGTGACGCGAGGCCGTCCACGGGTAGGAGGAGAATCCGACCAGCGCGACGCGGATCTGCCCGACGCGCTGGATCGTCACCTGCCCCGGGCGGCCCGTGTGCTGCGAGCCCGGCGGCGTCGAGCGCCGCGATCGTCTGCTCGCAGCCCGCTCGCGCCGAAGTCGTAGGCGTGGTCGTTCGCAAGGTTCATCACCGTGAACCCGGCATCGAGAGCCAGCGGCGTGCCGCGTACGAGGGCGGCGTCCCTGTCGCGAGGAGAGCGTGCCCTCGAGGTTTCCGAGCACGACGTCGCCGGCGAGGTCGGCCTGGACGTCGGAGAAGAGCGACCGGCCGCCGTTCGGCGGCCGAGCCCATCACGATGTCGCCGGTCGCCGCGATCGTGACGACGCCCGGCGGGCCTTCGGCTCGGCGGCGGCGGCGCGGCTTGGGCGGCGGCGTCGTCTCGACGGTCGGCGTCCGGCTGCGCAGTGACGACGGGCTCGTCTCCACCGTCGACGACGAGCGAGAACAGGAACCCGGCCGCGACCACGACCGCGCCCGCGCGCACGATCAGCGCGATGACCCGCATGGCTGGGACCTAGTCCCGGTTGCCGAGGAAGATCATCGCGTAGTACGCGAGCTGCGTCAGCGCAGCGAGCGCGGCTGCGACGTACGTCATCGCGGCTGCGGTGAGCACCTTACGCGCGCCCTGCGACTCGCTCCGCCCCAGGAGCCCGAGGTCGTTCACCTGGGCGAGGGCGCGACGCGAGGCGTCGAACTCGACGGGCAGCGTCACGAGCTGGAAGAGCACGACCACGGCGAAGAGCAGGATCGCGAGCTGGATCAGGCCCAGCACCTGGGCGAACATCCCGATCAGCAGCAGGAAGAACCACGCGTTCGAAGCGAACGAGACGACCGGCCAGAGCGCCGCGCGCGCCCGGAACGGGCCGTAGGCCTTCGCGTGCTGGATCGCGTGCCCGACCTCGTGCGCCGCGATCGCGGTCGAGGCGACCGAGCGGCCGCCGTAACCGGCTCGGAGAGGTGCACGGACTTGTGGCGCGGGTCGTAGTGGTCCGAGAGCGGGCCGCCGGGCGACGTCTCGACGGGGACCTCGTGGAGCCCGTTCCGGTCGAGGATCTGCCGCGCGATCTCTGCGCCGGACAGCCCGCTCGCGACCGGGACCTGCATGTTCGCCGCGACGGTCTTCTTCAGCCAGTGCTGGACGGCGAAGCCGATGATCAGCGGCGGAATGAGGAAAAGCAGGTAGAGGCCCAGGCCGTCCATGTGACGCGAAGCGTACCAACGACATCCGCGGGATCAGCGCGTGCCGCGGTGAGCCGCAACGCGACCGCAATCCGCATAGCCTCCGCGTCCTGAACGCGCCCGGATGGCTTGGCCCGTCGGAGCTCCGCATCGGCCTCGGCTGCATGCGCCTCTCGACGGACCCGGACCGCGACGAGGAGCGCGCGCTCGACACGATCGCCGCCGCCGCCGAGGCCGGCATCACGGTCTTCGACACCGCCCGGGCGTACGGCCACGGCGACCGAGGAGCTCGGCCACAACGAGCGGCTCCTCGCCCGCGCGCTCCGTCGCAGCGGCGCCGAGGCAGACGCTCGAATCGTGACGAAGGGCGGCATGCGGCGGGTCGGCAGCGCCTGGGCGCCCGACGGGCGGGCGAAGGCGATCCGCGCCGACTGCGAGGCGAGCCTCGCCGTCGCTCGACGGCCTCCCGATCGACCTCTACCTGACCCACGCGCCCGATCCGCGGACGCCCTGGCGGACGTCGGTCCGAGCCCTGGCGCGGCTCGTCGACGAGCGGGCTCGTCCGCCGCGTCGGGGTGTCGAACATCAACCGCCGGCAGCTCGACGAGGCGCTCGAGCTCGCACCGATCGCCGCGGTCGAGATCTCGTTGAGCCTGCTCGACGACCAGGCGCTCCGGGGAGGCGTCGTCGAGCGGTGTCGAGAGGCCGGGATCGCGCTGATCGCGCACTCGCCGCTCGGCGGCCCGCGCCGCGCGGCCGGGTTGGCGCGCCGACCGGAGCTCGTCGCAGATCGCACAGCGGCTCGATGCGCGTCCGGAGGAGGTCGCGCTCGCGTGGCTCCTCGGTCTCGCGCCCGGCGCTCGTCGCGATCCCGGGGGCCAGACGCCCGGAGACAGCGCGGTCGGCCGCCCGCGCCGCGACGCTCGCGTTGAGCGACGAGGACCGGGCGCTCCTGGCGGACGCGTTCGGGCGCCGCCGCCCCGACCGCTCGATGCCCTCGAGGACCCGGGCGGACACGGACGTCGTCGCTGGTGATGGGCATTCCCGGCGCAGGCAAGAGCCGGGTCGCGGCGGAGCACGTCGCGCGCGGCTACGTCCGGCTGAACCGCGACGAGCGCGGAGTCACGCTCCGGGCGCTCGCGGGCGAGCTCGACGCGACGCTCGCCTCCGGCGCGAGTCGCGTGGTGCTCGACAACACGTACCTCACGCGCGCGGCTGCGGCGCGACGTCGTCGACGCAGCGCGGCGGACACGGCGCGAGCGTCCGCTGCATCTGGATCGACACGCCGCTGCCGCAGGCGCAGGCAAACCTCGTCGAGCGGCTGCTCGATCGGTTCGGGCGGCTCCCGACCCCGGACGAGCTCCGCGCGCACGGACGCCGCGAGCCGGGCGCTGCTCGCGCCGACGTCCCAGATGCGCGCCGCTGCGGGAGCTCGAGCCGCCGGCGGACAGACGAGGGGTTCGCCATCCGTCGAGCGGGTCGCGTTCTCGAGGACGCCGGCGCCGCCGTCGACACGCGGCGCAGTGTTCGTCGCTGCCTCCGCGATGCGCGAGCCGGGATGGAGGGACGCCGTCGAGCAGGCCGATCCGGCTGCTCCGCACCTCGTCTTCGACTGGCGCCCGGAAGGATCGGCCGCCGACCTCGGGGAGGCCGCCACCGAGCTGTCTGCCGTCGTGGCCTCGGTCGAGCCTGCCGTCTGCCCCCACGGCGGCGGCGCCCCGATCTGCTGGTGCCGCCCGCCGCTCCCCGGGCTGCTCCTCGCGTTCGCCCGCGCGCACGGCGTCGACCCGGCGCACTCGACGCTCGTCGGCACGTCGGCCGCGCACCGGACGCTCGCGGCGACGCTCGGCGCGCGCTACGTCGAGCCCTGAGGCTCCTCCCGCCGCCTGAGAGCGATTCGTTAGGCGGAAGTTGGCGACACCGGCGACCTTTCGGGCGTTCGCAGCCCTGAGATCACAAGGAGTCCGGAGTGTCGCTCTCAATCGCTGGTTCGGCAAAGCGCGCCGAAGGCCGTGTGACGCGGCGTCGCCAACTGGGCCTCGGCGTCGCGGTCGTGATCGTCGCCCTGCTCGCGGGTGCCGGGATGCGAGCCGGAGACGGACGGGCGGCGCAGGCCTCGGCCTCCGAGACCGAGTTCACCTTCTCGCCGACCCGGGGGATCGGCTCCTTCGACGGGTTCGGCGTCCAGCTCAACCAGCACCTGTACGCGGACATCAGCGGCCCGCCGCCGAACCTGGCCGCGCTCGAGCGTGAGGTGCTGTCGTTCCGCGCGCCGCTCGTCCGCATCTTCTTCAACACGACCGCGTGGACGCTCGCTGACCGGCTGGCGTCCTTCTCCCGAACGGTCGCCCTTGCGCATCGGTCGGCGCACGGATCAACGTCACGTGGCAGGGAAGCGGTGTCCCGTTCGCGCTCGCGAACATGCCCCGCTTCGCGGACGTGCTCGAGGAGCAGATCGCGGCGCTCGGGATCGGCGAGCTCTGGGTGACGCTCTTCAACGAGCCGAACTCGACCCGGATCACGCTCGTGCAATACGAGCAGGTGTACCGCCTCCTCGACGCCGAGCTCCGCGCGCGGGGCGTGCGCGACCGCGTCCACTTCATGGGCGGCGACCTGCTCGGCACCGCGAGCCCGCTCGGGCAGTCGCAGGCGCAGTGGTTCACCTATCTCGCGGACAACATGGGCGACCTGCTCGACGCATGGTCGGTGCACATCTACTGGGAGTTCTGGGACGCCGCCAAGATCGACCGCCGGCTCGCAGCCGAGGTCCAGGACGATCTTCAGCGTGATTCCGGCCGAGAAGCGGCGGCCGCTCTTCGTGACGGAGTTCGGGGTGCGCGGCGTTCCGACCTTCGAGGGCGAGGACGGCTTCCAGCCGGGCTCGTGGCCGGACGGTTCGGGGATGTCGCAGACGACGCTCAGCGCCTTCCAGCACGCCTGGTTCATGATCCGGGCCGCCCAGCTCGGCTTCAACGGCACGATCAAGTGGGATCTGTACGCGGCGAAGTACGACGCCGGGACGCAGGATCACTCGGCCCTCGGCCCCGGTGCCCAGGGCTGGCCCGCCCGGCCCGTGTACCGGCTCCTGCAGCTCATGACGTCCGCCACCGAGCCCCGCGGAGGGCGCATCGTGGACGTCGTCCGCGCGGCCGGGACGTCGCCCACGAAGGTGCTGACGGGCTACGTCTCGCCGGCAGGTGACATCACCGTTCTCGGTCTCGACACCCGGGGCGGGATGGTCAGGACGACGTCTGCCCGAGCTCGTCCCGTACACGATCGGAGGGCTGCCGCCGAACACGTCCTTCCGGCTCGTGCTGTGGAACGCCGAGGGGACCGGTCGGAATCGCGAGGTCGGCCGACTGAACACCGACGCGTCGGGCACGCTGCAGGTCGCCGTGCCGCGCTTCGCGGTCTTCGCGCTCACGACGACACCGCCGGTGGCGTGACGATGGCGACGAAGCAACAGCGCGACGTGCGGGGCGAGCGCGGCCTGACACGGTCGGAGCTCCTGCGCCGGGCGGGGGTCGGCGGAGCGGCGCTGGTCGTCGGCGGCGGCGTCGTGCCCACCTCGTTCGCGGGGCCGATGCGCTTCTCCGGCCGGGCGCTGAAGGGCACGCTCTCGGTCGTCCAGTGGGAGCACGTCGTTCCCGCCTACGACGCGTGGCTGAACGCGTGGGCGGCCCGGTGGGGTGAGCGGAACGACGTCGCCGTCGAGATCGATCGCGTCCCCTACACGCGCCTCCCGGCGCTCGCGGCCTCCGAGGCGAAGGCCGGGAGAGGGCACGACATCTTCGGCTTCCTGTCGCCGCCGGCGGCGTACGAGGACGACGTCCTCGACCACGCCGACGTCGTCGCCGAGGTCGAGGGCGCGATCGGACGGTACGGCGACCTCGGAAAGCGCAGCACGTACAACCCGAAGACGAGGCGGTACTTCGGGGTCTCCGACGCCTTCGTGCCGAGCCCGACCCTCTGGCGGCGCGACCTCTGGGAGTCGATCGGGGAGTCGCCGGCGAGCTGGGACCACGTCGGACGGCCGCACCGAAGCTCCGCGAACTGGGTCACCCCGTTGGGATCGGGCAGTCGGGGGAGCTCGACTCGACCGTCGCCCTCACGAGCCTCCTCATGTGCTTCGGCTCGTTCCTGCAGAGCGAGGGCAACGTCCCCGCGATCGACACGCGAGCGACCGTGGAGGCGGTGCGGTTCGTCGCCGACCTCTGGAAGAGCGGGCAGGACGCACGTGTCCACTCCTGGAACCCCGCCTCGAACAACCAGTTTCTGCTGTCGGGTGAGGGGTCGCTCGTGATGAACGCGATCTCTGCCGTTCGCACAGCCGAGACGCTCGAGCTGCCCTTCGCGGACGACCTCTGGATCTGGCCGGTCCCCGCCGGCCCGCGGGCGAGGCTGGCGCTCGGCCAGTACACGAGCGTGTACTCGATCTGGAAGTTCGCGAAGAGCCCGGACATCGCGCAGCGGTTCCTCGCCGACCTCTGCGTCGACGCGCGGCAAGGGACAGTCGCCTCGGGGCTCTTCTCGTTCCCGAGCTACCCCGGGGCATTCCGGCGGGCCGACCTCTACAAGGTCGCCGCAGCCGACCCGCACGAGCCCAGGGGGAAGTACTCGATCCTCACGACCGTCGCGCTCGAGCACACGCGCAACGCCGGCTGGCCTGGAACCGCGAACGCCGCGGTCATGGAGGCGCTGACGCGCAACCTCGTTCCGTACATGTTCGCCCGCGTCTCGCTCGGCAAGGCGAGCGCAGAGGACTCGGTCGCGATGACGGCCTGGGAGCTGAAGCGGATCTGGCGCAAGTGGAAGGGCGCCGGGAAGGTCTGAGGCGGGCCGCCAGGGAATGCGCGTGTGCACGGCATCCCGAGGCGCTGACGCCCGGACTCGAACCGGGGATCCCTTCATTACGGGCGGTGATCAGGTTCCGTCGCCCGTCGCCCCTGCCGCGCGAGGCCGCATGAATCCAAGGAATCTTCTACGCAGCGATAGCGGTCGAAGACAGCGGGCGGCGACCGCATAGATCCCAGTAACCCCCGGATGACGGGGACAGCCGATCTCGGACTCCGCAGTCCAAGGCTCGCGCATGCACGCTCCGCGATCACCTAGCGGCGAGGTAGGCGCCCGACGTCGAGCAGCTCAGCAGGACGGGCGGTCCCGCCCTGCTGAGCGTCTGTTTCTACTAGGGGCAGGCGAGCAGCCCGGACAAGCAACGCTCGGACTACGCTGCCGCGCTTCGTGCCGAACGAGATCGGCTAGTCGCGCGTGACCTAAAGGAGCGTGTCGCGAACGTCGACGCCGAGCTCGAGCGACTTCGGCGAGCCGAGACGTTTCGAGGAGAGGAGGCAGGGCGCGGATCGGTCACCGCTCCCTGCCTCCGCCACGGAGACCCGGTAGATGCCGCGCCGGTGGGCATCGTGAACGCGAGGACGCGGGGTGTCGCGGATATGGTGAGCGAGCGAGCGCTACCCGAGGTTTCGTTGGCTCCGCAAGTGCTCTTGGTCGCGCGCGCGCCGCGTGCGTGCTGCGTGCAGTTCGTGTTGATTCAGCTGCTTCACGAGCACGCTTTGGAGCTCGGTGAGTCCCCCCGGGGCGTCCCCGGCAAGCACGGCCACGATCCGGCGCCGGTCGTCGAGGCTGAGTGCGACGAGCGAGTTCTCGTTGACGACGGCCCGCTCGAGCTTGACCGCGAGCTGGTCTCCGTCGAGCATGCTCGCGAGCAGCTCCACGTTGTCGGTTCGTACCGGCGCGCCAGAGAGGATCATGCTGCGGCTGGTTCGACGACGGGCGTGCAGACGAACCGCGCCTCGTCGCCGAGGTCCTCGCGTCTGACCAGCCATTCGACGCCACGGATCGGGTACGTCTCGCCGTCGATCACCGGCCGGCCGTCGATGTGGGGCTCGTTCTCGAAGCTGCTGGCGCGGAACTCCGAGCGTGTGAACTCGCCGTTGCGGCGGAACACGAGTTGGAAGTGGGTCATGCTCTTCCTCTTTTCGCTCGACCGGCGCGGTGGCCGGGAGTGGTCAGGGCGGAGGAAGAGTTGGTTGCTTACCCCCCAGTGTACGCCTAGGTGCGTTGTCAGGGCCTTTCGCGCTGCCGCCAGCACCCGCGTAGCTACTCCCCGAGAGCTTCTGCACGCGCTCCCGGATCGGCCACGCACTCATGTGGTACGTGCCCGAACAGTTCCACAAGCGCCCACCCAAGACGTAGCGCCGTACGGTCACTCACTGACGTCCCTTCGTCCAAGGTCGGCGCATCGCCACCGGCATCGTCTACCTCCTCAGTTTCCCCGACTGCAAACAGGCGGCGCTCAACCGCATAGGAGACGATCAAGCCGCCGAAGGAACGGAGATCGCACCCGGCTGGATCATCGACCGAATCCAGCTCGCGAAGGGTGGCAGCTACACAGACGACGGGTTCCCGTTCAGCTTCGAGGTCTGGCTCGAACCGAAGCCGCCGCCCGACCCCGGACCTTAGGCGGGCCGCTTCGTTGCAGCCTCGTTCCGGCGCGAGGAGAGGTTACGTCTTGCGGCTAGCGGATGGCTCCTGTTGACATCGGGTATTGACATCGGCCCGCGAGTCGCCGTCCGGCCATCTCTGGCCAAACGAGAAAACCGCCCGTTTCCAGGCGGTTCTCTCTGAGCCGACGCCCGGACTCGAACCGGGGAACCCTTCATTACGAGGGAAGGACGAGTGAGGAACGCGCGTCCACCCGAGGGCACGCCCGGGCACGTTCTTGCAGGAAACTGAGCAGTTCTTTGGTTCACGCAGCGGACGAGCGTGCCCGCTCGTGCCCGAGCTGGCGTACCCGTTTTGTACCCGCGTTCGCGGGCGATCG
>CAWJXN010000010.1:0-21078 GCA_963846825.1 uncultured Actinomycetes bacterium
GCGTACGTCGACGGCGGCATCGCGGTCGGCCCGATCGCCCGGTTGCGGCTCGATCGCGCCGGCGGGTCGGATCCGGCGTGGTCGCCCGACGCCGCCAGCTCGCGTTCGTCGCGGGTGGCGACATTCACGTCGTCACGCCGACGGCGGCGGCAGCCGAACCTGACGAACAGCGGCGCGACCGAGAGCGACCGGCATGGTCGCCCGACGGCGCGAGATCGCCTACATCTCCGGCCGGCGAGCTGCTGGTCATGAACGCCGACGGCTCGAACAAGCGGCTGCTGACGAGCAACGCCGTGGACGAGGCGAACCCCACGTGGTCGGCAGACGGCGCCGAGATCCTCTTCGCTCGCGAGACGAGGGCGGCGTGATGCGGCTCCATGCGATCCAGGCGGCGGACCGGCGATTCGCTTCGTCGCCCGGAGCGCAGCCGGACTGGGGTCTCGCGGTCGCGAACACGGTGCCGCCCACGATCACGATCCCGAGCGGCGCCACCTATTCGGAGGGCGTCGAGCTGTCCGCGAACAACGGCACTGGGTGTCGATCAACCCGCGCACGTTCTCGTACCGCTGGCAGCGCTGCGGCGGCAGCAGCTGCTCGGACATCGCCGGCGCGACCGAAGGCACGTACACGCTTGCGGCCGAGGACGTGGGCAACACCGTCCGCCTGGTCGTCATCGCGACGCACGTCCGACGGCTCCGCGCCCGGCACGTCCGCGCGCGACCCCGTCGATCGCGGCGTCGGCGCCGAGCAACATCTCTCCCCGACGATCAGCGGTGACGTTCGTCATCGGAGCGACCCTCACGGCGGAGACCGGCACCTGGGTGGGAACGAACCTCGTCTACACGTACCAGTGGCAGCGCTGCGACGCCGAACGGCGGCGCCTGCGCGGACATCGCGGGCGCGACCGCGAAGGTCTCTCGCCCGACGTCGGCCGAGGTAGGGAAGACGCTGAAGGTCGTCGTCACCGCATCGAACTCGCTCAGGACCGCGCACCGCGCACCTCCAACGCCTCGCCTGCCGTGCCAGCAACATCCCAGCGAACACGGCCCTGCCCGACGATCGCGAGACGATCGGGACGACCGGCACGGTCACCTCCTACAGCGCCGACCACGGGCACGTGGACCGGCGCCGGCACGATGACCACAGGTACCAGTGGCAGCGGTGCAACTCCTCCGGCGGCAACTGCACGAACATCGCCGGCGCGGCCTCGTCCTTCTACACGCCCGCGGCGGCGGACATCGGCGGGCGGCTGCGCGTCGTCGTCACGGCCACGAACACGTTCGGCTCGGCGAGCGCGACCTCCGAGCCGTCGGCGCTCCTCGCCGGCTCGCCGCCGATGAACACGATCCGGCCTTCGATCACGCGGCACGGAGACGACCGGCTCGGTCTTTCGCCACGGCGGGCACGTGGACGGGCTCGCTGCCGATCACCTACACGTACCAGTGGCAGCGGTGCAACGCCTCGGGCGCGGCTGCGCGAACATCGCCAGCGCCACGGCTCTCGTCGTACATCCCGACGAACGCCGACGTGGGCGCGACGATCTCGGTCACCGTCACCGCGCGCAACGCCTCGGGCACGGCGAGATGCGCCGCGCGACGCCGACGGACCCGATCACGCAGGGCACGCGACGCGCCGACGGCCACCCGGCCGCGAACACGCGCAGTCCCGACGCTCAAGGGCACCCTCGCGCGCGGCAAGCGTGCTCACGGCGCCGGTCGGCACGTGGAGCGGGACGACGCCGATGACGTTCTCGTACCAGTGGCAGCGCTGCCCGCGCACGAGGCACGCGTGCACGGCGATCGCCGGCGCGACGAGGAGCACCTACACGCTCGTCGCCGCCGACGTCGGCCGGCGGATCCGGCTTCAGGTCACCGCCGCGAACGGCGCCGGCTCGGCGTCGGCCACGTCCGCGATCCCGAAGGTCGTCACCGCGACGGCGCCGGCCGCGATCCGGCAGATCAACGGCAACGCGCGCGCGAACCGGCTGACGGGCACCGCGCGGGCGGAGCGCATCGACGGCAAGGGCGGCAACGACCGGATCGACGGCAAGGGCGGCAAGGACGTCCTCATCGGCGGCACCGGCAACGACACGATCATGGCCGCGGACGGCATCGCCGAGACGATCAACTGCGGCGCCGGCCGCGACCGCGTCACCGCCGACCGCACCGACAAGCTGTCGGGCTGCGAGCGCGTGACGCGGCGGACGGCCGCGCGACGCCGCTGGCCGGACCCGGCCGTAGCGGAAGCAGTCGACGGTGTGGTCGTCGACGAGCCCGGCCGCCTGCATCAGCGCGTAGAGCACCGTCGGCCCGACGAAGCGGAAGCCGCGCCGCTTCAGCTCCTTCGACATCGCCTTCGACTCCGGCGTCTCGGCCGGGATCTCGCCCACCGTGCGCCACGCGTTCACGCGCTGCTCGCCGCCGACGAAGCCCCAGAGGAGCGCGTCGAGGAGCCGGCACGTCGAGCCTCGAGCACCGCGCGGGCGTTCGCGACCGTCGACTCGATCTTGAGGCGGTTGCGGACGATGCCCGGGTCGCGCGAGCGAGCCGCTCGACGTCGCGCTCGCCGAACCGCGCCACCCGCTCGACGTCGAACCCCGCGAACGCCGTGCGGTAGCCCTCGCGCTTGCGCAGGATCGTCGACCACGAGAGCCCCGCCTGGGCGCCCTCGAGCGTGAGCAGCTCGAAGAGCTCGCGGTCGTCGCGCGTCGGCACGCCCCACTCCTCGTCGTGGTAGGCGACGTAGAGCGGGTCGGCGAGCGGCACCCAGCCGCAGCGTGTCAGTTCGTCCGCGACCACCCGCGCTCCGTCCGGGTGAGCTCGCGGAAGCCGACGGCGCGGAGGAAGGCGCTCCCGGCCTCGTTCTCGGCCTCGTGCTCGGCGAGCAGCATCCGCACCTCGCCGAGCCGGAGCCAGTCGGCGCCGTGCCCGACGAGCCACGAGCCGACGCCCCGCCGCCGCAGCCCTTCGTCGACGTGGAGGTTCCAGACCTCGCCCCAGCCTGCGAGCCGCGAGAGCGCGCCGCCGGTCGTCACATCCGAGCGGAGCTCGAAGAGGCCGACCGGGTCGTCGCCGCGCATCGCCACGAACGCCGTGCCGTCGTGGCCGACCATGCGTCGGACCGCGAGCCCGTCGACCGGCGGCGGCCCGGCGTGCGGCAGGTCGGCGACGGCGCCCGCGACCACGACCTCGACGCGGCCGCCGTGCTCGAAGCCGGCCCGCTCGAGGACGCCGCGGACGTGCGGCCAGGCGTCCGGGATGCCGTAGACGGACGGCGCGGGCAGCGACCCGTCCGCCCACTGCGTGCCGGCGCCCCAGCGATCCATCGTCGCGACACAAGCCGCCGCCAGCGCGTCGCCTGCGTCGGCGTGCTGCGGCCAGCAGACGAGCCAGCCGCATCTCGGCGCCGCCGCGGTAGGAGTCCGAGACCCGGTCGTCGTCGGCGAAGCGCGTGAGCAGCGCGGCGGCGACGACCTGCTCGCGCCGGACCGCCACGAGCGCGTCCGCTCGGTCACCCACGGGTCGACGACGGCCTCCCCGGGCTCGCGCTCGAGCTGGCTCAGCACGGCGTTACCGAGACGGAGCGGCCCGGGACGACGGCGTCCACGTGCGCGTTCACGAGCTCCGTCAGCTGCTCGCGGTCGCTGCGTCGGAAGCGGACGGATCTCGATCGAGGACACGGCGACGACCTCCTTGGACTCTGACGCTATCGAGAGGCCCGCCACCGGTGCGGTACGCCCGGAAGCCTACCGCTACCCTCGACCGGTGCCGCTCCGCGAGGACATCCGCAACGTCGCCATCGTCGCGCACGTCGACCACGGCAAGACGACGCTCGTCGACGCGATGCTCTGGCAGTCCGGCTCCTTCCGCGAGAACCAGGACGTGGCCGAGCGCGTCATGGACTCGATGGACCTCGAGCGCGAGAAGGGGATCACGATCCTGGCCAAGAACACGGCCGTCCGCTACGGCGGCGATGAAGATCAACATCGTCGACACGCCCGGGCCACGCCGACTTCGGCGGCGAGGTCGAGCGCGGGCTGCACGATGGTCGACGGCGTGCTCCTGCTCGTCGACGCGAGCGAGGGGCCGCTGCCGCAGACGCGCTTCGTGCTGCGCAAGGCGCTCGAGGCGCGGCTGCCGGTGATCCTCGTCGTGAACAAGGTCGACCGGCCCGGACGCGCGCATCGACGAGGTCGTGAACGAGGTCTACGAGCTCTTCCTCGACCTCGACGCCGACGAGAGCCAGATCGAGTTCCCGATCGTCTACGCGAACGCGCGCGCCGGCCGGGCCGGGCTGCACGCCGACGAGCTCGCCGACGACCTGCGGCCGCTGTTCGAGACGCTGCTCGAGCACATCCCCGCGCCGTCGTACGAGGAGGGGCACCCGCTGCAGGCGCACGTGACGAACCTCGACGCGTCGCCGTACGTCGGCCGGCTCGCGCTGTGCCGCGTCCGCGAGGGGACGATCCGCAAGGGCGCAGCAGGTCGCGTGGTGCCGCGCGGACGGCGAGATCGAGCGCGCGAAGGTGACCGAGCTCTACGTGACCGAGGCGCTCGACCGCGTCGAGGCGGAGGAGGCCGGGCCCGGGCGAGCTCATCGCGGTCGCCGGCATCCCCGAGGTGACGATCGGCGAGACGCTCGCCGATCCCGACGACCCGCGCCCGCTGCCCGTGATCGGCGTCGACGAGCCGAGCCTCGCGATGACGATCGGGATCAACACCTCGCCGCTCGCCGGCCAGGACGGCGACAAGCTGACCGCGACGCATGGTGAAGGCGCGGCTCGACCAGGAGCTCGTCGGCAACGTCTCGCTGCGCGTGCTCCCGACCGAGCGGCCGGACGCGTGGGAGGTGCAGGGGCGCGGCGAGCTCCAGCTCGCGGTGCTCGTCGAGCTGATGCGCCGCGAGGGCTTCGAGCTGACGGTCGGCAAGCCGCAGGTCGTCACGCGCGAGGTCGACGGGAAGGTGCACGAGCCGGTCGAGCGGCTCGCGATCGACGCGCCGGAGGAGTACGTCGGCGTGATCACGCAGCTGCTCGCGCTGCGCAAGGGGCGGATGGAGCAGATGGTCAACCACGGCACCGGCTGGGTGCGGATGGAGTACCTCGTGCCGGCGCGCGGCCTGATCGGCTTCCGCACGGAGTTCCTGACCGAGACGCGCGGCACCGGGCATCCTCCACCACGTCTTCGACGGCTACGAGCCGTGGCACGGCGAGCTGCGGACGCGGCCGACCGGCTCGCTCGTCGCCGACCGCCGCGGCCCGGCGACCTCGTTCGCGCTGCTGAACCTGCAGGAGCGCGGGTCAGCTCTTCGTCGCGCCCGGCGTCGAGGTCTACGAGGGGATGATCGTCGGCGAGAACGCGCGCGCCGAGGACCTCGACGTGAACGCGACGAAGGAGAAGAAGCTGACGAACATGCGCTCGTCGACCGCCGACGAGCTCGTGCGCCTGATCCCGCCGCGGCCGCTGTCGCTCGAGCAGGCGCTCGAGTTCATCCGCGACGACGAGTGCGTCGAGGTGACGCCGGCGCACGTGCGGCTGCGCAAGGTCGAGCTGTCGGCGCAGAAGCGCCAGACGGCGGCGTCGCGCAAGGCGCGCGGGCTGGCCGTCGTCTAGCGTTCACGCCGATGAACGTCGCGGTGATCGGGCGCGGCAACGTCGGCGGAGGGCTGGCGGAGCGTTGGCGGCGTGCCGGGCACGACGTAACAGAGATCGGCCGCGACGGCGGCGACGCGTCCTCGGCGGACGTGGTGCTCGTGGCCGTGCCGTCGAATCAGATCGCGAGCGCGCTCGGCAAGGTCGACGGGATCTCGGGGAAGGTCGCGATCGACGCGACGAACGCGTTCACCGGCCGCGACGAGGGCTACGAGTCGCTCGCACATCAGGTGAAGGCGCTCGTCGGCGGGCCGGCGGCGAAGTCCTTCAACCTCAACTTCGCCCGCCTCTACGACCGGATCGACGAGCAGGAGCCGCCGCCGGGGAACTTCTACGCGGCCGACGACGAGGCGCGCGAGGTCAACCGAGGCGCTGATCCGCGACGCCGGCTACGAGCCGGTCTACGTCGGCGGGCTGGACAAGGCGCGCGTGCTCGAGGAGCACATGGCGCTGCTCGGCGCGATCGGGCCGAGCTTCTACCGCTACTGGCGCCGGGCTAGGCGACCCAGCGCGGGGGCGGCGCCGTTGCCTCAGCCCGCTCCTGCGGGTGCGGTCCGCTTCCGGAAGACCGTGAACGCGAGGATGACGAAGCCGGCGCCGGCGAGGATCAGGGCGATCCCGACGACGATGGCGAACACGGCGAGCCCCGAGGCCATGAAGGACACGTTCAGCGCCGTCGACAGTGCGGTCTCGGTCACCCAGGTGTTCCGGGCGGCGTTGGGGACCGGGTTGCCGTTCTCGTCCTCTGCGGCCGCGTCTTCGTCGTTCGTCCCCGCGGGGTCCTCGGGATCTGACGCCGACACGAATCGGCCCATCTCGGCGTAGGTGAGCCCGCGGGACGACTCCAACGCGTGGATGCGCATGTACTCGCGCGAAGCACCGGGCCTCGCTCCCCGTCGTGATCTCCTCCTCCGCGACGTCGCACGACGGGATCTCGACGTCCTCGAGCCCCGCCTCCTGCACGCCCGGCTCGATCCCCTCGGGCGACATGTCCGGCGACGCCGACGATCTTCTCGCGAGACAACTCGTCTCCGACGAGGTTGTACGAATAGATGCCGAGGACGAGCGCCCCGATGCCGAGGATGAGCAGGATGACCCCGGCGGCCGATGCCGCCGTAGCCGAGAGCTCTGTTGCGATCCATGTCGTCTCCCTCCTCGTAGGTCGCGAGGCGCGAGCCTATCGGTCGCCTCGCCACCACGGGTACGCTGGCCCCGATGCGCCCGCTGGTGGCCGCAACGGCCGTGCTGGCGCTGCTCGTCGCAGTCCCGAGCGGAGGCGCGATGCCGGGAGGAGCTCGTGGCTCGGAGCCACAAACGTCTGTGCCGCCGTTCGCTGCCCGCGTCGCCGTCGTCTCCGCCGCCGACCTGCCGCACTCGTGGCGGCCGGGGTGCCCGGTCGGGCCGGCGGAGCTGCGGCTCCTCCGGCTCGCGCACTGGGACTTCGCGGGCCGCCGGCGGATCGGCGAGCTCGTCGTGCATCGCGACGTGGCCGCGGACGTCGTCGCGGTCTTCCGCCGGCTCTACCGCGCGCGCTTCCCGATCCGGCGGATGGTGCGCGGTCGACGCCTACCGCGGCAGCGACCGCGCCTCGATGGCGGCGGACAACACCTCCGGCTTCAACTGCCGCTTCGCCCAGGCGGCGGGGCCGAAGCGCTGGTCGGAGCACGCGTACGGGCGCGCGATCGACGTGAACCCGGTCGAGAACCCGTACGTCGAGGGCGCGCGCGTGTCGCCGCCGGCGGGCCGGGCGTTCACGAACCGCTCGCGCTCGCGTCCCGGGATGGCGGTCGAGGGCGGAGTGCTCGTGCAGGCGTTCGCCGCCCGCGGCTGGTCGTGGGGCGGCCGCTGGGCCGGCACGCCGGACTACCAGCATTTCTCGACCAGCGGTCGCTAGTCGAGGTAGAGCCCGCGCTCGATCCGCTCGATGCGGCCGTCCCAGTTCGCCAGGAACTGCTCGCGGGTCGCCGCCGAGGAGCGGGCGATCTCGATTCGCTCGTCCGGCCCGAGCGCCACGTCGACGCCCGCCTCCTCGAGCCACGACGACGTACTGCCGGTGCGCGAGCTCGACCGCCGTCGCCGGGCTGTCGGCGCCCTCCGCGTTCTTCACCGGCGCGAACTCCGCCTCGCGGTCGACCTCGATCCCGAGGCTCGACTCCGCCTCCGGGAGGAGGTCGAAGACGAAGCGCTCGTGCTTCCAGCCCTCGACCTCGCGCACCTGCCCGTCGACCCAGGCCCGCAGCGGCTTCGCGCTCCGGTGCAGCGGCGGCCGGTAGCCGCGCTCGGCGAGGCCGCGCGAGGAACTCGACGCTCCACAGGTGGAGCGCCGGCGAGCCCCAGCGGTAGACGAGCTCGCCGCCGGCGGTCGTCGCGCGCGTGTCCTCGGGCGTCAGCTCCGTGTACTCGACGATCCGGTCGCGGCCGCCGGCGCGGACGAGATGGCCGACCTTCTCGTCCGGATGCGCCTTCTCGAGCACCTTCGTGACGACGTCGGTGCCCTCGAGCGCGGCCAGGCCGACCAGCCGCGGGTCGTCCACCGGCGCGAGCACGTTGTCGACCTGGACGTAGACGAGGTGCTCGACCCGCTCGCGCCGGAGCCGCTCCAGCTCGCCGCTGCGGACGAGCGCCTCGAACACGCCGCCGTGGCCGTCGGGGTTCTCGAGGAGGACGCCCGGCGCCGCGAGCAGGGCGCGGCCCGTCGCGGTCGACGCTCGGCACCGTCCCCTGCACGAAGGACCGCACCTGCCCCGGCGCGAGCCCGAAGTCGGCGTTCGCGCCGAAGAACGAGCGCGTCTCGTCGTCGGTCGCCGGGCTCGTGAGCACGAGCAGCGGCACGTCACGTCCGACGCGGCGCGAGAGCGCGAGCACCTTCTCGGCCTGGAGCGCGTAGATCGTCTTGCCGGAGTGCGGCGCGAGCGGGAACGTCCCCTTCGGGCCCGTCCCAGCCGAGGCGCGTGCCCTGGCCGCCCGCCACCATCAGCACGGCCACGCGGCCGTCGCGGTAGGCGTCCTCGCCCGCCGTCGCCCAGCTCCGCGCGGCGCTCCTCCTGCTCGGCGAGCGTCACGACCTCGGGCGGCTCGACGTCGCCGGCGCGCGGCGGCTCGGCCGGGTGCGCGAGCTCCTCCCAGTCGACCTCCGCGAGCCGCGCCAGGAAGCGCTCGCGCGACGCTCGTCCGAGAGCTCGTCGAGCCCGTCGAGCAGGTGCTCCTGGCCGGGCGGGACGAGGGTCGCGGCACCCACGGGCGGGGATCGTAGTCGCGCACGTAAGCTCGGTTCCATGCCCGAGGACGCGATCGAGGCCGTCGGCCTGGTCAAGCGATACGGCGACGTCGAGGCGCTTCGCGGCGTCGACCTCCGCGTCGCGACCGGCAGCGTCTTCGGCCTCCTCGGCCCGAACGGGGCCGGAAAGACGACCGCCGTCCGGATCCTGACGACCCTGCTCGAGGCGGACGCGGGCCAGGCGCGCGTGGCCGGGCTGGACGTGAAGGACGACGCGGACGCGCTGCGCGCACAGATCGGGCTGGCCGGCCAGTACGCCGCCGTGGACGAGAACCTGAACGGGTTCGAGAACATCGAGATGGTCGGGCGCCTGTACCACTTCCCGCGCCGCGTCGCGCGCGAGCGGGCGACCGAGCTGCTCGAGTTGTTCGGGCTCGACGATGCCGCCCGCCGCCTCGTCAAGACCTACTCGGGAGGCATGCGCCGCCGGCTCGACCTCGCAGCGGCGCTCGTGGCGCGGCCCCCGGTGCTCTTCCTCGACGAGCCGACGACGGGGCTCGACCCACGCAGCCGCCTCGGCATGTGGGACGTGATCGAGGAGCTCGTCTCGGGCGGGTCGACGGTGCTCCTCACCACCCAGTACCTCGACGAGGCCGACCGGCTCGCCGACCGGATCGCCGTGATCGACCACGGGCTCGTGATCGCGGAGGGAACCTCGGACGAGTTGAAGGCGCAGGTGGGTGGGGAGCGGCTCGAGGTCCGGCTCGACGAGCCCTCGCGCTGCTCCGAGGCCGTCGCCGCGCTCGCCGGCATGACCGAGGGTGCGCCGCAGGTCGAGGACGGGGCCGTGCTCCTGCACGTGCGCGAGCGACGCGGCGCGATCGCCGAGGCGGTGCGGCTCCTCGACCGGGCCGGACTCGGGATCGACGACATCGCGCTCCAGCGCCCGACGCTGGACGACGTCTTCTTCGAGCTGACCGGGCACACGGCCGAGGAGGCCGAGGAGGAGGCCGCAGCATGACGCGCCCTCGCCTTCGCCGTCTCGGACTCGCTTCGTGCTCGCGAAGCGGAGCCTGCTCCGGATCCGGCGCCAGCCCGACCTGCTCGTCGGCTTCACCGTCCAGCCGGTGATGTTCGTGCTGCTGTTCGTGTACGTCTTCGGCGGCGCGATCGAGACGCCCGGCCTCGACTACGTCGACTTCCTCATCCCCGGGATCATCGTCCAGTCGATGGTCTTCGGCGGCTTCGTCACCGCGCTCGGGCTCTCGGAGGACCTGAAGAAGGGGCTTATCGACCGCTTCCGCTCGCTGCCGATGACCCGCTCGGCGGTGGTCATCGGTCGCACGCTCGCCGACGTCGTCACGAACGTCGTGCAGCTCGTGGTGATGATCGGCGTCGGCCTCGCCGTCGGCTTCCGCTTCGCCACGAGCGCGCCGGAGATCTTCGCGGGCTTCGTGCTCCTGCTCCTGATCGGCTACGCGTTCTCGTGGGTGTTCGCGCTCATCGGGCTCACCGCTTCGTCGCCGGAGGCGTCGAATGCGTTCGGGTTCACGGTCCTCTTCCCGCTGACGTTCGTCTCGTCGGCGTTCGTCCCGGTCGAGTCGATGCCGGGATGGCTGCAGCCCGTCGCCGAGCACAATCCGTTCACGACGATGGTGGACGCGGCGCGGGCCCTCTTCGTCGGCACGCCGGCCGGGAACGACGTCTGGCTCTCGGTCGCCTGGTCGCTCGCGATCATCGCCGTCTTCGGCGCCGCTGTCGGCGTGGCGCTACCGACGCGCCGTCTCGCGGTAGCGTTCCGGTATGACCCGCGCACTCGCCCTCGCTCCTCGTTGTCGCCGCCGCTCGCCGTGCTCGCCGCCGGGTGCGGCGGAGACGACGAAGGGATCCGAACGTCGCGTTGGCAGAGGACGTGTGCTCCGCCGTCTCGACGTGGGTCGAGTCGGTGCAGTCGGCCGCCCAGTCGGCTCTCGACGAGGGCGAGGGCAGCCTCGAGGAGCGCGCCGAGGGCGCGGTCGAGGACGTCCGTGACGCGACGGACGAGCTGGAGGGCGAGCTGCGCGGGCTCGAGGCGCCCGAGGCTGGGGAGGAAGCGACGGGTGCGATCGACGAGCTGCTCGACGAGCTGACACGCGGCGTCGAGACGATCGAGGCGCGCCGTCGAGAGCGCGTCGGCGGCGGCGAGGGCCTGACGTCCCTCGCCGCGATCGGCACGGCAGTCGCGTCGATGAGCGACGCGGTCTCCGAGACCGTCGACGAGCTCGAGGGGCTGGACACGGTCGACACGCTCCGGGACGCGTTCGAGGACTCGGACGCGTGCACGAGCTCCGCGCGCAGCTGTCCTGAGCGCGGCTAACGGCCGCGGCCGACCCCGCGTCGCCGCCACGCCGGCCGCGACCAGGTCGGCGGGGTGGATCCACTCGTCCGCGAGCGCGAACCCGCCCGCCTCGACGATCCTGTCGCGCAGCGGGACGGCCCACCGGTGCTCGATCAGCGCGATCGCCGCGGCGCGGCCGGCCGGGATCGCATCCGACAGGTACCAGACGGCCTCGTCGTCGAGGTGCCGCTCCTCCTCGAGCTCGACGGCGCCGGCGATGCGCCGCGTCGCATCTCCTCCCCGCTGCCCGTGTCGAGGCCGACGAGCGCGCCGATGAGCCCGCCGAACTCGCGCGCCTCGTTCTCGTCGAGGCCGTTGAGCTCGGAGACGTCGATCTCGCCCTCGTCGTCTTTCGCCACGACGACGAGGTCGAGCAGGCGGACGACCGTCGAGCTCCTTCAGCCGTCGCAGCTCGGGGAGGATCCGCTCCGTGAACTCGTCGTCGACGAAGCCGAGGACGAGGATCTGGACCGGGCCGAACGGGGGCGTCGCGTCCGGCCCGCCGGCCCGGCGTCGCTCACGGCGTGCCCAGCAGCCGGCGCTTCTGGACCTCGAACTCCTCGGCGGAGAGCGCGCCGCGCTCCTTCAGCGCCGCGAGCTGCTCGAGCTGGGCGAGCGCTTCGGGCGTGGGCGGCGGCTGCTCCTCGCTGCGCGCCCGCGGTGCGACGCCGTACGCTTGCCGGCGTAGTAGGCCGTGCCGCCGACCATCGCCGCGCGCATCAGGGGCCGCCGTCTCCGTACGCGCATTGCGCGTCGCTCCTTTCCGTCTCCGCGCTCGCGCCTTCCGGCCCGTCCACTTTCGCGGCGCGCCGCCGGCGCGGCATCGTCCGGTTGGGGTGAACCCGCTAGGGCGGAGCCGTCGCCCTCGGCGAGATAGAGCAGCGCCGCGGTCACGCGCCGGTCGACCCCCTCCGGGTCGGAGAGCTCGAGCTTCGAGAAGATCGCGTTGATGTGCCGCTCGACGGCGCGGCGGGAGATCCCGAGCGCTCCGCGATCGCGCCGTTGCTCCGCCCCTCGGCGACGCAGCGCGAGCGTCTCGCGCTCCCGCGGCGTCAGCCGCGCGACGCGGGAGTCGTTCTGCCGGCGGCGCTGCGACATCACCTCGTCGACGACGCGGGAGTCGACGACGGATCCGCCCGCGGCGACCTCGCGCAGCGCCCGCGCGAGCTCGCCGGTGTCGGCGAGCCGCTCCTTGAGGAGGTACGCGCGCCCGTGCGGAGCCGTCCTCGAACAGGGCGAGCGCGTACAGCGGCTCGACGTGCTGGCTGAGGACGACGACGCCGATCTCCGGATGGGTCGCGCGGAGCCGCGCGCGCGAGCCGGATTCCCTCGTCGGTCCCGGTCGGCGGCATCCGGATGTCGGTCAGCACCGCGTCGGGGCGCAGGCGGTCGACGGCCTCCTCAGGCTCGGGAGGTCGTCGCAGGCCGCCGCGAGCTCGAAGCCGTCGAGGCTCTCGACCAGCCGGGCGATCCCCTCGCGGGCGATGAAGTCGTCCTCTCCGAGGACCACGCGGATCGTCCGCGTGCCGTCTGGTTGTGGGACCGCGGGCACGGCCTGGCTCCTGGTCGAGGGCACCGCGATCGTACCGCCGTCAGTGCGTGACGAGCACCTCCAGGGCGGCGATGACGAGCCCGAGCCCGACGTTGACGCACACGCTGAGCGACGGTCCCGAGGCGCCCGAGCCCCTCCAGGGAGGCGTAGCGGAGGCCCTGGACGGCGAGCGTGAGGAGCCCGATCGCGAGGGCGACCCTCACCGCAGCCGTGTCGTCGAAGACGTCGAAGCCGCCCAGGACGAGCACCGCGACCGGGGCGACCGCGGCAAGCGGAATCGCGAGCTCGCGCCGCGCGACGGAGAGGAACTCGGCGCGGTCGAGCTTGCGCCCACGCCCGATCGACTCGCCGAGGCCGTGGGCGTAGACGTGCGCCAGCCAGAGCACCACGACCGTCGCGGCGACGATCGACGCGAGCTCCCACGAGCCGCCGCTGCCGCCGGAGCCGGCCGCGATCACGGCCATCACGACGATCGTCCCGTAGACGGCGCCGGAGATGGTCTCGCCCGTGCCGAGGAAGAACCGCCCAGACGGCCGTGGATGCGAGGGACGGCGGCTTCGTTCAGCGCGCCCGCACCGTGGCGGCCGGGTGCTCGAGTGTCGCGTCGACGCCGACGAGCCCGAGCTCGGCCGCCCGCTCGATCGCGGCGCTGCGGCTCGAGACGCCGAGCTTGCGGTAGGCCGAGATCGCCTGGGTCTTGATCGTGTTCCGCGACACGTAGAGGCGGTCGCCGATCTCGCGGAAGGAGAGGTGCGTCGCGAGCAGCGGGAGGAGGCGGAGCTCGGCGCCGGTGAGGCCCGAGCGGTGGCCGTCGCCGAGCGCCGGAGGCCGTCGACCTGGCGGCGCAGGTGCGCGACCGCGTCGCCCAGCGAGCCGAGGTGGGGCCGGAGCGGCGAGGATGCGCTCGCAGGCCGCCAGCTGCGAGGCCGCCGCGGCCCGGTCGCGCAGCGTGACGTGCGCGGCCGCCGAGCTCCACGTGCACCTGGACGGCGAGCCACGGAAGCGCGTGGGTCAACGTCCCGGCCAGGCGTCTCGGCAGCGTCGAGTGCGCGGCGCGGCGTCCGTCCAGCGGCCGTTCCGGAGGAGCGCGCGCGCGGCTGCGGCATGGGCGAGCGCGCCGTCCCGGGTGCGCGGCCGCGGTGTCGCCTCGCCTCGAGCTCGAGTGCCTCCAGCGCGAGGCGTTCCGCCGCCGCGTGGTCGTCGGCCGAGGCGGCGAGGAGCGAGCGCTGCGCGGTGGCCAGGACCGACGAGTCTCGATCGCCGGTCCGGCGCCGCCGCGTCCGCGGCCGCGACGAAGGTCGCGTCGGCGGCGACGGCGTCGTCATCGCAGTGCGTGCGCCACGTCCCTGCACGACGAGCGCCGTCGGCTGCCACGGGCTCGTCTCGAGGCAGCTCCGCGAGCGCGGCGTCCGCGTCCTGTCGCCATCCGTTCCACGCCGTCGGCGCACAGCGCGGCCCGGACGAGCGCGATCCAGGGACGGGCGGAGGCGCAGCCGTCGGGCAGCGCGTCCTCGCAGCGTGCGCGCTCGGCGTGCTCGAGCCAGCAGCTCCGCCTCGCCGGCCGCCCGCGCAGCGCGTGGACCCACGCGCCGAGGGCCGCGACCCCCGGATACGCGTCGAGCGGCACCTGGACGGCGAGCTCCTCGAGCCACCGCTCGACCGGTCGGTGGCCGGGCCGGAGCCGGGCAGGCCGATCGCGGTCAGGATCCGCGCCGCGCGCTCGCCGTCGCCGGAGGCCAGCGCATGACGAGGGCGCCCTCCGGGTCGCCGTGCTGCTCGAGCCAGTCCGCTGCCCGCCGGTGGAGCCCGGGGACGAGCGCAGGCTCGTGCAGCTCCAGCTCGTGCCGCAACAGCTCGCGGAAGAGATCGGTGGTAGCGGTAGCGGCCGCCGTGCCGGTCGAGCGGGACGAGGAGGAGCCGGCCCTCGCGCTCGATCGCGGCGAGCTCGAGCGCCGAGTCGCTCGCGCTCGAGGATCGCGTCGCAGAGCTCGGCCGGACAGGCGCTCGAGCACCGACGTCCGCCGCAGGAACGCCTGCTGCTCGGCGGACAGGCGCGACAGGTGCTCGGACCGGAAGTACTCGGCCAGGAAGCGGTCGTCGCCGCCGATCCGGCGATCGCCGCGGAGCGGGCCGGAGGCCCGGAGCGCCAGCGTCGCCAGGTGAAGCCCCGCCGCCCATCCCTCGGACCGTGCCGCCAGGTCGGCCGCCTCGTCGTCGCCGAGCTCGACGCCCGCGGCTCGGACGAGCAGGAGGCTCTCGCGGCGACTGAGCGCGAGCTCGTCGGTCCCGAGCTCGAGCAGGTTCCCGTCGGCGCGGAGCCGGGCGAGCGGCAGTGCGGGCTCGGCTCGACCGGCCAGCACGAGCATCGACCCGTCCGGGACGTGCTCCGCCAGGGCCGCGACGAGGTCGGCGGAGGCGCCTCGACCGAGCGCGTCGGCGCCGTCGAGGACCGCGACGAACGGGCTGCGGCGCGACGCGATCGCGGTCGCCAGGCGCGGCGCCGCGTCCGTCCAGAGCGACGGGCCCGGCGCTCGCGAGCGCGTCGAGGACGGCCGCGCCGAGCGGCTCGATCCGGTCGAAGGCGGCCGCGAGGTGGCGCAGCAGGACGAGCGGGTCGTTGTCGCGCGCGTCGACCGAGAGCCACGCGACCGGCCGCTCGTCGCGCGCCGCCCACTGCGCGAGCAGGGTGGTCTTGCCGTAGCCGGACGGGGCGACGATCGTCGCCAGCCGGACGGTGCGCGCCGCCCGCAGCCGGTTCACGAGCCCGGTCCGCGAGCAGCGTCCCGGCGCGAACCGCCGGGATGCGGAGCTTCGACTCGAAGACGGCGAACGGTGCGGGGCCGGCGACTCGACCGCGGCCGCCGCTCTGCCTCGCGCGCGATCGATTCGGTCGAGGGCGGGAGCGGCGGCGGCGGAAGGCGGCGACATCGACGGCCTCGTCGCCGCCCGACTGCTGCTGCCATCCGCCCGTTCGGACTCGACCGGTGGGGACGCAGGTCGGGGTCGGCTGGTGTGTCTACGACCGCTGCTGTCGCGATTGCGAACCCCGCCGTACGGGTTTTCACGGAGTCGGCGCCGCGCTAGGGTCCGCGCAGGGGTCGCCACGGCCGAATCCCCTCCCCCCTCCCCCCCCCTCCCCCCCCTCCTCCCTCGCCCCTCCCCTCTCCCTCCCCCCTCTGCTTCTCTTCCTTCCCCCCTCCTCCCACCCTCCCTCCCTCCTCTCTCCCCCCCCCCCTCCTCTCTTTCTTCTCTTCTCCCCTCCCCCTCCCCCTCTCGACGCCGTCCTGTGGGCCGTCGCTCTCCCGCTCGTCGAGCAGCTGCCCTCGCGCCCTCTAGACTGCCCGACCCCGAACCCTCCATCTTCACCTCGGAATCCTCTCATCCGGGATCGCTGCGTCACGGGTGACGACTGGCCCTGCTCGCTGATCGCGGTGCTCTCGACAAGGCACCCCCCCCGCGGTCCCGCCCTCTCCTCCGTCCTCCCTCCGTCCCCCTCTCCCTATACCCTAACCTATCGATCGGACACCACCCACCCCGAGTCCTCGTCTCCCTCCGACCCTGGATGCCTCGGCAACCGCGCTTCCGTCACGAGCCTCTCGACTCCCCGCCCACCATCCATCTCGCCCTCCTCACCTCTCCACCCGGTGACCCCCTGCCTGATCTCTCCCCGCGCGGTCTCGCTGAGGCACCGACCCTCCCCCGACCCATCCTACTCCGTCTCCCACGACCCTCGCCCTCTCCACACCCCCCTCACACCTTACCACCCCCCCTGACCCTAGAACCCACTCTCAGACTCCCTCCCCTACCCCGACAACCACCCTCCACGGAACCTCCACACCCCGCAACCCTCCCTCCACTCAAGCTCACCGCCCGGCCGCCCCCCAACTCCCCGGGACCTCGACGAGCTCACGCGACCCCCCCCAGACCCAACCTCCCCACGCCTCTACCCGACTTCCTGCGTGAACGGGCCTCGTCGAGGCCTCCCCCCCCCCACGCCATCTCGGTCCGCGTCGTCGACGGCGAGGTCGGACGCTGCCCGCCGCCGGTCGAGGAGGCCGTGTATCTTCGTGCTCGAGGCGATCCAGAATGTGGCGAAGCACGCCGGTCCGGGCGCCCGCGTCACCGTCGCGTTCGGACGCGTCGCGCGCGACGTCTCCTTCTCGGTCGCCGACGACGGCGTCGGCTTCGATTTTTTTTTTTTGCTTTTCCGGGCGGACCGGCGACGGCGTCGGGCTCGTGAGCATGCGCGACCGCATCGGGGCGGCCGGGGAACGCTCGACGTGCAGCTCCCAACCGGGACACGGCACCATCGTCTACGGCGTCGTCCCGTCAGGGTGATGACGCCGTCCGACCTCCGTGGAGGATGCACCGATGAGCGCTCCCGGCGAGACAGCGCGCGGGAGACCACGGCTCAGCCCGCGCACGCGGTCCATCCTCGTCTGGGGGCTCGTCGCGTTCGGCACGCTGATCCTCCTCGTCGGCTCGCTGACCGTCTGGGTCAAGCGGCAGGCGCTCGACACCGACAAGTGGGTCGACACGAGCACGCAGCTCCTCGAGGACGACGAAGTCCGGCAGGCGCTCTCGCTCTACATCGTCGACAAGCTCTACGCCACCGTCGACGTGGAGGCGCGGCTCGAGCAGCGGCTGCCGGAAAATCTCGACGGGCTCGCGGCGCCGATCGCCGGGGCGCTGCGGGAGCCCGCGCAGCGGGCGGTCGACGACTTCCTGCAACGGCCGCGCATCCAGGCGCTCTGGGAGGACGTCAACCGCGTCGCGCACCAGACGCTGCTCCGGTGCTCGAGGACGAGACGCGTGCGGGTGTCTCCACGGCGGAAGGGACCGTGACCCTCGACCTCCGCCAGTTCCTCGTGACCGTCGGGACCGAGCTGGGCTTCGGCGAGCAGCTCGACGCGCGGCTCCCCGCGGACGCGGGGCAGATCACGATCCTCGAGTCCGACCAGCTCGGGGCCGCACAGACGTCCTTGAAGGTGCTCAAGACCTTGAGCTGGCTCCTCGTCCTCGTCGCGATCGCGGCGTTCGGCGGCGCGGTCTACCTCGCCCGCCGCCGGCGCGAGATGCTGCGGATCGTCGGCGTCGTGTTCCTCCTCGTGGGGATCCTGCTTCTCGTCATCCGGCGCGTTGTCGGCTCGTACGTCGTCGACGCGCTGGCATCCGGTGAGTCGATCCGCGACGCCGTCGGCTCCTCGTGGATCATCGGCACGAGCCTGCTCGCGGAGGTGGCCTGGGCGCTCATCATCTACGGCGTCGTCTTGCTCATTGCGACGGTCCTCGCCGGGCCCTTCGGCCCGGCGCAACGTGCGCGTGCCGCGATCGCGCCGAGCTGCGCGACCGCGCCTGGACCGGCTGGGCGGTGCTCGCCGGCCTGTTCCTCCTGCTGGTGCTCTGGGGGCCCGTGCCCGCCTTGCGAACGTGGCTCGGCGTCCTCCTGCTGGGAGGCCTGATCGCGATCGGCTTCGAGGCCTTCCGCCGCCTGACGATCGCAGAGCTCGAGGGCAGAGCGCCGCCGGACGTCGAACCGGCCCCGCAGTAGCCGCATGTGCCGCTGGCTCGCGTACTCCGGGACCCGATCCCGCTCGAGCTGCTAGTGCTCAAGCCGGTCCACTCGCTGATCGACCAGAGCCTCCACTCGCGCATGGGCGCGACGACGACGAACGGCGACGGCTTCGGCGTCGGCTGGTACGACGGCGTGCTCGACGAGCCGGGCGTCTACCGGAGCGTCCACCCCGCGTGGAACGACCGCAACCTGCGCGAGCTCGCGGCCCACGTGTCGTCGGGCCTGTTCTTCGCCCACATCCGCGCGTCGACCGGAACCGCGGTGCAGGAGACGAACACGCACCCGTTCCGCTACGGGCGCTGGCTGTTCATGCACAACGGCCTCGTCCGGGACTCCCCGCGGTGCGCCGCGACCTCCTCGCTCGGGACGACCCCGACCTGATCCCCCCTCCCGAGAGGTCCGCCGACTCCGAAGTCATGTTCTTCCTCGCGCTGACCTTCGGGCTCGAGCGACGACCCGGTCGCGGCGCTCGAGCGACATGACGGGGTCGTCGAGGACGCCGGCGCCGCGCACGGCGTCGAGCATCCGCTCCAGATGTCGGTCGCGGCCACCGACGGCGCGGCGCATCTACGCCGCGCGCTACTCCAGCGAGGGACGCTCGCGGTCGCTGTACTTCAGCACCGACGCGCGCGCGCTGAAGGAGCGCCATCCCGAGCTCGAGCAGCTCGCAGCGGCTCTCCGACGAGGCCCGTGTCGTCGTCTCGGAGCCGCTCGGAGACCTGCGAAGGCGCCTGGAACGAGGTGCCGGAGGCCTCGATCGGGATCGTGCAGCCGGGACAGGACGAGCTGGGCCCGTTCACGCCGCGCCGCGGACGACGGAGCGCATGATTCCAGCGGGGTGACGCAATCATTCCAGCGGGATGAGCCGGGGATTCAGGTGACACAGGGCGTGCTGCGCATCACGTGGATCGGGCACAGCACCGTGCTGCTCGAGCTCGACGGGACGCGGCTTCTGACCGACCCCGTCCTTCGTACGCCCGGCTCGCACACCTCTGGCGGATCGGCGGGCGCACTCCGACCTGGACGCCCTCGGGCGAGGTCGACGCCGTGCTCCTCTCGCACCTCCACCGCGACCCACTCCGACCTGCCGCTCCCTCTCAGCGCCTCGGACGCTCGACGCCACCTCCTGGTCCCGGCCGGTGCCGGCACGTCTGCTGCGCCTGGTCCACGGGTTCCCGAGCGGATCACTGAGCTCGACGTGGGACGACGAGGCTCGTCACGGGCTCGGTCGCCACCGCGGCCACGAAGCCGTGCACGACGGCCGTCGACTCCCCGTTCGGCTCCGAGCATCCCCGCCCTGGGGCTACCTCGTCACGGGCTCCGGGCGGGTCTACTTCGCCGGCGACACCGATCTCTTCGACGGCATGAGCGCGCTTGCGCTCCGGCCTCGACCTCGCGCTGCTGCCCGTCGCGGGGTGGGGCCTGACGGTTCCCGGCCGGACATCTCGACCCACACGGCGCGGCCCGGGCGCTCTGCCTCTGCTCCGGCCGCGCGTGGCGGTGCCGATCCACTGGGGGACGTACCGGCTGGTCGGCATGTCTCTGGTGACGCCGCGACGCTCGTGCGCGCGCCGGCCGAGTCGTTCGCACGCCATGCCGGTGAGCTCGCACCGGAGGTCGACGTTCGGGCTCGTGCCGGTCGGCGGCAGCCTGGAGCTGCCCATGCCGAGCTTGCCGGCGGAGCGCCCGCGTCGTGAGCACTGCTGCTAAGGCCATCACGCCGTTCGGCGACCGGTCGCGTCCCCGGCGCCTCGTCTAAGGTGGCTTGGCCTGGCTGGGCGGGATCGCGCTCGCCGTGGTGATCCTCCAGCTGCTCGGGTGTCGACGTCCGCGGGTGGCTCAAGGCCGATCCTCTGGAGCGCCCTCACGGACGTCGCGAATCGAGTACATCGTCGCCGGGCTCGCCCTCCAGACCGTCCAGACCACGCTCACGGCCCTCGGCTGGCTCTTCATCCTGCGCGCCGGGTACCGCAAGGCCGAGATCCCGTACCGGTCCGATCCTCGCCGCGTACGCCGCGGGCGTGGCGCTGAACGCCTTCCTGCCCGCGAACATCGGAACGTTTGTGTCGCTGCTCATGTACACGGCCCTAATCGCGGGAGCAACGTTCCCCGGCGTGCTCGGGGCGATGGTCGTCCAGAAGATCTTCTTCACGGCCGCCGGCACGTTCGTCTACCTCTACCTCTTCCTGTCCGTGTCGGGCTCGTTCTTCACTCCAGCTCGGCTTGGTCTCGAGGCGCACTCCGCGACTCTCGGTCCTCCTCGATCGGCGGCGGCATCTTCTTGCTCGTGGCTCCCTGGGGCGCATCTTCTGGAGCAAGCTCCCAGGGGCTCTGGGCGAAGGCCAAGCAGGGCGGCGCGATCCTCGCCCACCCGCGCGCGTACGCCGTGCGGGTGCTCGCGGCCTTCGTTCGGCGCGTGGGCTCGCGAAGCTCGGCGTCATCGCCGTCTTCCTGGCCGCCTACGGGGATTCCGGTCACCTTCCACACGGTCATGACGGTGGCCGGCGGCAACTCGCTGGCGAACACGGTCTCGGCGACGCCCGGCGGCGTCGGCATCAACCAGGCCGATCAACGCTGCCTCGCTGAGCGAGGTCACGGATACCGGCGACCGCCGACCGCGTACTCGACCGGGCAGCAGCTGATCGTCACCGCGTTCAACGTCGTCTTCGGCGTCGCCGCTCGTCGTCTGGGCGTTCGGCTGGTCGG
>CAWJXN010000011.1:0-30533 GCA_963846825.1 uncultured Actinomycetes bacterium
CGGCCTCGCAGCCGCCGCCGCCCGTGCAGATCAGTGCGTCCGGCCGGTAGTGGGACGTAGGTCAGGTATCCGGCGACCACCGCCCGGCGAACGCGACGGCGGCAACGCCGAGCCGAAGCGCGCGGTCGCTCAACCGGCGGCGGCCTCAGCCCGCGAGCGCGTCGTCGAGGATCTCGCGGAACTCCTCGATAGCGAACGAGCTCGGTCGCACCTCGTACGGCTCACCGTCCCCCACCTGGACGTAGAACCACGGCGTACCCGGCACCTCGCGCTGCTCGGCCTCGGACGCCATCGAGTTGGCCTGCTGCAAGACGTCCGGGGCCGTCGGCGTCGGCGCGGAGCTTCGCCCAGTCGAGGTCGAGCTCGCCGGCGACCCGCGCGAGCAACTCGTCGGTGACCCAACCCGAGTTCTCGTCCCCCTGATTGGCGTACAGGGCGTCGGCGTACTGCCACAGCTTCCCCTGCTCACCGGCGGCGAGCACATGGAGGAGCGCCTTCTCCGAGTCCGGCCCGAGGAACGCGAGCCCGACGAAGCGGAGCTTCACCTTGCCGGGCCGAACGTACTCCTCGACGATGCCCGGGAACCCCTACCTCCTGGTAGCTCTTGCAGACGGGGCACTGCAGGTCCTCGAACTGGATCAGCGTGACCGTCGCGTCGCTGGAGCCAAGGACGCGCGCGGTCCTGCGGGATCCCGTCGAGCAGCGTGGAGGGCGACTCCGTCGTGGTCGGTGTCGTGTCGCCGTTACCGCCGCGCAGAAGCAGGCTTGCGCCGACCAGAGCCCGACGACGATCGCCGCTCCAGCGGCGGCGAGCAGAAGGCTCCGGTTCCGCGACCCCGCGCGAGGGCGGCGGCGTTCGAGGCTTCGACGGCATCGCGACAGTCTGCCTACGGTCGCCCGCGCCGCGTCAGCGCGTCAAGGTGACCGGCACGCGGACCGACGACGTGCAACGGGCGACCGTCCTCTGCGGAGGACTCGAAGGCAACGATCGTGACGGGCCCTCGGCGTCCGGAAGCGCGAGCTCGTGTCGAACGTGCCGCGCGTTCCCGTACCGGAGGTTGCCGTCGTGAAGGTCTCGAGGATCACACCGTCCGCGGCGTCGCGCACCTCGAGCGAGACCGTCGCCTCGAAGACGTTCGCGGTGCCGCGGAGCCGGATCGGGCTCGACCCGTGTCGCCGGGGAGCGGCGACTCGACCAGGACCTGGGGCGTCTCGTCCTCGATGTCACGGCGTCCGAGCGGCGGATCGACGGCAACACCCTCGCCGCCGATCGTCTCGACGGGTCGCCATCGAGCCTGAAGGCGACACGGTCGATCGTCGGGAACCGGGTGAGCGTGGCGACCACCTGTGCGACGCGGCCGAGCATCGACGCGCTCCCGCCGCCGTCGTCGAACGTCCCGGGAGGTCGAACGGTCGTCACCGCGTCGGCGAGCGAGATGTCGAGGAGTGTCGTGCCGGCCGGGATCGCGCTCGCGAGCCCGCCCGCGCGCTCGTCCGCGGTCGGGCCGTTGAGGAGTGCTTCGAGCGACGCCCGTGGGACAGCGGGATCGTCGTCGAGTCGGTACCATGCGTCGAACCGGGGCGAGTTGCCCTCGCGGAGGAGGTAGACGGCGACCGACATCGTGTCAGGCGTCGTTGCCTGCGGCGTCGTGTCGGTGGTCGTGCGCGGCGCCGGCGGCTCGCCGCTCTTCACCGTCGCACCCGGTCGACACGAGGAGACCGCTCGCGAAGCATCGCGGCGATGCAGGACACGAGCCATGGACGCGATCCTGCCTGGCAGTTGTTCGGAAATCAGTCGGCGGCCTCGCGCGCGAGCGCCGCCAGCGTTCGCCCGACGACCGGAGCGAACTTGAAGCCGTGGCCGGAGCAGGCGGAGCCCACGACGATGCGCCCGTGCCGCTCGAGGACGAAGCCCTCGTCGGCCGTGTTCGTGTAGAGGCACGTCTCCGCGCCACGGGCATCGCCAAGGCCCTCGTAGCGGACGCACGCCCAGGCGGCGACCCACTTCGCGACTCGTTCGTCCGGCTGCGGCGTCGTCCGGGTCCCGCCACCGGTCCGGAGTGATGGAGCCCCGCCTTGAGCCCATGCCCGGGGGCGCCGAGCGCGTACGCAGCCTGACCGGCCCGTGCGATCCGGCTGTTCCGCGCCGCGGGGTGCGCGCGTAGTCGATCATCGGCGGGCAGCGAGTCGGCGTCCGGCAGGTCGAGGTAGACCACCGTCTCGCGCGTCGGCACGACGGCGAGCTCGATCCCGATGTCGGCCAGGAGCAGCGGTGCCCAGCGCGCCGGCGGCGACGACCACGGAGCGGGCCGATGAGCTCGTCGGCGTCGAGCGTACGCGAACGCCTCGGCGCTCGAGCGCGAGCGCGCGCACGGGAGCGATCTCGTGCACCTCCACGCCTTCGTCGGCCGCGACGGTCGACGAGCGCCGCATGCGCGCGGTCGGCGAAGGTGATCCCGCCCTCGCGCTGGAGCACTGCGGTCTCGTCCGGGTCGAGCCGAAGCGGCCAGCGGGAGCGCACCTCGTTCGCGCTCAGCGTCTCGAAGGGAACACCGCATGCCGCGAGTGCGCGGGCGGTCTCCGAGGCGACAGGGCCGATGTCGAGCGAGCCCGTCCGTTCGATCAGGATCTGGCCGCGCTGCTCCTCGAGCTCGCGCCAGGCCTCCGAGGCAGCGCGCGCCAGGCGGACGAAGCGCTCGTCCGGGTAGTTGAGCCGGAAGATCCGGAGGTTCCGTGGCTCGAGCCGTGCACATGCCCGAGCTCGAAACGCTCGAGCAGGACGACGGTCGCGAACGGTCCCTGCAAGCGCTCGCGCGGTAGCCGCGCCGACGATCCCACCGCCGACGACGACGATGTCGGCGTCGCGGCTCACGGTGGCCGATCCTACGAAGGCGCGCCGAGTCAGCGGGCGGTACGCGAGCGTGCCGCGCGCGCGGCGGCCCGCGAGAGCGCCTGGTACGCGCGGGCGACGTCGGCGCCGTTGCCCTTCTCCTCGGCCGCCTCCACCGCGCGGACGGCCTGCGAGACCGACGGGGTCGATCGGCTCGCGGCCGTAAGCGAGCTCGGCCTCCGAGATGCCGATTCGCCGCGCCAGCTCCCTCATCACCTGCAGCGACGGGATCCTCTCGCCGCGCTCGATCCGCGAGATGTACGCGGCGCTGCAGCCCGGGAACGCAAGTCACGCTGACTGATCCCAGCTGCCTCCGCGCGGCGTGGAGCCGCCGTCCGACCTCGAGCGGGTCATCGTAGTGCGGCGTCCTCGGGCGCTTGAGCACCACGCCACCATGATCGCACGGTGATCGACTCCCCGCGCGGAGATCCGGAGTGCGGGAGACCTCGAAGCACCATTCCTTCGTCTCGGGGGCCTCGTCGGCGGATCGGACGGCCGGGGCGACGGCTACGAGCCTCGATTACACCCGGGGTTACACCCCCCGAGGAATGGATCCCTCGATCGAGGGACGGAAGAATCGCAGCCATGACGAGGACGACCACCGCACCCGAGGCTCCGCTGACCGATCGGCAGCGCGAGGTCGTCGCGCTCATCGCGGCCGGGTGCTCGAACGACGAGGTGGGACGCTCACTGGGTATCTCCGCCCGGACGGCAAAGGCGCACAGCGATGCGCTTCGCCTGAAGCTCGGCGTCGCACGCCGCAGGCAGATCCCGGCGGCGTACCGCCTGCTCACGGGCGAAGACCCGTACGTCCCTCCCCTCGTCAGGCTCCGTTCCCCACGGAGCCGCTGACGGCAAGCGCCCGCGGCCCGCCTACGCCGGCCGCGGGCGCACTTCTTCTCGACGAGCTGCCTGGAGTAGGCTCGACCCACCCGATGGCAGACGAGCCACGGAAGCCGAGGATCCGCGGCGCAGGGTCATCGAGCGCCCTCGACTCATCCGCGCGCTCGACCGTTCGCACGCCCGCGTCCGGACGCTCGTCGCCGGGCCCGGGTTACGGGAAGACGACGCTGACCGAGCAGTGGGCGCCGCGCGACGACCGGGTGGTCGGCTGGTTCCGCGCGCGCGCGCTCGGCGGCAGACGTCGCGGTGACGGCGCGCGCGTTGGTCGGGCGCGTGCGACGCCGTCGTCGACGGCGCGGGTCGTCGCCTGCTCGAGCGACTCGCGGTCACACAGGACCCCGAGCGCGAGGCGATGCTCCTCGCGGAGATGCTGGCCGAGGATCTCGACGGGTGGCCCGTCCGACGGCTGGGTCGTCATCGACGACTACCAGCACCTTGCCGCATCGGTCGCGTCGGAGCGGTTCGTCGAGACGATCGTCGAGCGCTCACCGGTGCAGATCCTGATCGCGAGCCGCGTGCGCCCGTCGTGGATCGCCGCCCGGAGCATCCTCGACGGAGATGTCCTCGAGATCCCGGAGAACGAGCTCGCGATGAGCGCGGAGGAGGTCGAGGAGGTTCTCGACGGAGCGCGGACCGAGCTGGCGTCCGGGCTCGTCGCGCTCGCCGGCGGGTGGCCGGCGGTCGTCGGTCTCGCAGGCATGGCCCCGGACGTCCAGGACGTCGACGCCGTCCTGCCGGAGACGCTCTACGAGTTCTTCGCCGAAGAGATCTACCGGCGGCCTCGACCCGGGTGTCCGAACGGGGCTCGAGCTGCTCGCCGACGATGCCGTTCGTCGACCACGAGCTCGCCGCGACGCTGCTCGGGCGCCGAGCGCGCCGAGCTCGTCGTCGGGAGGCGCTCGCACTCGGACTTCTCGACGAGCGGGACGACCGCCTCGTGCTCCATGCGCTCTTCGAGGACTTCCTGGTCAGACGAGCTCGCGCGGAGACGCAGGTCGAGGCCGCGGAGGCCTTCCCGACCGCGTGGGCCTACTACACGGCCCAGAAGGAGCCGGACGCGGCGTTCGACCTGGCGCACCGGCTCGGCGTTCCGAGTGACATCGACCGGCTGCTCATCGACGCGATGGACGAGCTCCTGAACAGCGCTCGACTCCCGACGCTCGAGACATGGGCGAGCCGGGCTGTTCGCCTGGTCGGGCGAGACGCCCGCCGTCCTCGTCGCCCAGGCAGAGATCGCGCTCCGCCGCGGCCGGCACCTGACGGCTCAGGCGCTCGCCGATCGCGCCGCCCGTGCCGAAGGCGATGTCCCGACGGCCGTCCGGTATCGCGCGTTCCTTGTCGGGCGGGCGCGCCGCACATATCGGCCAGCGAGAAGACGATGCCCTTGCTCTGTACGAGCGGGCCGAGGCCACGGGCTCGAGCGACTAGCAGCGGCGGCTTGCGAAGTGGGGGAAGCTGACGGCGGCGGCCGCGCTTGAACTCGAGGACGTTGCGCAGCGATCTGCTTCAGGAGCTCCACGTCCCGCCAAGAGGCGATTTCGACCTCACTGAGGCCGTACGAACCGCCGACAAGAAGCTCGTGCTTGGGCATCAGGTTTGGTGCGATTCGTGGCCTCTCCGAAGCGAGAAGCGTCGAGGAGCTGCTCCCTTCGGTTGCGGATCCATTCGTTCGGTGCTCCTTCCGGGAACATTCTCGTATGCGCTGAACCTGGCAGCCGAGTATGCACATGCGCTCGAGGTCGGCAACGGCGATGGTCGACGATGCGACGGAGTTCCGCGTCGACTTCGCGCTTCCGTACGGCGTCGTTGATGCAGGCGACTGCCCTCGCGGGGCTTCGTCGGTTCGAGGAGGCCCATGCGAGCTCTGGATGCGGCCTTTGCACAAGCAGTGCGCTGCACTGACAGCTTCGGTCAACAGGCGGTCTACGCAGGGCGTGTCCGGGCGTTGCTCCACGAGGGCAGAGTGGCGGAGGCGTGTGCCTCGAGCCACCTGATCTCGTCGAACTCTCTGCCTGGCATGCGCGGCGAGGTGTGGGCGTCTCGCGGGCTCGCGCTTGGCTTGTATCGGCCGTCTCGACGAGGCGCGGCGACTTGCCGAGACTAGCGCTCAAGACCACACGAGCGATCGAGGCGACTGTGCTGGCCCGATGTATCAAGGCAATCACTGCACTGAAGGCGCGGGAACCGAACTCTGACCGAGGAGGTTCAGGAGGCTCATGACCTTCGCCTGGGACGCGGGGGCGGTTGACTACATCGTGACGAGCTATCGCGCGAGCCCCGAACTGCTCGCCGCGCTTCTCCGTGACCCGCGCACCGCGGAGACGGGCCGGGTACATCGTCGGACGCGCCGCCGACAATGACCTCGCAGCTTCGATCGGTCTAGACGCGACCGACGCTTCGATCCGGTCTCGACCCTCTCCGCGCGCGAGCGGGAGGTCTACGACCTGTCTGTGTGAGGGACATGCCGAATCGCGAGATCGCAAAGCGCCTGTTCATCTCCCACGAAACCGTGAAGGTCCACGTCCGTCACGTCTTCGACAAGCTCGGGATCAGGTCGCGTACGGCGCTCGCGTTACAGGCTGCGAGCCGCCGACCTCACGCGGCGCCGACGGCAACCGCGGATGACGGCAGATCGTCGTTCTCCGCGCCGACGGCTGACCCGGCCGGAACTCCTCACTCCGAGCGGTCCTGTATGCCTCGTCGCTTGAGGCGAGAATCGCTTCGAACGCTGCCACAACGCTCGTGTCGAACTGATTCTCGACAGCCTGCGCGAGTCGGAGCCGCGCGACCCGTGGCGGCATGGCCTCCCGGTACGGACGGTGCGAAGTCATCGCGTTGTATGCATCGGCGACGGCGATGACCCGCGAGAGCAGCGGGATGTCGTCTCCGGGGATGCCGTCCGGGATAACCCTCGCCGTCGATGCGCTCGTGGTGGTAGCGAACAATGGTCGCGACGTCGTCATAGGCTGCGACCTCGCGCAGGATCCGTTCGCCAATCACCGAGTGCTCCTGCATGCGACGCCGTTCCTCGAGCGTCAGCGGGCCTTCCTTCCCGAGCAGGCTGGGCGGAAGTCCGACCTTGCCGATGTCGTGCACAAGGCCGCAGAGGAACGCACGGTCGCGCTCGATCGGCGAAAGGCCCATGCGCTCTGCGATATCTCGGCAGTAGATCGCGACGGCACGCGAGTGACCGGCCGTGTACGCGTCGCTCGCCTCGAGTGCCGTGACGAGGGCGACAGCGAACGACAGGTTGGCCTCCTCGAGTGTTTCGTTCGCGGTGCGGAGTTCGTCGCCGAGCGTTCGCTCGCGTTGATAGAGCGCGTAGAGCCGCTGAAACGCGAGGGTCGGAACGACGAAGAGAAGGATCGAGATCGGCGAAACCCTGGTGTAGGCGATGACGAGCACGACCACGACCGGCGCGTAAACCAGGAACGACGTCAGCGCGACGGGGCCAATGCGGTTGGCGAGCTCGTGCATCGACCGTCGGCGGACCTGCGACGTCATGACTGCGAAGAAGAAGTCCGACGCCTCTGCAGCGGCCATCGCAGCGAAGGTCGCGGCGACGATCGCACCGATCGAGTCGCCGGTGAGCGCCTGCGCCGTGAGCCCGGCGACCGCTCCGGTGATAAAGCTCGCGGCCGTGTAGTTCGCCCACTTGAGCCTCGGAGCACGCGCAGGATCGCCGCGGCGGAAGAGTTCTGGGTCGCCAAGCATTGAAGCGGCTGCGATCACGCCCGCCGCGAGCGGCCCAAACACGACAGCCGCGAAGACCGTCGGAAGCAGGTAGACGGTCAAGTCCGTCGTCGCCGAGATCGGAACGCTCCATCGCTCTGCGACGGCTGTTGCCACCGCGAGGCACAGGACGACGAGCGGACTCTCCAGGCGGTAGCCCAGCGCCACAAGGGCGACGCACAGCGTGACAGCCGCCACGACGAGAACTGTTACGTACGCGACGAGAAGACGCGGCTGGGCCGTCATGCACTTGCGTATCCCCCAAACGGGGGATACGATCCCCGTGCCGTCAGTTCCCGAACACAGGAGCACCCACACATGCGGAGACTGTTCAGCGTCTTCCTCATCGGTGGCGCACGAGACTGGTAGTCGTCCAGGCCGCATCGTCCAGGTTCGCCCGGGTGCCTGGCATCCCTCTAGTGGGGGAGCCAGAGCGAGTGGGCCGACTACCCAGCCACATAAGACGCCTCGCTTAGCTAAGCGATGAGCCCACGCCGGAAGCCAACGGCTACGGCGTGGGCTCTGCTGCGCGCTTGAAGCTTCGCCAGCAGATGGCGGACGTGGGACTTCACCGTCTCCTCCGAGAGGAAGAGCTGCTGGCCGATCTCGCGGTTCACGAGGCCGTCGGCGACGAGCTGGAGACCTCGAGCTCGCGCGCGGTCGGTTCCTGCTCGAGCTCGCGGAGGGCGGGCGGCGGCGTGAACGGGATCACCGACCCCGGACGGTTCGCGTTCCGGCGCGCCGCAGCCGCCTCGAAGCGGCGGCTGTGGTCGCGGTACCGGTTCAGGATCTCCCTCCGCTCCGCGGCGTCCACGCTTTGCGTATCGGCCGCCTCGGAATGGCGCTTTAGAGGGATCGGTGCCTCGAACGGGGGAAGACCCCGACCAAGGCTAGGTGGCGTCGGACTTACGTCGGCGGCGGCTCGATCGGGGCCGGCGCGTGCGACTCGTCGAGCGACGCGTCGAGGACCGGCGCGCGCTCGACCGGCGTGATCGCGCCGGCGCGGATCTGCTCCGCGAAGTGGCACGCCACCAGGTGCCCGTCGATCGGGCGGAGGAGCGGCTCCTCGTCGCGGCAGCGCGTCGGCTGCACGAACGGGCAGCGCGTGTGGAAGCGGCACGCGGTCGGCGGGTTGGCCGGGCTCGGCAGGTCGCCCTGCACGCGGATCGCCGTGCGCGTCCGCTCGATCTCCGGGTCGGGGATCGGGATCGCCGAGAGCAGCGTGAGCGTGTACGGGTGGAGCGGGTTGTCGTAGAGGTCGTCGGCCGGCGCGACCTCGACGATCTTGCCGAGGTACATCACCGCGATGCGGTCGGAGATGTGCCGGACGACGGCGAGGTCGTGCGCGATGAAGAGGTAGGTGAGCCCGAACTCCTGCCTGGAGCTCCTCGAGCAGGTTCACGATCTGCGCCTGGATCGACACGTCGAGCGCCGAGACCGGCTCGTCGCACACGACGAGCGACGGGTTGAGCGCGAGCGCCCGCGCGAGCCCGACGCGCTGGCGCTGGCCGCCCGAGAACTCGTGCGGGTAGCGGTTCGCCGCGTCGGGCGGCAGGCCGACGACCTCGAGGATCTCGCGGACGCGCGTGTCGGCCTCGCGCGCCCGTGCGAGATGCCGTGCACGCGGAGCGGCTCGCCGATCGTCCGCCCGACGGAGTGCCGCGGGTTCAGGGAGGCGAACGGATCCTGGAAGACCATCTGCATCCGTCGCCGCAGCGGCCGGAGCTCGGAGTCCGACATGTGCGTCACGTCGACGCCCTCGAACAGCACGCGGCCGCCGGTCGGCTCGTAGAGGCGGAGCATCGCGCGGCCGACGGTCGACTTCCCGCAGCCCGACTCGCCGACGAGGCCCGAGCGTCTCGCCGCGCTCGATGGAGAGGCTGACGCCGTCGACGGCCTTGACGTCGCCGACGTGGCGGTCGAGCAGGACGCCCTGCTTGATCGGGAACCAGACCCGCAGGTCGTCGAGCTCGACGAGCGGCCCGCCGTTCGTCGACGCTCACGCCGCCTCGCCTCCGAGCCGCGTCCGCCGCCACTCGTCCGCCTCGGCGGGGTTGAAGCACGCCGCGCGCTGGCCCGGTGTCGAGGCGCTCGAGCTCGGGCAGCTCGGCCGTGCAGCGGTCGATCCGGTAGCGGCAGCGCGGCGCGAACGGGCACGAGTCCGGCTCGCTGAGCATGTTCCGCGGCGCGCCGGGGATCGGCCGAAGCGGCTGCCGCCGGCCGGTGTCGAGCCGCGGGACGCTCTGGAGCAGCCCGAGCGTGTACGGATGCCGCGGCGCGGCGAAGAGCTCGCTCCGCCGTGCCCTCCTCGACGAGCGTGCCCGCGTACATCACCTGCACCCGCTCGCACATGCCCGGCGACGACGCCGAGGTCGTGCGTGATGAGGACGAGCGCCGTCCCGCGCTCGGCGACGAGGTCGCGCAGCAGGTCGAGGATCTGCGCCTGGATCGTGACGTCGAGCGCCGTCGTCGGCTCGTCGGCGATCAGGAGCTTCGGCTCGCACGCGAGCGCCATCGCGATCATCACGCGCTGGCGCATGCCGCCGGAGAACTGGTGCGGGTAGTTCCGCAGCCGGTCTGCCGGCGCTCGGGATCCCGACCTGCTCGAGCAGCTCGACCGCGCGTCGCGTCGCCGCCTTGCGATCGAGGTCGAGGTGCTCCTCGATCGCCTCCCGGAGCTGCGCCCCGACCGTGAGCACCGGGTTCAGGCTCGTCATCGGGTCCTGGAAGATCATCGCGATCTCCTTGCCCCGGACCCGCCGCCACGCGCGCTCGGAGAGGCCGAGCGAGCTCGCGGCCGTCGAGACGTGATGCTCCCCGACGGTGATCCGTGCCGCGCGCGGGAGGATCCCCATCGTCGCGAGCGCGGTGACGCTCTTCCCGCAGCCCGACTCGCCGACGAGGCCGAGCGTCTCGCCCGCGGCGGACGTCGAACGAGATGCCGTTGACCGCGTGGACGAGGCCGCGCTGCGTCTTGAAGCGGACGCGGAGGTCCTCGACCTCGAGGAGCGGCGCCTCGCTCACGACCGTCCTCGCAGCTTCGGGTCGAGCGCCTCGCGGAGGCCGTCGCCGATCAGGTTGAAGCCCATCACCGCGATCACGATCGCGATCCCGGGGAAGATCGCCAGGAACGGCGCGGTCTGCAGGTAGCGGACGGTGCCGACGAGCATCGTGCCCCACTCGGGCGTCGCCGGATCCTGCGGGCCGAGGCCGAGGAAGCCGAGCCCGGCGGCGTCGATGATCGCGGTCGCGAGCGCGAGCGTCGCCGCGACGATCACGCGGGGAGATCGCGTTCGGGAGGATGTGCGAGGCGAGGATCCTTGCGGTTCGGCACGCCGACCGCGCGGGCCGCGAGCACGTAGTCGTTGTCGCGCTGGGCGAGGATCGACCCGCGCATCAGGCGCGTGAAGATCGGGATGTTGACGACGCCGATCGCGATCATCACCGGCAGCAGGCCCCCGCCGCCGAAGAGCGCCACGATCCCGATCGCCATCAGGAAGCCCGGGATCGCGAGCATGACGTCCATCACCCGCATGATCAGCCCCGTCCGTGCGGCGGAAGTAGCCGGCGCATCGCGCCCAGCAGGAGGCCGGCCGAGAGGCCGACGGTGACGGCGACGACGCCGATCAGGAGCGAGTACCGCGCCCCGTAGATGAGCCGCGACAGCTCGTCGCGGCCGAGGTCGTCCTGGCCGAGCCAGTGCTCGCTCGAGGGGCCGGGGCAGCACCCGGCGGCGAGCGCGTCGAGGTCCTGCTCGAGCGGGTCGTACGGGGCGAGCCACGGCGCGAAGATCGCGACGAAGACGAACGCGGCGACGAGGACGAAGCCGACGATCGCGCCCGGGTTGCGGACGAGGCGATGGAGCGCGTCGCGCCAGAGCCCGCCGCCGGTCGGCTCGAGCTCGAGCTCGCGTGCCTCGATCTCGGCGACGGACACGCTTACCGCCCCGCCAGCCGGATCCGTGGGTTGAGGAGCCCGTACGAGACGTCGACGAGCAGGTTGACGATCACGACGACGATCGCGACGAACAGCACCCCGCCCTGGATCACGGGGTAATCGCGGTTCTCGATCGCCGCCTGGAGCCACGTGCCGATGCCCGGGCAACGCGAAGACGGTCTCCGTGAGGATCGCCCCCGAGAGGAGCAGGCCGACCTGGAGGCCGACGATCGTCGAGATCGGGAGCATCGCGTTCCGGAGCACGTGGCGGCGAGTCGACGGCGCGGCTGGAGATCCCCTTCGCGCGCGCCGTGCGGACGTAGTCCTCGTTCTGGACGTCGAGCACGGAGGCGCGCGTGATGCGCGCGATGATCGCGAGCGGGATCGAGCCGAGCGCGATCGCGGGCAGGATCAGATGCTTGACCGCGTCCCAGGCCGCCTCCCAGTTGCGCGTGACGATCCCGTCGAGGACGTAGAAGTTCGTCGGGTGCTCGGCCTCGATGAGGACGTCCTGGCGGCCGACGCTCGGCAGCCAGCCGAGCTCGACCGAGAACACCCACTTGAGGATGATCGCGAGGAAGAAGATCGGGATCGAGACCCCGATCAGCGAGAGGAAGAGGCTCGCGTGGTCGAGCGGCCGTCCGTGCCGCTTCGCCGCGAGGAAGCCGAGCGGGATGCCGATCAGCGTCGCGAAGAGCATCGCGCCGATCGCGAGCTCGATCGTGGCCGGGAACCGCTCCTTGATCTCCTCGGTGATCGGCCGGCGCGAGCGCGATGCTCGTGCCCGAGGTCGCCCGAGCCGATCGTCTGCAGGTAGCGCCAGTACTGCTCGTAGAACGGGTCGTCGAGCCCGTACTGGTCGCGGATCTGGGCGATCGACTCGTCGTCGCCCGCTCGCCCAGCAGCGACTCCGCCGGGCGAGCCCGGGAGCGCCCGGATCCAGAGGAAGACGAGCAGCGAGAGCCCGATCAGGATCGGGACGAGCAGGAGGAGCCGGCGGACGGCGAAGCGGAGCACGCGCTCCTACCTCGTCGTCCGCCGGCTCTCGATCACTGGCTCTCCGCTCCTACCCGACGAAGCGAACGGTCGCGAACGACTCCAGCGAGACCGGGCTCGGCTTGTAGCCGATCACGTTCCGCTGGAACCCGAGCGCAGGCTTCGTGTGCGCGTACGGCACGCCCGGGAGGAAGTTCATGATCATCCGGTTCGCCTGCTGGTACAGCGCCTTCCGCTTCGCCGGGTTCGTCTCGATGACGGCCTTGTTGAGCAGCGCGAAGAGCGCGGGGTTCTTGAAGCCCCACTGGCCCTGCTCGGTGCGGAAGAACGTCCCGACGAAGTTGTCCGGGTCACCGAAGTCGCCCGTCCAGCCGATCAGGTTGAGCGCCCCCGCCGTGCCCGCCTGGACGCGACCGACGTAGTCGGGGCGCCACGGCGCGCTCTTCGGGACCACCTTGAAGCCCGACTTGTTCAGGCTCGCGGCGAACGCCTGGAAGTTCTTGGCGGGATCCGGCATGTACGGACGCGAGACGTCCGTCGGGTACCAGAACTCGACCTCGACCGGAAGCGTCAGCCCCGCCTGCTGGAGGAGCTGCTTCGCCCGGTTCGGGTTGTACGGCGTACTTCTTGACGTTCTTCGCGTAGCCGAGCGACCTGAGGCGGCATGAACTCGTGCGCCACCTCGCCGCGACCCGCGTAGAACGCCTTGACGACGCCGGCCCGGTCGAGCCCGTGGGCGACGGCCTGCCGCACGAGCGGGTTGTCGAACGGCTTCACCTTCTGGTTGATCGTCACGTACGCGACGTTGAAGGCCGGCCGGTCGAGCACCTTCAGCTTGCTGTTGCGCTTGATCGTCGGGATGTCCTGGGGCTCGACGAGGTCGTAGCCCTGGATCTCACCCGTCTGGAGCGCCTGCAGGCGTGCGGCGTTGTCCGGGATCGCCCGGAAGATCACGCGCCGCAGGATCGCCTTCCGACCCCAGTAGCTCGTCGTTGCGGACGAGCACGAGCCGGTCGCCGATCCGTCCACGACTCGAGCTTGAACGGGCCCGTGCCGACCGCCTGTCCGCCCGGGACGCCGTACTGGCCGCCCGGCGTGAAGACGCCGTCCTTCGAGAGCGTGCCCTTGTTCGCGCCGTACCGCTCCATCGCCGTCGGGCTCTGGATGTGGAACGCGCGTCAGCGAGAGCGCGCCGAGGAACGAGGCGTTCGGGCGCCGCAGCGTGATCACCGCGGTCGTCGTCGTCCGACCGCCCGGCAGCTGCGGTAGAGCGGGCTGTTCGTCGAGGCCGCTGGCCTTCTTCTTGTAGCCCGCCGAAGACCGTGTAGTAGTAGTACGAGGTCGCGTCGGAGGCGAACGGGCCGGTGAAGTTGTACCACCGGTCGAAGTTCGCGCAGACCGCGCTGGCGTTGAACGGCGTCCCGTCGTGGAAGCTGACGCCCGTGCGCAGGCTGAACGTCCACACGCGACCCTTGTTCGTCGCCGTCCACGACCGCGCCAGCTTCGGGACGATCTGTCGTCGTCCCGGGTCCTGAGCGCGACGAGCCCCTCCGTGATCTGGTCGATCACGCGCAGCGACTCGCCGTCGGAGACCACTGCCCCGTCGAGGACGTCGGCTCCGCGGCCGAGCCGAACACGAGCGTGTCGCCGCTCGACGCGTCCGAGCGCGAGTTCGCCGCGAGCGTCGCGAGCAGCCGTCATCAGCGCGACGACCGACCACGGCGAGCAGGACTTTCAATCCCTTGCGCATCGCTCTCCTTTTCTGCACACTTTCCCTCGCCGGTAGACCCCGTGCGAGGCCGCCGCACAGTATGACCGCGAAAGGGCAAAAAGGTTCGTGAAAGGCGCCGGCCCGAGGCGCTGCCGCCGTGCGGCTGCGACGACCGCGGTGTCCAGCGGCTGTGCGTGCCGCTAGGCGCGCGAGGCCGGCGAGCTCGCGCAGCGCCGCGAGCCGGCTCAGCGCCTGGCCCTCGAGCTGGCGGACGCGCTCGCGCGTCAGGTCGAGCTCGTGGCCGATCGCCTCGAGCGTCCACGGCTCGCCCTCGAAGCCGAAGCGCAGCTCGAGGATCCGCCGCTCGCGCTCGGGCAGCGCGTCGAGCGCCCGCCGGACGCCCTGCCGGCGGAGCGACTCCTCGGCCTCGTCGAACGGGTCGGCCGCCTCGCGGTCGGCGAACAGGTCGCCGAGCTCGCCCTCGTCGTCCGAGCCGACCGACTGGTTCAGCGAGACCGACGCGTGCGCGGCGCTCATCGCCTCCTCGACGTGCTGGATCGGCAGGCCGGTCGCCTCTGCGAGCTCCTCCTTCGTCGCCTCGCGGCCGAGCTCGACCTCGAGCCGGCGCGCGGCGCGGGAGAGCTTCTGCTGGCGCTCGACGACGTGCACGGGCACGCGGATCGTCCGCGCGTGGTTCGCGACCGCGCGCTGCACCGACTGGCGGATCCACCAGGTCGCGTACGTCGAGAACTTGAAGCCACGGCGCCAGTCGAACTTCTCGACGGCGCGGTTCAGGCCGAGCGTGCCCTCCTGGATCAGGTCGAGGAACGGGACGCCGAGCCCGCGGTAGCCCTTCGCGATCGACACGACGAGCCGGAGGTTCGACTCGATCATGTGGCGCTTGGCGACCGGGTCGCCGCGCTCGATGCGCTTCGCGAGCTGCACCTCCTGCGCCGCGTTGAGCAGCTTGTGGCGACCGACGTCGGCGAGGAAGAGCTGGAGCGAGTCGGCGGCGCCCGAGAGCGCCTCGCTCGCCCACACGGCTGCCTCGGCCGCCTCCTTCGCCTTCTCCTCCTCGCTCTGCGCGGGCGCGCCGACCTCGAGGCCCATCGCCTCGAGCTCGCGCGTCACCTGCTCGAGCTCCTCCGCGCCGAGCTCGTGTCTCGGCGACGAACGCCTCGAGCTCGGCCGGATCGACCCAGCCGCGCTCCTCGGAGCGCTCGACGATGCCCTTCAGCTGGTCGGTCTCGAACAGTTCGATGAGCTGGTTCTGCGTCAAGCCGGTGTGTCAGTCCTTTCGCGTCGTCGGCGGAGCACAATCCTCTTTCACTCTATGCGCGATCCTCTGGTCTTTCCACGGGATCGGGACGACAAACCGTGTCACAATCCCGCAACGCGCGCGTCGCTTGTCGTATTCCAGCCGCCGGACGCGGCGCCCGCCAATGCGGTCAACCGTACTCCTGTGCATGCGTACGACGCCGCGGCGGACGCGCGCGGTTAGGCGGTCCTCGCAGCGTCAGCGGCGTGAGCGCGAGCGCCGGCGCGGCTGTGCGCGGGCCCTTCGCGCGGCGCTCGGCGAGCAGCTCGAGCGCGCGCTCGAGCGTCAGGCCCTCCGACGTCGTCGCCGCGGCGCAGGCTCGCGTTCGTCTCGCCGTCGGTGACGTACGGGCCGAAGCGGCCGTCCTTGACGACGAGCGGCTTGCCGCTCTGCGGGTCGGGGCCGAGCTCCTTGAGCGGCGGCTTCGGCGCGCCGCGGCCGCGCCGCTGCTTCGGCTGCGCGAGGAGCGCCTCCGCCTGCTCGACGGTGAGCGTCAGGAGCTGCTCCTCCGACTCGAGCGAGCGCGTCTCGGAGCCCTTCTTGACGAACGGCCCGTAGCGCCCGTTCGAGACGAGGATCTCCTCGCCGTCCGAGCCCGTCGAGCGTCCGCGGCAGCGTGAGGAGCTGGACCGCCTCGTCGAGCGTGATCGTGTCGAGCGACATCGACGAGAAGAGCGACGCCGTGCGCGGCTTCCCGTCCTCGCCCTCGGGCAGCACCTCGGTGACGTACGGGCCGTAGCGGCCGTCCTTCGCCGCGATCTCCCGGCCGGTCTCGGGGTGCGTCCCGAGGCGACGCTCGGCGCCCGGCGGCTGCGCGAGCAGCTCCTCGGCGCGCTCGGGCGTCAGCTCGTCGGGCGCGAGGTCGTCGGGGAGGCTCGCGCGCTGCTCGCCGCGCTCGAGGTACGGCCCGTACCGGCCGACGCGGACGACGATGTCGGTGCCGGGGATCGCGATCGAGTTGACGTCGCGCGCGTCGATCCCCTCGAGGTGCTCGGTGACGAGGGCGTGCAGGCCGGGGTCGCCGTCGCCGAAGTAGAAGCGCTTGAGCCACGCGACGCGCTCCTCGTTTCCGGCGGCGATCCGGTCGAGGTCGTCCTCGAGGCGCGCGGTGAAGTCGTAGTCGACGAGCTGGTCGAAGTGCCTCTCGAGGAGCTGCGTGACCGCGAACGCGAGGAACGTCGGCACGAGCGCCGTGCCCTTCTTGTAGACGTAGCCGCGGTCGAGGATCGTGCCCATGATCGACGCGTACGTGGACGGGCGGCCGATCCCGCGGTCCTCGAGCGCCTTCACGAGGCTCGCCTCCGTGTAGCGCGCGGGCGGGCTCGTCTCGTGGCCCTGCGGCTCGAGCGCCGACGCCTGCGAGCGTCTGGCCGACGGTGAGCGCGGGCAGCCGCCGCTCCTCGTCCTCCTCCGCCGGCTCGTCCCTGCCCGACTCGTAGGCCTTGCAGGAAGCCGGGGAACGTGATCACCGTGCCGCTCGCGCGGAACGTCGCGGCGACGCCCGTCGGCGGTCGTCGCGCCGAGCTCGATCGAGACCGTCTGCCCGCTCGCGTCCTTCATCTGCGAGGCGACCGTGCGCTTGAAGATCAGGTCGTAGAGCGCGAGCTCGTCGCGCGACAGCTCGCCGCGGAGCTCGTCGGGCGTCCGGAACACGTCGCCGGCCGGGCCGGATCGCCTCGTGCGCCTCCTGGGCGTTCGCGACGGCGCGCTCGTAGCGGCGCGGCTCGGCGGGCACGGTCTCCGTGCCCGTAGACGCGCGCCGCGTGCGCGCGCGCCGCCTGCAGCGCGGCGTCGGACAGCGTCACCGAGTCGGTGCGCATGTACGTGATGTGGCCGTTCTCGTAGAGCCGCTGCGCGAGGCGCATCGTCGTCTGCGACGAGAAGCGGAGCTTGCGGCTCGCCTCCTGCTGGAGCGTCGACGTGCGGAACGGCGCGGCCGGCCGCCGCGTGTACGGCTTCTCGTCGACCTTCTCGACGGTGAACGGCCGGCCGTCGAGCTCGGCGGCGAGCGAGCGCGCCGCGCTCCTCGTCGAGGACGAGGACCGCGTCCGACGCCGGCGTGCCCGTCCTCGCCGAAGTCGCGGCCCTGCGCGACCCGCTTGCCCGTCGACGCGCGACGAGGCGGGCCTCGAACGAGCCCGGCTCGAACGTGCCGAGGATGTCCCAGTACGTGGCGGCGCACGAAGCGCATGCGCTCGCGCTCGCGCTCGACGACGAGCCGCGTCGCGACGGACTGCACGCGGCCGGCCGAGAGCCGCGGCATGACCTTCTTCCAGAGCACCGGCGAGACCTCGAAGCCGTAGAGGCGGTCGAGGATCCGCCGGGTCTCCTGCGCGTCGACGAGGCGCTCGTCGATCTCGCGCGTCTCGTCGAGCGCGCGCTGGATTGCGTCCTTCGTGATCTCGTGGAACACCATGCGGCGCACGGGGACCTTCGGCTTCAGCACCTCCTTCAGGTGCCAGGCGATCGCCTCGCCCTCGCGATCCTCGTCCGTCGCGAGCAGGAGCTCGTCGGACTCCTTCAGCTTCTTCTTGAGATCGGTGACGACGTGCTTCTTGTCGGCGTCGACGACGTAGTAGCGGCTCGAACTCGTGCTCGACGTCGACGCCGAGCTTGCCGTAGCGCGCGCGCTTCTCCTTCGGGACGTCCGAGGCGCGCTCCGGCAGGTCGCGGATGTGGCCGATGCTCGACTCGACGACGAAGTCGCGGCCGAGGTAGCCGGCGATCGTCCGCGCCTTGGCGGGGGACTCGACGATGACGAGGCGGGTCATGGACGTGACAGGGTAACCATCGGCTTCGGCGGCGCTTCGCGGCGGGCGGACGTATCCTGCGCGCGCATGGCAGCGTCCGCCAAGGCCGAGCTGGCTCTACTTCCTCGTCGCGCTCCTCAGCTGGCCGGTGCTGCGCGCTCGTCTTTCGGCTGCGCTGGACGGGGCGCGAGCACGTGCCCGGAGGGCGGGTGCGTGCTGGCTGCGAACCACTGGTCGAACTTCGACCCGTGGCCGCTCGGGATTCCGCTGTTCCCGCGCCGCTTCCTCCGCTTCATGGCGAAGAAGGAGCTCTTCTGGCCGCCGCTCGCGTGGATCATCGCGCGCCGGCGGCGGGTTCCCGGTCGATCGCGGCAAGCGCGACCAGCAGGCGATCGACACCGCCGTCGAGCTGTGCCGCGCGGGGCACGTCGTCGTCATGTTCCCCGAGGGCACGCGCCGCGCGAAGGGGCTGCGCAAGAGTCACGAGGCGCGCTGGCACACGGCGCGGCGCGGATCGCGCTCGAGGCCGGCGTCCCGCTCGTGCCGGCCGGGATCGCGGGCACCGACCGCCTCGAGCGGCTCGGGCCGTTGCGGGTCGCGTACGGGCCGCCGATCGAGACGGGCGACCTGGCGGGCTGGACCATGCGGAGGCGGCGGACGTCGCGACCGACCGGCTGCGCGAGGCGATCACGCTCGAGCGTGCGAGGCGGCTCGCCGCGCCCGAGGGCGGTCACGTGAGCCGCGACCGCTGCTCGTCGTCGACGGCGACTCGTTCGCCCACCGCGCGTTCCACGCCCTGCCGCGCTCGATCCGGCGCGCCGACGGCAGGCCCGGGAACCTGCTCACCGGCTTCACCAACATGCTGCTGCGGCTCTGGCAGGCGGAGCGGCCGCGCGCCGTCGTCGTCGGCTGGGACACGCTGACCGTGCCGACCTACCGGCACGAGCTGCTGCCCGGCTACCAGGCCGGCCGCGAGTTCGACCCGGAGCTGCTCGAGCAGCTCGACCTCGCGCCGGGGCTGCTCGAGGCGGCGCGGGATCGTCTGCGGCAAGGCGCCGGGCTACGAGGCCGACGACTTCCTCGGCGCCGCCGTCGCCGCGGAGCGAGAGCGAGGCGGCACGTCGCTCGTCGCGACCTCCGACCGCGACGCCTTCCAGCTCGTCGCCGACGACGTCACCATCCTCCAGCCCGTGCGCGGCGTGAGCGAGATCGCGCGGATCGGCCCGGCCGAGGTGCGCGAGCGCTACGGCGTCGAGCCGGAGCAGGTTCCCGACTTCATCGCGCTCCGCGGCGACCCGTCCGACAAGATCCCGGGCGCGCGCGGCGTCGGCGCGAAGACCGCGGCGTCGCTGCTCGCGCAGTACGGGACGCTCGACGCGCTGCTCGAGGCCGGCCGCTTCGCCGCCGAGGCGGAGGCGCTGCGCATGTACCGGCAGATCGCGACGTTCGACGCGACCGCGCCGCTGCCGCCGCTGCCGGACGACGGGCCGGACTGGGACGCCGGGGCCGAGGCCGCGGACGAGCTCGGGCTCGCGCGGCTCGCCGGCAGGCTGCGGGAGGCCGCATCGAGCTGATCTCGCACCCGGCGCTCGGCCGGCTCCATCCGACGAGCCGGTACCGCCATCCCGAGCGGGAGGAGCGGATCGTCGTCCTGCTCGAGTCCTTCGGCGCGCGCCCGCGAGGGCCGGTCCGGCGACGCGAGAGCAGGTCGAGCGCGTCCACGAGCCGGCGTACCTGGACATGCTCGCCGGCCTCGAGAGGAGGGGTGGCTCGACGGCGACACGATCGCCGGGCCGACGACGTTGGAGGCGGCGCTGCTCGCCGCGGGCTGCGCGCTCGAAGCCGCCGAGACGGGCGGCTTCGCGCTCGTACGGCCGCCGGGCCACCACGCGCTACCCGACCGCGCGATGGGGTTTTGCTTCGTCGGTAACGTCGCCGTCGCGGCCCGCCACGCCCAGGACGCGCTCGGCTGTGAGCGCGTCGCGATCGTCGACTGGGACGTCCACCACGGCAACGGGACCGAGGCGATCTTCCGCGGCGACGACTCGGTCTTCGTTCGTGTCGCTCCACCAGTGGCCGTTCTACCCCGGCACCGGCGGCCCGGGCACGAGCGACGAGACGACGCTCAACGTGCCGCTCCCCGCCGGGCTCGGGCGACGCCGAGTACCTCGCCGCGTTCGCGCGAGCTCGTCGAGCCGGCCGTGCGCGGGTTCGAGCCCGACCTCGTCCTCGTCTCGGCGGGCTTCGACGCGCACGTGGACGATCCGCTCGCCCACATGGAGCTCACCGAGCGCGGGTTCGACGAGCTCGCCCGCCGCTCGGCGCAGCTCGGCCCGCGGATCGGCGCCGTGCTCGAGGGCGGCTACAACCTCGAGACGCTGCCGCGGCTCGTCGAGGCGGGACTGCGGGGATTTCCAGTCCGGGTAACCACGGACACAGGCTGGACGAGCCGCGATGAGCATAGTACGCTCCGTACTATGACGGCGCCGGACTATCGCGCCCGAGACGACCGCGCGGCTCACGCTGACGGAGTACGCGGTTCTCGGCCTCCTGGGCCATGTCGACGAGCCGATCTCCGGCTACGACCTCCGGAAGCTCATCGACGGCTCGGTGGGGTACATCTGGCAGCCGTCGAAGACGCAGCTGTACGTCGTCCTCGGGCGTCTCCTCAGGTCCGGGCATGCCGCACGGCGAGACGTCCAGCAGCGCGACCGCCCCGACAAGCAGCTCTACCGGATCACCACCCGGGGTCGGGGCGCCATCCGGGCGTGGCTGAACCAGGACGAGCCTGCGAGCGACCCCGACCGGAGCACGCTCGTGCTGAAGCTGTCTTCGGAGCCCAGGGGACGCGGCCCGCCCTCGTCCGGCAGCTCCGTGCGTTTCGCGAAGCGTACGCCGGGCGCCTCGCCGTCTACGAGTCCGAGCAGCGGGCGCCGCGCCGGTCCGGCGCGAACCTCTCCGACGAGTTCACGCGGCTCACGCTGAAGTACGGGACGCCGCGCCCGCGCGGCCGTCGAGTGGGCCGATGCGAGCCTCGAGGAGCTGAGCGAGGAGAGTTGCCGTTGCCGTGCTCGGCTCCCTGGCCCTCGCCCTCGCCCTCGCAATCGCCGCGCCGAGCGATGCCGGGACGCGGGCGGAGGATCCATGCGTCGAAACCGGAGAGCGCCGGTTCGTCTGAAGGCATCCGACGGCGTGGCGCTCTACGGCGTGGCGGTCGGGGACGGCACGGAAGGCGTCGTGCTCGTTCACCAGTACGCGGTAGTCACTGCGGGTTCATGTACTTCGCGCGGGAGCTCGCCAGCCGGGGGCTCCGGGCGCTCGCAATCGACCTCCGTGGGAACGGCAGGTCGTCCCGGGGGACCGGGAATCTCCGGCGCCTCGACCGCGATGTCGCGGCCGCGGCGGCGTACCTCCGTGCGGAAGGCGCCACACGTGTCACGCTCGTCGGTGCGTCGATGGGCGGCACCGCCGTGCTCGTCGCGGCCTCGTCGATCGTGCCCCGGGTCGACGGCGTCGTCAGCCTGTCGGCGCCCGCCCGCTACTACGGCCTCGACGCGCTTCGAGCGGTGAAGCGGTCTCGCGTGCCCGTCCGCTTCGTCGTCGGGTTCAGGGACAGGCCGTACGCCGCCGACGCGCGGGCGCTCGCGAGAGCCGCGACAGCTCGGGACAAGGCGATCCTGCTTCTCCCGGGCGCAGCCCACGGCTCGTCACTGCTCGAGCTGCCACGCGGCCGGGAGTTCGTGCTCTCCTTCCTGGCGCGCTGACGCTCACGTGTCCCGCGTGCGCGGGACGACGAGCCCGGACTCGTACGCAACGACCACCGCCTGCGTCCGGTCGCGCAGGCGGAGCTTCGTCAGCAACCGGCTGACGTGGGTCTTGACGGTCTCGTCGCTGACCACGAGCCGCTCGGCGATCTCGCCGTTCGAGAGCCCCTCGGCGACGAGGCGCAGCACCTCCGTCTCGCGCGGCGTCAGCTCGGCCACGCCTCGGGCCGTTTCGGCAGCGTCGGGCGCAGGCGCGCGAACTCGCTCACGAGCCGGCGGGTGACCGCGGGCGCGAGCAGGGCGTCCCCCGCGGCGACGACGCGAACCGCGTCGAAGAGCTTCTCGGCAGCGACGTCCTTGAGGAGGAAGCCGCACGCTCCTGCGCCGAGGGCGTCGTAGACGTACTCGTCGAGATCGAAGGTCGTCAGCACGATCACCCGGGCCGGCGAGCCGTCCTCGGCGAGCCGGCGCGTCGCCTCGATCCCGTCGAGCGTCGGCATGCGAACGTCCATCAGCACGACATCGGGCCGTTGCTCGCGGCACACCCGCACCGCCTCCTCGCCGTCCGACGCCGTCCCCACGACCGCGAAGTCGGGCTGGGTTGGAGGAGCGCCGCGAACCCGGCCTTGACGATCTCCTGGTCGTCGACGACGGCGACGCTGATCGTCACTCGGCCGCCCCGTGAGGGGGAGCTCGGCCTGGACGCTGAAGCCCTCGCCGGCCGCGCCGCTGACGGTGAGCGTCCCACCGGCCATCAGCGCTCGCTCGCGCATGCCGAGCAGGCCGTGACCATCGGGGGCGGTCTCTCCCGGCCCCGGGCCGTCGTCGTGAACCCGGACGCTGAGCGTGTCAGCGCCGTAGACGATCTCCACGTCGACCTTCGCGCCCGGCGCATGGCGCCGAGCGTTGGTCAGCGCCTCCTGCAGGATGCGGTACGCGGACAGGTCGACGCCGGGCGGCAGCCTCGTGATCTCGCCGCTCAATGTCAGATGGACATTGGTACCGGCTGCGCGCGCCGTATCGACCAGCTCGGTCAGCTGCATGAGCCCGGGTTGAGGAGCACGCTCGGGCTCGCCGTTCGCGTCCGCGCGCAGGACTCCGAGCAGGCGGCGCATCTCGTCGAGCGCGTCGCGGGCGGTCTGCCCGATCGCCTCGAGATGCCTCTGGCCCTCGACGGGCAGTCCGGGGTCGTGAGGCGCGCGGTCTCGGCCTGCACCGCGATCGCCGAGACGTGGTGTGCGACGATATCGTGGAGGTCGCGCGCGATGCGGGCGCGCTCGCCCATCACCGCCTGGTCGTGCAGGCTGTCGGCCATCGCGCGCCGAGTCTCGTCGCGCTCGGCAATCGCCTGCCCGCGTTGCCGGCGCGAGTCACCGAGCGCGAGGGCGCCGACGACGACGAACAGCAGGAGCACGCCGCGCGAAGCCGGGGTCGCTGCCGTCGAACGGGTCGATCGCGTTCGCGAGGAAGGGCAGCACGAGCAGCGCCGACCAGCGCCGCCGGTATCTCGCGGCGAACAGCGCGAGCGCGACGAGGAGACCGACGAGCGCCGGCGATCGTCAAGGCGCTTGCGGCGTCGGACACCGCGACGAGGACGCCGAACGACGATCGCGCACGTCGCCCACGGCAGCCAGCGGTGGGCGAGCGTGAGCGGCAGCGTCGCCAGGAGGTTCGCCCAGATCGCCGAGTCGGCGTCGTCCGCGTAGATCGTCACCTCGGCGAGCGCGACCAGGCCGAGCACGATGCCCGGCCGCCAGCGGGCCGTCAGGACCGGCCAGGACACGCCGCGCGGCCGCGCCTGCTCGCCCGATCCGCGTCGGCGACGTCCTGCAACGGGTCGTGCGGCGCGGCCGTCATGGCTCGTGCATTGTCGCCTGCGGGGACGGGCTGCGCGTCCTCCCGGATCGCCACGTTCGGCGTCGCTCTCGCGGGGGAGCTCGGGGTCCGATGCCACCCCCGAGGGCGTCGTCCAAGACGGCTCTCCAGCGCGACGACAGCCCGTCGCGTTCCTCCGTAGCGTTCAGCCCGTGGACGTTGCGATCGAAGCGCATGGGCTGACGAAGCGATTCGGCAGCACGGTTGCCGTCGACGACCTCTCGTTCACCGTCCGCGCCGGGCGGGTGACCGGCTTCGTCGGCCCGAACGGCGCTGGGAAGTCCACGACGATGCGCATGATCCTCGGGCTGGACGCCCCGAACTGGGGTGAGGTGCTCGTCCACGGTCGACGCTACGGCGCGCTCGAGTGCCCGCTGCGCGAGGTCGGCGCGCTCGTGGACGCTCCCGCGAGCCACCCCGGGCGTCGGGCACAGGACCACCTCCGCTGGCTCGCGGCAAGCAACGGCATCCCGCGGCATCGGGTCGACGAGGTGCTCGGCCTCGTCGGGTTGGGCGACGTGGCGCGCCGCCGGACCGGAGGGTTCTCCCTCGGTATGGCACAGCGCCTCGGCATCGCCGCAGCGCTGCTCGGCGATCCCCCGGTGCTGATCCTCGACGAGCCGGTCAACGGCCTCGACCCGGACGGGATTCGGTGGATCCGCGACCTGCTCAGATCGCTCGCAGAGGAGGGGCGAGCGGTGTTCGTTTCCAGCCACCTGATGAGCGAGCTGGAAGGGACCGCCGACGACCTGATCGTGATCGGCCGCGGCCGCCTGATCGCCGACACGAGCGTCGGCGAGCTCATCGAGACGATGTCCGACAACCGGGTCGACGTGCGCTCCCCGCAGGCGGGCGAGGTCATGCGAGTGCTGGTCGGCGAAGGCGCGACCGTGACGGCGACCGGAAGCGACGCATTGGTCGTCACCGGCCTGGACGTCGCGCGCATCGCCGACCTCGACGGCGGAGCACGGCCTCCGGCTCCACGAGCTGACCCCTCGCCGGGCCTCGCTCGAGGAGGCATTCATGGAGCTAACGGGCGACGCCGTCGAGTTCGTCGCGGATCGCGAGGGGCGGAGCTCGTGAGCGTCGGTCAGCACGCTGAGCCTGTCCCGACGCGCGTCGGCGCACCGCGGGCGCTCCGAGCCGAGTGGATCAAGCTGCGGAGCGTCCGCAGCACGACGTGGGCGATCCTCGCGCTCGTCGGCGTCTCGGTGCTCTTCACCGCCATCGCCACCTCGGAGAGCGAGACCTCCGGCGGCAGCCCCGGCAATCCCGGAGACAACGACATCGTGCTCGACAGCCTCCAGGGCGTCTGGTTCGGCCAGATCGCGATCGCGGTGCTGGCGGTACTGGCGATCACCTCCGAGTACAGCACCCGGCTGATCCGGATGACGTTCGCGGCCAACCCGCGTCGCCGCGCCGTGCTCGTCGCGAAGACCGCCGTCGTCGCGGCGATCGCGCTCGTTGCCGGCCTCGCGACGAGCGTGGCGTGCTTCTTCGTCGGACAGGAGATCCTCCAGGGCAACGGGTTCACGTACGAGAACGGGTATCCGGCGGCGTCGCTCGCGGACGGCCCGACGTTCCGCGCCGTGGCCGGCAGCGCGCGTCTACGTCGCACTCCTCGCCGTCTTCTCGCTGGGGGTGGGCGCCGTGCTGCGTTCAACCGCCGGTGCGATCACCGTCGTGCTCGCAGTCGTCCTCGGCCCCGTGATCGCGATCGGCTTCCTTCCCGAGCACCTCGCCGAGCACGTTGAGAAAGGGTCGCTGATGGCCGCCGGGCTGGCGATCCAGCAGACGGTCGAGCGCCCGGACAACATCCCGCTCGGGCCCGGCGCCGCGTTTGCCGTGGTCGGCGCCTACGCGGCGGCCGCCTTCGCTGCTCGCGCTGCTCCTGATCACGCGCCGCGACGCCTGACAAGGCGGCGGATAGGCTCCCGCGGTGCCCGACGAGCAGCGGATCCGTGCCGCGATCGCCGGCGCCGATCGGTTCCTCAACGCGTGGCAGGGCGGGCCGACGCTCAGGGACCGGCTCTCCGCGCTCGCCGAGGCGACAGGACCGGAGGAGCGGGCGGACCCCTACGGATCGGGGAAGCGGATCGCAGCGCTTCGAGCGGCGCGTCGCCGAGCTCCTCGGCAAGGAGGCTGCGGTCTTCATGCCGAGCGGGACGATGGCGCAGCAGATCGCGGTTCGCATCTGGTGCGATCGCCGCAGGCAGCCGCACGGTCGCCTTTCACCCGACGTGCCACCTCGAGATCCACGAGGAGCACGCGTACGACGCGGTTGCACGGGCTCGACCGAAGGCTCGTCGGCGACCCGCACCGCCTCATCACGCTCGCCGACCTCGAGGCGATCCACGAGCCCGTGGCTGTGCTGCTCCTCGAGCTTCCACAACGCGAGCTCGGCGGTCGCCTGCCCGCCTGGCGACGAGCTCGTCGCGCAGACCGCCTGGGCGCGCGAGCGGGACATCGCCCTCCACCTCGACGGCGCACGGCTGTGGGAGGCGCAGCCGTTCTACCGCCGTTCCCACGCGGCGATCGCCGCGCTGTTCGACAGCGTCTACGTCTCGTTCTACAAGGGTCTCGGCGCGGACTGGCGGGCGCTGCGCTGGCCGGGGACGCGGACACCGTCGCCGAGGCGCGGGTCTGGCAGCGGCGCCACGGCGGCAACCTCGTGACGATGCATCCGTACGTCGTCGTCGGCCGAGAGGGGCTCGACGAGCGCCTCGCGCGGAGGCCTGCGTACCTGACGGCATGCGCGCGCGATTGCGGAGGCCCTGGCGCGGTCGACGGGCTCGAGGTCGTGCCGAGCCCGCCGCAGACGCCGCTGTTTCACCTCCTGCATGCGTGGCGACCACGACCGGCTGGTCGATGCGGCGCTCGTCGATCGCGGAGGAGCGGAAGGTGTTCCTGTTCGGCGATCCGAGCCCGACGACGTCGCCGAGCTGGCAGCGGCACGAGGTGCACGTCGGCGAGGTAACGCTCGCGCTCGAGCCCGACGAGTTGCCGACCTCTTCGCCGAGATCCTCGCCCGCGCAGCCGGCTGATCAGCCGGAGAACTCGAGCTTCTCGGCGTGCTCGATCAGCTCTGCGCGCGACGGCGGCGACAGGAGCATCTCGACCATCTGCTCGGCGGCCGGGTCTCCGCTCGCCCCGTAGAGCTCGGCGACCCGGTCGACGGAGAACGGCGTGCGACGGAGCTCCACCTCCGGCCCCAGGAGAGCCCAGCACGCCTGCCCCGGCCCTTCGCCGTAGGCCATCCCGACGCTGCCGGGGTTGACCGAGCGGATCCCTTCCACACGGCGATCGAACTGGAGATGCGTGTGCGCGGTGACGAGCACTCGCTCCTCGACACCGTCCATGAACGCGCGGACGCGCTCCGAAGGCGTCTCGGGCGTCACGAGCTCCTCGTCGCTGCGCGGCGAGCCGTGGCAGAAGCGCACGGGACCGAGCCCGTCGACGTCGACCGTCACCTGCTCGACGAAGGTCGCGAGGTGGGCGAGCGCGTCCGGCGAGTGGTGCTCGAGGAGCCAGAGCTTGCGCTCGGTTCGCTCGTCGCTCGACTCGAGCAGCGCGCGCTCCGCGTTGCCGCGGACGAACAGCGTGGGAGGTCGAAGCTTGGCCACGAGAGCGAGCGTCGCCTCCGGCATCGGCCCCCACGTCAGGTCGCCGCCGAACACGACGAGATCGGGATCGCGGTCGGCGAGTTCGGCGAGCACCGCCTCGAGCGCCACGGCGTTGCCGTGGACGTCCGACAGGACGGCGACGGTCTCGGCTTTCACGCCGCCGGCGCCGCTACGGCTCGCCGTCCCAGTAGTCGAGCTGGTCACCGGGGCGGATCATCAGCAGCCGCCCGCCTTCGCGTCGCGCGCGCCGACCTTGCCGCTGTCCGGGTACTCGATGAGCTCGGTGCGTTCATCGTGGACAGGATCAGCACCCGGGCAGGCACGTCCGAGCGGTTGATGACCTGGTGGGCGCCTTCGGGGCCGCGCCGGAAGCAGACCGTTTCGCCCTCCGTAAGCTCCTGCTCACCGTCTGCCGAGCGGAGCGTCGGTCGGCCCCGCACGACGACCAGCCACTCCTCGTTCGCATGGTGGACGTGGTAGGGCCAAGTCTTCTCGCCCGGGTCGAGCTCGTACAGGCTCCCGCCGATCAGCTCCGCACCGAGCCGCATGCCGACGTGACAGTCGCGGATGCGATACCCTTCGCGCTCACCGACCAGGTCCCATTCGTCTCCGAAGAGATTGACGACCTCCACGATCCCAGCCTAACGGCGGGGATCCGGCGATTGCACGAGTGAGGAAACGCGTCCCGGGGAACCGAATGACGGCGCACGCTGTAGGCAAGACGAGGTCGATCGAATGATGGCGCAAGGACACGCACGCCGGCTGGCCCTGCTCGTCTCGGTCGCGGCCTTCTTGGCGGCGGCAACCGCGCAGGATGGCCGCGCAGCACTGTTCTTCTTCTTCGAGCCGACCGCGGTCGACGCCGGCGGCTTGGCCACCGTGCGGACCGCGGGGACGCCGCTTGGGTTCGGCCGCGAGCAGCGCGTGAAGCCGTTTGCAGGGCCGATCCGTCTCTATCTCGTCCCGAACCGGATCGCCGCGAGCGTCCACTCGCGGTTCGACCGACGCCTCCACTTCGTCGGCTCGCTCGTTCCCGACGCGCGCGGTCGCGGCATCCTGATCTTTCGCGCGCCGCCGCTCGCCTCCGATACGTACGTGGTCGCCGCGTGGTGCCGTCACTGTGCGCGCTACAGCGGCGGGAGCACGTTCAGCGTGTTGCCGGTCGACGAGGACGTCGTCCCGGGCTACCGCCCTCCGATGGCGTTGAGGCTCCGGACACGCGCGACAGCCGAAAGCTGTCCCGTGACCGCCAGGAGCGGTGATCGGACTGTGCACGGGACGTACGGCAACGGATTGCTGGCGTCGGGCGCCGGTGGCGTAGTGGGTTATCGCGTCGAGGCGGACGGGTCAATCTTCGACAAGCTCGGCTGGTTCCCGACCGGCATCGCCGGCAGGATGACTGTCAGCGGCGAGCGGCTCGACGGCCCGTCACCGCCACTCGACGTGCTCGGCGTCTACTGGGGGTACTCGTCGAACGGCCGCGGAAGCTGGGCGAGCGCTGTCAGATTCCCTCGCCCCGGATGCTGGCGAGTCACCGCTCGCGTGCAAGACGTCAGCCTTGCGATCGTCGCGATCGTTCGAGGGAGTTGACGCGACGCCGACGCCGACGCTGCGCGGCGGGGCCGATGGTAGGTTCGGCGCTTGGGAGGCGAGCGCGAGATCCTCACCTGGGAGCTCTACGGCGAGGCGTCGCGTGCTCTGGCTCAGCTCGTCGCCGGCGACGGCTATGAGCCGGAGATGATCCTCTCGATCGCGCGCGGGGGCTGCTAGTCGGCGGCGCGCTCGGCTACGCGCTCGACGTGAAGAACGTCTACACGATGAACGTCGAGTTCTACACGGGCGTGGACGAGCGGCTCGAGGTCCCGCGCATCCTGCCGCCGGCGCCCGACTTCGTCGACCTCGAGGACGCAAGGATCCTGATCGCGGACGACGTCGCCGACACGGGTCAGACGCTCGCGAGCGTCCAGGAGTTCTGCGCCGGCAAGGTCGGCGAGGTGCGCGTCGCGGTGCTCTACGAGAAGCCGAGCTCGGTCGTCGAGTGCGACTACGTCTGGCGGCGCACCGAACGCTGGATCAACTTCCCCTGGAGCGACAAGGAGCCGGTCGGGCGCGCGGCGACCGCGGTTCGGGACGCCTGAGACGGGTAGGAGTGGCTGAGCAGGCTCAGTGCCGCCGCCGCCCACCGACAACGAGGAGGAGCTCCGATGGCCCGCTACGTCGACGGATTCGTCATCCCACTTCCGAAGCGCAACCTCGATGCGTACCGCCGCATGGCACGCAAGTCCGGGAAGATCTGGCGCGAGCACGGCGCCCTCGAGTACCGGGAGTGCATCGCGGACGACGTCCCGGTCGGGGAGGTGACGTCCTTCCCGAGGGGCGTTCAGGCGAAGCGGGGCGAGATCGTGGTGTTCTCGTGGATCGTCTTCAAGTCGCGCGCGCATCGCGACCGAGTCAACGCCAAGGTCATGAAGGACCCGCGGATCGCCGACATGATGGGCCCGAAGGCGATGCCCTTCGACTCGAGGCGCATGATCTACGGCGGCTTCGAGGTGCATGGTCGACGTGTGAGCCGGCGTCGGCCCTCCGGTCTTCCGCGGTCGGCTGCGGCACCGCGTCGGGATCGTCGAGGAAGAAGACCGTGATCTCCTCGTAGTGCTGCTTCCCGACGTTGACTCCGCGATGAACGCTCTCGCCGGGCTCGTCCCAGTCGACCTGCCCCGGCGTCACCTCGAATCGGTGGCTCGGCCGTCGCGGTACTCGATCGCGAGGGCATCGCCGTGGAGCACCACCGTTACCCGATGGAAAGGGTCGCGGTGCCAGGGCATGGCCTCGCCGGGGGCGAGGCGCAACCGCCGCACGAGGGTCGTTCCGCGCTGAAAGAGTCGTTCCTCCGACATCGTGGGCTTTCCCTGGTCAGGGTCTCACAGGTCGCGGCGGCATCCCGCATCGTTGCGCAAACTCATCGTAGCGATCGGCTGCTCCGCCGACACCGCGTGTTGTTCCGGGATGCGCGAAGTCGAGCTCGAGATATAGAA
>CAWJXN010000012.1:0-523760 GCA_963846825.1 uncultured Actinomycetes bacterium
CTCCCCGCTCGCGTACGCGTGGCCGCTCGCGCGGGACGATGCTGGGTGCGCGACCGTCGTTTCTCGTACGACTGACGTTATGACGGTTTTGCGCTCTGCGCCGCGGAACCTCGCTCGTGGTGGACTGCACGTGGCAAGTGCCAACGTCACGGGCGAGCTGACTGCGGTGACCGCTCCGACGCTTCTCGTCTGGGGCGCTCGCGACGGTGTCGTCCCCGTCGAGGAGGCATCGACGTGGCTCGAACGGTTGCCCGATGCGCGGTTCGATCGTCCTCCCCGGCGCTGGTCACGTCCCGATGGTCGAGTCACCCGTCGGAGCTCCGCCAGGGCGATCGGGTCCTTCCTCGAGGAACGATTCGACGAGGCGCGCGACCACCAGCGGATGTGAGAAGTGGGCCGCGTGCGCGGCCTTCGCTACAGGCGCGAACGAGCCGCGCTGCCGGCGCTCGTGACGCGCACTCGGCAGCCCACTCGAGCGTGCAGATTGCGTCGCGCTCACCGCGCACCACGAGGACCGGCTGCCGAAGGCTCGCGACGCGTTCCTCCGGACGATCATCGAGTGCCGCATGCGCCGTCGCGTAGAGCCCTCGGATCCCATGCGCGCGTAGTCGGTGAGCAGGATGCGCCACAGCGCGGGCGGTTCGCGCACCGAGTCGAGAGCCAGGCGGACGGCATGAGTCGACCACGCCTCGGTAGCTCGGATCCACCGTTGGACCAACCAGGGTGAGCGGCCCGACCAGGCTCGGGGCGGCCCTGCGCAAGCATGAGGGCAACCTGGCAGCCGAAGGAGTTCGCAACGATCCCCACTGCGCCTCGAGCGCGCCGGCGGAGAAGCTCGGCAAGCACGTCGGCCGCGCCGCCGACGCCGAGGGGTCGCGACGGTCGCTCGCTTCGGCCCCAGCCCGGCAGGTCCCGGACGCACCACACGCCGGCGCCTCGCGAGAACGCCGGCCAAGGGGCATGAAGTACCGGCCCGAGACCCCGAGGCCGTGAAGCAGCAGCACCGGCTCGCCCGCACCCGCCTCGCGAACGTGCATCCGCAACCCGCGCACCTCGACGAAGCCAGATCGGAACACAGGCTCGCTGAGCACCACGGCAACCTGGTGACCACTCGGCTGCGGCGCGACGCTCTCTAACGCCGGCGGCTGTACCCGCGCACCCAGATCAACCCGGCGACTGGACCACCAGCACGATCAGCAAGATCGCAGCGGCATCCATGCCACGAGCGTGCCCGTCCGCTCCGACGCGCAGCATCCGCGATCGCGTTCGAAGGCGCGTTGACCGGCCGTATGCGGCCACAGTGGCTCAGAGCCGTTCGCGGAGTCGCCAGTGTGGGCGGGAAAGCAGCAGATCGCGAACATCGTGCAGCTCGGCTGGTGCCGATTCGAGGGCGACGAGGATTGCCTCCATCTCATCTCGTGTGAGGGCGACGATCGTGGAGCGAAACAGGAGTGCCTTCTCGAGCTTGTGGGCGAGTGGTCGACCGACGATGCCCGCGAGCTGCCGCACCAGACATTCCTCGATGTCGACGCCTCCCAGCAACACGGCAGCCACCTCGTCTCCGTCCTGGCGAGCGAATAGCTGTCCGGCGGCGTATGGCGGCTCCTGACCCCGATGCACCCCGAGCTGTGATGGCCGTCAGTCGCCCGGTCCCGTCCCCACGACGGAAGCCCGTTTCAAGGGCCAGATGTCGGTTGCTCGGAGCCGCCGGACGCGATCATTGCCGTGGGTGCCGCATCCCAAACGCAGGAAGAATGATCCGCGGCGGACTGAAGCAACACAGACGTAGCGGACGGCGGCGTCCGGCGTAGGCCAACCCGTAGCGCGCGTGTGTCGAATCAATCCGTGACATGCGGGCTCGGTTCTACTGCTCGTCCTGGGAAGGGATCGCGGTAACCGGGGCAACTGGAGCCCGCACGCTGCGGATTGCCGGTCGGGCTCGGCGTCAAACCAGTTCGGCACGCTCCCGTTCCGGCTCCGCCAATGACTGGCTCACCCCCGCGGCTAGACGGCGCCGGCCTTCAGCACCTCGAGTAGGGCGGGGTCGCGCTCGTAGGAGGTTGCATGGTCGATCGAGCCGTCGGAGCTGTGGACTACGTGAACGGTTTCGCGGCCTCTTGCTTCCGCTCGACCCGCTTCGAGTGCTTCCGCCTTGGTCTCGTAGATGCCAGGTATCAGCAGGAGATCCTCACCTTCGACTCTGTTGCACCAGCGTCCGCTCGTCGGGAGAGTGTGGATGAAACCTGTGGCCATTTCGGACTCCTTGGTATCGCTTTGATCGAGAGCCGATACCCACAAGCAAGCTGGCGCAATCCCCGGTCGACAAGGCCCCTCGACGACCCGCGCATCACGGGTGGTGGCCTAGTACCCCACGGGGCGCGAGGTGGTGTGAGGCCCGATTCACGTGGAAGCCGCGACGCAGGCTGAGCTACTTTTGGACGACTCGGAGTGTGTGGCCGTTGGGCAAGCGACGCGACCGTTCGGTTCGCTTCATCCCCTCGAGTACGAGCAGCACTACGAGTGATCCTCGGTGTACTCGAGCCGGAGATCGACCCGATTGCGGTCGAGTGCGGAGCCGAGTCTCCGGGCAAGGTCTTCGTGGCCGAGTCTCTGAAGCTGCATCACGAGCCGTGCTGCACCGCCTCGCGACATCGGCAGGCCAGCGACGAGCATGCTCTGGCGCTGCCCGTCTCGTCGCTTTTCAAACGCTGTGCCCGCCGTTACGCGCTGACGGTAAGCGCATCCTTGAGCGGGAGCAGTGCGGTGGGGCAGTCCTCGAGCGTTCGCAGGATCCGGGTTCGCTCAACCGGGTCGAACCCAAGGCTCTCCCGCTGGGTGTCGACTGCGAGGCCGACGCGCATCGCAATGTCGTTTTCGCCGGTCCGGGAGAGACAAAGGGCAAGCTGGGCGACCGAACTGACCGGCAGATCCACGCCTGCGACAAGCACAAGGCGACGATTCCCGCGCAGCCCTTTGTGGCAAACGTGGTGGCGCGATATCTACCGGGAGTACCCCTCCGTCACCTCGCCCTTGTGTGCGGCAAAGGCAGTCAGAACCTTCTCCTTCTCCGTGCTCGGGCACCTTGAAGAAGTCAAGCGTTCGCGCCAGTTTGGCCGCGACCTCATCGAACTCGGCCGGAGAGATCCTCAGATCGCGGTAGGCTTCCTCCAGGCCGAGGGTAATGCTGCCCGGTTTTGCGGCCTGCAGACCGCCGCGGACCACCGGCGATGTCGCACACCGAGAGGGTGCGCATGAAGTCGAGGCCCGGGAAGTCTTCCCAGATTCTTCGTGTGCCATTCCCGGAGAGCAGGATTCTCCGATGTCTCGCCCACGATCGGGTTCTTGACGATCGCTTCGCTGAAGTGGTCAACGACGGCTGCGATGGCGAACGCGCCACCGAGCCTTTCATACAGACTCGACTCCGTTATCGGTGGCTCCTCTCTATTCTTCCTGAAAGCGTCCGAACCGCTTCCAGCGAGTTATCGCTTCCATTGGTGACGCGTCACCACGCCGGTTCTTACGCCGCCGGCGGGACTGAGAGTTGCGTGGTGTGGCCGGGTCCCGCGGAGCTCAGCTGCAGAGGAGCGCCGCAGCAAGGGGTAGGCTCTCCCCACCGCATAGCCCTCCTTCCGCCGTGACCCGTGCCTGAGCCATTGCGTCAGGTCGGGGCGGAAAGAGGGGATGCATGCCACGTCAGCTCACGATCTTCTTCCCGGACGGGTGGACCGGATGAAACGGCGTGACTCACGACCGACCCCCACGACGACGACCGAGGTTGGTGTTGCCCCGATTTCGTTCACGTCTTGATACTCGGGTTCCCGCGAGCGCGTTGTTTTGAATTTCATGAGACACGGCTAGGAACGCTGCGGAACCAAAGAGGAGGATCTGCGGTGCGTCTGGCGGCGGGACTGTCTGCACTGGCGGTTGCCTTTCCCCTGGCTGGCTGTGGCGGTGAGGGCGATGAGGCGGCGCAGCCGGTCGACGTGCAGGGCGACGAGTACGCATTCGTGATGCCCGACGAGGCGGAGGCGGGTGTTGTCAAGTTCAACATCTCGAACACAGGCGAGGAGCTTCATGAGTATGCGCTCGGTCGCCTGGCGCCGGGCAAGACGCTCGACGACGTCAAGGCGGCGCTCGCGTCGGGGCAGGAAGGGCCCCCCGACTGGTTCACAGACGTCGGGGGAGTACCGCTGCTGTCACCGGGCGAGGAGCTGGGCCTCACACGCGAGCTGGACGCGGGCACCTACGTCTTTCTCTGTTTCATCCCCTCCCCGAGCGGTGTGCCGCACGTTGAGCTCGGGATGCTCAAGGCCCTCGAGTTGAAGGGGGACTCGGGCGCGGAACTGCCGGAACCCGATGCGGTGATCGTGGCCAATGACGCCGGCTATGAGGTTCCGACCCTGAGCTCCGGTCAGCAGACGATCGAGCTGCGCAACGGCGACGACCGGGAGCGCGAGTTCTTCCTCGTCGCGCTCGAGCCCGGGACGGAGCTGGACGACCTCGACCGCTTCTTCGAGCAAGGCGAAGGGAAAGGGACACCACCCGCGCAGTTTCACGGGGCGATGCAGACGATCCCCGCCGGGACCTCCGTGTTCATCGACATCGATCTCGAGGCCGGCGTCGAGTACACGCTGACCGACAACACCGGCGACCAGCCGGTCGTCGCGACGTTCACGCCGGAGTAGCACGCTCGGCAAGCATCGACGAGCTCCGGCCTGATTAGCTGCGCAATGGGCAAGCGCCCGAGGCAACCCGCCGATCGGCGAGAGAGAGGAATGCAACGATGCCGCTCTATCTTTCGAAGTTCAGCTATACGCCCGAGACGTGGGCCAGGCTGATCGCCCACCCAGAGGATCGCCGAAAGGCCGCTGCGTCGTACATCGAGTCGGTCGGCGGGAAGCTCCACGGGTTCTGGTACGGCTTCGGCAAGCACGACGGCTACACCCTTTGGGAGGCCCCTGACAACGTGTCCATGGCTGCGGTCGCGCTGGCAATCGGTAGCGGCGGTGCCCTCAGTTCGCTCGAAACGACCGTTCTCATGACCGTCGACGAAACGATGGATGCGCTGCGCAAGGCTGAGAGCTGTTCAATACCAAGCGCCGGGCGCGTAGCTCCCCGCTCTCCCGACAAGGCGGTGGGGCTGGTCAGTTGGAGCCCGGTTGGGCCAGCGAGTCCGCCGTGTCTACTTGGGCGGAACCGGGGGAACCACGGTCGGTGGCGGCGCTGTCAGCCTCGGGCTCCACGGGCGTTTCAGCTGCCCAGCCTGCGATGTGGGTGACCCAGATCGCGTAGAGCGACATGAAGCCGACGAACTGCGTCGGCTGGGGGTCATGGCTACGACCTTGGCCTGCAAGCACGGCCCGCGCGAGTCCCCACGCGCCGGGACGGATCGAGTGTGAGAGGACGTCATAGTCGACTGCCTCGACGCGGTCGAGGACGCAGAGGTAGGCGGCACGCGCGAAGCGCATGCCGCGCCGTGCCGCCGGCAACGCAGCGGAGACGGCGGACGCCGTCTCGCCGAAGAGCGCACGCGCCCGGCCGACCTCGACCGAGAGCAAGGCGCGAAGCTGAGGCGTCGCCGACACAAGGCCGAGCGCCGAAGCATCCACGCCGAAGCGCTCGAACTCCTCCGCGGGAAGGTAGATCCGGTCGAGCTCGTAGTCGAGCCGGACGTCCCGGACGAAGTTCGTCAGCTGGAACGCGACCCCGAGCCTCCCGAACGTCTCGGCCTCTTGTCGCGCACCGAGGATCGCGGCCATCACGCGGCCGACCGAAGCCGCGCTCCCGTCCATGTAGCGGTCGAGCTCGGCTCGCGTCGCGATGCGAACAGGGCCACAATCGACCCGCATCGACCGCATATAGCCTCGCAGCTCGTCGAGGGGAAGCTCGAATCGTAGGCCGGCGTCAACCAGCGCAGCGATCACCGGGTGATCCGACGTCCCTCCCTCCAGCCCGCGTACGAGCGCGCACTCCCACGCGTCGAGGGCGGCGAGGCGCGCGGCAGGCTCCACAGAGCGGCCCGCCCCGTCGACGATCTCGTCCGCGCCGCGCACAAACCCGTACAGCGCATGCACGGCCGGTCGAACGTCTGCCGGAAGCCGCAATACCGCCAGGTAAAAGGTCGGGTCGTGGCGACGGAGCAGGCGCCTGCATGCGGCATAGGCCGCGACAGGCCGCTCCCGGAACGCGGTCGCCGCCGCCGTTGACGCCGTCATAGCGGGAATCGTACGGCGTCGAGCGACGGCGTCAGATCGGTCATCCGTCAAGGTGGGGGCAAGACGCACAAAGGCGCTCGGCCGCCGCTGAGACTGGGTCGGTCTCTCGGGGCACGTTGTGCCCGCGGGGCCGACGCCGTAGGTTCGACTACCCGGCGGGCTTGCGTTCGCCGCTCGGCGGGGCCTCATCGGGTTCGCGCTGGCCAGCGACGCTGTTTGCACGACCCGAACCGTGGTCCGCGTGACCCGGCTCGGTCCCCACTTCCGTAGCCGACGCAGCGGCAGACGCGGGCTCACGCCGGCCATATCCGCTGGAGGAAGTTGGCGTGGTTCGTTGACCCTGGCGGCCTCTGACCGACCCACTAGTCGGTGCTCGTTGGCCTGCCTGCACCCACCCTCGTCATGACGATCGCGCTGGAGCCGGGCGTCGCGGCCCCACCCCCTCGACCTCGGTCGTCGTTGTGGGGGCCTGGTTGTGGGGGATCCCCCACGTGAGCGGCGAGTCGTCAAATCTCGTCCTATCGGGGTGAGGGAAGAGCGTTCGAGCACTGTTACGTTCGCCCTCGGTGATTGGACGACGATGTATTGCTCCTCGACACGGGCGAGTCGGCCGTCGAGCTGACGGAGGTGCTCCGCCGTGGGCGCCTCGGGATCCGAGCGCTCCTGCTCGAGGCGTGAACGCGCAACGAACGTGCTCGTGATCGCTGCCGTGATGACCGTCAGGAAGCCGATCCCAAACATCATCACCACCGCGGCGATGAACCGTCCGGCGAACGTCGTCGGGACATTGTCGCCGTAGCCCACGGTCGTGGTCGTCTGGATCGCCCACCAGAGCCCCGACCCGAAGGACGGATAGTTCTCGCGATCGACGACGGTCATCAAGAGGGCGGACGCGACCGTGATCACGATCGACGCACTGGCGATGACCACTGCGGCCCCGCGCGGCGTGGTCGCGCGGTCGACGGCGCTCTCGAGCCGCCGCTCGAGCCTCGTCTCGTGGTGGCGCACCGGGTGGTGTTGCGTTGGTTGTCACTGACTCCTCCGATTCGTCAATCGAGCGCTGGATTGCGCACGCCACTGCCAGCCCGAGCCTCGCACGACGCCAACAGCTTGCAGCCGTGCTTGTACGCCTCCGAAGTCATCGAGTCTGGGTTGCACGGGCGGTCGAGTCCGAGACGGCCCGCCTCTGGGGCGAACCCGAGCGAGCATGCAGGAATCGGTTCGCGACGTCGCGCTCGAGAGCGTCGGAGTGCCGGTGATTTGACCTAATCGTGTCCTGTACGGGCCTCCCGCCGGCGCCTAGCGTGGACACGTAGCGAGGCTCGAATGCGACTTCTGCGGGTGTTACTCCGCCAAGCCCGGCAAGGGTTGGGCTGCCGTTCGCAGGTATGACCCTGAAGGGATCGAGGGACTTGTCGTCGCGATCTTCTGCCCGCCCTGCGCCGCCGCCGAGCTCGGTCACCGACCCGAGGTCGCCGCCCACCATGTCTGCATCTGGAAACCAGTGGCGAGCAACATGCACGGGCAGAGCATCGAAGACAACTAAGAGCCATCGCCCCGCGTACTCCTCAGCGGACTTTGCTCGAACTCGAACCCAACACCTAAGGTTCCTGCGGCAACCCGGCCCAGCGCCGTCGAACGTGCGCGTGTCAGATCCGTGTCAGACCACGCCGACGATCAATTGGGGGTCGGAGTGTTCTCGGCCCGCCTGGACACGATTTCCGAGGACAGCACCGGGGCGATCACGGGGGTCGTCGCCATCGCCCGAACCTGACCCTTTCCGCTTGGTTGCCGCTCGGCCTGGCGCCGATGGTGGCAGCGGTTGCACGAACGCCGATGCTCGCGCGGCCGTTCGCCGCAGTTGGGGACGAATCCCGGTCCGGCACCGGTCCAGCACCATCTGCTCTTGCACGCCCCCTGGCGACGCGTCTGTCTCACGGTCCAAGCCGTTTCCGCCAAGGCGCGCAGGTCTCGATGGGCGCACCTGGGATCGAACCAGGGAAAGATCCCATCTGCCAGGCCTCCGCGACCTCCGGCGTGACAGTTCTGTTCGAGGGTGGTCAGTGCTGTCTGTGGGTGGTCAGGGTTCCGGAAACAAGCCGTTCCCGTGACCCGATGGGGTCGGTGTAGGTCAGCGTGCGTCGGCGTGATCTGACACGAATCTGACACGAGATGCTCGGCGAGGTCAGCTGTACGCGGTCTCGGACAGGCGGTCGAACACGCGCGGGCTGCTACGGCATGTCCGGGACATCCCCTCTGTGAGGAGGTCTGATGGAGGATCCGCACCTGTAGCTTCGCTCTACGAAACTGGTGGCCACCGAGACGCAGGCATCGCAGTTCTCTGGGCGGACGGCGTGGGCGCGAAGCGTCCAGACGCCGCTGCGGGAGTTTCTGCGCACGGAGACGGGCGGCGCCGCGGTCCTGCTGGGCGCGGCCATCGCCGCGCTCCTATGGGTGAACATCGACGCGTCGTCGTACGACTCGCTGTGGGGGACGACGCTGTCGATCGAGATCGGCGGGGCGGGAGTGTCGCTCGAGCTGCGCGAGTGGGTGAACAGCGGGCTGATGACGTTCTTCTTCTTCGTCCTCGGGCTCGAGGCGCGACGGGAGTTCGATCTCGGCGAGCTTCGCGAGAGACGACGATTCGCTCTGCCCTTGCTCGCCGGGATCGGCGGCATGGTAGTGGCCGTCGCGATCTATCTCCTCTTCAATGCCGGTGGAGTCATCCGCGCACGGCTGGGGTGTCGCGATGTCGACCGACACCGCCTTCGCGCTCGGCCTGCTCGCGCTCGTCGGGCCCGCGGTTTCCCGACCGGCTGCGCGCGTTCATGCTCACGGTTGTCGTCGTCGATGACATCCTCGCGCTCGTCGTCATCGCCCTCGTCTACACGGACGAGGTCACCGTTTCCGCGCTGCTCGTCGCCCTCGGGCTGTTCGGCGTCGTCCTCATCGCGAAGGCGCTCCGGGTGCGGGTCGGGCTCGTCTACTTCGCGCTCGGGGCGGCGATCTGGGTCGCGCTCCTCGAGTCGGGCGTGGAGCCGATCGTCGTCGGACTCGCGATGGGCCTTCTCGCCTACGCCTATCCGGTCGCGCGATCCGATCTCGAACGTGCGACGGAGCGCTTCCGCGAGTTCCGCGAGCAGCCGACCCCCGAGCTCGCCCGCTCCGTCCGCATCGGGCTCAGGTCCGCGGTCTCGCCAAACGAGCGGTTGCAGCTGCTCTACCACCCGTGGACGAGCTACCTGATCGTGCCGCTGTTCGCGCTCGCGAACGCCGGCATCGCGATCGACGGCGCCTTCCTCGAGCGAGCCCTCACCTCGCCGATCACGCTCGGGATCATCGTCGGCTACGTCGTCGGCAAGCCCGCTGGGCATCGTCGGGAGCGCGTGGCTGCTGACGCGACTGAGCCGCGGACGGCTCCGGCCTCCGGTCGGCTGGGCGGCCGTGGCAGGCGGCGGCACAATCGCCGGGATCGGCTTCACCGTCGCGCTGCTCGTCGCGACGCTCGCGTTCCAGGGATCGGAGCTCGAGGAGGCGAAACTCGGCATCTTGAGCGCCGCCCTCGGCGCGGCGCTCCTCACCTGGCTGCTCTTCCGTGCGACGGCGCTGCTTCCGCACAGCCTCCGGATTCGCGCGCTGCTGGGCACTGCCGAGCCGCTCGTCGATCTCTACATCGAGGTCGACCCGGAGCGCGACCACATTCGTGGGCCGCTCGAGGCGCCGGTCACGGTGGTCGAGTACGGCGACTTCGAGTGCCCGTACTGCGGGCAGGCGGAGCCGGTCGTGCGCGAGCTCCTGCGTGACTTCGGCGACGTCCGCTACGTCTGGCGGCACCTGCCGCTCAACGACGTCCACCCGAACACTCAGCTCGCCGCCGAGGCGTCGGAGGCGGCTGCCGACCAGGGGGCTTTCTGGGAGATGCACGACCTCCTGCTCGCCCATCAGGACGCACTCCGCCCGAATGACCTGAGTCAGACTACGCCGAGCAGCTGGGTCTCGACGTCGAGCGCTTCACCAGCGACCTTCGCGAGCACGCCGGCGCGGCACGTGTGGCCGAGGACGTCGACAGCGCCGATCTGAGCGGCGTTTCCGGCACGCCGACGTTCTTCATCAACGGCCGGCGCCACTACGGCGCCTACGACATCGCCACCCTGTCGGCGGCTGTACGCGCTGCCGGAGCGCGGGCGACCTTGACGACCACGACCGAGCGATGAGTCGAGCCACGCTATGTACCGCCACGACTCATCCGAGCGCGGCGGCGTGGAAGCGCACGGGCCTCGGCCTTCGGACACGGAAGGCATCCGCCTCGCGGGCCGATGCGATCACGCCTGCATAGCGAGCCAAGCGCTGTCCCTGATAGCGGGCGACCGCGAGCGCCTTCGCGTCCGGGCCCTCGACCGACTTCCCGCTCGTGTACGAGGTGCCGTACGGGTTGCCTCCCGCCGCGAACACCTCGCTCACCGTGTATCCGAGCGGGAGGATGAGCATGCCCCAGTGGTAGAGGGTGTTGTTGAGGGCGAGAATCGTCGACTCCTGCCCGCCGTGCGCGGTCATCGAGGCAGTGAAGGCGGTCCCGACCCGGTCTGCCAGCTTGCCCTCCTGCCACAAGCGTCCCGCCTGATCCATGAACTGCTTGAGCTGCGCAGACACGTTGCCGAAGCGGGTAGGAGAGCCGAAGGCGACCCCGTCGGCCCATTCGAGATCGTCGAGCGTCGCGACCGGCTCGTCCTCGACCTCGGCGCGGTGTCTTCCCCAGTGCTGGTTCTGGGAGATGAGCAGTTCCGACGCGAATTCCTCAACGTGCCGGAGGCGCACCTCTGCCCTCTCGGCGGCCGCGCCCTCGGCGAGCGCATGAGCGAGCCGATGGACGTTCCCCGTGGCGCTGTAGTAGATGACGGCAACACGCGCTGGTCTGCTCATCTCTCCTCCCGTTTACTCGGTGTGTGCGCCTCGCTGCATGTTCTGCGAGAGAGCGCTGCGCGCTCGGATGGGCACGCTAGGCGCCCGCGCTGGGACGGCCGAACTCGGCGGCGGCGGTGGCGTGGAGTTGGTTCAGCTGCCCGGGGGTCGGGCACCATTTCGATTCGAAGCTGCTGGTGTCCCAGCCGGCAAGGCGAGCGCCGGCCTCGTAGGCGCTCTGGCAGAAGGCGAGCAGCGTCGCCCTTGGATCGCGCGTGCTGCGCACCGTCTCGTAGGGAAGCACGGCCAACGAGCCGGCGCCGTACTTGATCCAGCTGCCCGCGGAAAGCGGCTGTTCGCGGATCCCCTCAGGCTCGGGCGCCGTGTAGGAGTAGTAGGTCGCATCGCCGACCGTGTCGTCGCCCGCCCAGAAGCCGAACGAGATGACCTCGTGCGAGTACGCCTCCTGCGTGACGGGGTCGGCGTCGAGGGCGGCGCCGGGTCTGCCCGAGAAGCGAGTGACGGCGAGGTCGAGGCCGTGCCAGAAGAGGTGCACCGGGCTCGTCTTGCCGTTGAACCAGCCGCTGAACTCCTCGTACACGGAGTCCGACCAGTCGAGGATGCGGCCGAAGCGATCGATCGCCTCTCGATCCCACGATGCGTGCTCCACGTCCTGTGGGAACGGGGTTGTCATCGGGACGCCGAAAGGCTGCTCCCTGATCTCGACGTCGACGCCGAGCTCCGCGAGCATGGCGTGGAGGCGGGCGTCGAAGTCCGCGACGGTCGATCCGTCGCCGAGCTCGAAGCGCCGGTCGCGTCCGTCGCTGGTCTGGACGAGCAGGGCGTGATCGAGGAAGTCGAGCTTGACCTCAAAGGTCGTCCCATCGTGATGGAGGCGCCGTGTCGTGAGACCGCGGACATCGACGTAGAGGGCTGCGTTCCACCAGTGGTTGCGCGGCGCGGTCGTAGCGAGCCGGATCTTGCCGATGATCTGCGCGTACAGATGCAGCGTGTCCTTCGTTTGGCGCCAGTCGGCCAGGTGCAGCTCGGGGAGCGTCATCGTCTGGCGACCACGAACGCGACGTTGTCGAGGTAGCACCAGCTCCGGTCTTCTCTTGGTTCAGCCGAGCGAACGATCGGGTGTTCCGAGCTGCGGGCATGTGCGGAGGCGTGGCGGTTCGATGAGCTATCGCAACAGGCGATGTGGCCACAGGACTGGCACATGCGTAGGTGCAGCCACGTGCCGCCGATCGCGAGGCAGTCGGCGCAGCCGGCGATCTCGTCGGGCAACTCCGTCAGCTTGATGCTGTCGGTGTGCGAGCAGATCGCGCTCATCGGGCCAATGCCTCCAGCAAGGTTGCCGCGTCGTAGCCGCCGCGGTATACGACGCCGTCGATGAACAAGGTGGGTGTGCCTCGAACTTCGCCCGACGCGATGCCGCTTTCGACGTCGCGACGGATGCGTAGCTCCACCTCGGTGCTTGCCCTGTCGTGGTCGAACTGTTCGATGTCGAGTTTGAGCTCGGCGGCATAGCGCCGCAAGTCTTCGTCTTCGAGCGCCTTCTGGCGATGGAAGAGCAGCTCGTGCATCCTCCAGAACCGGTCTTGGACCGCGGCCGCCTCGGCAGCGGCGGCGGCCGCGAGCGCGTGGGGGTGGATCTCTGTCAGCGGGAAGTGCCGGAAGGCGAAACGAACGCCGCCCGCGAGTTGTCGTTCGACCCGTTCGATCGCGCGGAACGCCTGCCGTGAGTAGGGGCATTCGTAGTCGCCGTATTCGACGATGAGGCGTGCGGCGGCGGGGCCGCGGACGTGATCAACCTGCTCCTCGAGCGTCTTCACCGTTGGCTGGCGGTTCTCCGGCATTGCTTCTCCGTCTCAGAACCCGACCTGCTGGCGGATGAGGACGACGTGGATGCGACCGGGATCCTCCTGGTGGATCTCGAGGATCTTGCCGACGCGGCTGTTGATGCCGTAGGCGGCGTAGGCGCGTGCGTCCTCGAGCGGCAGGCTGTGCTCGACGACGCGCTTGTGGGCTGCCTCGAGATCGGGCTCGAGCTTCTGCGCCCCGACGACGAAGATGACGTTGGCCGCGCCCCAGGCGTAGGAGGCGAGCTGGCTGCCGGAAGCGGAGGCGATGACGAAGCGTTCCCTCGCGGGTGATGGCGTGGACGCTGCCGAGCGCGTAGTCCGGCTGGCCGGCGATCGCCTTCATCTGCGGCAGCTGGGTCGCGTAGTCGAGCGCCATCATCTTGGTGCGCGCCGAGTCGTACGGTCCGCCGCCGTCGATCGCGTCCGCGATCCCGGTCTGCTGCAGCGTGACCGAGGTGTTGGTCATCACCGAGGCGCCTTCGGGGATGCGCGCGAGGACGGCTTCGCGCGCCGCGTCCAGGTCATCGACGAGCTCGACACTGAATCCGTGCTCTTCGAGGGCGACGACGGTGTCCGAGAGCGTCTGCTCGTCGGGCAGCGTGGTGAAGCGGTCGGGTGCGTGGGTTGTGCTCATTGGTGATCCTCCTTTGCGGGGAGGTCGCTCCGGGCGACCTGGGTTGGAAAGGGCTCGCCGGGGAGCCGTCGGGCGGTGGCGGCGACGGCTCGCTCCTCGTACTCGAGGTGCGCAAGCAGGTGTTCCTTGAGTGCGTCGAGCGCGTCGGCGACGGTGCGGCGGGCGTGGTAGCTGTCGTGTTGTGTCAGCGTCCGCGCGGCGGCTTCGACATGATCGAGATAGTCGGAGACCGCCCGATGCTCGGCTCGGAGCCGCTCGACGACGGGCGCGATTGCGGGGTTCGTCTCCTCGAGCTCGTCGAAGAAGTCCGTGTCTTCGGCATGGTGGTGCGAGTGGACGAAGCGGCAGTAGCGCAGGCAACTGACCTGGAACTGCCAGAGCGTGCTGTCGTTTCTGAGTGCCTCGAGCACCTCGTTGAGCCCGTCCGCAGATAGGCCGTCGACGACAGCTGCCGCGACGCGCTCGACTCGGGCGAGCTCGCTGCGGATGCCCGCGTGGACGGCGAGCAGCATCTCGTACAGCAAGCGCCCGCGGGTGGTCTCCGGGGTCTCCTCGAAGGCGAGCACGGAACTCACCCGCCGCGCTCCGGCGAGCTCGCGGGCACGGGCGAGGAGGCGCGCCGCTCGGCGGCGAACACGCGCACCGATTCAGTGTGGGCGAGGATCGCCGCGAGCAGCGAGGATGTGTCGAGGTGGCTCGGCTGGTAGCGACGGTCCTGGACGCCAAGAAGCTCGTAGCCGAGGCCGTCCGTCAGGCGCGCGGTCTCCAGGACCGCCCTGGGGTCAGCAGCGTCGGGGACGAGGAAGTAGCTGAACTCGAGCGCTTGTCCGTAGTACAGACTCCCGTTCAGCGGTGTTGACGGAGCTTCGACGCAGGTCATGAAACCCTCACTCTTAGAAAACTAGCGACTACTATGAGTGGAGTAACGCCGATGGTGCTAGTGGTATTCCGTGGAAGCTGCGCCTGAACGCCAGCCGCCCGTCGGCGCTGAGGCCTGCGCTCGCGCCGACGCGGCGCTCGTGCGCGCGTTCGACCTCCTGGGCAGACGCTGGACCGGGGTGTTGCTGGGCACCCTGAGCGGCGGCCCAGCAGGCTTCCGGGCCGTCTCGCGCGCCGTCGACGGCATCAGCGACTCGATGCTCTCCGACCGGCTCACCGAGCTCTGTAACGTCGGCCTCGCGACCCGTACGGTCGACGAGGGACCTCCCATCTCCGTTGCTTACGAGCTCACCGACGCAGGCCGGGCGCTGTTACCGGCCCTCGAACAGATCACCCGCTGGGCCGAGGAGCACCTCCCCGCTGCCGACTAGCCCGCCCGTCGCGTGATCGTTTGTCGTGCTCAGTTCATGAGCGGCGAGGGCGGGATGCGGGTCGTGCCGCGGATCCCGTCGACGGCAAACCCGACTTCGTCGAGGTAGCACCAGTTCCAGTCTTCGCCGGGCTCGAGCGAGTGGATGATTGGGTGCGAGGTGGCGTGGGCGTGTGCCGTGGCGTGCCGGTTGGGTGAGTCGTCGCAGCAGGCGACGTGGCCGCACGTGAGGCAGATCCGGAGGTGGAGCCACTTGCCGCCGGTTCGGAGGCAGTCCTCGCATCCCTCGACTGACGCCGGCAGTTCGCGAACGGCGATTTGGTCGAGGTGCGTGCAGACAGCGTTGTTCATGTCACCTCCTCGGCGGCGCGGGTACGGGTGAGGTGGCCGTGGACGAATTGGACGGCCATTGCTCCTTCGCCGACGGCGGTGGCGCAGCGTTTGGTCGAGCCGGAGCGGACGTCTCCGGCCGCGAACACGCCGGGGATGTCGGTTTCGAGCAGGTTGTCGATGTTTGCCCCGGCGCCGGTGAGGATGAAGCCGTTGTGGTCGCGGGCGACGGTGTCGTCGAGCCACTCGGTGCAGGGCAGCGCGCCGAGGAAAAGAAACAGGAACGAGAAGGGAAGGCGTTCGCCGCCGATCAGTGTGACGGCCGCGAGGTGCCCGTCGGTGCCGTGGAGCGCGGCGATCTCGCTTCGGTCGCGTATGGCGACTCCGTAGCGCTCGAGCTCGTGGATCAGGTAGTCGGACATCGTCTCGCGGAGGTCGGCGCGGCGGTGGAGGAGGCTGACGAGCGCGCCCCCGCGGGCGAGCCAGACGGCTGCCTGGCCGGCGGAGTTGCCGCCGCCGACGACTGCGACACGCGAGCCCGCGCAGAGCTGGGCCTCGGGCGCCCCGGCGGCGTAGAAGACCGTCAGTCCCTCGTACTCCGCAAGGCCCTCGACGGGTGGCCGCCGGTACTGAGCGCCCGTCGCGAGTAGGACTGCACGCGCGGCGATCTCGCGATCGTCCTCGAGGCGGACGAGGTGGCGCCCGTTCCCTGGCTCGAGCGAGAGGGCGCGGTACGGGGTCGCGGTGCGAGCGTTGAACTTGCGCGCCTGAGTGACTGCGCGGCTGGTCAGCTCGGTACCGCTGATCCCTGCTGGGAAGCCGAGGTAGTTCTCGATCCGGCGGGAGGACCCGGCCTGGCCGCCGAGCGCGGTGCCCTCGACGACGAGCGTGTCAAGCCCTTCGGAGGCGCCGTAGACCGCGGCCGCGAGCCCCGCCGGGCCGGCGCCCACGATCAGCAGGTCGACCTCCTCGCGTGGCGCGAGCTCGAGTCCGATCCCAAGAGCGCGCAGCACCTGGCCGGTGCTTGGCCCGTGCAGCTCTCCGCCGCCGGGCAGTCGCACGAGCGGCAACGCGCCGCCGTCGGGCGGGGCCGTCTCCTGCCAGGTGTAGGGGAGCCGGTTCGCGCGAGCGAACTCGAGCATCCGCATCGTCGGCTCCGAACCGTGCGGGCCGACGATCTCGAGGCCGATCCCCTGCACACTCTGCAACGCCTCGCGCCGGGAGATGAAGGTGGAGAGGAGCATGTCGCTGAGCGGGCCGTCCTCGTTGAGGAGCAAGCGCAGCGCGTTGCGCTCGACGGCGATGAACCGAAGCGACTCGGTCACCGCCGCGTTGACGAAGACCGTCTGTCCCGATAGGAGATTCAGCTCCCCGAGGAAGCCCGAGGCGCCGTGCCTGACGAGCTCGTTCCCGGCCGCATCGATGACCGCGACCTCCCCTTCGAGAATCGCAATGAACGGGTACGTCCGATCGCCGACCCGGTACAGCAGCGCACCGACCGGCGCCGAGCGCTCCTCGCCGATCGCGGCTAGAGCCGCGAGTTGCGATGGGGAGAGCAGTGGGCTCGCGGGTGCTGACACGTTTGTTCCTCCGTGACGGCGGTGGCGCCGAAGCCGACCATCGTGTCCTCTGGGGGTCAGGGCCCCGGTGTCGACGGTCGCGTCTCGCTCCAGTCCAGGAGGAGCTTCCGCTCGGCGAAGCACCAACCACCGTCAATCTTGGCGAACGTGTCAAGGGATCGGAGCGAGGCGACCATGATCTTGCGGTCGCCGTCCTCGGAGAAGAGGTGATGGGCGATCGTGTAGCTCTCGCCGGTGGCGCGGTCGCCATCCGATTCCGCCGACACTGCGGATCACAGGCTGGAGTGTCGAGCGAGAGCACACTCGGGCACGCGAGGGATCCGTCACCGGGCAATTCCTCTCCACGGAGCCGCTGCGCTGGCCGCTCTCGCGCCTTCCTATGCTCGGTGTGGGTCTGGAGCGCGTGACGCGAAGAAGCGCTCGACTGTGTCGAGCGGCTCGATGCGTCGTTGGGCGCGAGCGAGTATGAGGGCACCTTCGAGCGCAGCCATGAGCACCGTCGCGTGTGCTTCGGCTTCCGCCGGCGACGCCCCAAATCTGGCGTAGGCGTCGACGACTGGGGCTCGCCACCCTGCGAACGCGTCGCGGACATGGGTGCGGAGGCTGTCGTTGTCGGCGGCGTCGCAAATCGTCGCGGCCAGTGGGCAGCCCAGGGCGAAGTCGTGGTCGACGAGCAGGCGCCGCCATGGGGTCACGATCACGCGGATTGCTTCGGGGAAGGTCTTGGCTTCGCGGAGCGTACGCTCGAGATCACCGAAGAGGTCGACGAGCGCGACGTCGATCGCTTCGGTCACGAGCTGCGTCTTGCCGCCCGGGAAGAAGCGTCCGAGCGAGCCGCGGGGACCGCGGGAGTGGGCGACGACCTCGCGGAGTCCGGTGCCGTGGATACCACGCTCGCGGATGAGGGTCGCAGCGCTCCGCACCATCCGCGCGCGAGCTGGAGATCGCGTGCGATCGGCGGTCGGGTCCTTCGCTTCGTTCTTTGCAGTCATAGCGGCAGGGTAGGGCATTTCGATGACGTACGTCATCGCTTCTGCTAGCGTCTGACTCCGATGACGATCGTCATCGAAGTAGACAAATGGGCCTGAGGGAGGAGACAGTCAGATGAGCGCACCGATCACGACCTACTTCCGAGTCTGCGACGGCGTGCGAATGAGGTTCGCCGACAACAAGGCGGACTCCGACACCACCGTGCTGCTACTGGCGCCGTGGCCCGAAAGCCTTTGGGCCTTCCGTCACATCTGGGACCGCGTCTCGGCAGTCGGGCGGGCGGTCGCGATCGACATGCCGGGCTTCGGGCACTCCGATGGTCGCCCGGAACTGATCGCTCCGGACGCTTCGGGAGCGTTCCTGGCCGGCCTGATCGACGAGTGGGGCCTGGGGGCTCCGCACGTTGTCGGCCCGGACGTCGGCACGGCCGCAGCGCTCTTCCTTGCCGCGAAGTCCCCGGAACGCGTAACGAGCTTGACCGTCGGCGGCGGCGCAGTCCGCTTCCCGATCGAAGCAGGCGGCGCGCTCAAGGAGATCATCGAAGCGCCGAGCCTGGACGTCGTGCGCGGACTGGACGCCAGAACCAACATCGGCTACGCCGTAGGGGCCGCTGCCGGGAGCGAGAGCGAGCCCGAGGTCCACGAGGACTATGTCAGCGCCTACGACCTCGGTCGCTTCGCGGAGTCAGCCCGGTTCGTGCGGCATTACCCCGAACAGAACCCAGTGCTCCGCGATCTGCTGCCGACGATCATCACACCGACCCAGATCGTGGCCGGGCGCGACGATGACCTCGTGCCGTGGTCGAACAACCAGTACCTCGACGACCTCCTCCCAAACAGCGAGATCCATCCTCTCGACGCCGGTCACTTCGCGTTGGAGCAAGCAGCCGACGAATACGGCCGCCTTGTCGTCGACTGGGTCAGCGGCGGATATCGGCGCGTCGCGGCCTAGCTACGACAGACTGCTCAAGAGACATTCCCGATGCCAGACTCGCCGCCGCCGCAACCTGTGATTAGAGGTCGGTCGCTGCGTCTGTGGCGGCTTTGCGGGCGGCTGCTAGGAAGGCGTTGAGCGCTTGCGAGGTGGCGCGTTCGCGTAGCCAGGCGAGGGTGATGCTGCGTGGCCGGAGTGGGGGGTCGATCCTCACTGCGCGAACGCGTTGGTCGGCTGGATCGACGCTTAGTCGGGGGACGACAGCGACGCCGACTCCGGCTGCGACGAGTGCGTGTACGGTCGGGTCGTCGTCGGTTCGAAACACCACGTGGTGGCGTTCGGGGTGGGGTAGCTGCGACAGCGGCAGGAACTCCGGACGGAGTGAGCGGTAGCCGATAAGCGGGAGTCGGGCTACCTCTGCGGGGCGCACGGCTGCTTGTTGGCCGAGCGGATTGTTCGCTGCAACTAGGAGCACGTAGGGATCTTCGAAGAGCGTTGCCGTCTCGAGCGCTGCGGGGGCACGAGATGGACTCCCGAACGCGACGTCGAGTTCGCCCGCCGCGACTGACCGGAAGAGCGCCTCTGGATCCACGGACTCGGCGAGCACGAGCTGCAGGCGCGGGTGCGCGACCCGCAGTGCTTGCACGATCGGTGGCAGGAGGCGGACGGAGGCGCTGGGGAAGATGCCGAGCCGGATTACCTCGCCGCCGGTTGCAGACGCGCTGAGGTCGGCACGGCAGCCGGCAAGGACATCACTCACGCGTTCGGCGCAGCGGAGAACGATCGCACCTGCTTCGGTGGACCGAACGACGCGCGCTCCGGGCGAGCGCTCGATGAGCCGCGCGCCAACGACGCCCTCGAGCGCGGCAATCTGTTCGGAGACAGCCGATTGCGAGTACCCGAGCGCGCGCGCCGCCGCTCTGAACGAGCCCGATCGGAGGACCGCCTCGAGCGCGACCAGGTGGCGTACCTCGAGCCGGTGCCAAGTGCGATCGAGATCACCGATCATTATAGTCAAGTATTCCCGTTTGACCGGACATGATGTGCGGGGGAGAGTATCCCCGTGACCGACGTCCGCCTCTGGAACGCTCGCGTCGTCGATCCCGCAGCACGCACGGTGCTCGAGCACGCGACGGTCGCGATCGAGGACGGCCGCATCACGGAGGTCGCCGCCGTACGCGGCGACGCCCCAGACGGCGCGGTCGACGTCGGCGGCCGCACCGTTCTCCCCGGCTTCGTGGACGCCCACACGCACCTCGTCTCCGATGTCTCTCGGTCGCCGGGCTTTGGGCCGCCGCCCCAGCTCAAGGGCGAGGACCCGCGGCCGCGCGAGCTCGGCTACCTCCTGCTCGCAAAGTCTTGCGAGCTGCTCCTTCGCGGCGGCATCACGACGATCCGCGACGTCGGCTCGTTCGACGACGAGGCGATCGTGATGCGGCGCGCCGTCGAACTCGGCCTCGTGACCGGGCCGACGATTCTCTCGTGCGGACGGATCATCTCCGTGACGGCTCCGGGCGGACGCATCTTCGGGACCATGTACGCGGAGGCCGACGGACCCTGGGGCATGCGGCAAGCGGTCCGCGAACAACTCCGCCGCGGAGCCGACTACGTGAAGCTCATGGCAACCGGGGCACGATCGGTCGAGCGCGAGAACCCCGAACCCGCGCAGATGGACACGGGAGGAAGTCGCCTCGATCGTGGACGAGGCACACCGACTCGGATTACGGGTGGCAGCCCACGCAGAAGGGCTCGACGGTGCCCGGATCGCGGTCGAGGAACGGGTGGACACGATCGAGCACGGGTTCTCGCTGCACCGCGAGCCCCGACTATTGGAGCTGATGGCGCAGCAGGGGCAGGTGCTCGTCCCCACCCTTTCGACCTTCCACGACCTCGCGGAGCGCTTCGCCCACGAATGGCTCCCGCGCCTCGTCGAGCAGGCGAAGCGGCAGCTCGAGGAGGCGTACCTCACCCTCGCCGCCGCCCGGGACGCCGGCGTGACCACGGCAATGGGGTACGACTCAGGCCCGCCGGGCCGCGCACACCTACAAGAGCTGACACGCATGGCCCAGGGGGGCCTCGGCGCGTGGGCGGCGCTCAGGGCCGCAACCGCCGGCGGCGCCGCAGCGACCGGGCTCAGCGACCGCGGCCGCCTCACCCCCGGCTCACGCGCCGACCTCGTGGTCGTGGAAGCCGACCCGCTCGCTGACGTGACACTCCTCACCAAGCCTGGCGCGGTCTGGCTCGTGCTGAAAGAGGGGCAGGCCCTGGCAGGGTGCGCGCTCGACCGGCCGACCCTCGGTAGGCAGAAAGACAAGGCGGACGATGAACTCAACGCGTACGTCCCGCGTCTCCCCTGCTGCGGCATCCCCTCGGCCGCCTGAGAACACCGGGAGGCGCTTGGGGCGGAGCGACTCGCGGCCCCCGCGACCAGGTCCCATCCCCGTGCCCCATCGCGACGGGGGAGGGCTACCCTCCGCCTAGTCACTCCTCGCGTGCGCGCGGGGAGTTGGGGGGGACGCTGCTTTGTAATAGTCGAGTCCACAGAGGTGCGGTCGTTGCCATCGGTATAGAAGCGGTAGCCGCGTCACCGCAGTGACGGCAGCGTTCCCGCCACACGATGCGGCCAGCGAGGCCGCAGGGGAGGAGGTAGGCGATGAGCGACAAGCCGAACGTCGTGCTTGTGCACGGCGGCTTTGTCGACGGTTCGGGGTGGCAGGGTGTGTACGAACTGCTCACTGCCGACGGCTACCGGGTGAGCGTGGTGCAGAACCCGACGCTCTCCCTCGAGGGGGACGCAACAGCAACGCGCATGATCCTCGACCGACAGGAAGGGCCGACGATCCTCGTCGGACACTCCTATGGCGGGGCAGTGATCAGCGAGGCCGGCACCCATGAGCGGGTCGCTGGTCTCGTCTACGTCTGCGCGTTCGCGCCCGACACGGGCGAATCGGTAAACACGCTGATCGGCACCTTCCCGACCGACGGGCCGCAGCCACCGATCCTGCCTCCCGTCGAGGGGTTCCTGTTCCTCGATCGCGACAAGTTCCATCAATCGTTCGCGGGCGACATCCCTGCGCAGGACGCGATGTTCCTTGCCGATGCGCAGGTGCCGTGGGGCGTCGAGGCGCTCACGGGCAACGTCAGTGAGGCCGCGTGGCGGACGAAACAGTGTTGGTACTTGATCACGGCTGGGGATCGGATGATCCCGCCTGACGCGCAGCGGTCGATGTCCGAGCGCATCGGCGCGACCGTGGTCGAGGTCGACGCCAGCCACGCCGTCTATGTCTCCCAGCCCGCTGCCGTCGCAGACCTGATCAAGCAAGCGGTAGCCGTCACTACCGCCGCGATGGGCGCCGCAACGGTCGCGTGATCTAAGCACCAGCGTTTCTGCGTACCGCGGGGCTGCGCGCCGGAGTCCCGCGGTACGTCCTCTCGACAGCGACCCGCCGCCCCACGCCCCCGCGACCAGGCCCCCCCGCCACGACGATCGCGAGGGGGATGGGGCACCAGGATGCACCGACTCGTCGAGTCGGGGGTCGCGCCCTGACCAGGCCCCGACCCCATCAGCAGGTCGATGGGAGTGGGTACCGGGTCAGCCCTCGCGTGCGTGCGCGTGCGCGCGATGGAGATGCGTGGGCGTTCGGACGCCTCTCCGTCGCGCGTTTTCCGCGTCCCTGCTAGACGTGTGCCGGCTGCGACTCCGGCTCCTCGACCTCCTCCATCTCCTCTGCGGCTCCCTTGTCGATGTCGAAGGTGAGCTGGACGTCGTCGTAGTCGACGCGAACGCGGTCGTCCGGCTGCAGCGCTCCGCTCAGCAGCAGCCGCGAGACCTCGTTCTCGAGCTCGCGCTGGATCGCACGACGCAGCGGCCGCGCGCCGAACTCCGGGTCGAAGCCGATCTCGGCCAGGTGCTCGACGGCCTCGTCCGAGAACTCGACCTCGATGTGCTGCGCGCGCAGGCGCCTCGCGGCGCGGTCGAGCATCAGCCGCGTGATCTGCTTGAGCTGCTCCTTCGTCAGCGCCTGGAAGACGATGATCTCGTCGATCCGGTTGATGAACTCCGGCCGGAAGCTGTGCCGGAGCACCTCCATCAGGTCCTCCTTCAGCTCGTCGAACGAGCCGCTCTCCTTCCGCGCGAAGGCCTGGATGCGATCGGCGCCGAGGTTCGAGGTCATGATCAGGATCGTGTTCTTGAAGTCGACCGTTCGGCCCTGCGAATCGGTGAGCCGGCCGTCGTCCAGGATCTGGAGCAGGATGTTGAAGACGTCTGCGTGCGCCTTCTCGATCTCGTCGAAGAGGAGCACCGCGTACGGCTTGCGGCGGACCGCCTCGGTCAGCTGTCCTGCTTCCTCGTGGCCGACGTAGCCGGGTGGGGCGCCGACGAGCCGGCTGACGGTGTGCCGCTCCTGGTACTCGCTCATGTCGAGGCGGACCATCACGTCCTCGCTGCCGAAGAGCGCCTCCGCGAGCGTCCGCGCGAGCTCCGTCTTGCCGACGCCGGTGGGTCCCAGGAAGAGGAAGCTCCCGTCGGGACGGCTGGGGTCGGCGAGCCCGGCGCGGGCGCGGCGAACCGCCTCCGCGATGGCTTCGACGGCCTCGTCCTGGCCGACGACGCGCTCATGCAGGCGTTCCTCGAGCTTCAGGAGCCGGTCGCGCTCCTCCTGGGTCAGCTGTGAGACCGGGATGCCCGTGCGCCGCGACACGATTTCGGCGATGTCCTCCATCGTCACCTCTGGTGCCCGGGCGCGGGCCTCCTTCCGCCCCTCCTGCTGGGCGCGGCGCTCGTCGATCTGCGCCTTCAGCTCGTCTGCCCGCTGGTAGTCCTCGGCCGAGATCGCCTGGTCACGCTCGCGCCCCAATCGGCGGAGCTCCTCCTCGGCCGTCCGCGTGTCCTCCGGTTTCGCCTTCGACCGGAGCCGGACGCGAGCGCCTGCCTGGTCGATCAGGTCGATCGCCTTGTCGGGCAGGAAGCGATCGCGGATATAGCGGTCGGACAGCTCCGCCGCGGCGACGATCGCCTCCTCGGTGATGCGCACGCGATGGAACGCCTCATAGCGGTCCTTGAGGCCGGTGAGGATATCGATCGTCTCCTCGACCGTCGGCTCCGAGACCAGCACCGGCTGGAACCGCCGCTCGAGCGCCGGGTCCTTCTCGATGTTCTTCCGGTACTCGTCGAGCGTGGTCGCGCCGATCATGTGCAGCTCGCCGCGCGCGAGCGCCGGCTTGAGCATGTTCCCCGCATCCATCGCCCCTTCGGCCGCGCCCGCGCCGACGACGGTGTGGATCTCGTCGATGAAGACGATCAGGCTGTCCGCGTTCTCGGTGATCTCGTCGATCACGCCCTTCAGGCGCTCCTCGAACTCGCCCCGATACTTCGTGCCGGCGATCATCCCCGCCATGTCGAGCGCCACCAGGCGCTTGCCGGTGAGCGTCTCGGGCACGTCGTCGTTGACGATCCGCTGCGCGATCCCCTCCACGATCGCGGTCTTGCCGACGCCGGGGTCGCCGAGCAGCACCGGGTTGTTCTTCGTGCGACGCGAGAGGATCTCGATCGTCTGCTCGATCTGATCGGCCCGGCCGATCACGGGATCGAGCTTGCCCTGACGGGCCTCCTCCGTCAGGTCGCGGCCGTACTCGTCGAGCGTCTTTGTCGTGCTCGCCGGGCGCCCACCCGCCTCGCCGCTCTCGACGCCGCGGATGACCGCGCCGCGCAGCTTCGTGTGGCTGATCGCGAATCGCTCGAGCAGCTCACCCGCCTCGGTCTCGGTGTCCTGGGCCAGGGCGAGCAGCACGTGCTCGGGCCCCACGTACGACGCGCCGATCTGACGCGACTCCTCGTAGGCGGCCAACAGGGCGGCCTTCGCGTCCGGCGAGAGCGACGGCGCCACGTCCGTGCGCTCCTTGACGTCTGCTTCCTCCTCGACCTGCGCCGCGATCGCGGCGGCATCGGCGCCGACCTGCTGCAGCACGTGCCGGACAACCTCGTCCTGGCTCGCGGCCCAGAGCAGGTGCGTCGAGTCGATGTCCAGGCTGCCCCACTCCATCGCCTTCTGCGCGGCACGCTGGAGCAGCTGGCGGGTGGCGTCGCTGAAGTACTGCGTGACGTCGATCTGCTCGGCCGGGCGGCGCGGGGCGTCGTGGTCGTCACGCCGGCGCCGTCGCCGGCGGTGCGACCGCCGAGAGGCGCTGTCGCCGAAGAAATCGGAGAAGAACTCGTCGAAGAGGCTGCTCCGGCCGCCGAAAGGAGACCGCCCTGCTCCGCGGCTCTGACCCTGAAGCTCCCGAAGGTGCTCTTCGCAGACGGCGATCGTCCGCTCCTCGCCGTTCTGCCTGATCCGAACCGTCGCAACAGCGGGACGAACCCCATCGATCTCGCAGATCGTGGTGGCCATTTGTCAGAACCTCCTCGCAGCGGGCTCTTCGGCGCGCGAGGGGTTGGCGTACGAAGACGCCCGCCTAGGTGGAGAAAACGCGTCCCCGGGAGTGTGCACCGCTTTCCAGCCGCTGAAACATCCTCAAGCACACAGCGACAGCCCCTGCGTGCCGGCTGCACCACGTCAAAGCCAGGCATCTCTTGCACGCGGCTATCCACGACAGAAGACGGATGCGACAGTACGGATGTGAAAAAGAAGAAACGAAGGCGTCAAGCCGGAGGGACGCCGACGCGGCGCGAGACGCTAGAGGTCGATGCGCTCCTCGCCGACCTCGACCGCGGGCGCGAAATGTTCGAGGCGGCTGAGCGACGTGCTCGCACGTATCTCGTTCGTCGCGGGGTAATCGATCAGACGGACCGCGATCTCAGGGTCACTCCTGCGCGAATGCCTTCCGGCGCAAGATGCCGATCCCGCACCGCGAGGGTCTCGCGGTCGATCTTGAGCTCAAGCCCTTGTGCGTGGGCGGTGGCGAGGCGCGCGGGCGGCTCAGTTCAAGAGTTCTGATCCCGCCCAGGCCCGGTTTAGCCGGGCCTTCTGCGCCCCAGGCTGCGGGATCGCCTCGCTCTACGCAGCGCGAGAGGCCGCCTACGCGGGAATCGCCTCACCCCCAGACATGGAGGCCGAAGATTCCTCACTACGTCCTCGTAGGCCAGCGCGCGGCGAATGGAGCTTTGTGCGTCGAGGCATCGGAATCCACAATCGTTCGCCTCACCCGCAGCCCGCGCAGCTCCCATCTCGCCGCGACTTGGTCAGACGCCGGTCGCGGCCGGCGCTGCTTCTCGTACGCTGAGCACGTCTTCGGGCCGAAGGAGGTCACATCGACGACAGCCAGATCCATCGGACGATCGAACCGCCTTTGGCCGATGCGCACCGGCTCTGGGAGCAGCAGGCGAGCGGCGAGCACTCGGAAGCCGACCGGCGCAGGCATGCAGAGCTGACAGAAGCCCCGGACACGTGCTGGGACCGCCTGCGACGGCGCCGAGCGCGTCGGGAGGCCGGACTCGAACCGGGCGCTGCGCCTATGCGAGACGAATCGGTCGTCGAGAGCTACGAGCAGTAGCGATGAGCCCGGTCCGGTCCGCCGTCACGGTCATAGGGAGGCGCTTCGAAGTCGGCGACCACCGGCTGCGCGACTTCCTGACAAGGGCGGCGCAGCCGCACGAGTGGCTCGAGGCCGGCACACCCGAAGCGGATCGCCTGCTCGCATCGATGGGGCTCGTCGAGGCGCCGCTGCCGGTCGTCCTGGACGGAGGCCGGGCGTATGTCGGAGCCACGGTTGAGACACTGGTGTCAGCCTGGAACCTCACCACCGCACCGAAGCGCTCCAACTACGACCTGGCGATTGTCGGCGCCGGACCGGCGGGGCTCGGGGCGGCGGTGTACGCCGCCTCTGACGGGCTTGCCACGATCGTGCTCGAACGCGACCTTCCAGGCGGTCAGGCCTCGCATGCCTCGATGATCGAGAACTTCTTTGGTTTTCCGGAGGGGATCGGCGGTGCCGAGCTCGCTCGCCGAGCGGGCCGCCAGGCCGAGCGGTTCGGAGCGGAGCTCGTGTTCCTGCGCGAGGCCGTCGGCAGCCGTCCAGGTGCCGACCCGCCGGTGATTCTCCTCGACAGCGGCGTGGAGGTCGCGACCTCGGTCGTAATCGCGGCGACGGGGATGGATTGGCGACGGCTCGAGGTGGAAGGCGTCGACGAACTGATCGACCGCGGCGTCTACTACGGGGCCGGTCGCAGCGAAGCTCCCCAATGCTCTGGAGAGAGCGTCGCCGTCGTCGGGGCGGGTAACGCCGCAGGGCAGGCTGCGTTGAACCTCGCCGACGCCCGGGCGAAGGTGACGATGATCGTGCGCGGCGACCGACTCGCCAAGAACATGTCGGCCTACCTCGTCGCCCGGATCGAAGCGCATCCTCTGATCGACGTGCGGCTCGGCAGCCAGGTAACCGCTCTGCGGGCCGAGGACGGACATCTCGCCGAGGTCGACATCACCGGCCCGGCAGGCAGGGAGGAAACGCTGCGCGTCACCACCCTGTTCATATGCATCGGCGGCAAGCCGCACAGCGAATGGTGCGCCGCCGAGGGGGTGCGGACCAACACCGCGGGCTACATTCTCACCGGGCTCGACCTGCTCGACGACAGCGGCAGGCGTCCCGCAGCCTGGCCGCTCGACCGCGATCCGCTACCGCTCGAAACCAGCCGGCCCGGCGTCTTCGCGGCCGGCGACGTCCGATATGGCTCGACCAAGCGCGTCGCAGGCGCCGTCGGCGACGGAGCGATGGCGGTGGCGCTCGCCTACAGATACCTGGAGCCGCGAGCAACCGACAACTAGTCAGCCGCGTCGAGCCGGGACGGCCCGCGACCAGGCCCCACGACGATCACCGCATCGAGGGGGGAGGCGTACACTCGAGCCGGGTCACTCCTGCGTGCGCGCGCGTGCGCGCGATAGAGACAGGTGGGCGTTCGGGACGGGGGGCGGGCGAAGCGGGGCTGCCGACGCTGAGCGCCTCCGGGAGGGCGGGATCGACGCGCCCACCCTCTCGATCGCCTTGATCCTTGCTCCGTGATCGGGAACGGAGATCTCCTGCCGAAAGCCTTTGCCACACTCGGGGCATGTGCAGGTCGCCCAGGTCTCTCGAGTGGTGCTGGTCGCGGCCTCGAGCAGCACGGTGCGGATCGTCTCGAGCTCCTCGACTGCCGTGAGCGCCAGCGCCGGCCGAACGGCCGACGGTGTGCTCGTCGAACTCGGCTTGAGCTCGAGCGGCTGGGACTGGACGATCACAGGCTCACGCTGCCGAGGGTTCCGCTTCTTCGTCTGGTTCCCGTTCGCCACGGCGTCGTCACCGAGCTCGTCGGCAAGAGTGGCGTGGTAGGCGCAGAACTCGTCGTGGGTCGCGACTGAGCGGCACGGGTTGCCGTCCCGGAGCTTGGCGCTGCAGAGCGCGGCTGAGACGCCCATACCCGAATTGTGCATGGCCTCACGGGTGCGTGCGTGTGTGCGGAGACTGCGCGCATCCCCGAGTAACGCGGCGGCTCAGCTGTCGAGTTCGAATGCGGTGTGCCCGCCGGTTGCGACGAGTTCCTGCAGCGCCGCGCGACCGTCTCCGATGAGGGGATCGCCATGCGCAAGGAGGACGTGCTCGAAGTCGAGTTGGTCGAGGAGGCGCGCGTAGGCAGCGAGCAGGGCGCGCTTGGTGCCGGGAGGGTCGTCCATCAGACTGTCGGGAACGAAGCCGGGTGGGCTTCCCCGTCGACCGCGGACGACGCCGTCGGCGAGGGCGATGGCACGCTGTTCGGGGAGGTAGAGGGCGGTTTCGTCGGGGCAGATGCCACCTACCTCACAAGCGAGGACGCCACCGGGCAGCGTGTCCCCTGGTTCGAACCCTTCGACGGCTTCGCCGTAGCTGAACTCGTGGAGGCCGGCGTGGTTGCAGTGCACGGAGCAGCCGAACGCCTCGACGAAGCGGGCGCTGTCGCGGTAGTGGTGGCGGTTCGAGAGAAGAACCGCGTTCGGGCTGCTCGTGCGCTCGGAAAACCACTCGAGCCCATGCTCTGACGGCACCAGCGGGTCGATCGCCACGCCGGCACGATCGAGCCAGTAGGACGACACGTCGATGCGGATCTGTGGGTGCAGCGTCGTCCAGTGAAAGACGCCTGGAAGAACCTCGCGCATCGACTCACGATAGCCCCGCCCTGGCGCCGGGCTCCGGCCCGCGTCATCACCGGGACGCGGTCGCCGCTCATGCCTCGCGTGCGGCGCCCGCACCCAGGCCGCGCTCCTCGGACCGCGACGGGAGGGGAGGCGTCGAGTGAGAGCATGCTCGCACAGCCGATTGCCCTCTTCCTAGACCGCTTCCAGCTACTCCTCGCCTTCCCAGTAGTCGAGGTCAGGCCCCGGCCGACCGAACATGATCAATTCACCTGCCACGCTGCGTGCGCCCACCTTCCCCGTATCGAGGTACTCGACGATGTCCGGAACGACGAGTGTCGAGAGCATGAGCACACGAATCGGGGACTCGCTTCCGTTCCAGACCTGATGTGCTCCCGCCTTGCCCCGCGGGAAGCAGACGACGTCCCCCTCGTCAAGCTGGCGCTCCCCTTCGGGCGTGCGGAGCGTGGGCTGACCGCGAACGACGAGGAGCCACTCCTCGTTGGCGTGATGTGTGTGATAGGGCCAGACCTTGTTGCCAGGTTCTGCCTCGTACAGTCCTGCGCCGATCAATTCTCCGCCGATGTGCTCACCGACCTTCGCCGCCCTAACGTTCCAGCCCTCGCGTTCCGTCGAGCTATCCAAGTCGCCGTTGTAGAGGTTGAAAACCTTCATCCAGGACGACCTCCTGTCGCATGGCGTTGATCGCCTGACCACGCCTATCTGTTCACGACTACGACCGATCCGTTCGCCTCCATCCCTAACAGCATCGGCCATCAGGGGTCATTCCGGAACACTGGCCCAGGCGACGAATTCCATGTGATGCAAGGATGGGCCGGTGATTGTCAGGGAGCAGACGGCCCAGGATTACGAGGCGATTCGGCACGTCTACGCCGAGGCTTTTCGGCGGCCGCGTTTTCGACAGCCGCAGAACCCTGGTTCCGTCCCACCCGAGGTCGGTCTGTTCGAGGCCCTGTGGGCGGCGGGCGACGCCATTCCCGAGTTCTCGTTCACGGCACTAACCGACAGTGGTGTGGTCGGCCACGTTACGGCGAGCCGGGCGACCGTCGCCACCGACCCAGTGGTTGCCGTGGGGCCGATTGGCGTCCTTCCCGATCATCAAGGCATCGGCATTGGGAGCGCCCTGATGGAAGCGCTTCTCGCGGCTGCTGATGCCGCGGACGTGCCGTTAATCGCTCTGCTCGGCGCGCCCGAGTACTACCGCCGCTTCGGGTTCCGTCCTGCCAAAGAGTTGGGCATGACACCTCCGGAGCCGGAATGGGGAGAGGGCTTCCAAGTCCGACCTCTGAACGCGTATACAGAGTCTGTCGCAGGACGGTTTCAGTACGCGTCGGCCTTCTCGTCTTAGTCGCTCATGTGACATTCCCGAACACTGGCGCAGACGAGACAGCCGTCGCTTGGACTGCGAGAATCTGCTGCGTGAACGAAGCGAGGCTTGAGGACGCTGGCTCCGGGCTCGCCCCCGTTACGGAGGGTTGGTTTGTCGTCGGCCTTCGCGACGCCGAGTGGTTCTCTTCCGACACGAGGGGCGCGGCGTGTTGGTTCGCCAACGAGTACGGCGAGCCTCCGATCGAGTTCGCGCATCTCGGGATCAATGTGACCGTCCTCGAGCCCGGCCAGAGCAGCGTCTACCACGCCGAGGCGAATCAGGAGGCCTTCCTCGTTCTGGCCGGTGCGTGCAGGCTGCTCGTCGAGGGCGAGGAGCGCCTCCTCCGAGCCTGGGATTTCTTCCATTCACCTCCCTGGACGGAGCATGCCTTCGTGGGAGCTGGCGACGCCCCGTGTGTGGTTTTGATGGTTGGCGCGCACGTAAGCCCGGACGTGCGGTATCCGGTGTCGGACCTCGCAGCGCGCTACGGCGCGAGTGTGGAGAAGGAGACATCCGACCCGGAGCAGGTATATGCGACGGCCGAGCGTTTTCGGCGACAGCGGCCGTCGTACTGGTCACGGCTGCCCTGGGGCTAGGGCCGTTCGCGGTAGCCGTCAGGCGTGATTCCCGAACACTCGTGCATCCAAGTGTGTCGGCGGCCTTCTCTTTTCTGGTCAGGCGAGGGCACGGGAAGTGTGGTGCTGCCAGTGTGCGAGCATGTCGTCGTAGCCCGCGGCGAAGTGCGCGAGTCGGTCGGCCCCGGAATCGGACAGAGCAGACAAGTCGTAATCGACGGTCACGGTCGTCCGCTCGCTGTTCTCGACGCATGTCACTGTCACGAGGCCAGCGCTATCGTCGGTGGCGACCCGCGCGTAGCGCACGTGGTTCGCGTCCGTGTCGACCGTGACCCAGGTCGTGGACGGTGGCCCGGCCGTCGTCCAGACCTCGCCGACTGCGTGCTGGTGCGGTTCGTCGGCCCAGCCCGGCTCCCAGCCCGGTGCCCACCGGCGCTCGCCCTCGGCGGTAAATAGCGGGAGCACGGCGTCTAGCGTTCCCGCCAACTCGAACGACCCTGTCAGCCGCACTCTCATGAACACATAGTGCCAATGGCGGCTGGATTCCGACTCAGGGGACATTCGCGAACGCTGGCCCACGCGGCGCTGGCATTGCTCCGGGTCGTGGACCTTCACCGTCAACGACCACGACCAGGTCCTCGCGAAGATCGCCAACCGCGACCCGATCTCCGACTCGCAGCCCAACGATCAAGCTCTGCTAGTCAGCCCACCAGTCGCGTTGGCCATCGACGTCTTCGCGCGGATCCTCGCCGAGGTTGGGCGCGCCGATGACGAGGATCTCGAGGCCCTCCGCCCCGGCCTCGTAGCCTCGCCACGTACCCGGCGGGACCCGCACCGCGTCCCATTCCTTGAGAGCGACGATCTCGTCGTCGACCTTCATCCGCCCGCTCCCACGCAGGACCACGTACACCTCCTCTTGCTTCATGTGCGTGTGGCCGTACGGAAAGCGATAGCCGGGCGGGACGCGCTGGTAGCTCAGGGCGGATGTCTCGAGTTCGAGCGCCTTGGTCGCCGCGCGGAACTCCAGGTCGGGCGCGCCGTCGAACCGAAAGCCGATGTCCTCCAGATCCTCCTTGATGTTCCTGAGCGTGAACGGCACGGCGCAGTCCTCCCTTTCTAGGCGGTCAGGGATGCTTACGCAGTAGAGACTGGCCGCCCAGCCGATACTCATCGGCTCTGGTCAGTTCCAGCCTCACGTCCTCAAGGGACATTCCGGAACGCTCGCGCAGGCGGGCGTCGTTCGTCGGGCACCTCGAGTCGCAGAGGCATAGGCTGTTCGACGCCCGTGCGCAGACGTGCAGCCATCTGATCGGAAGGAGCGGCAAAGCCCACCGTCATCGGCTACCACGACGTCAAGGACAAGGACCATTGGCTCGCCTCGCCCAAGCGTGAGGAGTTCTTCGGACCTCTCGGCGTGACGAACATCCGGACGTTCGTCGATCCACAGAACCCCACGAGGGTCGGCTTGCTGATGGACGTCCCGGATATGGACGCCGTCATGGCTGCGATGGAGACGGACGCGGCCGCCGAGGCGATGGCGCACGACGGAGTCGTCGCGGAGACGCTCGTGATCCTCGTCGAGGCCTAAACGACCCGCGCTTGCTCGGCAGCACCGGAAGAGCGCCGGAAGTCGCCGGCCCGCGACCAGGCCCCATCACCATGATCACCGCGAGGGGGGAGGGGTGAGTACATAACTGCACCGACACGTCGAGTCGGTGGTCGCGCGGAATCGCGGAGGGATGGACACGTCGCCACGGCGTATCCGACGCTTCAGATCCCGGGCGTTCGAGTCCGAGCTGACGAGCGAGCGGGCGTGGCGCCGCACAATCGGCCTCGGACTGAGAAGTCGCGAAGCGTCGGGTTGGACATCCGCGCGGCGTGGGTAGACGGTGATTCATGAGTGACGAGGAAGCAAAAGGGGTGTTGCGGGCCGAGTTCCTGAAACTGCGGGCGGCAGGTTACAGCGAGCTGGCTGAACGGCTTGCCGGGAAGCAGGAGCGCTCGGACGTGGTCGCGCTGTCGGGCGCCACCTATCACGTCGAGCTCGAAGGCTTCTGGGATGACAAGGAGCACCGCGACCTGCGAGTCGTGGCTTCCATTGACGATGGTGGGCTGCGTGGTTTGCTTCCCTTCACTGACGCGTTCACGATCAGCCCGTCCGGGTCGATCACGGAGCATTCGGCCGCCTGAGCGGCGCGACCGGGGAAAGCACACCGCACTTTATGGACGACAGATGATCGGGCATCGTCGCGCCACGAGAAGGCTTCTCTCGCGGTGACGATTCTGCCGAGCGACCCATCCGAGCCGGGGGGGCCAACGGACTCGATCAGGCCTGAGCCGCGTCTCGTCACGATCCGCCCCGGGCCTGTCCTGGTGGTGCTGGGTGTCGCAGTCCTCGTCGGGTTCGGCTTGATCCTTGTCTATCTCGCCTGGCAGGTGCTGACCTGGATTCTCGTCGCGGTGATTCTCGCCTGCGCACTCAATCCGGGAGTGGAGGCGCTCGAGCGACGAGGCATCGCTCGCGGATATGCGGCCGGGATCGTCTTTCTGCTCGCGCTCCTGCTCATCACCGGGGTTGGCTTCCTGATCGTGCCCCCGCTCATCGCCCAGGTGAACGACTTCGTTGACACTGTGCCAGACCTCGTCGATGACCTCACGAAGGGACGGGGTCCGCTCGGCTGGCTCCAGGACGACTACCAGATAGTCGATCGCATCCGCGAGGCGGTAGAGGCCCAGGGTGCCGGTGGGGTGCTCGGACTCGGCCTGCCTGTCCTCGACCTCGTGAGGAGCGTGGTGACTGCGGTCGTCGCGGTGATCACGATCGTGTTCCTGACGTTCTTCATGCTCCTCGAAGGCCCGCGCACCATCCGCGGGGCGCTCGACCTGCTCGCCCCGCACCACCGCGTGCGATACGAAAGAGTGGGCTACGACATCTACAAAACGATCAGCGGCTATGTGACCGGGAATCTCCTGATCAGCCTCGTGGCGGGAGTGACATCTGCAGCCGTGCTCTTCGGCGTCGGCAGCGAGTTCGCGATCGCCCTCGGACTGCTCGTCGGGATTCTGGATCTCATCCCGCTCGCCGGGGCGACGCTCGCCGCGATCATCGTCTCGACCATCGTCCTGATCGAGAGCGGGTGGCTCCGCGCCGTCATCGTCATCGGCTTCTTCCTCGCCTATCAGCAGCTCGAGAACCACGTCCTCCAACCCCTCGTCTACGGCAGAACCGTGCAACTCTCACCCCTCACCGTCCTGCTCGCCGTCCTGATCGGCGCCCAGCTCGCAGGCGTCCTCGGCGCATTGATGGCGATCCCCGTCGCGGGAACACTCCTCGCGATCGCAAGAGAACTTCTCCACTACCACCGCACCGCGACAATCGAGACCCCACCCGGAGTCGACCTCGACCTCGACCGGCCCGTCGCCGAGAGCTGACCGCGACCAGCCCATAGCGACGGCGAGCGGCGAGGGGGTGGGTACCCGGGCATCGACCACCGACTCGCGTGGTCGGGGGTCATGCCGAATCACGGATGTACAGACGCCTTGCGACGGCGTGTCAGATCGATGTCAGATCCCAGTGGGCTTAGTCGACTGCTGAGAGGGCGCGAGCGAGCGCACAGCCTGTCTCGCCTAGAGAGGCCGCCCCGCGCTCGATCGTCCTGCAAGGGGACCGCGCGGGGGACTACAGCCCACGCATGACCAGGCTCCGCTCGGCGAGGATGATTCCCGACGGCGAGGGCGCGTTGGAGTCGTGCGCCGGGATGGCGCGGAACCCGGATGCCGCCATTCGGGTCGCCGTTCGACGGCTCTGGGTGGACGGAGAACTTGAGCGCGTCGACACCGGCGTCTACCGGATCAAGAATCCCGACGAGACGTCGTCGGAGGCCGCGTTCTTTCCTCTTCTGATCGCCCTGCCCGAGCTTCTGGGGCTAGGGGCGTGTCCGGCGTGTACGCGTCCGCGCCTGGTGCTCCTCGCCCAGACGAACGGCTCGAAGCGGATCCTGTGACTGAGTACGATCGCGCCGGGGCCGCCGAGGCCTGCGACTTCAGCTTTGTGGCCGCCTCCGCTGCAATCGCCGTCCGGATCGCGGGATCGAGCTGCTCGACGGTGGCCGAGAACTGCGACATGCGCGCCGCCGGTCATCGTCCGGCTGGGGCGGCTGCATCGTGACCCATCGTGTCCTCTGCAGCCGCCGCCCTCGACGTCCATGACGGTGGCCGATGCCGAGCCCCGAGGAGCGCCGCGACTGCGGGGACACTGCGGTGGTGAGAATCATTCGCGTGTTGAGGTTGTCGTTCATGTCCCGTGTCCTCCTCGACAGTTCGATAGCCGGGACGCTATGAGGACGTGGGTCGCGCCTCGTGCACCGATGACGCGCACGGTGTGTAACGCTTGTCACACACCACACCTCCCCTCGCGATTGTGACGGCGTCGGCGCCTGGACGCGGGGGGCTTGTACGAGCGCAGGGTGCGACGAGCGAACGCTCAGCGCGGCGCTGAGTCGTGGAGCTCGGCGAGCCGGTCGCGCACCTTCGCGGCCAGGGCGAGGTTCTTCTTTTGCTGGTAGCGCTCGAGCGCCTGGGCGAGCGTGGTGGCGGCTTCGTCGCTTCGGCCGGCGGCGTGCAGCACCTCGGCGAGGTCGCAGAGCGCGTCGCCCTGCAGGTTCGACGAGTCCGTGCGCTCGCTGATCGCGACGGCCTCGCGGGCGAGTCGCTCGGCCTGGCTATGGTGACCGCGGTGGGCGTCGATACGCGCCTGCACCTGCCGCCAGAGCGCCTGCGTGGAGGCGTCCTGTTCGTCGCCGAGCTCGCGGCCGAGCCGGGCGAGCGGCTCGGCCTCGTCGTGGCGTCCGAGCGCGCAGAGCGAGCGGCCGAGCAGCGGCGCGTAGGTCGAGAGATAGGAGCGCAGGCCGCGTGCCTCGAGCAGGTCGCAGAAGCGTCGGAGGTGGGCGGCCGCGTCCTCGTGGCGGCCGGCGGTGGCCGCGATGCGGGCGAGAAAGACGTCGACCCAGTCGTCGCCGGTCAGCTCGCGCCAGCGCTCGCCGGCCTCGCGGGCGATCCGGGCTGCCTCGTCGAAGCGGGCGAGCATGCTCAGCAGCCAGGCGCGCGTCAGCAGCAGCCTGGGATGCGGATTCTCGGGAAGGAGCGCGTCGAACGTGCGCAGCGCCTCGTCCGCCGGCCGCGGCCCCTGGGTGAGCGCGTCATCGAGGCTGAAAAGGTGCGAGTTGCGCTGCCGGCGAGGCGGGCGTGGAGGAGTGCCTGCTCCGCCGCGTGCGCATAGTCCTCGGAGCGGACGCGGAGTTCGCGACCCGAGGCCGAGCGCGTACCAGACGTGGACCAAGCCGGCGTGGTTCTCCGCCTGCTCGAGCAGCGGCAGCGCCCTGCGCGCGAGCCGCTCGAGCCGTCGACCGCCGGGCGGCCGAGAAATGCAAGCGGTGGAAGGCGGCGCCGACCCGGGCCAGTGCCTCGCCCGTCTCGTCGCCGGCCGCGGGCGCCCGCTCGGCGGCGGCGTGGGCGATCGCGGCGGCCTTCGCGCCGTCCCTGGTGGAGAGCGCTTGGGCGAGGTCGAGCTCGAGCGCGACATCGAGCCGCGCCCGCCGGGTCAGCTCGAGCGCCCGCTCGAGCAGCCCCGCGGCGGCCCGTTCGTCGCCGCGCCAGAGCGCGCGGCGGCCCGCGGCCGCGAGCCGCTCACCCGCGCGGTCGGCCAGGATCGGGTCGGCCTGTCCCAGCTCCTGCTTGTAGCCGGCGGCCTGCTCGAGGTGGTAGCCGAGGATCTCGTCCAGCTCGACCAGCTCCTCTCCGCGCTGCTCCAGCCAGGCGGCGAAGCGCTCGTGCAGCTCCGCCCTGGTGGCTTTCGGGAGGGCGTCGTAGGCGGCGTCGCGGATCAGCAGGTGGCGGAAGCGGAAGCCGTCCTCGCGCGCGAACTGCGCCCTGTCGGGCCGGATCAGCTGCCGGCGGACGAGCGCGGCCAGGCGCGGCGTCACCTGCGTCTCCTCCGGTGCGAGAGCCTGCACGGCGCCGCGGTGGAAGACCTCGCCCTCGACCGCGCCGCGCTCGAGCACGCGCCGCTCGCCGGTGTCGAGCTGGTCGAGGCGGGCGGCGAGCAGCGAGCGCAGGCTCGGCGGCACCTCGACCTCGGCTCCTGCCTCCTGGGTCATGGCCAGCATCTCGGCGATGAAGAGCGGGTTGCCGGCGGCCGCGGCGGCGATCTTCGCGCGCAGCTCCTCCGCCACCGTCGCCCCGATCAAGCTGGCCGCCTCCTCGCTGCTGAGCGGCTCCAGCCGCACCGTCACCGGCCAGGAGGGGCGGCTCTCGAGCAGCTCGGGGCGGGCGATGCAGACGACCAGGAGCGGGGCGCCGCTGGAGAGAAGGGCGAGATGCTCGAGCAGGTCGAGGAACGTCTCCTCGCCCCACTGGATGTCGTCGAAGAGGAGGACGAGCGGCGCCTGCTCCTCGAGCAGCTTGCGGAAGGCCCAGGCGATCTCTTCCGCCGAGGTGCCCGCCTCCGACTCGCCCAACAGTGAGCGGATCGCGGCGGCGGCGGCCGGATCGGAGGGCAGCGCGTCCAGCTGTTTCAGCGCCTCGACCACCGGCCAGTAGGTGATCCCGGCCCCGTAGGGCATGCAGCGGCCGCGAACGACCCGCGCGTCGATCGAGGACAGCGCCTCGGCTGCCAGCCGCGACTTGCCGAGACCCGCGTCGGCGACGATCGTGACCAGCTCGCAGCGCCGCTCCGCCAGCGCCCGCGCCCAGGCTTCCCGCAGGAGCGCCAGCTCGCGCTCGCGGCCGACGAAGACCGTCTCGTGCCGCCGCTCGGACGCTGGGCGGGCAGCGAGCAGCCGAAATGCGGCCAGCGGCTCGCTCTTCCCCTTAAGCAGCAGCGGCTCGAGCGGCTCCACCTCGACCGCCTCGGCGACGAGCGCCAGCGTCGCCTCTGCGATCAGCACCTCCCCCGGCAAAGCGGCCTGCTGCAAACGGGCAGCCACGTTCAACGCGTCACCGGTCGCGAGCCGCTCCTCCGTCCCGGTCACCACCTCACCCGTGGATACCCCGATCCGCCCTCGACCCCAAGCCCCGCGAACGCTCCGCATCACGACCGCCGCCGGCACGCCGCAGGCGTCGTCTCGTGCACCGCGGGCACCCGAACACCGCCATCACCGCATCGCCGATGAACCTCCACGACCGCGTGCTCCCGCACTCATGCGTCGAAATAGCGGGCAGAGCGCCGAGCGCCCGGATCGTCGACCCCGCGCGACCGACCAGTCGAGAGCGCCCGTCACGACTTGAGGCCGCTCGCGCGTGCGGCCGCGACTTGGGCACGTCACGCCGACATGACTTGCGCCGCTCGTTCTGCTCGCTCGCTGCGCGACGCAACGTCGACCCCGTCGCAGCAGCCGAGCTCACCGGGCACTCGCTCGCGGTGTGGGCGACGTCCTATGCCCGCTCGTTCGGCCGAGACCAACGCCGCGAGGCCCGCGACCGGCTGCTCGCGCACGGCTTTGGAGCCGTGAATGACAACGGGTCCGCTGCCACCCCGCTGCCATTCGAGCCCTCCAGCGCTCCTTGCGAGGCGACCGAGGGAGAGAAACCCCTGCAAATGGAAGTGGGCGCACCTGGGATCGAACCAGGGACCTCTCGCGTGTGAAGCGAGCGCTCTCCCGCTGAGCTATGCGCCCGGGAGGGGTCTAGGCTAGCGGACGGCTCGCCGGCGGAAGGTCACGCGAGGGCCCACTGATCGTCCTGGATGATGGGCACCTCGGCGCCGCCCGGCTCGATGCCCACGACCGAGACCTCGGGGCCGCCGATCATGAAGTCGGTGTGGACGATCGAGTCGTTGTAGCCCTCCGCCTCGAGTTCCTCGGGCGTCATCTCCTCGCCGCCTTCGAGTGCGATCGGGATGCCCTGGCCCCAGGCGATGTGACATGCGGCGTTCTCGTCGAAGAGCGTGTCGAGGAAGACGACCCCGGTCTTCCGGACGCGCGAGTCGCCGTCGACGAGCGCGACCTCGCCGAGGAAGGTCGCGCCCTCGTCGGTCGCCATCTCCTCCCGCACGGCGTCCGCGCCGGTCTCGGCGCGCACCTCGGCGACCTTGCCGGCCGAGAAGCTGATCTCGAGGCCTCGGACGATCGTCCCACCGAGCGCGAGAGGGAACGTCGAGCGGACGGTGCCCTCGGTGCGCCGCCGGTCGGGCGTCGTGTAGACCTCCTCCGTCGGCACGTTGACGAGGTGCGGGACGCCGTCGACGGTCTCCTCGGCGGCGGTCAGCCAGCGATGCCTGTCGCTCAGCCCGACGGTGAGGTCGGTGCCGGGACCGGTGAAGTGGAGCCTGTCGAAGCGCCTCTCGTCGAGGGAGGCGGCGCGCTCGCGAAGGCGGTCGATGTGGCTCCGCCACGCGGCGACGGGGTCGGGCTCGTCCAGTCGCGTCGCGGTCATGACCGCGTCCCAGAGGCGTTCGACGTCCGGCTCGCCGAAGACTGCGCGCGCCCAGCCCTCGTTCGGGTAGCCGACGATCGTCCACTGGATCAGCCGCCGGTTCTCGGCGTCGAGCAGCTTCTCCGCCGCGAGGCGTGCGCGCGTGCGCTGGGCGCGACGCTGGTCGAGGTCCGCGAGGAGCTCGGGCTCGGACTCGCCCGTGATCGCGATCGTTGCGCCGCGCGTCTCGATCATGTGGTCGAGCAGCGCGAGCGTCCACGGAGGCGACCAGTCGAGGCTGTCCTCCGGCGCGTGCTGGACACGGGCACGCCGCAGGTGCATGTCGCGGTAGTGGGTGTCGACGTAGCGCGCTCCGCGCTCGTACGCGACGTCCGCGATCGCCCGGACGAGCGGGAGATGCTCCGGTTCGGCCGAGATTCGGAGGAATTGACCGGGCTGGAGATTGACCGCCACCTCGACCGCGAGGCGGGCATACCGGTCGAGGCGCTCGTCTGGTGTCACCAAGACAAACCCTATTGACTTTCAGCCGTTGCAGCGCCGTTCCCGGCGAGGCTTCCGAGGGGGCGTGGTAGCGTCCGCGCGATGCTGCTTTCCGGCCTCACGACGCTCGGAAAGACGGTTCTGCTGACCGTCGCGATCACGTTCATCGTGTGGGCGATCGTCACGGCGATCTTCGTGCCCAAGCGCAATCCGGGCTTCCCGAAGCGCCTCGACGCGTACATCCTCGCGTCGGTGATCTTCTTCCTCGCCCAGATGACCGCGGTCGTCTGGGTCAGCGAGACGCAGGAGGCCGAGGAGGCGCACGCGGCGGAGGGCACGGGCGGCCACGGTGAGGAGGGCGAGGGCGAAAGAGAGGCTCCGCCGCCCGCCGCGGGCGGCAGCACGGCCGTCGGCAAGGAGGTGTTCGCGAGCGCCGGCTGCGGTACCTGTCACACGCTTGCGGATGCCGGTGCCACGGGCACGGTCGGCCCGAACCTCGACGAGACGAAGCCGTCGGCCGAGCTCGTCGTCGACCGCGTCACGAACGGCATGGGCGCGATGCCGTCGTTCGCCGACCAGCTCTCCGAGGAGCAGATCACCGAGGTCGCCGCCTACGTCTCGGCTGCGGCCGGCGCGTCGTAAGCATCCGTTCGGGCCCTCGCGCCACTGCAGCGGAAAGGGCCCCGGAGGGCCCTTTCACGGAGAGGGCGGGATTTGAACCCGCGACGCAGCTTTCACCACGTACGCGATTTCCAGTCGCGCTCCTTAGGCCACTCGGACACCTCTCCGCGCGCGTCCAGGGTAGCCGGTCGGCCCCTCCGTCTTGCGGGGGTCGACGTCAGTCCGTCGAGCCCGGCTTGGGCGGCGCCTGGTCGCCGAGCGACTCGCCCCGGGCTCCGGCACGCCTCGCCTCCGGGCCCACGGGAACACCGGTGGCGGTCGTCGTCGGCGGCGGCGTCCGGGGCTCGACTCGCTGCCGGCTCGGGCGCGGGGCTCGAGCCCGGCGACGGCCTCGTCGCGGGCCGCTCCGGCCGGCGCTCGACCGTCGGCGCCGGCGTCACGGCGCGTGCCCACGCGGCGCGACGGCGTTGCCTACGAATCATCGTGATCGCAGCGCCAGCCAGCACGACGAGCGCGACGACGAGCAGGGGTGGCTCGCTCCCGTAGAGCAGCGACGCAGACGACGACCCCGAATGCGACCGCCGCCGTCCCCGCCCAGATGATCCCGTCGCTCACTCGGTGCACATCAACCTCCCCCAATATTGGACCGCGGGTGCCCCCGTGGCGAGGGGACGTGGCGGTCCGAACGCACCCGGCCGCGCTACGGGTACGGGCTCCAGCGGATCGAGGCGGCCACCGCCGCGGCACCGAGGAGCGCTCCGAGTGCGGCGAGCATCCACGTGATCTCGGTCGGCTGCCGCTGCGTCGCCACTTCCTTCGGGAGCTCGGCGAAGACCTCGCGGAGCTGGTCCGCGTCCTCGGCGGCGTGGTACGTCCCGCCGGTCTGCTCGGCGATCGCGATCAGGGTCGGTGTGTCCGCGAAGCGGGCGCCGCCGAACCCGCCGCCGAAGCCGGCTCCACCGCCGAAACCGCCGCCGAAGACCCGGCCCCCGAGCTGTTCGCGCGTGCATGAGAGCTCGGCAGGCTCGGTCGTCCCGAACCCGATCGTGTAGACGCGCACTCGCCGCTCCACCGCGTGGGGCAACGCGTCGAGCGGCTCGATTCCCCGTGTGTTCCGGCCGTCCGTGAGGAGCACGATGATGTCGGCCACGTAGTCCTCGGAGCGAGGCGGCGGGCCGCTGGGTCCGGCCGAGGGCGTGTCGTCCAGCGCGTACACGTCGCCAACCGGTTGGACGGCCGGATTCACCTCGGCGATCGCGTCCAGGCCCTTGAGGATCGCCCCGCCGATCGCGGTGCCGCGACCGGTCGTGACCGTGTCGATGGTCGACGATGAGCTCCGAGCGTTCCGTCGTCGGCGGCACCGCCAGCTCGGCGAACCCCGAGAAGACGACGAGACCCATCCGGATCTCGTCCGGCTGGTCGTCGACGAACGCGCGCGAGGCCTCCTGTGCGACGGCCAGCCGGTTGGGCTTGACGTCCGTCGAGCACATCGAGCCCGAGACGTCGAGCGCGAGGATGATCGAGGTCCGCGCGTACGGGACGTCACGCACCACGTGCGGCCGGGCTGCCGCCAGTCCGAGCGCGAGGAGGCTCGCGAGCACCAGGGCGATGGGAAGGTGCCGCTGCCAGCGCCTCCGTCTCGGAATGACCGAGCGGAGCAGCGCAACGCTCGAGTAGCGGACGGCCTGTCGGCGCCGTCGTCGAAGCAGCCACCAGTAGACGCCGACGATCAGCGGCACGACCAGGACGGAGACGAGCGCGAGTGGCCACGCGAACGACATTCAGATCACCCGCCCGAACCAGGCGATCGAGAGGAGCGACCCGAGCGCGAGCACGAGCCCGCCGGCGGCTGCGAACAGCGCCGTCACCTCGTGCTGCCGCTCGACGCGCTCGAGCTCGAGGTCGACGGACTCGTAGACGCGCTTGGAGCGTGGCCGAGTCGCCGGCCCGGTTGTAGGAGCCGTCGGTTACTTCCGCGATCTCGGCCAGCAGCTCCTCGTCGAGGGCCGTCGCGACGTTGAATCCGTCGACCTCGATCACCGCTCCCTCCGGTGTCCCGATCCCGATCGCGTGGACGCGGACGCCTGCCGTGGACGCGACCTCGGCGAGCTGAAGCGGGTCGGGGCGCGACGTGTTCTCCCCGTCCGAGAGGAGGACGATCGCCGACGAGCCGAAGAAGCCGATGTCGACCTCGCCGCCTTCGCTCTCGAGCGCGGACTCGTCGATCTGCAGCGGCTTTCCCGCGATCGTGCTGAGCGAGGTGAAGAGGCCCTGGCCGAGCGAGGTGCCGCCGCCTGCCGAGAGGCGCCGGATCGCCGCGACCACCTCCGCCTTCACGGTGGTCGGCCGGAGCACCGTGACGGCGCTCTCGCCGAACGCGACGACCCCGACCCGGATCGTGCTCGGCTGCCGCTCCGCGAACGCGGTCGCCGCCGCCTTCGCCGCCTGCATCCGGGTCGGCTCGAGATCGTCTGCCCGCATGCTGTTGGACACGTCGAACGCGAGGATCACCGTCCCTTGCCGTTGCGGCAGCGCGAGGCTCATCGTCGGCCGGGCCAGCCCGATGCAGACGAGGACGAGCGCCGTTGCGAACAGCGCGAACGGGACGTGTCGTCGCCATCGCAGGCCACGACGGGACGCCGTGGTCGGGACGAGCCCCTCGGACGCGAGGCGATCGGCGCGTCGAGAGCGCCGACGGACGAGCCGGAGGTACGCGAGCACGAGGAGCGGGACGACCGCGAGCCAGAGCAGCATCCACGGCGAGCCGAGCGACATCAGGCGCGGCGCCGCTTCCGCGACTCGACGATCGAGACGATGGCGGTGACGAGATCGTCGGCGGTCGAGACCTCGCAGATGTCGACGCCGGCGCGGAGGGTTGCCGCCCGCAGCTCCGCCTCCCGCTGCTCGCCGGCCGTTCGCAGCCGGTGACGGAACTCGTCGTCGCTCGAGTCGACGACGAGCTGCTCACCGGTCTCGGCGTCCTCGACGACGATCAGCCCCGCGTCCGGCAGCTCGTACTCGCGGGGGTCGAGCAGCCGGATCGCGACGACCTCGTGCCGCTCGCTCAGCCGCAGCAGGGGCCGCTCCCATCCCGGCGCGGTGATGAAGTCGGTGACGAGGACGACGAGGGACCGCCGACGGATCGTCCGGTGCGCCGTCTCGAGCAGCCGGGTCAGGTCGGTGACCGCTCCGTTCGTGTCGGGGGCCGGCCGGAGGAGGCTTCGCGCGAGCGCGAGCACCTGGTTACGGCTGCTGCGCGGCGGCAGCGTCTCCTCGAGCTCGTTGTCGAACAGGATCGCCCCGACCCGGTTGCCGCCGCGGGTGAAAGCCGTGCGAAGGTCGTCGCGAGCTCGCACAGGACGAGCTCCTTCGGCCGGTCGATCGGCCCGAAGCCCATCGAGGGTGACCGGTCGAGCAGCAGCCATGACGGTCAGCTCGCGGTCCTCGGCGTACTGGCGGACGAACGGCGTGTCCATCCGCGCCGTGACGTTCCAGTCGATGTGGCGGACGTCGTCCCCGGGCTCGTACTCGCGGAGGTCGAGGAAGTCCAGGCCGGCTCCGCGAAAGACCGTCCGGTAGTTGCCCTGCAGGATGCCGTCGAGACGCCGGACGACCTGCCACTCGAGGCGGTGCAGGAGCTGCTCCGGCGTCGGGGTGCCGAGAGGGCGCGTGGCGTCCGCGGGCGGCATCTCGCTCAGGAGCGTCCTGTCGCCATGCGCTCGCGAAGCGCGAGCTCGGGAACCGCGACGGTCGCGAGGATGCGGTCGATCACCGCGTCGGCTCCGATCCCGTCGCCGAGCGCCTGGTACGAGAGCACGAGGCGGTGGCGGAGCACGTCGTGTGCGATCTCCTGGATGTCCTGTGCCAGCGCGTACTCGCGTCCGCGGACGAGCGCGAGCGCGCGACCGGCGAGGATCATGTTGATCGACGCACGCGGGCTCGCGCCGTACATGACGTAGTGCGCCAGCTCGCCGAGCCCGACCGACGCCGAGGTCGCGCGTCGCGTTGGAGAGCTTCACGGCGTACTCGATGAGCAGCGGGATCGACGAAGACGCGCGTCCGCCGCGCGTTGGAGCGCGACGAGCTGATCCCCGTCGAGCGCAAGCCCGGCCGAGTCGTACGCCGCGGTCATGCGCTCGACGATCACGAACTCCTCCGTCGGGCTCGGGTAGCCGATCAGCACCTTGAGCATGAAGCGATCGACCTGCGCCTCCGGCAGCGGGTACGTCCCCTCCGACTCGATCGGGTTCTGCGTCGCCATCACGAGGAACGGGTCGGGCAGCCGATGCGTCTCCCTGCCGATGGTCACCTGCCGCTCCTGCATCGCCTCGAGCAGCGCGCTCTGCACCTTCGCGGGCGCCCGGTTGACCTCGTCGGCCAGGACGAGGTTCGCGAACACCGGGCCGAGCGAGACCTGGAACTCGCCGAGCTTCTGGTTGAAGACCCGGGTGCCGACGATGTCCGCGGGAACGAGGTCGGGCGTGAACTGGATGCGCTGGAACTCTCCCCCGATCGCCTGCGCGAGCGTCTTCACCGCCATCGTCTTCGCGAGCCCCGGAACGCCTTCGACGAGGAGATGCCCCCGCGCGAGGAGGGCGACGACCATCCGCTCCAGCAATGCGTCCTGGCCGACGATCACGCGCTTGACCTCGTACAGCACCTGTTCGAGGGACGCATCGAGTGTGGGCTGTGGGCTCATGGGCTCCTCTCGTCACTTGGGTGGGGCGTCGGCGGCGCCTCCTGCGGCGCCGATCGGCACGGCGAAGCCGATGCCGGTGAAGTAGCCGTCACGCGACGGGTTGGCGAGGCCGGTGACGATCCCGATCACCTGTCCGCCCGGTTGAGCAGAGGGCCCCCGGAGTTGCCGGGGTTGACGGCCGCATCGAACTGGATGAGTCCCCGCAACCGCCTCCCGTCCGGCGCCTCGATGGTGCGGTCGAGGCCGGAGATGACACCGGACGTCAGCGAGCCGATGAAGCCGAGGGGGTGCCCCACCGCGTACGTCTCGTCGCCGATCTGGCCGACGCCGCCGAGCACGGCCGGGACGATCGGCTCGGGAGGGCGGTCCGGAACGAGCACGGCGATGTCGTTGTCGGGGTCGGCGGAGACGATCTGGCCGTTCGACCGCGTGCCGTCGATGAAGAACAGTCGGATCGTCGTCGCGCCGTCGACCACGTGGAGCGCGGTGAGGATCGCTCCGCTCGCGTTGACGATGACTCCACTGCCGAGCCCGCCGGTGTCGCCGCTCGACGACGGGCTGCTCGCCTGGATCTGGACGAGTGACGGCAGGATCTGCTGGTAGACGACGCGCCGACGTCGCGGGCGCCTCTCGCTCGTCTTCGATCGCCTTCTTCACGACGTCCGACGCGATCGATCCGACGTCGGCACGCCCGAGCGCCGGCTCCGACGGGCCGCGCATGGCAAGGGCGACGACCCCCAGCACGAGCTGCAATCGCAAGAATCGCCGCGAGCGCGATCAGGACGCGCCGACTCGGGCGGCCGCGCCGGGCGGGCGGCTCGTCGGTTGGCGCGGGCGTCGCCTCGCCGGGCTCTGCGCTCGCCGGCACCCTTGCCATGCTAGAGAGCCGGGTCGGGGACGATCGAGCGGGATTCGGGCGCTTAATCAGCGCTCAATGTCTGCGCCGTTCCCCTGCGCGCCCGGCTGGACACGCTCACGCGGCCCAGACGACGTCGATGCTTCGATCGATGCCGGGGAGCGGCAGCGCGCTTGCCTCGGCCTCGATCGCGTCGCGCGTCGGACGCGACAGGCGTCCCCACGCGTCGATCCGCACGGTGTGCTGCGCGCGCCGCCACGTTCCACGGATCTCTCCTTCGACGAGGAGCGCGCCCGGCCACACGCGAGACGTCCAGAGCCGTAGCCGCTGCTCCGCTCGGGGGACCAGGAGCTCCCGTTCTGCCCCCTGGAGCAGGTAGTACGCATCGCCGCTCGGCAGCAGGCGCGCCGGCGCGGGATCGGTCTCGCGGCATTCGCATCGCGGGCTCGTCGTCCGCCAGCAGGAGCTCGTCGCCGAGCGGCGATCTGACCGGCAGCAGCGACCCTTCGAGCGAGGCGAACGCCGTCGGCGGCGGCGCTCCGCGAGATCCCGGCCCAGCGGGCGAACCCGTCGGCCGTCGTCGGCCCGAAGACGTGGAGGTAGCGTCGAGCGAGCTCGCGGCACGCGTCGGCCGGGTCGAGCTCGGGTGCGCGCGACCGATCCAGATGGTCGGTGCTCGAGCGCCGTCCCAGCGGATGGCGACCGTGCCGGTCGGCGCCGCGTACCTGAACGCGTTCGGATTCATGACGAGCGCCCGCCCGGCCTCGCGATCCGCCACGCGCTCACCTCGAGATGGAGGCGGAGCCGTTCGGCGATCTGCTCGGCCCGCAGGCGGCTCTTGGCGTTGTCGGGGAGCCTCCCCAGCGAGAACAGCGCGAAGTCGCGCTGGGCGACGACATAGGTCTGGTATCGCGGCCCCCAGAGCTGGGCGAGCGAAGGATGCTCCCAGGTCGACGGCTCGACCTTCTCGACGCGCGCGTGCAGCGAGAGGAGCGCGGCTCTCGGCATGCTGTCCTGCAGGCCGGCCCACGCCGCGCGCCGCAGCGACTCCGCGCCTGCGGGCATTCGCCCGTCGAGGCCCCCGACCCGTCGTCGGAACGCCAGGATCTGCAGTCGTGTGAGCCGGAGTCGCGACGGCATCGACTCGAGCGACCTGAGATGAGCCTCCAGAGCATGCGGACGCCGGCTGTCGTCTTACTGCGGAACGTGACGAGCGCCACGACGGCGAGCCCTGCCGCGACCACCGGCACGAGCGAGCGGATCTCGGCCCGCAGCGCGCTGAGGTCGTCGTCGAGGCGCTGGCGCTCGGCGGCGATCTCGTGGCGGATCTCCTCGGTGCCTCGCTTCTCAGACATGGCTCTGCACCGTCTCGACCGTGCGCGTGGCCTCCTCGATCGCCTGAGTCGGCGTCGGGGGCGAGGCCTTCTTGACGAAGCGCATCGCCAGGTACCCGAGGAGCGCCGCCAGGAGGAAGAGCATCACCGCCACGATCAGTAGCGACAGCCAGAGCGAAAGGGCCTCGCTCAGCCCCGCCGCGATCGTGGCGAAGACGAAGCCGATCGCATAGACGACCAGGACGAGCGGCGCCGACGGCGAGACCTCCTGCGATCCCGACCGCCGTTGCCTTCTGTTTCGCCTCGAGCTTCGCCGAGCTCGAGGTTCAGCTGCACGAGCGCCGTGTCTGATTCTTTATCGCCTTGACCCGGGTCAGCACGCCGAACATGGCTGGAGCATAACCCGATAGGCAACGCAGTCGGTCGACATGACGAATCGCCGGTTGGCCTCACGCGTCCCTTCGCCGACGGCGAGCCAGCTCCGCTCCCCGTGCCACGGCCGCGCCCGCGAGGACGACGCCTGCCGCGACCACGAGGAGCAGTCCGTGGCTCGCGGTCGCGCCGAGGACGTCCTGGTTGTCCCGCCAGTTCTCGATGGCCGTCCAGGCGATCACGACGGAGGCGCCGAGCACGCCCGCCACGCCGACCCACGAGCCTCGGTTCATCGACCGGGTCCAGCCGAGCGCGAACGCCGCGACGATCAGGACGAGCCACCCGTTGTTCGGTCCCTGCGTCCCGTTGAGAGTCACGGGCCCGTCGCTCGTCCACGTCGAGAAGACGCCGACCACCGCTGCGGCGATCGCGACCCATGCGGCGATGCGAATCGCGAGTGCGCCGGCATCGCCGGGGTGTAGCTTCCTCCGGCAATGAGCCACGACGCTAGCAGGGGCTCTGCTGGACGACGGGGGCGCGCCGCTCTCGCGGTCGTCGGCTTGCTCGCGGCGCTGCTCTTCGTCGTCGTCTACCGGCAGGTGCTGGGGATCACGCAGCGGCCGAGTTGGCCGCCGCCGGCCGGCGCCGTGACCGCGCGCGTCCGCGCAGGCCGCCGACGGAGGCATTCGACGCGGAGGGCGGGAAGCGCCCTCACGACGCTGCGCTCGACCTCGCGTGGTCGACGGCGGCGACGATCGACCCCTGGGTCGAGGGCGCCAACTTCTTCCCGCGCATCTTCGCGGACGTCGAGGCCGCCCGCTCGTCGGTGCACATCCTCATGTTCGGGTGGCGCGAGGGCGAGGTCGGAACCAGGCTGGCGGAGCTGCTCGAGAAGAAGCTCGCACCAGGGCGTCGAGGTGCGGGTGATCGTCGACCGGTTCGGCTCCCGGCCCTACCAGGAGGCGCGGGAGATGTTCACGCGCCTCGCCGATGCCGGGGCGCAGATCGTCGTCAACGACGTGTTCCCGATCGACCGGGACGGGCTCTTCCCGGACGACCGGGACTTCGACTGGCGACAGGACGAGGTCGGTCGCGCCGACCACCGGAAGCTGTACGTCATCGACGGGGCGGTCGCCTGGACGGGAGGTGCGGGCATCGAGGACCACTTCGAGAACGGCGGCTTCCACGACGTGATGGTCAGGGTCACCGGCGACGTCGTACGGCAGGCGCAGGCGGCGTTCCTGACCAGCTTCCGCGGCCACGGCGGCCCGTTGCCGGACGACCTGTCGCGGCACTTCCCGGAGCCGGCGGACGCCGGCGAGACGCCGATCGCCGTCGCTCAGGTGATCCCCGGCGGCTTCGTCGCGGCGTCGCAGGCGATCCGCGAGCAGATCGACGGCGCGCGCCGTCGCCTCGACGTGATGAACCCGTACGTGACGGACCGCGACATGATCGAGCGGATGCTCGCCGCAGCGCGCCGTGGAGTCCGAGTGCGACTTGTCGTCTCCGAGACGTCGAACAACAAGCAGGCGTCGGCGGCGCTCGAGGCATCGGTATCCCGACCTGATCGCCGCGGGCGTCGAGATCTGGGAGCTGCCGGGCACGGTCGTCCACGCCAAGGTCGTGATCGCGGACGACGTCGTCAGCTTCGGCACGGTCAACCTCGACTCGTGGGCGCTCTACCGCAACTCCGAGATCATGATGCTCGCCCGAAGCGCCGAGGCCGCGGCGCTGTTCGAGGAGCGGCTGTTCGAGCCCGACATCGCGCGCTCCAAGCGCGGTGAGCCGCCGTCGGGGACGCGCGAGCGCCTCGAGAGCTGGCTGTGGGACAAGCTCACGTCGTTTCTCTGAGGGGTCGCGCTCGAGCGTGGCGGTTCGCGAACGGGTGAACGTGTTGTGCGTCGGCGTCCGCGAACGCTTATGGTCCTCGCGAATCGCAAACCCGAGGAGGAGCACGTGATCGCAGCGGACTACCCGTTTCTCGACCTGATCTGGACGATGGTCATCTTCTTCCTCTGGATCATGTGGTTCTGGCTCCTCTTCACGATCTTTGCGGACATCTTCCGGCGCCACGACATCTCCGGCGTTGGGAAGACCCGCTGGCTCGTGTTCACGATCCTCCTGCCCGTTCCTCGGCGTCTTCGTCTACCTGATCACGCAGAACGTCGGGATGACCGAGCGCCAGCTGGAGCGGACGCGGGCGCAGCGGGAGCAGTTCGACGACTATGTTCGCCAGACCGCATCGAGCGGTGGCGCCGCCGCGGAGATCGAGAAGGCGAAGCAGCTCCTCGACAGCGGCGCGATCACGCAGGCCGAGTTCGAGACGATGAAGCAGAAGGCGCTCGCGTAACCGAAGGCAGCACGGGAAGAGGTGTGACGAGATGGCCGTCCAGACAACAGCGCTGACGGGGCTCGAGCCGCGCGCCTTCTGGGCGCACTTCGAGACCCTGACGACGATCCCGCGCCCCTCGCGTCACGAGGAGCCGGTCATCGAGCACGTTCGGTCGTGGGCCGGCGAGCACGGGTTCGAGCTCCTGCAGGACGCGGGGCGGAACCTCGTGATCCGCGTCCCGGCGACCGCCGGGCGCGAGTCGGCACCGACGCTCATCCTCCAGGGCCACCTGGACATGGTCTGCGAGCGCGACCCCTCGAGCCCGAACGACCCCGCCGAAGGGCGGATCGCGCTCGTCCGCGACGGCGAGTGGCTGACGGCCGACGGCACGACGCTCGGCGCCGACGACGGCGTCGCGATCGCGGCGATGATGGCGCTCGCCGAGGACGATGCGCTCCAGCACGGCCCGCTCGAGCTCCTGATGACGGTCGCCGAGGAGGTCGGCCTCGAGGGCGCGAACGCGCTCGACGGCTCGATGCTCACGGGCTCGATCCTCCTCAACCTCGACAGCGAGGAGGACGGTCGCCTGACCGTCGGCTGCGCCGGGAGCACGGACACGTGGATCCATATCGACGCGCCCCGGGAGCCGGCCGCGGACGGCGCGGCGACGCTCGCCGTCTCGGTGAGCGGAGGGCAGGGCGGGCACTCCGGCTCCGGGATCGCGCTCGGCCGGTCGAACGCGATCAAGGTGCTCGGCCGTGCGCTCCGCGAGGCGCACGCGACCGTCCCGTTCCGCCTCGTCTCGCTCGACGGCGGGAAGAGCCGGAACGCGATCCCGCGCGACGCGGTGGCCGTGGTCTCGGTTCCCGCCGACCGCGCGGACGCGTTCGGCGACGCGATCCGGAAGGCGAACGAGACGATTCGCGACGCGTTCGCGAAGACGGACGCGGGCGTCACTGTCACCGTGGCGCCCGCCGAGGCCTCGACGGCGGACCCGTGGAGCGAGGAGCACACGGAACGGCTCCTCGATGCGATCGCGCTCGTCCCGACGGGACCGCTCGCGCTGAGCCCGGACTTCGACGACCTCGTCGAGACGTCGACGTCGCTCGGCGAGGCGATCACGGACGGCGACCGGCTCACGCTGCACAGCCTGTCGCGGTCGTCCAACGACTCCGCGATGCCCGACGTGATCGCCACGCTCGACGCGGCCGGCCGGCTGGCGGGCGGCTCCCTCGAGGAGAAGTTCAACTACGGCGGCTGGCGGCCCGACCTCGACTCGCCGGGGCTCGCTGCGGCGAAGATCGTCTACGAGCGCCTGTTCGGCGAGCCTGCGATAGTCACCGCCGTGCACGCCGGGCTCGAGACCGCGGTGATCGGCGGCAAGGTCGACCATCATCTCGACATGCTCTCGTTCGGGCCCGCAGATCGAGTTCCCGCACTCGCCGGACGAACGGGCGAGCATTCCGACCGTCGAGCGGTTCTGGCGGCTGCTCGTGGGATTCGTGGACGAGATGTCGAAGCCCGGGGTGTCGTCATGATCCGTGGCCCCCTCGTCTGGATCGCCGTCGTGGTCGTCGGCATCGTCGCTGGTCATCGGCGTCGCGGCGCTGCTCGGGGACGACGACAGAGGGCGAGACGGTCGCGGCCGGCGAGTGGGCCCAGAGCGTCTGCGGCACGGTGGGCGTCTGGCGCGGTGAGCTCGAGTCGATCGTCGAGGACATCCGCACGCCGACGTCTGCCGGCTCGGGCTCGGAGGAGCCGCAGTCGGAGACGCCCCAGGGTCGCACGGGGTTCATCCGCCAGGGGCTCGAGCGGGCCGTCCAGGCCACCGAGACGATGGTCGAAGGCGTCGAGAACGCGGGGACGCCCGATACCGCGCAAGGAGAGGAGGCGGCCGAGCTGGTCTCCAGCTGGGCGGACTCCGCCGCTGGACGACCTCGAGGAGGCCGAGGAGTCGCTCGACGAGGAGGCCGACTCGCTCGAGGAGGCGATCGAGCAGCTCACCGAGGCGGCCGGCGCGATCGCCTCGACGCTGGCGAGCGGCACGAGGACGGTCGTCGACGTGCGGCGCACCGATCCCGAGCTCGCCGCCGCGCTCGAAGGCTCGAGCACGTGTCAGCAACTGGGTGAGGAGACGAGCTCATGAGCACGACCGACTGGGTTCTCGTCGCGGTTCAGGGCCTCGTCGTCATCGCCTTCATCGCGCTCGGCGTCCGCTCCGGCGGCATCGGGCTCGGCATGTGGGGCGGCGTCGGCACGCTCGTCCTCGTCTTCCTCTTCGGGCTCGACCCGGGCGAGCCGCCGATCAGCGCGATCCTCATCATCATCGCGGTCATCACGGCCGCGGCGGCGATGCAGGCCGCCGGCGGCGTCGACTACATGGTGAAGATCGCGAGCTCGGCCCTGCGCGCCAGGCCGAAGCTGCTCAACTTCGTCGCGCCGTACGTCTCGTACGTCCTCACGATCCTCACCGGCACCGGCAACACCTTCTTCTCGATCATCCCGGTGATCAACGAGGTCGCCTACGCGAACAAGATCCGGCCCGAGCGCGCGCTCGCGGGCTCGACGGTCGCATCGGCCGCCGGGATCACGTCGAGCCCGGTGGCTGCGGCGATGGCGACGCTGCTGCCCCTCGTCGAGATCTTCAACTACGACCTGATCGACGTGATGCTCATCACGATTCCGGCGAGCATCGTCGGCATCCTGGCCATGTCGATCGTCATGAGCACCCACGGCAAGGATCTCGACGACGACGTCGAGTACCAGCGCCGTCTGGCCGCCGGCGAGATCAAGCCGCCCGCGCCCCCGGCCGAGATCGTCCTGCATGCCCTACGCCAAGCGGAGCGTTGCGATCTTCCTGACGGGCGTGCTCGCGATCTGCGTGTTCGGCTTCGTCGAGAGCATCCGGCCGACCGTCGCCGCCGAGGGCGGCGGCGTCGAGCCGATGTCCGTCACGCCGCTGATCCAGATGATCATGCTCTCCGCCGCAGCGCTCATCCTCCTGCTCGCGCACGTGAAGGCGGGCGACGTCCCCGGCACGCCGATCTTCAAGTCGGGGATGGTCGCGATGATCGCCCTCTTCGGGATCGCCTGGATGGCGGACACCTTCATCGCGAACAACGAGGACGCGATCGTCGAGGCCCTCGGCGGCATGGCCGAGAAGTGGCCGTTCATGATCGCGGTCGCCATTTTCATGGTCGCCGCCCTGACGACGAGCCAGTCGGCCGCGACGCGGACGATGATCCCGCTCGGGCTGGCGCTCGGGATCGGCGCGGGCTACATGATCGCCATGTGGACGGCCGTGATGGGGGTGCTGTTCCTCCCGGCCAACGGCACGCAGATCGCCGCCGCCGAGGCGGACGAGACCGGTACGACGACGCTCGGCAAGCGGGTCGTCGACCACTCGTTCCAGCTGCCGCTGCAGATCTGCTGGATCGTCACCGCGCTCGTCGGCGTCCTGATCGTCTGGCTCTTCTTCGGCGACCAGACGCCCGCACCGCCCGCACCCGCGACGCCGACGCCGTGAGATGAGCGTCCGCGGGGCCGCCTTCCTCGGCATCGGGGCGATGGTCGGGGCCGGCATCTTCGCGCTGCTCGGTGAGGCGGCGGTCGTCGCGGGCTCCGCCGTCTGGCTGTCGTTCCTGCTGGCGGGGGTCGTCGCCTCGCTCCTCGGCTACACGGTGGTCAAGCTCGGCGTCCGCTATCCGTCCTCGGGCGGGCTGTTCGCGTACCTGATGCAGGGCTTCGGGAACGGGCGCCTCGTCGGCATCTCGGCGTGGCTCGGCTACTTCGCGGCGATCGTGATCGTCTGCTCGATGGTCGCCGTCGCCTTCGGCAGCTACGCGACGTCTCTCTTCGTCGGCGACGACGCCGGCGGCGCGTGGGACAACGTCTTCACCACGGTGATCGTCGTGGCGATGGCGCTCCTCAGCATCGTCGGGTCGAGCGTGGTCGACAAGGCGCAGTCGCTGATCGTGATCGCGCTCCTCGTCGTCTTCGCGGTCTTCATCGCCGTGACGATCGTCGACATCGACTTCGACCTGCTCGCGTTCAGCGGCTACCCGGCGTTCACGGACATCGTCGCCAGCGTGGCGCTCACGTTCTTCGCGTACCTCGGCTTCAGCGTGATCACGTTCGCCGCCGGTGACCTGCGCGATCCCACGCGGGAGCTGCCGCTGGCGATGTACGTCGCGCTCGGCGTGACGACCGTGCTCTACATCCTCATCTCGCTCGGCGTCTTCGGGACGCTCACCGTCGAGGAGGCGATCGGCTACGGCGAGACGGCGATCGCCGAGGCTGCGCGACCCGCGCTCGGCGAGGCCGGCTTCACGATGATGGCGATCGCCGCGCTCCTCGCCACGGCCTCGTCCGTGAACGCGACGCTGTACGCGTCCGGCGGGCTGACCGCGATGCTCGCCGGAGCCGGCCAGTTCCCGACGTTCTTCGGTCGCGGCTCGCGGCTCGGCCCGCACGCCGGCCTCCTGATCACCGCCGGGCTCGTCCTCGTCGTCGCCAACACCGTCGATCTCTCGGCGATCGCGTCGGTCGGCAGCGCGTGCTCGCTCATGATCTTCCTCCTCGTCGGCGCCACCGGCTACCGACTGCGATCGGAGACGGGCGCGATCGGCGCGATCGTGCTCCTGGGGATGGCAGCGACGGCGATCGTGCTCGTCTTCTTCGCCATCGACACGCTCCGGAACTCTCCGGAGACCTTCGTCGCGATCGTCGCGATCGCCCTGCTCGCGGTCGTCCTCGACCTCGTCTGGAAGCGCATGCGAGGGCCGGGCGGCTCGCCGGACGACCAGGCGGTCGCGCCGACGGCGACCGGCTAGAGCCGGTGGCCGCGGACGACGTCGGCGGTCGGCCCGCGGAGGCGGCGACGGAGCTGCTGCTCCGCTTCGCGCGGGCCGGGCACGACGCCGGATACCCGACCGCCGATCTCGAGGAGCGGGTCCACGCGCTCGCCGATGCGCTGGGGCTCGTCGGGACCGAGATCTCCGCGACGCCGACGATCGTCGAGGTCTCGCTCGGCTCGATTCCCCATCAGCGCAGCTACACGCTTCGTGTCCGACCGTCGGTCGTCGACCTCGACGCGATCGCCCGTCTCGACGTGCTCGTCCAGGATCTCCTCGCCGGGCGCCTCGATGCGGACGGGGCGCTCGCCGCCCTCGCGGAGCGTCCAGGCCAGGCCGCTCCGACGATCGTGGCCGCTCGAGCTCGCGGGATACGGGCTTGCGGGCGCTGCGCTGACGCCGGTTCTCGGCGGAGGCTGGCGCGAGGCGATCGCCGCGGCGGTCGTCGGGCTCGTGGTCGGTGGGATCGCGATTGCCGCCGCAGCGCGCCGCGCGCACCGCGCCGATGGTCGCGCCGGTCGCGGCGGTCGCGGCCAGCTTCTGCGCGGTGAGCCTCGCACGGCTGGGCGCCGACATCGCACCGGACGTCGTCACGCTCGCGGCCCTCGTGACGTTCCTCCCGGGGATGACGCTCACGATCGGCATGCGCGAGCTCTCCACCGAGCATCTGCAATCAGGCGTCGCCAACACGGCGAGCGCTCTCGTCCAGCTGCTCGGCCTCGTCTTCGGCGTCGGCGTCGGCCGATCGATCGCCGTCAGCTGGTTCGGCGATGTCAGCGCGACGGTCCCGGACACGACGTTCTCCACGATCCACGTGCTCGCGGCGGTGGCGGCGGGGGTCGCCTTCACGCTCACGTTGCGGGCGCGGTTCCGGGACGCCTGCGTCATGTGCGCCGCGACCGTGCTCGCGCTGACCGCGAACGAGGTCGGGGCAACGCTCTTCGGGAACGAGGCGGCAGCGTTCGTCGCGGCTCTCACCGTCGGTGTCGCGGGGGGAGTCGTCGGCTACTGGCTCCGGCGCTCGCCGCTCGTCTTCATCGTCCCCGGCGTGCTCATGCTCGTCCCGGGCAGCGCAGGGTTCAACAGCGTGCTCCAGCTGCTCAGCAACCAGACGGTGAGCGGTATCTCGGCCGGGTTCGACACGTTCGTGACGGCGATGTCGATCGCGTACGGCCTGATGGTCGCGTTGCTCGTACTGCCGCGTCGCTTCACGTCCGTGGCACCCCGAGCGTGAGGCCGTCGTCTCGGAGAGAATCGCACGCATGAGCGCGACATCCCGTCAGGAGCTCGAGGCTCCGTCGCTCCGACCGCGTCGTCGGTCGACGGCCGGCGCTTCACGTTCCAGTGCTCGATCCAGGACCTCGTGCTGCAGGCCGGCGGCTACGTCTCCATCGACGGGCGGCTCGGCCAGGTGCACGCGATCGAGGCCGCCTGGGTCGAAGGCCCGGAGCTCGCCGCCGCCGTTACCGAGGAGGTCGCCGACGCGGCCCACCGCCGCATCGCCCTCGCCCGTGGCCACGGTGTCGTCCTCGACAGCGACGGGCGCCCGTTCCACGAGTCGCCGATCGTGCGGGCCGACACGGAGTCCGTTGCCGGGTGGCTCGACCGGACGCGACCCCGGCGGGCGTCCCTCGACGTCGGCGAGCTCGTCCTCCGGCCGGGCGTGCGCTTCGGGCTCGACGCCGGCGGGTTCGACCGGCACACGTTCTTCTGCGGTCAGTCCGGCTCCGGGAAGACGTACGCCCTCGGCACGATTCTCGAGCAGCTCCTGCTGGAGACGTCCCTGCGGCTGATCGTCCTCGATCCGAACTCGGACTTCGTGCGGCTCGGCGAGATCCGCGAGGGCGTCGGCCAGGACGTGGCCGCCCGCTATCGGGACGCGGCGGGCGGTGTGGTCGTGCGCAGGGTCGGCAGCGGGCCTGATCGGCTGCACGTGCGCTTCCGGGACTTCGATCCGGTGGAGCAGGCGGCGGTCCTCCGACTCGACCCCATCCGGAACCGCGAGGAGTACGGCGCTCTCGTCGACATCCTCGAGGGCGGCCTGCAGTCACCCTTCACCACTGCGGGAGACCTTGCCGAGCGGCTTGCCGCGGCGGAGGCGCCGGAACTCCGCGCCCTCGCGACGCGGATGCGAAATCTCGGCCTCCACCGGTGGCCGATCTGGTCCGTCGCGGACGAGGGATCGCTCCAGGATCTCGTGGCGCCGGGTGGAGGTGGGCCGCGTGCGCTCGTCGTCGACCTGGGTTCACTCGACACGGGCGCCGAGAAGGCGATCGCCGCCGAGGCCGTCCTCGCCGCTCTCTGGCGGCGACGATCCGAGCGCGAGCCGGTCCTCATCGTGATCGACGAGGCCCACAACGTCTGTCCCGCGCGAGCCCGGCGACGAGGTGACGGCCCTCGCGACCGAGCACGCGGCCCGTATCGCGGCGGAGGGAAGGAAGTTCGGCCTCTACCTGCTCGTCTCGACGCAGCGCCCGCATCGGGTCAACGAGCTGGTCGTCTCCCAGTGTGACAACCTCGTCCTCATGCGGATGACCTCGGTCGGCGATCTCGGCTACGTCGCCGACACCCTCTCGTTCGCGCCGCCCGGCGCTCCTCCGGGAGGCGACGTCCTTCCGGATGGGCGAGTCGATCGTCGCCGGCAAGATCGCGTCACACCCCGCCTTCGTCCGCTTCGGGCCGCGCCTCTCGGAAGAGGGCGGCTCCGACGTTCCGGCAACGTGGGCGGGGCTCGGGACGACGTGACCGATACGACGACCGGCAAGGCCGGCGAGGGCGCGATGGTCGTGTCTGCTCACCCTCGCGGCCGGGCAGTTCCTCATGACCCTGGACAGCTCGGTGATGAACGTCTCGATCGCGACCGTTGCGAAGGACGTCGGGACGACGGTTACCGGGATCCAGGGCGCGATCACCGCCTACACGCTCGTGATGGCCTCGCTGATGATCACCGGCGCCAAGATCGGCGCGATGATCGGCCGCAAGCGCGCGTTCGCGATCGGCTGCGTGATCTACGGCTGCGGCTCGTTCATTACCTCGCTCGCCCAGAGCCTCCCGGTCCTGCTCTTCGGCTGGTCGTTCCTCGAGGGGGTCGGCGCGGCCTTGATCCTGCCCGCGATCGTTGCCCTCGTCGCGGGGAACTTCCCGGCCGAGCGCCGGCCCGCCGCCTACGGCCTCGTCGCCGCCGCGGGCGCGGTCGCGGTCGCAGTCGGGCCGCTGATCGGGGGCTTCTTCACCACGTACTTCTCGTGGCGCTGGGTCTTCGCGGGCGAGGTCATCATCGTGCTCGCGATCCTCCTCCTCACCCGCCGGATCGCGGACGCGCCGGTCGAGAAGCGACCGAAGCTCGATCTCGTCGGGGCGGTCCTGTCGGCGCTCGGCCTCGCGCTGCTCGTCTTCGGCGTCCTCCGCTCGAGCGAGTGGGGCTGGATCCAGCCGAAGCCCGGCGGACCCGAATGGGCGGGCCTGTCGCCGACCGTCTGGCTCATCCTCGCCGGGCTGTTCGTGATCTGGCTCTTCTTCCGCTGGCAGGCGCGCGTCGAGTCACGCGGCGGCGAGCCGCTCGTGCGCCCGGCGATGCTGCAGAACAAGCAGCTGAACGGCGGGCTCGTGATGTTCTTCTTCCAGTACCTCGCCCAGGCCGGCCTCTTCTTCGTCGTGCCGCTCTACCTCTCGGTGTGCCTCGGCCTGACGGCGCTCGAGACGGGCGCGCGGCTGCTGCCGCTCTCCCTGACGCTGCTCATCGCCGCGATCGGGATCCCGAAGCTGCTCCCGAACGTCTCCCCACGCCTCATCGTCCGGAGCGGCCTGCTCGCGCTGCTCGCAGGAACAGTCGTCCTGCTCGGTGGACTCGAGGCGGATTCGGGGCCGGAGATCGTCTTCGTGCCGATGCTCCTCATCGGGCTCGGGATCGGCGCGCTCGCGTCACAGCTCGGCGCCGTCACCGTCTCGGCGGTTCCCGACGACGAGAGCCCCGAGGTCGGAGGCGTGCAGAACACGATGACCAACCTCGGCGCGTCCATGGGCACGGCGCTCGCGGGCTCGGTGATGATCGCGGCCGTCGCATCGGCGTTCCTGATCAACATCGAGCAGAGCTCGGCGATCCCGGAGCGGGTGAAGTCCCAGGCAGAGGTCGAGCTCGCCGGCGGCGTCCCCTTCATCTCGGACGCCGACCTGAAGGCAGCGCTCGACGACGCGCGCGTGAGCCGACGGGTCACCGAGGCGACGCTCGATGCGTACGGCGAGGCGCGGCTCGAAGGGCTCCGCGCGGCGCTCGCGATCCTTGCGGTGCTCATCGTCATTGCGCTGTTCTTCGCGCAACGGATCCCGACGACACAGCCTGGCCGACCGGAGGAGAGTAGTCGACGCATGATCGGCGTCGTCGCTCCGATCCACCACGGAGCGCAAACGGCCGAAAGAAGGAGGTAGGCGATGAAGCACGGACGGGCTCTACGGATCGGTGGTTACGTCTCGGGAGGCGCGCTGATCCTGTTCGGCGATCGCCGTCATCGCCCTCGGAATCTACGGCGTCACCTTCACGCGCGACAATCTCAAGCAGGAAGGAATCGTCTTCGGCCCGGCCACCGACCCCGCCGTGGCCGAGCATGCAGAGCAATGGGCCGGAGAGCCCGTCGAGACCGGTAGTCAGGCACTCGCGTTCGCGGAGATCATGCGCGAGCACACGCTCGCGGCGACGGGCGGCCTGACGTACTCGCAGATGGGCCAGTTCCAGTCTGCTGACGACCCGAGCGATCAGGCCGGAACCAACGACCAGGCGGAGGCAGCGAAGGATGAGAACGGCCAGCCGGTCTCGAACGGCGCCCGCGACATCTGGGTCACGGAGACCGCGCTGACCACCGCGCTCAATATGGGGTTCATGGCCGAGATGCTCTCGGTCTTCAGCATCGTCGTCGGGGTCGCGTTGCTCCTGACCGGCATCGGCCTGGTGATCCTTGCGATGGCGGTCTTCCGACGGTCGAGGCCCGAGACGGAGATCGCGACGCCTGCCGCTGCGCCGGGAGGCTCGTAGCGTCGCGCCGCTGGGCGGAGAGGGCCGCCTTTGTCGGGCCGAGATCAGAGCCGTTCGCGCAGCCGCCACTGCCGCTGAGAGAGCAGCAGATCGCGAAAGCCATGTAGCTCGGCCGGTGCCGACTCGAGTGCGATGAGGATCGCCTCCATCTCGGCTCGGGTGAGACCGACGACGGCCGAGCGGAACAGGAGTGCCTTCTCGAGCTTGTGCGCGAGCGGCCGGTTGACGATGTTCGCGAGCTGCCGCACGATTCTGTCCTCGACGTCGATGCCACCAAGCAACATGGGGCCCGCCTTCGGTTCGTTTTCGCGGTGGCTGTCTGGCGGCATGTGGCGGCTCCTGACCCCGATGCATCCCGAGCGGAGGATTGCGGCCAATCGCTCCGTTCAGTTCTCCAACGTGCCCCCCTCGAGAGAGAGACGGATGTCGGGTAACGGGAGCCGCCAAACCCGATCATTGACGCAGGTGCCGAACGCCAAACGCGGCAGGACTGGTTCCCGTCGGATGGAAGCAAGTGGAGCGCCCCGGGGTCGTCTTCGCCGGCCCCCACCCTCTCGGATGGCGGGACGCTCCGGGGCGCATGGCCGCGGGGATGGACTTGACGGACGCGACGTGGGTTGCTCGTAGTCCGAGGCTCGTCTCGTGACTCACCCGTGATTCGTTTTCGCGCGGACGCGGGGCGGTCTAGCATTGCGCCATGCGCTGGTTCCGCCGACGCGGCGCGCCGTCGCCTGCCAGCCCGGACGAACAGCCGATCGTCGTCGGCGGGGACAGGCTCGTCTTCTGGAAAGCGAAGTCGGAAGAGGTGGACGGTGAGATCTACGGGCCGGTCTGGATCGCGGATGCGAACGACCCGGACGTGACGCTCGAAGAGCACGGGGAGTGGCTGACGTGGGAGCAGGCGGAAGAGTTCGCGCGCAAGCGCGCCCTTCCGTTCGAGGAGGCATAACCCGCGCCACGTCGGCATCGCGGGTGCGCCGCCTGCCTCGTCGACGTTGTCCCTCGGCGCGGAGCTCAGCTCACCGCCTTCTTCACGAGCGCGCCGATTCTCGCCTCGTCGGCGGCGGTCAGCTTCTTCAGCGCGAAGGAGGTCGGCCACATGGCGCCTTCGTCGATCTTCGCCTCGTCGCTGAAGCCGAACGTCGCGTACCTCGCGTCGAACTTGTGCGCGCTCTGGAAGAAGCAGACGACCTTGCCGTCGCGGGCGTACGCGGGCATCCCGTACCAGGTCTTCGGCGACAGATCCGGCGCGCTCTTCTTGACGATCGCATGGATCCGCTTCGCAATCGCGCGATCCGGTCCCGGCATCTCGGCGATCTTCGCGAGGACGTCGCTCTCCCCCTCCGCTCTCGTCCTGTTCGCGCGTGCTTCCGCCTTCAGCTCCCGGGCGCGCTCCTTCATCGCGGCTCGCTCCTCGGGCGAGAACCCCTTGGCCGTTCCGGCCGACTTCTGCGCGGTCTTCTTGTCGCTCATGGCTGCCTCCTTGCGGCGTCTGTTGCCGGTGTGCGGTTTGACTGACCAGCCCCAGCTCAGCGCCGATCCCTACAGACTCGTCGAGCTCGAGCAGGTCGAGGAGCGAGCCGATCTCCTGATCGTGCTGGGCAGGGTGGCGCATGGTGACCGTTGCGGTTGATCGTGTAGCGGTTGCGGCGTCCGACGCGCGCGCTCTCGAGATAACCCGCCTCGACGAGGTCGGCGACGATCCGTTGTGCGGCGCGCTCCGTGATACCGACCGCGTCTGCAATGTCACGAGCGCGAATGTCGGGGTTCTGGGCGATCGCGAGCAGCACCTGGGTGTGGTTCGTGACGAATCGCCAGGGCTTCTGCTGTGTCTTCTGGATCACTTGACATACGCTATAATATTTCGTACTATCTCAGTCGCGCTCAAGTCTTTCATCATTAGTCTAGCGTCTCTCGGAGGTAGGAATGCGCATGCAGATCCAGGACGGGGAGAGCCAAGGGTTGGAACGTCAGCGCGAAGCGCGATGGCAAAACGAGCGGCGCGCCTCTTCGCTGCTGGGCAGCGAAACAGCCTCGTTGAACGTCGCCTGCGAGTGCGGCCAGGATGAGTGTGCAGCCGAGCTCACGGTGAGCAGGACGGCATACCGGAATGTCCGGCGACAGGCGCGGTGGTTCCTTGTGCTGGACGGTCACGAGGAAGCAACGCGCACCGGGTCGTCCGGATGGACGACGCTTCGTGATCGTCGAAGCCACCTAGACGTACGCCCCGCCGCTCTTAGGTGCCCTCCAGGAACGCGAGAACGCGGTCCTTCATCAGCGCCGAGGCCTCCTCGTCGTAGGCGCCGAGGCTGCTGTCCGCGAAGAGGTGCCCCTCGCCCGGGTAGAGGTAGAGCTCGGCGCCCTCGACCGCGTCGACGAGCTCCCGTCGCCGCGGCGGCATCCTCCTCGAACCACTCGTCGCGCTCCATCGCGTGGATCTGGACGGGGACGCCGTCCGGCCAGGTGCCGAACTCGGACGGCGGGAAGCATGCGTGGAAGAACAGCGCGCCCCTCGCGCCGGGACGCGTCTGGGCGAGCTTCTGAGCCGGCATGACGCCGAGGGAGAAGCCCGCGTAGACGAGCTCCGCGGGGAGCCCTTCAGCGGCGGCGACGCCGCGCTCGAGCAGGACGCCGAAGCCGACCTGCTTGGCGTGGGCGACGCCGTCGTCGAGCCCGGTGAACGTCTTGCCGTCGTACAGATCGGGGGTGTGGACGACATGACCGGCCGACTCGTAGCTCGTTCGCGAACGCCTGGAGCCCTTCCGTCTGCCCCTGCGCGTGGTGGAACAACAGGATCTCGGCCATGAGGTCACCCTACCTCGTGCATGTTTGGGTTGACATGACCAAAACTCTCTGCAAGAGTAAAAGTCATGGCGACAAAAACAGGCGAGCCGGGCGTCCCACCCGGGTACGACGCGAGCCGGTTCCCCGCCTTCGCGGTCACGGTGGACATCGTCATCCTCACGATGAGCGAGGCGGTGCTCCACGTGCTCCTGATCCGACGCGGCGAGGCGCCGTACAAGGGCATGTGGGCGATCCCCGGTGGGTTCAAGCGTCCCGGAGGAGACGCTCGACCTCGCAGCCCGACGGGAGCTCTCCGAGGAGACCGGAGTCGACGTGCCCAGCCTGCTTACCCAGTTCGGCGCGTACGGCGACCCGGGACGCGACCCGCGGATGAACGTCGTCACGGTCGCCTACCTCGCCGTCCTCCGCGACGTCGGCGAGATCGTCGCGGGCACCGACGCGGCTCGCGCGGCGCTCGTCCCCGCGTCGCAGATCCTCGAGGAGCGGATCGAGCTCGCGTTCGACCACCTGAGGATCCTGCGCGACGCGGTCGAGCGCGTTCGGGTCGAGCTCGAGGTCTCGGGGATCGCGACGGCGTTCGTCGGCACGACGTTCACGATCGCCGAGCTTCGAACGGTCTACGAGGCGATCTGGGGCGTGCAGCTCGACGCCGCGAACTTCCGCCGGAGCCTCGTCAGCGAGGACGGGTGGGTGGTGCCGACCGGCCGCACGGCGCAACCCGGGCGCGGCGGCGGACGGCCCGCTGCGCTCTATCGCGCCGGCGATGCCTGGAAGCACGGCACGCCGATCCATCGCATGCACCCGAGTCGACGAGAGGACATGACGAGATGAGAGCCGTTATCCACGACCGGTACGGGCCGCCCGACGTGCTGCGGATCGGAGACGTCGAGCGCCCGGTGCCGGGCGACGACGAGGTGCTCGTGCGGGTGCACGCCTCGACCGTCACACGCGGTGACGCCATGGGCGTCCGGAGCGCCGACTACCGCTTCACGCGCGTGTTCACCGGTATCCGCCGCCCTCGGCGGACGAGCCTCGGAACGGAGTTCGCCGGACGCGTCGAGGAGGTCGGCGCTGCGTGTGACCGAGCTCCGCGTCGGCGACGAGGTGTTCGGCGTAAAGGCGGGCGCGAATGCCGAGTACGTGAGCGTCCGCGAGAGCGGCGTGATCGCCGCCGAAGCCCGTCGGTCTGACAGACGAGGAGGCGGCCGCGATTCCCGACGGCTCGCTGCTCGCATTGAGCTGCCTCGAGCCTGCCGATCCCCTCGCCGCGAAGAGCGTCCTCGTGTACGGCGCCGCCGGCTCGGTGGGGACGGCGGCCGTGCAGCTGCTCGTCGGCCACCTCGCCGCGTCCGAGGTGACGGCCGTCTGCGACACGAAGGACGTCGAGCTCGTCCGGTCGCTCGGCGCAGACGAGGTCGTCGACCGCCTGCGGGAGGACTTCACCCAGCGCGGGAAGACGTACGACGTGATCTTCGACGCCGTCGGCAAGCACTCGTTCCGCCGCTGCCGCGGCTCGCTGAGCCCGGGCGGGATCTACATCACGATGGATCTCGGTTACCTCTACCACGTGCCGTTCCTTGCGCTCGCCACCCGGATCGTCGGGAGCAAGCGGGGGACGCTCGGCATCGGCCGGTACCGCAAGGACGATCTGCTGCTCGTCAAGGAGCTCGTGGAGGCGGGCACGTACCGCCCCGTGATCGACCGGACGTACCCGCTGAACGACGTCGTCGAGGCCGTCCGGTACGTCGAGACGGGTCAGAAGTCGGGGAACGTGGTGCTCCGGATCGCGGCATGACTCGTCTGACAGAACCGCGAGGAACGGTTCGACGGGAACGACGGTTCGCCGGGAGCGCGTCCCGCGGCTACGCCGCGGGGAAGTGAAGGATCTCGTCCGCCTCGAGGTGAAGCGTCGGCAGCGGCGGCCTGCGGCGCCGTGCCTGCGGACGCCTCGGCTCGTCGGCGTGGTTCCCCTCGACGAGCACGAGGTCGGGCTTCCCGGCCGAGCCGTCGTCGGGCGAGCCCGACGTGCGGTCGGTATGGACGTCGTCTGTCATCAACGCATACATCGGCGTCCAACGTGTTCGTCTTGATCGCGCTCACTCCTTCGGGAGCCGGGTGCTACCCTCGTCGGGCCCGGTCGCGCTAGGTGGGGAGTCAGCGGTTCCCTGAACCCGAAATCCGCTCCAGCGGGACCGAACGCCGTCCGAGGGCGGTGGTCGTGGGCACGGATCGTCGACACGTGGCGTTGACGGTCGGGTCCCGCGCACTGGGAGCGTTCGAACCGCGTCAGGTCCGGAAGGAAGCAGCGCTAAGAACCCCCTCCCAGGTGCCGCGGCACCGCCCGACCCGAGCAGGCGGCGGCGACACCACCCGGGACTGCCTGTTCGACGACGGAGCGCGCGGCCGGGCGTACGCTACGGGACGTCGAGACTCGCCTGGACGATCGCCGCGTCCGCAGGTCCCGACGCGAGCACCGGCCAGACGTACCACCGGTACGAGCCCGAGGTGAGCCGTTCCTCGCGACCCTCGTAGCGCCACGACGTCGGCAGCTCGTACGCCGGGCTCGTGGTCGACGCGCGCAGCACCTGCTCGTCGCCCCGGAAGAGCTCGAAGCGATAGGAGACCGCGCCGGCGACCGGCGCCCACGCGAACCGCCGCGGCTCGGGCGCAGCGGGGCTGTTCTCCGTCGGCGCGGGCGCGGCGCCCGGCTCCTGCTCCTCCCCGACCTGCGGGCGCTGAGGCGGCCGGATCTTCGGATGCCGTGACGTCGGAGCCGCTGTCGCGGTCGGTCAACGCGGACACGGTGACGACGCCGACGGCCACAACGCCGGCGAAGAGCAGAACGGTGGCGAGCAGGACGAGAACGTGCCAGAAGCGCGACCGGCGCCTGAGCGGCGAGACGGACGCGCGCCCACGAGCCCGCTCGCCGGGAGGACGGGCGGCACCTGGACGACAGGCTCGGGCTCGACCACGACCGCAGGCTCGTCCGCCGCGGGTGCCGGCCGAAGAACGTGGACGCTCGCGGAGGGGAGCTCCGGATCGCCGGCCGCGGGGAGATCGACGGGATCGTCGTGGGTCGCCGACTCGGCTGTCCCGACCGGATCGACATCCGCGACGACGACTGTCGGCGGCGGCTCGGGTACGGCCTCGACCGGCATCACGTCGGGAATCGGCGTCGACTCGGCGACCGGCTCGGGCGGCTCCGCGACAGCGGCTCCGGCTCCGGCGCGGCCTCACCCAGGTCGGCCCGCAGGCGCTCGGCCAGCGACGGGTCGACGAGTGCGAGCTCCGGACTGACGGGCTCGGCGTCGTCGTTCGGCTCGTAGGCGACAGACGTCACAATGTCGTCATCGGCCGGCGGCTCGCCCGTCTTGACCGAGGAGAGACTGCGCGACGCCTCTGCCACTGAGGGCGCAGCAGGATGCATCCGTCGGGGGATTGTAGTCGGCCGGCCCGTCCGCTACTGCACTGCCTCGAACGGACCCTGCCGGCGCACGAACGGGGTCTGCGACAATCACGGTGTGACGGCGCTCTACCGGACGTACCGCCCGCTCGACTTCTCACAGGTCGTCGGCCAGGACGCCGTCGTCCGGACGCTTCGGAACGCGATCGAGACCGGTCAGGTGCGGCAGGCGTACCTCTTCGCCGGACCACGAGGCACGGGCAAGACCTCCATGGCGCGGATCCTCGCCAAGGCGCTGAACGCCGAGGGCGGCCCGAGCGCCGACTTCGACCCGACGACGCGCATCGCACGCTCGATCGCGGACGGCTCGGCCCTCGACGTCGTCGAGATGGACGCCGCGTCGCAGCGCGGCATCGACGAGGTCCGCGAGATCCGCGAGCGCGCGATGCTCCAGCCTGTCGAAGGGGGCTGGAAGGTCTACATCGTCGACGAGGCCCACCAGCTCACGACCGCTGCATGGAATGCGCTGCTGAAGCTCATCGAGGAGCCCCCGCCCCACCTCGTCTTCGTCTTCTGCACGACCGACCTCGCGAAGGTGATCCCGACTGTCCGGTCGCGCTGCCAGACGTTCGTCTTCCAGCGTCCGCGGATGCAGGAGCTCGTCTCGGCGCTTCGCAAGATCTGCGACGGTGAGAGCATCGACGCCTCCGACGCCGCGCTCTCGCTCGTCGCGCGCGGCGCCAACGGGTCGTACCGGGACGCGATCTCGATGCTCGACCAGCTTGCCGCCGCGACGTCGAAGTCGATCTCGGTGCAGGACGTGCTCCAGCTCGGCACTGCGGTCGAGGAGGACGTGCTCTTCCGGCTCTGCGACACGATCGTCGACCGCGACGTGGCAGGCGCGCTCGTGCTGATCGAGGAGCTCTCGGAGCGCGGGCAGGACCTGGGGGAGCTCACGAAGCAGCTGCTCGAGCACCTCCGGCAGCTCCTGCTCGTCCAGCACGTCGGTCACGTCCCGGAGTCGCTGCCGCTCACGGAGGAGGCGCGGGAACGGCTTCGCGAGCAGGCCAACCAGCTTCCGGAGCCCACCGTGCTGCGCCTCGTCGACCTGCTCGCGGTCGTCCTGGAGGACGAGCGGCAGGGCGCGGACCCGCGGCTCCCGCTCGAGCTGGCGCTCGTCAAGGTGACGCGCCCGCACGCGGATCTGGCGCGCGATTCGCTTGTCCATCGGATCGAAGTGCTGGAATCCCGTATGCACGCCGGTGCGCCCGCCGCGGAGTCGTGGGGCCCCTCCCCCGTTCCCGCGCCCGCGGCGGGCCCGGCACCTCGGGAGGCCCCGCCCACCGACGACCCCGGCAGCGCCGCCGCGTCGAGCGCGCCGGACGTCTCGCTCGAGCAGATGCAGGACGCATGGTCGCGGAGCGTCCTACCGGCCGTGAAGGAGCGGTCGATCCCCATCGCGACGCTCCTGTCGGAGGCGACGCCGTCGGAGCCTCGACGGCGACACGCTCACGCTGACGTTCCGGCCGGGCGCCGACTTCCACCGCAAGCAGGTGGACGAGCCGGCGAACTCGAGGCTGCTCCGCGACGCGCTGTACGACGTCACGGGCCGGAAGCTCGCGGTCCTCACGGCCGTCGCCGACGCGCCCGAGGACGACGACACTCCCGACGAGACGCCGCTCGGCGAGCAGGAGGTCATCTCGCTGCTCGTCAGCGACCTGGACGCAACCGAGATCGAGGAGACGCCGTGAAGCTCGACATGAACGCGCTCATGAAGCAGGCACAGCAGATGCAGGAGCAGATGGCCCAGGCACAGGAGGCCGCGAAGGACGAGATCGCCGAGGCGTCCGCCGGCGGGGGGATGGTCACCGCGCGTGCGAACGGCGCCGGCGAGCTCGTCGAGATCCGGATCGATCCGCGGGCGATCGACCCGGACGACCCGGAGATGCTCGCCGACATGGTCCTCGCCGCCTCGAACGAGGCGCTCCGTGCGGCCGCCCAGGCGGTCGAGGCGAAGCTCCGGAGTCAGCTGCCCGACCTGGGCGGGCTCGGCCTTCCGGGGTTGTAGCCCACGATCGCATGGAGCAGGCGGTTCCTCCTGTGGTCGAGCGGTTCCTGACCGCGCTCCACGCGCGCGACTTCGAGGGGATCGCGGCATGCTTCCACGCCGACGCGCTCCTGGTCGCGGTCGTGCCCCCGGGCATCCGCGAGGACGCCGGGCCGGAGCAGATCGCGGCGCGATACCGCCGCTGGCTCGACGACGGAGCGGGCACCGTTCCCGAGTCCGAGGCGACGCCGTTCGCCGACCTGACCCGGATTCGGTACGTCGTCGAATCCGACGGGACGGGTACCGCCGCGACGGCCCTCGAGCAGACGGCCTACGCGGAGATCGAAGGCGACCGGTTCATTCGCATGCGCGTCGCCTGCTCCGGCCGCCGGCCGGTCTCGCTGCAGACCTAGGCTGCGAGCGCTTCGGCGGGCTCGGCGGCCGCGGGCAGCGGCAGCAGGCGCACCTCGGCCGGGCGCCGGCGCGGCAGCCGCAGCCGCACCTGGAGGACGACGATCGCGCTCACGACGAGCGCCCGCCCCGGCGAGCTGCACGGGCGCGAGCCGCTCGCCGAGGGCGAGCGCCGCGAGCGCCAGCCCCGCCGGCGCCTCGATCGTGACGAGGAGCGACGCCGTTCCCGGGCCGACGAGCCGGATGCCTGCGAGGAACGCGGTCACCGCGAAGACGGTGCCGACGACGGCGCCGACGACGACGGCGATCGCGCCGACGCCGCCGCCGATCGCACCGAGCTCACCGCGCGAGGCGCCGAACACGAGGAACGCCGCAGCGGCGCCCGTGACGAGCAGCGCGGCGAAAGCGACGGGATCGACGCCGCGCAGCATCCGGTCCGAGAGAAGGACGTACGCCGCGTAGGCGGACGCCGACGCGAGCGCGAGCACGATCCCGAGCGGATCCGGCGAGCCGGCGCCGCCGCCCACGAGGGCGACGCCGATGAGGACCGCGCCGAGCGCGGCGGCCCGTCGAGCACCGAGCCGCTCACGACCGAGGAGCGCCGCGACGCCGATCACGCCGAGGAGGTACGCGTAGTGGAGCAGCGTCGCGAACGGCGCCGACGTCCGGCCGAGCGCGGCGTAGAACAGAGCGGAGTCGGCGGCGTACAGCACGACGCCGAGCCCGAACGCGGTTCCTGCGACGCGCCACGGCATCGCCACGAGACGGCGCCGCGCCAGCACGACGAGGATCGCCGCGGCGATCGCGTAGCGCCAGCCGAGGAGGGGCGCGATCGCCGCACCGCGATCGAGCGCGAGCTGCCCGAGGACCGGCTGGATCGCGAACGCGATCCCTGCGCCGAGACAGAGAAGGACACCGAGTGCGTACGGGCGGCGGGCAGCCATGGAGCCAAGGTAGGGCCTGTCCAGCGGTAGCCGTACTCTTTCTTTGCTTCGTATTCGATAGGTTGAGACTATGACTCTCCAGCAGCTCCGCTACTTCCTCGCAGCCGCCGAGCACGGCTCGTTCACGGCCGCGGCCCGGTCGCTCTACATCGCGCAGCCGTCGCTCTCCGAGCAGGTGCGGCAGCTCGAGGCGGAGCTCGGCGTCGACCTCTTCGTCCGCGCCGGTCGCGGAATCGCGCTCACCGAGGCCGGGCGTGCGTTTCGCCCCGAGGCGGCGCGCGTGCTCGACGGGGTCGGGCGTGCGCGCGACGCCGTTCGCGACGTGCGCGAGCTTCGCGGCGGGACGCTGAGCTTCGGCATGTACGGCACCGCGTCGGGATTCCTGATCGCCGACCTCGTCGGCGACTTCCGCAAGCGCTACCCGGACGTCCGGCTGCGGCTCGTCGGCCAGAACTCGTCCCTCGTCGCGGACGTCGGTCGAGAGAGGGCGGCTCGAAGCGGCGCTCGTCGTCCTCCCGGTCGACGACGACGGCCTCGAGCTCCGGCCCGTCCATCGCGAGGAGCTCGTCGTCGTGAGCCGCGACCCCGAGCGCGTCGCCGGCCCGATGACGATCGAGCGGCTCGCCGAGCTGCCGCTCGTCCTCTACGACGCCGACTACGGCTGGGACGACCCGACGCGCAGGCAGCTCGCCGAGCGGGCGCAGCCGGCCGGCGTGACGCTCCGGGCCGTGGTCGAGGTCGAGGACATGGAGGCGGCGATCCAGCTCGTCGCCCGAGGCGTCGGCGACACGGTCGTCGCGCGCGCGGTGCTCGGGCGCATGCGCGGAACGCGGTCGCTGCATGCGGTGCCGTTCGACGATCCGATGTGGGAGACGTTCGCGCTCATCGCGCGACACGACGCGCCGGTCTCGCCCGCGACGCGGGCGTTCGTGGAGCTCGTGGAGCGGCGTCTCGAGCGTCTCGGCGAGCTGATGATGTACCAGGGCGCCACGTCCGCAGCGGACGGTTAACGTGACGGCGTGCTGAGCCCCGCGGTCGACAACCTCGTCGCGCAGCTCACGCGCCTGCCCGGGATCGGCACCCGGACGGCGCAGCGCCTCGCGTTCCACATCCTCGCCGTGCCCTCGGACGAGGCGAACGCGCTCGGGCATGCGATCGCCGACGTCAAAGCACGAGTCCGCCCGTGCCGCGAATGCGGCAACCTGACCGAGGACGAGCTCTGCGGCGTCTGCCTGGACACCCGACGCGACCGGACCGTGATCTGCGTCGTCGAGCAGCCCGCGGACGTCCTCTCGCTCGAGCGGACGCACGAGTACCGCGGCCTCTACCACGTCCTCGGAGGGGCGCTGTCGCCGCTCGACGGCGTCGAGCCGCGAGACCTTCGGATCGAGCAGCTGCTCGAGCGCGCGGGCGACGGCGTGGTCGAGGAGGTCGTCCTCGCCACGAACCCGACGATGACGGGCGAGGCGACCGCCGCCTACCTCGCCGACCGGCTCCGCGAGCGCGTCTCCGTGACGCGCCTCGCAAGCGGCCTCCCGGTCGGCGGCGACCTCGAGTACGCCGACGAGGTGACGCTCGGGCGGGCCCTCGCGGGGCGCAGGCCCGCATAGCCGCCTCTCTCCCTTCGAGCGCTTCCCGGCAGGGACTCCGCCTCTTCCGCTAGAAACAGAGGACGATGAGCGCGCAGCCACGCATCGGCGTCGTCGGCGCGACCGGAGCGGTCGGCACGGTCACGCTCGCGCTGCTCGCCGAGCGCGGGTACGAGAACGTGCGCGCGTTCGCCTCGGCCCGCTCCGCGGGGTCGCGCCTCCCCTTCGGGGACGAGGAGCTCGTCGTCGAGGAGGCGACGGAGGAGACGCTCGGCGCGGGAGATGTCGACCTGTTCCTCTTCTCGGTCGGCACGTCGGCGAGCAGGCAGCTCGTCCCGGTCGCGTCCGGAGCCGGCGCGATCTGCGTCGACAAGTCGTCCGCCTACCGCCTCGTCGACGGCTACCCGCTCGTCGTCCCCGAGGTGAACGGCCGCCGCGCGCTCGAGTCGCTCGAGCGGGACCGGATCGTCGCCAACCCGAACTGCTGCACGATCCCGCTCACCTGCGTCCTCAAGCCCCTCCACGACGAGGCCGGGCTGCAGCGGGTCCGCGTGTCCACGTACCAGTCGGTGTCGGGCGCCGGAGCACAGCGGATGGACGCGCTCGCAGCAGAGGCACCCGCTGACCACGACGTCGTCATGGACTGGACGTGGGAGGGCGTCGAGTCGGACGAGGAGGCAAAGCTCCGCGCCGAGACGCGCAAGATCATGGAGCTGCCCGACCTCCCCATCTCGGCGACCTGCGTGCGGGTCCCCGTCATGGTGGGTCACTCCGAGGCCGTCTGGATCGAGCTCGAGCAGCCGCTCGCGCCCGAGGACGCCGCCGAGGTGCTCCGCGGCGCCCCGAGCGTCCGCGTCCTCGACCTTCCTGCGTTCCCCACCCCGTCCGCCGCGGCCGGGATCGACGAGGTGCTCGTCGGCCGCATCCGCCGCGACGAGGCGACGGAGAACGGCCTCGCGCTCTACCTCTCGAGCGACAACCTCCGCAAGGGCGCCGCGCTGAACGCGATCCAGATCGCCGAGCTGCTGCTCGACTCAGCGCATGTCCAGGCATAGGGCCTGGGCTCCGTCGTCGCGGCGCTCGTCGCGGCGTGACGCCGCTCCTCCGTCTCCCTCCGCCGCGCCCGGGCCTCCGCGACCGACGGCGACGCTCCTCGCAGTCGGCGACGTCGCATCCTGCAACGACGAGACCGACGAGCAGGTCGCAGCCCTCGTGGCCCGCACGCCCGGGACGGTCGCGCTGCTCGGCGACCTCGTCTACGACAACGGGACCGCCGACGAGTTCGCGCGCTGCTTCATGCCCGCCTGGGGGCGCATCATGCCGCGCATCCGCGCGGCGCTCGGGAACCACGAGTACGCGAACGGCGCGAAGCGACGCGGCAGCCGCCGCGGTCGATCTTCGCGCCTTCCGGCGGAAGGGTGGTACTCCTACGAGCTCGGCGCCTGGCACGTCGTCGTGCTCAACTCGAACGTGCGACGAGGTCGGCGGGTGCAGCGTGGGGTCGCGCCAGTGGCGCTGGCTGCAAGCACGACCTCGCCCGGCATCGCGCGACCCGATGCACGCTCGCGTACTGGCACCACCCGCGCTTCAGCTCCGGGAAGCACGGCTCCGACGCGACGGCTCGCGCGCCTTCTGGAGCCTTCTCTCGGCCGCCGCGCGCAGACGTCGTGCTGAGCGGCCACGATCACGACTACGAGCGATTCGCGCCGATCGCGGGGATCCGCTCGTTCGTCGTGGGAACGGGTGGGCGCGGAGCTCCGCCCGTTCGGCACGATCCAGCCGAGGAGCGTCGCGCGTCAGGCCGAGTCGTTCGGCGTGCTCCGGCTCACGTTGCGCCCGCGCGGCTACAGCTGGCGCTTCCTGACGGCGTCGGGGCCGGAGTACGCGGACGCCGGCTCCGCGAGCTGCCGGTAGACGCGCTACGGCCGCGGGAACCGGCGCCGGCGTCGGGCGTGAAGGCCTCCTGCACGACCCGCAGCACCTTCGCGCGTCGCCCCTCCTCGATCGGCGCGAGGCCGCCGAGGTCGAGCCGGCAGAGCTCGACGCGCCCCTGGACGCGGAGCGTCGTGAACCCGAACTCGTCGAGGAAGTCGCGCGGGAAGACCGTCCGGTGCACGAGGAACCGCTCCTCGACGGTCTCGCCCGGCGGATAGCGGTACGCGAACGCCTCGAGGGCGCGCGCGCCCCGGTCGCGCGACTCGCCGATCGCCGCGAGGAGCAGCGACTTCTCGACCCACTCGGCGCCGTCCCCGACGAGGTACGTGCACGTCACGAGGACCGCGTCGTCCGACGGCGGGCCGGCGGGCAGGTCGGCGGCCCGTGGGAAGAGGTGCGACGGGCCGTACTGCAGCGTTCCGAGGAGCCGGCCGCCCTCGTCGAGGTAGATCGTCCCCCACTCGCCCCAGTCCTCCTCGGCGCGGTCGATCCACCGGTCCTTCGACGCCGTCTTGTTGCCGCGCGACTGCCACCAGACGCAGTCGCGGCAGACGGACGGCGCCGAGCCGAGAGTCGCGCGGGTGAGCCCGGTGACGCCCGGGGACATGTCAGCGAGACGTCGGCGACGACGACGTCCACGGCGACCGACGGCGAGCTTCGCCGTGCGAACGAGGTAGTCCGCGACACGCCGCTGCACCGCCGTGCCGATCTCCGGCGCGCGCGCCCCCCACGCGAGCGCGACGTGCACCTCGAGCGCGAACGTGCCGTCCGTCTCGGTGACGCGGACGCCGCGATGGCGACGCGGCCCGTCGGTCAGCTCCGCGACGCCGTTGACCTCCAGCGCCGCATCGGCCGCGTACGACGCGAGCACGTCGTGCGAGATCACGGCGCCGCCTTCCATCGGGGCCAGTCTAGTGCCGACGGCGCAGCACGAGCTCCGTCACCTCGGGTCGCGCGAAGAAGCGAAACGGGACGAACGTCGTCCCCGTGCCCGGCGAGACGTGCATGACCGCGGACGGCGTCTCGTAGAGCCCGGCGACGAACCGCGCGCGCGGATGGGCGAGCGTCAGCCTCCGCGTGGGCGAGAGCGGCAGGCAGATCTGGCCGGCGTGGAGGTGGCCGGCGAGCACGAGGTGGAACGCGCCCGGCGGGATCCGGTCGACGGCAGACGGGGAAGTGGCAGAGGAGGAGCCGAAGACCGGCGTCGCCGTCGACGAGCTCCGTCGGGCGCGAGCGACCGGCGCGGTACGCCTCGGGATCGACGCCGACGACCGAGACGCGCTCGCCGTGGCGCTCGACCGTCGCCTCCTCGTCGCGGAGGAGCCGCGCCTGCTCGAGGTCGCGCAGCTCGGCGGCCCGCGAGAACGGATCGCGCGTCACGGCGACGTCGTGGTTTCCGAGGATCACGAACGGGTCGTCGAGCCGCTCGAGCAGCTCGCGCAGGCGCGCCTCGCCGCGCGGGTGCGAGACGAGGTCTCCGGTGACGCAGACGAGGTCGGGCCGCCGCTGCGCGACCCAGTCGACGGCGCGCGCGCTCGCGCCGTTGCCGCGCGACAGCGGCGCGCCGAGGTGGAAGTCGGACAGGTGCCCGATCCGGAGCCCGTCGAGCGCCGCGGGGAGCCCGTCGATCGGGACCTCGAGCACCCGCGTGCGCAGCCAGCCGGCCTCGAACCAGCCGTAGACGGCACAGGCGAGCGCGAGCGCAGCGAGGACGACGACGGCCGTGAGCATCTCGGGAGCCTAGAGGTGCCATGAGTCACCGAAGCCACCGAGGCAGTCGCGACCGCGACAGCGGGCGCCTTCAGGGATCTGCCCCGCCGCAGGCGGGGATCAGCGGCAGGATTCCGCGCGCTGCGGAATCCTGCTTCGCGAGCAAGCTAGAGCGCGAGCTTCTCGAGCACCGGCTCGACCGAGACGACGTGCCGCTTGAAGCGGAGCTCCGAGTCCGAGAGGCCGGCGGCGACGCCGATCAGCTGCGAGAGGTGCAGGATCGGCATCTGGAAGTCCTTGCCCGTCTGCTTCTTCAGCTTCGACTGCCAGGCGTCGAGCGAGAGGTGGCACAGCGGGCACGGCGTCACGATCGCGTCCGCGCCGGCCTCCTTCGCCTGCTCGATCGGCTGGATCAGCTCGCCGAGGGCGGTGTCCTCGCGCGCCTGGATGATCGGGAAGCCGCAGCACTTGATCTTCGCCGGGTAGTCGATCGGGTCGCCGCCGCAGGCGGTGATGATCCGCTCGAGCGAGTCCGGCTTGTCGGGGTCCTCGAAGCCCATCAGCTTCGACGGCCGCAGGATCTGGCAGCCGTAGAACGGGCGCGATCTTGAGCCCGCGTAGGCCCTTGTGCGCGACCTCCTGGAGCCGCGCGAAGCTCTCGCCCGCGACGAGCCAGAGGAAGTGGACGCAGTCGACGTCCGTCTCGTAGCGCGGCGCGCCGACCTTCTCGAGGTTGTCGTTCACCCGCTCGCGGAGCGCCGCGTCGTTCAGGAGCTGGTAGTTCGCCTGCCGGAGGTTGAGCGTGCAGACGTTGCAGACCGTCATCAGCGTGTCGACGCCCTCCGCCGCGGCGTACGCGAGGATCCGCGCGTTCAGGTGGAGGTAGTAGTCGGGCTCCGCCTCGTGGATGTCGCCGGCGCCGCAGCACGTGACCGAGTCGAGCTCGACGAGCTCGTAGCCGACCTTCGGCGCGAGCGCCTGCGTCGACGTGTCGAGCTCCTTCGCGGACAGGCTCGCGAGGCAGCCCTTGTAGTAGGCGACCTTCTTCACGGCGTCGAAGCCTAGTCCGAGCTCTCGGGCTCGTCGTCGGGGAGGTACGGCTGCACGAACGAGCGCGGGTCGTCGTACGGGTGGCTCGGGCCCGTCGACCGTCTCGCCCTGGTGGCGCGAGGTGCATGAGCGCCTTCTCGCCCTGGACGATGCCGGCGGCGCCGTCGCGGCCCTGCGTCTTGACGAGGTCGAACAGCGCGCGCGACTCCTCCACGTCCGCCGCGACGTGCGGCGGGAAGGGCGGCGGCACCTTGCCCTTCGGCAGGAGCGACATCGCGAACTTGATCTCCTTGATCGCCTTCACGACGCCCTGGGTCTTCGGCACGAGCTCCGTCTCGCGGAGCCAGCCGGTCGTCTTCGCCGACGTGACGAACCACTTCGCGTGCTTCGCGCCCATGTCGCGGTCGATGCCGGCCTTCATCGCCTCGGCGCCGAGCTTCGCGATCGCGTCGCGCGGGTCGACGCCCTTCGGGCAGCGCTCGTTGCAGAAGTAGCAGCGGGTGCAGTCCCAGATCCCGTGCTCCTCGCTGTAGCGCTCGAGCCGCTCGATCGTCGCGCCGTCGCGCGCGTCGCCGACGAAGCGGAAGCCCTTCGCGAGCGCGGCCGGCCCGAGGAAGTCGGGGTCGGACTCCATCGAGTTGCACTCGGAGACGCAGCAGCCGCAGTTGATGCAGAGCGACTCCTTGTGGATCACGTCCATCTGCTGCTGCGAGACGATGTTCTCCCTCTCCGTCGTCCGGTCGAGCCGCGGCTCGAGGTACGGCTGGACCGCGCGCATCTTCTGCCAGAACGGATCCATGTCGACGACGAGGTCCTTGACGATCGGCAGGTTCCCCATCGCCGAGATCGACCGGGACGCGACCGTCCGCGACGAGGTCGAGGATCCGCGTCTTGCAGGCCAGCACCGCGCCGCCGTCGACGCGCATCCCGCAGGAGCCGCAGATCATCATGCGGCAGCTCTTGCGGTAGGCGAGCGTCCCGTCGACCTTGTCCTTGACGACGTCGAGCGTGTCGAGGAGCGTCGCCTCCTCGGAGACGTCGACCTCGTACGGCTTGAGCGCGCGCTCGCCCGTCGAGGCGTCGTAGCGCCAGATCTTGAGCTCGACCTTCACGCCGCTGCCTCGATTCTCGGCAGTCGCCGACGGGTTGCGCCCTCCGGGGCACCCCAACCCACCACCCACTGTCAATTCTATCGAGCCGCGTTGCCCGAATGTGCAACGAAACTGTGCCAGATTCGGGCCGATTCTGTCGCCATCAGTAGGTCCTCACCATCGGCTCCCACTTCGTCATGCGCACCTCGGCGTAGGAGAGCTGCGGCGCGCCGTCGACCCAGCGCGTGATCGAGTGCTTGAGGAAGTTCTCGTCGTCGCGCTCCGGGAAGTCGGACGGCCGCGAGTGCGCGCCGCGCGACTCCTTGCGCGCGAGGCCCGCCTGGAGCATGCACGCGCCGAGGTCGAGGAGGTAGCCGAGCTCGATCGCCTGCGTCAGATCGCTGTTGAAGACCTGAGCCCTTGTCCTCGATCACGATGCCGCGCTCGTAGCGCTCGCCGGTACTCGTCGATCAGCCCGATCTGCTTCTCCATCCGGTCGGGGTAGCGGAAGACGCCGAAGTTCTCGAGCATCGACTGGCCGAGCTCGTCGCGGATCTGCCACGGCCGCTCGCCCGTCGAGACGTCGAGCAGGCCCTTGACCCACGTCTCGGCGTCCGCGCGCGCCGCCTCGGCGTTGCCGGTCGGCGGTGCCCGCGACCGAGCGCGTACTCCGCGGCATGCCGGCCGGAGCGGCGGCCGAAGGTGATCGTCTCCATCAGCGAGTTGCCGCCGAGCCGGTTCGCGCCGTGCACCGAGATGCAGGCCGTCTCGCCGGCCGCGTAGAGGCCCTCGAGCTCGGTCAGCCCCCACTCGTCCGTCGTCGACTCCGCCCATGTGGTAGTGGGCGCCCGGGCGGACCGGGATCGGCTCGAAGATCGGGTCGACGCCCGCGTACGTCATCGCGAGCTCGCGCGAGCCGGGCAGCTTGTTGAGGATCTTCTCCGGCCCGAGGTGGCGCAGGTCGAGCATCACCGAGCCGTTGACGCCGCGGCCCGCCTCGATCTCGGTCGTCTCGGAGCGGGACACGACGTCGCGCGACGCGAGCTCGAGCGCGTTCGGCGCGTAGCGCTTCATGAAGCGCTCGCCGTCCTTGTTGATCAGGTAGCCGCCCTCGCCGCGGCAGCCCTCGGTGATGAGGATCCCCGACGGGTACATCGTCGTCGGGTGGAACTGCATGAACTCCATGTCCTTGAGCGGCAGCCCGGCGCGGAGCGCCATCGCCATGCCGTCACCCGTGCAGGCGTACGCGTTGGTCGTCGCGCGGTAGAGGCGACCCACGCCGCCCGTCGCGAGGATCGTCGCCGAGCCGGTGACGACCTTGACGCCGCCGTTCAGGAGGTCCCAGCAGACGACGCCGGTGCAGCGGCCGTCCGTCCTCGATCGAGCCGGAACGCGAAGTACTCCTCGAGGACGACGAGCCCCTGGTCCATGCGCTTCTGGAGCTGCTCGTAGAGCACCTGGATGAGGACGTGGCCGGTGATGTCGGCCGAGTAGACGGTGCGCGGCGAGCCGGCGGCGCCGAACGGGCGCTGGTCGAGCTTGCCCTCCGCGTTCCGCGAGAAGACGCAGCCCCAGCCCTCGAGCTGGTAGATGTCGCCCGGCGCCTCGCGCGTGAAGATCTCGATCGCGTCCTGGTCGCCGAGGTAGTCGGAGCCCTTGACGGTGTCGAAGGCGTGCGTCTCGGGGTTGTCGTCCGCCTTGTTGCCGAGCGCCGCGTTGATGCCCCCCTCGGCGGCGCCGGAGTGGCTGCGCGTCGGGTGGAGCTTGGAGACGACGGCGACGCGGGCGCCGGCGTCGTGCGCCTCGATCGCTGCGCGCATGCCGGCGCAGCCGGCACCGACGACGAGCACGTCGAAGGGGGCGTCCATCGCTTGGAAACTATCGGATGGAGTGCGGGCCGGGACTCCGCAACATGCTCCCCGGGCCGCACGGGTGCGGCGGTGTCGAAGCGGACACCGCCGCACCATTCGCCGGTCGGCCCGGCTACCTCAGATCAGCCCTGCCACTTGGCCGACCAGTCCGCGCCGCCCGAGTCGCACTCGTAGTGCACCCCGTCCTGGTCGAAGGGCACGTGGACCTGGAAGCGTCCCGCCGCCGAGGTACCGGCCGCATCGAAGGTCCCGTTGAACTTCACGGTGGTGCCCGATGCGGTCGTCCCGTTCACGGAGAACGTGCCGTCGGCTGCGATCGGGACGATACCGCTGTACGTGATGCCTGAGCTGAGGCGTCCGGGCGGCTGACAGTCGGCCTCGTAGCTGAACCTGGAACTGCGACAGGCTTCGCCCGTCTCCCGCGACGACGAAGTTGACGCTGCCGCCGGTGCTCGCGAAGCCTCCGAAGAACCCGGCCTTGGCGGGCGGGGGCGCAGGCGGCGGGGGTGGAGCGGGCGGTGGAGGTGTCGGCGGTGCCGGCGTCGTCGGCGGCGGTGGGGTCGTCGTCCCACCGGTGCGGCGCACGACCTCGCAGTCCCGGGCGACGCTCTCACCCCTCTCGGCGACGACCGTGTCGCGACCGGCTCCGCAGGAGAACCGGTCCTTACCGGCGCCTCCGTTCAGGTAGTCGGCGCCGGCCATCCCGAACAGGGAGTCGTTCCCCTGGCGCCCGTACAGCTTGTCCGCGCCGGTCGTCCCGCGGATCGTGTCGTTCTTGGCGGTGCCGACGATCGTCCCCGCGAGCGCGGAGGTCGTGACCACCGCCGCCACCGCGAGCGCGCCGACGATCAGCCGCGCCGTGCGGCCGAATGCGGGCGTCCGTCCTCGTCTCGTGCTCATCACGGCTCCTCTCGGTGGAGTTGCAGGGAAAGAGTCGGTGGGACGGCTAACAGAGGGCTAACGCGGGCCTCACGGCCCCGGAAGCACGGTCGTCAGGCGGTGATCTGCTCCGGGGAGCCGTCCGCCGGTGGTTCCTCGACGAGCGTCAGCTGGAGCCCGTCCGGCCCCTCGAGACAACGACGCGAAGCTGGCGGACGCTCACGCGTCGCGCGGGCCGGCGGCGGCGACGGCGGGCTCGACCTGCGCGGCGAAGCGCTTCTCGAAGTTCGCGCGGAACATCCCGGCGAGCTCCCGCGCCTTCGCGTCGTACGCCGCGGGGTCGGCCCACGTCGAGCGCGGGTCGAGGAGCGCGGTGTCGACGCCGGGGACCGCAGCCGGGACCTCGAAGCCGAATACCTCGTCGACCCGGTAGGCGGCGTCGTCCAGCGCGCCGGAGAGCGCGGCCGTGAGCAGCGCCCGGGTCGCCTTGATCGGCATCCGGTGGCCCTCGCCGAACGGCCCGCCGGTCCAGCCCGTGTTGACGAGCCAGACGGTCGCGCCGTGCTCCGAGAGCTTCTCGCCGAGCATCCGCGCGTAGAGCGACGGGAGCTGCGGCATGAACGGCGCGCCGAAGCACGTCGAGAACGTCGGCTGCGGCTCGGTGACGCCGATCTCGGTGCCGGCGAGCTTCGCGGTGAACCCGGAGAGGAACCAGTACTGCGCCTGCTCGCGCGTGAGCCGTGCGATCGGGGGCAGGATCCCGAAGGCGTCGGCGGTGAGGAACACGACGTTGCGCGGGTGGCCCGCCATCTTCGACGGATGGGCGTTCGGGATCTGCTCGAGCTCGTACGCGGCGCGCGTGTTCTCGGTCTTCGAGTCGTCGTCGAGGTCGATCACGCCGCGCTCGTCCATCGCGACGTTCTCGAGGATCGTCCCGAACGTGTGCGTCGTCCGGAAGATGTCCGGCTCGGCCTCGGCCGAGAGGCGGATCACCTTCGCGTAGCAGCCGCCCTCGACGTTGAAGACGCCGTTCGTGCCCCACCCGTGCTCGTCGTCGCCGATCAGGCTGCGCGACGGGTCGGCGGAGAGCGTCGTCTTGCCCGTCCCGGAGAGGCCGAAGAAGATCGCGACGTCGCCGTCGGCCCCGACGTTCGCCGAGCAGTGCATCGGGAAGACGCCCTCGAGCGGCAGCCGGTCGTTCATCACCGTGAAGATCGACTTCTTGATCTCGCCGGCGTAGAACGTGCCGCCGATCACGACCTCGCGTGCGCGACGGGTGCAGGACGACGAACGTGCCCGTGCGCGTCCCGTCCGCCTCCGGGTCGGCCTCGACCTCGGGCGCGTGCAGCACGAGCGCCTCGGGCTCGTGCGCCTCGAGCTCCTCGTCGGTCGGGCGGATGAACATCGTCTTCGCGAAGAGCGCGTGGTACGGGCTCGCGGTGACGACGCGCACGCCGATCCGATGCGCCGGGTCGGCGCCGGCGAACGCGTCGATGACGTAGAGGCGCTCCTGCGCGGAGAGGTAGTCGGCGACCTTGCGACGGAGCCCCTCGAAGTTCGGCTCCTCGATCGGCCGGTTGATCTCGCCCCACCAGATCCGCTCCTCGGAGCCCGGCTCGCGAACGACGAACTTGTCGTCGGGCGAGCGGCCCGTGAAGCGGCCCGTGTCGACGACGAGCGGGCCGCCCTCGGCGAGCCGGCCGTCGCCGCGCTTGAGCGCGTCGGTGTAGAGCTGGGACGTGGTCGGGTTGCGGAGCACGTCGCCGGTCGGCTCGAGCCCGTGTCGCTCCAGACCCGTCTCCGTCGTCGTCGCCGTCATGGTGTGGATCTCCTCGGTGGTCGCGCGCCCTCGAGGGGCAGCGTCTCTCGTTCGGGTGCAGGGGAAACGTAGTCGCAAGCGCGTGACATGGCAGCAGGATTACCGTGCGTCAACCGCATGCCGCCTGGCCGAGCAGGCGCTGCAGCGCGGCCTCCTGCGCGGGGTCGAGCGGGAACGCGTTCGCCGCCGTCACGAGCATCCGATCGCTGCTCGCCCAGACGACCGTAACGGTGCCGAGCAGGTTCCCGGTGTGCCCGACGACAGGCCCGCACTCGGTCTCGAAGCGCGCCAGCCCGAGGCCGTACCGCGCATCGCCGCGAGGCCGCATGCGCCGGCCGAGATCGCTCGAGAGGAGCCGCGTGAAGAAGCGGTCGAGGTCTGCCGCCGTCGAGACGGCCGCGCCCGCCGCCCAGGCCGACCGCGCCGACCGCCTGTCGGTGTCCCGCAGCTGCCCCGTCGCGACGCCGTCGCGGGACGCGCGCTCGTGCCCGTGCAGGTAGTCGCCGCTCACCCTCCCGGGCTCGAACGTCGTGTCGTCGAGCCCGAAGCGCTCGAACACGTCCCGGCGCAGCAGCACCTCGAGCGGCTCGCCCGCCGCCGCCTCGAGTACGAGGCCGAGGGCGAGGTAGTTCGTGCTCGAGTACGCGTACCCCCCGGTCCGCTCGCGCCGGTCCGCGAGCGCGACGAGCGCGCGCGGGGCGAGCTCGCCCTTCAGGAGCGCGGGCTCGTGGGTGTAGTCGTAGAGGCCGGCCCTGTGGCCGAGGAGATCGCGGACGGTGACCCGATCGCCGTCGCGCAGCAGCCCGGGTACGTGACGCGAGACGGGATCGTCCAGCCTCAGCACGCCGGCGTCCGCGAGCGTGAGCGTGAGCGCAGCGACGAACGTCTTCGTGACGCTTCCGACCCGGAAGCGATCGCCCGCAGACGCATCTCCCCGGCCCAGCTCGGTGACGCCGTCGTCCTCGCGCGTGCGGACGAGGACACCCGGCACGCCCAGGGCGACGACCTCGTCCGCTGCCTCCGCGACGGACGGGACCTCATCCTCGCGCATCGCCACGACGGCCGTCACGGCGAGGGCCGCCACGGCGAGGAGCACGACGACCGAGAGGCGGCGCATGGCGGCGCCGAATCTACGGCAACGCGGGCACCTCGCGCGAGCGTCAGCTCGGGGTCGGCACGACCTCGCCGACGTCGGCGTCCCGCGCGACGAGCGCCGCGTAGCGGCCGCCGAGCGCGAGAAGCTCCTCGTGCGTACCGCGCTCGACGACGCGGCCGCGGTCGACCACGACGATCTGGTCGGCGTCGCGGACGGTCGAGAGCCGATGCGCGATCGCGATCACCGTCCGTCCCTCGGCGAGCCGCTCGAGCGCCGCCTGAACCGCCCGCTCGGTCTGCGTGTCGAGCGCAGACGTCGCCTCGTCGAGGACGAGGATGGGCGGGTTCCGGAGGATCGTCCGCGCGATCGCGATGCGCTGCTTCTCGCCGCCCGAGAAGCGGTAGCCGCGCTCGCCGACGACGGTCTCGTACCCCTCGGGCAACGAGGCCACGAGCTCGTGGATCTGCGCGGCCCGGGCCGCCTCCTCGATCTCCGCGTCGGTCGCCTCCGGGCGCGCGAAGCGCAGGTTCTCGCGGACGGTCGCGTGGAAGAGGTACGTCTCCTGCGAGACGACGCCGACCGACTCGGTCAGCGAGCGGGAAGTCGAGCTTGCGCACGTCGACGCCGTCGATCGTCACCGTGCCCTGCGTCGCGTCGTAGAGGCGGGCGACGAGGTACGCGCAGGTCGTCTTGCCGGAGCCCGTCTCGCCGACCAGCGCCGTCTTCGTGCCCGCCGGGACGGCGAACGTCACGTCCTCGAGGGTCCAGGAGTCCTTGTCGTAGCCGAACCAGACGTCCTCGAACGCGACGTCGCCGCGCGGACGCTCGAGCGTCCGCGTCCCCTCGACGATGTCGACCGGCTGGTCGAGGTACTCGAAGATCCGGTCGAACAGCGCGAGCGAGCTCTGCACCTCGAGCTGGACCCCGAGCAGGCTGCCGATCGGGAAGAAGAGCCGCGTCTGCAGGGTCGTGAAGGCGACGAGCGTGCCGATCGTGATCGAGTCCGAGCCCCGCGAGATCGTCCAGCCGGCGAACAGGTAGACGAGCGCCGGCATGACGGCGAACGTCGTCTGGATCGCCGCCATCATCCAGCGCCCGGTCATGCGGCTCCGCACCTCGAGGCCCGCGAGCCGCTCCGACTCCGCATCGAATCGCAGCGCGAGGTCGCCCGCGCGACCCATCGTCTTCCCGAGCAGGATCCCGGAGACCGAGAGCGACTCCTGGACGAGCGACGAGACGTCGGCGAGCGACGCCTGCCGCTCGGCGGTCACCTTCTTCCGCTGCTCGCCGACCCGCTTCGTCAGCCAGACGAACAGCGGCAGCAGCGCGAGCGCGAACGCCGCGAGGCGCCAGTCGAGCAGCAGCATCGCGATCACCGTCGCGAGCACCGTCGTCACGTTCGAGAGGACGGACGTCGCCGTCGAGGTGACGACGTTCTCGATCCCGCCGATGTCGTTCGCGATCCGGCTCTGCACCTCGCCGGTGCGCGTCCGCGTGAAGAACGCGAGGGAGAGGCGCTGCAGGTGCCGGTAGACGGCCGTTCGGAGGTCGTGCATGACCGCCTGGCCGACGAGGTTCGAGAGGAGCGTCTGCCAGACGCCGAGGACGCCCGGTGACGATCGGGATCGCGACCATGCCCGCGACGAGCGCGGTCAGGAGGCTTCATGTCGACGGTCGCGCTGCCCGTCTCGGTGTTGACCTGGATCGCGGTGTCGAGCACCTCCCGGAGCAGGAACGGCGTGACGACGCCGAGCGCCGGCCGAGACGACGATCAGCCCCGAGACGAGGCCGAGGCGCGCACTGTACGGACGGAACAGCCGGATGATCCGGCGGAGGTTCGCCTTGCGGACGGCCGGGTCCGCGGGGCGCACGGGTGGTTCGAGGCTCGCCGATTCCCACCGCCGTCCGGGCACGAGTCGAGTGTGCCTGCGGAGGGGCGTGCCGAGGCGAGCTACGCGAGCGACTCGATCGTCGCGCGGACCCGCGCGGTTAGCTCCTTCGCCGCCGCGATCGTCGCCTGCGCGGGTTCGACGCGGATCGGCTCGCCGACGACGACCCGCACGCGCGCCCTCCGCGGCACGCGGGTCCCGGGCCGAAGCACCTGGTCGGCGCCGACGAATCCGCACCGGGACGATCGGCGCGCCCGTGGCCAGGGCCAGCCGCGCGGCCCCGCGGTGCCAGGGCCGTCCGTCGCTCCCGAGAACCGTGCCCTGCGGGAAGATCGCGACGACGTCACCGCCGCGCAGCGCATCGCGACCGCCGCAGCCATCGCATCGAGGTCGCCGCGCCCTCGGCGAACCTGGATCCCGCCCAGCCCGTCGAGGACCCGGCCGACGAGCCGGTTCGACCAAAGCTCCTCCTTCGCGACGAACCGCAGCGGCCGCTCGAACGCGGTGCCGAGGAAGAACGGATCGGCGAGCGAGTCGTGGTTCGACGACGACGACGAGCGGCCCGGGCGGTAGCGGCGGCTCCCTCCGCGCGTGCGCCCCAGACCAGGCCCGGATCACCGGGCCGACGATCGATCGAACGGCGCCGTAGCCGGTCACGCGGTCAGCGCCGCCCGCCGCGAAGCGCGCGAGCGCGCGGTCGACGTGCTCGACCCAGGCACGCCACCTCGGCAGACGCACGAGCTCGCCGGAGCGCGCGCCGGACGGCCGCGCCGTGGAGCCCACGCTCGAGGAGCGTGTAGGTGCCCGCGACGCCGAGCGCCTCGGCACGCCGGAAGCCCTTGCGCGAGCTGCGCCGGGCTCACGCCGGGGACGCCGGGTAGCCAGCGGTCCCAGGCGCCGTGGACGACGTCGAGCCGCTTGCCCGCGAGCCCGTGGAGGTCGAGCGCGTCGGGGATCCACGGCGCGAGGCCGAGCACGCCCGTGACCGTCTCGTGCGCGGCGACGCCGATCGAGACCGCGCCGCCCATGGAGAATCCGATCAGGATCGCCCGCTGGGCGCCCAGGCTCTCCGTGAGATCGAGGGCAGCCTCGGTGTCCGCCATGCATGACTCGAGGGCATTCCAGCTCTTCACCCGGTAGCGCACCTCGGCGAACGCGATCTCCGGGTGCCGCGGGGCGAGCTCCGTCGCGAGCAGCTCGCTCGTCGCGCTCCAGGTTCCCGGGACCTGCTTCGCCGTGCCGCCGTTCGCCAGGACGGCGGCGAGCCGCGCGCCCTCGTTGCGCACGCGCGCCTCCCCACCGGTCGCAAGCAAGACGTTCCGCGTCGTCATGGGGCGCCTTCGTCGCGGCACGTCCGGATGGTTCGTGCCGTCTCGGCGGCCCGGCGCGCGTACCCGTCGAGGGTTCCGTGCACGAGATCGAATTCGAGGAGCATCGGGGCTCTCTGCGACGAGCGAAGCCCACTCGACGAGCCGGACGTTCGCGTGCGCCGAGGCCGCGTCCCGAAGCACCTCGTTGAACCCGCCGCGCTCCTCGCCACCGCGAGCGACGGTCGCCCACACGAGGCACCGGTCGGGCCCGACGATCTCCACCGCCTTCTCGACGAGCTCGCGGAACTCCGCCTCGGTGCCGTCCGGGTCGTTCGTGCCGAGGCTGACCACGACGACGGGGGCGAGGGCGCCTCCCCGTTCCCGCAGGACCTCGATCCCCTCCGCGGTCGTCCGCCCGACGCGGTCGTGCGCGTCGATGTCCCAGCGGGGCAGCTCGTCTCGGAGCCAGGGGTCGGTCCCGACGTTGAGCGAGTCGCCGACGAGGGTCAACGAGCCCGTGTCGTCGGCCGCGGCATCCTCCTGCTCGCCGGTCACAAGGATGACGACGACCGCGACCGCGACGGCGAGCAGGAGGAATGAGAGGGAGAGGCGCATTGGCAGGCGTCGAGCGAGGCGGGCGAGAAACGTTAGACGTGGACGCCGCGGTCGCGATCGACCGGTTTCTCGAGAGCCCCGGGCTCGTCGGACGCGACGCGGCGTGCGTACCGGTCGGACCTGCGCGACTTCTCGTCCTGGCTCGACGACCGCGGGCTCGCTCTCGACGACGTCGACGTGCGCGCGCTCGCCGACTACACGGCCGAGCTCGGGCAGGGCGCGCCGCGGGCTTGCGCCGGCGACGATCTCGCGGAGGCTGTCGGCAGTACGGGCGCTGATCCGCCACGCGCTCGGCCCGAGCCGGGTGCCGGACGTGCCCCTCGCGCCGCGTCGCGGACGCCGTCTGCCGGAGACGCCGAAGGTCGCCGAGGTCGAGCAGGCCGTCGATGCCGTGTCGGGCGACGACCCGCTCGCGCTCCGAAACGCGGCGCTGCTCGAGCTCGTCTACTCCTGCGGCCTCCGCTCTGCCGAGGCCGTCGCGCTCGACCTCGGAGACGTCGACCTCGACCGCGAGCACGTGCACGTGCGCGGGAAGGGCGGGAAGGAGCGGCTCGTGCCGCTCGGCGAGGAGGCCGCCTGGCGCGTCGGGCTCTGGCTCCGCGACGGGCGCCCGGCGCTCGTCCGCGGCGCCTGCGACGCCCTGTTCGTCTCGGTCCGCGGGCGGCGGCTCGACACGAGCGTCCTTCGCCGCCTGCTTCCGCATCCGCACCGCCTCCGACATGCCTACGCGACCCATCTCCTCGAAGGCGGCGCCGACCTGCGGACGATCCAGCAGCTGCTCGGGCACGCGTCGCTCTCGACGACGCAGGTCTACAGCCACGTCGACGCGCGCCGACTGCGCCGGGTGTACGACCACGCGCATCCGCGGTCGTGACGCCGCCTGCGATCGGTACCAGGTACCGATTTCTGTCAAGACGAAACCGTGCCAACTCGGTGCCGATTGATCCACAGGCGCGAGGCGGGATCACGTCTCGACGCTGCTCGCCGACCCGCCTGTGACCTCGCTCCCCGGGCCACCGTCCGCAGCGGCCACTTGACGGAAACCGGTACCTGACACCGCAGTCGCACCGCAGACGACCGCCGCGCGCGCAGGAGCGCGAGCCTCCCCGCCGAATCGGGTCCCGCCGCGATGAGCGCTCGCCCCGATCCCGACGTCGAGAGCTTCCTGCTGCTCCTCGCGGCCCGCCGCTCGCCGAGGACCGTGGACGCGTACCGCCGCGACCTTGCCGCCTGCGCCGCGTCGCTCGACGGCCCGGTCGGCAGCGCGACGAAGGAGGAGCTCGAGGCCTGGCTCGCCGCAGATGCGCGCCGACGGGCGCGCGGCCTCGACGATCGCGCGGCGGCTCGCGGCCGTCCGCTCGTACCTGCGCCACCTGACGCTGATCGGGGTACGCGGCAGACAACCCCGCTGCCGGCGATCGCCGGCCCGCGCCGGCCGCGCACCGTGCCGCGGACGCTCTCCCCTGCGGAGGCAGAGCGCCTCGTCGACGCCGCGAACGGGACGACGCCGCGCTCGATGCGCGACAAGGCGCTCGTCGAGCTGCTCTACGGCGCCGGCCTCCGCGTCTCGGAGGCCCTCGGGCTCTCCCGCGCCTCGATCGACCTCGACGCCCGCATCGTCCGCGTGATCGGCAAGGGCGGCAAGGAGCGACTCGTCCCGCTCGGGCGGCCGGCGACGGAGGCCGCGCGCCGCTACCTCGCGCTCGGGCGACCGCACCTCGACCGGCGCCATCGTCCCGACCTCTTCCTCAACGCGCGCGGCGGCGCGCTGACGCGCGCAGGCGCGTTCCTCATCCTCCGCCGCCTCGCCGAGCGCGCCGGCCTCGAGCCGGGCCGCGTCCACCCGCACCTTCTGCGCCACTCGTTCGCCACCCACCTGCTCGAGGGCGGCGCCGACCTGCGGAGCGTCCAGGAGATGCTCGGGCACGCCGACGTCGCGACGACCGAGCGCTACACGCACGTCTCCGACCGCCACCGCCGCGACGCGTACTACCGCGCGCACCCGCACGCGCGCCGCCGCACCGAGCGCGCTCCCGACGCGGGCTAGCTAGCCCGCCCCCGCGAGCGCGATCGCGCGCTCGACGGTCTCCTCGTCCGGGTCGGCGAGCGTGACGTGGCCGACCTTTCGCCCGGCGCGTGGCTCCTTCCCGTAGAGGTGCACGTGCGCGCCGGGAAGCGCGGCAAGCTCCGCGAGCGGCGGCGGGGCGCCGATCAGGTTGACCATCACGCACCGGCGCCGTCGCCTCGGTCGCGCCGAGCGGCAGACCGAGGATCGCTCGCAGGTGGTTCTCGAACTGGCTCGTGACGGCGCCGTCGATCGTCCAGTGCCCGGTGTTGTGCACGCGCGGCGCGAACTCGTTCGCGAGCAGCCGCCCGCCGACCTCGAAGAGCTCGACGGCGAGCACGCCGACGTAGTCGAGGGCGTCGAGGAGCGTCGTGCAGATCGCCTCCGCCTCCGCCTGCGGCGCATCCGGGGCGGGGGCGCGGGTGACGCGAAGGATGCCCGTCGCGATGGACGTTCTCGCCGACCGGCCAGAAGCGCGTCTCGCCGTCGCGTCCGCGGACGCCGACGATCGACAGCTCGCGGTCGAACGGGACGAGCTCCTCGGCGAGCTCGTCCCTCGGCGAGGGGCTCGAGCGCTCGACCCGACGCTGCCCCTTGCCGTCGTAGCCGAGGCGACGGGTCTTCACGAGCGCGGGCACGCCGGTCTCCTCGAGCTCGCCGAAGCGCGCCGTCGGGATGCCCGAGCGAGCGGAACAGCTCCTTCTCGCGCAGCCGGTCCTGCCCGCGCTCGAGGGCCGCGACCCCGGGCACCGCGCCGACGCCGCGCAGCCGCCTCGACCGGCACGTTCTCGAACTCGTAGGTGACGACGGCCGCCCCGTCCGCCAGGCGCGCGAGCGCCGCCGGATCGCCGTACTCGCCGACGACGAGCTCGCCCACGGCCCGCGCGCAGGCGTCGGCCGCGGGGTCGAGGAAGCGGAACGACAAGCCCGAGCGGGATCCCGGCGAGCCCGAGCATGCGCCCGAGCTGCCCGCCGCCGATGCACGCGACGAGCGTCACGCGTGGGTCACCAGGTCGTCTCACGCGGCCGGGTCGGGGCTGTCGAGCACGGCCTGCGTCTGCGCGGCGCGGAAGACGCGCAGCCGCTCGGCGACGGCCGGGTCGCCGACCGGCGAGGATCGACGCTGCGAGGAGCGCGGCGTTGACGGCGCCGGCGCGGCCGATCGCGAGCGTCCCGACCGGGATGCCGGCCGGCATCTGGACGATCGAGAGGAGCGAGTCCATGCCCGGAGAGCGCCTTCGACTCGACCGGGACGCCGAGCACCGGCAGCGTCGTCTTCGCGGCCGTCATGCCCGGCAGGTGGGCCGCCCCGCCGGCCCCGGCGATCAGCACCCGGAGCCCGCGCTCCTCCGCCGAGCCGGCGTACTCGAAGAGCAGGTCGGGCGTCCGGTGCGCCGAGACGACCCGCCGCTCGTACGGGATCGCCGAGCTCGTCGAGCGTCTCGGCGGCGTGGCGCATCGTCTCCCAGTCGGAGCGCGACCCCATGATCAGCCCGACGAGCGGCGATGCCACGCCGGGGAGCCTATTTCGTCCGCGACTTCTTCACGAGGCGCGGCCGAGACCTTGCGGGCGGCCTCGCGCACGTCGCGGTCGGCCTCGTCGTCCTCCGCGATCCCGTCGAGCAGCTGGATCGTGCCGCGGTCGGGCGTGCCGTTCTGCAGGCAGAAGATCGCGAGCCGGCGGACGGCGTCGTTCGGGTCGCGCGCCGCGAGCTCGTTGAGGAGCGGCCGGTACGCGTTGACGTCGCCCGGGTGGTCGGCCGACAGCGCGCGCAGCGCGAGGAGCGCCGAGCCGCGCGCGCCGGCGCTCTCGTCCTCGAGCCCGCGGCGCAGCAGCTCGAGCTTCTGGCGGAAGCGGAACTGCGCGATCGCCCGGTACGCGACGCCGCGCACGCGGTAGTCGGGGTTCCGCGCCGCGGCCTCGAGCTCGTCGTCCCACTCCGCGCGAAGCGCTGCCAGCGCGCTGCTGGTCGCCGGCGGCCGCGAGCGCGTCCGCCTGCTCGGCTGCCTCCGCGAGGGTCACGCCGGCTGGAGCGACCGCGGACGCCGGCCCGACGTAGCGCGCCGACGGCCGGAAGAGCCGCCCCGTGCGCTTCTGCTCGAGGATGTGCGCCGACCAGCCGGCGACGCGCGAGCACGCGAACATCGCCGGCGCGAGCGGCGGCGGGATCTCGGCGACGTCGAGCACGATCGCCGAGTAGTACTCGACGTTCGTCGCGAGCACGCGGTCCGGGGAGCGCTCCTGGAGCGCCGCGAGCGCGACCTGCTCGAGCTCCTCGGCGACCTCGATGTGCGCCGAGCCGAGCTCCTTCGCCGTGCGCTTGAGCAGCCGCGAGCGCGGATCCTCGGCCCGGTAGATGCGGTGGCCGAAGCCCATGATCCGCTTGCCGCTCGCGAGCGCCTCCTTCACCCAGCGCTCGGGGTCGCCCATCGCGGCGACCTCCTCGAGCATCGGCTTGACGTACGCCGGCGCGCCGCCGTGCAGCGGGCCGGAGAGCGCCCCGACCGCGGAGGAGAGCGCGGCGCCGCAGTCGGCGCCCGTCGAGGCGACGATGCGGGCGGCGAAGGTCGACGCGTTGAGGCCGTGCTCGGCGGTGCAGATCCAGTACGTGTCGATCGCCTTCACGTGCCGCGGGTCGGCCTCGCCGCGCCAGCGCAGGAGGAACTTCTCGGCGGCGGTCTGGCCCTGGGCGACGACCTCGTCCGGGACGACGTCCGGTCTTGCCGTCGGCGACCCGCGCGGACCGCGCGACGATGGACATCATCTGCGCGGAGATCCGGCCGAGGTCGGTCCGCGCCTGCTCGTCGGAGATCTCGTTGAGCTTGCCGAGCTTCCACTCGCCGGAGAGCCGCGCCGTCTCGGCCTGGAGGTCGGCCGGCGCGTTGCCGGTGAGGCGCGCGGGCTCGTACGGCTCCGGCTCCGGCATCGTCGAGGAGAGGTCGTCGTCGACGAGGAGGCCCCAGACGTTCTCGTACGGGTAACTGGCCGACGAGCTCCTCGATGTCGATCCCGCGGTAGCGGAGCGCGCCGCCGTCGCGATCGGGCTCGGCGATCTCGGTCTCGACGGCGACGACGCCCTCGAGGCCCGGCTTGAACTCGCTCATCGCACTCCTCTTCGTCGGCGGCGCTCGGTTCGCCCGGACGGTACCTGAGCAGGCCGCCGGATGCCGTGTCACTATCCTGCCGCGCATGCCGCACGTCGTCACCCTCGTCCCCGGCGACGGCACCGGGCCCGAGCTCACCGAGGCGACCCGCCGCGTCCTCGAGGCGACCGGCGTCGAGTTCACGTGGGACGTCCAGCAGGCCGGCGTCGACGTGATGGAGGCCGCCGGGCACGCCGCTTCCGCCCGAGACGCTCGAGTCGATCAAGACGAACGGCGTCGCGCTGAAGGGCCCGATCACGACGCCGATCGGCACCGGCTTCCGCTCGGTCAACGTCGCGCTGCGCCACGAGCTCGGGCTCTACGCGTGCGTCCGGCCCTGCAAGACGTACCCGGGCGTGCGCTCGCGCTACGACGCCGTCGACCTCGTCGTCGTCCGCGAGAACACGGAGGACCTGTACGCGGGGATCGAGTTCGAGTCCGGGCACCGACGACGCGCACGCGGTGATCGAGTTCCTCAACGGCCGCCAGCCGAAGCAGATCCTCCGCCACGTCCGGGCATCTCGATCAAGCCGCTCTCGCCCGAGGGCTCGGAGCGGATCATCCGGTTCGCCTTCGAGTACGCGCGCGCCAACGGGCGCCGCCGCGTCTCGTGCATCACGAAGGCGAACATCATGAAGCACACCGACGGGCTGTTCCTCGCCGTGTTCCGCGAGGTCGCGCCGGACTACCCGGAGATCGAGGCGTGGGAGACGCTCGTCGACGCGCTCTGCATGGGCCTCGTCCAGCGCCCCGAGGAGTTCGACGTGCTCGTGCTGCCGAACCTCTACGGCGACATCGTCAGCGACCTGACCGCCGGCCTCGTCGGCGGGCTCGGCGTCGCGCCGGGCGCGAACATCGGCACCGAGGCGGCGGTCTTCGAGGCGACGCACGGCTCGGCGCCGAAGTACAAGGGCAGAACCGCGTCAACCCGACGGCGATGATCCTCTCCGGGAAGCTCATGCTCGAGCACCTCGGCGAGCGGGACGCGGCGAGCCGGCTCGAGCAGGCGGTCGCCGCGGTGATCGCCGACGGCGAGCACGTGACGTACGACCTGAAGCCGACGCGCGACGACCCGACCGCGGTCGGGACATCCGAGTACGCGGACGCGATCATCGAGCGCCTGCGCTGACGCGCAGCCGCGACGAACACCAAGGAGACAAGCGTGAACGGAAGGAAGAAGGTCACCGTCGTCGGTGCCGGGAACGTGGGCGCGACCTGCGCGCTCGAGGTGGCGCGCCGCGACTACGCGGACGTCGTGCTCGTCGACATCGTCCCGAACTTCGCGGCCGGCAAGGCGCTCGACATGAACCAGATGGCGTCGGTGACGGGCTACGAGCCGACGATCGTCGGCAGCGAGGACTACGCGGCGACGAAGGGCTCCGACGTCGTCGTGATCACCGCCGGGCGGCCGCGCTCGCCCGGGATGAGCCGCGACGACCTCGTCACGACGAACGAGGCGATCGTCGCCTCGGTCACCAGGGAGGTCGTGCGCCGCTCGCCGAAGACCGTGATCGTCGTCGTCTCGAACCCGCTCGACGCGATGTGCCACGTCGCGCACGCCGTCGTCCGGCTTCCCGAAGGAGCGCGTCGTCGGCATGGCGGGCATCCTCGACACGGCGCGCTTCTCCGCGTTCATCGCGTGGGAGACCGGCTCGTCGGTGAAGGACGTCCAGGCGATGGTGCTCGGCGGCCACGGCGACCAGATGGTTCCCGTCGTCTCGGCGACGACCGTCGGCGGCGTCCCGCTCGAGCAGCTCACGACCCGCGGGAAGATCTCGAAGATGGTCGAGCGCACCCGGAAGGGCGGCGGCGAGCTCGTCGGCCTGCTCGGCACGTCCGCCTGGTACGCGCCGGGCGCGGCCGCGGCGCAGATGGTCGACGCGATCTGCCTCGACCAGAAGCGCGTCCTCCCGTGCACGGCGCTGCTCGAGGGCGAGTACGGCGTCGACGGCCTCTACATGGGCGTGCCCGTCGCGCCTCGGCGCGGCCGGCGTCGAGGAGATCGTGAAGCTCAAGCTGACGACCGACGGAGAAGAAGATGCTGCGGGAGTCGGCCGCCGCCGTGCGCGAGGTCGTCGGAGGTGCTTTCGACGGCCGCTGAGCCGTCGCTAGCGACCCAGCGACTCGAGGCGGCTGCCGACACCGCTCGCTTCACGGTAGGCCGCTGAACACCTCCGCGGATAGCCTTCCGCGGATGGACCTGGGGCTCACCGGCCGCACGGCGATCGTCTGCGGCGCCATCGTCGGGCATGGGCCTCGCGGTCGCCGAGGAGCTCGCCGGCGAGGGCGCGAACGTCGCCATGTTCGCGCGCCGTCGCGACCTGCTCGAGCGCGAGGCCGAGCGGATCGGCGCTCTGGCCGTCCAGGGCGACCTCACGATCCCCCAGCACCTCGAGCGACTCGTCCAGGCGACCGTCGGTGCGTTCGGCGGCATCGACGTGCTCGTCCTCAACGGCGGCGGCCCGCCGGCCGGCCCGGCGGCGAGCTGACGGCGGAGGCGGTCGAGGACGCCGTCGCCCTGCTCCTCACGTCGCACGTCACGCTCGTCGCGGCACTGCCTCCCGCATCTCCGCGAGAGCGGGCGCGGGCGGATCGTCGCGATCGAGTCGTCGTCCGTGCGCGAGCCGCTGCCCGAACCTCGCCCTCTCGAACGCGGTGCGGCCCGGCGTCGTCGGCTGGCTGAAGACGCTCGCGCGCGAGCTCGGCCCCGACGGGATCACCGTCAACACGATCGCGCCCGGACGGATCGACACCGACCGGCTGCGGGCGCGTCTACGGCGCCGGACGGGCCCTCACCGGCCGACCTCGAGCAGGTCCCCGCGCGGCGGCTCGGCACGCCGGCCGAGATCGCCGCCGTCGTCTGCCTTCCTGTCCTCCGACCGCGCCGCGTACGTCACGGGCGCCGTCGTCCCCGTCGACGGCGGGCTCACCCGCGGGCTCCTGTAGTGCGGCGGCTCACGCCGGCGACGCTGCTCCTCTCCGGCGCGGCGCTCCTCGCAGTCGTGCGTCTTCGCGCGTGGACGCTTCGGAGCGACGACTTCCTCTACGTGCCGAACGAGGCGCGACCGGTCGCCGGCGAAGGTCGCGGTCGACGGCAACGAGGGCGAGGACGAGGCGGGCGGCATCTACTTCATCGACGTCAGGGTGCGCAAGGCACGCTGGCTCGAGCAGCTGCTGCCGTTCGTGCGGCCCGAGGGCGCCTCGCTCGTCCCGGCGCACGCCGTCACCCCGCCGGGCCAGACCTTCGCGCAGTGGCGCGTGCAGGCGCGAGAACGACATGGAGCGCTCGGAGCAGATCGCCGCCGCCGTCGCGTTCCGCGAGGCGGGTCTCGACGTCGACGCCACGCCGCGCGGCGCGCTCGTCGAGGCCGTCGCGATCGACGTTCCCGCGGCGAAGACGCTCCGCGGCGGCGACGTGATCGTCGAGGCTGCGGGACAGCCGGTCCGAACCCCGGCGAGCGCTCGTCGAGGCCATGGGCGACAGCTCGCCCGGGCGACGCCGTGCAGCTCAGGCTGCGTCGGAGCGGCAAGCTCCTCCAGCGGACGGTCAGGCACGGTCGCCGCGCCGGACGACGCGAGGCGCGCGATCATCGGCATCCGCGTCTCGCAGGACGCGCGCATCCGGCTCCCGCGCGACGTGACGATCGACCTCGGCGACGTCGGCGGCGCCTCGGCCGGGCTCCCGTTCGCGCTCGAGGTCTACCAGCAGCTCGGCAAGGACGTCGATCGCGGGTCTCCGCATCGCCGCGACGGGCGAGATCCAGCTCGACGGATCCGTCGCCCCGGTCGGCGGGATCAAGCAGAAGACCGTCGGCGTCCGGCGCTCGGGCGCGGACGTCTTCCTCGTCCCGGCTGGGGAAAACGCGAGCACCGCGCGCCGCTACGCAGGGACGTTGCGGATCGTGCCTGTGGAGAGTTTTCGACAGGCGTTGCGCGTTCTGCAAACACTTCCTCAGAAATAGCCTGTTTGCAGGGTTTTGCCTGTCCGGACGACACGCCGCAAATTGCGGGTGATTTCGTGCGCGAAGGGGGTTGCACGACCGCATCGGCCGCGTGCCACAATGGCCGCTGTTCTCAGGGTGTTTCAGGATGCGGCGACAGAGGGGACGACTTGGGCAAGCGCTCCGTTTCGACGTGCGACGACTGCTACTTCCGTCAGGCGGGCCTCTGCGCTCTCCCCGGGAACACGACCGTGCCCGACGTTCCGGGCGGCGACGGTCGGCCGGCTCGCTCCTCCGCCCGCAGCCGCCGACTCGTGCTTCCTCTCGCCGCCGTCGCGCACGCCGCGCCGGTCGCTCACGCCGTCAGCGCCTAGATCGGCCGCGTGAGCGAGCCAGGCCTTCCCCCCGGGGATCCGCCGTCGAAACGGACGGCGGGATCCCCTGGAAGATCGTCCTCTGGGTCGCCGCTGCGCTCTACGCGGTCGTGTTCCTGCTGATGAACAACGAGAAGCAGGAGGTCAGCTTCGTCTTCTTCACCGTCAACACGCGCCTCATCTGGCTGATCCTGCCTGAGCATGGCGCTCGGCGCCGCGCTCGCCCGGTTCGTGCCGCACTGGTGGCGCGAGCCGCGGCGAGAAGCCGCGGAGCTAGCGGCTCAGTCGAGCAGGCCGGCGAGGATCCGAACGCCGTCCGCGATCCGCTCGGGCGGCTCGTACGAGAACGCGAGCCGCGCGGCGCTCGCACCTCCCGCACCCGGGAAGAAGTCCGACCCACGAACGAACGTGACGCCCGCCTCGGTCGCGCGCTCGAGCAACTCGCCGGCGTCGACGCCCGTCGCCGAAGTCGAGCCAGAGGAAGTACCCGCCCTCGGGCCGGCTCCAGGTCGCGCGCCCGCCGAAGCTCAGGCTCGAGCGCCTCGAGCATCGCGTCCCGCTGCGCGCGGAGGATCCCGCGGATCCGGTCGAGGTTCGGCTCGAAGGCGCCGCGCTCGTGGAGCTCGTGGACGATCGCCTGCGGGAGGAGCGGCGGCGAGATGTAGGTCGAGACGGCGCGGTCGTCGTAGGCGGCGCGCATCTCCTCGGGCACGACGAACCACCCGACGCGCAGGCCCGGCGCCACGGTCTTCGAGAACGAGGAGGTGAAGGTGACGCGGCTCGCCCCCCTCGAGCGCGTGGAGCGACCGGGGCGCCGTCGCCCTCGTAGCGCACGAGGCCGTACGGGATCGTCCTCGAGGACGTCGACGCCGTGCGCCTGCGACGAGCTCCGCGATCCGGCGGCGGCGCGCCTCGCCCAGCGTGCGGCCGCTCGGGTTCTGGAAGGTCGGGATCGTGTAGAGGAACGAGATGTCGCCGCCACGCTCGAGCTCGGCCTCGAGCGCGTCGGGGTCGAGGCCTTCCTCGTCCATCGGCAGCGCGACGACCTCGGCGCCGTGCCGCCGGAGCACCTTCAGCGGCCGGTCGTACGTCGGCGCCTCGACGAGCACGCGGCCGGGGCGCCGCTCGAGCTGGACGGCCGCGTAGAAGACGAACCCCTGGAGGCCGCCGGTCGTGAGGAAGACCCGGCCCGGGTCGACGCCGTGGCGCTCCGCGAGGAGCTCTCGCAGCGGCCCGTACCCGCCGCCGGTCCCGTACGCGAGGATCGTCCGCCCGTCGCGCTCGAGCGCTGCGGCTGCGCAGTCCGAGAGGAGCGCCGGGTCGAGGCACTCGGGTGACGGAGCGCCGCGCGCGAACGAGATCGGGGCCATCGCTCGAGCCTACCGTGCGGTCCCGACCGAGCCTGCTGCTACCCTTCCTGCCTACGGTCGACATCCGTCGACCCGTGAGATCCGCTTCGTTCGACTCCTCTGTGGGCTCGAGGGTCGTAGGTCTCGAGCCAGGTTCCACCAAAACACAGGAGTCACATGTCGCAGGAGACGTTTGCCGCGCTCGGCGTGAGCGCGGAGCTGACAGAAGCGCTGCGCTCGCGCGGCATCGAGGCGCCGTTCCAGATCCAGACGCGCGCCATCCCCCCGGCACTCGCAGGCACCGACCTGCTCGCGAAGTCACCGACCGGGTCGGGGAAGACGCTCGCGTTCGCGGTCCCGCTCGTCGAGCGGATGCCGCTCGACGACGCGCGCCCCGCCGCGCTCGTCCTCGTACCGACGCGCGAGCTCGCCCTCCAGGTGACCGAGGAGATCGAGTCGCTCGCGGCCGCGCGCGACCTCTCCGTCGCGTCGGTCTACGGCGGCGTGCCGATTCGCCCGCAGGCGAACGCGGCCCGCGACGCGCACGTCGTCGTCGCGACGCCCGGACGCCTGCAGGATCTGCTCGACCGCCGCCTGCTCACGCTCGACGCGGTCGAGATCCTCGTCCTCGACGAGGCCGACCGGATGCTCGACATGGGCTTCAAGCCGCAGGTCGACCGCATCGTGAAGCGGCTCCCGCGCGATCGGCAGACGATGTTCTTCTCGGCGACGCTCGACGGCGAGGTCGGCGAGCTGGCGAGGGCGTACACCCAGTCGCCCGCCCGGATCGAGGCAGGTCTCCCGACCGAGCACGCGTCGGGCGAGATCGACCACCACTTCGTGCCCGTCACGGCCGACACCAAGGTCGAGACGCTCATCGAGCTGCTCGAGGCCGAGCGGGGGCTCGCGCTCGTCTTCGTCCGCACCAAGCGGGGCGCCGATCGGCTCGCCCGCAAGCTCGAGCAGCGGGGCGTCAAGGCGCTCGCGATGCACGGCGACCTGAACCAGTCGCCAGCGGCAGCGCGCGCTCGAGCGGTTCGAGAGCGGCGAGGTCACGACGCTGATCGCGACGGACGTCGCCGCCCGCGGGCTCGACCTCGACGACGTCACGCACGTGATCAACTTCGATCCGCCCGAGGACGGCAAGGCCTACACCCACCGGGTCGGCCGCACGGGTCGCGCCGGACGGTCGGGCACGGGCGTCACGCTCGTGCTGCCGGACCAGCAGGCCGACATGAGCCGCGTCGCCACGCCTGAACGGGCAGCACGAGACGTTCGCGAACACGGGGATGAAGACGGCCGCGCCGCGGCTCGTCTACACGTCGCGCCGGCGCGGCGGCTGGGGCTCGACGCGCCAGCGTCGGCGCTAAGGCCGACCTGCCGAGCTGGGTCTAGCCTCCGATGCCGGTGCACTCCGAGGCGCCCTCGAGCGCCTAGGTCAGCGTGCCCTCGACGTCGAGCTCCTGAAGGCGGTTCGTCGCCGCCTGGATGCCCGTCGAGCGCGGTCTGCGCCGCCTCGGCGATCGCGCCGGCGACGCACGGCGACGTCCGTCGCGTTGTCGATCTCGCCGTCGACCTCGTCCTTCACCGCCTCGAAGGTCTCGCCCGCCTCGCGCGCCGCCGACTCCAGCTCGTTCTGAGATCTCCTCGCCGCTCGGCACGTCCGGCCTGCCGAGCTCGCGGAGGTCGTCCGCGAACGTGCTCGCCGCGGTCGCGGCGTTGTCGATCGCGTCGATGATCTGCTCGCCGCTCGGGATGCCCTTCGCCGGCGAGATCCGTCGCCCGCGTCGGAGATCCCGGTCGTGAACGTCTGGAGCGCGTCGCAGAACCCGGAGGCCCAGGTGGCGGGCTCGACGGCCTCGTCGCCGCCGTCGGAGGAGTCGTCGCCGCCGCAGCCCGCGGCGAGCGCCGCGAGCGCGAGGACGAGCACGAGTGCCGACGCGAGCCGCCTCACGCGAGGAACGTATCGTCGTGGGAGTACGGCGGGACGCACATGCAGAGCAGCCGCGCGCCCTCGGGGCCGGCGACGAGCTCGTGCCATGCGCCCGGTGGGATCAACGCCGCGTCGCCCGCGCCGACGTCGCGCGTCTCGCCGTCGATCTCGAGGCGGCCCCCGCCGTCCGTGAGGAGGTAGATCTCCTCGCTCCGCGCGTGGTAGTGCCGCTGCGTCGCCTGCCCGGGGCCGAGGGTCGCCTCGGCGAGCGACTGGACCGGCGTGTGATGGAGCTCGCGGATCGTCGACCCGTCCTTCGTCGTGAACGCCTCTGCCTCGGCGAGAGATCGCAGCTCCACGACCGGATCCTACGCGCTCGCCGTGCTCGCTGCGAAATCGGACTCAGGCGGAATCGCGCGTAGAGCAGCGCTCGCTCGATGCGGTCGAGCCGCTCGATGAGATCCTGCCGCTCCTCGGCGTCTCGCGCGTACTGCTGGGCCTGCAGGCGCGCGATGAAGACCGAGACCACGAGCGACGTCGCGATCGGGATCGCGCTGACCCCCGCGAGCATGAGGAGAGCGCCGACGACGCGTCCCGCACTGCTCGTCGGGACGACGTCGCCGTAGCCGACGGTCGTCACCGTCACGATCGCCCACCACAACGAGTCGCGAAACGAGCCGATCCCCGGGTCGACGGCCCACTCGACGAGCGCTGCGATCACTGCAAGGCTGAGCGCGACGAAGCGCGACCATCCGGACGGCGCGGATGATCGTCAGCTTCTCGATCCTGCGTTGCAGGCGATCCTCGAGCGTCCGGCGCACGGGCAGGATTCGCGCGCGGCAGCTTCACCCCTGCCGGGGAGCCCCGCTCAGCCGAGGATCTGCGCCGCCTCGACGGCAAGTGTAGCCAGACGCCGGCGACGATCCCGATCACGAGCGCCACGGGCACGACGAGGCGGCCGACGACGGGCGAGCGCGTCGGGCAAGGCCCAGCCGGCGCGCCGCGAGCGACCGCCGACCGCCGCGACGGCGCGCAGCGCGAGCGCGACGGTGTCCGGCCAGCGCCGCGATCACGAGGAGCGCGGGTCAGCGGCGGAGGCTGCCGTCGTCCGCGAAGCCAGCGCTCGACGAGCAGCGACGACGACGAGCGCGGCCAGGCCGGGCAGCACGACGAACGCCAGCGACGGCGAGCCAGAGCGGGTCGAGCAGCGTGAAGTCGACCCCGCCCGCGTGGACGAACTGCGATCCGCCGACCGCGGCGCGCGAACAGCGACCAGAGCGGCGCGCGCGCCCGCGCCGGGATAGCGTCGCGGAGGACCGCGTACAGCGACGCCGTTCGCCGCGCCGAGGGCTGCCATGCCGCCCACGAGCTGGAACGTGCCGCCGAGCGTGAACCGGCCGATCTCGAAGCCGTCGTCCGACGTCACTCCGATCACGATCGGGTCGGACAGCGAGGCGGAGGACCAGCATCACGAGCCTGCCGCCGATGCCCGCCGACGACGATCCCGGCGAGCGCGCCCGCGGCCGCGCCGACGAGCAGCGATCCGCGCGACGGCGCGGGCGTCGGCAGCCGAGCGTCGGCCGCTCGGGCGGTGCTTGTCCGCGTCGCGACGCGTCGACATCGGATCGGGGTCCGCGCCGGGCCGCTAGGGTCGAGCGAGCTCGGCGGCGAGCTCGGCCGTCTCGGTCGGCGTCGGCCGACGCGGATGCCCTTCGCCTCGAGCGCCTGCTTCTTCGCCTCGGCGGTGCCGGACGAGCCCGAGATGATCGCGCCCGCGTGGCCCATCGTCTTGCCGGGCGGCGCGGTGAAGCCCGCGATGTACGCGACGACCGGCTTCGTCATCTCCGCCTCGATGAACGCCGCCGCCTTCTCCTCCTCGTCGCCGCCGATCTCGCCCACCATCACGACGTACTCGGTCTCCGGGTCGTCCTGGAAGAGACCGAGGATGTCGACGAAGGACGAGCCGACGACCGGGTCGCCGCCGATCCCGACGATGGTCGAGTTGCCGAGCCCCATCTGGGTCAGCTCGTGGCCGATCTGGTACGTCAGCGTCCCCGAGCGCGAGACGAGCCCGATGTTGCCCGGCGGTGAAGATCTCGGCGGGGATGATCCCGACGTTCGCCTTGCCCGGCGACAGCGCACCGGGGCAGTTCGGGCCGAGCATCCGGCACGTCGCGCGCGCGGATGTACGCGTGGATGCGGAGCATCTCGTGGGCCGGGACGCCCTCGGTGATCGCGATCACCGTGTGGACGCCCGCGTCGACGGCCTCGTAGACCGCGTCCGCGGCGAACGGCGCCGGCACGAAGACCATCGCCGTGTTCGCGCCGTGCTCCGACACCGCCTCGGCGACGGTGTCGAGCACCGGCACGCCCTCGACGTCCTGGCCGCCCTTGCCCGGCGTCACGCCCGCGACGAGCTTCGTCCCGTACGCCCGGTTGCGCAGGCCGTGGAACCGGCCCTCGGACCCGGTGAGGCCCTGGACGACGAGCCTCGTGTCGTTGTCGACGAGGATCGCCATCAGAAGCCCGTCACGGCTCTGATCGCGATCTTGTCGAGCGTCAGCCGCCCATCGGCGACGCGCTCGCCGAGAAGCTCGCTCGACGCGCTCGGCCTCCTCGCCCTCGCAGCCCGTCCGCTCGAGCCACGCGGCGAAGTCGAACGTGTGCGCGAAGAAGCGCACGTCGTCGATCCCGAGCCCGGCCTCCTCGACGAAGCCGCGCCACTCCGCCTCGGTGTAGTTGCGCACGTGCGACGGGTCGCGCAGCACCTCGGCCTCCTCGACCGCGTCGCCCATGTGCAGCGTGTCGACGATGCAGGACGCGATCGCCGCTGACGCGCGCCATCTCGCTCACGGCCGCGCGAACGTCGGAGAAGTGGTGCGCGGCGGTTCGGCACGCGACGACGTCGAACGCGCCGTCGCGCGAACGGAAGCGACTCGGCCCGGCAGATGACGTCCGGTCGCATCCCGGGCGCGGGGTCGCAGCTGACGACCTCGAGCCCCGCCTCGCGCAGCCGCGTCGCGACGTGGCCGCCGCCGGTCGCGACGTCGAGCGCCGTCGTCGCCCCGGCCGCCCAGGCGACGAGCCGGTCGAGATCCTCGCCCTCGCGGTGGGCGTCCGAGTCGACGTACGCCTGCGCACGCTCGCTCCACGCGTCCATCGAGGTCACGCGGCGAGCTCCACCGCGGTCTTCGCCGCCTCGAGCATGGTCGGCGAGACGTGCAGGTTGGACGGCGCAGCCTCCGCGAGGATCCGCGGCCCTCCTCCGCGTTCGTGCCGTCGAGCCGGACGACGATCGGCAGCTCGAGCGACATCTCGCCGAGCGCCTGGAGGATCCCGCGCGCGACCTCGTCGCAGCGCGTGATGCCGCCGAAGATGTTGAAGAAGATCGCCTTCACCTGCGGGTCCTTCGTGATCACGGAGAGCGCGTCGACGACGCCCTGGGCGTCGCCGCCGCCGCCGAGGTCGCAGAAGTTCGCCGGCCGGCCGCCCGCGAACGTGACGACGTCGACCGTCGACATCGTCAGCCCGGCGCCGTTTCCGAGCACGCCGACCTCGCCGTCGAGCTTCACGTACGTGACGTGCTTCTCGCGCGCGAGCGCCTCGAGCGGGTCGGCGGCGTCGAGGTCGCGCATCTCGGCGATCTCCGGATGGCGGAAGAGCGCGTTGTCGTCGACCGTGAACTTCGAGTCGAGCGCCTTGACCTCGCCCTCCGGCGTGACGATCAGCGGGTTGATCTCGCAGAGCATCGCGTCGAAGCGGACGAACGCCTCGTGGAGCTTCCCGACGATCGCGGCGATCTGCTTCTGCTCGGACGGATCGGTCGACACCCGCGCCGTAGACGAGCCGCCTGGCCTGCCACGGGTGGAAGCCCTCGAGCGGGTCGACGTGCGAGCCGCACGAGCGCCTCGGGGGTCTCCTCGGCAACCTGCTCGATGTCGATCCCGCCCTGCGTCGTGAACATGTAGAGCGCCTGCTTCGCGCCGCGGTCGAACGTGAGCGAGAGGTAGTACTCCTTCGCGATGTCGGAGGCCTTCTCGACCCAGAGCCTCCGCACGACGTGGCCGCGAATGTCGAGCCCGAGGATCTCCTTCGCCCGCTCCTCGGCCTCGTGCGCGTTGGCCGCGAGCTTGATCCCGCCTGCCTTGCCGCGCCCGCCCGTGAGCACCTGCGCCTTGACGACGACGGGCCCGCCGAGCACCTCGGCCGCCTCGCGGGCCTCGCCGGGCGTCGTCGCGAGCCGCCCGTCGGAGACCGGGATCCCGACGCGCCGGAACAGCTCCTTGCCCTGGTACTCGTAGAGGTCCACGCCGGCGGCGAGGATAGCGGGGAACGTGTGCCGTGCAGCATGGCACCCGATGACGCGGCCTGCGCGGCTCTGCCGCCGCCTCCTGCTCGTCGTCGCGGTGCTCCTGTCGGGATGCGGATCGAGCGACGAGCCGCCGTCGCCGCTGCCGACACGAGGCTGCGCCGCAGCAGGCGGTCGAGCTCGGCTGGGAGGAGCGCTTCCCGGACGGGGGCCCGCGCTCGTCTTCCGCGGCGCACACGCTTCGAGGTCACGCAGACGGCTGGGAGGCGGACATCGAGGTCGAGAACCGCACCGACGGTGCCGTGGCGGGTCGGCGGGCCGCGCGAGCGACGTCCCGTCCTCGTTCGGCGTGATGCTCTTCCCGAGCGGACGACTCGACGAGGTCGAGCAGCGGAGCGCAGACGGCGAGCTGCCCGGCTTACGCGCGGCGCGCCGGTTCGAGCCGCCGCTCCCCGCGCAGGCTCGCTCCCGGCGCGAGCTGGCGTGGCACGATCGGGGCGCGCGGATCGCTCGCGGGCGGCCTCTACCTGCGGCTCGTGCTACGGCCCCTTCGTCGCCGTGGGGGATCCTCCCGAGGGAATGCAGCCTGGCTTCTCGTGGATCACCGACCACGCGCACCGCCTGAAGAGTTGAGCTCCGGCGCCTGAACGGTCTAGCCTGCAGTCTGAAGGGTCACAAACGACCGTCCAACGACCGGGAGGAGCGGAAATGAGCGGTCGAGTCGTGCACTTCGAGGTCCCCTACGACGACGCCGATCGGGCGCGAAGCTTCTACGGCGACGTCTTCGGCTGGCAGATCCAGCCGATCCCCGAGATGAGCTACGACATGGTCTCGACCGGCCCGGTCACGGATCAGGGCATGCCGAGCGAGCCGGGCTACGTCGGCGGCGGACTGACGCAGCGCGGCGAGCCCGTCAGCCGGCCCGTGATCACGATCCAGGTCGACGACATCGACGCGACGCTCGAGAAGGTGAGCTCGAGCGGCGGGTCGGCCGTGGGCGAGAAGATCCAGGTCGGCGACATGGGCTTCGCTGCGTACTTCAACGACAGCGAGGGCAACCTCATGGGCCTCTGGCAGAACGCCGGTCAGCAGTAGTCGCCGACGAGGCCGGCCCGCAGTAGCCGGATATTCGCGTCGGCGTAAGGAGCGCGCGCCTTTCCGGTCGTGCGTCGGCGTCCGAGCCGCTACACGGGAATTGCCTGGGCGGCCGTGAGCACGAGCAGAGCGGCGAGCGCCGCGCCGATCGCAAGCTCGCAGACGCGATTCATCGCGCGTGCTCCCGACATCGATCGATTCCTCGGGATCGACGCCCGACCCCGTGATCCCCCGTTCGAGGGCCAGGCTGCGTGTCGCGCCGTCAACTCGCTCGCCTGGAGCTGCCTGTACGCCATCAGCCCGGTTGTGGGCGAGGTCCCCGAGCAGGCGCTCGAGCGCCGGCTCGATCCCGAGCGCGTCGGCGAACGCCCGGTACTCGGCCGCCAGCCGCGCTCGGTCACGGTCCGGGCGCTCGGTCCGTGTCGCCCGCAGGAGCACGTTCTTCGGCGTGTGCTCGAGCGCGACGAACTCGACGACCTGGACGTCGTACCCGGCGAGCTCGAGCAGGCGGGCGCGTGCGGCGTCCGTCACCTCCGCGACGAAGCGCTCCCGAAGCGTTCCGTGCCGGAGCAGCGGCCGCAGGACCTCGTTCTCGAGCTGCCCGAGAAGCTCGTGCTGGCAGCACGGGACGGCGAGGATCACGCGCGCGCCCGCGCGGACTGCGCGGTCGAGCGCCGCGTCGGTCGCAGTGTCGCAGGCGTGCAGGCTGACCACGAGGTCGACGCCGTCGAAGATCGGCTTCGACGATGTCGCCGACCTCGAACCGGAGGCCGTCCGCGCCGAGCCGCCGTGCCAGCTCCTCGCACTCTGCGACGACGTCGGCCTTGACGTCGAGGCCGAGCATCTCGACCTCGCGGGCGTGGACACGCGTGAGGAGGTCGTGAAGCGCGAAGGTGAGATAGGCGCGCCCCGATCCGTAGTCGACGACCCGCAGGCGGCCCTCCGGCAACGCGGGAACGATGTCGTCGACGAGCTCGACGAACCGGTTGACCTGGCGGAACTTCGAGCGGCGCTGCGCGCGGACGCGGCCGTCGGCGGTCTGGACGCCCAACGCGACGAGGAACGGCACCGGCTCGCCCTCGGACAGGATGTGTCGCTTCGTGCGGTCGTGCGCGCCCGTCGCGCGAGGTCGCGTCGGCGGGCGACGGAGGAGCACGCGGCTCTCCGCGCCCGGCGAGGACCTGCCAGTCGGCCTCGGGCTCGTGGAGGAGAGCCTGGTCGAACGTCCCGCCGATCGACTCGCGGAGCAGCGCCACGAGCGCGGCGCCGTCGAGGTTCTCGTCCGTCGTCCGGCGCTCGTAGTGGCGACGCACACGCCAGCGAGAGCCCGAGCGCAGCTCGACGGGATCGACGGTGATCCGCCGCGGGTGGTCCGGATCCGCCGCGCGTGGCTTGCTCAGCGTCGCGCCGGTCAAGGCCCGATCGAGGACGAGCTGCTCGACGAGCTCGACGACGTTCACTCCGGAGGCGGCGACGACGCAGACGAGCTGGCCGCTCGTGACAGAAGCGCCGACGCTGACGGCAACGTCGCGAACGACCCCGACGCGCGGCGCGACGATCTCGTTCTCCATCTTCATCGCCTCGACGACGCACAGCAGCTGACCGGCCTCTACAGCGTCGCCGTCGGCGACGGCGACCTTGAGCACCGTGCCCTGCATCGGGCTGACGACCGCGCCGTCCCCTGCCACGGCGCCGCCCGACGCCGCTCGTTCGAGACGCCGCCGCGCGAGGTCGGCCCACGGAGGCTCGCTGACGTGGAGGCGAACGTCGTACGAGCGCCCGTCCACCTCGACTCCTACCAGCCGGGGAACCGTGGCGAGCGCTCCGTCCGACGCTGCTGCGACACTTGTTGTCTCATGAGAGAACGACTGCTCGAGCTCCTGCGCTCGCTCGCGCGAGCTCCTTCGACTCGACCACGCCTGCGCACGTCTCGCCGGCGACGAAGCACGGGTGCTCCAGCAGCGCGCGGTGGAATCCGAGCAGCGTCGCGGTCCCCTCGATGCGGAACTCGGCGAGCGCGCGAAGCATCCGCGCGATCGCCCGCTCGCGGTCGACGTCGTGGACGATCAGCTTGGCGATCATCGGGTCGTAGAGGTCGCTGATCTCGTCGCCTGCCTCGATACCGGAGTCGACCCGAACCCCCGGCCCGGCCGGCTCGCGATACGCGGTGATCCGGCCGGGTGTCGGAAGGAAGCCGCGCGAGACGTCCTCCGCGTTGATCCGGCACTCGATGGCGTGCCCGCGGAGGGCGACGTCGTCCTGCGCGACGGAGAGCGGCTCACCGGCCGCGACGAGAACCTGCTCGCGGATCAGGTCGAGCCCGGTGACGAGCTCGGTGACGGTGTGCTCGACCTGGATCCGGGTGTTCATCTCCATGAAGAAGTACTCGCCGTCGCGGGTGAGCAGGCCCTCGATCGTCCCGGCCGAGCGATACCCGGCCGCGCGCGCGGCGTCGACGGCGATCTCGCCGATGCGCGCGCGCAGCGCCGCGTCCACGGCGGGCGAAGGCGTCTCCTCGACGAGCTTCTGGTGTCGTCGCTGGATCGTGCAGTCGCGCTCGCCGAGGTGGATCACGTTGCCGTGACCGTCGGCGAGCACCTGGATCTCGACGTGCCGCGGGATCCTCGATGAAGCGCTCGACGTAGACGCGCGCGTCGGCGAAGTACTTCTCGCCTTGCCGCGTCGCAGCCTCGAACGCGCGCTCGGCGTCGCCGGGCGCCGCGGACGATCTCCATGCCCTTGCCCCCGCCTCCCGCCGCGGCCTTGATGATCAGCGGATAGCCGATCTCGTCGCCGAGCGCGACGACCTCGCCGGCGCTCGCGACGGGATCGACCGCGCCGGGGATGATCGGCACGCCTGCGGCGCGCATCGCCGCGCGCGCAGCGGTCTTCGAGCCCATCAGCTCGATCGCCTCCGGCGGTGGCCCGATCCAGGTGAGGCCCGCGTCGCTCGACGAGCCGCGCAAACGGCGGCGTTCTCGGCGAGGAATCCGTACCCGGGGTGAATCGCCTCTGCTCCCGCCCGCAGCGCGGTCTCGACGAGCACCTCGCCGCGCAGGTAGCTCTCCGCCGCCGGACCGGGGCCGATGCGGTACGCCTCGTCGGCGGCCCGCACGTGCGCGCGCCCCCGGTCCGCCTCCGAGTACACCGCGACGCACCCGATTCCCGAGCTCACGCAGGGTGCGGAACACCCGAACCGCGATCTCGCCCCGGTTCGCGACGAGCACCTTCGAGAAAGGAGGCATTCGACGCGTATTCTCCCCGAACCGTGACGCTGCCCGACCAGTTGACGCTCGCCCGGGCGTTGGCGGTGCCGGTCGTGGTCGTCCTGTTCGCCTGGGATTTCCCGAACCACGCGTACTGGGCGACCGCGGTCTTCGTCGTCGCGATGGCGACCGACCAGATCGACGGCTGGCTGGCGCGCCGGCGGAACCAGACCTCGGCGTTCGGCTCGCTGCTCGATCCGATCGCGGACAAGGTGCTCGTGCTGGCGGCGCTCGTGATGCTGATCGGCGAAGGCGTCGCGCCGGCGTGGATGGTCGCTGCGATCGTCGCCCGCGAGATCGCGGTTTCCGGGCTGCGCCTCGCGGCGATCGAGCGCGGCATCGTCATGGGAGCGCGCGACCTCGGAAAGCTGAAGACGTGGGCGCAGACGGCGGCCGCGACGATCGCCGGGCCTCGAGGCGGCCGGCGCGTGGGACGCCGACGTGGCCTGGTCGGCGCTGCTCGTCGCGACGGTGCTGACGTGGATCAGCGGGCTGGACTACGCACGGGTGGCGCCGCGGGTGCTGCGCGGCGAGCGCGCCGCGTCGTAGGCGGCTCGGCGTCGGGTCTCAACGAGGCGTCGGCCTCAACCGCGGCGACGCAGCGCAGAGCGCGCATCCGTCATGAGCCCTCGGCGCAGCCCGGAGGCGGCTCGGCGAGCGTCGCAGCCCCCGAATCGCGTCCACGAGGCCGGCGCGCCACCACGCGCTCCGCCCGGCCCCGGCGGGCCAGTCGAGCCGGCGCGCTCACGCAGCGCGTGCGGCGACGGCTGCCCGGCCGTCGGGATCGTCGGCGAGCGGAGGTCCACGACCGCGAGGCTACGCGAGCGTGAGCAGTCGCGTGGCGGTCGCCTTGAACGACGCGACGACGATCTCCCCCTCGCGGAGCGCGAGCCGGTCAACCGACGACGTCGAGATCTCTGCGACGAGAGGGCCAACGCGCACGCGGGCCCTGTTGCCGAGCCGCACGACGGACCCGATCGGCGCGCGCAGGTGGTTGACGGCCGAGTCGTCGCTCTGTCTCGAGCGACCGAGACGTCCCATGGGTGGAGCGCAACCGCGACTCGCCCGACCCCCTGTCGGTCGACCACACCGAGCCGCCGGTCGTCGAGGCGCACCTCTGTCAGGCCGTTCGATCCGCGCGAGGCGACGCCGCGGAGCAGCGTCGCGCCGGTGAAGCTCGCGACGAACGGATCGGCCGGCGAGGCGACGAGGTCGCCGGGAAGGCCGAGCTGCCGAAGCTCTCCGTCGACGAGCACGCCGACCTGGTCGGCCAGCGCTGCAGCATCCTCGAAGTCGTGAGTCACGAGGATCGTCGGGCAGGCTCACCGAGCGAGGAGGTCGCGGAGCTCGCTGCGAACCGCGTCTTTCGTATGCGCGTCGAGCGCGGCGAGCGGCTCGTCGAGCAGAAGCACGCCCGGGTCGCGGGCGATTGCCCGGGCGAGTGCGACGCGCTGACGCTCTCCACCGGAGATGCTCCCCGGCCGGCTTCGCGAGGTGTCCGATATGGAGCCGCTCGAGCAGCTCCGGGACGCGCTCGGGCCGGCGGGCGCCGTAGCGCACGTTGGCGGAGACACTCATGTGCGGGAACAGCGCGTACTCCTGGAACACCAGCCCGACCGACGCGTCGCTCCGGAGGCAGGTCGAAGCCCCGGGCGGTGTCGAGCCACACCTCGTCGCCGAGAGTGACCGCGCCGCGCTCCGGCCGAAGGAGTCCTGCCACGACGCGAAGCACGGTCGATCTTGCCGGCGCCCGACGGGCCGACGAGAGCCAGCGTCCCCGCCGGCGCCTCGAGGGTCAGCTCGAGGCGGAACCGGCGAAGAGGATGGGAGAGGTCGACGTGGAGCGACGCCATGGGGATCGCAGCTTGGCGAGGAGGAGCAGTGCGGCGCTCACAGCGACGAGCGCCGCTCCGATAGCGAGGGCGGTGTCGAAGTCGACGTCGAACTGCTCGTAGACCGCGAGCGAGAGCGTCTGCGTGACGCCCTGCAGTGACCCCGCGAACATGATCGTCGCGCCGAACTCTCCGAGACCGCGAGCGAAGGCCAGCGCAGCGCCTGCGCCCAGCCCGCCGCCCGCGAGCGGCAGCGCGATCCTTCCGAACGTCCTGGCCGGGCCGGCGCCGAGCGTGCGCGATGCAGCCGTGAGAGTCGGGTCGACCGCCTCGAAAGCCGCGATCGCGGTGCGTAGGTAGAACGGCCCTGCGACGAACGCAACCGCAAGGACGACCGCGAGCTTCGTGAAGGCGATCTGGATGCCGAGCGCCGACAGCGTCTCGCCAGGAGCCCGAGCCGACCGAACGCCGCGAGCAGCCCGATACCCGCGACGGCCGGCGGAAGGACGAGCGGGAGCTCGACGAGCGTGATCACGAACGCGCGGCCGTGAACCGGCGCGACGCGATGAAGTACGCCGCCGGCGTCCCGACGAGGAGAATCGCGGCCATGCGCGATGAGCGTGGTCTTCGAGCGTGACGACCATCGCGTCACGGGCGACGTCCGAGCCGAGCGCCGCGACGAGCTCAGCCGGCGGGACCCGGAGGAAGATCGCGGCGACGGGAGGACGAGGAACGCGAGAGCGACGATCGTCGCCAGGCCGAGCGTCGCGGCGAAGAGCATGACGCCGTCATACTTGGGGATCGCCAGGAATCCCGCGGCGCGGAGCGCGGCTGCCCCCCGGGCGACAGTAGGGCGATGAGGAACGACTGCGCTGCGGCTGTTCGTCGATCGCGAGACGACGGCGATCTCGTAGCGGACGGGCGGCTGCGCCATGCGGGAACCCGCACGACCGCACCTGGCCTGCACCGGCCGGACATCCGTGACGTAGACGAAGCCGGCGTCCGCCTCGCCAAGCGCGACCTTGCCGACTGCCCTTGACGTCCGGCTCGCGGCTGACCGTCTTGCGCAGCACCGCGAAAGCCCCAGCTTCCGAAGCACGTCGAGCGTGTAGAGGCCGATCGGGACGGCCGGCGGCGACCACGAGCTTCACGGGTCGCTTCGCGAGGTCGTAGACGGTACGGATCCTGGCAGGGTTCGACCGCGGGACGATCAGGGCGAGGCGATTCGCGGCGAACGCGACCGGCTTGTCGACGAGCCCGTCGGCGAAGAGGCCTGCGTGTACTGCGGGCTCGCCGAGAGAAAGATGTCCGCCGGCGCGCCCCTGCCGGATCTGCTGCGCCAGCTGGTTCGAGCCCGCGAAGCGAAGTCGGGCGTCGAACGTCCGAACACCTCGGTCAACGACGCCGCCGCGTAGATCGTCAACGGCGGTGTCGCGGTCGAACGGACGCCGGCGCGCCGAGCGCCGCCACCCGACGGCGAGCGAGACGAGCAGCAGCGTAAGACGATTCCTCACGACTCCTCCTAGACCCGAGATAGCGCTCGAGCGCCGCGCCCGCAGCCTCGAGATCGAGGGCGACGGGGAACGAGTCGACGGCCGCACCGGGCAGCGCGAGCGCGCCTGCCTGCTCGGCGACGCTCGTGGCGAGACTCGCGAACAGCACGCGGTACGACGTCTCGCTCAGCGTCGCCGCCGCGCCTTGATACGCGCCGAGGACGGTACGGAGGACGATCAGCCCCGTCCGACGGGTTGCGGCCGCGGTTGCGAGCGCCGTCGTGGGCCACTCGAACGTGAAGTCCTCCACGGTCGCCGGCGTGTCCCCCGCGCCTGTCAGGAGGTCGGTGAGCGCGCGCGCCTGGAGATTCGACGCAGTCCGTCCCTGCCTCAAGGTCGGCCGGGCGGCGGGCCCGAGCCGGCCCGACTGCAACGCACGGCCGTAGAAGTCGGCGAGCAGAGTACGACGACGCAAGCCCGAAGTTCGCATACGCAAGATCGTCGTCCGTTGCCGCGCTCGCGCGCGGCGACCACGGCGACGCGACGACCGCGACCCCTGTCGCGCCGGCCGTCGCGATCAGGAATCGGCGCCGGTTCATGCCCCATCGCGTTGACGCGTCTCATCGCTCCACCATCACGCTGGTCGACTTGACCACGCCGGCGGCGCTCATGCCCGGAGCGAGGCCGAGCTCCTCGACCGACTCGCGGGTCACGATCGCGACGACGCGCGCCGGCTCGGTGACGTCGATCTCGACCCGCGCGAGCAGCCCGTCGACCTCGACCGAGCGGACGACGCCTCGAAAGCGGTTGCGCGCCGTCAGCCCCTCGTCCGCCGTCCGCGCGGAGGCGCTCGACCTCGGCGCAGGGCACGACACGCCGGTTGGCGGCGTCGCGCTCGACACGAATCTTTCCCTCGCGGTCCCAGCGCCGCAGCGTGTCGAGGCTGATCCCAAGCGCGCGGGAGGCCTGCGCGGCGGTCAAGGTCTTCATAGGCATTGCCTATGTACTACCGGATCCACCGACGCATCCGCAAGCGATCCCGCGGATCAATGCATTCAGCTTATTTGACGGATATCTGTTTGCTTATGCTAGACCTTCCCGATAGGAAATGGCCGAAGAGGTCCGGCTGTGCCGCATGCCCGCGGACGAACGGCAACGACTCAAGGAGCGCAATGCATCGCAACAGGTTCGTCTGGATCTCGGTCATCGTCGCGGCTCTCGTGACGGCCGTCGCGGGCGCGGCGACCGCGGCCGATACGAGCTCGAAGGACGACCACGCTGAACCTGGTCGCCTACTCCACCCCGCGGCCGGTTCTCGACAAGCTGATCTCCGAGTTCCGGAAGACGCCGCAGGGGTCGGACATCAACATCCGGGCGTCCTACGGGCCGTCCTCGGCCCAGGGCCAGGCCGTCGCCAACGGGCTGCCCGCCGACGGGGTGATCCTCAACACGGGCAACGACATCAACGACCTCGTCGACAAGGGGCTCATCAACAAGAACTGGGACAAGCAGAGCTACAACGGCGTGGTCTGGAACTCCGTCGTCGTCTTCGGCCTGCGCAACGGCAACCCGAAGAAGATCAAGGGGTGGAACGACCTCGCTCAAGCCCGGCGTCGGCGCCGTCACCGTCAACCCGTTCACGGGCGGGATCGCGAAGTGGAACATCCTCGCCGCCTACGTCGCGCAGCGGAAGCTCGGCAAGACCGACAAGCAGGCGATCGCCTACCTCCAGCAGTTCTACAAGAACAACGTCGTGTCGCAGGACTCGTCCGGGTCGAACGCCACGAACACGTTCCTCGTCGGGCAAGGGCGACGTCCTTCTCACGTTCGAGAGCGAGGCGATCAACGGGAAGATCCCGTTCGTCATCCCGCGCCAGACGATGTTGATCGACATCTACATCGCCGCCATCGAGAAGAGCCAGAACAAGGCCGCAGTGGAACGCCTTCTCGCGCTATCTCAAGACGTATCCGGCGCAGAAGATCCTCGCCGAGAACGGCTACCGCCCGGTCAACAAGCAGGCGCTGAACGAGTTCCGGGGCAAGTTCCCGGTCCGCGCCGGCGAGACGAAGATCACCAGCCCGCTGCTCGGCGGCTGGCGAGCGGTCGACAAGAAGTGGTTCGACCCGAAGAGCAGCATCATGCAGCGGATCGAGGGCGGCGCTCGGGGTCCCCACTGGCAGCTAGCACCGTCACCGAGGCGCCGGGGCTCCCGGCGCCCGCCACGCAGCGCAGGGAGAGAGCCTCGATGGCTCTCTCCCTGCAGGTCGGCTTCGTCACGTCCTTCCTGCTGATCGTCGTCGTGCTGCCGATCGCGGCCGTCGATCTGGCGGTCGACCGGCAACGGCTGGTCCGGGTTCTGGGAGGTCGTCTCGTCGCCGCAGGCCGTTTCGGCCCTGAAGCTGACGATGATCATGTCGACGCTGGCGGTGCTGACGACGGCGGTGTTCGGGACGATCATCGCGTGGGTGCTCGTGCGGGACTCCTTCGCCGGCAAGTCGGTCGTCAACGCGATCATCGACCTGCCGTTCGCCCTGCCGACGATCGTCGCCGGGCTCGTGATCATGGCGCTCTACGGCCCGCGGACGCCGATCGACTTCACGATCGGCTCGCATCACTTCGACGCCAACGTGACGTTCACGCGCGGCGCGATCTACATCGCGCTGCTGTTCGTCACGCTCCCCTTCGTCGTCCGCACCGTGCAGCCCGTGCTCATCGAGCTCGACCAGGAGCTCGAGGACGCGGCGCGGTCGCTCGGGCGCCAGCGGGTTCACGACCTTCCGACGCATCGTGCTTCCGAGCATCCTCCCCGGGATCCTGTCGGGTGTCGCGATGGCGTTCGCACGCGCCGTCGGCGAGATCGGCGCGATCGTCCTGATCGCCGGCAACCTCCCCTTCAAGACGGAGGTCGCCTCGATCCACCTCTTCCACCGGATCGAGCAGGATCCCGAGGGCTCTGCAGCGGTGGCCGTCGTGCTGCTGCTGATCTCGTTCACCGTCCTGCTCGGCATCGGCGGCGTCCGCTGGTACGTGACGAGGCACGAGCATGGGTAGGTTCTCCCTCCGCTTCGCCGCGCTCGGCTACCTGGCGCTGATCCTCATCGGCCCGCTCGCGATGATGGTGCTGCGCACCACCGAGGACCTCGACGGCGCGTGGGCCGCGATCTCCGATCCGGACACGATCGCGGCGTTCAAGCTCACGCTGATGGTCACGGCGATCGCGGTCGTCGTGAACACGGTGTTCGGGATCGTCTGCGCGCTCCTGATCGTCCGCGGCGACGTCCCCGGCCGGGGCTTCCTCAACGCCTTCGTCGACCTGCCCCTCTCGCTCTCGCCGGTGATCGTCGGCTTCTCGCTCGTGACGCTGTACGGCCTGAACGGCTGGTTCGGGTGGTTCCAGCGGAACGGATACGAGATCCTCTTCGCGACGCCGTCGATCGTGCTCGCGACGATCTTCGTCACCCTGCCGTTCGTGGTGCGCGAGGTCGTGCCGACGCTCCGCGAGATCGGCACAGAGCAGGAGCAGGCCGCGCAGACGCTCGGCGCGTCGGGCTGGCAGACCTTCTGGCGCATCACGCTCCCCTCGATCCGCTGGGCCGTCGTCTACGGCGTCGTGCTCACGGCGGCGCGTGCGATCGGCGAGTACGGGGCGGTCGCGCTCGTGTCGGGGAACATCGCCGGCGAGACGCAGACCGCGACGCTTCGCGTCGAGGACGCGTACCAGTTCGCCTACGGGAACTACGCGCCCGCGTACGGCATCGCCTTCGTGCTCGCGGCGACGGCGATCCTCGTCCTGATCGCACATGATCGTCCTCCAACCGAAGGAAAGCAGGCACTGAATGTCGATCTCCGTCCGCCGCATCACGAAGCGTTTCGACGACTTCGTCGCTCTCGATGACGTGTCGGTAGAGGTCGCCGCAGGATCTCTCACCGCACTTCTCGGCCCGAGCGGCAGCGGCAAGTCGACGCTGCTTCGGATCATCGCCGGGACTCGAGACCGCGGACGAGGGCGCCGTCTTCATCGAGGAGAAGAACGTCACGGGGCGGCCGCCGCAGGAGCGCGGCGTCGGCTTCGTCTTCCAGCACTACGCCGCCTTCAAGCACATGACCGTGTACGACAACGTCGCGTTCGGCCTGAAGATCCGCAAGCGGCCGAAGGCGGAGATCGAGGAGCGCGTGCACCAGCTGCTGAAGCTCGTCCAGCTCGAGGGCCTCGCGAAGCGGTATCCGTCACAGCTCTCGGGAGGGCAGCGACAGCGCATGGGCCTCGCCCGCGCGCTCGCGATCGACCCGGCCGTCCTGCTCCTCGACGAGCCGTTCGGCGCCCTGGACGCCCGCGTGCGCGCCGAGCTCAGGGACTGGCTCCGGCGCCTCCACGACGAGACGCACACCACGACGGTGATCGTCACGCACGACCAGGAAGAGGCGATGGAGGTCGCCGACCAGGTCGCCGTGATGAGCTCGGGGAAGATCGAGCAGGTCGGCTCGCCGCGCGAGGTCTACGAGCAGCCCGCCAACGAGTTCGTGATGACGTTCGTCGGTCAGGCGCACCAGCTCGGAGACACGTTCGTGCGACCGCACGACCTCGAGGTCACGCTCGAGCCCAACGGCTCGACGCGCGAGGTGATGATCGACCGCATCGTCCATCTCGGATTCAACGTGCGGCTGGATCTCGTGGACGGCGACGGCGAGCGGCTCTCGGTGCAGACGACGCGCGACCATGCCGAGCTGCTCGAGTTCGCCTCCGGCCAGATCGTCTACGTCCGCCCGACGCGCCACACGACGTTCACGTAGACGGGCCCCCGCGAGGAGCCGACGAGCGCGCGACGAGATCGGCGAGCGTCGTCTGCTCGAGGACGTCGCGCATCGCCGTCCGGAGGTCGAGCCAGAGCGGCTGCAGCCCGGCGGCTGCGCCGGCGTACTCGACGTCCTCCGGTCGGGCGCCGCGCACGGTCGCGATCGGGCCTTCCACGGCGCGGATCACGTCGGCGACCGAGATCTCCTCGGCCGGCCGCGCGAGGGCATAGCCGCCCTCGACGCCGCGTTGGCTCGCGACGAGCTCCTCGTTGCGAAGCTGGACGAGGATGCTCTCGAGGAACTTGCGCGGGATCGCCTGCGCGGTCGAGAGGTGCTCCCCCTTGACGAGCGTCCCCGCGGCGGCGAGCTCGAGCATCGCGCGAAGCGCGTAGTCGACCTTTGCGGAGACGCGCACCGCGGAACCGTATCCCGGACGCACACGACCGCTCCACGATCCGGCCCGCGACGAGGACGGAGCCCGCCGCTCGTAGGATCGGACGGTGGAGGTCGAGCAGGTCGCCGGTTCGGACGCGTTCCTCGAGCAGCGGGCGCGCTCCTGCTTGCCGACGAGGCGCGACACAACCTCGCGTTCGGGATCCTCGCGACCGCGCGAGCGCACCCCGAGCTGTACCCCGAGGTTCGCGGCTGGGTGGCCCGCTCCGGCGGTGCGGTCGTCGGAGCGGCGCTGCGGACGCCGCCCCACAACGTCGTGCTGGCGCGCCCGACGGACGACCGGGCGCTGAAGGCGCTCGCGGACGCGATCGAGGACGACGACCTCCCCGGCGTGGTCGGCGCCGTCCCGGAGATCGACCCGTTCGCAAGCGCCCTCGCCGAGCGCCTACGACGCTGCGCTCGAGACGCGCTTCGAGCAGGGCGTCTATGCGCTCCGCACCGTTATCCCGGCGCCGGAAGACCCAGGGGTCGATGCGACCCGCCGACCGTTCCGACCGGGCGCTCCTGCTCGAGTGGGTCGAGGCGTTCGCGACGGAGGTGCTGCACGAGGACGCGAGCGGCGACGCCGGGCGCCACGAGCGAAGCGTCGACGCGCGGCTCGCCGGCGGCGACGCGGGGTTCGCGCTGTGGGAGGCGGACGGACGGCCGGTCTCGCTCGTCGGCTTCGGCGGGCCGACGCCGAACGGGATCCGGATCGGCCCCGTGTACACGCCGCCGGAGCACCGCGGTCACGGCTACGCGAGCGCGCTCACGGCCGGGGTCTCGGCGCAGCAGCTCGCGCAGGGGAGGCGATTCTGCTTCCTCTACACCGATCTCGCGAACCCGACCTCGAACGCGATCTACGTGCGGATCGGGTACGAGCGCGTCTGCGACTCGCGGGAGCTGGCGCTCGTCCGCCGCGCCCGCGGTTGACGCGCAGCGGCCGTGCGCGACAAGCTCGCGCCGTGGGCCATCTCGAGCGCTACGCCGAGCTCGCCGTCGTCGTCGGCACGGGGCTCCGTCCCGGCCAGCGCCTCGTCATCTGTGCCGAGCCGGAGCACGCGCCGCTGGTGCGGGCCGTCGCGGAGGCAGCCTGGCGCGCCGGGGCCGGCGACGTCGACTGCTACTACGTCGACGACCACCTGCGGCGTCTCCACGCGATCCACGCGGCCGACGAGCTGCTCGACCGGACGCCCGACTGGCTCGTGGAGGCGGCGCGCTCGAGCGAGGAGCGCGGCGTTCGTCTACATCGTCGGGGACGCCGACCCGAACCTGTTCCACGACGTCGACCCCGTTCGCGCCGCGCGAGCGGAGCCGCTCCGACTCCGGAAGGCGAACCGCGACCTGACCCTCCGCCTCGCGCGCGCCTGGACGGTGATCGCCTGCCCGACCGAGGGGTGGGCGAACGCGGTGCTCGGGACTCCCGATGTCGAGCGCCTGTGGGAGGAGATCGCCGCCGTCGCGCGCCTCGATGCCGCCGACCCCGTGGCGGCGTGGCGGGAGCACATCGAGGCGCTCGAGGCGCGTGCGGCCGCGCTCGACTCCTGCGCGGCTTCGACGCCGTCCGCTTCACCGGTCCCGGCACGGAGCTCGAGATCGGCCTCCTCGGAGCCGCGCGCTGGAAGACGGCGCAGTCGACAACCTCCTGGGGGCAGGACCACGTGACGAACCTGCCGACCGAGGAGGTGTTCACGACGCCCGACCGGGCCCGCGCCGAGGGCACCGTCCGGCTCACGGCACCGCTCCACTGGTACGGGTCGGTGGTCGAGGGCGGCGAGCTCCGCTTCGAGGACGGCCGGGTCGTGGAGGTTCGCGCGGAGGCGGGCGAGGAGTTCCTCCGCTCGAAGGTCGCGGCGGACGAGGGCGCCGTCTCGCGTGGGCGAGGTCGCCCTCGTCGACACGGCCTCCGCCGTCGGCCGACGCGGGCTCGTCTTCCGGAGCCTCCTGTTCGACGAGAACGCGTCGTCGCACATCGCGCTCGGCAGCGGGTACACCGACCCGGTCGACGGCGCGAGCGAGATGTCGGACGAGGAGCGGGTCGCGGCGGGGATCAACTCGTCCACGATCCACGTCGACATGATGATCGGCGGCCCCGAGGTGGACGTGACCGGCGTCCGCGCCGACGGGACGACCGCGACGATCATCGAGAAGGGCGATTGGGTGCTGCCGGTCGAAGAGCGGGTGTCCGGCTGAAGCCAGACACCTCAGGACGTCCGACGCTTCGCCACCGCCCGGTGTCTGGCTTTCAGCCAGACACCTGCTCCTGTTACAACGGGATGTTCCCGTGCTTGCGCTTCGGCGCAGGCTCGCGCTTCGAGAGCGTCGCCTCGAGCGCGCGCACGAGGTACGGCCGCGTCCGGCGCGGCTCGATGACGTCGTCGACGTAGCCGCGCTCGGCGGCCGAGTAGGGGTTCGCGAAGCGCTCCTTGTAGTCCGCGATCAACTCGGCGCGCCGCGCCTCCGGGTCGTCCGACGTCCTCGATCTCCTTGCGGAAGACGATGTTCACGGCGCCGTCCGGCCCCATCACGGCGACCTCTGCCGTCGGCCACGCGACGTTGACGTCCGCGCGGATGTGCTTCGAGCTCATGACGTCGTACGCGCCGCCGTACGCCTTGCGGGTGATCACCGTCAGCTTCGGGACCGTCGCCTCGGCGTACGCGTAGAGGAGCTTCGCGCCGTGCCGGATGATCCCGCCCCACTCCTGCTCGGTCCCCGGCAGGAACCCGGGCACGTCGACGAAGGTGAGCAGCGGCACGTTGAACGCGTCGCACGTCCGGACGAAGCGCGCCGCCTTCACCGACGCGTCGATGTCGAGGACGCCCGCGAGCGCGGAGGGCTGGTTCCCGACCACCCCCACCGCGTGGCCGCCGAGCCGCGCGAACCCGCACACGATGTTCTCCGCGTGCGACGGCTGGATCTCGAGGAACGCGCCGTCGTCGACGATCGCCTCGATGACGCGCTTCATGTCGTACGGCTTGTTCGGCGAGTCCGGGACCAGCGTGTCGAGCTCGGGCGACTCGCGCTCGACCGGGTCGGTCGGCGGCGCGTAGGGCGCCGTCTCGAGGTTGTTCTGGGGAAGGAACGTGAGGAGGTAGCGCGCGTCGTCGATGCAGGCCCGCTCGTCCGGGGAGACGAGGTGAGCGACGCCGGACTTCGTCGCGTGCGCGGACGCGCCGCCGAGCTCCTCGAAGTCGACGTCCTCGCCGGTCACCGTCTTCACCACGTCGGGCCCGGTGATGAACATGTACGACGACCCCTCCGTCATCAGGACGAAGTCCGTGATCGCGGGCGAGTAGACCGCGCCGCCGGCGCACGGCCCCATGATCAGCGAGACCTGCGGGACGACCCCGGAGGCCTGGACGTTCCGCCAGAAGATCTCCGCGTAGCCCGCGAGCGAGACGACACCCTCCTGGATGCGCGCGCCGCCCGAGTCGTTGATCCCGACGACGGGGCAGCCGACCTTGACCGCCATGTCCATCACCTTGCAGACCTTCTCGGCGAAGACCTCGGACAGCGAGCCGCCGAAGACGGTGAAGTCCTGGCTGAACACGCAGACCGGCCGGCCGAAGATCGTGCCGTAGCCGGTGACGACGGCGTCGCCCCAGGGGCGCTGGTCGCGCATCCCGAACTCGACCTCGCGGTGGCGGACGAAGCGGTCGAGCTCGACGAACGAGCCCGGGTCGAGCAGCAGGTCGATCCGCTCGCGCGCGAGGAGCTTCCCGCGCTCGTGCTGCCGCGCGACGGCCTTCTCGGTTCCCGCGTGCTCCGCCGCCTCGCTCAGCTCGCGGAGCCAGGCGAGCTTTGCCTCGGTGGTCTCGTGGCGGGTCGACATCGCGAGGAGCCTAACGGGGCGCTGTCGGACAAGCGCGTCAGATCGGCTGGGCGACCGTGAACAACCGCCACTCGCCGGGGATGCCCTTGAGCTCCACCGCCCCGCGCTCGTCGAAGGGGATCCCGGAGCCGGCGACGAGATCCTTGACGGTGCTCGAGACGACCACCTCACCCGCCGCGGCGTTCGCGGCGACGCGTGCCCCGATGTGGACCGCGATGCCTCCCACCTTGCCGTCGACGAGCTCGCACTCGCCTGCATGGAGCCCCGCGCGCACCTCGAGGCCGAGCTCTCGGACGCCCTCGGTGATGGCGCAGGCGCACTTGATCGCGCGTGCGGGGCCGTCGAACGCGGCGAAGAACCCGTCGCCGGCGGTGTCGAGCTCTCGCCCCCGAAAACGGCCAAGCTGCCGGCGAACGAGAGCGTGGTGAGCTTCGATGACCTCGCGCCAACGCGCGTCGCCGAGCTCGATCGCCCTCGCAGTCGATCCGACGATGTCCGTGAAGAGGACCGTTGCGAGCACGCGGTCGGGCTCGGCGTCGGCGCTGCGATCGTCCCACGCCTCCCGGAGGAACGCCTCGATTGCATCGAGCGTGAGCTCGGGCTGCGCCGCGAACAGGGCGTGGTCGGCACCGGGCAGCTCGACATGTCTCGCTCCCGGAATGTTCGCGGCCACGTAGCGGGCGCCCTTGACGACGAAAGGAGACTCCTCCGAGCGGTTCAGGACGAGCGTCGGGACGCGGACGGCCGAAAGCACGTGGCGAACGTCGATCTCCCCGTTCATTCGTCTGAGCGCAGCCGCCGAGCCGGGGCTCGCACTCTGACGGAACATCGTCGCCAGGGCATGCCTGTTCTCGTCGTCTGCGCTCGGTGCCGCACCGTGGACGTACGCCTCCATGTACTCGGTCGTCCCCCACCGCCGCTCCGTCTCGGCGACCATCCGCGCTTGCTCGTCGTCGGGACGGCCCCACGGGTAGTCGTGCGCCCAGCGCGTTCGCGCGAACGACCCTTCGAGCACGAGCGCCCACGTCCGCCGCGGGTAGGTGGCCGCGAAGAGGATGCTCATCGGGCCGCCCTCGGACTGTCCGATCAAGGCGGCGCTCTCCGAGCCTGCCGCGTCCATCACCGCCCGAACGTCGTCCATTCGCGTCTCGAGGCTCGGCACGCCGCTCACGCGATCGGACATCCCGGTGCCGCGCTTGTCGAAGCGGATCAGCCGGCAGAACGAGGTGATGCGCCGGAAGTACGCCGCGATGACCGGCACCGTCCAGGCGAGCTCGACGTGCGACACCATCGGCGTCACGTAGACGACGTCGAATGGGCCGTCGCCCGTGACCTGGTACGCAATGCTGACGTCGCCGCTTCGGGCGTAGCTCGTCTCCGGCTCCACGGCGGGATTCTCCCTCGTTCGGCGCGGTGAGCAAACGCGGATAGCATCGGCCGGTGGGCGCGCCACTCGACCGCTCTGCGACCTGGCCCTACGAGGAGGGCGAGCCCGGCCGGTTCTCGTACGCGCGCGCCGACCATCCCACCGGCGTCGCGTGCGAGGAGGCCCTCGGCGCGCTCGACGGCGGTCACGCGCTCCTCTACCCGTCCGGGATGGGGGCGGTGACGACGGTCGTGCTGACCATGCTGCGGTCGGGAGGCACGATCGCGCTGGCCGCGGGGGCCTACTACGGCCACCGCGTCCTCTTCGACCACCTTGCGCCGTGGGGCGTGAACGTCGTCGAGTTCGACCAGACCGGGCCGCCGCCCGACGAGGCCGACCTGATCCTCGTCGAGGCGCCCGCGAACCCCCTCCTGACGATGCCCGACCTCGAGGCTGCGGCCGCCCACCCCGCGCCGGTGATCTGCGACGCGACGGTCGCCACACCGCTCCGGCTGCGGCCGCTCGAGCACGGCTGCGACGTCGCGCTCCACTCGGCGACGAAGATCCTCGCCGGGCACGACGACGTGCTCGCCGGTGTCACCGTCACGCGCGACCCGGAGCTATGCGACCGGCTCCACACGACGCGCCGCCTGGCCGGGATCGTCGCGCCCGCCGACACGGCCTGGCTCGTCCGCCGCGGGCTCGAGACCCTCGACGTTCGCCTCGCGCGCCAGGAGGCTGCGGCGAGGCTCCTCGCCGAGCGGCTCGCCGACCATCCGGCGGTCGAGACCGTGCGCTACCCGGGCCTGTCGTTCCTCATCTCCTTCGACGTGCGCGACGGCGACGCCGCGACGCGGGTCGAGCGTGCGGTGCGCTCGATCGAGAACGCGACGAGCCTCGGCGGGACGCGGACGAAGCTCGAGGCGCGTCACCGCTGGGAGGGCGACCGGATCCCGACCGGGCTCATCCGGCTGTCGGTCGGGCTCGAGGATCCCGAGGACGTCTGGGCGGATCTCGCGCAGGCGCTCGCGTCGGTCTGACCGGCGTTTGGCGCACGAGCGCGCGCGCTACCGTAGAGGCATGACCTTCTTCTCTCGCAAGTCCGCCGAGATGTCGACCGCCGAGACCGCGCTGCCCGGACGCGAGCGCCCGATCGTGGTCGCGCGCCCGCACCTCGTGCTCGACACGCCGCTCGTGCCTCCCTTCCCGGAGGGCCTCGAGCGGATCGTCGTCGGCATGGGCTGCTTCTGGGGCGCCGAGCGCCTCTTCTGGCAGGCGCCCGGCGTCTACACCACCGCCGTCGGCTACGCCGGCGGCTTCACGCAGAACCCGACCTACGAGGAGGTGTGCTCCGGCCGCACCGGGCACACCGAGGTCGTCCTCGTGTCTTCGACCCTGCGAAGACGAGCTACGAGGAGATGCTCCGCATCTTCTGGGAGGGCCACGACCCGACCCAGGGGATGCGCCAGGGGAACGATGTCGGCACGCAGTACCGCTCGGCGATCTACTGGCACGACCAGCGTCAGTTCGACCTCGCGGTCGCGTCGCGCGACATGTACGACGCCGAGCTCCGCCGCGCCGGCTACCCGGGCGTCACGACGGACATCCACGAGGCGGGGCCGTTCTACTACGCCGAGGACTACCACCAGCAGTACCTCGCGGCGAACCCGAACGGCTACTGCGGGATCGGCGGGACCGGCGTCGCCTGCCCGATCGGCGACCGGCGTCGCTCACGAGCTGACCGAGCGCTCGGGCTAGGCGGCGGCCGCGTCGTGATCTCCGCGCCCGCGTCATCGTCGCACATCGCCGCGCGCCGGCGAGCCGCTGCGCGATGTACACGGGGATGATCGAGGCAACGATCACGAAGAGCGCGACGACGTTGACGATCGGCAGCTGCGCCGGGCGCGAGAGGGTCGCGAAGATCCAGATCGGCAACGTCTGCTGGGCGCCCGACGTGAAGATCGTGACGACGACCTCGTCGAAGGAGAGCGCGAACGCGAGCAGCCCGCCGGCGAGGAGCGCCGTCCGCATCTGCGGGAACATCACGTACCGGAACGTCTGCCAGGAGTCGGCGCCGAGGTCGGCGGATGCCTCGTCGAGCGACCCGTGCAGTCCGCCGCATGCGCGCGATCACGTTGTTGTAGAGGTCGTGCTCGCAGTCTTCGTCCCGCGCGAAGGCGAGCTACGAGGAGATGCTCGCGCATCTTCTGAGAGGGCCACGACCTGAACCAGGGCATGCGTCAGGGCAACGACGTCGGCACGGAGTACCGCTCGGCGATCTACTGGCACGACGAGGCGCCATCGCGACGCGGCGCGTCGCGAACGCGCGAGATGTTCCAGGCGGAGCTGCGCGAAGACGGGCTACGGCGGCGATCACGACCGAGATCGCGCGAGGCGGGGCCGTTCTACTACGCCGAGGGCTACCACCAGCAGTATGTGGCGGCGAACCCGAACGGCTACTGCGGGCTCGGCGGCACCGGCGTCGCGCTGCCCGATCGGCACGCGGCGTCACGCTCGAGCCGCAGAGCGCTACGGCTAGGCCGGCGGTCGTCGCGAGCGCGCTGCGCGCGGTCGTCGCTGGTCGCGCCCGCCGGCGCCTGCCAGCTGCTGCGCGAAGTAGACGGGGATGATCGAGGCGACGATCACGAAGAGCGCGACGACGTTGACGATCGGTAGCTCGGCCGGGCGGGCGAGGGTCGCGAAGATCCAGATCGGGAGCGTCTGCTGGGCGCCCGACGTGAAGATCGGTGACGACGACCTCGTCGAACGAGAGCGCGAACGCGAGCAGCGCCGCCGGCGAGGAGCGCCGTGCGCATCTGCGGGAACATGACGTACCGGAACGTCTGCCAGTTGTCGGCGCCGAGGTCGGCCGACGCCTCGTCGAGCGACCCGGCCGTTCGCCGCATGCGGGCGATGCACGTTGTTGTAGACGACGACGACGCAGAACGTCGCGTGCCCGACGATGATCGTCGAGAGCCCGAACGAGACGCCGAGCGGGCCGAGCACGTCGAGGATCGTGGCCTGAAGCGCGAGGCCCGTCACGATCCCCGGCAGGGCGATCGGGAGGATCACGGCGAACGTGATCACCTCGCGGCCGAAGAAGCGGTAGCGCGCGACCGCGAGCGAGGCGAGCGTGCCGAGGACGAGCGCGATCGCGGTCGCCCCGAGCGCGGCGAGCAGCGAGTAGAGCAGCGCCTCCCGGACGGCCTCGTCCTCGAAGGCGACAGTGAACCAGCGCGTGCTGTAGTCCTCGATCGGCCACTTCTGCGTGACGTTCCGGTTGAACGCGTACAGCGCGATCACGAGCAGCGGGCCGTAGAGGAACGCGAGCGTGCCGAACGGCCCCGACGCGCAGCAGGATGCGGGTGAGACGGGACTCGAGTCAGCAGCGACTCGAACGCCTTCAGCCGGCGGGCGACGAGCAGGTAGCCGATCACGATCGCGATCGGGACGAACGCGAACGCGGCCGCGGTCGGCAGCGCCTGGCCGCGGATGTTGTAGATCACCGTGCCGATGAACTGCTCGCTCGTGATCAGCCCGGGCGCGATGTAGTCGCCGAGCGTGAGGGAGAACGTGAAGATCGACCCCGCGACGACGGCCGGGAAGGCGAGCGGCAGGATCACCCGGAAGAACGTCGTCAGCGAGCGGCCGCCGAGGTCGGCCGACGCCTCGAGCAGCGAGGACGGGATCCGCTCGAGCCCCGCGTAGACCGGCAGGATCATGAACGGGAGCCAGAGGTACGTGAACACGAGCCAGAGCCCGACGGTCGAGTAGCCGTCGAACGAGAGCCCGAGCGGCTCGAGCGCCCAGTTGATGATGCCCGCCGTCGGAGAGGATCGTGCGCCAGGAGTAGGCCTTGACGAGGTAGTTCGCCCAGAGCGGCATCAGGACCGCGATGACGAGGAGGTTGCGCGTCCGCGGGCTCGCGACGCGCGCCATGTAGTACGCGATCGGGAACGCGAGGACGATGTCCGCGAGCGTCACGAAGACGGCCATCTGCAGCGTTCGCCAGGTGACGTCGCGGAAGACCGGCGACTCGACGATCCGCTGGAAGTTCTCGAGCGTGAAGGTGTGGACGATCTCCGCCGTGAAGGGATCGGTGTCCCAGAAGGCGGAGAGCAACAGGACGAGCAGCGAGCCGAAGTAGACGATCACGAGCCAGCCGAGCGGCAGCGCGAGGAGCGCCGCGAGGCGAGCCCGCGGGTGGCGGTAGAGGAACGTGGAGAGGCGCCGCCCCGGGCCCGCCCGGGGCGGCGCCTCGACCTGCGCGGCCGAGCTCAGGGACGCTAGCCCCCTGATCTCCGTCCAGGCGGTCTTCCAGTCCTCCTGCGTCTTGCACGTCGTCGAGTCGTCGTCGTCGCGCGCAGTCCTCGGCCGGGGTCGTCCAGTAGTAGACGTCCTCCCACCAGGACTCGTCGTCCGCGTGGAACTCGTCGCAGTGGTTCTGGTTCTTCGTCAGCTCGCACGCCTTGAGGTTGACGGGCGCCTCGCCGAAGCCCTCGGCCACCGCCGCCTGCGCCTCCGGGGAGATCATGTGGTTCATCCAGAGGTACATGCAGTTCGGGTTCGCGGCCTTCGAGTAGATCATCCACGTGTCCGACCAGCCGGTCGTGCCCTCCTTCGGCTTGATCGCCTTGACGGCCACAGGCGGCTCGGCGCCGGTCAGCTGGACGTACTGGTACGGCCAGGTCGTCCCGACCACGCTGTCGCCGTTCGTGAACGACTGGATCTGCTTCGCCACGTCGCCGGGCCAGTACTCGCCGACGTTCGGCGCCTGCTTCTTGAGCAGGTCGACGGCCGCGGTGAACTGCTCGTCGTTGAGCATGTACGGGTTCTCGATCCCGAGGTCGGGCTGCGTCGCCTTCAGGTAGAGCGCGGCGTCCGCGATGAAGATCGAGTCGTCGTAGATCGAGATCTTGCCCTTGTACTTCGCGAGCTGGTCGTCCTCCCAGATGACGCCCCAGCTGTCCGTGTCCTCGGGGACGTCGTCCGTGCGGAACATCAGGTAGTTCGGTCCGCGGCCGTGCGGGACGCCGTAGGGCTCGCCGTCGAGCGAGTTGTAGTCCTGGTTCTTGATCCCTTCCTGCACGTCCGCGTAGTTCGGGACCAGCTCGGGGTCGATCGGGGCGACCTCGCCCGTGGCCATCAGGCGCACGCTGGCGTTGCCCGATGCCGAGACACCGTCGTACTCGCCCGTCTGGATCAGCGAGATCATGTCGTCGGAGCTGCCGCCGTCCTTCGTGTTGACCGTGCAGCCGGTCGCCGCCGTGAACTCCTTCGTCAGCTGCGCGTAGCCGGGCCACTGGACGATGTTGACCTGGCCCTCCTCCCGCGCCATCTCCTGGATCTCCTCGAGCGAGGAGCCGAGGCCCTCGATCGAGGTGCGAGCCGCCCCCGTCGTCGCCGCCGCAGCCCGCGGCGACGATCGCAAGAGCCGCCGACGAGTGCGAGCAGGCCGGCCCGCAGGCCGAGGCGCCGCTTTCGCTCACGCATTCCGCTTCCTCCCGTTTCGACGATTGCCGACTCGTGCTCGGGGCGCCACTGCAGCCGCACCCGCCGCCCCTTCGACGCCAGCACCTCGCTCGAGGACTCCTCGAGGTTCTGCGTCGAGCACCTGGAGCTCGCCGCCTCGATCGAGGGTGACGTGGTACCGCGTCACCGGGCCGACGTACTGGACGTCGCGCACCGTCCCCTCCTCCACGTGCGCCCCCGTCCGGCGGCTCGCCGTCGTCGAGGACGCGGATCTTCTCCGGCCGCACCGTGTACCGGCGGCCGTCCCGCTCGATCACGTTCGAGACGCCGACGAACCCGGCGATGAACTCGCTCTCCGGGTGCTCGTAGACCTCCGCGGGCGGGCCGACCTGCTCGATCCGGCCGCGGTTGAAGACCGCGATCCGGTCGCTCATCGTCAGCGCCTCCTCCTGGTCGTGCGTGACGTAGACGAAGGTGATCCCGACCTCCTGCTGGATCTGCTTCAGCTCGATCTGCATCTCCTGGCGGAGCTTGAGGTCGAGCGCGCCGAGCGGCTCGTCGAGCAGCAGCACCTGCGGCCGGTTGACGATCGCCCGCGCGAGCGCGACGCGCTGCCGCTGCCCGCCCGAGAGCTGCGCCGGCTTCCGCCCGCCGTAGCCCGTCGAGGCGCACCATCGTCGAGCGCCTCGCCGCGCCCGCCGGCGCCGCTCTGCCTTCGCGACCTTCTTCACCATCAGCCCGTACTCGACGTTCTGCTGGACGGTCATGTGCGGGAACAGCGCGTAGTCCTGGAAGACCGTGTTGACCGGCCGGTCGTACGGCGGCAGCCGCGAGACGTCGCGTCCGTCGAGCTCGATCGACGCCCTCGTCGGGCCGCTCGAAGCCCGCGATCATCCGCAGCGTCGTCGTCTTGCCCGAGCCGGACGGGCCGAGCATCGTGAAGAACTCGCCGCGTGCGATGTCGAGGTCGACCGCGTCGACCGCGGTCACGTCGCCGTAGCGCTTCGACGAGGCCGCGGAGCCGGATGTCCGGCGTGTCGCTCACGCGGCGGCGGCCGAGCGCGTCCTCGAGCAGCGCGAGCCCGTCGTCGAGCTCCTCGTCGGAGATCGTCAGCGCGGGCAGGAGCCGGATGACGTTCCCGTAGAGGCCGCAGGCGAGGAGCAGGAGGCCGCGCTCGAAGGCGGCGTCGACGATCGCCTTCGCACGGTCGGGCGTCTGCTCGGCGAGCTCGAAGCGCGAGCATCGGCCCGAGACCGCGCACCTCGCCGATCTCGTCGTGACGCGCACGCGAGCGTCGTCGAGCCGTGCGCGGAGCGACGTCGCCGACCGCCGTCGCGCGTGCGAGGAACTCCGGCTCGCGGACGGCCTCGAGCACGGCGACGGCGGCGGCGCACGAGAGCGGGTTGCCGCCGAACGTCCCGCCGAGGCCGCCGGCGGGCACGGCGTCCATCAGCTCCGCGCGGCCGGTGACGGCGGCCAGCGGGAGCCCGCCGCCGATCGACTTCCCCGAGACGAGCAGGTCGGGCTCGACGCCGTCGTAGTGCTCGATCGCCCACATCTTCCCCGTGCGGCCGACGCCCGACTGCACCTCGTCGTCGACGTAGAGGATCCCGTGCTCGCGGCACACCTCGGCGAGCCGGGCCGGGTAGTCGGGGGGCATCGGGACGAAGCCGCCCTCGCCCTGGACGGGCTCGAGCAGCACGCAGGCGACCGTCTGCCGGGTCGACCTCGGACTTGAAGAGCCTTCGCAGCCCGGCGATCGCGTCGTCGCTCGTGACGCCGCGGTACGGGTACGGCGCCGGCGCCCGGTAGACCTCGGGCGCGAACGGGCCGAAGCCCGGCCTTGTACGGGTGCACCTTGCTCGTCATCGTCATCGTCAGGAGCGTCCGGCCGTGGAACGCGTTGTCGAAGACGACGACGGCAGGGCGGCCGGTCGCGGCGCGCGCGATCTTGACGGCGTTCTCGTTCGCCTCCGCGCCCGAGTTGACGAGGATCGACTTCTGCTCGGCGCCCGCGCACGGCGAGAGCTCGGCGAGCAGGCGGCACGTCTCGACGTACGGCTCGTAGACGCCGACCATGAAGCACTGGTGGAGGTAGCCGTCGGCCTGCTGGTGGATCGCCTCGACGACCGGGCGCGAAGCGGTGCCCGGTGTTCTGGCAGCCGATGCCGCCCGCGAAGTCGAGGAATACGCGGCCGTCGGCGTCGGTGACGCGCGCGCCGTCCGCGGCGGCGACGACGAGCCGGGGCGTCGAGACGCCGCCCGACACGTAGCGCCGCCGCTCGGCGAGGATCCGCTCGCCGACGCGCTGCTCGGTCGACGCCATGCGCGCGAGTATGACGCAGCAACGCGTGCGCGTCGAAACCGATCTCGCCTCGCAATGCGCCGCGCTTCGTGCGCCGAGCAGGAATCCGCAGAAGCGGATTCCTGCCGGTCGGCGAGAGTCCGTTGCGACCGCGAAGCGGGCGCCTTCAGGGATCTGCCCTCGCCGCAGGCGAGGACGAGCCGCAGGATTCCGCGAAAGCGGAATCCTGCTGGCGACAGGCGGCGTGCGGTTTGCCACACCATGCGCCCTGCCCGCGTCTGCCACGATTCGCGCCATGGAGACGCGCCCACGACGATCGTCATCGTCGACGACCACCCGAGCTTCCGCCGCTGCGCGCGCGCGCTGCTCGAGGCGGACGGGTTTGCGGTGGTCGGCGAGGCGGAGGACGGCGAGCGCGCGCTCACCGCGATCGACGAGCTGCATCCCGGACGTCGTGCTGCTCGACATCCAGCTCCCCGACATGGACGGCTTCGCCGTGCTCGAGCGGCTCGGTCGAAGGCCCCGCCGTCGTGCTCGTGTCGAGCCGGGACGTCTCCGACTACAACGGGCTGATCCGCTCGAGCGGCGCACGCGGCTTCATCTCGAAGGCCGACCTCTAGCGGCGCCGCGGTTCGCTCGCTGCTGAGTGACCCGCGGCCGGCTCGCCGCCGCCGTCGCGCTCGGCGCCGTGCTCTACACCGGCGCGTTCTGGCTCGTCCTCTCCGACGCGCTCGGCGAGCGCCGAGACGCTCGTCGTGTTCGGTCGTGCGCGGCGGGCTGGTCTTCACCGTCTCGGGCACGATCGCCGCAGCGGCCGCCCCACAACCGGACGGGCGCGCAGATGCTCGCCGTCGGGCTCCTCTGGTCGCTCGGCGCGCTCCAGGCCGCGGACAACTCGATGCTGTTCACGCTCGGCTATCGTCGCTGAGCGGCGCTCGCGTTCATCCCGTTCACGCAGCTCGATCCTCTCCTATCCGACGGGCCGCCTCCCGAGCGCGACCGCTGGCTCGTGCTGGCGGTGCGCGGGGTCGTCACGCTCGGGCCGCTCTCCATGGCGCTCGTCGACCCGTCGCCGATCCCGACCTGCGGCGACTGCCCGGAGAGCGCGTTCCTCGTCTCCGACGAGCCCGGCGTCGCGCGCGCTGGCGCGCGCTCGCGTACGCGCTCCTCGCGGCGGCGATGGCGGCCGTCTGTCGTCGATGCGGCTCGTCCACCGCTACCGGGCAGCGACGCCGCCGCTCCGGCGCGTCGTCGGGCCCGTGTACCTCTTCACCCTCGATGCACTCGTCGCGCTCGTCGCGAGCGGCATCGTCGGCGCGTTCAGCGAGTCGGCGGGGCTGTGGCTGGAGCACGTCGCGCTCTGCTCGCTGGCGTTCATGCCGGTCGCGTTCCTCGCGGGCATCCTCCGGACGCGACTCGCGCGCGCGGGGATCGCCGACCTCGCGATCGCGCTCGGCAACGGCATGCCGCTCCGCGACGCGCTCGCGGACGCGCTCGGCGACCCCTCGCTCGAGCTCGCGTACTGGTCGGCGCAGCGCCAGGCGTGGGTCGACGAGGAGGGGCGCTCGCTCGCCGAGCCGATCGCCGAGGGCGCGAACGCCGCGACGTTCGTCGAGCACGGCGGCAAGCGCGTCGCCGCGCTGCTCCACGACCGGAGGCTCACCGACCAGCGCGAGCTCGTCGACGCCGTCGCGGCGACGGCGTCCCTCGCGTTCGAGAAGGAGCGCCTGCAGGCCGAGATCCGCGCGCAGTACCGGTTCCTCGAGACGATCATCGACACCGCGCCGAGCCTGCTCGCGGTCGTCGACACCGAGGGGCGGATCCGCAACTTCAACCGCGCAGTCGAGGTCGCGAGCGGGCTCGACGACGACCGGAGCCAGATCGAGGGCGCTACTTCTGGGACGTCTTCATCGACCCCGACGAGCGCGAGGAGATGATCGAGCGATTCCACGCCGCTGCGCCCGAGTTCGTGGCGACCGAGTACGAGAACGCCTTCACGGACGCGCAGGGGCAAGGAGCGCGTGATCGCCTGGCGCTCCGCGCCGCTCGTGGACGAGCACGGCGAACGTCGTCCGGATCATCGCGGGCGGGATCGACATCACCGACCGCAAGCGGCGCGAGGTCGAGCTGCAGCGCCAGTGGGACTTCGCCAACACGGTCGCCGACACGATCCCGAGCTTCATCGTCGTCACCGACCACGACGCGACGTCGTCCCCCACGGGGCGAACCGCGCCTTCTGCGACGCGTTCGGGCGCAGCCTCGAGGAGCTCGACGGGCGGTCCTTCCTCGACCTCGTCGCTCGACGAGGACGAGTTCGCGGCGCGGATGGCGATCGCGGGCGCGGCCAACGGCGTGCCGCAGGCCGAGCGCGAGTCGCGCTGGCTCACGCGCGACGGCCGCGAGCGGACGGTCGCGTGGACCGCGACGCCGATCCTCGACCAGTGGGGCGACGCCGCGCGTCCTCGTCTCCGGCGCGGACGTCACGGAGCGCAAGCGCCAGGAGGAGGAGGTCCGCGCCTCGCGCAGCCGGATCGTCGCGCGACCGACGCGGCGCGCCGGCGGCTCGAGCGGAACCTCCACGACGGCGCGCAGCAGCGGCTCGCGGCGCTCTCGCTCTCGCTCCGGCTCGCCGAGGCGAAGCTCGAGACGACGCTGACAGGCCGCGGAGATCCTCGACCGCCCGCGCGGAGCTACCGAGGCGCTCGAGGAGCTCAGGGAGCTGGCGCGAGGCCTGCATCCCAACGTCCTCACCGACCGTGGCCTGGGGCCGGCGCTCGAGGCGCTCGTGCTGCGCTCGCCGTTCCCGGTCGACGTCGACGTGCCCACCGAGCGCTTCCCGCCCGCGATCGAGGCGGCTGCGTACTACGTCGCCGCCGAGGCGCTCGCGAACGTCGTCAAGTACGCGCACGCAGCGAGGCGCGCGTCGGGATCGTCGAGGCCGAGGAGGGCGGCGAGATCGTCGTCGAGGTCGAGGACGACGGCGTCGGCGGCGCGGATCCCGCGCTCGGCATCGGGCTCGAGGGCTCGAGGACCGCGTCGAGACGCTCGACGGCGCGCTCGAGATCGCCAGCCCGCCCGGGCGGCGGCACGACGGATCCGGGCGACCATCCCCTCGCTCACTGCCGCCCGCTGCGGCTGTAGCGCTCGCCGTAAGGCGGACGACGTTCCGGGGGGCTCGTAGACTCCCCGCCATGGCGTCGCTGCCGACCGGCACCGTCACGTTCCTCTTCGCCGACGTCGAGGGCTCGACAAGCTCGTCCAGACGCTGGGGCTGCGTACCCGGCGATGATCGCGGACGTCCGCAGGCTCCTGCGCGTGGAGATCGCGGCCAACGGCGGCGTCGAGGTCGACGCGACCGGGGACGAGCTCTCCGCAGTGTTCGAGGAGGCGCAGCCGGCGCTCCCGGCGGCGCTCGCGGGCCAGGAGCGGATCCGCGACCACGACTGGCCGGACGGGATCGTCGTCAAGGTGCGAATGGGCCTGCACACGGGCGTCCCGCTGCTCGGCGAGGAGGGCTACACCGGCCTCGACGTGATCCGCGCGTCGCGCATCGCCGCTGCGGGCCACGGCGGCCAGATCCTCCTCTCGTCGACGGCGGCGCCCGTTCATCTCCGGCGTCGAGACGCAGCGGATCTCGGGACGCACCGGCTGCAGGGGCTTCCCGACCCCGAGCGCATCCACCAGGTGCTCGTCGACGGGCTCCCGCGCGACTTCCCGCCGCTCCGCGGGACGGTCTCCCAGCTCGGCGACGCCCGGCGCGTCGTGCTCGCGGACGACTCGGTGCTGCTGCGCGAGGGCGTCGCGCGCCTTCTCGAGGAGGCGGGCTTCGAGGTCGTGGCCCAGTCCGGCAACGCCGACGACCTGCTCCGTCACGTCGCGATGCACAAGCCGGACGTCGCCGTCGTCGACATCCGGATGCCGCCGACCCACACCGACGAGGGGCTCGTCGCAGCGCGGGAGATCCGCGAGCGCCACCCCGACGTCGGCGTGCTCCTCCTCTCGCAGTACGTCGAGCCCGCCTACGCGATGGCGCTGCTCGAGACGAGCGCCGAGGGCGTCGGCTACCTGCTGAAGGACCGCGTCGCCGACCTCGAGCAGTTCGGCACCGCCGTGCGCCGCGTCGCCGACGGCGGCTCGGCGCTCGATCCGGCGGTCGTGAGCGAGCTCGTCGGGCGCAAGCGTGCGCGACGACCCGCTCGACCAGCTCACGGCCCGCGAGCGCGAGGTGCTCGAGCTGATGGCCGAGGGACGCTCGAACCAGGCGATCGCGGAGCGCCTGTTCGTCACGCTCCGCGCGGTCGAGAAGCACGTCACGAGCATCTTCACGAAGCTCGGGCTGCCGGCGTCGCACGGACGACCACCGTCGCGTGCTCGCCGTGCTCGCGTACCTGCGGGCGCTGATCGAGCGGCTCGTCCGGGAGTGTGGTTGGCCGCACCCGCGAGACGCGGGCTGTCTCCATTCCGCAGGCCCGGCGCCGAGAGCAAGACTCGCTGCATGGTTCGCAGCTGGCTCTCACAGTCCCACTCCGGTGCCCGCGAGATCGCCGGCCTCGCCGCCCTCTACGGCCTCTACGAGGTCGTTCGTGGCGCCGGCGGCGAGAACGTCCAGGCCGCCCTCGCGAACACGGCCGACATCGTCGCCGTCGAGCAGGCGGTCGGGATCTACGTCGAGCGCGGCGTCCAGGACGAGCTTCGAGGCGATCCCCTTCGCGCCCGACGCTGCTGGGCCTCGCGTACGTCCTGCTCCACTTCGTCGGGACGGCCGTCGCGCTCGTGTGGGTGCACCGCAGGCATCCCGACCGGTTCCCGCTCGTGCGCACGACGTTCGTCGTCGCGACCGCGCTCGCGCTCGTCGGCTACGTCTTCTTCCCCGCCGCGCCGCCGCGCCTCGCGGCGCTCGGCTTCTCGGACACGGTCACGAGCTCGACCGGGCTCGACCTGAGCTCCGACCTGCTCGGCGCGCTCTACAACCCGTTCGCGGCCGTCCCGAGCCTGCACTTCGGGTACGCGCTGATCGTCGGCGTCGTGCTCGCCGTCGTCGCCCGGCGGCGGCTCTGGCGGATCGCGGGCGCGCTGTATCCGGCCGTGATGCTCCTGATCATCGTCGCGACGGGCAACCACTTCATCGTCGACGCCGTGCTCGGCGGGCTCGTGGTCGTCATCGGCTGGCTCGTCGCCCGCGCGGTCGTGGCCACGCCCGTCCGGCGAGTGGCCGCCTCGCGCGTCGCGACGTCCGCCTGCGGGGCCTGACGGCGCCAACGGCGAGGAGATCCGTCGGCCCGGCGCCGCAGTCCGGGCCGACGGGCCGGCCCCCGCACGGGGCCGGCATCGGGGCCCCGGCTTCAGGCCGGGCCCGCTTCTCCCTAGGCGGCGCGGAGCTCCGCCTCGGCGCGGAGCCAGTGCTCCGTCTCGTCGCCGGGCTCGCCACGCTCCCAGAGCAAATAGGCGTGCTCGGCGATCGTCTCGCGCTGCGGCTCGGGAACGAGCTTCGGCCGGCGCGCGCGGGGCGTCGTGGTCTTCTTGGCGGCCGCCTTCGCGCCGGTCGCCTTCTTCTTCTTGCCCGCCGCGTCGTTCGCGTCCGCCTTCTTGCGCCCGCGTCCCGGGCGCGTGTTCTCCTCCGCCATGGAGGCCTCCCTTGTTCGTCGAGGTCTGAGAGGGAGCGTCGTCGCCCGCCGTCTCGTCCCTCCAGGAAAGCTGAAAGTTCGGACGGGCGCAACCTCTACGATGCGGGCACGCCGGAGTAGCTCAGCTGGTCAGAGCACCTGTCTTGTAAACAGGGGGTCGTCGGTTCGAATCCGTCCTCCGGCTCCTGAGCTCGCCGAAACGGAGCGCCTGCGCGAGTAGTCCCGCTTCCTCGACCCAGACGAAGTAGACGATCAGCGTCGCGATGCTGAACACGAGCCCGGCGATGGACCAGAGCACCTTCTCCAGTCCGGAGAAATCGGGACGTCGGAGGATGTCGACGATCATCCAGATCACGGCGGCGTATACCGCGAGCACGAGCGCGACGAACAGCGACTCGCCGAACGTCAGGAACGCCAGGACATCGGTCACGCGTCTCCTCCTCCGTGGGTTCGTCGGATACTAGGCCGCCGCCCGGGCCTCCCGGGCGAGGAGCCTCGCGGCCAGCCGGCGTGGCGTGATCGACACCGAGCCCTCGCCGGCCTCGAACGCACGGCATGATTCGGTCGGATGGAGCTCGCCGACATCCTGAAGCGGCGCCGCATGGTGCGCAGCTACCTGCCCGACCCGGTCCCGCGGGAGGCCATCGAGAGGATCGTCGCGACCGTGCGCCGCGCGCCGAGCGGCGGGTTCAGCCAGGGCCACAGGCTCGTGGTCGTCACCGAGGCCGAGACGCGCAGGGAGCTCGCGCGCCTCGCAGGCGAGGATGAGTACGTCGCGGCGGGCGGGCAGGCGTGGATCTCCACCGCGCCGGTGCACGTCTTCGTCGGAACGCGCGAGGAGAGCTACCACGAGCGATACCGCAAGCCGGACAAGCTCCGTGACGGCGAGGAGATCGGCTGGCCGGCGCCCTACTGGTACGTGGACGCGGGCGCCGCGTTCATCCTCCTCCAGCTCGCCGCGATCGACGAGGGCCTCGCGAGCGGCGTCTACGGCGTCCTGCCGAGCAGGTTCCGGACGTGAAGGCGCTCCTCGGCGTGCCCGACGACGTCCACTTCGTCTGCCTCGTCACGATCGGCCGTCCCGCGCGGGACCCCCAGGAGACGGCCCTCGTCTCGCGTCTCTCGGAGCGCAGGCTGGAGCTCGGCGAGCTCGTCCGCTGGGAGCGCTGGGACGGCGAGCTAGTCAACGGGAGCCGGCGACGAGGTCGGCGCGCAACCGGGCGACCGTCTCCGCGACGAGGTCGACGTCCTCCTGTGTCGTCGACCAGTTCGACACCGCGATCCGGAGCAGGCGCTCACCGCGCCACGTCGTCGCGCCCATCCAGCACGTGCCGTCGTCCTGGATCGCCCGCTCCAGCCGGTCGGTCAGGTCGGCGTCGCCGACGCGGACGAGCACCTGGTTGAGGACGACGTCGTTCACGATCTCGATGCCCTCGAGCTCGCGAGAGCGCCGCGGCGAAGCGCCGTCGCGAGGTCGCAGCAGCGCTCGACGAGCTCGGCGACACCCGAGCGTCCGAGCGACCGTAGCGCCGCCCACGTCGCGAAGCCGCGCGCGCGTCGGGACGACTCGAGGACGAAGTCTCCGCCGCCGAGCTCACGACCCGCGACCTGGCCGGTGAGGTAGGCGGCGGTGTACGCCATCGCGGTCGCATGCACCTCCGGATGCGCGCAGAAGGCGTAGCCCGAGTCGTACGGGACGTTGAGCCACTTGTGCCCGTCGCAGGCCCACGAGTCGGCGAGCTCGATCCCGCCGACGAGTGCGCGTGCGCGGGCTCGCGGCCGCCCAGAGGCCGAACGCACCGTCGACGTGGAGCCATGCGCCGACGGCCCGGGCCGCCTCCGCGACGCGCGTCAGGTCGTCGCAGGCCCCGGTGTTGACGTTTCCGGCCTGCGCGCAGACGATCGTCGGCCCGTCGTCCGTCGCGGAGGACACGAGCCAAGCGCACCGGTGTCCATCGCTCCGTCGCGCAGCGCCGGAACCGCGACGATCGAGCTCTCGCCGAGCCCGAGGAGGCGGACGGCACGGTCGATCGTCCCGTGGCGCTCTTCGCCCACGACGACCCTGATCTGCGGCGCGCCGTGGAGCCCGTCCCGGCCGACGTCCCAGCCGAGCTCGTTCAGCACGTGCCAGCGGGCCGCGGCGAGACCGACCGTGTTCGCCCCCTGGCGCCCGTGGTGAACCCGACGGACGCGGTCGCGGGAAGCCCGAGGAGCTCCTTGAGCCAGGTGCCGGCGACGTCCTCGAAGGCGATCGCCGGCGGGGAGAGCGCCACGTTGAACGCGTTCTGCTCCCAGCCCGAGGCGATCACATCCGCGACGAGCGCCGCGTCGAGCGATCCGCCGATCACGAAGCCGAAGTACCGCGGGCCGGAAGAGCCATGAGCCCCGGGGTCGCAGTCGTCGACGAGCTCGTTGAACACGTCGTCGAGCGGCGTTGGCCCGTCCTGCAGCTCGCCGAGCGCGGCGCGGACGTCGGCACGACCCGCGATCGGGCGTGACCCGCGCCTCGGGAAGGCCCTCGCGGTACGCGGCGACGATCTCCGCCGCGCGCTTGAGTGCAGGTCGCGACCTCGTCCATCGAACGCGATCCTACGACCGCAGCGCGCTTCTGCGAGCGCTCGTGCGCTCAGGCAGGCACGGCGCGCGTCGCCTGGTGCGCGAGGATCTTGCGCTTGACGCGCTGCAGGGCGTTGTCGATCGTCTTGCAGTCGCAGTCGAGCATCTCGGCCATCGACTCGTACGAGTTCCCGTCGAGGTAGAGGCGGAGCGCCTCCGACTCGAGCCCCGAGAGCGTCGTGCCGAGGCAGCCGACGAGCGACTGGAGCTCCTCGGTCGAGATCACGCGAACCGACGGGTCGTCGACGACGGGCCGGGCAGCGCGTCGCCGAGCGTGCACTCGCCTTCCGAGTCCTGCCCGGCCGGCGTGTGGCTGAACGAGACGTAGGTGTTCAGCGGCGCGTGCTTGTACCGCGTCGCCGACTTGATCGCGGTGATGATCTGGCGGGTGACGCAGAGCTCCGCGAACGACCGGAACGACGTCTCCTTGTCCGAGCGGAAGTCGCGGATCGCCTTGTAGAGGCCGATCATCCCCTCCTGCACGAGGTCGTCGGCGTCGCCGCCGGCGAGGAAGTACGAGCTCGCCTTGAGCCGGACGAAGCCGTGGTAGCGGCGCATCAGCTCGTCGAGCGCCGTCTTGCTCCCGTTTCGCGCCTTGAGGACGAGCTGCAGATCCTCGAGCTCCCGCTGCAGCTTCTGTGGGCTCTTCGGTGCGAGTGCCGGGCGCGCCGCCATGTCGTTCTCCCCTTGAGTCGTGGTCTCCGAGGCGACCTCAGAAGCGAACTCTCACCCTGAAGTCGAGGGAGAAGCTAGCAGGATCTTGCAAGCGTTACAACCCTTTGCGCAAATTCCAGTCTGATAGGAACAGGTGTTCGCCTCGTCGGGCCGGCGCCTGCGGAGCCTCGAGCCGTCGTCGCCGTCAGTCCTGGCCGCGACGGAGCCGCTCGAGACGCGCCCGCGTCTCGTCGTCCACGCGGTCGCCCAGCCTGCTCGGCTGCTCCTCGCGATGGACGATCGCCTCGAGCTCGGCGAGGAACGCGGCCGAGCCGCGCTTGCGCACCTCCTGCCCGCTCGTGCCACGCACAGCGGCGTCAGACGTGACGAGCTGGACTGCCTCGAGCCCGCGCCGCTCGGCGGCGAGCCGCTCGAGCGCCGTATCGGCGTCGCGTGCGAAGCGGACGTCGAGCGGCCCGACCGCGCGATCCGCGCCGACCCCGTCGAACACGACGACGCCCCGCGCGCCCCGGACGGCGACGAAGCTCGAGAGCAGGTCGACGAGCTCGTCGCGGTCGGAGAACGCCGCCGGCGTGGAAGAGATTCGACCCGTCGAACAGGTAGAGCGACGGCTCCGGCACACTCAACCTCCAGCAGAGGTCGAGGTACGCTCGTCGCTGCCGGCGTGCCTCGAACAGCGCCACCGCGGCTGCGACGCTGACGTTCAGCGATTCGACGCCGGCCGCAAGCGGGATCGAGAGCGTCGCATCGCACGTGCGGCGGACGAGCGGCCTGACGCCCTTCCCCTCGGCGCCGAGGACGAGCGCGACGCCGTCGGTGAGATCGACGTCCCAGAGGCGCGCTTCGCCGTCCGCGGCGGCGGCATAGGCCCAGAGCCGGTCGCCCTTGACGTCGGCGAGGTAGCGCGCGAGGTTCGGGACGACGGCGACCGGGAGGTGCTCGACCGCGCCCGCCGACGCCCGGCAGACGACGGCCGTGACGACCGTCGCGCCGTGCGCCGGCACGACGACGCCCGTCGCGCCCGCACCTGCCGCGCTCCGGACGACCGCGCCGAGGTTCCGCGGGTCGGTCACCTGGTCGAGGCAGCAGATCAGCGGCCGCTCGACGGCCGCGAGCTCCCAGGCGTCGGCGTACGCGATAGGGCGCGCACCAGGCGACGACGCCCTGGTGATCGGGCGTTCCCGCCGCCTCGGTGAGCTCGCGCTCCTTGTGGACGCGCGGACGCGGGCCCTCGGCGAGCCAGTCGAGGCGGACACCGCACGTTCGCTCGCCCACAACTCGAGCACTTCGCGCGGGCCGCGGAGCGCCTCGCGGACGGCGTTCCGCCCGTAGACGAGGTCGCGGGTCACGCGCGCGGCACGAGCTCGTAGCCCGCGGCCACGTCGCGCACCTCCCAGCCGTGCGCCGCGATCTCGTCGCGGAGCCGGTCGGCCTCGGCGAAGTCGCGCGAGGCACGCGCCGCCGATGCGAGCCTCGGCGAGCTCGACGACCTCTGGCGGCGCCTGCGCCCGCTCGGCGAGGCTGCCGAGCCCGAACACGTCGAGCCCGCGCCGAAGCTCCTCGAGGGCCCCTGTCCGTGCCCACTCATGCAGGATCGCGAGGGCCGCCGGGGTGTTGAAGTCGTCCTCCAGCGCGGCGTCGAACGCGTCCCAGTCGCCACTCGAGCGGGTCTCGCCCCGCAGCGCGTTGCGGAGCGTCTCGGCCTGCGCCCTCGCCGCGGTCAGTGTCGCTTCCGAGAAGTCGAGAGGCTTCCGCCACTGACCGGTCATGAAGAAGAGCAGCACGGTCTCGCGCCCGAACCGGTCGAGCACCTCCGTCAGGAGCACGGCGTTGCCGGCGGACTTGTGCATCTCCTCCCCGCCCATGCTCAAGCATGCCGTTGTGCATCCAGATCCGCGCGAAGTCGTGGCCGAGGGCGCGTGACTGCGCGATCTCGTTCTCGTGGTGCGGGAACACGAGGTCCATGCCGCCGCCGTGGATCTCGAAGCTCGGTCCCGAGGTGCTTCTCGGACATCGCCGAGCACTCGATGTGCCAGCCCGGGCGGCCGTTCCCCCAGGGTGACTCCCACGACGTGTCCTCACCGGGCTTGTTCGCCTTCCAGAGCGCGAAGTCCCGTGGGTCCTCCTTGCGGGCGTTCGGCTCCTGCTCGCGCGACCTCGTCGAGCTTCTGGCGGGAGAGGCGCGCCGTACTCGGGGTAGCTCCTGACGCGGTAGTACACGTCCCCGTCGGACTCGTAGGCGAAGCCGCCTGCGATCAGCTCCTCGATCATCCGGATCTGATCCGGAACGGTCTCGACGGCGGTCGGCTCGACGTCCGGGCGCCCGAGGCCGAGCCGATCGGTGTCCTCGACGTACCACTGTGTCGCGCGCTCTGCGAGCGCGGCGCTCTGGCCGGGTGCCGCGTCGTAGATCTTGTCGTTGATGTCCGTGATGTTGATGACGAGCGACGTCTCGTAGCCCGCCAGCGTCGAGCCAGCGCTTGAGCCACATCGACAGGACGAACGGCACCGCGTTGCCGATGTGGATGCGCTGGTAGACGGTCGGCCCGCAGAAGTACATCCGCGATCGGCCCGGGGGCATGCGGCAGCTCGACAGTGTCCGCGTCAGGGTGTCGTACAGGCGCATCGAGCGATCGTAGACGGCCGTGTCCGCCCTCAGTCGGACACGCGGCCCGCGCCGCGCGGGCGAGTGCCTCGTCCTCCGGCAGCGCAGCGACGACGGTCCACAGCTCCGGGCCGCGGTCGGCGCCGGTCAGCGCCAGCCGCAGCGACGCGCAGGTCGCCGCCGACCGCTTTGAGCTCCCGGACGATCGCGCGCGCACCCGCCTCGTCGAGACTGCCCGCGCCCGTCCGAAGCTCGACGAAGCGGACGAGGGTCGGCTCCGCCTCGGGCGCGAGCGACACCGGGTGCGGGCGCCGTGATCGTCCGCGCGATCTCGCGCGCCTCGACGAGCGTGCGCGCGCCGCGGAGCGCGCGCGCGAGCGACTCGTCCGCCCCGGCGGCGGCAGCGAGCTCGTCGTCCGACATGGCCGCGATCGCCTCGATCGCAAGCCGGCCGATTCGAGCCCGGTCGAGGTGGACGTCGTGCGCCGGCCGCCCGAGCTCCTCGAGGTACGCTGCGAACCGCGGCCGCGGGGATGCCCTCGGCACGGAGATCCGCGACGGACGCGTGCCCGTGGCGCTTGGAGAGCTTCTTGCCGTCGTCGCCGAGGAGAAGGCCGTGGTGGATCACCTCGGGAAGCTCACCGCCGATCGCGCGGGCGATGCGGCGCTGCGGCTCCTCGTTCGGCCGGTGATCGGATCCGCGGATGACGTGCGTGACGCCGAGCTCGAGGTCGTCGGCAACCGTCGCGAGCTGGTACGTCGCGGTCCCGTCCGCCCGCAGCAGCGTGATGCCGCCGAGCCGGAGCGACCCGTCCGGATCCCGAACAGCGCCACCGTCCGACTCCGCGCGCTCCGACGGCCGCCCGGTAGACGTCGCCGCGCTCGCTCTGGCGGACCGGCCCCTCGTCCCAGGCGAGCCCGAGCCAGCGCGAGGTCGTCGAGGATCGCGTCCTCCCCGCCTTCGACGGTCCTCGTCGGGTCCGTGTCGTCGATCCGGAGCACGAGCACACCGCCGTGCTCGTCGGCGAAGCGGCGGTTCGCGACGGCCGTGAGCGCGTTGCCGAGGTGGAGCGACCCGGTCGGGCTCGGGGCGAAGCGCACCCGGACGCGCATCGCGTCAGGCCCCGGCCGTCTCAGGCATCGATCGGGACGTGCCCCGGGCTCGGCGGCGACGCGGTCGAGCCAGGTGCGGATCGCCGGGTACTCCTCGAGGTCGAAGCCGCCCTCGTGGGCGACGTGCGTGTACGCGTAGAGGGCGATGTCGGCGAGGGTGAGCGAGTCGCCGACGAAGTACGGGTTGCCGTCGAGGTGGCGCTCCATCGAGCCGAGCGCGCGGTAGCCCGTCGCCGTGCGCTGCTCGATCGTCGCGGCGTGGCGCTCCGCGTCGCCGGAGTAGGCCACGAGGAAGCGGACGACCGCGATCGCCGGCTCGTGGGTGTACTGCTCGAAGAACATCCACTGGAGCACCTTCGCCCGCTCGTACGCGTCGGCCGGCACGAAGCGCGTTCCCTCGGCGAAGTACCAGAGGATCGCGCCCGACTCGGCGAGCGGGCGGCCGTCGTCGAGGACGAGCGTCGGCACGCGGAGGTCGGGGTTGAGCTCGCCGAGCACCTCGCCGCGGTTGGAGCGGTCGACGACGTCGAGGTCGCGCCGCTCGTACTCGATCCCGAGGTGGGCGAACAGCAGCCGCACCTTGTAGCAGTTGCCCGAGACCGGCGAGTTGTAGAGCAGCACGACGACGGACGTTACCCACGCTGCAGCCGCGCGCGCGCACGCCTCGTCAGCCTACGCTCGGCCAGCGTGGAGGCGCGGCTCATGTCGTGGTTCGGGGAGAACGCGCGCGACCTGCCGTGGCGCCGCACGCGCGACCCGTACGCGATCCTCGTCAGCGAGGTGATGCTCCAGCAGACGCAGGTCGAGCGCGTCGTCCCGCGCTACGAGCGGTGGCTCGCACGCTGGCCGTCGGCGGAGCGACTCGCCGAGGCGACGCCGGCCGAGGTGATCGTCGAGTGGCAGGGGCTCGGATACAACAACCGGGCGCTCGCCCTCCACCGCGCCGCGCGCCAGATCGCGGCGACCGGCTGGCCCGACGACCTGACGATGCTGCCCGGCGTCGGCCCGTACACGGCCGCTGCGGTGCGCAACTTCGCGTTCGGCGAGGACGTCCTTCCGCGGGACGTCAACGTCGAGCGCGTCGAGCGGCGGACCGGCCAGGCGTTCAGCGGGCGCCGCCGCGCAGGCGCTCATGGACCTCGGCGCAACGATCTGCCTCGCCCGAATCCCGCGCTGCGACGTCTGTCCGCTGGCCGGCGCGTGCCCGTCACGAGGGACGCGCGACGAGCCCGCGAGGAAGCAGTCGCGGTTCGAGGGATCCTTCCGCCAGCGCCGCGCGGCGACGCTGCGGCTCGTGGCGGACCGGCCGCGAAGGACGTCCGGCCTCGATGCGGAGGCCGTGCATGCCCTCCAGCGCGACGGGCTCGTCGTCGTCGAGCGAGGGATCGCGCGCCTCCCCGCGTAGCTCGTCCGCTAGCGGCCGTCCGCGTAGCCGGGCCGCGCCTCGTCGTAGCGCGGCAGGCCGTCGTCCGGGATCGCCTCCCAGCAGGCCGCGTACGCGACGTACTGGTGGGAGCTGGGCCGGATCCCCGGGTCGCCGTCGATTGCACCCAGCCGAACGCCGGTGTGGTCGCTCGAGCCCGGCTCACGGCTGAAGAGCCCGGAGCCGCAGCGGACGCAGAAGACCTTCTCGCGCCCACCCTCGGGCGCCCAGCCGCGCAGCTCGTCCTCGCCCTGCGTGATCCGCACGGTCCCCGGCTCCGCGCGGGCGGTCGCGGCCGCACCGGCACCGGTGCGCCGCTGGCACCGCGTGCAGTGGCAGTACGCGGCCGACACGAACGGGCGCGAGACCTCGAACCGAACGGCGCCGCACCCGCAGCCGCCCGTGATGGGGAGCTCCATCGCTCGAGGCTACGTGAGGCGCACGCACGGAGGCACGCGCCTCACGCGACCCCGAGGCTCAGAGCACCGGGCAGTTGACGACGATCGGCATCGGCTTGACGGTCGCCTGTCCCGAGCGGACGGCCGCGTCCACCGCGCTCCTCGAGCGCAGGACGCGGGGCGTCGCGCCGTCCTTCCACGTCACCATGCGCACGGCCCAGAGCGGCGTGTAGTCACGGCGGCCGGGAACGGTGTCGATGATGTTCCGCTGCGCCTCGACGCCGTTCGCCACGACCCAGATGGGCGCCACCTTGTTGCCGCGCTGGAGCTTCACCGGGCCGAAGTCGAGGTACGAGACGACCTGCCCGCGGTAGAAGCCGAGCGTCACGCTCTGCGGGAACTGCTTGACGGGCCCGTCGGCCGCGACGGCGGGCATCGCGCCGACCGACGACGCCGCGACGATCGTGAGCAGCGCTGCGATTCTCCTCATCGTGATCTCCTCGAGTCGTGGGCTCGGTGCGAACCTAGGCGCGCTCTCTTGCGTCAGCGTGACGCCGTGGTGAACGCTTCCGTAACGACAGGGATTTCATCCGTGCGTAATGAGCCCGACAGGCACCATGCGGCCCGTGGCCACCGTTCTCGTCGTCGACGACGAGCCGATCGTGCGCGAGGTCGTCGTGCGCTACCTCGAGCGCGAGGGGTACGCGACGCTCGAGGCGGACGACGGCGACGACGCCCGCGCGATCGTCGAGCGCGAGTCGCTCGACCTCGTCGTGCTCGACGTCATGCTGCCCGGAACGGACGGCCTCGAGCTCTGCCGGTGGATCCGCTCGCGCTCGGAGCTGCCCGTGATCATGCTGACCGCGCGCGGCGAGGAGGCAGACCGCATCGTCGGGCTCGAGCTCGGCGCGGACGACTACGTGACGAAGCCGTTCTCGCCGCGCGAGCTCGCGGCGCGCGTGCGCACCGTGCTTCGACGCGCCCGCGCCGCCGAGACGCCGTCCGAGCGGCTCGCCTTCGGCGACGTCGAGCTCGACGCCGAGACGCGGGACGTCCGAAGGCAGGCGTCGAGGTGCGTCTCACCGCGAAGGAGTTCGACCTCCTCTGGTTCCTCGCGAGCCACCCGCGTCGCGTCTTCGGCCGCGACCAGCTGATGAGCCGCGTCTGGGGGTACGAGGCCGCGCTCGACACGGGCACGGTCACCGTGCACGTCCGCCGCCTGCGGGAGAAGATCGAGGACGATCCGTCCGAGCCGCGCCACCTCCAGACGGTGTGGGGCGTCGGCTACCGGCTCGTGCCGTGATGCCCGTCGCGATGATCGAGACCGCGATCGCCGTCGGCGTCGCTCACGCTCGCGGTGGGGCTGGTCGCGGTCGTGCTGCTTCGTCTCCTCCCGAGCCTGCGGTTGCAGCTCGCCGGCCTCGCCGCGCTCTCCGTCTGCCTCCCGCTCGCGTCGGTGCTGCTCTCCGGCTGGGTGGCGTTCCACATGGGCGACGACGTCAAGATCCTCGCCGTCTCGGCCGGGCTCGGCGACCGTCGCGGTCGATCGCCGGCCTGGTGCTCGCCCGGTCGATCTCGCGCTCGGTCGAGCGCGTCCGCGACGCGTCCGCGCAGGCTCGCCGCGGGAGACCTGAGCGTTCGCGCGCCGGAGTCGGGGCCGGCCGAGGTCGCCGACCTGGCCGCCTCGTTCAACGAGATGGCCGCGAGCCTCGAGCGTCTGTTCGACGCACGCCGGGAGCTCGTCGCCTGGGCGAGCCACGACCTCCGCACGCCGCTCGCGAACATGCAGGCGATGCTCGAGGCGCTCGAGGACGGCCTCGTCGACCCCCGAGGCGACGACACCCGTGCTCCGCGAGCAGGTCGCGCTCCTGACCTCGCTCGTCGACGACCTGTTCGAGCTCGCCCGGATCGACGCCGGGGCGCTCACCCTCGAGCTCCGCGACGCGCTGCTCGAGCCGGTGGTCGGCTCGTGCCTCCGCGGCGTCGAGGCCGACGCACGGCGCCGCGGAATCGGCCTGGCGGCGAGCGTGCGCCGACGACGTCAGCGCACGATGCGCGCCGGAGAAGGTCGAGCGCGTGCTCTTCAACCTCCTCACGAACGCGCTCCGGCACACGCCGTCGGACGGCTCGGTCGCCGTGCGGGTCGAGCAGGTCGACCGCGAGGTCCACGTCACCGTCGAGGACACCGGCGAGGGGCTCGGACGAGGAGGCGCGCCGGCGGATGTTCGACCGCTTCTGGCGCGCAGACCCGTCGCGCTCGGCGCGGGGCTCGGGGCTCGGCCTCGCGATCGCCCGCGGGCTGGTCGAGGCGCACGGCGGCCGGATCTGGGCGGAGGACCGCCCGGGAGGCGGCGCGCGCGTGTCGTTCACGCTCCCCGCGGCCTGAACCTGCCTGAACGTGATGCGGGTGTGCCGCGTATGCCCGCCGACACACCCGCGATCACGTGGAGCTTCCGGCCGACGCGCGCCGAGCGCCGCGTCGCGTGAACGCTCCGGTGAGCCTGTTGGCCGCGGACGGGCTCGCGGCCGGCGCACGCCGCGAGGCGTGCGCGGTCTCTCAGTCCGGTGGACTCGTCTCCAATACGAACCCCTTCCACTGTCGAAGGGACGGGTCTCCTCCCACCATACCTCGTCACGCGGCCGGGGGCGAGGGCGCTCGAGGCGCGGGGCGCGCGAGCCGGTAGAGGACGTGTCGCTGGAGCGGATGGCCCGGTGGAAGACGCGGGTGGTCGAAGTCGTCCGCCGGGTCGTGGGTCATCCCGACGCGTTCCATTACCCTCCGCGAGCGGAAGTTCGCCGGGACCGTGAACGAGACGATCTCCCGCAGCTCGTGCTGCTCGAATCCGGTCGCGACGGATGCCCGGGCCGCCTCGGTCGCATACCCACGTCCCCAGTGCTCGCGTGCGAGCCGCCAGCCGACCTCGATCGCCGGGGTGAAATGCGCCTCGAACGTCGGCGTCGAGAGTCCGACGAAGCCGATGAACGGCGCGACGCCGGGAACCTCGACCGCCCAGAGCCCGAAGCCGTGCGCTGCGAGGTGCGCCTCGATCCGGTCGACGATGGCGTCCGACTCGCGCCGGTCGTAGGTCTGCGGAAAGAACTCCATCGCGATCGGGTCGGCGTTCATCGCTGCGAACGGCGCGCGGTCGCCGTCCCGCCAGCGGCGCAGGATCAGCCGCTCGGTTCGGGGACCGCTCACGGCGTTCGGCCGAGCAGCGCCACGGCCTGCGCGGCCAGCCCTTCGCCCCGGCCGGCGAACCCGAGGCCGTCGGTCGTCGTCGCACGCACGTTGACGAGACTGCTCGTCGACGCCGAGCGCACCGGCGAGCCGGTCGCGCATCGCGGAACGATGCGGCGCGATCCGCGGCTCCTGACCGATCACGACGCAGTCGGCGTTGACGAGCTCGAACCCGGCCTCTCGCACCTGGCGGTACGCCTCGGCGAGGAGCACGAGGGAGTCCGCACCGCGGTAGCGCTCGTCGTCGGACGGGAACAGCGCGCCGATGTCGGCGAGGCCCGCTGCGCCGAGCAACGCGTCGGTCAGCGCGTGGGCGACGACGTCGCCGTCGGAGTGGCCGACGAGACCGCTGGGATGATCGATCGCGACGCCCCCGAGAACGAGCGGGACACCCTCGCCGAACGCGTGTGCGTCGACGCCGAGGCCGATGCGGAGGTCGCTCATCGCCGCCGCGCAGGAGGACGCCGACGTCGGCCACTTCCCACACCTCGGAGGCCTTCCCGTCCCGGACGTGTGCGAAGACGACCTGGTCGATCCGGAACGGATCACCGGACAGCGGGACGCCCGCGAACGCCTCGACGAGCGTGCCCGTGACGATCGCGCGCGCCGCCATCGAGTCGCCGTCGACGATCACCTCCTGCACGTCGTGACGGAGGCCGGCAATCGCCGCGACGGCCGCGCGCCAGACGTCCTTCTCCGCCTCGATGCCGCGACACGAGAGCCCGAGCGGCGCGTGGACGACGACATCGTCGTGGAGGAACTCGTCGAACGCCTCCACGTCCCCGGCATCGCCCGCCTCGAGCCACCTCTCGAGCAACGACTTCGACTCCGTGCCCATCAGCGACCGGAACTCTACGCGGGGGCGTCGAGCGCCGCGGGAAGCACCTCGAGCGAGTCGATGCCGATCGCGCCGTCGGGTGTCGGGCGCAGCCGCCCCCACGGGCCGCGGCGGCAGTGGACCGCGACGAGCCCCACGGCGAGTGCCGGGAGGACGTCGTTGTCGACCCGGTCGCCGACGTAGGCGACCTCGCTCGCAGCCATCCCAGCGAGCTCGACGAGGCGCTCGAAGAACGCCGGATCGGGCTTTCGGACGCCGACGCCGTCCGAGCTCGTGACGATGTCGGCCGGCAAGCGTCGCGCGCGCCCAGGCCTCCATCGTCCTGCTCTGGTTGCCGGCCAGCCCGACGAGCATGCCCGCGGCGCGCAGGCGCTCGAGACACGCGACCGCATCCGGATAGAGGTCGATCCACTCGTAGTCGAACCGCTCCCAGACGCCGAGCGGCCGCTCGACGCCGAGGTGGTCCCAGAGCGCCCAGTGGTCTTCGCCTCGCTCGATCGTCATGCCGAGCGCCGCGAACACGACGTGCGGCTGGAGACCGGCTGCGCGGGCCACCTCGCCCCAGATCCGCTCCTCGTCGACGAGCGTCTCGCCGACGTCGAAGAAGACCGCGCGAACAGGCACCTAGGGCTCGGGCTCGGGCTCGGGCTCGGGCTCCGGGCCTGCGAGCAGCCCCTCGACGAGCGCGAGATCGTCGACGGTCGTGACCTTCGTGAGCCGCGGATCGCCGGCGACGACGCCGATCCTGCCGCCGGCGCGCTCGACAGCGACGCGCAGTCGGTCGCACCGGCGAGGTCGCCGGCGTACGCGGCGCGGAGCCGGTCTGCGAGGAAGGCCTGCGGCGTCTGGACCGCCACGAGCTCGTCTCGCGGAACCGTCTCGACGACGACGCCCCGCTCGACCCGCTTGACCGTGTCGCGGAGCGGCAGCCCCGGGACGACCCCGTCGACGCCCTCTGCGAGCCCGCCGAGCAGCGCGCTCGAGGATGGCGTCGTCGACGAGAGGCCGCGCGGCGTCGTGCACGAGCACGACGAGCGCGTCGTCGGGGACCTCGGCGAGCGCGTTCCGGACGGACTCGGCGCGCGTCGCGCCGCCCGTCACGACCGGCGGCGACCTTCGAGGCGACGAGCTCCTCGGCGAGGAGGATCGTCGGCTCCTCCCACTCCGGCGGCGCCGCGACGACGAGTCGCGTCGATCCAGTCCGAGAGGTCGAGCCGCTCCAGGCTCTCGGCGAGGAGCGGGCGTCCGCCGAGGCCGACGAACGCCTTCGGATGGTCGCCGCCGAGCCTCGAGCCCGAGCCGGCTGCGACCAGGATCGCCCACGTGGTTCCGGCTGCGCCGGAACCACTAGAAGAACCGGGCGCCACCGCGGCTCGCGGTGTCTAGCGCTTTCGCGAAGCGAAAGCGCATGCGCTACGCCGTCGCCGTCGCCGCCGTCTTCGGCTTGGCCTTGACGCGCTTGCCCTTCGCCGGGTTGGCGAGGACCTCCTCGAGCCAGGCGTGCGCCTCGTCCTCGGTCATGCTCTTGGCGTACATGAGCTCCGAGGCGAGGATCTTCTTCGCCTTGACGTACATCTGCTTCTCGCCGGTCGAGAGGCCCTTCTCGTGGTCGCGCAGCGCGAGGTTGCGCACGACCTCGGCGAGCTCGAGGATGTCGCCGGTCTTCATCTTGTCGCGGTTGTGCTTGAAGCGGCGGTTCCAGTTCTTCGGCATCTCGGTCGAGCCACCGAGCAGCACCTTGACGACGACCTCGACCATCTCCTGGTCGATGACCCACCGGAGGCCGACCTTCTCGGCGTTGTCCACGGGGACGTTCACGGTCATCTCGTTGTGGAGGATCCTGATCGTCAGATACTCGCGCTCCTCACCGAGGACGAGCTTGACTTCCTTCTTCTCGACCGTCCCCGCGCCGTGGTGGGGATACACGACCTTGTCGCCGACATCGAACACGCCTCGAGCCCTCCCGTCGTCCGGTCTTGTGTGCGCCTGACTCACGAAAAGCGCCGGCGGTGGTCTGCCGGCGTGTATCCCCCATTCTAGCCGAAGATCGCGCTGCACTCCCGCGGGAAAACGCACGGGCGACGGCGCGCTGCAACGTCAGGTCTCGCTGCCCTCATCGGCGCTCTCCGGCGGCGCCTCGAGCCCGGTCTGGAGCGCCTGGCGGAGCGTCTCCGCGGCGGCCACTCGAGGGGTCGGCGAGCGGCCCCGCGTGCCCTCCGGTGCGAGCGCGAACGGCGACCCCGAGCTTCGCGCACTCCTCGAGGCGGCGCTCCGCCTGCGCCGCCGGCCGAAGACGTCCCGGTGAGGCCGAGCTCACCGAATGCCGCCAGGCCGTCCTTCGCCGGCGCTCCGCGCGCAGCCGAGGCGATCGCGAGCGCGATCGCGAGGTCGGCGCCCGGCTCGTCGATCCGGACACCGCCGGCGACGTTCACGAACACGTCGGCGGACCCGAGCGGCACGCTCGCGTGGCGCGCGAGGACGGCGACGATCATCGCGAGCCGCTTGGGATCGACACCCGTGCCCACCCGCCTCGGCATCGCGAGGTCCGTGCGGGAGACGAGCGCCTGGATCTCGAGCAGGATCGGCCTCGTCCCCTCGAGCGCGACGGCCACGGCGGACCCGACCTCGCCGGCCTCGTCGAGCCGAAGAGCACCGACGGCTCGGGCACACCCACGAGCCCTGCGCCGGTCATCTCGAAGACGCCGAGCTCGTTCGTCGAGCCGAACCGGTTCTTCGCCGAGCGGAGGATCCGGTGCGCGTGGTACCGGTCGCCCTCGAACTGGAGGACGCAGTCGACGAGGTGCTCGAGCACGCGCGGGCCCGCGACCGAGCCGTCCTTCGTGACGTGGCCGACGAGGATCGTCGCGACCCGGTTCTGCTTCGCGACCCGCAGCAGGCGCGCCGCCGCCTCGCGCACCTGCGCGACGGATCCGGGCGCGGAGCCGAGCTCGCTCGCGTACAGCGTCTGCACCGAGTCGATCACGCAGACGGCCGGCGTGTCGCGCTCGAGCGTCGCGCAGACGGCGTCGAGCTCGGTCTCGGCGAGGATCGAGACGTCGTCGGCGCCTCCGAGCCGCTCCGCACGCAGCCGGACCTGCGCGACCGACTCCTCGCCCGTCACGAGCAGCGCCGTCCGCCCGCTGCGCGCGATCGAGCCGAGCGCCGTGAGCAGCAGCGTCGACTTGCCGACGCCGGGCTCGCCGCCGAGCAGCACGAGCGACGCAGGCACGAGCCCCCCTCCGAGCACGCGGTCGAGCTCGGGCACGCCGGTCGAGAACCGCGCCGCCTCCTCGACGCGGACGTCGCCGAGGCGCTCGGGCCGGCGGCCCGACCCGCGGCGCGCCGGCGACCCGTCGCGTCCGTGCAGCTCCTCGACGAGCGTCCCGAACGCGCGCGCAGCCGGGACAGCGCCCGAGCCAGCGCCCGCTCGTGGCCCCGCACTCGCTACACGTGAACTGGACGACGACCTTTGCCACGAGAGCCAGGGTAGACGAGGCGATCGGACGTCACGTCGTCTGATTGGACAACGAGGACATGTCGCGTGCTCGAACGTCGACGCGCGCGGCGGCCGGCCGGCCGCGCCTATCCTGCGCATCGGTGAGCGAGGGGCACACCCACCGCCACGCGCCGCACCACGGGCACGCGCACGACCACCGCAGCGCCTCGCGTCGCGCGCTCCTCGCCGTGCTCGTCCTGACGCTCGCGTTCACGGTGGTCGAGGTCGTGGGCGGCGCTCTGCACGGGCAGCCTCGCGCTTCTCGCCGACGCCGGCCACATGGTGTCGGACGTCCTCGCGATCGGCCTCGCGCTCGTCGCCCTCACCCTTGCGCGCGGCCGTCGACGCCGCGGCGGAGCTTCGGCTTCCAGCGCGCCGAGATCCTCGCGGCGTTCGTCAACGGACTCCGCTCGTCGCTGGTGAGCGCCTGGATCGTCTGGGAGGCGGTCGAGCGGCTCGACGACCCGCCCGAGATCCTCGGCGGCTGGATGCTCGTCGTCGCCCTCGCCGGGCTCGTCGTGAACGCCGGGGCGGCGGCGATCCTCGTCCGTTCGGGCGGCGAGAGCCTGAACGTCGAGGCGGCGTTCCGTCACGTCGTCGCCGACCTCCTCGGCTCGGCGGGCGTTGCTCGTCGCGGCGCTGGTGATCCTGCTCACCGGCTGGGACGTCGTCGACCCGATCGTCTCGATCGCGATCGCGGTGCTGATCGTCGCGAGCGCCTGGGGCGTGCTCCGCGACTCGACCGCGATCCTCATGGAGGAGACGCCGTCGGGCATCGACGCCGACGTGGTCGCCCGGGCGATCGTCGACGTCCCCGGCGTCACGAGCGTCCACGACCTCCACGTCTGGCGGATCACCTCCGGGTTCGACGCGCTCTCCGCGCACGTGCTGGTCGGCCAGGGCGAGGACTGCCACGGGCTCCGCCGCGACGTCGAGCGCGCGCTCGCGGCGCGCTTCGGGATCACCCACACGACGCTGCAGGTCGACCACGACGCCGCCGACGCGCTGATCGAGCTGCGCGGCCCTGCCGCTCCGCGGCCGGGCTAACCGTCGGTCGGTGGGCGGCGGAGCCGCCGGTGTCGCCGTCCGCCGGTGCCGACGGCGGATTCTTCGGTTTGGCCGCGACCGGCGGTCGCGCCTTCGGCTTCGCCTTCTTCGTACCGACCTCGACGATCGCGTTCTGCGGGTCGTAGCGCACCGTGTATCGCTCGTCCTTACGAGCTCCGGCCCGCGCGAACACCTTGCGCGTGTACTGCGACCGTGAAGCCCGGACGCGCCTGCGGACTGGACGGTGCTCGTCGTGCCCGGGCGGAAGCGAGGAGTTCCGGACGGTGATCGTCCGCGGCGCGACGTACTCGTACGGCTCGCCGGTGGTCGTCTCGACGCGCCGGCCGAGCTTTCGCGAGTAGAAGCGCACGGTGACCGAGTCGGAGTCGCGCTGACGCTTGATCGAGGATCGCCGCCGGCCAGTCGTTCCGGAAGATCAGCTCGGGGCCGCCCCACGAGACCGTCGCCTCACGGCCCATCGGGTAGCGCGAGATGTAGAACTGGTGCGCCTGGTGCGCGACGAGCTTGACGCCGGCGAAGAAGGCGGCGTTGTACAGGGTCGTCGCGATCTGGCTGATGCCCCCTCCGACCGCGTCCTCGAGCCGGCCGGCGAAGATCTGCGGCGCCGAGACGAAGCCGTTCTCGACCGTGCGCTTGCCGAGCGCCTCGTTCAGCGAGAACGCGCGTGCGGGGACGCACGATCGTGCCGTCGAGAAGATCGGCCGCCGCGCTGGATGTTGGTCACGCGCGGCTGGCAGCACTGGTAGTAGGTCGTGAACTCCGAGACGAGCTCGCGTGATCCCGAGCGCCTCGGCCTGCTCGGTGGTGAACGCGGGCTGCGATTTCACGAACTGCGCCCGGTGGACCGTCGAGGCGAGGTTCGAGGTCAGCGACCGGGAGATCCGCTCGAGGTCGAGCGTTCGGCCGGGCTTCGAGGGAACGACCCGGGCCCGCCTGAGGCCGACGGCGAAGTCCGCGTCGCGTGCGGGAACCTCCTTCTCCGCGAGCCGGATGCGGAGCGAGGCGCCGAGGCCCTTCGGGTCGAGCGAGACCGCGAGGCCTCCGTTCGCACGCTCCGTGCGGACGAGGGCGCGCAGCCGGTTCGGGGTGAGCGTCGCCTCGGCGTCGCCCGCCCGGACGCGCCTCGGTTGCTCGAGCAGCTGCTCGATTCGTGCGGCCGCCGCCTCGGCCTCTGCGGTCGTCACCACCGGACCGGCCGCGACGACGGCGAGCTCGACCTCGGCCGGGAGGGTGCGCAGGCCGCGGCGGAGGGCGCCGCGGTCGACGGCGGTGCCCGAGCTCGACTCCTCCACCCGGATCTCGTCGTCGGCGATCACGACCTCGGCGTCCGTCGGCGGATCGCCGAAGCGCGCGTCGATCCGGTTCGCGAGCTCGGCCGCGCGCACCGGCGCAAGCCGGTACGACAGGGCGAGCTCGGGCCCGTCACGGACGCCGAGACGGGCGAGCACCCGATCCGTCGCGCCGGCCTCGAGCGCCGTCGCGAGCGCCTCGTCGACAGGGCGGTCGCGCGAAGCTCCGCGCCGCTCGTCGTCATCGTGCCACTCTCGACGCGTCAGCGCGATGGGGCGCGTCAGCCGCTGCCCGGCCTCGCGCGCCAGCGCCGCGCGGGCCGCATCCTCGTCCATTCCGCCGACGTCGACCCCGCCGATCGTCGTGCCGCGCGGGATCGCATCGCGCTCGAGGAACGCGATGATCCCGAACGCTGCGGCGAGCAGCGGCGAGGACGGCGAGGACGACGGCGAGGATCGTGAGCGGGCGACGCCCACGCCGGCGGGGCCGCGCCGAGGTCGAGAGGAACGGCCCGGACATCAACCCTTGACGGTACCCGACGCTTAGATGGCTGATCAGCCGTCTAAGGCAGGCGCTTGACGAACAGAACGCGGTCCTCGCCCGGCCCGTCGTAGTCGCTCGCGATCTTCTCGACCTCGAAGCCGAGGGCCTGGTGGAACGCGACGGAGCCGTCGTTCGCGGGCGACGTAACGCAGCGGACGACCGTCCTCCCGTGCGCCGCTGCATCGGCGAAGAAGCGCTCGTAGAGCTGTCGGCCGAGCCCCTCGCCGCGCCGCTCGGGCGCGATGCCCACGAAGTGGACGTACGCCTCGTCCGGGTCGGTCTGCGAGAGGAACCCGATCAGGAACGCCGCGAGCTGGCCGTCCTCGCCGTCGACGACGTAGCTCGTCCCCTCGAAATGGACGAAGAAGAGCCGCGGCAGCATCGGCGCCATGTCGCGGCCGCCCCACCACGCGTTGACGCGCGCGATGACGCGGCCGTAGTCGGCAGGCTCGGCGTGGCGGATCTCCATGGCGGAAGCCTAGATGGGTTCGGGCGTGGAGGGTGTCCGACTTCAGTCGGACACCTGCTCTTGCGTGTGCCGGGGCGTCAGGTGTCGGACTGAAGTCCGACACCCAGCCTTCCTCAGTCCGCCAGCCAGGCGCGGCACATCGCGCCGATGTGCCGGTGGTCGGTGCCGCAGCAGCCGCCGAGCACGTGGAGCTCCGGCAGCTTCGCGCGGAGCGCGACGTAGTCGGTCGCGAGCTCGTCGGGATCGCCCTCGTCGAGCTCCTCCGCCTCGTCCAGCTCGGCGTGACTGAGCCGCGACGCGTTCGCGCGAAGGCCGCGGATCCGCGCGGTCCAGTCGGCATCCGGCTCGAGCACGCTCATCGAAGTGCGACGGATGCGCGCAGTTGACCATGAAGTACGCGGCGGCGCCGTCGGTGCGCTCGTCGACCTCCTCGATCGCCTCGCGGAGCGGCTGGCCGCTCGGGAGCCGCCCGTCCGTCTCGACGGTGAACGAGATGACGACGGGGATCCCGGCCGCCCGCGCCGCACGGACGACGCCGACCGCCTCGTCGACGTAGGTCATCGTGATCGCCGTGACGAGGTCGGCCGCGGTGCCGGCGAACGTGCCGATCTGCTACGGCGTGGTACGCCTCGGCCTCCTCGGCGGTCATCGCCTCGCCGACGACGTACCCGTCGCCGCGCGGGCCGACGCAGCCCGAGATGACGATCGGCGTCGCCTCCGTCTCGTAGCCGGCACGAATCTCCTCGAGCAGCCGCACCGCGCTGCGGTTGAGCTCGGCGAGCTCGCTCCGGGCCGTGGCCGAGACGCTCGGCCCAGTCCGGGTTCGCCCGCCAGGTGGCCGTCTCGAGGACGATGCCGACGCCGTTCTCACGGGCGGTCTCCGCGTACGGCTCGAAGTAGCGGCGCAGCGCCTCGGCGCCGCCGTCGCGGGTCAAGAGGTCGTAGGCCGCGAAGTGGGGCAGCTCGAGGCCGTCGTGGAAGATGAGCGTGGTCTCGATCCCGCCGTCCGTGAGGAACGGGACGTCGGCGAGCTGGGGAAGCGCGTCGCGGTAGCGGGCGCGCGTTTCAGGCGGTGCGTTCATGAAGCCCTCCTGGGTGGCACACGCCGCCCTGTCGGCGGCGACTGCAGGAGGGTACGGAACCGCCGGACGCGACGGACGTGCGGTTTGCCGTACTTCGAGCGCCTAGCGCGCGCCCGGCGAAGCCGGGCGCAGCAGGCACTCACTCCGTCTCGTCCTGCGCGATCGTCCGCAGCCGGCTCGTCCGGCGGCACGGTGACCGGCTCCGGCTGCACCTCGCCCTCGATGATCCGCATCTCGACCTTCGGCTCGTCGGGGCCCGGGATCGCTCGCGACGGTCGACGATGATCGTCGAGCCCTCGGAGAGCTCCCGCCCGAGGATGAAGTCGGCGAGCGGGTCCTCGATCAGGCGCTGGATCGCGCGGAGCAGCGGCCGGGCGCCCATCGCCGGGTCGTAGCCCTCCTCGACGAGCAGCTCCTTCGCCGCCTGCGTCAGCTCGATCGTGGCGCCGTGGACCGCCATCTGGTCGCGCAGCCGCTTCATCTTGATGTCGACGATCCGGAGGATCTCGTCCTTCTCGAGCTTGTGGAAGACGATGATCTCGTCGATCCGGTTCAGCAGCTCCGGCCGGAAGACCTTCTTGAGCTCGCCCATCACGCGGGACTTCATGTCGTCGTACGAGAGCCCCTGCTCGTCGCCGACGTTGAAGCCGAGCGACTGGTTCTTCGAGATCTGACCCGGCGCCGATGTTCGACGTCATCACCACGATCGTGTTGCGGAAGTCGACCTTCCGGCCCTGCGCGTCCGTCAGCCGCCCGTCCTCCAGGATCTGGAGGAGGATGTTGAAGACGTCCGGGTGCGCCTTCTCGATCTCGTCGAGGAGGAGCACCGAGTACGGCTTGCGCCGCACGGCCTCGGTGAGCTGGCCGCCCTCGTCGTAGCCGACGTAGCCGGGAGGCGAGCCGACGAGCCGGGACACGGAGTGCTTCTCCATGTACTCCGACATGTCGACCTGGATCATCGCGTCCTCGTCGCCGAAGAGGAACTCGGCGAGCGTCCGGGCGGTCTCGGTCTTCCCCACGCCCGACGGGCCGAGGAAGATGAACGAGCCCGTCGGCCGCTTCGGGATCCTTGATCCCCGCGCGCGCGCGGCGGATCGCCTTGGAGACGGCGACGATCGCGGCCTCCTGGCCGATCACGCGCTTGTGGAGCTCGCCCTCCATGTGGACGAGCTTCTGCGACTCGGCCTCGGTGAGCTTGAAGACCGGGATCCCCGTCCACATCGAGACGATGTCGGCGATCTCGTCCTCGCCGATCTCCGGCTGCTCCTCGTCGGCCTCGTTCCGCCAGCGCTCCTCGAGCTCCTTCTTCTTCTGGGTGAGCTTGCGCTCCTTGTCGCGGAGCGAGGCCGCCTTCTCGAACTCCTGCGCCTCGATCGCCGCTTCCTTGTCGGCGCGGACGGTCTCGATCTCCTCCTCGAGCTCGCGGTAGCGCGGCGGGGCGGACATCGTCCGGATGCGGACGCGCGAGCCGGCCTCGTCGATCAGGTCGATCGCCTTGTCCGGCAGATGGCGGTCCTGGATGTAGCGGTCGGCGAGCACCGCGGACGCGCGCAGCGCCTCGTCGGAGATCTTGACGCGGTGGTGCGCCTCGTAGCGGTCGCGCAGGCCGCGCAGGATCTGCACGGTCTCGTCGATCGTCGGCTCCTCGACGCGCACCTGCTGGAAGCGCCGCTCGAGCGCGGCGTCGCGCTCGAGGTACTTGCGGTACTCGTCGAGCGTCGTCGCGCCGATCGTCTGCAGCTCGCCGCGGGCGAGCGCCGGCTTCAGGATCGACGCTGCGTCGATCGCGCCCTCGGCGGCGCCTGCGCCGACGAGGTTGTGGAGCTCGTCGATGAACAGGATGATGTCGCCGCGCTGGGTGATCTCCTTCATCACCTTCTTCAGGCGCTCCTCGAACTCGCCCCGGTACTTCGAGCCCGCGACGAGCGCGGCGAGGTCGAGCGTGTAGATCTGCTTGTTCTTCAGGAGCTCGGGGACCTGGTTGGCCGCGATGCGCGCCGCGAGGCCCTCGACGACGGCGGTCTTGCCGACGCCCGGCTCGCCGATCAGCACCGGGTTGTTCTTCTGGCGGCGCGAGAGGATCTGCATGACCCGCTCGATCTCGGTCTGGCGGCCGACGACGGGGTCGAGCTTGCCCTCGGTCGCCTGCTTGGTCAGGTTGCGGCCGAACTGGTCGAGGAGCTTCGAGTTCTTCGCCTTCTCGCCCTGGGCGGCGCCGCCCGACTGGCCCGACTGCCGGCGTCCGGGGCCGGAGAGCATGCGGATGATCTCGTTGCGGATCTTCTCCGCGTCGGCGTCGAAGTCGAGCAGGATCCGCGCGGCGACGCCCTCGTTCTCGCGGACGAGGCCGAGCAGGATGTGCTCCGTGCCGATGTAGTTGTGGCCGAGCGAGAGCGCCTCGCGCAGCGCGAGCTCGAGGACCTTCTTCGCGCGCGGCGTGAACGGGATCTGTCCGGTCGTGACCTCGTCACCCTGGCCGACGATGCGGGCGACCTGCGCGCGCACCTCTTCCACGGTGATGTCCAGCTGCTCGAGCACGCGCGCGGCGAGGCCCTCCTCCTCGCGCAGGAGCCCGAGCAGGATGTGCTCGGTGCCGATGTAGTTGTGCTTGAGAGCGCGTGCCTCGTCCTGGGCGAGGACGACGACCTGTCTGGCCCGTTCTGTGAAGCGCTCGAACACGGGTGCCTCGACCCTCCTTTCCGCGTGATCCGGAGTCTGCGCTGCCGCCGGCTCCGGGTCGAAGGCCTACTGATCGTACCCCACGGCAGAGAGGTCGCCGACCCTCGCCCGATCGGGGCGGTAGCCTAGGCCCGCTGATGCGCGGGGCGGGGAGAGCATGAAGATCCTGATCACGGGGTCGTCGGGCCAGATCGGCACGAACCTCGCGCTGCGCCTGCTTCGCGGAGGCCACGAGGTCTTCGGCGTCGACAAGCGCCGGAACACGTGGACCGACGAGTTCCCCTATCTCCTGCAGGACCTCGCGGGCCACTACGCGCCGTACCCTGGCGGGATCAACGGGGTCGAGTACCCGGAGACCGACCTGGTCGTCCACCTGGCCGCCCACGCGAAGGTCCACCAGCTCGTCGGGGAGCCTCATCGCGCGCTCGAGAACGCAGTGATGACCTTCAACGTCCTCGAGTACGCGCGTCAGGCGAACATCCCGATCGTCTTCTCGTCGAGCCGCGAGGTGTACGGCGACGTGCACCGGTTCGAGGGCTACAACGAGCAGGCCGCCGACTTCGCCTACACGGAGAGCACGTACTCCGCGTCGAAGATCGCGGGCGAGGCGTTCATCTACTCGTACGCGCGGTGCTACGGGCTCCCCTACCTGGTCTTTCGCTTCTCGAACGTCTACGGGCGCTACGACAACGACCTCCAACGCATGGTCCGGGTCATCCCGCTCTTCATCCACTCGATGATGCGCGGCGAGCCCATCACGATCTACGGAGGACGGGACAAGACGCTCGACTTCACGTACGTCGACGACTGCGTCGACGGGATCGCGCGCGGGATCGAGGCCCTCGCCGAGGGCCGGGTCGTCAACCAGACGATCAACCTCGCCTACGGCGAGGGCGAACACGCTCGTGCACTGCGCCGAGCGGATCGCCCACGAGCTCGGGACCGAGCCGGACATGACGCTGGCGCCCTCCCTACTCGGCGAGGTCACGCACTACGTCGCCGACCTCTCGAAGGCGCGGGCGCTCCTCGACTACGACCCCAGGGTGCCGCTCGACGACGGCATCGCGCGTGCGGTCGCCTGGTTCCGGGAGCATCGTGAGGCCCATCCGGAGGAGAACACGTTCGTCCAGGCCGACCACGAGCGCGCCCAGGAGCGCGGTCAGGGCTGGAAGACCACGCCCGTCAGCTGACCCGCGAGACCCGTCGGCGGATGACCGTCAGGCGGCGTAGGGGCGCGTCGTCGACCCGTCGCGGAGCAGCTGCTCGACCTGCCGGGCCTCGAGCGGGTTCGCGAAGAACGTGCCCTGGCCGCGACGCACCCCGAGTCGCCGGAGCTCGGTCATCTGGAGGTGGTTCTCGATGCCCTCGGCAATGACGTCGAGGTGCAGCGCCGCCCCGAGGTCGGCGATCGCCCGCACGAGCGGCGCCGACGAGCTCGAGGCACCGATCCGGCTGACGAAGATCCGGTCGAGCTTGAGCGCGTCGAAGGGCAGCGCCTCGAGCATCGAGAGCGACGAGTAGCCGATCCCGAAATCGTCGAGGGCGAGACGCACGCCCATCAGCTGCAGCGCCTCGAGCATCTCGCCGACGACCACGTGGTCGCCGATGACGACGTTCTCGGTGATCTCGAGCACGAGCCGGCGGGGTCGAGCGCCGCGGCGTCGAGGGCGACGCGGACGTCATGGACGAAGTCGGGATGCTGGAGCTGCCGCGCGGAGACGTTGACGCTGACGGTGAGCTCCGGCCCTTCCGGCGTCGTGCCTCGCCAGCTCGCGACCTGGCGACACGCCTCCTCGAGCACCCAGCGGCCGAGCTCGACGATGAGGCCGCTCTCCTCCGCGATGGGGATGAAGTCGGCCGGCTGCACGATTCCTCGTGTCGGGTGGCGCCAGCGGAGGAGGGCCTCGACCCCGACGACGCGCTCCGTCGCGAGATCGAGGACCGGCTGGTAGTGCAGGAGAAAGTCTTCGCCGGGGCGCGCCTGGCGCAGCTCGCCGAGAAGCTCGAGCCTCCCGAGCACGACGTCGTCCATCCACGGTGCGTAGAGGGCGTACTGGGCCTTCCCGGCCGACTTCGCCCGGTACATGGCGACGTCCGCACGCCGGAACAGCTGGTCGACGTCGCTGCCGAGCGCGATGCCGACGCTCGTCGTGACGAACACCTCGACGCCCGCGATCGGAAACGGCGCTCTGAGCGCGTCGATCAACGCGCCCGCTGAGCGCACCGCGATGCCCGCGGGATCGTCGGCGGGTCGACGAGCGCGGCGAACTCGTCCCCGCCGAGCCGGGCCACGACGACCGAGCCCGGCAACGCGTCGCGCAGGCGCGATCCGATGTCGTGCAGCAGCACGTCCGCCTCGACGTGCCCGAACCGGTCGTTGATCGCCTTGAAGTCGTCGATGTCGAGCAGCAGCATCGCCGCCTCCGCGGAGCCGTCTCGGCCGCCAGCGCCGCGAGCGCGCGATCCTTGAACAGGGTGCGGTTGGGCAGCCCGGTGAGGGGGTCGTGGAACGCCTGGTACCGGAGCTGCTCCTCCGCCTCCTTGGCCGCCGTGATGTCGAGGAGGTACCCCTGGAGCGCCGACCGCAGCTCCTGAGGCGCCGACGATGGCGCGGGCCTCGTCGTGCACCCACACGACGCGCCCGTCGCGTGCACGAGGCGGTACTCGATCGAGAGCGGGTTGCCGTCGTGGGCGCGCTCGTGCGCAGCGAGGACACGCTCCCGATCCTCGGGATGGAGAAGACGGACGAAGAGGTCGGGGTCCTTCTGCCACGCCTGGGGCGAGTAGCCGAGCAGGGGCTCGACCTGCGGGCTCGTGTAGAGGTTCGAGCTGACGGCGTCGATCGCGTCGACGTAGACGACGAGCGGGAGCTGCTCGACGAGCGTGCGGTAGCGGAGCTCGGCCGCCCGCAGTCGCTCCTCGCCGAGCGTGCGGTCGCGAAGGTCACGGATCCACGCGGTGAAGAGCGGCGGCCCGTCGACCGCGAGCCGCCGGATGGCGATCTCGACCGGGAACTGCTCGCCGTCCGCGCTCTGTGCGGTCAGCTCGATCCGGGTGTCGAGGATCCCGCCCGCGCCCTCGGTCGGCCCTTCGGCCGTCCAACGGGCCAGGCCGCGGCGGTGCGCCTCGCGCTCGGCGGGGGCACGATGAGCGCGGCGAGCTCTCTCCCGAGCGCCTCCTCGCGGGTGTAGCCGAAGATCTCCTCCGCGGCGTTGTTGAACTCGAGGACGCGCCCGAGGTGGTCGATCGTGATCAGCGCGTCGAGGCCGCCGCGATCGCCGCGGCAGCATGGGCGCGCCCGACCGCCGATCCGCTCGAGCGGCCGGTCGCGACTGGCGGGCGGGCGGGTGCCCGCACGCCCGAACGCCTCGCGCGAAGGGCCACAGAATGGATATCGCCCTGGAAACCGGGGGTCTCGACCCCTACCGGGGTACCCCGAACGGGTGAACGGCGTGCCTCAGTCGGCGAGTCGGCGGAGCGCCGGGAAGAGCACGACGTCGCGGATCGACTCCTTGCCCGTGAGGAGCATCGCGAAGCGGTCGATCCCGAAGCCGAGCCCGCCGGTCGGAGGCATCCCGTACGAGAGCGCCTCGACGTAGTCGGGGTCGCCGCGCTCGCCCTCGACCTGCTCCGACTGCTGGTCGAACCGCTCCTGCTGCGTCGCCGCGTCGTTGATCTCGGAGAAGGCGTTGCCGAGCTCCATCCCGCCCGCGAAGTACTCGAACCGCTCGGTCAGGGTCGGGTCGTCGTCGGTCGGCCGAGCGAACGGCGAGAGCTCGACCGGGTAGTCGTGGACGATCGTCGGCTGGATCAGCCCGGGCTCGACGTAGTGGGAGAACGCGTGGTCGACGAGCTGCGCCCAGTCCTTGTCGGCATCCGTGTCGACGCCCCGCTCGGTCAGCCACGCGCGGAGCTCGTCCGGGTCGCGCGTCCAGAGCTCGTGCCGCTCGAGCGCCTCCACGAAGCGGACGCGCTGCCACGGGCCGCGCGAGGTCGATCTCGTGCCCGCGGAACGTCACGGCGGTCGTCCCGAGCACCTCGAGCGCGACCCGCTCGACGAGCTGCTCGATCCGCGCCATCGTGTCGCGGTAGTCGGCGTACGCCTCGTACCACTCGAGCTGCGTGAACTCGGGGTTGTGCTTGAACGAGACGCCCTCGTTGCGGAAGTCCTTGCCCGATCTCGTAGACGCGCTCGAGGCCGCCGACGATCAGCCGCTTGAGGTAGAGCTCCGTCGCGATGCGCAGGTAGAAGGTCCGCCTCGAGCTCGTTGTGGTGCGTCACGAACGGCCGGGCGAACGCGCCGCCGTAGCGCGGCTGGAGGATCGGGTGTCTCGACCTCGACGAAGCCCCACTCGTCGAGCGCGCGACGGATGGCGGTGACGATGCGCGCGCGGGTCGACGAACACCTCGCGCGTCTCCTCGTTCATCAGCAGGTCGAGGTAGCGCTTGCGGTAGCGGAGCTCGACGTCGGTCAGGCCGTGGAACGTGTCCGGCAGCGGCTGCGTGTTGCGCGACAGCACCTCGACGGTCTCCGCGAGCACGGACGGCTCGCCGCGACGCGACTTCGCCGGGCGGCCGACGACCCCGACGACGTCGCCGAGGTGGACGTCGAGCTCGCCCGTCGCGGCGACGTCGCAGATGACCTGGATCCGCCCGGAGCGGTCGACGACGTCGAGGAAGACGAGCTTCCCCATCCCCCGGCGCGCCATCGCGCGCCCGGCGACGCGGCGCGTCGTCCCTGCCTCGCCCCCGTCCTCGAGCGGCTCGGCCTCGGCGCGGACGGCGGCGATCTCGTCGCGGTCGGGGAAGCGCTTCGGCGCCGTCATGGCGGACGAGTCTACGCGCGCCCGAACGTCGGGTCTCACGGCCGAACCGGGTCGTCGCAGCCCAGCTCCTCCCACATCGTCCCGCTCACCCCGACCCACGTATGGTCGTCGTCGACGGCGAGCCACTTCGGCTGGTAGCCGACCTCGAACGTGGCAGCGACCGAGTTCGTCGTCGGATCGATGCGCGACACCGTTCCGTCGCAGTAGTTCGTAACCCACAGCGAGCCCGCATCCGTCGCGAGCCCGAACGTCACCTTGCCGGCGGGGACGGTGGCCGTCGTCCGTCCCGTGATCGGGTCGATGCGCCATACCGCCCCTCCGCCGGAGCCCGCCCACATCGAGCCGAAGCCGAACTCGGGATCACCCGCCAAGGGGCCGGCGGCGATGCTCTCGCTCTCGCCCGTGCCTGCGTCGATGCGCAGGAGCTCGGCGTCGACGGCAGTCCACGATGCTCCATCGGCGAACGTCGTCTCTACCGGGGGGGACGCGTAGGCCAGGTCGTACCGTCGCTCCAGCCTGTGGTCCTGAAGATCGAGCCGAAGCACCGCGGCCGGCGGGTAGTGCGAGATCCACAGCGAGCCGGCGCCGACGGCGACGAACGCGAAGAGGAGGTCGCGCGGCAGTGGGACGCGGGCGGTCGCCCTCATCGACTCGGCGTGGATGCGCACGACCTCAGCGCGGCTCCGGCTCGTCGCCCAGAGGAACGCGCCGTCGGCAACGAGGGCGCCGTCCGTGGCGTTCGCGCCGGACGTCTCGACGTCTCCGGTACGCGTGTCGAGCCGGTGGAGCGTCTCGTCCTCCTCGCTCGTGACGAACACGTATGGGCCGACGATCACCACCTGGCCGGGGTCACGGCCGACCGGGATCACGTCCTCGATCTCCCCGGTCTCCACGTCGATCTTCACCAGCGAGTTCGGAGCGAGGGCGGGCACCTTCTCACCCCGGTTAGCGACCGCGAATGCGCCCGCAGCGACTGCACATGCGGCCGCCGCGGCGACGACAACGAGGACGAGCCGCCGCCGCCGGACGGTCGGCGACCGTTGCGGACGCGGCTTCTCGACCCGCCCCAGAACGGGGTCCTGGGCCAGAATCGCCTGCTCGAGCCGCCGGAGCTCGACATCCGGCTCGAGGCCGAGCTCCCGATCGAGGACCTGCCGTCCCTCGCGATACGCCTCGAGAGCGTCCGCCTGTCGGCCCGAGCGGTACAGCGCCAGCATGAGCTGACCGCGGAGCCGCTCGTGCAGGGGGTTCGCCGCGACGAGCGCCTGGAGCTCTGCCGTGACCTCGCCGTGGCGGCCGAGCGCGAGCTCCGCCTCGAACAGGCTCTCGTACGCCTCGAGCCGCACCTCGGCGAGGTGCGCCGTCGCGGATTGGGCGAACGGCTCGTATGCGAACTCCGCCAGTGCGTCGCCGCGCCAGAGCCCGAGCGCCTCCCGGAGCGTTCGGGTGGCGCTCCGCGGATCGGATTCGACCTCCTGTCGCCCCAGCGTCGCGAGCCGCTCGAACCGGCGTGCGTCGATGATGTCGGCGTCGACGCCGAGCACGTAGCCGGGCGAACGGGTGGCGATCACGTCCTCACCCAGTGGAGCGAGTGCCCGTCGAAGCTGGGAGACGAGGCCCTGGAGCGCCTTGAGCGCGGTCGGAGGGGCAGCCTCGCCCCAGAGGGCGTCGATCAGCGTGTCCGTCGAGACGACCTCGTTGGGCCGCAGAGCGAGAACGACGAGCAGCGCGCGCTGCCTCCCGCCGCCGACCTCCACCGGGCGACCATCCGCCGCCACCTCGAGCGGGCCGAGAAGCCGAATCTCCACGAGGCGCTCATTCTCCACGACCCCGATACGCGGGTCTACGCCGCCGACAGCCGAGCCGACATGGGTTCGGGCTGCCGAGCGCGGCTGGGAGAGGGAGGCGAGGCGGCCGCTAGGCCGCCTTGATCTCCATGATCTTGAACTTCAGCATCGAGCCGCGCGGGGTCGCGACCTCGACGGTCTCGCCCTTCTTGCGACCGATGATCGCCTTTCCGACGGGAGACTCGTTCGAGAGCTTGTTCTCGATCGGGTTCGCCTCGGCCGAGCCGACGATCTGGTACTCGACCGTCTCCTTCGCGTCCACGTCGCGGAGGCGGACGACGGAACCGACCGAGACGACGCTCGTGTCGACGTCGTCGGTGTCGATCACACGCGCGCGGGCGAGGCGCTCCTCGAGCTGCGCGATCTTGTGCTCGAGCATCGCCTGCTCGTTCTTCGCGTCGTCGTACTCTGCGTTCTCGGCGATGTCGCCGAACTCGCGCGCCGTCCGGATCCGGTCGGCGATCTCGCGCCGGCGGTCGGTGCGGAGCGTCTCGAGCTCCTGCTTGAGGGCCTCGTAGCCCTCGGGGGTGAGGATCACGTCCTTCAGCGGTACGACCTCCGAGATCCGTCTCCGATAGACGACAACGAGGCGCAGTGCGCGCCACGCGGACGCGCATGGTAGCCACGGGAGGCGACGGAGTGCAAACCGGGGCCGAGGGGCGGTCGGAGACGGCGTCTACCATCAGGTGTCGACGATGATCGACCTTCGCGAGACCTGGTGGATCGGGCCTGTCGAGATCCCGACACGGCTCGTCCTCGCCCCGATGGCAGGCGTCAGCGTGCAAGCGTTCCGCCGCCAGGGTCGCCGCTTCGGGGCGGGCCTCGTGTGCTCGGAGATGGTCAGCTGTGCCGGGATCGAGCACCGCAACGAACGCACGCTCGGCTACCTCCGGGTCGCCTCTGACGAGCGCCCGCTCGCGATCCAGCTCTTCGGCTCCGAGCCGGCGACGATGGCCGAGGCCGCGCGGATGGTCGAGGCTGCCGGAGCCGATCTTGTCGACCTCAACTTCGGCTGTCCCGTGCGCAAGGTCACGAAGACCGGCGCCGGGGCGACGCTGCTCGACGACCCGGATCGCGCGGCCCGGATCGTGTCCGCGATCGTCGACGCGATCGAGCTCCCGGTGACGGTGAAGCTCCGGCGCGGCCTCCGCGACGGGTCCCGCGATTGCCTGGTCGTCGGGCCGCGCCTCGTCGAGGCGGGAGCCGCCTCGCTGACCCTCCATCCACGCTCTGCGCAGCAGATGTACACCGGCACAGCGGACCACAACCTCACCGCCGAGCTCGTCTCGCTCGTCGACGTGCCGGTCGTCGCGTCGGGAGACATCGGCTCCCGCGCGAAGGCCCAGACGGTGCTGGCGACGACGGGCGCCTCGGCCGTCATGGTCGGCCGTGCGGCGCAGGGGAACCCGTGGGTGCTCGAGGAGATCGTCGACGGCGAGGGGCGCGAGCCCTCTCGTGAGGAGGTGGTCGCGGAGCTCGTCCTCTTCATCCGGGAGACCGTCCGCGAGCTCGGCGAGCGGCGTGCGAGCGGTTTCCTGAAGAAGTTCTACGCCTGGTACCTGGGCCGCGGCCGGTTCCCACGCCCGTTCAAGCAGGAGCTTGTCGTGCTCGACTCGACCGAGGAAGTCGAGCGTCGGCTGATCGCGGCCGCGCCGGGCTCGCGCGAGCTGATCGAGCGCCTCGAGGCGGAGGTCCCCTCGGGCGAGGACGTCACCCTCGAGCTCCCGATCTCGATCTACGGCGGAGGCTAGGTCGACGTCGAGCGGTGTGACCCGGTAAGCGCCGTCGCGACGCCGAGCCCGACGAAGACCGACCCGCTCACGTAGCGCTGAGCCTTCAGGAAACCGGTGTGGCCGCGAAGGCGCTCGGACGCCGTCCCGGCGACGAGCACCCACGTCCCGTCGCTGACGATCGCGAGCGCCACGAAGACGAGCCCCAGGAAGAGCATCTGCATGCCGACGTGGCCGGCCGACTGGTCGACGAACTGCGGAAGGAAGGCGAGGAAGAAGAGCGCCGTCTTCGGGTTGAGGATCTGCACGACGACGCCCTGGGCGAAGCGGCGCCGATAACGCGTCGGCGGTCGCGCCTCGGCGGCGTCCGTCGCGCTGCCTCGCCGGAAGAGCGTCCAGAGCCCGATGCCGATGAGGTACGCGGCCCCGAGGTACTTCACGGTGTCGAACGCGAGCGCGGACGCTGCGAGAAGGCCGGAGAGCCCGAGCGCGGCGGCGAAGACGTGCACGAGCGCGCCTGCCTGGATCCCGAGCATCGATGCCGCACCGGCGCGGCGCCCGCCGTCGATCGAGCTCGCGACGATGTAGAGCACCGCAGGCCCGGGCACGACGAGCAGGGCCAGGGCCGCACCGCAGAACACGGCGAGCGTGGCGGGATCGGGGATCACCGGTTGAGCTCCCAGACGAGCCTGAGGCCCTCGAGCGTGAGGTACGGGTCGACCTCCTCGATCGTCTCCGAGTGCGCTGCCACGAGCTCCGCGAGGCCGCCGGTGGCGACGACGCGCGCGGCCGGGGCGTCGAGCTCCCGGCGGATCGCGCCGACGATCCCGTCGACCTGACCGGCGAAGCCGTAGACGAGGCCCGACTGGAGACCCGCGACCGTCGTCTTCCCGATCACGCTCGGCGGCTCGACGTAGTCGACCTTGACGAGCCGCGCCGCCCGCGCGAAGAGCGCGTCCATCGACGTCTCGATCCCGGGCGCCAGGACGCCGCCCACGTACTCGCCCTCGGGCGACACGACGTCGAAGTTCGTCGAGGTCCCGAAGTCGACCACGATCACCGGCGCGCCGTATCGCTCCTTGGCCGCGACGGAGTTGACGATCCGGTCGGGACCCACCTCGCGCGGGTCGTCGTAGCGGATCGGGATCCCGGTGCGGACGCCGGGGCCGACGGCGAGGAGCGGTGCGTGCGCCCAGCGCTCTGCGAGCCGCTCCCACTCGCGGAGGAGCAGCGGGACCGTCGTCGAGAGGCAGATCCCGTCGACCGCGTCGGGATCGAGCAAGCCGCCGAGGAGGACGACGAGCTCGTCTCCGGTCCGGCTCCGGTCTGTTGCGACGCGCCAGGTGTCGGCCAGGCGGTCGCCGTCGAAGAGCCCGAGCACGGTCTGGGTATTGCCGACGTCGACGGCGAGGAGCATCAGCCGCGAGGCTACAAGAGCAGGTGTCCGACTGAAGTCGGACACCTGGCCTCGGCGGCAGTTGCGACCGCGATAGCGGGCGCTTCAGGGATGTGCCCCGCCGAAGGCGGGGATCAAGCCGCAGGATTCGGCTCCTGCCGAATCCTCCCTGGCGAGCAAGCTAAAACGCGTCGTCGTCGTCAGGACGGCGCGTGTCGCCGAGGCGCTCGGCGAGCGCCTCGGCGGTGAGACGCGGCTCGTCGCCCTCGCCGCGGAGCTCCTCGACCGTGACGTCGCCGGAGGTGTAGACCTCGGCCCGCGGAATGATCCGCGTCGGGCGGTTCTTGTCCCACACCCACACGTCCTCCATCTGCGCATGGAAGAACGGGTAGCTGGCCTGGGGCACGACCTTGAGATCGAGCTTGTTGCAGAGGTACGTCGCGTCCTGGGTGAGGACGCAGTAGCGGAACAGCGGGAAGACGGCCGTGTACTCCCGCTTCAGCTGGAGCTCGAGCTCCGCCTCGAACTCGTCGAGCTCGTCCAGATGGCTCATGGGTGGAGTCTAGCCCTGGCGAGAAGCTCGCCGACCGTCCCACGCCCAGGGACGACGAGCTCCGGATCGAGGTCCGCGAGAGGCTCGAGCGCGAAGCGGCGCTCGTGGAGCCGTGGGTGGGGCAGCGTCAGCCCCGGCTCGTCGCGGACGAGGTCGCCGTGGACGAGGAGGTCGAGGTCGAGCGTGCGCGGCCCCCAGCGGATCTCCGTCGATCGATCGCGACCGAGGCTCCGCTCGACGTCGAGGAGCACTTCCAGGAGGTCTCGGGGGCCGAGCTCCGTGTCGAGCGCCACGGCGCCGTTCAGGTACGGAGGCTGCTCGACCGGCCCCCAGGGCTCGGTCTCCCGCAGCTGCGAGACGCCGACGAGCTCGATTCCCGGCCGCGCGGCGAGCAGCTCGATCGCCCGGCGGATCGTCCGTTCGCGCTCCCCGAGGTTCGCTCCGACGCCGACATAGGCACGCACGCCGCCGACGCTACCGGCCGGCCGAGTGTCGCGTAACGCGCGCTTAACCGGCCTTCTTACCCGATGCTCAACCGCCGGCGCGACCATCCCGTACTCCCCCGTGTACATGCGCTCCCTCACGAGGCCCCTTCTCCTCGCCGCGGTCGCGGCCGCCGTGATCGCGCCCGCGCAGGCCGCGTCCGCAACCGGCCCTGCGACGATCGTCCGCCTGACGGCTGCCGCGTCGTGTGCCGAGCCCGCCGGGCTCACGGCCGCAGGCGCACGCCAGGTCGACGCGAAGCTCCGACTCTGGCGTCTCGACGCCGACGCCGTCGGATCCCTCCTCCCTGCGCTCGAGCGCCGGGGCGCCGTGGCCGCGACGCAGCTCGAGCGAACCTACGACCTCGCCGCGACGACCGTCGACCCGGACCCACTGCAGGCGGAGGAGTGGTGGCTCGCGCAGATCGGCGTCGAGGGGCTGACGCCGCCGGGCCCGGGCGTCCCGGTCACGATCGTCGACTCGGGAATCGACGTGCAGCACCCCGAGTTCGCAGGGCGCCCCGACCTCTCCCTCCTGAACGCCCAGGAGCCCGCGGGCATCGGCGGTGAGCACGGGACGTCGGTCGCGTCGGTCATCGGCGCCCCCGTCAACGGCATCGGCGTCGTCGGCATCTACCCACAGGTCGTCCTCCGCTCCTGGGACGCGGCGCTCGGCGAGGGCACACGCCTCGAATCGACGGACATCGCCGCGGGCATCCTCGCCGCCGCGCGCTCCGGGAGGGGCGTCATCAACCTGAGCCTCGGCGGCGACCGTGACCTTCCGATCGAGCTCGCCGTCTCCGAGGCGGTTGCGACCGGGTCGCTCGTCGTGGCTGCCTCGGGCAACGACGGCACGCGCGGCAGCCCGATCGGCTACCCGGCGGCGCTCCCGCACGTCACCACGGTCGGCGCGACCGACCGCTCCGGCGCCGTCGCCGCATTCTCGAGCCGCTCGCCCTACGTCGACGTCGCGGCGCCCGGAGACGACATCCTCGTCGCCAGCGCGCTCGGCAAGAACTGGCGTCCCTCCTCGGGCACGAGCTTCTCGTCCCCGATCGTCGCCGGCGCGGCCGCCTGGCTCTGGACCGCCCGGCCGGATCTCGACGCCGGACAGGTCGCGGAGATCATCCGCCGCTCCGCCCGCGACATCGACCAGGCCGGCCGCGATGGCGCCTCCGGCTTCGGGATGCTGAACGTCCAGGCGGCGCTCGCGCTGCCGACGCCGATCCGCGACCCGTTCGAGCCGAACGACGACATCGACGAGGTCTCCCCGGCCGGCGACCGCAACCTTCGGAAGGCGCCGCCTCTGACGACGGTGACGAGGCGGTCGGGCGCGATCGACGGCCGCGTGGACGCCTGGGAGGACCCCCGCGACGTCTTCCGTGTCTGGCTCCCCGGCGGTCGCCGGGTGACCTTCCAGCTCAGCGGAACGGCCGACGGCGACCTCTCGCTCCACCGGACGAACGCGCAGACCGTCGCCGGCCGCTTCGCCGCGACGGGACGCCTCGCGCAGGCAACCGCACGAGGACGAGCGGAGCGGCTCGTCTACGTGAACCGCGGCGGCGGGCGCTGGGCGTACCTCACCGTGCGGCTGCCGGCGCGGACGAGCGACACGACCTACCGGCTGACCGCGGCGTCGGCGCGGGCCTAGGCTCCTAGACCAGCCGGCGCCGCTCGACGACCACGGCTGCGTGGTCGACGGGGCGCGCGAGCACGACGTCCGGCTTCCGGACGCGCACGCGGGCCCGCGTCAGCGGAAACCGCTCGATCAGCGCATCGGCGATGGCCGTCGAGAACGCCTCCAGCAGCTGATACGCACGGGCCTCCGACACGCCGATCACCGTCGCGACGACGTCGCGGTAGTCGACCGCGTCCTCGATCGAGTCGCTCGCCGCGGCGTTCTCGTCGGCAACGTCGAGCTCGAGGTCGACGAGGAACCGCTGTCCCTCGCGGCGCTCGTCGTCGAGCACCCCGTGGTGCCCGTGGAGCTCGATTCCGTGAAGCTCGATCGTCACCGCGAGTGCCCCTTCAGGTAATGCGGCCACGTTCCTGGCGTGCGAGGAGCAAGCCAGGCTAGGACGCAGGGAGCGTCCATATCCACAGATATGGATGCGACCGAGGACGACGCATGGCGCCGCTCATCGCGCGCCAGGGACATGGAGGGCATTGCCTGAAGGGGCACTACACCACCCCGCGTTCGACCGCCGCCGCGACGGCAAGCGCCTCGACGTGCGAGCGGACGTCGTGCACGCGGAACAGCGTCGCGCCACGATCGAACGCCGCGACGGCCGCTCCGACGGAGGCGGCATCCGTGCCCACCCGCGCGTCGGGACCGAGGGCGATCCGCGCGAGCGTCCACTTCCGCGAGATCCCGACCATCACCGGCCGGCCGAGCGCGACGAGCTCGTCGATCCGGCGCAGGAGCGCGAGATTCTGATCCGGGGTCTTGCCGAACCCGAACCCGGGATCGAGGCAGATCCGCTCCTCGTCGATGCCTGCCTCGACGGCGTGCGCGAGGCGCCCCTCGAGGAAGGCGGAGACCTCCGACACAACATCGTCGTAACGCGGCGCCTCCTGCATCGTGCGAGGCTCCCCCTGCATGTGCATGAGGCACAGGGAGGCCCCGGAGTCGGCGACGACGCCCGCGAGCTCCGGGTCGCGGCGGAGCGCGGTGACATCGTTGACGAGCTCGGCGCCGAGCGCGAGCGCCTGCCGCGCGACCTCGGCCCGTGAGGTGTCGATCGAGACGCGGCGCCCCTCGAGCCGCTCGAGCACGGGCAGGACGCGGCCCAACTCCTCGTCGACGTCGACGGGGTCGGCGCCGGGCCTCGTCGACTCGCCCCCCACATCGACGATCGCGGCACCCTCGGCGAGCATCCGTGCCGCGGCCTCGGCTGCGTCCTCCGCGGACGCGTACGTGCCCCCGTCCGAGAAGCTGTCCGGGGTGACGTTGACGATCCCGACGACCGTCGGGCGCGGCCAACGTTCTTCGTGGGTCGTTCGTCTCATCGGGCATGGACGGTAACGCGCCGCGGCGGGGCGGGTCGACCGTGCGCACGCTCGCGATCGGCGCCGCCGTGGTCGTGCTCGTCGGGATCGTCGCCATCGCCTCTTCGGGCTCCGTCCCCACCGGCGCCGGCGGGAGCGCCCGGCGGCCGTCGGAGGGCTTCGTCGACACGGCGTTCAGCCTCTTTCTCGTCCTGATGGTCGTGTGCACCGTGTTCGTCGCGGTCGCGTTGACGTTCTTCCGCCGCTACGACCCGACGACCGGCGCTCCGAAACGGCGGAGCGCCCTGCAGTCGATCGTGTCGTTCACGCTCTCCCTGGTGCTCCTCGCGTTGTTCGTCCGCGTCATCGCCGGGAGCCGAGGCGAGAACGGCGGGCTCCGCCTTCCCTTTCCGAATGCCGGGGCGGGAGCGGGTGGGGACGACGCCGACGGAACCCGCTACGAGCCGGAGTTCGCGGTGTGGCCGGTCGTCGCCGTCCTGACGCTCCTCGCGGTCGCAGGGCTCGCGATGTGGCAGTCGGCGCGCCGGAAGCGCGCGGCGCACCCGTCCCTCGACCTGACGCCTGCTGAGGCGCTCGCCGACGTGCTCGCCGAGACGCTCGACGACCTGCGGGCAGAGAGCGATCCGCGGCGCGCGGTGATCGCCGCGTACGCGCGGATGGAGCGCGCCCTCGCCGCCGCCGGGCTCCCGCGTCGTGACGCCGAGGCGCCCGAGGAGTACCTCGACCGCGTCCTCGACGAGGTCGAGCTGTCATCACGGGCCGCCGGCCGCCTGACGGCGCTGTTCGCGTGGGCGCGATTCTCGGTGCACGATGTGCGTCCCGCGATGAAGGACGAGGCGATCGAGACGCTCGAGCAGGTGCAGCAGGAGCTCGCGGCGGCCGAGGCCGCGCGCGAGGCGCAGCTCGCCGGGGCACTCGCGTGAAGCGGACCGACCGCGCAGTCGCGGCGACGCTCGCCGTCAGCGCCTGGGCCGGCATCGTGCTCGTCGCTCGTCCCGGGCCGCGCGTCGCTCGTCGGTCACGTCTGGCTCGTCCTCGTGCTCGCGATCGCACTCGGCGCCGCTGCTCGGGGCGCTGCACCGCGCCGTTCCTCGCCGCGTCTCCGCCTTCGACGCGGCGTTCGCACCGGCGCGGCGCACGCGAGCCCGGCCGGCGTCCCTCGACGCGCGTCGAGCGCGAGGTCGCCCTCGCGACCGGCACCGCGTTCGACGTCCACTACCGGCTGCGACCGATCGCTCCGATCGATCGCCTCGGGGCTGCTTCTCCGTCGAGGCGTCGACCTCGAGCGGGCGCCGGAGCGCGCGGAAGCGCTCGTCGGCCCGACCGTCTGGGAGCTCGTTCGCCCCGACCGCCCTGCGCCCGAGGACAGGACCGCGCCCGGGCTGCCACTCGAGACGCTCGAGCGCGTCGTGGACGACCTGGAGCGGCTCGCATGGAGCTGAGCGAGCTCGCCGCCCGCGCGGCGGTCGTGCTCGACGAGGTCGAGCGTGCCGTCGTCGGCAAGCGCGACCGGCTCGAGCTCGTGCTCGCCGGCCTCCTCGCGGACGGGCACGTGCTGCTCGAGGACGTTCCCGGGCTCGCAAAGACGCTGACCGCCCGCTCGTTCGCGACCGTCACCGGCCTGCGGCTTCGCGCGCGTCCAGTTCACGCCCGATCTGCTCCCGACCGACGTGACGGGCTCGTCGATCTGGAACCAGCGCGAGCTCGAGTTCGAGTTCCGCCCCGGGCCCGTCTTCTCCAACCTCCTGCTCGCCGACGAGATCAACCGCGCCCCGCCGAAGACCCAGGCGGCGCTGCTCGAGGCGATGCAGGAGCGCCAGGTGTCGGTCGACGGGACGACGCACCTGCTCGAGCCGCCGTTCCTCGTCCTCGCGACGCAGAACCCCATCGAGTACGAGGGCACCTACCCGCTGCCGGAGGCGCAGCTCGACCGCTTCGTGCTGCGAACGGGATTCGGCTACCCGTCGGCCGACGACGAGTGGGAGATGCTCGAGCGGCGGCTCGAGCGGCGCGTCGACGAGGTCGAGCTCCGCGAGGTCGTCGACCGGGCGACCCTGCTCGAGATGCAGCGCGCCGTCGAGGACGTCCACGTCGACGAGAGCGTCGGCCGCTACATCGTCGACCTCGTTGCGGCGACGCGCGAGAGCCCGAGCGTCGCCGTCGGGCTCCAGCCCGCGCGGCTCACTCGCGCTGCTCAAGCTCTCGCGGTGCCGCGCCGCGCTCGCCGGCCGTGACTTCGTCACGCCGGACGACGTCAAGAGCGTCGCCGTGCCCGCGCTCGCTCACCGCCTCGTCCTCCGCCCCGAGCTCTGGGTGCAGCGCCGCACGGGCGAGGACGTCGTGCGCGAGGTCCTCGACGAGGTCCGGACGCGACGCAGGCACCGAGCGAGCGTGACCCGCTCGGCGGACGCGCGGCTCGGCGGCCTACGCGGCGCTCGCAGCGGCGGCGTTCGTCGCGGCGCTCGCACTGCGGCGTCCCGAGCTCGCCGTCCTCGCCGCGCCGTTCGCCCTGCTCGTCGCGCTCGGAGTCCGCATGCCGGCGCCCGCACTCCGGGCGTGGGTCGACATCGATCGCGAGCGCGCGCTCGAAGGGCGACGAGCTGCGACGCGATCGTCACCGTGCGGGCCGACTCGGCGGTCGATCGGCTCGAGGTCGGCCTCGCGCTGCCCGGACGGGCTCGAGCTCGCCGGGGGCAGCAATCCCGTCGCGATCCACCTCGACGCGGGCGAGGAGCGTGAGCTGCGAGTCCGCCTCGCGCTGCGTGCGCTGGAGCTCCGTGGAGCTCGGCGACGTCTGGCTCCGGGCGCGCGACCGGATCGGGCTCGTCCGCTACGAGGGGCGTGTCGACCGCCGGCGCCCGCTGCGGATCTACCCCACGCCGGAGCGGCTCCGGCGCCTGCTCGCGCCGGCGAGGACGCAGGCGACGACGGGCAGCGAGGTCGCGCGCGATGCGCGCGGAGGGGCTCGAGTTCGCCGACACGCGGCCGTTCGTGCCCGGCGACCGCGTGCGCTCGGTGAACTGGCGGGCCACTGCCCGCCGCGGCAGCCTCGTCGTCAACGAGCGCCACCCGGAGCGGAACGCGGACGTCGTGATCTTCCTCGACAGCTTCGCCGAGGCGCGCGCGAGCGACGAGGGGACGTTCGAGCACGCCGTGCGCGCCGCCGCGACACTCATCACCGGCTTCCTCGAGCGCCGCGACCGCGTCGGGCTCGTCGCGTTCGGCGGCATCCTGCGCTGGCTCGAGCCCGGCGGCGGCCTCGTCCAGCGCTACCGCCTCGTCGACGCGCTGCTCGAGACGGGCGTCGAGTTCAGCTACGCGTGGAAGGACGTCAACGTGATCCCCGCACGCACGCTGCCGCCCGGCGCGCTCGTGATCGCGCTGACGCCGCTTCTCGACGAGCGCACCGGTCGCGGCGCTCGTCGACCTTCGCGGCCGCGGCCACGACCTCGTCGTGCTCGAGGTGTCGCCCGATCCGTACGTCGCGCCGTCGACCGATCCGACCGACGGCGTCGCGACACGGCTGTGGCGCCTCCAGCGCGCCGAGCTGCGCGGCCGCTTCGAGCGGCTCGGCGTCGCCGTCGCGACGCTCGACGACGAGACCACCGTCGAGGCAGCGCTCGAGGGGGTGAGGGCATACCGGCGTCACGCCCGCCTCGCGCGGCGGTAGCCGCAGGCGCCGTCGCCGTCGCGGTGGCGCTCGGGCTGGCCGTCTGGCTGGCGCTCGTCGCCTCGGACGACGCGGCGGCGCCGGTGCTGGCTCTCGGGGTGACGGGTGCGCTCCTCGCCGCAGCTGCCGTCGTCTGGCCGGTCGCTGCTCGTCCTCGCGCTCGCGATGCCTCGGCCTCCGCGTACGCCGTCCTCCTCGCGGTCGACGAGCCGCCGCTCGACGTGCGCGTGGCGGGCGTCGCGGCGTGCCTCCTCGTCGTCGGCGAGCTCGTCGGCTGGGCGCACGAGCTCTGGGCGACGACCCCCGACGAGCCCGGAGGCGAGTGGCGGCGCCCGACGTGGATCGCGGCGGCCGGGGTCGGCGCGCTGCTCCTCGTCTGGGGGCTGCTCGCGATCGTCGACCTCGCGCGCGTCGAGGGGCTCGCCGTCGAGGCGGTCGGCGCCGCGTGCGCCCTCGCGGCGTTGCTCGTCGTGCGGCGGCTCGCGCGGAGACCGGCCGCCGGGAGCTAGGGCGTCAGGAGGCGGCGGGATCCGGCGGCGGCTGCATCGCCGCGCCGGGGAGCGGCCGCGGCTGCGGCCTCAGCGCCGGCTTCTTCTCGGGCTCGGGCTCCGGCTCCGGCTCGCCCTCGGCCGGTGTCTCGTCGGCGAAGACCGACTCCTCGGCCTCGCCCGCGAGCAGCCGCTCGAACTGGGTCTTGTCGATCGTCTCGCGCTCGATGAGGATCGCCGAGAGCTTGTGGAGCTCGTCCATGTGCTCGCGCAGGACGTTCGTCGCCTTGTCGTGCGCCTCCTCGATCACGCGGCGGATCTCGTCGTCGATCTCCTTCGCGATCTCCTCGGAGTAGTCCGGCTCGGCGCCCATCTCGCGGCCCAGGAAGGGCATGTCGTGGTTCCGGCCGAGCACGCGCGGGCCGAGCTTCTCGCTCATCCCGAAGCGCATGATCATCTGCTTCGCCGTCGACGTGATCCGCTCGATGTCGTTCGCGGCGCCGGTCGTCACCTCGTTGAAGACGAGCTCCTCCGCCGCCCGGCCGCCGAGCGTCATCGCCATCTGGTCCATCAGCGTGCTCTTGGTCGTCAGGTAGCGATCCTCGGCCGGCAGCGAGATCGTGTAGCCGAGCGCCTGGCCGCGGCTGAACGATCGAGATCTTGTGCACCTCGTCGGTGTCCTCGAGGTAGAAGCCGACGAGCGCGTGGCCCATCTCGTGGTACGCGGTGATCTTCCGCTCCTTCTCCGAGAAGAGCCGCGACTTCTTCTCGGGGCCGGCGATCACGCGCATGATCCCTTCCTCGAGCTCGTGCTGGCCGATCGTCTTCTCGCCGCGGCGCGCCGCGAGCAGCGCCGCCTCGTTGATCACGTTCGCCAGGTCGGCGCCCGTGAAGCCGGGGGTCGACGGCCGCGAGCACGTCGAGGTCGATCTCCTTGTCGAGCGGCTTGCCCTTCGCGTGCACCTCGAGGATCTGCTGGCGGCCCTTGCGGTCGGGCCGGTCGACGACGATCTGCCGGTCGAAGCGGCCCGGGCGCAGCAGCGCCGGGTCGAGGATGTCCGGCCGGTTCGTCGCGGCGATGAGGATGATGTTGTCCTTCAGCTCGAACCCGTCCATCTCGACGAGGAGCTGGTTCAGCGTCTGCTCGCGCTCGTCGTGACCGCCGCCGAGGCCGGCGCCGCGATGGCGGCCGACGGCGTCGATCTCGTCGATGAAGATGATGCAGGGGCTCGCCTGCTTCGCCTGCTCGAACAGGTCGCGGACGCGCGAGGCGCCGACGCCGACGAACATCTCGACGAAGTCGGAGCCCGAGATCGAGAAGAACGGCACGCCGGCCTCGCCCGCGGTCGCGCGCGCGAGCAGCGTCTTACCGGTGCCGGGCGGCCCGTAGAGCAGGACGCCCTTCGGGATCCGCGCGCCGAGCGCCTGGAACTTCTTCGGGTTCTCGAGGAACTCCTTGATCTCCTGGAGCTCCTCGACCGCCTCGTCCGCGCCGGCGACGTCCTTGTAGGTCACCTTCGGCGAGTCGGGCGACATCCGCTTGGCGCGGCTCTTGCCGAAGCTCATCACCTTCGAGCCGCCGCCCTGCATCTGGTTCATCAGGAAGATCCAGAAGCCGATCAGGAGCAGGAACGGGAGGAAGCCCGGTGAGCAGCGCCCACCAGGCGCTCGTCCCGGTGCCCTTCGAGTCGAACGTGACGTTCTCTTCTCGAGCACCTTCTGGAACTCGACCTGCGACTGCGGCGACGGGTAGTTGACCTTCACCTTCTGGCCCGAGTCGAGCACAGCGGTGATCGACTGGCGGTTCGGCGTGAACGTCACCTCGCTGACGTTGCCCTTCTTCGTCTGCGTCGATCAGCTGCGAGTACGTGAGCTTCTGGTCGCCAGTCGCGCCGCGGCATCAGCGTCTGGCTCGCCAGGTAGACGAGCAGGACGATCACGACGAGCGGGAAGAGCGCGCTACGGAAGAAGCGGTTCACGTGACTCGGAGCGTAGCAGCGTGCCTCCGGGCTGCCAGTCCAGGCTCCGGGGACTTAACGGATCGGAAACCCCTGTTTGCAGGAGTTCAATGACGCGCCGGGGACGAGATCGGGGTGCAGGACGCCGATGTACGGCAGGTTCCGGTACCGCTCGGCGAAGTCGAGCCCGTAGCCGATCACGAAGCGGTTCGGGATCTCGAAGCCGACGTAGCGAACCGGAACCTCGACCTCGCGCCGCTCGGGCTTCGTCAGCAGGGCGCAGATCTCCAGCGACGCCGGCTTGCGGGCGCCGAGCGTGCGCCGCAGGTACGAGAGCGTGAGCCCCGAGTCGATGATGTCCTCGACGACGAGCACGTCGCGACCGGTGATGTTGATCTCGAGGTCCTTGAGGATCCGGACGACGCCGGACGAGTCGGTCGCCGCGCCGTAGCTCGAGATCGCCATGAAGTCGACCTCGCACGGCACGGTCAGCTCGCGCATCAGGTCGGAGATGAAGAAGATCGCGCCCTTCAGCACGCCGACGAGCAGCAGGTCGCGGCCCTCGTAGTCCTCCGAGATCTCGGCGCCCAGCTCCACGACCCGCGACCGGAGCGACTCCTCGTCGATCAGGACCTCGCCGACGTCGGCAGTGGACGGACGTCATCGGTCCTCCCGCACGGCGCGCACGGCGCCTTCCCACCCGGGCGCCTCGGCGAGGCCGGCGACGGCGACGACGTCCCCGTCGTCGGTCGCGACGAGCGGCCAGTCGTCGCGCTCGTCGCGCGGCACCTTCGCGTCCACGAGCACATCCTGCACCTTACGCGCCCGCCCCGCGAGCCGATCCCCCGGCCGGCGGGAGCGGACGACGAGCCCCGGACGGTCGCTCTCGAGGCGCCACGGGCCCCAGCTCACCGTCCCCTCGAGGCGCAGCGTCGTCGTACGCGCGCACGGCGCGGATCCCGGCGCCGAGGTCGGCGGCACGCGCGTCCCGTCGCGCGAGGAGAGCAGCTCGACGAGCGAGGCCTCGAGCCTGCGAGGCAGCCGCGGCGCGTCGGCCCCGAGCGCGAGCAGGTTCGCGCGGGCGCGCGGGTCGAGCTCCTCGAGCAGCGGCAGGATCCGCTCGCGGATCAGCCCGCGCTTCGTCGCTGCGTTGCTGGCGTCGACGCGCCACGACGAGGCCGCTGCGCGCGGCAGTACGCCTCGGTCTCCTCGCGCCAGAGCGGCAGCAGCGGCCGCACGACGCCGTCCTCGCGGCGCGAGGCGGATGCCGCGCGTCGAGCCGCTCGAGACGATCCGGTAGAGCACCGTCTCGACCTGGTCGGAGGCCGTGTGCCCGGTCGCGCGCGAGGCCCGCGTCTGCGGTCAGCGCGTAGCGCAGCTCGCGCAGCTCGGCCTCCGTGTCGGCCGCGCGGCGCGCGGACGATCTCGGCGCCGAGCACGCTGCGGCGCAGTGCGCGGCGTCGGCGTCCGCCTCGTCGCCGCGCAGGCCGTGGTGGACGTGCACGGCGCGGACGCGGTAGCCGAGCGCGCGGAGCGCGTGCCAGAGGCAGGTCGAGTCGGCGCCGCCGGAGACGAGGCAGGTCACCTCGCCGCCGGGCTCGATCAGCGCGTTCGCCCGGATGTGCGCTTCGACGCGGTCGAGCAGGTCCACGTCGGAAGTGTGCCGGGTGGCGCGGCGTCAGACGCCGTTCGCTCCTCCGAAGAGCACGGCGAGCACTCCGACGACCACCATCGCGGCGACGACTGTCGCGAGCTCCCTGCGTCTCATGGCCTTCGCCCTCGTTTGCGGCGACGAGCCCCCGATGCACCGGCAAGCTCCGACGGCTCGGGAGGCTAGACCGACCGCGCCGGCGTTACAACGCCCGATCGGGTGAGCCGATCGAGGGATCGTGGAGCGGGTCGACGAAGCGGGGCGCGGTCGCCCAGACCGCGGAGCGTCTCGACTGCCCGCTCGACCGCATCGGCGTCGAGCGCGAACGGGCGTCGCATGCGGGACGTGTGCGATCCGCGCCGCGGGGAAGCTGCCGTCGGCCGCATCGAGCACGTAGCGGATCGGCAGCGCGTGGGAGACCGCCGAGGATCGACCTCCTCGGGCCGCCCGAGCAGCGTGTCGAGCCCGCCCGCGATGCGCTCGGCGGCGGCGACGCGGCTCTCGCCGCCCCCCGGGCAGAGGACGTCGGGCTCGTTCGACCAGGCCCACGTGCGGTACTCGGCGAGCGGCCCGCCCTCGAACGCCGCCGAAGCCGATCTCGTCGAGACCCGGCAGGACGAGGCGCGGCACGTCGCGGCCGCCGAGCGCGAGCTCGAGCGTCTCCTGCGTGCGGGCGAGGCGCGTCGCGACGCCGAGCTCGATCGGCTCGTGCGCGAGCGCCTCGCGGAGCGCGAGCGCCTCCTCGACGCCGAGCTCGGAGAGGCCCTCGCCGGGCGGCAGCGAGCTGACGCGGTCGTCCGCGTTCGAGCGGGCGTGCGCGTGGCGCACGAGCAGCAGGCGTCTCAGAACAGCACGCTCCGGTAGTCGAGCACGTGCCGCATGCCGACCGTCTCGTAGAGCCGGATCGCGGGCGCGTTCTCGGCGCGCACGAAGAGGCAGACCGCCGGGACGCGGGCGAGCAGCAGGCCGATGAGGTCGCGGAGCGCGCGCGTCGCGTTGCCCTGCCGGCGCGCGGGCGGGTCGACCCAGACCTGCTGCAGCTGCACCGCGGCCGGCGTCCACGCCGACGCCTCCGCCTTGAACAGGATCACGCCGTCCTCGAGCCAGACCCACGAGCGGCCCTCCTCGATCTGGGCGCGCGTGCGCCAGCGGAAGCCGTTCGGGTCGCGCCGCAGCGGGTCGACGCCGACCTCCTCGTGGTGCGCCCGGGCGCACGCGGGGACGAGCAGGTCGAGGTCGTCATGGGTCGCGGGCCGCAGCCCCGTGCCGCCCGGCTCGGGCGGCGTCGTCGACACGTAGACGGGCTGCGCCGGCCGGTCCTCCCGCGGCCGCCCGAACCTCCGTCCGGCCCGCCTCCCAGAGCTCGGTGACGGCGTCCTGCTCGCCGATCAGCATCCGCGGCGACGCCGCGCGCCGCCAGATCGGCGAACGCGCCGCTGCCGGATCGCCGGACGGGACGACGTTCGTGCCGAGGTGGCAGAGCGCGTGCAGCTCGCCGTCCGTCGCGCTCGAGCGCCGGCGAAGCGGCCGTGGCCGCGCCGCGCGACGTCCTCGAGGAACACGCGCTCGACGGGATCCTCCGCGCAGTAGGCGAGGATCTGCTCCGTCGACGGCTCGACGAGGCGCGCGCGCATGTCGGCACCTGGCGAGCTCATAGGCTTCCGCCATGCCAATCCACGTACGTGCGAACCAGGGTGACTACGCCGAGGCCTGCCTCCTGCCCGGCGACCCGCTCCGGGCGAAGTACATCGCCGAGACCTTCATGGAGGACGTCGTCCAGCGGAACTCCGAGCGCGGGATGCTCGGCTACACGGGCACCTTCAACGGCAAGCCGGTCTCCGTCCAGTCGAGCGGCATGGGATGCCCGTCGGCCGCGATCGTGATCGAGGAGCTCGTCCAGCTCGGGGTCAAGAAGCTGATGCGCGTCGGCACCTGCGGCGGGCTCCAGCCCGACCTGTCGATGGGCGATCTGATCGTCGCGCTCTCGGCGACGCCCGCCGACTCGACCGCGACCCACTACGTCGCCGGCGAGCCGCACGCGCCGACGGCCGACTTCGGGCTCGTCCACGAGGCCGTGCACCAGGCGAAGGAGCTCGGCAAGCCCGTCCGCGTCGGGCCGATCGTCTCGAGCGACATCTTCTACCAACCCGGACTCCGGGCTCGCCGGCCGCTGGTCGGAGCGCGGGATCCTCGCCGTCGAGATGGAGGCCGCGGTCCTCTTCACGCTCGGCGCGCTCCGCAAGATCCAGGCGGGCTGCATGCTGATCGTCTCCGACGTCGTCGTCGAAGGGGAGTTCATCCGGATCACCGACGAGGAGATGGGAACGCCGTCGACCAGATGACCGAGCTCGCGCTCGCCACCGTCACGGCGTAGCGGGTCGAGCCGACCTGGCCGCTCCGACGGATGGCCACTCCGACCATCTTCCTCGTCAACCCTGCGTCGGCGAACGGCTCGACGGGGCGCCGCTGGCCGGAGCTCGCGCGTCGCGCGGCTGCCGCGGGGCTCGAGGGCGACGCGCTGTTCAGCGAGCGGGCGGGCCACTCTCGGAGCTCGCCCGCGAGGCGGCGCTCGGCGGCGCGCGGCTGCTCGTCGTCGTCGGCGGCGACGGGTCGGTGAACGAGGTCGCGAACGGGCTCGTGAGGCATCGCCGACCGCGCCGGAGATCGCCGTCGTCCCGCGCGGCACGGGCTGGGACTTCGTGCGCACGTTCGGGATCCCGCGCGACGTCGACGCAGGCCGCGCGAGGTCGCGCTCGACGGCGACGACGCGCACGATCGACCTCGGGCGCGTCACGTACCGCGCCTGGGACGGCAGCGAGCGCGACGGGTACGTTCGCGAACGTCGCGAGCGCCGGGATGAGCGGCGCGATCGCCAAGCGCGCGAACGAGACGACCGAAGGCGCTCGGCGGCAAGGCCTCGTACCTGTGGGCGACGTTCGCCGTCTTCTCGCGCTGGTAGCCGGCCGAGGTCGAGCTCCAGGTCGACGGCGAGCGCCGCGCGGGCCGGATGCTCGACGTCGTCGTCGCGAACGGGCGCTTCTTCGGTGGCGGCATGCAGATCTGCCCCGAGGCGGAGCCGGACGACGGCCTCTTCGACGTCGCTGACGATCGGCGACGTGACGAAGCGCGACTTCGTGACGACGATGCCGAAGATCTACCGCGGCACGCACCTCCCGCACGCGAAGGCCGAGCTGCTCCGCGGCGCGACGGCGAGCGTCGCGACCGACGACCCGATCCCGATCGAGCTCGACGGCGAGCAGCCCGGCACGACGCCGGCGCGGTTCGAGATCGTCCCGCGCGCGCTGCGCGTCCGCGTCCCGGCGGGCGCTAGGCGCCGGCCTTGCGCGTCGGCGCGTTCTGCGCCGGCTGCTTCTGGGCCCGCTTCAGCGCGGCGAGCTCCTTCTCGAGCTTCGCGACGCGCTGCTCGAGCTCGTCGATGCCGCGCACCTTCTTCGAGAGCTCGTCGACCCGCGCCCGGAGCTCGTTGAACATCTGGAGCGCCCGCGTCCCGCCGGGCAGGTCCGCGAGCCGGTGGATCGCCTGCTCGCCCTTGCCCGCGAGCCGGGCGATCACATCGTCGTCCGCGTGCGCTTCGTCTCGGCCATGCCGAGTGGATACTACGCCTTCTCCTCGTGGTCGCTCGACACCACCGGCTTCGTCTCGCTCCGCCATGCCGCAGTCATACCACGCCGCCCGCCCCGCTTCAGGCGCGGATGATGACGGGAGTGCCGTCGGGGATCTCGTGGATCAGCTGCTCGAGGACGTTGTTGGCGATCCGCAGGCACCCGTTCGAGGCGGCCGAAGCCGATCGACCCCGGCTGGTTCGTGCCGTGGATCGCGATCGGGCCGCCCTGCGCCCAGCCCTTCAGCACCGGCGAGAACGCCGAGATCCCGATCCCGCCCAGGCCCGAACGGCCCTGACGGGTCGGCCGACAGCAGCCGCTGGTTGACGTAGTAGCTGCCCGTCGGCGTCGGGGTGTCGTGCCGACCCGACGGCGGTCGCCGTGCGCACGTACCGCTGCCCGGCCTTGAAGACGGTCACGACGCGGTCGGAGAGGTCGACGAGGATCCGGTAGTCGACGACGTAGCGGCGGGCGGCGGACGCAGCGGATCCAGCCCCGGGCGCCGTTCGGGCGGATCGGGGAGCTGGACGCGGTACCAGGGCGGGCCTGCAGTCGGCACCGATCTGGGTTCGGAGCACGCGGAACGTCGTCGGCACCCCGTTCACGTTGTGCAGGCCGAACCGGGCGAACGCGGTCCGTCCGGGGGACCGGTACGCCTCGGTCGGCCGGCGGAGCACGGCCGCGACGCCGCGCGAGGCCTGCGCAGACCTGTCGTCCCCGCGACGCAGCGCCGCTCGGGCGTCGTCGCTTCGCCGCCCGGGGCGGCGTCGCCGGCCGGAGGCGTCCGTCCCGCGGCGCGGGAGCAGGACGGGGAGCGGCCGTCTCGTCGTCGCCGCCACAGCCGGCCGCGAGCACGGCGACCACGGATGAGCAGGCAGGAATCGCGACCCAGCATGCACGTCATGATGCCGCGTCCCTCCGTCCTGGCGAAGGCTCGCGCAGCCGGCGTTCGACCTCCGCGAGCACCTCTGCCGGCGCGAGCCGCGCACGACGAGCGCCGCGTCCTCGTCGTACGGCGTCGGCTTCCTCGTTGATGATCGCCAGCGACTCCGCCGGCCGCGAGCGTCGCGGCCGGGAGGCCGGCCACCGGCCAGACCTGGAGCGAGGAGCCGACGACGACCAGGACGCCCGCCTCGCGGGCGAGCCGCTCGGCGCGCGCGAACGCGTCGACGGGAGGAGCTCGCCGAACATCACGACACCCGGCTTGAGGATCGCGCCGCACGCGGGCACAGCGGGCGCCTCGCGGTCGCGAGCTGCGCGAGGACGTCGTCGAGCGGCTCGCGCCGCGCCGCACGCGAGGCAGTCGACGCCGCGGATCGACCCGTGCACCTCGACCACGTCCGCGCTGCCCGGCCCGTGCGTGCAGCGTGTCGATGTTCTGCGTGACGACGGCGCGGACGTGGCCCGCGCGCTCGAGCGCGGCGAGCGCCAGGTGGCCGGCGTTCGGCTCGGCGGCGAGGAGCCCGTCGGATCCGCGGCGCCGTACCAGCGCCAGACGCGCAGCGGGTCGCGGCGGAACGCGTCGATCGACGCCACCTCGAACGGGTCGACCTCGGCCCAGATCCCGCTCGCCGAGCGGAAGTCCGGGATCCCGCTCTCGGTGCTCATCCCGGCCCCGTGAGGACGACGGCCGGCCCGCGCTCGCGGATCAGCGTCGGCCAGCTCCGCGGCGGTTCCCACGCGCGGCACGTAGGCGCGGCATATCTCGCCCCGACGAGATGGACGGCTATCGCGTTCTGGCCACGACGTCCGCGTCCGCTTCGCGGAGACCGACGCGCAGGGATCGCGCACCACGCGTCGTTCGTCGTGTGGCTCGAGGAGGCCCGCGTCGCGTACCTCGCACGCGTTCGCGGGCGGCTACCAGGCGATCCGCGACGCGCGGGATCGAGGCGCTGACGACCGGCGTGCACCTCGAGTACGAGCGCGCGGCGGCGTTCGACGACGTGCTCACGGTGTGGGTGCGCTGCGCGCGAGATCCGCGGCGCGCGGTTCCGCTACGAGTACGTCGTCGCGCGCGACGGCGAGCGCGTGGCGACGGCTGGACGACGCACGCGACGGTGGACGCCGCACGCACCGACCGATCCGCGTGCCCGACTGGTTCGTCGAGGACGTCCTCAGGGCCGAGGCGGACGTCGCGCGACGCCGTCGGCTCCGCCGGCGGCGGACGCCGTCGGTCGCGCCGGGCTTCGCCTTCGCTCGCCCTTCGCCTTCGGCTCCTGCTCGGCTTCGGCCGCGGCTTCGTCCCGAGCCGGACGACGGTCGGCTCGCCGACGTAGTAGGAGCGCCACGTCGTGTCGTACATCAGCGTGCCGTCCGACGCGTAGACGCGGCGCGTGACGCTCGTCGAGCGCGGCGGCGCGCCGAACTGCTCGACGACCTTCTCGCCCTTGAACAGCGTCGGGTCGTCGATCCGCTTCCAGGGGACCTTGCCGTCGACCTCGAGCGGGGCCGTCTCCGTCTCGACGCGTCGGTCCTGCGGCGTGCCGTAGAGGTTGACGGTGAGCGAGCCTGCGCCGACGAACGTCCGCAGGAGCAGCCACCGGTCGGTGTCGTTCGTGAACACGAGGTCGAGGTCGGGGTAGTTCACCGTCGCGTCCCGGCCGAGTCGGGTAGTGGTCGATGTAGAGCGCGTGGTTCGTCCGCCGATCGATCGAGAGGCCCGCCTCGAAGGCCGCGTTGAAGACCGTCGTCGAGACCTGGCAGACGCCGCCGCCGATCCCGTTCTGGAGCTCGCCGTTGATGATCACCGGCGCCTCCTCGAAGCCCTTCGCCGCGTTGCGCTCGCCGGTCGTCTCGTTGAACGAGAACCGGGCGCCCGGCGCGACAGCGCGCCGTCGATCAGGTCGGCGACGAGCTGGACGTTGTGGACGCCGCCCGGCGTGCCGCCGTACGTCGTCGTGTACGAGCCGACGACGCCCGTGATCCCCATCGCCTTGGCCTCGGCGGTCGAGCGCTCGGGCTCGGCGTCGCGACGACGAGCGTCGCCGTCCTGGCGGTCGTCGGAGAAGACCGCGCGCTCGATCGCCGCGCGCGAGCCGTCGACGTCGAGCGCGCGTCCGGGCCGGGCCGGGACGACCTCGATCCCGCCGGGCACGACCGCGAACGTCGCATCGCGCGGGCGTGCGGCCGACGGACCGGGCGAGGGCGGCGAGCCAGCGGTCGGCCTGCGGCCCGGCGAGCGCGACCTCGGTCGCGCCGCCGCTCGGAAGGCGCAGGAGCTCCGCGATCCGCCAGCGGGGCAGGCGGAAGCGGCGTCGGCCCGCGACGCGTGAGGGTCACGGGCGCGGAGAGCGGCGATCGCGCACGCGACTGCGGCCTTCGCGAGCTCGCCGGCGTCACTCGGGCTGCGACGCGACGAGCGGCAGCCGACCGGGCCGGCCGCGCTCGAGCGACGGCGAGCGCCGCGACGATGCGGCCGCTGCCGCGGCGCGGTCGAGGCGCACGCCGGCGCGCGCCGGGCGTGACCGGAACGCGAGCCCGGACGGCGCAGGGCCGCGTCGACGGCCGGGCGGTCGACCGCGCCGCGATCCGCCCGACCGTGTACGCGAGGACCGACGGATAGACGCGACGCGTCGGCCTCGACGTCGACGCCGAACAGCGGCGTCGGACCCGGCGGACGCCGCGCACGGGCGCGAAGCCGTCGGCCGGCCGCGGCGGCCGCGGCGCACGGCGCCGTCCCAGTCCGAGCCGAACGCCGAGCTGGGACGCGTGAGCCGGAACGTCCGGCCGCCCGGCGACGAACGTCGACCGGCGCGCGCTGGAGCGCGTCGGACCGCCGCTGCCAGGAGCGCGGCCGCGCGTCGCGCTCCGAGCCCGCCGACCTCGATGCCGGCGATCGTCGTCCCGCCGCGAGCGGCGTCGGGGAGCCGGCGACGAGCGCCAACGCCGACGACCACGAGCAGCACGAGCAGACGCCGACCACGAGGCGGCTCGACGCACCGCGATGCGGGAGCAGCGTCGCCGGCGCGCCGTCCGAGGAACGCTCGTCGCGCCGGAGGACACGGGCAGCGAAATGTAGCGGAGCCGATCGGCCGCCGACTGCCGTTCTGCACCGCATCGGGGGATTTTCGAGCTCGCCACCGGGCTCAGAAGACGAAGAGCTCGACGCCGCCGGAGACGTTGAGCTCGATCCCGGTCACGTACGCGGCGAGGTCGGAGCAGAGGAAGGCGATCGCGTTGGCGATGTCCTGCGGCTCGCCCGGGCGCTTGAAGACGGTCCGGTTCGCGATCCGCTCGTTCATGGCGGGATTCGCCATGTGGAACGCCTCGGTGCCGATGATCCCGGGGACGATCGCGTTGCACGTGATCCCGTGGCGGCCGCCCTCCATCGCCAGCGTCTTCGTCAGCCCGAGGATCCCCGCCTTCGTCGTCGAGTAGCTCGCCTGGCCGAAGCCGCCGAGCGTCCCGGCGACCGACGCCATGTTCACGATGCGGCCCCACCCCCGCTCGCGCATGTGCGGCCACACGGCCTGCGCGCAGTTGAACGCGCCGGTCAGGTTGACGCGCAGGTCGCGCTCCCAGAGGTCGAGTCGCTGGTCGGCGAACTGGCCGACGTGGTCGAGCGTGCCCGCGTTGTTGACGAGGATGTCGACCGAGCCGAGCTCGGCGACGACCTGCGCGACCGCCGCGTCGACCTGCTCGCGGTCGGTGACGTCGCAGCGCACGGCGAGCGCGCGGCGCCCGAGCGCGCGGATCTCGTCGACCGTCGACTCGGTGTGCACCATCCCCTGCGCGACGGCGGCCTGCGCGAGCGACGCCGTACTCCTCGGCCGCGCTCGTGTCGGACTCGACGAGGATGTCCGCGATCGCGACGTCCGCGCCGGCGCGCGCGAGCGTCAGCGCGTCGGCGCGCCCGAGCCCGCGCGAGCCCCCGGTGACGAGCGCGACGCGCCCGGAGAGGTCGATCTCGAGCGCCACGGCGCGATCCTACGCCACGCCCCGCCGCGCTCGCTGGTAGAACGCGCGGCGTGGAGCGGATCGGCGTGGACGAGCGGCGCGCGCGCCTCGCCCTCCGCCATCGGCTGGCGCCGAGTGCGCGCGCCGCGAGCCCGCTCGACGCGGCTCGCGTCGCCGTCGTCCTCCACTCCACCGACGCGGCGACCGTGTTCCTCTCGGTCTGGGCGCGGACGACGCGGCTTCGAGGTCGCCGACCTGGAGCAGGAGCTCTACGAGGACCGCACGCTCGTCCGCATGCTCGCGCATGCGGCGAACGCTCTGGGTCGTCCCGCGCGAGCTCGTCGCGGTCGTCGACGCGGCCTGCACGCGCGACGGTCGCGGCACGGGAGCGCAGCGGCTGGAGGGGTTCGTCGCCGCGAGCGGCGTCGCGGAGGACCCGGCCGCTGGCTCGACGAGTCGCGTCGCGGCCGCTGCGTCGCGCGCTCGAGGCGCGCGGCGAGGCGTTCACGTCGGATCTCTCCCGCGACGACCCGCTGCTCGCGACGAAGCTCCGCCTCGGCGCGGGACGCGCTGGGAGACCGAGGTCGAGCGCCGGGTCACGCATCCTCCCGCTGCTCGCCGCGGAGGGAGCGGTCGTGCGCGGGCCGCCCGCGCGCGACGTGGGTCAACGGCCAGTACCGCTGGGCGTCGACGCGAGCCTGGCTCGGCTGCGGAGCTCGAGCGAGATGGATCCGGCCGCGGCGCAGGCGGAGCTCCTCCGCCGCTGGCTCGCGGCCTTCGGCCCGGCGACCGAGACCGACCTCCGCTGGTGGACGGGCTGGACGGCGCGCGAGGCGCGGGCGGCGCTCGCCGCCGTGCCCCACGCGACGGTCGAGCTGCGACGGAGGCGACCGGCTCGTGCTCGCGGACGACCTCGAGCCGACGCGGCCGCCCGAGCCTGGGCCGCGCTGCTCCCGACGCTCGACCCGACGACGATGGGCTGGAAGGAGCGCGACTGGTACCTCGGCCCGCACGAGCGCGCGCTCTTCGACTCGAACGGCAACGCCGGGCCGACCGTCTGGTGGGACGGTCGCGTCGTCGGCGGCTGGTCGCAGCGCAAGGACGGTGAGATCGTCTTCGAGCTGCTCGAGGACGTGGGACGCGAGGCCGTTCGCGCGGTCGAGGCGGAGGCGGAGCGCCTCGCGGAATGGCTCGGCGACGTCCGCTTCTCGCCCGGCTTCCTGCCGCCGTTCCAGCGCGCGCTCGCGACCTGAGTCAGGCGCGCGTCGAAGTGACGTCGCGACGGTGAGCTGCACGGTGAGGAGCCGCGTGAAGTTCTCGGGCGCGCGCTCCGCGTAGTCCGTGCAGAGGCGCCGGCCGTCGCTGTACGTGGAGACGTAGATGCGCGACGACGGCTCGGTGAAGAACGCGATCGCCCGCGCAGCCTTCCCGTCGGACGCCAGCCCCCAGTCGCGCAGGTACTCCTCGACGTCCTCCGCGCAACGCCGTCCTCGTTGAGCATGAAGGCGGCGTTCGTGCCGACGTCCTCGAGCGCCTCGCCGGCCGTGTTGATCTCGTGCACCTCCGCGGGATCGAAAGTCACGTCGAGGCCGTCGAGGACATCGGCCACCACCGCGAAGGGATCCGTCCCGAGCGCCTGCTCCAGCGCGTTCGTCGCGATGCCCTCCGAGATGAGCGCCTCCGGTGCGGAGAGGATCGTAATGCTCGTCTCGACACGGCCGAGCCACGGAGCAGGCGCGCGTCCTTCGCCGTCCGCTCCGTGTGATGACCGGGATACGCCTCGTGCGCGCGAGAGCGCGAGGAGGACGATCGAGATCGGCAGGTCCACGTCGACGTCGATGCGGCTGCGGTACTCGCCCTGGTACCAGTTGTAGGCGAGCCACGCCTCGCCGGACACGAGCTCGTAGCTGACGGACTCCTCGGGCGGCATCGAGGCGAGCGCATGCGCCCGCGGGCCGAGGACGTCCGTCAGGCGCGCGAGCGCGGGGACGAGCGTCTCGCGCGGAACGGCGTTCCGCTCCTCCCAGGCGATGTATCGCTCGCGAAGGGCGCTCGAACCGGATAGCGCGGCGTCCAGCCGTCGGTGCGCCTCCGCGAAGGCGCTCGTCTCGGTCCGCTGTCGGCCGGACGCCGAAGCACCGTTCGACCTCGTCGGCCCAGCCGATCTCGGCACCGGACAGGCGTGCCGTGACGCACTCGAGCGCCTCGAGCTGACCGCGCAGCCACCGGCGCGCGGTCCTCCTCGAGCCCGGCATCGTCGAGCTCGTCCAGAAGACCGCGACCTCGTCGCGGAGCCGCCGGATCGACGAGCTCCTCGGCCGCGACCGCGCGCTTCCACTCGGGCGGCCCGACGTACGCGTCGACGAAGCCGTCGATGTGACGACCGACGCGCAGGCACAGCCGGACGTAGCGCTACCACGGGAATGGTACGAGGCCACGGGTCTGAGTGGCACTTTTCGAGGCGCTGCCGCGAAAAGTGCCTAGACGTCGCCGAGGAAGATCTCCTTGGCGATCACGAGCCGCTGGATCTGCGAGGTGCCCTCGTAGATCTGGAAGAGCTTCGCGTCGCGCATCAGCTTCTCGACCGGGTACTCCTTGATGTAGCCGTAGCCGCCGAAGACCTGGACAGCGTCGGTGGTGACCTTCATCGCCGTGTCGGCGGCGAAGCGCTTCGCGAACGAGGAGTACTTCGTCGCCTTGCGGCCCCAGCCCTGGTCGATCATCCAGGCCGCCTGCCAGGTGAGCAGGCGCGCGGCCTCGATCTCGGTCGCCATGTCGGCGACGAGGAACGAGACGCCCTGGTTCATCGCGATCGGCATGCCGAACTGGACGCGCTCCTTCGCGTAGTCGACCGAGAGCTCGTACGCGGCCTGCGCGACGCCGACCGCACCGATCGGCGGTGCCCGGGCGCGTGAAGTCGAGCGTCTGCATCGCGATCTTGAAGCCGTCGCCCTCGCCGCCGAGCCGGTTCGCCGCGGGCACGACGACGTCCTGGAACGCGACCGCCGACGTGTCGGTCGCGCGCTGGCCCATCTTGTCGAGGTGCTTCTCGATCGTGACGCCCTCGGCGTCCATCGGGATCACGAACGCCGGTGAGGCCCCTGTGGCCCTTCGATCTTGTCGGTCGAGGCGAAGCAGACGATCCACGAGGCCTGGCCGCGCGTTCGTGATGAACATCTTCGAGCCGTTGACGACGTACTCGTCGCCCTTTCGTACCGCCGTTGTCTGGATCCCCGAGACGTCGGAGCCGGCGCCCGGCTCGGAGAGGCCGAAGCAGCCGAGGATCGGCTCGTCGACGAGCGGCGCGAGCCACTCCCGCTTCTGCTCCTCGGTGCCGGCGATCAGGATCGGCCCGGCGCGCGAGGCCGTTGGCGAGGATCGAGGTGCCGATCCCCGAGCAGCCCCAGTTCAGCTCCTCGCCGACGAGGATCCCGTCGAACGCCGAGAGCTCGGGGCCGCCGAGCGACTCGGGCAGGTGCAGGTTCATGAGGCCGACGTCGTGCGCCTTGGCGACGATGTCCGCCGGGTGCGTCTGGTGCTCGTCGTACTCCGCCGCCTTGGGCCGGATCTCCTTCTCCGCGAACTCGCGCGCGAGCGCGCGAAGCTCGCGCTGCTCGTCGGTGAGCGCGAACGAGACGCCGCTCGCGAGGCCCGTCTCCATCGTCGCCATCTGCCGCTCCTGAGCGTCGATTGACTAGTCAGTCAATATCGTACCGTCCCACGCGGCAGCCGGTCAATCGAGCCGCGCGCTCTACAATCGAGCTCGGCCCGCACCCGACGAGAGGACAGCCCGTGGCGACGACCACAGCAGCACCCCCGGCGCTCGACCCGCTCGACTTCCTCGCCCTCGACGCGCTGCTCGACGACGAGGAGCGGGCGATCCGCGACACCGTCCGGCAGTTCGTGCGCGACGCGCGTGCTGCCCGAGGTCGGCGACTGGTTCGAGCAGGGGATCCTCCCCCGCGAGCTGATCCAGGAGCTGGCGAAGCTCGGCCTCTTCGGGATGCACCTGGAGGGCTACGGCCTCCCCGGCGCGAGCTCGGTCGCGTACGGGCTCACGTGCCTCGAGCTCGAGGCCGGCGACGCGGGCGTGCGCAGCGCCGTCTCGCGTGCAGGGCTCGCTCGCGATGTACGCGATCTGGCGCTGGGGCTCGGAGGAGCAGAAGGAGCGCTGGCTGCCGGCGATGCACCGCGGCGAGGCGATCGGCTGCTTCGGCCTCACCGAGCCCGACGCCGGCTCCGACCCGGGCGCGATGCGCACCCACGCGCGCCGCGACGGCTCGGACTGGATCCTGAACGGCGCGAAGATGTGGATCACGAACGGCACGATCGCCGACGTGGCGGTCGTCTGGGCGCGCACCGACGACGGCGAGATCCGCGGCTTCCTCGTCGAGAAGGGCACGCCGGGCTTCTCCGCGCCCGAGATCCACAAGAAGATCTCGCTGCGCGCGTCGGTCACCTCGCGAGCTCGTCCTCCAGGACGTGCGCGTCCCGGGCGACGCGATGCTTCCCGGAGCGTCGACGCTGCGCGGGCCGCTCTCGTGCCTCAACGAGGCCCGCTACGGGATCGTCTGGGGCGCCGTCGGCGCCGCGCGGGCCTGCTTCGAGGAGGCGCTCGACTACGCGAAGGAGCGGATCGTGTTCGGCAAGCCGATCGCCGCGCTACCAGCTGACGCAGCAGAAGCTCGCGGAGATGGCGCTCGAGATCAACCGCGGCGCGCTCGTCGCGCTGCACATCGGCCGCATGAAGGACGCAGGGCACGCTGCGGCCCGAGCACGTGAGCCTCGGCAAGATGGGCAACGTCCGCGGCGCGCTCGAGGTCTGCCGCTCGGCCCGCACGATCCTCGGCGCGAACGGCGTCACGCTCGAGTACCCGGTGATCCGGCACATGAACAACCTCGAGTCGGTGCTCACCTACGAGGGCACGCACGAGGTGCACACGCTCGTCGTCGGCCAGGCGCTGACCGGCGAGAACGCGTTCGGCCGCGACTAGGCGGCCGACTAGCGCTCGACGCCCGCAGCCTGCGCCGCCGCGCGCCTCGGCCGGCGCGAGACGGGCGACGAGCGGGATCGCGAGGATGATCGGCAGCCCGAGGACGGGCCACAGCGCCTGGTAGCCCTCGGTCTCCTCGAGGTGCGGCCCGAGGATGTCGATCACGGCGCCGGCGGCGAGCGGGCCGATGACGAGCCCGATGCCCTTCGTCGTCGTCGCGAGGCCGGAGATCGCACCTCGCTCCCCGGGCGGCATGAGCTTGAAGAGGAGCCCCCACGCGAGCGTCATCACGGTGCCGCCGGCGATCGCGACGACGAAGATCAGCGCGAGGTACCACGCGTGCCACTCGCGTCCGAGACCGCCCGCGAGCAGTCCGACGCCGTAGACGGCGGACGCCGCGGTGATCACGCGCGCAAGGCCGATCCGGTCGCCGAGCCGGGCCGGCGAACGAGGGCCGCGACGATGTACCCGCCGGCCACGGCGCCGAGGATGTACGTCGACGTCACGAGCGGCTCGCCCAGCCCGACCGTGACGTAGAGCACGACGAAGGTGCGGGCGCCGGCGAACGTCCCCTCCCACGCCGTGTTGGCGACGAGGAAGGTCGCGACGTCCCGGTTCGAGCGGAGCACGCGCCACGAGTGCGCGACGTACGTCCGCACGCCTTCGAAGACGCGCCCGTGGCCGCCGTCCTCGGTGACGAGCAGGATCGGCACGAGGCACGCCGCCGTGACGACAGCGGCGGCGACGAGGAACGGCGCGGGGCTCCAGAGGTGGAACAGGAAGCCGCCGCCGATCAGGCGCCCGGCGATGGCGATGCCGCGGAACACGTGCTGGACGCCCTGGGCGCGCCCGAAGACGCGATCGGGGAGGACGTCCGGGTAGAGGCCGCGGTACGGCGGCTCGTAGACGTAGTAGGCGAAGAAGAGCGCGAAGAGCATCAGCGCCGTCGTCCAGAGGTTCGGCATGAACGCGAGCAGGGCGAGCGCGAACGCCATCGGCCCGAGCGCGACGAGCATGAACGGGCGGCGCCTTCCGAGCGGCGTATGGAACGTGTCGCTCCACGGGCCGATCACGAGCGGCAGCGTCAGCGCAAAGGCGCCCTCCGCCGCGAGCACGAGCCCCACCAGGGTCGTCGAGTCGGTGTACCGCTCGAGGATCGGCGGCAGGTACGCCGCTGTCGTCGTCAGCGCCCAGGCGAGCCCGAGCGCGCCGGCGCCGAGGGCGAGCGACGTTGCGGCGCGGGGCGCCGGCCGGGTCAGGCGGTGACGGCGTCCGCGCGAGCCCGCCGCAGACGACGTCGACGATCGTTCGCTCGGCACGGGCGACCTCCTCGTCGCCGTCGGGAAGGCGGCCCATCACCCAGCCGGTGAGGATCTCCTCGAGGCCTCCGTACACGATCCAGCTCGCGAGGCGGGCGTCGAGCTCGGGCGCGGAAGACGCCCTCCGCCTGGCCCTGCTCGATCACGCGCTGGATCACGGCGAACCCTTGCCGATGTCGTCGACCTGCGACGCGAGGTGGGGGCTGCGGCCCACCTCGCGCACCATCACCGTCACGAGGTCGGGATCGTTGCGCCACGTGCGCAGCAGGATCTTGACGATCGCGCGGAGCTTCTCGTCCGCCGGCTCGTCGGACGCCTCGACGTCCTCGAACCGCTCGAGCGAGCTCGCGCCAGTTCTCCCGGAACACCGTCTGCAGCACCTCGTCCTTCGAGGAGAAGTAGTGGTAGAGGAGGCCGTGCGCGACGCCCGCCTCCTCCGCGATGTCGCCGACGCGCGAGGTGTGGAAGCCGTGGCGCGCGAAGACGCGCACGGCCGCGTCGAGGATCTGCCGGCGCTTCTCCTCCTGCGTGCGATTGAACGGTCAGTCAATCACGGCAGGATAGGCGCGTGCGCACCGACGGTCCGCGCAACGCCTCGCATGCAGGACAGTGCTGTTCCCTAGCCCGGACCGTCAGACCCAACGCCGCGGGCAGCGCCAGCAGCGTGTCGATCCGGTCCGGCTCGCCCTCGTGCAGGCCCGTCGCGGTCGAGCAGGATCGCCCGCATCCCGAGCGCGCGGGCGCCCTCGATGTCGTCGGCGTAGCTGTCCCCGACCATCGCCGCCTCCTCCGGCGCCGCGCCGAGCGGCGTAGCGCCGCCTCGAAGATCGAGCGGTGCGGCTTGACGCGGCCGTGGCGCATCGAGCCGATGCAGACGTCGACGTCCAGCCCGTGGTGGCGCGCGAACTCGTCGAGGTCGCGCTGGCCGTTCGAGACGAGGCCGATGCGGAGCCCGTGGGAGCGGAGCGCCTCGAGCGCGGGCAGCGCGTCCTCGTAGAGGAAGAAGTTCTCGTGCCGCTCCCACTCGCGGACGAGGTCGACCGCGCACGACCGCGAGCCCGTCCGTCGCCGCCCATCCCGCGCACGATCTCCTCGGTGAAGCGACCCAGAGCTCCTCGTCGTGGACGAGCTCCGGGTGGCGCTGGAGGTCCTCGAGCGCCGCGAGCCGCGCCTCGTCGTAGCGCGCGCCGTCGAGGGCGAGCCCGTGGCGCGCTCCGGCGCGCTCGTACCCCGCCGGGCCGAGCTCCGGCCCGGGCCGGAAGAGCGTGAAGTCGACGTCGAGGAGGACCGCGCGCAGCATCGGCGAGGATACGGCGCCGACGCACTCGCGACCCGGGCGTGACTTCCAAGCAGACAGACGCCGTAGCTTGCGTTGCGGCCGCAGACCGACGCGGTGAGGGACGTGCCTCGCCGCAGGCGGGGTGGCGCAGCGGGAACTGGTAGAGCGGTTCCGCCTCGCGGTCGTATCGGGGTGCCCAGATTTGAACTGGGGACCTCTCCGACCCGAACGGAGCGCGCTACCAGGCTGCGCCACACCCCGAGCGGACAAGGGTAGCCGTTCCCGCAACGACTGGCGTGAGCGGATTGTCCAGCGCCGCCGTAGACTCGCGCCGTGGCCTCCAGGGACGAGATCGTCGCGTACGCGAACGAGCTGCTCGAGATCGAGCGCTTCCCCGAGTTCGCGCCGCAGGGGCTGCAGGTCGTCGGCGCGGACGAGGTGACGACGATCGCCTGCGGCGTGTCGTGCTCGCGCGAGCTGTTCGAGCGTGCGGTCGAGCTCGGCGCCGAGCTCGTGCTCGTCCACCACGGGCTGTTCTGGCGCAACGAGCCGCTCGTCGTCGACGCACGGCTGCGCGGCCGGCTCGAGGCGCTGTTCCGCGGAAACGCGTCGCTCGTCGCCTACCACCTGGCCCTCGACGCGCATCCGGAGCTCGGGAACAACGCCCAGCTCGCCGCGCGGATCGGCGCGACGCCGGAGGGCGCCGTTCGAGATCGGTGGGGCTCGGGCTGCACGATCGAGCCCCTCTCGCTCGACGAGCTCGTCGAACGGGTCGAGACGGCCGTCGAGCGGGCGCCGCTCGTCTTCTCGCGGCGGAGACCGGGAGATCCGCCGGCTGGCGGTCTCGAGCGGCGGCGCGGGCACGACCTCATCCACGCCGCGCACGAGGGCTACGACGCACTGCTGACCGGCGAGCCGGAGGAGCCGAGCGCGCGACCGCCCGCGAGCTCGGGATCCACCTGATCGCCGCCGGTCACCACGCGACCGAGCGGTTCGGCGTCCAGGCGCTCGCGGCGCACCTCGCGGAGCGCTTCGGCCTCGAGTGGCAGTACGTCGAGATCGAGAACCCGGTGTGAGCACGGGGTCGGCGCGATCTGCGGACCGTCGGCGGTCGAGAGTATCCTCGGAGCACATGAGTGATTTCGGGAGGCGGGCCCGTTGATCCCCGCCGCCAACCAACGAGCGCCGATCGAGCCCGTGCGAGCATCCGTTCGGCGGGCTTTTTCGTTGCCCGAGAGGAGGACACGGTCGATGGCGAATCACCTGACGCCGGACGAGCTCGCGAAGGAGCTCAACATGGACCGCGAGGCGGTCATCCGGATCTGCATCGCGGAAGGCGTCCCGATCTACCAGGGGAAGATCGACAAGCACCTCTTCCAGGCGCAGCTGCAGGCCGCGGGCGCAGCCCAGCAGGCCGCGCGAGCTAGCCGCCCATCGCGGAGCAGGCCGAGGGGCCGGCGAGCCGGGCCCCTCGTCGCTTCCGTGCGGCTCTTGCGCGGCCGTCGACTTCCGCGCGGCTTGCGGCCTTGCGCTTCTTGGCGGCCGCCTTCTTCGCGCGCGGTCGTGGTCTTCGCCGCCGCGACGCTCGCCTTGAGCGCCTCGATGAGGTCGACCGCGGGCGCCGGCTCCTCGGTGGGCTCGGGCACCGTGATCTCCTCGCCGCGGAGCTTCGCCTCGAGCAGCTCCCGGAGGTCGCGGCGGTACTCGCTCGTCAGCTCGGCGGGCTCGAACTCGGCCGCGAGGCCGTCGACGATCTGGCGCGCGAGGTCGAGCTCCGCCTTCTTGACCTTGGTCTCCTCCATCGCCTCGTCGATCTCGGCCTGCGAGTAGACGTCCTCGACGAGGTAGAGCGTCTCGAGCACGAGGCCCTTGCCGCGCGGCCGGACGAGGCAGAGCGACTCGCGCCCGGAGCGCACGAACCGCCCGATCGCGCCGACGCCCGCCTCCTCCATCGCCTCGAGGAGCAGCTTGTACGGCCGCCGCTGCGCCGGTGCGGCGCCCGGCACGAGGAAGTAGGTGCGGTCCATCCAGATCGGGTCGACGTCGCCGAGCGGGACGAACCGCTCGATGTCGATCGTGCGCGAGTCGTCGTGCCGCTCGAGCGCCTCGAGCTCTGCCTCCTCGACGATGACGAACTGGCCCTTCGCGACCTCCCAGCCCTTGACGAGCTCGTCCGGGCGCGACCTCGCGGTCGTGCTTCGGGCACCAGCGCTTCTGCTTGATCGGCGTCAGGCACTCGCGGTGCAGCAGCCGGAAGGAGACGTCCGACTGGCGTGCGGCGGGCTTCGTCGCCGGGCGCGAGCCCGACGGGGATGCTCACGAGGCCGAAGCTGAGTGATCCGTTCCAGGTGATGCGCATGATTCCTCCCAGTCTAGGGGCGGACGGTCGTGATTCGCGCCGGACGGCGATTCCCTCCGCGTCCTCGTCGCAGGCGACCCCTGAGTACAGTTTGGAGGATGGCCGGCAACCGGACGATCCCCCGCCTCTGGCGCGACGCTGTCGCGCGGAACACCGGTACGGCGTACCTCGTCGACGAGGGCGACGACGTGGCGCGAGGTCTCGTGGCAGGAGGCGGCCGAGCGGGTCGAGCTGCTCGCGAACGGCCTCCTCGCGCGCGGCGTCCGCAAGGGCGACGCGTTCGGGATCCTCGCGCGGACGACGCTCGAGTGGGCGCTCTTCGACTTCGCGCTCGCGCACGTCGGCGCGATCGGGGTCGGCGATCTACGCGAACAGCTCGCCGCAGGACGTCCAGTACGTCCTCGCGCACTCCGAGGCGGTCGGCGTGCTCTGCGAGGACGAGGCGCAGCGCGCCAAGGTCGAGCTCGGCCGCGACGAGCTGCCCGCGCTGCGCGAGGTGCTGACGTACGCCGACCTCCCCGCGCTCGAGGACGAGGGCCGCGCGTATCGCGAGGCGCACCCGACCGCGCTCGACGACGCCGTCGCCGCGATCGACGAGGAGGACCTCTTCACGTTCATCTACACGTCGGGGACGACCGGCCCGCCGAAGGGCTGCATGATCCGCCACCGCAACTACTACGCGATGGTCGCGGTGAACGACAAGCTGCCCGACCACGGCGTCGCCGAGCGACGTGCTGCTCCTCTACCTCCCGCTCGCCCACAACTACGGGCGGCTGGTGCACCTCTCCGCGCCGTACGTCGGCTACACGACCGCGTTCCTCCCCGAGCCGCTCGAGGTCGCGCGAGCGATGCCGCAGGTGCGGCCGACGATCCTGCCGAGCGTCCCGCGCATCTACGAGAAGGTGCACACGGCGGTCACGTCGACGTTCGCCGAGGCGACCGGGCGCGCGGCGCCGGCTGGTCGACTGGTCGCTCGGCGTCGGCCGCCGGGCGAGCGAGCTCGCGCCAGCAGGGGAAGCCCGTGCCCCGCGGGCTCGGCCGCCCAGGTCGCGCTCGCCGACCGGCTCGTCTTCTCGAAGGTCAAGGAGCGGCTCGGCGGCCGGCTCCGGATCCCGATCTCGGGCGGCGCGCCGCTCGCGAAGGAGGTCGCCGAGTTCTTCGACGCGATGGGCATCCGCATCCTCGAGGGCTACGGGCTCACGGAGTGCACGACCGCCGCGACGACGAACACGAGCGAGCGATACCGGTTCGGCACCGTCGGCCCGGCCCTGCCCGGGTTCGAGCTGCGCCTCGCCGAGGACGGCGAGCTCATGATCCGCAGCGAGACGATCTTCGCCGGGTACTTCAAGGATCCCGAGGCGACGGCGGAGGTGCTCGAGCGACGACGGCTGGCTCCACTCGGGCGACATCGCGACGATCGACGAGGACGGCTTCGTCACGATCACCGACCGCAAGAAGGACATCATCGTCACCGCGGGCGGGAAGAACATCGCGCCGCAGAACCTCGAGAACGACCTCAAGACGTCGCGGTTCGTCTCACAGGCGCTCGTCGTCGGCGACCGGAGGCCGTACCCGGCGGCGCTGATCACGCTCGATCCGGTCGAGATCGGCGAAGTGGGCGGCCGAGCAGGGGATCGAGGGCGACGTGGCGACGCTCGCGCGGGACCCGCGCGTGCGTCGAGCTCGTCGCAGGCATCGTCGACGACGTGAACCGCGAGCGCTCCCGCTTCGAGCAGATCAAGCGCTTCGCGATCCTGCCGCGCGACTTCGAGATGGAGCAGGGCGAGGTGACGCCCGACGCTCAAGCTCAAGCGCCGCGTCGTGCTCGAGCACTTCGCCGACGAGGTCGAGGGCTGTACGACGGTCGCAGCAACCAGCGAACGGATCCCAGCGGTGCCCGCGACAGCGCGCATTCGAGGTCCCCGCCGAAGGCGGGGATCCAGCGCCGGACGCGAAGCTGTCCGCGGCCTACGTGACGCGCTTGGCGCCGACGTAGCTCGACGCGTACCAGGACTCGTACAGGCTCGAGATCTTGACGACGTCGCCGGTGTGCGGCGCGTGGATGAACTGGCCGCCGCCGATGTACATGCCCATGTGCCCGAGCCCGTCGAAGAAGACGAGGTCACCCGGCTGCAAGCTGGTCGCGCGAGACGAAGACGCCGACGCTGCTGTACTGCGTCGCCGCGTTGTGCGGGAGCGAGATGCCGATCTGCGCGTAGACGTACTCGTGAGGCCGGAGCAGTCGAAGCCCGACGGGCTCGCGCCGCCCCAGACGTACGGGACGCCGAGGTACTGCATCGCGATCCCGACGACGCCGCCGTACTTCGCGGGCGGCGCGGCGCGGAGACCGAGCTGCCGTCGGAGACCGGCGCCGAACGGGATCGCGTCGACACCTCGACGAGCCGCTGGCGCGCGGACGCGCGGGCCGCCGCCGCCGCTGCCAGTCGCGCGCGGGCCTGCGCCTCGAGCTGTGCCTGCCGTCGCGCGCTCCGCCGCCTCCAGCCGCTCGATCTCGTCCTTGACCGAGGCGAGCAGCCGCTGGCGCTCCGCGAGCTGACCCTCGATCGAGCGCTGCTGCGCGGCGCGCTCGTCGACGATCTGCGCCTGGCGCGCGCGGTCGGAGCGGAGCTTCGCGCGCCGGGTCTGCACCTCGTTGCGGAAGCGCTTGACGTCCCTCAGCACCTTCGAGTCCTGGCCGCCGACCCGCTGCGCCATGTCGAGGCGGTCGAGCAGGTCGTCGAGGCTCTTCGCGCCGAGGATCACCTCGACGGCGCCGCCCGAGTCGCCGTTGATGTAGAGCGCGCGCAGGCGCTTCGCGATGTGCGTCTGCGCGACGGACAGGCTCGACTTCGCGACGACAGGTGGCGCCCGTTCGTCTCGAGATCGGCGTCGATCTGGTCGAGTTGGACGTTCGCGAGGTTGTACGCCTCGATCGCGTGCGAGAGGTCGGAGTCCATCTCGCGGATCTGGGCGAGGATCGCCTGCGCCTGCTCGCGCTTGGAGCTGATCGACGGATCGGCGGTCGCCGAGCCCAGCGCCGACGACGAGCATCGCCGCCAGGCCTGCGAGGCCGAGCGCGAGGGCGGAGATCCGCCGTTTCGTCCAGTCTCATGCCGCCCATATCTCGCCGGACCGACTAGCCCGCCAGTGGTGGGGTCACCGGCCACAAGTCGGGGAGCCTAGCAGCCGCATCCGACGGCTGCACGCCCAAGCGACCGAAAAATGTCTGCAAACAGCGATTATTCGCCTCTCCTGTGGTACGGTCCCCGGCCCTGTGCACGGGAGCGCGGGATACGTCGCGTCGTGCGTTGCGGCGTTCGTGCTCTTGACGACGGCCGGTCTCGCGCTCGGCGCCTTCGGGCGGTGCCGCGAGCTCGCGTCGCCTCGCGCCGGCGGAGCGGGCCGCGGCAGTCGAGCTGTTCGCGACGGAGGTCGAGCTCGCACGCGCACAGGCGGAGGCCGAGCGGCACGCCGAGCGGGAGCGTGCGCTCGCCGCGACACGCGAGCGGCTCGCTCGGCAAGCGCCGTGATCGTCGCGTGATTCGCTCGCCGCGACTCCACGCGCGCATCGCGGACGCGCGCTTCGACGCCTCTACGTCGAGGGCGACGCGGACCCGATCGAGGTGATCTTCGGCGCCCGCTCGCTCGGGGCCGTGCTCGAGGGGCTCGACGGCCTCGAGCGCGCGACCGACGCGGAACCGGCGAGCTCGCGCGCCCAGGCGCGCCGCCACGCCAGCGCGCTCGAGGCCCAGCTCGCCGACCTCACCCGAGCGCAGGCCGCTCTCGCCGACGGTGCGGACGCCGCGCGGACGCGGCGGCGACCCGGCTTCTCGCCGCGACCTCGCAGAAGCGCGCGACGGTCGTCGCGCTGCAGCGCCGGCAGGGCCTGACGACCGCGCGTCTCGAGGCGCGAGTCCCGGGAGGCAGAGCGCGCAGCCCAGCGGATCGACGCGGCGCCGACAACTCCCGGCCACCGACACGGCAAGCCGCCGCCGAGCCGGCGGCACGCGCCCGCGCGCAGCCGGGACGCGGACGCTCGTCGTCGACGCCGTCGCGTACCACCTGCCCGGCAGGACGGCGAGCGGGCTGCCGGTCGGCGTCGGCGTGATCGCCGTCGACCCGGCCGTGATCCCGCTCGGAACCCGCATGTTCGTGCCCGGCTACGGTCCGGGGGTAGCGGCCGACGTCGGGTGCGGCGATCAAGGGCAACATCATCGACCTCTGGATGCCGAGCACGGCGGCCGCGCGGGCCTGGGGGCGCCGGACCGTCACGATCACCATCTACGGTTAGCGCCCGTGCGACGTGCGACTCCTCGCGATCGCGGGCCTGGCGTGCGCCGCTGACGCTCTCCGCCGCCACGTCGTCCGCCGCGGCGCACGGATCTGCGCGACGCGCCTCACGGACACGCTGCGCTCGCCGCGCCCTCTCGCTCGGGCCACACGGCGGCGATCGCGCTCGACGCGCGCACCGGCGCGGTGCTCTACGCGCACAACGCGTCGCCGCCGGTCGTGCCCGCGTCGAACGAGAAGGTTCCGGTCTCGTGGGCGGCGCTCACGCGCCTCGGGCCGGGCTTCCGGTTCCGCACCGAGGTCCTCGGCGCCGGCACGCGCGTCGGCGCCACCTGGCGCGGCGACCTCTTCCTCAAGGGATACGGCGACCCGACCCTCCGGCACACGACGTCGCGCGGCTCGCCGCCGCCGTGCGCCGAGCCGGGATCACGCAGGTGACGGGATGGATCCGCGGCGACGAGTCGGTCTTCGACAGCCGGCGCGATGCTCCGGGCTGGAAGCCGTCGTTCGTCGGCATCGAGACGCCGCCGCTCTCGGCGCTCGTCGTCGAGCGCGCCCGCGGATGGGGTCGCCAGAAGGCGCCTCCGCTGCTCGCCGCCCGGCTCCTCCGCAGCCGAGCTCGTCGCCCGGGGCGTCCGGGTCGCCGGCCCGGCGGGGCTCGGGACCGCGCCGGACGCCGTCGAGACGCTCGCCGTCGACCGCTCGGCCGCGCTCGGCGCGGTCGTCCGCACGATGAACACGGACAGCGACAACTTCACCGCCGAGATGGTCCTCAAGCAGCTCGGAACGCTCGACGGCGGGAACGGCTCGACCGCCGCCGGCGCGCGGCTCGTGATGGCGTCGATGGCGGCGGCCGGCATCCCGACCGCGGGCGTGCGAATCGTCGACGGCTCCGGCCTCTCGTCCCTCGACCGCCTCACCGCGCGGGCGCTGGCGGACGTCATCCGCGCCGGGATCTGGGACGAGCGCATCGGGCCGTCGTTCCTCGCCTCGCTCGCGGTCGACGGGCAAGACCGGCACCCTCCGGATGCGCATGCCCGAGCCTCACCGGGGTCGTCCGCGGCAAGACCGGAACGACGAGCATCGCGTGCACGCTGGCGGGGCTCATCCGCGGCGACGTCGTGTTCGCCGTGCTGCAGAACGGCTCGCCGGTTGCGTTCTGGCCGGCGCGCACTGCGCAGGATCGCTTCGTGACGGCGCTTGCGAGCGCGCGCCGCCGCGCGCCGCGACGTCGCCCTAGCGTCCGAGCAGGCCGGCGAGGGCCGCCTCGTCGAGCACCGGGACGCCGGCCTTCTGGGCCTTGGCGAGCTTCGAGCCGGGGCTCTCGCCGACGATCACGCCGGTCGTCTTCTTCGAGACGGAGTCCGAGACCTTCGCGCCGAGCGCCTCGAGGGCCGCCTTCGCCTCGTCGCGCGACCAGCCGCTCGAGCGTTCCCGTGATCACGTACTGCTGCCCGGTGAGCGGGCCCTCGACCGGGCCGTCCGCCTTCCCGGCGGCCATCGTCAGGCCCGAGCTCCCGGAGCTCCTCGACGAGGCGGCGGTTGTCCTCGTCCGCGAACCACTCGGCGACGAGCTCCGCACGGTCGGGACCGATCCCCTCGGCCTCCTCGAGGTCCTCCTGACTCGCCGCCATCAGCGCGTCGACGGTGCCGAAGTCCCGGGCGAGGTTCCGCGCGAGCACCCAGCCGATCTTCGGGATGTTCAGCCCGAACAGCACGCGTGAGAACGGCTGCTTCTTCGACGCCTCGATCGACTCGACCGCGCGCCGGGCAGAGATCTCGCCGTAGCCGTCGAGCTCCTGCAGCTGCTCGATCGTGAGGCGGTAGAGGTCGGGCATCGAGCGCAGCAGGCCCTCGTCCCAGAGCTTGCGGACGAACTGCTCGCCGACGCCCTCGATGTCCATCGCCGCGCTGACCCAGTGGATCAGCGTCTCGAGGCCGCGGGACGGGCAGGCGCGGTTCGGGCAGCGGTGCATGACCTCGCCCTCCGGCTTCACCACCTCGACGCCGCACAGCGGGCAGCGCTTCGGCATCCGGAACCGCTTCGTGCCGGGGCGATGCTCCCCGGCCGGCCCGACGACCTGCGGGATCACGTCGCCGGCGCGCTGGACGACGACGAGGTCACCCTCGCGGATGTCCTTGCGGTTGATGTCCTCCTCGTTGTGGAGCGTCGCGTTCGAGACGGTGACGCCCCCGACGTGGACGGGCTCGAGCTCCGCCCACGGGTTGAGCGCGCCCGTGCGCCCGACGCGGATGTGGATCTTGCGGAGCGTGGTCACGGCCGTGGTCGGCGCCCATTTGTAGGCCCGCGCCCAGCGCGGCCGCCCGTGGAGCGCCCCGAGCCTGCGCTGCTGGTCGAGGTCGTCGACCTTGATCACGATCCCGTCGATCTCGTAGTCGAGCTCTGCACGGCGGCTCTCCCACGCACGGCACGCCTCGGCGACCTCCTCGATCGTCTCGAGCCGCTCGGCGTGCGGGTTCGTGCGGAAGCCGTGCTCGCGGAGCCAGACGAGCATCTCCCACTGGCTCTGGGGGAAGCCGCCCTCCCGTGCGCCGAACCCGTAGACCCACAGCGACAGCGGGCGCGCAGCCGTGACCGTCGGGTCGAGCTGGCGCAGCGACCCGGCCGCCGCGTTGCGCGGGTTCGGCGCCTGCTTCTTCCCGGCCGCGACCTGCGCCTCGTTGAAGCGCGCGAAGCCGGAGAGCGGGAAGTAGACCTCGCCGCGCACCTCGAGCAGCGCGTGGCGGGGCCTCGCCGTCGTCGACGCGGACCCGGAGCGGGACCGCGTCGATCGTCCGCAGGTTCTGCGTCACGTCCTCGCCGCGCTCGCCGTCTCCGCGCGTCGCGCCCCGGACGAACGCGCCCCGCTCGTAGACCAGCGAGATCGCCGACCCGTCGATCTTCGGCTCGATCACCTACGCGACCGGCTCGTCGGTACCGAGCCGCTTGCGCACGTCGTCGGCCCACTTCCCGAGCGCCTCGTCGGTCGTCACCTTCTCCAGCGAGCCCATCGGCAGGAGGTGCTCGACCTTGCGGAACCCCGCGGCGGGCGAGCCGCCGACGCGCTGCGTGGGCGAGTCCGGCGTGACGAGCTCGGGATGGTCGTCCTCGAGCGCCTTCAGCTCGTCGTAGAGCGCGTCGTACACGGCGTCGGCGACCTCGGGGTCGTCGAGGACGTGGTAGCGGTAGTTGTGGTGGTCGACGAGCCGGCGGAGCTCGGCGACCTTCGCCGTCGCGTCAGAGGACGGCATGGAGCTCCTCCGTCGTCCGAACGAGCGCGTCGGGCTCTTCCTCTGCGAGCCGCTCGGCTGAGTGGATCCCGCCCCAGGCGACCGCCACGGCGAACGTCCCTGCCGCCTTCGCCGCGCGGATGTCGAACGGGGAGTCGCCGACGTACGCGGCGTCCTCGGGCGTCGCCCCGAGCAGCCGGAGCCCCTCCTCGACCGGATCGGGGTCGGGCTTGTGCCGCTCCGTGTCCTCCGCGCCGACGAGCACCTCGATGTTCTCCCGAAGCGACGGGAACCGCTCGAACGCCAGCTCGACCGTCGCCCGCCGCTTCGCCGTCACGATCCCGAGCCGCCGGCCCTCCGCCCGGAGGACGGGGAGCAGGTCGAGGACGCCGTCGAAGGACTCGAGCGTCTCGTGGAGCGGCTCGTTGTGCGCGCGGTACACGTCGACGAGCTCGTCGACCCGGTCGGGGTCGAGATCGCGCATCTGCGCGATCAGACCCGGGCCCGCCGATCGCGGCGCGGACGACCTCCTCGTCCGGCTCGCGGCCGAGCACCGTCAGCGACGCGTGCCTCATCGATGCGAGGATGATCGGCCCGGAGTCGATCAGCGTGCCGTCGAGGTCGAACAGGACGACGGGGAAGCGCATGTGGTCGATCGTAGCCGGGCCCCTCGGCCCGGCTACGATCGCCACTCCCCGCTCACGACGTGGGGTCTGGCACCGCAGGTGCCTGACCCGCGAGGCTCGCGCGAGGCCCACAGCCGAACGGGGGTCAGACCCCTCCGGGGTCAGACCCCAAGCCGGCCCGGTCGTAGTGCACGCGCTCGAGGAACAGCCCCCACGGCGGCGCCGTCACGCCCGCCTCCGCCCGCGGCCGTCCGTCGAGCAGCAGTCCGATCGTCTCCGGCCCGTGCTCGAGCATCGTCCCGACGAGCGTCCGCACCATGTGGCGCAGGAACGAGTCGGCCGTGACGGTGAAGTGCAGCTCGTCGCCACGCCGCTCCCAACGCCGAGGCGCGAACCTCGCGACGGAAGACCTCGTGCTGGGTCTCCGTCGGCGTGAACGCGGTGAAGTCGTGCTCCCCGACGAGCAGCGCGGCGGACGCGTGGAGCGTGTCGTCGTCGAGGGGTCGCGGCCACCACAGCGCCCGCCGCGCGAGGAGCGGCGATCGAGCGCGGCGGTTCAGCACGACGTAGCGGTACGACCGTGCCGGTCGCACTGAAGCGCGCGTGGAAGCCGTCCGGCGCGCCCTCGGCGCGCGACGACGCCCACGTCATCGGGGAGGGCCGCGTTCAGCGCCTCCGCCAGGCGCTCGGTCGGCGGGCCGCCGCTCGCGTCGAGGCTCGCGACCTGCCCGCTGGCGTGGACGCCTGCGTCCGTGCGGCCCGCAACGGCGAGGCCGCTCCCACTCGGGCAGGACGGCGTCGAGCGCATCGCGGAGGACGCCCTCGACGGTCCGCGCGCCCGGCTGCCGCGCCCAGCCCTTGAAGCGGTGCCGTCGTACTCGAGCGTCAGCCGGAGGCGTCACGCGCGGAGGCTCGACGTCGAGAACGAGCCCGTCGACGCCGCGTCACGACGACCTCCTCCCCGGGCGCGAAGTGGTACGCCGATCGCGCCTCCCAGACCTCGCCGTCGACCTTCACCTGGCCGCGCGGCGTCAGCGCGCGGACGACGACGGCAGTCCGCCCGACGAGCGTCTCGACGCCGACGGATGCCCGGCGCCGCTTCGACCAGCGGACGAAGAACGCACGTCTCCCCAACGTCGATCAGCGCCGCGCCGACGACACGCGACCAGGCCCCACGGCGACGGGAGAACGGTGAGCGCGAGGACGACCGCGACGATCGTGAGCACGCGGGCAGCCTAGGGCGAGCAGCATGCGCCGGTGAGAGGCAGTCGCGGCGCCGAGTGCGTCGCCTCCCGGCTTGTGCCCCGCCCAGCGGCGCTCAGCGGCGGGATCCGCTCCTGCGAATCACTTCGCCAGAAAGTGGACTACGATCGGTCGCTACGCCGTCGTAGTCGACGAGCTCGAGCAGCGCCATGTAGGCGGCGTCGCCCTGGCGCGGGCCGAGCTTCACGACGCGCGTGTAGCCGCCCGGGCGCTCCGCGAAGCGCGGGGCGACGTCCGAGAACAGCTTGTGCACGACGTCGTTCGACCGGAGCTCGGCCATCGCGAGGCGACGCGCGTGGAGGTCGCCGCGCTTGCCGAGCGTGATCATCTTCTCGGCGAACGGCTTCACCGCCTTCGCCTTCGCCTCGGTCGTCTCGATCCGGCCGTGCGTGATGAGCGCGCCCGCGAGGTTCGAGTAGAGCGCCTTGCGGTGGGCCGAGTCGCGGCCGAGCTTCTTGCCTGAGCGAGCGTGACGCATGGTTTCGTGCCCCTAGAGCGGGAGCTCCTCGCCCTTCAGCGTCAGGCCGTGGGCGGCGAGCGTCTCGCGGACCTCCTCGATCGACTTGCGACCGAAGTTCGGGATCGCCGCGAGCTCGTTCTCCGACTTGGAGGTGAGGTCGCCGATCGTCTCGATCCCGACGCGCTTGAGGCAGTTGTACGAGCGGACGCCGAGCTCGAGCTCCTCGATCGGGAAGTTCTCCATCCCGTGCGAGGTGGTCGGCACCTCGGCCTCGGCGGCGGCGACCTCGTGGAGGTCGAGCTTCTCGAGGTCGGTGAAGATCGCGAGCTGCGTGATGAGGATGTCGGCGGCCCCGGCGATCGCGTCCTTCGGCGCGACCGAGCCGTCGGTGGTCACGTCGAGGACGAGCTTGTCGTAGTCGGTGCGCTGACCGACGCGGGCGGAGTCGACCTCGTAGGCGACGCGACGCACCGGCGAGAAGATCGAGTCGATCGGGATCACGCCGAGCGTCGTCTCCGGCCCACGGTTCTGGTCGGCCGGGACGTACCCGCGACCGCGCCCGATCGTGAGCGTCATCTCGAGCTTGCCCTTGTCGGCGAGGTGCGCGATCTCGAGCTCCGGGTTGAGGATCTCGAGGTCGGCCGGCGCCTCGATGTCGGCGGCCGTGACCACGCCGGGGCCCTTCTTCGAGAGGTGCACCTCGATCTCGGGCGACTCGCCGTGGAGGCGGCAGACGAGGTTCTTGAGGTTGAGGATGATGTCCGTGACGTCCTCGCGGACGCCCGGGAGCGTCGTGAACTCGTGCGCGACGCCCTCGATCTTGACGGCGGTCACGGCGGCGCCCTCGAGCGACGAGAGGAGCACGCGCCGGAGCGAGTTGCCGAACGTGTAGCCGAAGCCGCGGTCGAGCGGCTCGATCGTGAAGCGACCCGAGCGCTCGTCCGCGTCCTCGGACACGATCCGCGGCGTCTGGAAGTCCATCAGGGTGGAACGGGTGGCCATGTGATCCTTTCGGGGCGGGTCTGGTGGAGCCAGGCGGGCGAGATGTATCTCGCCCCTACTTCGAATACAGCTCGACGATCAGTGATTCCTGGACGGGCGTGTCGATGTCCGCGCGCTCGGGCCACTTCAGCACCTTGCCCGTGAGACCCTCGTGGTCGGCCTGGAGCCAGGGCGCCACGGCGGCCGTCAGGTCGGTGGCATCGCGGACGATCGGCTCGGCGGGGCTTCCCTGCTTGAGCGAGACGATGTCGTCGGGGCGAACCCCGAAGCTCGGGATGTTGACCCGGCGGCCGTTCACGAGGAAGTGGCCGTGGCGCACGAGCTGGCGCGCCTGGGCGCGCGAGCCGGCGAAGCCGAGGCGGTAGACGACGTTGTCGAGCCGCGTCTCGAGCATCCGCAGGAGGTTCTCGCCGGTCGGGCCGGAGCGGCGCGACGCCTTCGCGTACGTGTTGCGGAACTGCTTCTCGAGCAGGCCGTAGTACCGGCGCGCCTTCTGCTTCTCGCGCAACTGGAGCAGGTACTCGCTCTGCTTGATGCGGCCGCGGCCGTGCTCACCCGGCGGATACGAGCGGCGCTCGATGGCGCACTTCTCGGTCAGGCAGCGCTCGCCCTTCAGGAACAGCTTGATCCCCTCGCGGCGGCACTGGCGGCACTTCGGGCTCAGGTCGCGGGCCATTAGTGCTTCTCCTGGTGGCGGTTTCGCGTCTCTGGCGTGCGAGATGCAAGCAGTGCTAGGACGCAGGGAGCGTTCGTATCCGGAGATACGGACGCGACCGAGGACGACGCAATGCGCCGCAGATCGCGCGCCAGAGGCGCTCTAACTGCTGCCAGGAGGAGCACTACGCGCCTCCGCTTCTTCTGCCGAACACCGTTGTGCGCCTGCGGCGAGACGTCCTTGACGCCGAGGATCTCGAGCCCGGCCGCCTGGAGCGAGCGGATCGCCGTCTCGCGGCCGGAGCCTGGGCCCTTGACGAAGACCTCGACCTTCTGGAGGCCGTGCTCCATGCCCTTGCGGGCGGCGTTGTCGGCGGTCACCTGCGCGGCGAAGGGCGTGGACTTGCGGGAGCCCTTGAACCCGGCCGAGCCGGCGGACTCCCAGGCGATCACGTTCCCCTCCTTGTCGGTCAGGGAGACGATCGTGTTGTTGAACGACGTCTTGATGTGCGCCTGGCCGATCGCGACGTTCTTCTTCACCCGGCGGCGCGTGCGGCCGCGGGTGGCTGCCTTGCGGGGAGGCGCCATTACTTCGCCTTCTTCCCGCGCCCGACGGTCTTCTTCGGGCCCTTGCGGGTGCGCGCGTTCGTCTTCGTCCGCTGGCCGTGCACGGGCAGGTTGCGCCGGTGGCGGACGCCGCGGTACGCGCCGATCTCCGAGAGCCGCTTGATCGCCTGCGTGCGCTCCCGGCGCAGGTCACCCTCGACCTCGAGGTTCGAGTCGATGTAGGTGCGAAGCTTGGTGACCTCCTCGTCGGTCAGGTCCTTGACCTTCTCGTCCGGATCGAGCTCGAGGTCCTTGCAGACCTTCAGGGCCGTCGAGCGGCCGATGCCGTAGATGTAGGTCAGGCCGATCTCGAGGCGCTTCTGGTTCGGGAGGTTGACGCCGGCGATGCGTGCCAAATCTCTTCTCCTAGCCCTGCCGTTGCTTGTGCCGGGGATTCGTGCAGATGACCATCGTGCGCCCATGCCGCTTGATGACGCGGCACCGCTCGCACATGGGCTTGACCGAAGGACGGACTTTCACGTGAGCTCCTGGGTCGGCTACTTGAGACGGAAGGTGATGCGGCCGCGCGTGAGGTCGTACGGGGAGAGCTCGACCTTCACCTTGTCACCCGGAAGGATCCGGATGTAGTGCTTGCGCATCTTCCCCGAGATCTTCGCGAGCACGTGCTGGCCGCCCTCGAGCTCGACGCGGAACATCGTGCTCGGCAGGGCCTCGACCACCTCGCCCTCGACCTCGATCTTCTCGTCCTTGACTGCCAACCGACTCCTCGCACAGGGTTCACGCCCTGCCCGTCGCGATGTTCATGCTGAGATCCGCGCGCAACCAACCGGCCGCAGCGCGGGCTGCGCAGTGTAGCAGAGCGCTCCAGGGCGTGGCTTCAGCCTCGCCCTTCCTGGTTGCCGCGTCCGGATGGCGAAACTACGAGGGGCGAGGCTGAAGCCACGCCCCGTCGCGGGGTGAGGATCCGGGGCCCATCGGGCAGGATCGCCACCGTGTGCTCGAAATGGGCGGACAGCGAGCCGTCCTCGGTCGAGATCGTCCAGCCGTCCTCGGCGAGCCACACGTCGGGGCTGCCGACCGTGATCATCGGCTCGATCGCGATCGTCATCCCCTCCGAGAGACGCGGGCCGCGGCCCGGCTCGCCGAAGTTCGGGACGTGCGGGTCCTCGTGGTAGTGGCGGCCGACGCCGTGGCCGACGAGGCTCCGGACGACGGAGAAGCCCGCGCCCTCGACGACGACCTGCACGGCGTGCGAGATGTCGCCGATCCGGTTGCCGAGGCGCGCCTCGGCGATGCCGGCCGCGAGGGCGTCCTGGGCGACGTCGAGGAGCCGCTGCGCCTCGGCATCGATCTGCCCCGACGCCGAAGGTGTAGGCGCTGTCCGCGATCGCCCCGTCGAGCGTGACGCCGACGTCGATCGTGACGAGGTCGCCGTCCTCGACGACCCGGCCGTCCGGGATCCCGTGCACGACGACCTCGTTCACGGAGATGCAGATCGCGCGCGGGTAGCCGCGGTAGCCCTGTGACGTCGGGACGCCGCCCTTCGCCCGGATGAAGTCCTCCGCGATCCGGTCGAGCTCGAGCGTCGTGACGCCCGGGCTCGATCCGCTCGCCGACGTGCGCGATCGTCTCGGCGACGACGGCGCCTGCGGCGGCGATCCGGTCGATCTCGGCCGTGCCCTTGCGGATGATCACGCTGCCGCTCCCTCGCCGAGGAGCTCGAGCGCGTCGGCGATCTCGGCGGCGACCTCGCCGATCGAGCGCTCGGCATGGAGCGGGACGAGCTTCCCCGTCGTGCGGTAGCGCTCGACGACAGGCTCGGTGTGCTCGTGGTAGATCTGCGAGCCGCCGCTCGATCACCTCCGGTCGGTCGTCGGCGCGCCCCTCGTCCTCCGCGCGGCCGAGGAGCCGCTCGAGCGCGACCTCGTCCGGGAGGTCGAAGAAGAGGACCGCGTCGAGCGTCCTGCCGATCTCGGCGAGCATCGCGTCGAGCGCGTCGGCCTGCGCGAGGTTCCGCGGGAACCCGTCGAGAACGAAGCCGTCGGCGGCGTCCGGCTCGGACAGCCGCTCGCGGATCAGCGCGACGGTCAGCTCGTCGGGGACGAGCTCGCCGCGCCGCGAGGATCGGCTCCACCTGGCGGCCGAGCTCCGTCCCGTCCGCGATCGCGGCGCGGAACATCTCGCCCGTCGAGACGTGCGGGATCCCGTGGTCGGCCGAGAGCCGCTGCGCCTGCGTCCCCTTGCCGGAGCCCTGCGGGCCCAGCACCAGGAGGTTCACCGCAGGAAGCCCTCGTAGCTGCGCATCATCATCTGCGACTCCATCTGGCGCATCGTGTCGAGCGCGACGCCGACCGCGATCAGCACCGACGTGCCGCCGAGGGCGCCCGCGGAGGCCTGCGAGAAGCCCCCGTAGCGGATGAAGAGGCTCGGCGCGATCGCGACGACGGCCAGGAAGAGCGAGCCGGGCAGCGTGAGGCGCGTCAGGACGCGGTCGAGGTACTGCGCGGTCGGCGGGCCGGGGCGGATCCCCGGGATGTAGCCGCCGTGCTTGCGCAGGTTGTCGGCCTGGTCGACCGGGTTGAACTGAACCGCCGTGTAGAAGAACGCGAAGACGACGATCATCGCGCCCTCGATCAGCAGGTAGAGCCAGTCGCCCGGCTGGAAGTACGTGTTGACGAAGTCCTGCGTCGCCGGGAAGTACTGCGCCATCGTCGGCGGGAACGCCAGCACCGCGGCGGCGAAGATCACCGGGATGACGCCGGCCATGTTGACGCGGAGCGGCAGGTACGTGGCGCCGCCCGAGGTCATCCGGCGGCCGACCATCCGCTTCGCGTACTGGATCGGGATCTTGCGCTGCCCCTCCTGCACGAAGACGACGGAGGCGACGATCGCGAGCGCGATCAGCGGGAAGAAGATGCGCTCCATCGGCCCGCCGTTCCACCAGGCGGTGATGCCGAGCGGGAGGCCGGTGAGGATCGAGGCGAAGATGAGGATCGAGATGCCGTTCCCGATCCCGCGCTTCGTGATCTGCTCGCCCATCCACATCAGGAGGATGCTCCCGGCGGTGAGCGTGACGATGATCAGCACCATCCGGCCGGCGTTCGTCTGCAGGACGCCCTGGTTGCGGAACAGGAAGGCGTAGCCGAGCGCCTGGCCGGCCGAGAGCGCGACGGTCAGGTAGCGCGTGTACTGGTTGATCTTCGCGTAGCCGGACTCGCCTTCCTTCTGGAGCTCGGAGAGCCGCGGGATCACCACGGTCATCAGCTGCACGATGATCGACGCCGTGACGTACGGCATGATCCCGAGCGCGAACAGCGAGAACTGCGACAGCGCGCCGCCCGAGAAGAGGTTGAGCAGGTCGAAGATCCCGCCGGTGCGCGAGAGGTACTGGTCGATCGCCTCGGCGTCGACTCCCGGCGCCGGGATCCACGAGCCGAGCCGGTAGAGCGCGAGGACGAGCGCCGTGAACAGCAGCCGGCGCCGGAGCTCCGGGACCTTCCAGGCGTTGGCGAGCCAGGTGAGCATGGGGCGAAGCCTCCGCGCCGCGCGCGGGGGCTAGACCTCCTCCGCGGCCTCGTCCGCCGCGGGCTCGGTCGTCGTCCTCGGCGGGAGCCTCGTCCTCGGGCTCCTCGACCTTCGGCTTCGCCTTGCGGGTCTTCGGCTTCTTCGGAACGGGCTCGCCGCGCAGCCACGTGACGCTGCCGCCGGCGGCCTCGATCTTCTCCTTCGCGGTCTTCGAGAAGCCGTGCGCGGAGACCGAGAGCGCCTTCGACAGCTCGCCGACGCCGAGCACCTTGACGTCGACCGACACCTTCCGGATCAGCCGCTTGGCCTTGAGCGTCTCCGGGCGTCACCTCGGCGCCCGCCTCGAAGCGCTCCTCGAGGTCGCGGAGGTTGACCGGCTGGCTGTAGGTGCGGAACGGGCCGATCGGCATCGCGTCCGCGGACGTGTTGCCGCGCAGCTTGGGGAGCCGCATGTCGATCGGCATCTGGCCGCCCTCGAACCCGGCCGGCATCTTGTGCGAGCCGGAGCGCGACTTCTGGCCCTTGAGGCCGCGACCGGAGTAGCGGCCCTTGCCCGAGCCGAGGCCGCGCCCGATGCGCTTGCGGTCCTTCCGCGGCTGCGCAGGCTTCAGCGAATGGAGGTTGAGCTCGTCGGCCACTACGCGTCCTTCCCGTCGAGCGGCGTCACCGACACGAGGTGCGCGACGTGCCGCAGCTTGCCCTCGAGCTCAGGTGAGACCGCGTGCTCGGCGCTCTGCCGATCCGGCCGAGCCCGAGCGAGCGCAGCGTGCCGCGATGCTTGGCCGTCTGGCCGATGACGCTCCGCGTCTGCGTGACGCGAACGGTGCTCACGCCGTGGCCTCCTCGGCGGGCGCGTCCGCAGCCTCGGCCGCCGCCTCCGCGGGCGGGGCGGGCTCGTCGGCGGCGGCGGGCGCCGGACGGTACGGCAGCACGTCCTTGATCGACTTGCCGCGGCTCCGTGCGACGTCCTCCGGACGACGCAGGCTCTTGAGCCCGTTGACCGTGGCCTTCGCCATGTTGATCGGGTTCGTCGTGCCGAGGCTCTTCGCGAGCACGTCGCGGATCCCGGCGAGCTCGAGCACGGCGCGCACGCCGCCGCCCGCGATCACGCCGGTCCCGTCGCTGGCAGGCCGGAGCACGACGCGCGCGGCGTCGAACCGGCCCGTGATCTCGTGGGTGATCGTCGCGCCGTGCTTCGGGACGGTGAAGAGGTTCTTCTTCGCGTCGTCGACGGCCTTCGAGATGGCGAGCGGGACCTCCCGCGCCTTCCCGTAGCCGACGCCGACGCGGTCGACCTCGTCGCCGATCACGACGAGCGCGGTGAAGGAGAACCGCCGGCCGCCCTTGACGACCTTGGCGACACGGTTGATCTCGATCACGCGCTCCTTGAGCTCGCGTGACTCGGCTACTTCGACGGTGCTCAAAACTTGAGTCCTCCTTCGCGTGCACCCTCGGCGAGAGCCTTCACGCGTCCGTGGTAGAGGTAACCCGCCCGGTCGAAGACGCAGGTCTCGACCCCGGCCTTCTTGGCCTCGGCGGCGAGCGCCTTGCCGACGGCGGCGGCCTGCTCGGTCTTGTTGCCCTTGAACGAGCGCTGCTGGAGCCAGCTCGCGGAAGCGAGCGTGCGGCCGGCCTCGTCGTCGACGAGCTGGGCGAAGATGCCCCGGTTCGAGCGGAAGACGACGAGCCGCGGCCGCTCGGCCGTGCCCGAGATCTTCCCGCGCACCCGCCGGTGCCGGCGGAGGCGTGCTTCGCGAACTGAAACCGTCATGCGCGCTTGCCGACCTTCCTCCGCACGTGCTCGCCCTGGTAGCGGATCCCCTTGCCCTTGTAGGGCTCGGGCGGGCGCACCTTGCGGATCTCGGCGGCCGTCTGCCCGACGACCTGCTTGCTCGTTCCCTTGACGATCACCTGCGTCGGCTGCGGGACCTCGAAGGAGATCCCCTCGCGCGGCGCGACCGTCACCGGATGGGAGAAGCCGACCGCGAGCTCGAGCTCGGCGCCCTTGAGCTGCGCGCGATACCCGACGCCCTGGATCTCGAGGTGCTTCTCGAAGCCCTTCGTGACGCCCTCGACCATGTTCGCGACGAGCGTCCGCGTGAGGCCGTGGAGCGCGCGGTCCTCGCCGCGCTCGGTCGGCCGCGTCACCGTGACCACGCCGTCGTCCTGGGCGATGTCCATGCGCGCAGGCACGCGCTGCTCGAGCGTGCCGAGCGGCCCGGTGACCTTCACGTTCCCGCCGGGCGACACCTCGACGGTGACGCCGCTCGGGATCTCGATCGGCTTTCTTCCGATTCGCGACATGGGGCTACCAGACGAACGCGATGACCTCGCCGCCGACGCCGCGCTCGGCGGCCTGGCGGGTGGTGATCACACCGGTCGACGTGGACAGGATCGCCGTGCCGAGCCCGCCGAGGACGCGCGGCAGGCGGTCCTTCTTCGCGTAGACGCGGCGGCCGGGCTTCGACACCCGCTTCAGGTCGGTGATCACGCGCTCGCGGTTCTTGCCGAACTTCAGCTCGATCACGAGCTGGTCGACGGGCGTGGCCTCGACGACCTCGAAGCCCTTCACGTACCCCTCGTCGTTGAGCAGGCGCGCGATCTCCTCCTTCATCCGCGAGGTCGGCATCGAGACGGTGTCGTGCATCGCGCGGTTCGCGTTGCGAATGCGGGTCAGCATGTCGGCGATCGGATCGGTCAGCATTTCTTCTCCTACCAGCTGGACTCGTCGACTTCCGCTTGCGGAAGTCGACCAATGAACATCAAAGAAGAGGTCGTGGTGATATCGATCTTCCCCATCACCACGAGCTCTTGGTCATGCCTGGGATCGCGCCGTCGTGCGCGAGCTCGCGCAGGCAGATCCGGCACAGCTTGAACCTGCGGAACACGGCGCGCGGCCGGCCGCAGCGGTTGCAGCGCGTGTACGCCTGCACCTTGTGCTTCGGCGTGCGCTTCTGCTTCACGCGGAGCGAGGTCTTGGCCACTACGAATCCCTTCTCTCGGTGGCGAAGGGCAGCCCGAGCGCGCGCAGCAGCGCGCGGGCGTGCTCGTCGGTCTCCGCCGTGGTGGTGATCGCGATGTCGAGGCCCCGGATCGCGGGCACGCTGTCGTAGTCGATCTCGGGGAAGATGATCTGCTCCTTGATCCCGAGCGAGTAGTTCCCGCGGCCGTCGAACGAGTCGGGGTTGAGGCCCCGGAAGTCGCGGATGCGCGGCAGCGCGATCGAGACGAGCCGGTCGAGGAACTCGTACATCCGCGCGCCGCGCAGCGTGACGCGCGCGCCGACGGCCATGCCCTCGCGGAGCTTGAAGCTCGCGATCGACTTCCGCGCACGGCGCACCTGGGCGCGCTGGCCGGCGATCGTCGTGAGCTCCTCGATGCCGGCGTCGAGCGCCTTCGCGTCGGTCTTCGCGTCGCCGACGCCCATGTTGAGCGTGATCTTGGTGATCCGCGGGACCTGCATGATCGAGTCGAGCGCGAGCTCGTCCTTCAGCGCCGCGCGGATCTCGTCGTCGTAGCGCTGCTTGAGGCGCGGCACGGGCGTCTCCGTCGCGGTGGCCATCAGCTGCGATCTCCTGGCCGCAGCCGTCGCGCTTGCAGACGCGGACGCGCACCGTCTCGCCCTTGATCTCCTTGACCTTGACGCCGACGCGCGTCGGCTGGCTGCAGGTCGGGCAGACGATCATCACGTTCGAGACGTCGAGCGGCATCGGCTTCTCGATGATCCCGCCCGGGATGACGTTCGCGCCGCCCATGCGCGTCGAGTCGCGGATCGGGCGCGGCTTCGTGTGCCGCTTCGCGATGTTGAGGTTCTCGACGATCACGCTGCGGTCACGCGGGCGCGCCTCGAGGACCCGTCCCTGCTTGCCGCGGTCCTTGCCGGCGAGCACCTGGACGAGGTCGCCCTTCTTGATTCGCATGGTGGTGGCCATCTCTAGAGCACCTCGGGAGCGAGGCTGACGATCTTCATGAAGTTCTTCTCGCGCAGCTCGCGGGCGACCGGCCCGAAGATGCGCGTTCCGCGCGGGTTCAGCTGGTTGTCGATGATGACGGCGGCGTTCTCGTCGAAGCCGATCAGCGTGCCGTCGTTCCTGCCGTAGGGCTTCTTCGTCCGGACGACGACCGCTCTCACGACCTCGCCCTTCTTGACCGTGCCCTGCGGCGTGGCGGCCTTCACTGTAGCGACGATCTGGTCGCCGACACGGGCGTATCGCCGGTGGGAGCCTCCGACCACGCGGATGCAGAGGAGCTCGCGGGCACCCGTGTTGTCGGCGACCTTGAGACGCGATTCCTGCTGGATCACTTCGCGGCCTCCACGACCTCGGCGAGCCGCCAGCGCTTCGTCTTCGACAGCGGGCGCGTCTCGACGATGCGGACGATGTCGCCGACCTTCGCCGTCGACTGCTCGTCGTGCGCGTGGAACTTGACGCTCCGGCGGACGACCTTCTTGTACTTCGGGTGCGCCTTCACGACCTCGACCTTGACGACGATCGTCTTCTCCATCGCGTCGGAGACGACGGTGCCCTGGCGCTCCTGGCGCCGGCCGCGCTCGTGCTCCGGCTTCTCGAGCCGCACGATCGGCTTCCGCTCGGTGGCCTTGACCCGCTTCGGGCGCGTCCGCTTCGGGCGCTCCGACCGCGGGCAGACGCTTCTTCTTCGGCTTCGGGCCCGACTGCGGCGCAGGCGCCGCCTCGGCGGCCTCCGCCTCGGCAGCGGGCGCGTCGGCCTCGGCCGCAGGCTCGTCGGGAGCTGCCTCCGCGGCCGGCTCCTCCGATGTCTCCTCGGCGACAGGCGCCTCCTCCGCCGGCGCCTCGGCGACGGACGCCTCCTCGGCGGGCGCCTCTGCGACCGGCTCGGCGGCCTCCTCGGCCACCTCGGCCACCTCGGCGACGGCCTCGTCGGCAGGCGCCTCCGCGACCGCCTCCTCGGCGGTCTCGGCGGCCGGCTCGTCGGCCGGGATCTCGTTCTCGTTCTCGTTCTCGTTCAGCTTCTCGTCAGCCATTCGTTCCTCACACCTTCTCCGCTGCCCGCTCGTTCTGGATCGTCAGGATGCGGGCGATCTCGCGCTTCGCCTGCTGCAGCCGCGCGCTCGAGTCGAGCGCGCCGGTGGCCGCCTGGAAGCGGATCTTGAAGAGCTCCTGCCGGCTCTCGCCGAGCTTCTTGTCGAGCTCCTCGTCGGTCAGCGCCGCGCAGCTCCCTAGCTTTCAAAGAGATCAGCCTCCCGCTTCACGAACTTCGCCTTGACCGGCAGCTTCTGGGCGGCGAGGCGGAGCGCCTCCTTGGCGAGCGGCTCGGACACGCCGGACAGCTCGAACATCACGCGGCCGGGCTTGACGACCGCGACCCAGCCCTCCGGCGAGCCCTTGCCCGAGCCCATGCGGGTCTCGGCGGGCTTCTTCGTGAACGGCTTGTCCGGGAAGAGGTTGATCCAGACCTTGCCGCCGCGGCGGATCTTGCGGGTCATCGCGATACGGGCAGCCTCGATCTGCCGGTTGGTGACCCAGCCGTTCTCGAGCGACTTGATCCCGTAGTCGCCGTACTGCACGTCGGTCTGACCCTTCGCGAACCCGCGCGGCGACCGCGGAACTGCTTGCGGTGCTTCGTCTTCCGCGGCATCAGCATCAGGAGTCGCCTCCCGAGCTCTCAGGGGTGGTCTCGGGCGCCGTCGTCTCGGGCGCCGTCGTCTCGGGAGCCGCCTCGGTGGGCGGTGTCTCGAGCGACTGATCGGCGGGTGGCGCCTGCGTCTCGGGCGCCGGACCCGCGGCCCTGACCCTGCCCGCGGCCCTGACCCGGTCCGCGACCGCCGCCCCGACCGGGGCGCCGGCGCTTCTGCACGAGGCCGAGGCCCTCGCGGTCCTGGCCGCGACCGCGACCGCTCTCGCGGGAGGCGCCGAGGCCCTCGCTGTTCGAGCCGCGGCGGCGGCGCGAGCCGTCGGCCTCGGTGATCCGCTCGCGGCCGAGCGACCCCTCGTAGCCCTCCGGCATGATCTCGCCCTTGTTGACCCAGACCTTCACGCCGATCCGGCCGTAGGTCGTCTTCGCCTCGGCGAAGCCGTAGTCGATGTCGGCGCGGATCGTGTGGAGCGGGACGCGACCCTCGGTGTAGCGCTCGCTGCGGCTCATCTCGCCGCCGCCGAGCCGCCCGCCGCACTGGATCTTGATGCCCTGCGCGCCCGAGCGCATCGCCGAGGCGAGCGAGCGCTTCATCGCGCGCCGGAACGACACGCGGTTCTGGAGCTGCTCCGCGATCGACTGCGCGACGAGCTGCGCGTCGAGCTCGGGCCGCTTGATCTCGTTGATGTTGATGTGGACGCTCTTGCCGGTGATCGCGTGGAGCTCCTTGCGGAGCGCGTCCACCTCGACGCCCGACTTGCCGATCACGATGCCCGGGCGCGCCGTGTAGATGTCGACCGTGATCCGCTGCTTGTCCTTGCGGATCAGGATGTCGGACAGGCCGGCGTGCGCGAGCTTGCCGTTGATGTGGTCGCGGATCCGGACGTCCTCGAGGATGTAGTCGGCGATCTCCTTCTTGCCGGTCCACCAGTTCGACTTCCAGTCGTGGATGACACCGACGCGAAGGCCGCCGGGATGCACTTTCTGGCCCATTACGCGGCCACCTCCTCCTTCTTCTTGGCCGGCGCGCGGCGCTTCGGCTTCTCCTCCGCGGGAGCCTCCTCGGCGGCCGTGGCCTCGGGCTGCGGCGCCTGCTCGGCCTCGGGCTTCGCCTGCTTCTGCGGGCGCGGCCGGCCGGCCTTCGGGCTCTCCGTGACGACGATCGTGATGTGGCAGGTCCGCTTGCGGATCCGGTTCACGCGGCCGCGCGCGCGGGCGCGCCAGCGCTTGAGCGTCGGGCCCTCGTCGGCGTACGCCTCGAGCACGATCAGCTCGTCGCCGTCGAGGCCGTGCGCCGACTCGGCGTTGGCGACGGCCGACGCGAGCACGCGGTCGATCTCGCGCGCCGCGGCGCGCGGCGTGAAGGCGAGGATCGTGCGCGCCTCCGGCACGCGTGCGGCCGCGGAGGTGGTCGAGCACGAGCCGCGCCTTGCGGGCGGACATGCGGACCCACTTCGCCTGGGCGCGCACCTGGATGCGCTCGGGTGTCGTCTTCGTGGCCACTAGCGCTTCTTCACCTGTGCCTGCCGGTCGCCCGAGTGACCGCGGAACGTCCGCGTCGGCGCGAACTCGCCGAGCTTGTGCCCGACCATCTGCTCGGACACGAACACCGGGACGTGCTTGCGCCCGTCGTGGACGGCGATCGTGTGCCCGACCATCTCCGGGAAGATCGTCGACGCGCGCGACCAGGTGCGGATCATCCGCTTCTCGCCGGCGGCGTTCATCGCCTCGATGCGGCTGAGGAGCCGCTCCTCGACGAACGGCCCCTTCTTGGACGATCTCGACATTTAGCGACGCTCCTTGCCGCGGCGACGGCCGCGGACGATCAGCTTGTCGGATTCCTTGTGCTTGCGGCGGGTGCGCTTCCCGATCGTCGGGACGCCCCACGGGGTCACCGGGTGGTGGCCCTTCGACTTGCCCTCGCCGCCGCCGTGCGGGTGGTCGACCGGGTTCATGGCCGTGCCGCGCACGGAAGGGCGCTTGCCGAGCCAGCGGCTGCGACCCGCCTTCCCGCTCGACTCGTTCGAATGGTCGGAGTTGCCGACCTGGCCGACGGTCGCGCGGCACGTGAGCAGCACGCGGCGCATCTCGCCGGACGGGAGCCGCAGGACGGCGTACGGCGCGTCCTTCGCGACGAGCTGGACGCCCGAGCCGGCGGAGCGGGCCATCTTCGCGCCCTGGCCGGGCCGGAGCTCGACGGCGTGGACGTTCGTGCCGGTCGGGATGTCGCCGAGCGGCAGCGCGTTGCCGGGCTTGATGTCCGCGCCCGTCCCGGACTGCACGCGTCGCGCCGACCCGGAGGCCGGCGGGCGCCAGGATGTAGGCCTTCGCGCCGTCCGCGTAGTGGAGCAGCGCGATCCGCGCCGAGCGGTTCGGGTCGTACTCGATCGAGGCGACCTTCGCCGGCACGCCGTCCTTGACGCGCTTGAAGTCGATCCGGCGGTAGCGGCGCTTGTGCCCGCCGCCCTGGTGGCGCGTCGTGATGCGGCCGTGGTTGTTCCGGCCGCCCTTCTTGTGGAGCGGCTCGAGCAGCGACTTCTCCGGCTCGCGTGCGCGTGATCTCCTCGAACGAGGAGGTGGCCATCTGGCGACGGCCGGCGCTCGTGGGCTTGTACTTCTTGACAGCCATCGGTTAGACCTGTGCCCCTTCGAAGATCTCGATCGTCTCGCCCTCGCGGACCTGGACGATCGCCTTCTTCCAGCCGGGCCGCGTGCCCTTGAAGAGGCCGCGGCGCTTCGGCTTCGCCTGCACCTTGACGATGTTCACGCGCTCGACGTGGACGTCGAACAGCTGCTCGATCGCCTGCGCACCTGCGTCTTGTGCGCGTCCGGGTGGACCTTGAACGTGTAGCGGCGGTCGGCGATCCCCGAGTAGCTCTTCTCGGAGACGACCGGGGCCAGCACGACCTGCTCGTTGGTCAGACCGCTCATGCCGACGCCTCCTTCCCGGCCTTCGTCTCGACGAGCGGGAGCGCCGCCTCGGTGACGACGACCGCGCGGGCCCAGACGATCGCCGCGACCTCGAGCTCCGCGGGCACCGTCACGAGCACGCGCTCGAGGTTGCGGAACGACTTGACGACCGCCTCCTCGTCCTCGTGCGCGACGACGAGCACCGGGGCGTCCTTGCCCCAGCCCTCGAGCACGCCCTTCGCCTGCTTCGTCGACGGCGCCTCGAACGACGGTCGCGTCGAGCACGGCGAGCGTGCCGTTCGCGGCGTGGTGCGAGAGCGCGCCCTTGAGCGCCGCGCGGCGGGCCTTGCGGTTCACCTTGACGTCGAAGCTGCGCATCCCGGGCGGGAACGCGACGCCGCCGCCCGTGAACTGCGGCGCGCGGATCGTGCCCTGGCGGGCGCGGCCCGTGCCCTTCTGGCGCCACGGCTTCGCGCGGCCGCCGGCGACGAGCCCGCGGCTCTTCGCGCCGCGCGTCCCGCGCCGGGCGGCGTTCAGCTCCGAGCGCACGGTCTCGTGGAGGAGGTGCGGCTTGACCTCGACCTCGAAGACGGTCGCGTCGAGCGCGACGTCCTTCGCCGTGCCGCCGAGCACTGTCGCCTTGACGGCCATCAGCGCTCGACTCCTCCCGGATCTCGACGAGCCCGCTCTTCGGGCCCGGCACGGAGCCGCGGACGAGCAGCAGGTTCCGCTCGGCGTCCACCTCGTGGACGACGAGCCCGGGCTGCGTGACGCGGTGCGCGCCCATGTGGCCGGCCATCTTCTTGCCCTTGAACACGCGCGACGGCGTCGCCGACGCGCCGATCGAGCCCGGCTTGCGGACGTTGTGCGAGCCGTGGCTGACCGGGCCGCGGTGGAAGTTGTGCCGCTTGATCGTGCCCTGGAAGCCCTTCCCGATCGAGATGCCCGACACCTTGATCCGGTCGCCGGGCTCGAAGGCCTCGACGGTGACGGTCTCGCCGGGCTGGAGCTCGCTCGCGCCGCGGAACTCGACGAGGTGCCGGTGCCCGCCGACGCCCGCCTTGCGGAGGTGGCCGAGCTCGCCCTTCGACAGCTTCCGGTCGGCGACCGCGTCGAACGCGAGCTGGACGGCCTCGTAGCCGTCGGCCGCCTCGGGTCCGCACGGTGACCACCGGGCAGGGCCCGGCCTCGATCACCGTGACGGCCTCGACGTTCCCGGTCTCCTGGTCGAAGACCTGGGTCATCCATTCGCCAGATGCCTTCTCTGCCCGAGAGATGCTCCCTTCATTCGCCAATCAGAGCTTGATCTCGATGTCGACGCCGGCAGGCAGGTCGAGCCGCATCAGCGAGTCGACCGTCTTCGGCGTGGGGCTGTGGATGTCGATCAGGCGCTTGTGCGTGCGCACCTCGAAGTGCTCGCGCGAGTCCTTGTCCTTGAACGGGCTGCGGATCACGCAGTAGACGTTCTTCTCGGTGGGCAGGGGCACGGGGCCGGTGATCGTCGCGCCGGTGCGCTGCGCCGTCTCCACGATCTGGGACGCGGAGCGGTCCACCTGCTGGTGGTCGTAGCCCTTGAGCCGGATGCGGATCTTCTGCTGAGCCATGCGTCTCGGTGTTCCCGTCGGTGGGGAGGGCGTGAGCCCTCCCTACTTGACGATCTCCGTGACGACGCCGGCGCCGACCGTGCGGCCGCCCTCGCGGATCGCGAAGCGGAGGCCCTGATCCATGGCGATCGGCTGGATCAGCTCGATCTCCATGTTCGTGTTGTCGCCCGGCATGACCATCTCCTGGCCCTCCGGGAGCTTGATCGAGCCGGTCACGTCCGTCGTGCGGAAGTAGAACTGCGGCCGGTAGCCGTTGAAGAACGGCGTGTGGCGCCCGCCCTCGTCCTTCGAGAGGACGTACACCTCGGCCTTGAAGTGCGTGTGCGGCGTGATCGAGCCGGGCTTCGCGAGCACCTGGCCGCGCTCGACCTCCTCGCGCTTGACGCCGCGGAGCAGCGCGCCGGCGTTGTCGCCCGCCTGGGCGAAGTCGAGGATCTTCTGGAACATCTCGAGACCGGTGACCGTCGTCTTCTCGACCTTCTCGTGGATGCCGACGATCTCGACCTCGTTGCCGACCTCGATCTTGCCCTGCTCGATGCGGCCGGTCACGACGGTGCCGCGGCCGGTGATCGTGAACACGTCCTCGATCGGCATCAGGAACGGCTTGTCGATGTCGCGCGTCGGCTCCGGGATGTAGGAGTCGACGGCGTCCATGAGCTCGAGGATCTTGGCCGTCCACTCCGGGTCGCCCTCGAGCGCCTTCGAGCGCCGAGACCTGGACGATCGGGATGTCGTCGCCGGGGAACTCGTACTTGGAGAGGAGCTCGCGCACCTCCATCTCGACGAGCTCGATCAGCTCGGGGTCGTCGACCATGTCGGCCTTGTTGAGCGCGACGACCATCGCGGGCACCTCGACCTGGCGGGCCAGGAGGATGTGCTCGCGGGTCTGCGGCATCGGGCCGTCGGCCGCCGAGACGACGAGGATCGCGCCGTCCATCTGGGCGGCGCCCGTGATCATGTTCTTGATGTAGTCGGCGTGCCCCGGGCAGTCGACGTGGGCGTAGTGGCGGTTCTCCGTCTCGTACTCGACGTGCGCGGTGTTGATCGTGATCCCGCGCTGGCGCTCCTCGGGAGCGGCGTCGATCGACGCGAAGTCGCGCAGCGCGCGGTGCCCGTCCCTGCTCGGCGAGCACCTTCGTGATCGCGGCGGTGAGCGTCGTCTTGCCGTGGTCGATGTGACCGATCGTGCCGACGTTGACGTGCGGCTTCGATGCGCTCGAACTTCTGCTTGGCCATTGCGGTTCCGGTCTCCTTCCGGGCCTAGTGCCTACTCGCCCCTCTGGGCGTCGACGATGTCCGCCGCGATGGACTGGGGAACGTCCTCGTAGCGGTCGAACTGCATGGTGAACGTGGCCCGCCCCTGGGTCATCGACCGCAGGTCGGTGGCGTAGCCGAACATCTCCGAGAGCGGCACGCTCGCCTTGATGGACTGCGAGTTGCCGAGCGGCTCGAGGTGCTCGACCCGGCCGCGCCGCGCGTTGAGGTTCCCCATCACGTCGCCGAGGTAGTCCTCGGGCGTGACGACCTCGACGGCCATCATCGGCTCGAGCAGCTTCGGCTTCGCGCGCTTCATCGCCTCCTTGAAGGCCATCGAGCCGGCGATCTTGAACGCCCGCTCGCTCGAGTCGACGTCGTGGTACGAGCCGTCGACGAGCTCGACCCTGACGTCGACGACCGGGTAGCCGGCGAGCACGCCGGCGCCGAGCGCCTCCTGGATGCCCTCGTCGACCGGCTTGATGTACTCCTTCGGGATCTTCCCGCCGACGATCTTGTCCTCGAACTCGTAGCCCGCGCCGGGCTCCTGCGGGATGAGGTTGATCTCGACGTCGCCGTACTGACCCGAGCCGCCGGTCTGGCGGACGAACCTGCCCCGGATCTTCGTTGACGGCCTGCCCCGCGGTCTCGCGGTAGGCGACCTGCGGGCGGCCGACGTTCGCGTCGACCTTGAACTCGCGCAGCAGGCGGTCGACGAGGATCTCGAGGTGCAGCTCGCCCATCCCGGCGATGAGCGTCTGCCCGGTCTCCTCGTCGGAGGAGACGCGGAACGTCGGGTCCTCCTCGGCGAGGCGCTGGAGGCCCTGCCCGAGCTTGTCCTGGTCGCCCTTCGTCTTCGGCTCGATCGCGACCGAGATGACCGGGTCGGGGAAGGTCATCGACTCGAGCACGATCGGCGCGCAGTCGACGGCGAGCGTGTCGCCGGTCGTCGACTGCTTGAGCCCGACGGCCGCGGCGATCTCGCCGGCGGCGATCTCGTCGCGCTCCTCGCGGTGGTTCGCGTGCATCTGGAGGATGCGCCCGATCCGCTCGGTCTTGCCGTTCGTCGTGTTGAGCACGCGGTCGCCGGCCTTGACGCTTGCCGGAGTAGACCCGGAAGTACGTCAGCTTGCCGACGTACGGGTCGGACATGACCTTGAAGACGAGCGCCGAGAACGGCGCGTCCTCGGAGGCGGCCCGCGTGATCTCGTCCTCGGTCTTCGGGTCGGTGCCCTGGACGGCGGGGACGTCGAGCGGGCTCGGCAGGTAGTCGACGACCGCGTCGAGCAGCGGCTGCACGCCCTTGTTCTTGAAGGCGGAGCCGAGCAGCACCGGCGTGATCGCGTCGGCGAGCGTGCCGGCGCGGAGCGCGCGCTTGATCATCTCGGGCGTCACCGACGACTCGTCCTCGAGGTAGGTCTCCATCAGCTCGTCGTCGTGCTCGGCGATCGCGTCGATCAGCGCGTGGTGCGCCTCCTCGGCGGCGGCCGCGAGCTCGGCGGGGATCTCGCCGACCGTGAACGACTGGCCGAGCTCGTCCTCGTAGACGATCGCCCGCATCTCGACGAGGTCGACGACGCCGACGTGCTTGTCCTCCTCGCCGATCGGAAGCTGGATCGGCACCGGAGTTGGCGCCGAGCCGCTCGCGCATCGACTCGACCGCGTTGACGAAGCTCGCGCCCGTGCGGTCCATCTTGTTGATGAAGGCGATGCGCGGCACGCCGTAGCGGTCGGCCTGGCGCCAGACCGTCTCGGACTGCGGCTGGACGCCGGCGACGGAGTCGAACACGGCGACCGCGCCGTCGAGGACGCGGAGCGAGCGCTCGACCTCGACCGTGAAGTCCACGTGCCCGGGAGTATCGATGATGTTGATGCGATGGTCGCGCCAGAACGCCGTCGTCGCCGCCGACGTGATCGTGATGCCGCGCTCCTGCTCCTGCGCCATCCAGTCCATCGTCGCGGCGCCCTCGTGCACCTCGCCCAGCTTGTGGGTGCGGCCGGTGTAGTAGAGGATCCGCTCGGTCGTCGTGGTCTTGCCCGCGTCGATGTGGGCCATGATCCCGATGTTGCGGACGCGGTCGAGCGCCGACCTGTGTGGCTGTCGTCGTCATCGTGCTCACCAGCGGTAGTGCGCGAACGCCTTGTTGGCCTGGGCCATCCGGTACATGTCGTCCTTGCGCTTGAACGCGCCGCCCTGCTGGTTGATCGCGTCCATCAGCTCGGCCGCGAGCTTGTTCTGCATGCCCTTCTCGCGGCGCTCGCGCGCGTACGTGACGAGGTAGCGGAGCGCGAGCGTGCGGCCGCGGCGCGGCGGCACCTCGACGGGCACCTGGTAGTTGGCGCCGCCGACGCGGCGCGAGCGGACCTCGAGCACCGGCGTGACGGACTTGACGGCCGACTCGAGCGACTCGAGCGCCGGCTTGCCGGTCTTCTCGGCGACCTGCGCGAGCGCGTCGTAGACGATCTCGCTCGGCGATCGACTTCTTGCCGTCGACCATCAGCCGGTTGACGAGCTGCGTCACGAGCACCGACCCGTAGACGGGGTCGGCCTCGACCGTGCGCGGCTGGATCTCTGCGCGGCGGGGCATGGGTCTAGCAGCCGCCCTTCTTGGCGCCGTACTTCGAGCGGCCCTGGCGGCGCTCCGAGACACCCGAGGTGTCGAGCCCGCCGCGGATCACCTTGTAGCGGAAGCCCGGCAGGTCCTTGACGCGGCCGCCGCGGATCAGCACGACGGAGTGCTCCTGCAGGTTGTGCCCCTCGCCCGGGATGTACGCGCCGACCTCCATCTGGTTCGTCAGCTTCACGCGCGCGACCTTGCGCAGCGCGGAGTTCGGCTTCTTCGGCGTCGTCGTGTAGACGCGCGTGCAGACGCCGCGCTTCTGCGGCGCGCCGCGAAGCGCCGGAGTCTTGACCTTCGCCTTGGGGCTCTTGCGACCCTTGCGGACGAGCTGATTGACGGTGGGCACGCTGCTCCTGTCGTTTCGGTCGAAGCTTTTGTCGCACAGAAAAGGCCGGCAGGACGACGACGTCCCGCCGCCCGGGACGGGCAAGCGTAGCAGACACGCGGCTGTCGCGGCGTACGTCTGCCGCGACCCGGTACGCGGCGCCGTCGACGGCCTCGGGGATGTGCCCTGCCGTAGCGCGCCGGGACTGGCGATTACAGTTCGCGATACATGCGACGGGGAAGGGTTGGGGAACCGGACATCTCGAGCGGAGCGACCATCATCATCATCATTGCGGCCATTGCCCTCGTCGGGCTGGCCGTCGGCATGGTCGCGTTGCTCGTGCGCGCGCCGTCCGCAGCCCGCAGCGCGAGGACCGGCTCGCCCGGGCGGTCGACGACATGCGCACGCGCATGGACGACCTCGGCCGCGACCTCTCGGACGCGCTCGAGCGGGCCGAGCGCGAGAGCAAGCGGAACCGGTTCCTGAGCGACCTCGGCAACTCGATCGAGTTCGAGGAGCTCCTCGACCGCGTGCTCGACGCCGCACTCGAGGTCCCCGGCTTCGACGCGGCGATGGTCGTGCTCGACGAGGCGGGCGGCGACCTCGGCGATCGCGACGCGCGGGATGACGCCCGAGGAGGCGGCGCATCCGCCGTCGTCGGGCGCCGCCGGGACGCAGTCCCGCCGGCCCGATCACGGTCAACTACCGCTACGGCGCGGCGGACGCCGCGGACACCCACCTGATCCGCGGCGGGCTCTTCCTGCCGCTCGTCAGCCGCGACGGGAACGCGCTCGGGAGCCTCGCGCTCTTCTGGCGCACGCCGGGCTACGAGCCGTCGCCACGACCGGGTCGCGGCGGTCGAGCAGATCGCGGAGACGTGCATCCCCGCGATCGAGAACGCGCGCCGCTACCGCGAGGCACGGCAGCTCGCCGAGACGGACGCGCTCACCGGCTTCTTCAACCAGCGCTACTTCCACGAGACGCTTCGCCGCGAGTCGCTCCGCGCGCAGCGCTACGACCGGCGGCTGGCGCTCCTGATCATCGACCTCGACGACTTCAAGGCCGTCAACGACCGCATCGGCCACCTGGCGGGCGACGCCGTCCTCGCCCAGGTCGCGGAGCGCCTCCGCAACGAGATCCGGTCCGTCGACATCGGCTGCCGCGTCGGCGGCGACGAGTTCGCGGTGATCATGCCGGAGTCGACGTCGGACGACGCCGCGCAGCTCTTCCAGCGGATGCACGACAGCCTCGTGGACATGTCGGTCCCCGGCGGCCAGATGGTCCGGATCTCGGCCGGCATCGCCGAGCTCCGCCACGGCGAGACCGCCGCGGGGCTCTTCGAGCGCGCCGACTCGGCGCTCTACCGCGCCAAGGACCTCGGCAAGGACCGCGCGACGCATCGCGAAGGACTGAGTCTGTTGCGCGAAGCAGGATTCCGCAGGGGCGGAATCCTGCCGCTTGATCCCCGCCTTCGGGCGGGGCAGATCCCTAAAGGCGTCCCCTGCGCGGTCGCAACTGCCTCCCCGTGCGACGATGCCGCCGGCCGCTACTCGCGGACGGCCGAGAGGCGGAGCGGGCGCGACGGGCGGGTCCCGTCGGCGGCTGGCTCGAGCGTGACCGCGACCGCGTGCCCGGCGGGATGCGCCGCTCGAGCGCGACGACAGGGGACGACGCGTCGAACGCGGCGTCGCCGACGGGTGTCGCGGAGCCGGGCGCGCACGAGCCACACGCGGTAGGTGCCCTCCGGCGGGCGACGGGCCGAGGCCGTCGAGGGCGAGCGACGGCGTCGCCGGCGCCGCGACGACGAGCGCGATCCGTCCGACCGAGCCGCGGAGCGGGTAGCGCACCGCGCTCGAGTCGGCGAGGACCGCCAGCGACCGCTCGACGCGGCGTGCTCCGCCGCGCTCGGCTCGAGCGCGCCTCCGAGAGGACCGACCACGCGCCGAGGCCGATCGCGGCCAGCCCGGTCGCGATCGCGAGCGCGGCGAGCGTCGGCCAGCCGGCCGGCCGCGGCGCGCGCGGGAGCTCGACCGGCTGCGAGCGCGATGGGCCGCGGCGGGTGACGCCTCGACGGCGTCGGTCGGCCGCTCGAGCGGGACGACTTCGCTGCGGTGCGCTCGCCACGGTCGCGAGGATAGAGCGCGGCGACGAGACGGCGCGAGCAGGCAGCGGCGCAGGCGTCGCGCGCAGACGCCCAGGGACTGCCCTGCGCCGAAGGGCGGGCATCAGGCGGGCTCCGCTCCGCGGCCGTTCGCGCGGCAGGCAGGCGCTAGCCACCCCCCTCGTTAGGGTTACCTCGATGGAGGGACGCCGCGCGACCGCTCCGGCGAGAGCGCGCGTCGCGATGAGGACCGAGTTCGCCATCGCGGCGGTCGCCCTCGCGGCCGTCTCGCTCGCTGCTGTTCGTGCTCGCGATCCGCCGCCTCCTGACGCGCCAGGCCGAGGTCACCGTGACGATGCTGCGCCGCTACGACGAGCGGCTGGCGGAGTTCGCCCAGACGCTCAACGACGCGCTCACGGCGATCCAGCGGACGCCGGCGCTCGCGCGCGCTCGACCTCGAGCGACGACCCCGAGCCGATGATGCGCACGCTCGAGGTCGCCCGCGAGCGGACGGGCGCGCACGGCGCGATCGCGCTCGTCACCGGCGGGAACGGGACGCCGATCGTCGCGACCGTCGGGCTGTCCGAGTCCGAGACGAACCACATCGCGCGGATGGGCTTCCCCGACTACCGCGGCGCGCGCGCGATCGAGGTCGTCGTTCGCCGGCGACCTCGTCGCCCCCGACGGACTCGACCCCGTCCGCGGCTGGCCTCGTGCATGCCGCTGCTCGACGAGGAGGCGCCGCAGAGCCTGCTCGGCGTCCTGACGCCGCGACAAGGGCCGGCGGTTCAGCGAGGAGGACGTCGACGCGCTCGACGAGCTCGTCCGCGCCGCACGGCCGCCGATCTCGCGGGCGCTCAACCTCGCGCGAGCCGGACGTCGTGCCGGAGCTCGACATGCTCACGAACCTGCTCGACCGGCAGTCGTTCCCGTCCGTTCTCGAGCGCGAGATCGTCGAGCGCGCCTCGGCGAGCCAGCCGCTCTCGCTGCTCGTCGTCGACGTCGACCGGCTCACGACGCTCAACGCGCGGATCGGCATCCTCGCCGCCGACGGCGTCCTGCTCGAGCTCGCGAAGCGGCTGCGCGGCGTGACGCACCGCCTCGACTACGCGTTCCGCCTCGGCGGCGGCAAGTTCGCCGTCGCTCCGGCCCGGGCTCGGAGGCCGTCGATGCGCGCGAGCTCTTCGAGTCGTTCCGCGCGGAGCTCGACGGGCCATCCGATCGGGGACGTGGGTGTCGTGTCGGTCTCGGGCGGCGTCGCCGAGCTCGTCCGCGCGACGACGCCGGGTCGTTCGTCGCCCGGGCCGAGTCCGCGCTCGCGCACGCAAAGCGCGAGACGCGGTTCGGTCACGCTCGCCGGTGGTGACGACGAGCCGCCGCGCGCCCAGGAGCTCCTCCACGTCGTCCCCCTGCCGGGAGACCGGTCATCGAGGGATGAGCGCTCGCGACGGCGGTGAGCCGGCGGGCGATGACGCGCTCCGATCGCTCGTCGGTCTGGTCGTCGCGGCGGCCGTGGCGCTCGTCGGCGTCGCCGCATGGGCGTTCCGGCGGCGCGCGATCGAGCGGGAGCGTCGACGCGTCGCCGCCCTGAGGTCGCTCGCGGCGCGGCTCGAGGGCGTCACGGCGTCGCTCGACGAGCCGCAGCCGCCGCCGCCGAGCCTCCCCCGCGGCCGCCGACGCCGCTCGCCACCGATCGAGCCGGGCGGGCCGCGCAGCGTTCGTCGACGCGCTGACCGAGGCAGTCGCGCGACGCGCGGGCCGACGGCTCGCGGCTGACCGCCGCCCTCGTCGAGTCGCGGCACGGCGAGCTCCGCCACGCTCGCCGGCGATGTGCAGGGTGTCGCGGGCGGCGACGGCGTACGCGGTCGGCCCGCGTGCGGTCGCCGCTCGTCGCTGCCCGGTGCCGGCCGCGCCGACGCGCTCGGCGTGCATCGCCCGGATCCAGGCCGCGTGCGGTGCGACGGGACACGCGGTCGAGCTCGAGCCGGGCGAGGACGCCGTGGAGCTGCTCGCCCGGCTCTCTGTCGAGCTGCGGCCGAGGCGAGCGACGCGAGGAGCGAGCGTGTCCGACTGAAGACAGGCCACCTGCGGGTGCAGCTGGTGGAGGCCCGTCAGGGCCTCTCCCACCATGCCGACGTCTTACGCCTCGTCCTTCGTCCGGCGTCTCGGGCAGCTCGGGCAGCTCGGGCAGCGCGTCCTCGTAGCCGAGCCCGAGGGCCGACAGGTCGAGGCCGTCGCCGTCGCCGATCTCCTCGAGCGCCGCGAGCAGCTCCGCCTCGGTGCCAGGCCCGAACATCGCCGCCGGGAGCGGCTCGGACGGCTCGATGTCGATGCCGCGGTACTTCCTGAGACCCGTGGCCGCCGGGATCAGCTTCCCGATGATCACGTTCTCCTTCAGCCCGAGCAGCCGGTCGACCTTGCCCTCGATCGCGGCGTCCGTGAGCACCTTCGTCGTCTCCTGGAAGGAGGCGGCCGAGAGGAACGACTCGGTCGCGAGCGAGGCCTTCGTGATGCCGAGGATGAGCGGCTCGAACGTCGCGAGCTCCTTCTTGCCCTTCTTCGCGGCGCCTCGTTCGCCCGCTCGAGCACGACCTTGTCGACCAGCTGGCCGGGCAGGAGCTCCGTGTCGCCCGGCGTCTCGACGCGCACCTTCTTCATCATCTGGCGGACGATGAGCTCGATGTGCTTGTCGTGGATGTCGACGCCCTGCGACTTGTAGACCTTCTGCACCTCGCCGACGAGGTACAGCTCGGTCGGGGTCGAGCCCCGCCCGGCCTTGGTCTGCAGCGTCGAGCAGCTCGGCGGGGCTCAGCGAGCCCTCGTTGAGCGGGTCGCCCTGCTCGACGGTGTCGCCCGAGCGGACGAGCAGCCGCGTGCGGCGCGGGAAGGAGTACTCCTTGACCGGGAGCGGCTCGCCGCTCTCGTCGAGCGCGGTCGGCGTGACCGTCACGAGCGACGGTGCGGTCCTGCTCGTCGACCTCGATCTTGCCGCCGAGCTCCGCGAGCGTCGCGGCGCCCTTCGGGTTCCGCGCCTCGAAGATCTCGACGACGCGCGGCAGGCCGTGCGTGATGTCCGCGCCGGCGACGCCGCCGGTGTGGAACGTCCGCATCGTCAGCTGCGTGCCCGGCTCGCCGATCGACTGCGCCGCGACGATGCCGACGGCGTCGCCGATCTCGCACATGTCGCCGCTCGCGAGGAACGTGCCGTAGCAGGCGCGGCACACGCCGACCTCGCTGCGGCACTTGAGCACGCGTGCGCAACGGGAGCAGGAACTCCTCGGCGTGCTCCTCGAGCTGCTCGACGATCTCCGGAGCCGCGGCTTCGAGAGGAGCTCGCCCTTCTCGCCGAGCACCGTCTTGCCCGGCTTCCCGTCCTTGAGCGGCTTGTGGACGTCGGTCGCGAGGACGCGGCCCGGCCGCGCTCAGGTTGAGCTGGCCGTCGAGGATCGCGGGGAGCCCGACGTGGTCGTCGGTGCCGCAGTCCTCCTCGCGGACGATGACGTCCTGCGAGACGTCGACGAGCCGGCGGGTCAGGTAGCCCGAGTCGGCCGTGCGGAGCGCCGTGTCGGCGAGCCCCTTGCGGGCGCCGTGCGTCGAGATGAAGTACTCGAGCACCGACAGGCCCTCCATGAAGTTGGCCTTGATCGGGCGCTCGATGATCTCGCCCTTCGGGTTGGCCATCAGGCCGCGCATCCCGGCGAGCTGGCGGATCTGGTTGAACGACCCGCGGGCGCCCGACTTGGCCATCATGAGGACCGGGTTCGTCTCGTGGAGGTTGGCCTCCATCGCCTCGGCGACGTCGTTCGTGGCCTCCGTCCAGACCGCGATGACACGCTCCTTGCGCTCCTCCTCGGTCATCAGGCCGCGCTCGTACTCCCGCTCGACGTTCGTGACCTTCGTCCTCGTAGCCGGCGAGGATCTCCTCCTTCTCGGGCGGGATCACGATGTCGTTCTTCGACACGGTGATGCCGGCGCGCGTCGCGTACTTGAACGCGAGCGACTTGATCGTGTCGAGCACGGTCGCGACCGCGTACGCGCCGTACTCGCCGACGAGGCGGTCGATCATCGCGTCGAGCTCGCGCTTCGTGAGCGCGCGGTCGACGACGAGCGGCTCGTGCAGCCCGTCGCGGACGGCGTCGCGGAGCGACCGCTCGATCTCCGTCTCGAAGATCACGCGCCCCGGCGTCGTGAGCCGGAGCTCGTCACCGCGAGCGGAACTCGATCGGCTCCTGCAGCGAGACGCCTGTCTGCTGCGCGTCGAGCGCGAACTCGATCTCCTCCTCCGACGCCGAACCGCGGCAGGCCCTTGACGCCGAGCTCCTTCGCGAGCTCCTCGGCCGTGGTCTGCGCGAGGTCGTACGCGCAGTACGTGAGGAAGTAGGCGCCGAGCACCATGTCCTGCGTCGGCGTCGCGAGCGGCCGCCCGTTCGCCGGCGAGAGGATGTTGTTCGAGGACAGCATCAGGATGCGCGCCTCGGACTGCGCCTCGGCGGAGAGCGGGAGGTGGACCGCCATCTGGTCGCCGTCGAAGTCGGCGTTGAAGGCGTGGCAGACGAGCGGGTGCACCTGGATCGCCTTGCCCTCGACGAGCACCGGCTCGAAGGCCTGGATGCCGAGGCGGTGGAGCGTCGGTGCGCGGTTGAGCAGCACCGGATGCTCGGCGATGACCTCCTCGAGCACGTCCCAGACCTCCGGGACCATCGACTCGACGTACTTCTTCGCCGCCTTGATGTTCTGGACGGACTTCCGCTCGACGAGCCGGCTCATGATGAACGGCTTGAAGAGCTCGAGCGCCATCAGCTTCGGCAGCCCGCACTGGTGCAGCTTCAGGTTCGGCCCGGCGACGATCACCGAGCGGCCCGAGTAGTCGACGCGCTTGCCGAGCAGGTTCTGGCGGAAGCGGCCCTGCTTGCCCTTGAGCATGTCGGAGAGCGACTTCAGCGGCCGGTTGCCCGGGCCGGTGACCGCCCGGCCGCGGCGGCCGTTGTCGAACAGCGCGTCGACCGCCTCCTGGAGCATGCGCTTCTCGTTGTTGACGATGATCTCCGGGCGCGCCGAGGTCGAGCAGCCGCTTCAGGCGGTTGTTCCGGTTGATCACGCGCCGGTAGAGGTCGTTGAGGTCGCTCGTCGCGAAGCGGCCACCGTCGAGCTGCACCATCGGGCGGAGCTCCGGCGGGATCACCGGGACGGCCTCGAGCACCATCCACTCGGGCTTGTTCTCGGAGGTGATGAACGCCTGGACGACCTTCAGCCGCTTGATCGCGCGCTGCTGCTTCTGGCCCTTCGACGTCTTGATCGTGTCGCGAAGGGTGATCGACTCCTGCGGGAGGTCGAGGTCGCGGAGCAGCTCGCGGATCGCCTCTGCGCCCATGCCGCCCCGGAAGTACACGCCGAAGCCGTACGGCGAGCCGAAGCGGTCCTTGAGCTCCCGGAAGATCTGCTCGTCGTTGACGACCTGCTTCACGTCGAGCTCGCGGAACAGCTTCCACGTCTCCTCGAGCCGCCGGACGCCCTCGACCGCCGCCTCGCGCGCGTCCTCGCGCCGGCTCTCGATGTCGGCGACCATCTCCTTGACCTTGGTCGCCCACTGCTGGACGATCTCGAGGTCCTCCTTGCGGGCGCCCTCGACGAGGCAGAGGTCGTACGCGAGCTCGCGCACCTGCTCGTCGCTCGCGTCGGCCTCGGCGCGCTCGAGCACGTCGCGGAGGAGGCCGTTGCCGATCTCGCGGGCCCGGTCGAGGTTCTTCGCGTCGACCGAGGCGACGAGCTCCGCGTCGTCCCCGGACAGCTCCTCGCCGCCGAGCAGCTGGTCGAGCAGCTTGTGGAGGTGCTTCGTGATCGCGCCCTTCTTCGAGCCGGACGACTTCTCGAGGTCCGCCCGGAGCGGCTCGAGCGCGGCGCGGATCTCCTGCGCCGCCGTCGCGACCGACTCGATCTCGCGCGGGGCGAGGCGCCGGTCGTCGCGGGTCGCCGTCTGGCGGACGAGCTCGCGGATCCGCTTCGGATCCTCGCCCGCGATCGACCCGGCGAGCGCCGGGAAGATCGCGCCCGCGAGGGTGCGCGCCTCCTCGAGGCCCGGCAGGACCTGATCCTCGGCCCAGTTCGAGAGGCCGCGCGCCCAGAACTCGTCGTCCTCGTCGAAGCCCTTGTCCTTCGCCGGCCGAGAGGAAGGCACGGCGGCGCGCGAGGCGCTCGTCGAGCGCGACGAGCTGCTCGTCGCGGTCGACGTAGATCTGCTCCGACTCGCCCTTGACCTTGTCCTCGAGGTCGGCGAGGTCCTCGGCGCGCTTCTCGCGGTCGACCGCCGTGACGATCGACGCGGCGAAGTAGAGCACCTTCTCGAGCTCGCGCGGAGCGATGTCGAGGAGGTAGCCGATGCGGCTCGGGACGCCCTTGAAGAACCAGATGTGCGAGACCGGCGCCGCGAGGTCGATGTGCCCCATGCGCTCGCGCCGCACCTTCTGCCGCGTCACCTCGACGCCGCAGCGCTCGCAGATGATCCCCTTGTAGCGGACGCGCTTGTACTTGCCGCAGTAGCACTCCCAGTCCTTCGTCGGACCGAAGATGCGCTCGCAGAACAGCCCGTCGCGCTCGGGCTTCAGGGTGCGGTAGTTGATGGTCTCCGGCTTCGTGACCTCGCCCATCGACCAGTCGCGGATCTGCTTCGGTGAAGCGAGCCCGATCCGGATCGCGTCGAAGTCGTTGATGTCGATCTGTGCCAAGGGGTTTCTCCTTCGGAGAAGTCCCTAGAAGGACTTGTCCCGTTTCGATGTCTCGATTTCCGAGTTCTTCTAGTGGAGCTCGCGAAGCGAGATCCACCAACCGCTAGTCCTCCACTCGGCGTCCGCCGGGAGCGCCAGCTCCTCGGCGGCCTCGGGCTCCTCCTCCAGGTCCTCGTCGGAGGCGACGGCCAGGTCGACGCCCTCCTCGGGCGCGCCCTCCTCGACCTCCTGCGCCGATGGCGTCTGCGGCCGCCGCGCGGACGCTGGCCGGCGAGAGATCGATCCCGAGCTCCTCCGCCGCGCGGAGCAGCTCGTCGTCCTCCTCGCGCACCTCGACCTCGCGGCCCTCGTCCGAGAGGACGTGGACGTCGAGCGAGAGCGACTGCATCTCCTTGAGGAGCACCTTGAACGACTCCGGGATCGACGGCTCGGCGATGTTCTCGCCCTTGACGATCGCCTCGTACGCCTTGACGCGCCCGATCGTGTCGTCGGACTTGATCGTGAGCATCTCCTGCAGCGTGTACGCGGCGCCGTACGCCTCGAGCGCCCACACCTCCATCTCGCCGAACCGCTGGCCGCCGAACTGGGCCTTGCCGCCCAGCGGCTGCTGCGTGACGAGCGAGTACGGGCCTGTCGAGCGGGCGTGGATCTTGTCGTCGACGAGGTGGAGCAGCTTGAGGATGTACATGTAGCCGACGGTCACCTTCTGCTCGAACGGCGAGCCCGTCTTCCCGTCGTAGAGCTGCACCTTGCCGGAGCAGCGCCGGCCCTCGGGCGGCTCGTGTCGACGTTCATCGAGATGTCGACCGACTGCGCGGCCCAGGCCACGAGCGCCTCGTCGACGTCGGACTCGGTCGCGCCGTCGAACACCGGCGTCGCGACCGCCCGCGGGTCGGGCGCGTTGATCGGCGCGCGCTCGTTGACGCGGCCGCCGTCGGCGAACACGCCGTGCGCGGCGGCCCAGCCGAGGTGGGTCTCGAGGATCTGGCCGATGTTCATCCGGCTCGGGACGCCGAGCGGGTTGAGCACGACGTCGACCGGGCGGCCGTCCTCGAGGAACGGCATGTCCTCCTCGGGGACGATCTTCGCGATGACGCCCTTGTTGCCGTGGCGGCCGGCGAGCTTGTCGCCCTCGGCGATCTTGCGCTTCTTCGCGACGAAGACGCGCACGAGCTCGTTGACGCCCGGCGCCAGGTCGTCGCCCGCGTCGCGGGAGAACGTCTTGACGCCGATCACCTTGCCGCCCTCGCCGTGCGGGACCTTCAGCGAGGTGTCGCGCACCTCGCGCGCCTTCTCCTTGAAGATCGCGCGGATCAGCTTCTCCTCGGCGGTCAGCTCGGTCTCGCCCTTCGGCGTCACCTTGCCGACGAGGAGGTCGCCGGAGCCGACCTCGGCGCCGATGCGGACGACGCCGCGCTCGTCGAGGTTCGCGAGCGACTCCTCGGAGCGGTTCGGGATGTCGCGCGTGATCTCCTCGTCGCCGAGCTTCGTCGAGCGCGCGTCGATCTCGTACTCGTGGATGTGGATCGAGCTGAGCACGTCGTCCTTGACGAGGCGCTCGGAGAGCACGATCGCGTCCTCGAAGTTGTAGCCCTCGAACGGCATGAACGCGACGAGCAGGTTGGCGCCGAGCGCGAGCTCGCCGCCGTCCGTCGCGGAGCCGTCCGCGAGCACCTCGCCCTTGCCCACCTTGTCGCCGAGCTTCACGACCGGCTTCTGGTGGATGAGCGTGCCCTGGTTCGAGCGCATGAACTTCGTCAGCGCGTACTCGTCGCGCGTGCCCTTGCCCTCGACGACGATCTTCTCGGCGTCGACGTCGATCACCGTGCCGTCGCTTCGGGCGAGCACGACGTCGCCGGTGTCGACCGCGGCGCGGTACTCGAGCCCGGTGCCGACGAGCGGCGCCTGCGGGATCATCAGCGGCACTGCCTGCCGCTGCATGTTCGCGCCCATGAGCACGCGGTTCGCGTCGTTGTGCTCGAGGAACGGGATCAGCGGCGGTCGCCACGGAGACGATCTGCGCCGGCGAGACGTCCATGTAGTCGACGTCGCTCGAGCGGGCGATCACGGCCTCGCCGGCCGCCGAGCGGCAGAGGACCTGGTCGTTGACGAACTTGCCCGTCTTCGGGTCGACCGGCTCGGACGCCTGCGCGATCGTGAACTGCGCCTCCTGCGCGGCGTCGAGGTAGATGATCTCGTCGGTCACCTTGCCGCCCTTCACGACCCGGTACGGCGTCTGGATGAAGCCGAACTCCGACACGGTCGCGTAGGACGCGAGCGCGCCGATGAGGCCGATGTTCGGGCCCTCGGGCGTCTCGATCGGGCACATGCGGCCGTAGTGCGTCGGGTGGACGTCGCGCACCTCGATCGGGCGCGCTCTCACGCGTGAGCCCGCCCGCGCCGAGCGCCGAGAGGCGGCGGCGGTGGGTGAGGCCGGAGAGGGAGTTCGTCTGGTCCATGAACTGCGACAGCTGCGAGGAGCCGAAGAACTCCTTCAGCGCGGCGACGACCGGCCGGATGTTGATGATCGTCTGCGGCGTGATCGTGTCGACGTCCTCCGTCGTCATCCGCTCGCGGACGACGCGCTCCATGCGGTAGAGGCCGACCCGGAACGCCTCCTGGATCAGCTCGCCCGTCGTGCGGAGCCGACGGTTGCCGAAGTGCTCGTACTCGTCGAGCTCGCCGCGGATCGGCTCGCGCGGGAGACTGGCCGCCTCGGCGGCGTAGTCCTTCGCGTCCTCGGGCACCTGGAGCTTGGCCGGCAGGGAGACGAGGCGCCGGACGAGCGCGATGATGTCCTCGGTCGTGAGGACGCGCGTGTCCTCCGGCACGCTCGACGCCGAGCCGCTGGTTGAGCTTGTAGCGGCCGACCTTCGTCAGGTCGTAGCGCTTCGGGTCGAAGAAGAGCGAGCGCAGCAGGTTCCGCGCGTTGTCGAGCGTCGGCGGCTCACCCGGGCGCTGCTTCTTGAAGACCTCGACGAGGGCCTCCTCCTCGCGCGTGGAGGGATCCTTGTCGAGCGTGTTCTGGATGTAGACGCGGCTCGACTCGTCGAAGAGGTTGAGGATCGCCTCGTTCGACGACGTGTCGAGCTGGAACCCGGTCGACGGGTCCTCGGCCGGGAGCGCGCGAAGCAGCGTCGTGATCGGCAGCTTGCGCTTGCGGTCGATGCGCGCGTAGACGATGCCCTTCTTGTCGATCTCGAGCTCGAGCCACGAGCCACGCGACGGCATCAGGTTCGCGGTGAAGACCTGCTTCGTCGCGTCCTTCGGCTCCATCAGGTAGGCGCCGGGCGACCGGACGAGCTGCGTGACGATCACGCGCTCGGTGCCGTTGATGATGAACGTGCCGTGCTCGGTCATCATCGGGAAGTCGCCCATGAAGACACGCTGCTCGCGGATCTCGCCCGTCTCGGTGTTGACGAAGCGGACGGTCATGGAGAGCGGCGCCTGGTAGGTCAGGTCCTTCTCGCGGCACTCCGAGATCGAGTGCTGCGGGGGACCGAACTCGTAGTCCCCGAACTCGACGGCCAGCGTGCCGGTGTAGTCGGAGATCGGCGAGATGTCGTCGATCGTCTCGCGGAGGCCCTCCTCCAGGAACCACTGGAACGAGGCCTTCTGGATGTCGATCAGGTTGGGGAGGTCGAGGACGTGCTTCAGGCGCGAAAACGTCTTGCGCGCGCGTGGCGCGACAGCGGTGCTGCTCAAGAACAGCCTCCCTTTAACGTGCGGCGGTTGATGAAGACGGGCAGAGTCGAAGCCAGGCTCGGGGCGGAACAGGGAAGAATAGCGGACAGGCATGCTCCGCCGCAACCCCGGAGGGGCGGCGGAAATGTCCGCGGCGAAGTATAGCGAACGCTGCAAGTCCGCGGCGCGGGCCGGCTGAAGCCGGCCCGCGCTAGACAAGCTGGTCTAGTGACAATCGCCGAAGGCGAGTGTCACCGGACGCTACTTCAGCTCGACGGCTGCGCCAGCCTCCTCGAGCTCCGCCTTCAGCTTCTCGGCCTCGTCCTTGGCGATGCCCTCCTTGACGGCGCCGGGGGCGCCGTCGACGAGGTCCTTCGCCTCCTTGAGGCCGAGGCCCGTCGCCGCGCGGACGACCTTGATCACCTGGATCTTCTTGTCGCCGGCGCCGGTGAGCACGACGTCGAAGGAGTCCTTCTCCTCCGCCGCGGCGCCGCCGTCGCCCGCTGCCGGGGCGCCCGCCGCCGCGACCGCGACCGGAGCGGCGGCGGTGACGCCCCACTCCTCCTCGATCGCCTTCTTCAGCTCGACGAGCTCGAGCACGGTCATCTTGCCGAGCGTCTCGAGCACCTTCGCGGTGTCCGTTGCCATCTCTACTCCTCCTCGGTTCCAGTGTCGGCGTTCTCGGGCTCCGCGGGCGCTGCCTCGTCGGATGCCTCGGGTGTGTCCTCGGGCGCCTCGGCGACGGCCTCGTCGCTCGCCTCGGGCTCGGCCTGCTCGGGCTCGGCCTCGGCGGCCGGCTCCGCGTCGTCGGCGGCTGCCTCGACCGGTGCCTCCTCGGCGGCCGCCTCCTCGGCCGGTGCCTCCTCGACCCCGGGCGCGGCGGCAGGCGGACGTGTCCCCGCCCTCCTCCAGCTGCGCGATCCGGGCGTCGATCGAGCCCGACGAGGTCGCGGAGCGGGGCGGCGAGGAGCGCAGCGAGCTGCGTGAGCGGCGCGACGATCACGCCGACCAGCTGCGCCTTCACGACCTCCGGTGCCGGGAGCTTCGCGAGCTCCTCGACGTCGGCGCCGGTCAGCGTCTGGCCGGAGAGGAGCCCGCCGCGGAGCGCGAGCACCTTCGTGTCCTTGGCGGCGTCGGCGAGCGCCTTCGCGACGGCGACGGGGTCGCCCTCCGCCTCGACGAACGCGATCGCCGTGGGGCCTTCGAGCAGGGCGAGGATCGACTCGGTGCCCGCCTCCTCGGCCGCGCGACGCGTGAGCGTGTTCTTGACGACCGTCGAGCCGTGCCCCGCTCCCCCGCAGCTTCGCGCGGAGCTCGACGAGCTGCGCGTTGGTCAGCCCGCGGTAGTCGGCGACGATCAGCGAGTCCGTCGCGCGGAGCCGCTCGACGAGGTCGGCGACGACCTGCTCTTTCTCGGCTCTTGTCCATGTGTCGTTTCCTCCGGAAACGACTAAACCCGCCTTGAGGCGGGTCCGGAGACACGTGAGCGTCTGCTCACGCGAATCCTGACACACCTCGACCGGTCTTCCGCCCTGCGGGCTGCCGGTGGTCTTCGGTGGGCTCTAGTCGAGTGTGCGCTAGACGGTAGCAGCCTCTCTGGCGGATTCCGCGCCAGTGGAATCCGCCGCGACGTCGCGCGTGCGGGTCGGGTCGACGTGGAGGCCCGGCCCCATCGTCGTCGTGAGCGTGATGCCCTTGATGTAGCGGCCCTTCGCTGCGGCCGGCTTCGCGCGGGCGATCTCCTCGACGACGACGGCGTAGTTCTCGAGCAGCTGCCGCTCGCCGAAGCTCTTCTTGCCGATCGGCAGGTGCACGTTGGCGCCGCGGTCGGTGCGGTACTCGAGCTTGCCGGCCTTTGCGTCGGAGACGGCCTTGGCGATGTCGAAGGTCACCGTGCCCGTCTTCGGGTTCGGCATCAGGCCGCGCGGCCCGAGCACGCGGCCGAGCTTGCCGACGTTGCCCATCTGGTCGGGCGTCGCGATCGCGACGTCGAAGTCGAGGAAGCCGTCCTCGATCTTCGCGGCGAGGTCGGCCGAGCCGACGACGTCGGCGCCCGCCTCCTCGGCCTCGCGCGCCTTGTCGCCCTCGGCGAACACGGCGACGCGCATCGACCGGCCCGTGCCGTGCGGGAGCATGATCGTCCCGCGCAGCTGCTCGTCCGCATGGCGGACGTTGAGGCCGAGGCGGAAGTGCGACCTCGACCGTCTCGTCGAACTTCGCGCTCGGCAGGGACTTGAGGATCGAGATCGCCTCGGCGGGCGGGTACGCCTTCTCGCGGTCGATCGCGCTCCGCCCTTCCTCGTACCGCTTCCCGTGCGCGCTCACGCTTCCACCTCGACGCCCATTGATCTCGCGGTGCCGGCGACGACGAGCATCGCGGCCTCGACGTCGTTGGCGTTCAGGTCGGGCATCTTCGTCTCGGCGATCGAGCGGAGCTGCGCCTGCGTCAGCCTGCCGACCTTGTGCTTGTTCGGCTCCGGCGACCCGGACTCGATCCCGAGCGCCTCCTTGATGAGGACGGCGGCCGGCGGCGTCTTCGTGATGAACGTGAAGGAGCGATCCTCGTAGACGGTGATCTCGACCGGGATGATCCGGCCGTTCTCGTGCGCCGTCTGCGCGTTGAACGCCTTCGTGAACTCGACGATGTTGACGCCGTGCTGGCCCAGCGCAGGGCCGACCGGCGGCGCGGGGTTCGCCTGCCCGCCGGGGATCTGCAGCTTGATGAGTGTGAGGACTTTCTTCGCCATCGGAGTGCGTGCGGCGCGGGGCGCCTCCTCCTATCTGTCGCTGGTCGTAGAGGCGAGATATATCTCGCCCTACCTCGTCAATCCAGCTTCTTCACCTGGTCGAACGCGAGCTCGACCGGGACCTGGCGCTCGAAGATGTCGACGAGCACCTTGAGCTTCTGCGCGTCGGGGTTGACGTCGACGATCTCGCCGTCGAAGTCGGACAGCGGGCCGGACGTCACCTTGACGGACTCGCCGAGCGAGAACTCGACCTGCGCCCGCTGCGACCGGCGCGCCGGCGCCGCCTCCGGCGTGGAGGATCCGGTCGACCTCGCCCTGCGAGAGCGGCGACGGCTTCGCGCCGGCGCCGACGAACGCGGTGACGCCGGGCGTGCCCTTCACGACCGTCCAGGCCTCGTCGTTCAGGTCCATGTTGACGAGGACGTAGCCGGGCAGCACCCGCTTCTCGATCTGGACCTTCTGGCCGTCCTTCGTCTCGATCACCTGCTCGGTCGGGACGACGACGCGGCGGAACCGCTGCTGCTGGTTCATCGACACGATCCGGTGCTCGAGGTTGGTCTTCACCTTGTTCTCGTGCCCGGAGTAGGTGTTGATCACGTACCAGTGGAACATCTCGTCTCTTCTTCTCCCGTTACTGGCCCAGCAGCACTTCGCGGACGAACGGCTTGAGGATCTGGTCGGCGCCCCAGAGGTACGCACCGACGATGGCGCAGGCGACGATGACGACGATCGTGCCCTGGATCACCTGGGCGCGGTTCGGCCACTCGACCTTCTTGAGCTCGCCGACCGACTCGCGGATGAACCCGCCGCGGCGCCCGTGGTCGACGGACGGCTCGGGCGTGCCCTGCGGCCCGACAGGGACGGCCCGCGCGGTCGCGCCGCGGCCGGCGTCCTCGCCTGCCGCGCGGCGCGCGTCGCGTCGCTGTCGTCTTGTCTCGCCCGCCACGCCGGTGCCTCTCAGCGCGTCTCGCGGTGGGCCGTGTGCGTGCCGCACCAGCGGCAGTACTTCCGGAGCTCCACGCGGTCGGGCGTGTTCCGCTTCGACTTCTGCGACTGGTAGTTGCGTCGCTTGCACTCCGTGCAGGCGAGCGTGATCGCGACTCTGACTCCGGTGGCCATGTTTTCTCTTCTGGTCGGGGCGTACGAAAAGGGGGTGGTTCAGGTAGCGGCGGTAGGACTCGAACCTACGACACGCGGATTATGATTCCGCTGCTCTAACCAACTGAGCTACGCCGCCGAGCCGAGCGGAGTGTAGCAAGGCTCCTACGCTTCCAAGGCTTCAGCCGGTACCCCTCGACGCCGGCCGTCCGCCACCGTTTCTAGGATCCCCGCCGTGATCAGGGTCCCCCCGCAGCGAGGCGGCTGGCTCGAGGTCGTGTGCGGCCCGATGTTCAGCGGCAAGAGCGAGGAGATGATCCGCCGGCTGCGCCGCGCCGAGATCGCCGGGCAGCGCGTGCTCCTCTTCAAGCCCCGCATCGACGACCGCTACGACGCGGCCGACGTCGTGAGCCACGCGGGCGTGCGCATGTCCGCCGTCCCGGTCGACGGCTGCGCGGAGCTCGTCGCCCGCTCGCGCGGCTGCGACGTCGTCGGGATCGACGAGGTGCAGTTCTTCGAGCCGACGATCGTCGACGCCGCGCTCGCGCTCGCCGAGGGCGGCACTCGCGTGATCGCGGCCGGGCTCGACCAGGACTTCCGCCGACAGCCGTTCGGGCCGATGCCCGAGCTTCTCGCGCGCGCCGAGTTCGTCGACAAGCTCCAGGCCGTCTGCCACCGCTGCGGCGGCCCGGCGACGACGACCCAGCGGCTCGTCGACGGCAGGCCCGCGCCGTACTCGGGTGAGACGATCGTCGTCGGCGCGCTCGACACGTACGAGGCGCGCTGCCGCGACTGCCACGAGGCAGGGGCGGACGCGGTGCAGCTCGTCGCGTGACGTTCGACGACTAGATGAGATAGCGCTCCGGTGTCTGGCTTCGGCCAGACACCCGCTCCTCGCACGACGCAGCCTGTGTCGGACTGAAGTCCGACACGTCACGTCTTCAGGTATCTGGATCGCTTTGAGGGACTAGTCCCTCAAAGCGATCCAGATCGCCTTGAGATCCGTGAACTTGTCGAGCGCGTGGATCGACTTGTCGCGGCCGAAGCCGGACTGCTTGAACCCGCCGAACGGGCTCGAGATGTCGCCCGCATCGAACGTGTTCACCCAGACGACCCCCGCCCGGATCGCACGCGCGGCCCGGTGCGCGACGTTCACGTCGTCCGTCCAGATGCCCGCGGAGAGGCCGTAGATCGTGTCGTTGGCGATCGCGATCGCGTCGTCGAGCTCGTCGAACGAGATCGCCGACGAGCACCGGCCCGAAGATCTCCTCGCGCGCGATCGTCATGTCGTTCGAGACCGCGTCGAAGATCGTCGGCTCGACGTAGTAGCCGCCCGTCTCCTCGCGGACCCGGCTCCCGCCGAGGTGCAGCGCCGCGCCCTCGCTCTTCCCGGCCTCGATGTAGCCGAGCACGCGGTCGAGCTGCGTGTCGTCGACGATCGCGCCCATCCGCGTCTTCGGGTCGAGCGGGTCGCCCGGCCGGATGCGCTCGGCGACGGCGACGACCTTCTCGAGCAGCTCGTCCTTGACCTCCGAGTGGACGAGCAGGCGCGAGCCCGCGTTGCAGACCTCGCCCTGGTTGTAGAAGACGCCCCACGCGACCGCCGTGGCGGCCGCGTCGAGGTCGCCGCACTCGTTGGTCACGATGTGCGGCGACTTGCCGCCGCACTCGAGCGCGACGCGCTTCATGTTCGACTCGCCGGAGTAGCGGAGGAAGTACTTGCCGACCTCGGTCGAGCCCGTGAACGTGATCATGTCGACGTCCGGGTGCCGGCCGATCGCCTGCCCGGCCGTCTCGCCGAAGCCGGGGACGACCTGGAGCACGCCGTCCGGGAGCCCCGCCTCCGAGGCGAGCTCCGCGAGGCGCAGCGCGGTGAGCGGCGACTGCTCGGCAGGCTTGAGGACGACGCTGTTGCCGGTCGCGAGCGCGGGGCCGAGCTTCCACGAGGCCATCATCAGCGGGAAGTTCCACGGCACGACCGCGCCGACGACGCCGAGCGGCTCGCGGACGATCGAGACGTGCGCGTCGGGGCCGGTCGGGCGCGATCTCGTCGTAGACCTTGTCGATCGCCTCGCCGTACCACGCGATGCACTCCGTCGCGAGCGGGACGTCGACGTTCGTGGCGTCGCGGATCGGCTTGCCCATGTCGATCGTCTCGAGGAGCGCGAGCTCCTCGGCGTGCTCGGACATCAGCCCGGCGAGCTTCTGGAGCACGCGCTTGCGCTTCTTCGGCGCGAGTCGCGACCAGACGCCCGACTCGAACGCCGCGCGCGCTCCGGCGACCGCGCGGTCGACGTCGGCCGTGTCGCCGGCGGCGACCTGCGCGACGACCTCGCCCGTGATCGGGCTGACGCAGTCGAACGTCTCGCCCGATACCGCGTCGACGTACGCACCGTCGATGAACGCCTTGGCGCGGATGTCGAGGCCGGCGACGGCGTCGGCGACGCTCGGCGGGCCTTCGGAGATGGTGGTCATCGGATGCCTCCGTCGGTGGGGTTCGGCGCGCCCGCGGTCGCGGGGTCGATGACGAGGATGGTACGCGCGCCCTCGCCGCGGCGGAGCCGGTCGAGCGCCGCGCTCGACGCCCGTCGAGCGTGTCGAGGTGCGAGACGACCCCGGCGAGGTCGAGGTCGCCGTCGAGCGCCAGGCGCGCAAGCGCGGGAAGGTCGGCGGCGCGCGTCGCCCGACCCGTAGTACGACCCGCGGATGCCCTTGTCCGAGAGGAACTCGATCGCGGGCAAGCGCGACGTCGACGCCTCGTCCGGCGAGGCCGACGACGACGACCGTGCCGCCGGGCCGGATCGCCTTCCACGCGAGCAGCATCGTCTCGGGGACGCCCGACGACCTCGAAGGCGTGGTCGGCGCCGCCGCCGGTCAGCGTCCGCAGCGCTCGCACTGCGCGGGTGCTCGGTCGACGTGTCGACGACGTGGTCGGCGCCGCGCGCGACCGCGAGCTCGAGCTTCGCGGCGTCGCGGTCGACGGCGACGATGCGGCGACGCCCCGGCGAGCTTCGCCGCCGCGAGGACCTGCAGCCCGACGCCGCCGCAGCCCGACCACGACGACGCTCTCGCCCCGGCGCACGCGCGCGACGTTCCGCACCGCGCCGAAGCCGGTGACGACGCCGCAGCCGAGCAGCGCCGCCTGCCAGAGCGGCAGCTCCGCGGGGCAGCGGGATCGCGCCCGCCGGCGACGACGACCGTGCGCTCGGCGAAGCAGGCGGTCTCGAGTCCGTGCTGCAGCGGCGTCCCGTCGGCGAGCGCAAGCCGGGACGTCCCGTCCATGAGCGTTCCCGCGAGCGCTGTTCCGACCGCGGGCTCGCAGAGGTTGGGCCGCCCGGCCCGGCAGGTAGGGCACTCGCGGCACGACGGGACGAAGCAGAACGCGACGTGGTCGCCGGGCGCGACATGCGTGACGCCGGCGCCGACCTGCCTCGACGACGCCCGCGCCCTCGTGCCCGAGCACCATCGGCCAGCGACCGTCGCCGAGCACGCCGTCCACGAAGTGCAGGTCGGAGTGGCACACGCCGGCTGCGGCGACGCGCACGAGCACCTCGTCGGCCTTCGGCGGGTCGAGCTCGCACCTCCTCGACGCGGACGTCGCCCGGCTCGCGCAGCACCGCCGCGCGGCATGCGTCACGGCTCCCACATCCGACGCGCCAGCGCTCGAGCGCGTCGAGGTCGAGCTCGAGCCCGAGGCCCGGGGCCGGCGGGGGGCGCGATCGTGCCGTCGGACGCGATCTCGAGCGGGTCGGTCGAGCAGCCAGTCGCGCCGATCCGGCCCCCAGGCAGGCGGGTCGTACGGCACCTCGATCCACGGACCGTCGGAGCAGCCGAGCGCGCCGTGGAGGTTCGCGACGAGGCCGACGCCGTTCGACCACGTGTGCGGCGACCAGGCGCGGCCGTGCGACTCCGCAGAGCTCGGCGATCCGTCGGCAGCCGCCGAGCCCGCCGACGAACAGCACGTCCGCCTGGACGACGTCGACGAGCCCGCGGACGACGAGGTCGCGCGCCTCGCCGACGCGGCGCACCATCTCACCTGCGGCGAGGCGAATCCCGGTCGCGGCGCGGAGCGCCGCGTACGACTCGGGCTCGTCTGCTGGCAGCGGCTCCTCGAGCCAGTACACCCCGAGCAGCCTCGAGCTCGCGGGCGCAGGCCGCGGCGGTCGCGACGTCCCAGCGCGGCGTTCGATCGCCGGGCATGCGCCAGCCCTGGTTCGCGTCGACCATGAGCTCGAGCCGGTCGCCGACCGCCTCGCGCACGGCCTCGACGACGGCGAGGTCGTCACGCCAGTGGTCGCCGCGAAGCCGGAGCTTGGCCGCACCGATCCCGCGCTCGACGAGCGCGACACAGCGCTCGACACGCTCCTCCGTCGTGACCACCTCGCCGGTCGAGGCGTAGGCGCGAAGTCGCTCGTTGCGTCCGCCGAGGAGCTCGGAGACGGGCGTCGCCGAGCAGCTTGCCGAGCGCGTCCCACACCGCGACCTCGACCGCCCACGGCCGCGAGCCGTGGAAGTCGACCGTCTCGCAGATCTCGCCGACGACGTCGGTCTGGCGGACGTCGACCCCGACGAGCAGGCGCTCGAGCAGCGCGCGGTCGGGGAGCCCGTCGCCGCCCGAGGCGACGCCGGTGACGCCGTCGTCGGTCGAGACGAGGACGACGGTCGCGTCCTGGTGCGTCCTCGGCTGCGGATCCCACGCGGCGCGGAACGGCGGGTCGAGCGGATAGCGGTAGGCGCGCGTCTCGATCGCCGTGATCGGCATCAGCTGCCGCCGTAGAACGGGCTGCGTGAGCGCGTCTCGCCGCTCGACGAGGGCGGCGGCCGCGGCGGGGTCGCGTCCCTCGACGCAGACGCCGATCGCCTTTCGCACTGCGCCGCGGTTCGCGAGCCGGACGGCCGTCTCGTCGTCGGCAGCGGGGTCGACCCAGACCGCCACGAGCACGTAGAGGTCGCCGGTCGGCTCGAGCAGGCCGTCGGCGACCGCGTCGAGCACGCCCTGCGCGATCCCGAGCTGCGCCGCGCCCCAGGTGATCGTCTGGTGACGCTCCTCGGTCGCCGTCGCCTTGTTCATCATCAGCGTCGGCGGCCAGACCGGCTCGTACTCGCGCGGCGACTCGCCGACGCAGACGAGGACCGGCGTGTGGCCCGGGGCCGGATGAGCGAGCATCGACACCGCCGCCGCGGCGGTCGGGCTGCCGCGGCGCGCGAGGACGACGTTGACGTGGCTGCCGTTCGGCGCCTCCCCGCCCCACCCCTCGCCGATCCGCCCGTCCAGCTCGTCGAGCTCCATTGCTCCTCAGCTTGTCAGGTCGAGCACGACGCGGAGCGCGCTCGCCGTCCTGCATCAGCTCGAAGCCCGCCCGACCTCGTCGAGCGGGAGGCGATGGGAGACGAGCCGGTCGAGCGGCAGGCGACCCGCGCGCCAGAGCTCGAGCGTCGCGGGGAAGTCGCGCTCGGGCTTCGACGAGCCGTAGATCGAGCCCAGCACCCGGCGCTCCATGCGAGGGATCGTGAGCGCCGGCAGCGGCACCACGGCGTCCTCGCGTGGGATGCCGATCAGGACGGCGGCTCCGCGGGGGCGGGTCGAGAGGAACGCGGCGAGCATCGCCTCGGGCCGCCCCGTCGCCTCGATCGCGTAGTCGACGCCGCCTCCGCTCGCCTCCCGCACCGCCTCTGCCGTCTCCTCCGCCGTGCCGGCCCAGAGCAACCCCGGCGGTTGCGCCGAAGTCCGCGCCACCGCGAGCTTCGCCACGGTGGCGTCCACTGCGACCACCGGCTCGGCGCCCACCGCGACGGCGGCCATCAGAGCGGAGAGGCCGACGCCGCCGCAGCCGATCACGGCGACGCGATCGCCCGGACGCACGCCGGCGGTGCGCCAGACCGCGCCGACGCCCGTCGTGACCGCGCAGCCGACGAGACCTGCGATCTCGAACGGAACGTCACCGGGAATCGGAACGCAGCAGCGCTCCGGGACGACGCACGCCTCGGCGAACGTCGAGAGGAACGAGTAGTGGAAGACGGGCTCGCCGTCACGGGAGAGCCGCGTCGTGCCGTCGAGGAGCCCTCCCGTCGCCATCGCCGGCCACGCGGTGGAGCAGAGCCAGGGCAGGTCGCGGAGGCACTCCGTGCAGACACCGCACGAAGGCGCCCACGACAGCGCGACGTGGTCGCCGACGCGCACGCGTGTGACGTCTCCGCCGACCGCCTCGACGACCCCGGCGCCCTCGTGCCCCAGCACGGCGGGGCAGCGCGTGGGCGCCGTGCCGTCGATCGCGTTCCAGTCCGAGTGGCAGACGCCGCTCGCGTGGAGGCGAACGAGGACCTCCCGCGCCTGCGGCGGCGCGAGCTCCACCTCGACGACCTCGAGCTCCGCTCCGACTGCGCTCGAGGACTGCGGCGCGCACGTTCACCCCCGGACGGGGGCGACGCCCGATCCGCTGCGAAACGCGCAGCTCCTCGACCGGGATGTGGCAGCGCATCAGGTGACCGGGCTCGACCTCGGCGAGTGGCGGCTCCTCCGTCTCGCAGATCGTCCCGAGAAAGCGGGGGCAGCGGGTGTGGAAGACGCAGCCGGACGGAGGGTCGGCGGCCGAGGGGATCTCGCCCGCAAGCTCGATGCGCGTGCGCTGCTCGCCGTCGATCGTCGGGACGGCCGAGAGGAGCGCCTCGGTGTACGGGTGGTGCGGGCGGCTCGAACACCGTCTCCGCGGGCCCGAGCTCCATGAGCCGCCCGAGGTAGAGCACGGCGATGCGGTCGGAGAGGTAGCGCACGACGCCGAGGTCGTGGCTGATGAAGACGTAGCTCGTCTCCTTGCTCGCCTGGAGGTCGACGAGCAGGTTGAGGATCGCGGCCTGCACCGAGACGTCGAGCGCGGACGTCGGCTCGTCGCAGACCACGAGGCGCGGCTCGCCCGGCGAACGCGCGCGCGATCGCGACCCGCTGCTTCTGCCCGCCGGAGAGTGCGGTCGGCCGGGCCGAGAGCGCGCGGTCCGGGAGCCGCACCGAGCTCACGAGATCGTCCGCGCGCGCGTCCGCGGCGCTCCCCGTGACGTTGGCGAGCTTCGACAGCGTCCGCTTGAGCATGCGGCGGACCGAGTGGCGCCGGTTGAGGGCCGAGTCGGGGTTCTGGAAGACGATCTGGAGCGCCGCGACGTCCGATGCGGAGCGGTCGGTCGAGCTTCGGCCGGCAGCTGGCGGCCGTCGATCTCGACCGCGCCGGAGCTCGGCTCGACGATGCCGAGCAGGGTGCGGGCGAACGTCGTCTTGCCGCTGCCCGACTCGCCGACGAGCCCGAGCGTCTCGCCCGGCCAGAGCATCGCCGAGACGCCGGCGAGCGCCTTGATGTCGCGGCCGTCCTGGCGTGAACGTCTTCGCGAGCGTTGTCGATCGTCGAGCAGCGGCGTCTCGCCCCGGGCGTGCACGGGCTTCTCGACCGGGATCGACGCCGTGTCCCGCGGCAGCGACTGGGCGCGCTCGTGGAAGTGACAGCGGCTCTGGTGGCCGCCGGCCGAGCTGGTGGTCGATCGGCTTCTCGCGTGCGCAGCGCTCCTCGGCGAGCCCGCAGCGATGGACGAAGACGCAGCCGGGCAGATGCGCGCCGATCGGCGGCAGGAACCCGGGGATCGTGTCGAGCTTGCCGCGGTCCTTGCGGAGCCCGCCGCGCGGGATGCAGCGGAGCAGGCCGACCGTGTAGGGGTGACGCGGGTCCTGAAGGATCTGCTCGGTCGGCCCTTCCTCGACGAGCTCGCCGGCGTAGAGCACGCCGCACGTTCGCGCATGCCTTCGCGGATCAGCGCCGAGGTTGTGGCTGATGAAGAGCACGGCGGTTCGGTGGCGCTCCTGCAGCTCGGCGATCAGGTCGATCACCTCGGCCTCGACCGTCGCGTCGAGGCCCGTCGTCGGCTCGTCGAGGATCAGGAGGCTCGGGTCGGTCGCGAGCGCCATCGCGATCACGACGCGCTGCTGCATCCCGCCCGAGAGCTGGTGCGGGTAGCGCCGGAGCACGGAGTCCGGGTCGGCGATGCGGACCTCGCGGAGCGCTGCGACCGCACGTTCGCGCGCCTCGGCGCGGCTCGCGCCGCGCAGGGCGAACACCTCCTCGACCTGGCGTCCGACGCGCAGCGGTGGGATTCAGCGCGCGCCGGGGTTCTGGTAGACCATCGAGACGACGTCGCGGCGGTAGAGGCGCAGCGCGTCGCCCCTGAGCGTCAGGACGTCGCGGCCCGCGACCTCGAGCGAGCCGCTCACGACGCGGCCGTTGCGCGGCAGGTAGCGGACGATCGAGAGCGCGACGGTCGACTTGCCGCAGCCCGACTCGCCGACGAGCCCGTAGCTCGAGCCCTCGTCGACGGTCAGCGAGATCCCGCGCACGACCTCGCGGTCCCTCCCGCGCACGCGGTAGACGAGCTCGAGATCGCGGAGCGCGAGCGCCGGAGCGGCCGTCTCGGCGGTCGGCGCGGCGGGGGCAGGGGCGACGCTCATTCGTCGAGCACCTGCTGGACGGCGTCCGCGATCAGGTTGATCGCGACGACGAGCGACGCGATCGCGAGCGCGGGGAAGATGACCGCCCACCACGCGAGCGAGATGTCCGCGTACTGCTCGGCGATCTGCAGGCCCCAGTCGGGCGAGGGCGGCTGCGGCCCGTAGCCGAGGAACGCGAGCGTCGCGACGGTGAAGACCGCGTAGCCGAGGCGGACCGTGCCCTCGACGATGATCGGCCCGGTGACGTTGGGCAGGATCTCGGCGAACATGATGTACGGCGCGCGCTCGCCCCGCAGCTTCGCGGCCTGGACGTAGTCGAGGTCGCGCTCGGCGAGCACGGCGGAGCGAACCGTGCGCGCGACGGGCGGCGTGAAGGCGATCCCGATCACGACGATCAGCTGCCACGACGAGACGCTGATGCCCTCGTTCCCCGCGGAGAGCGCGGTGAGCACGAGGATCGCGAGCACGATCAGCGGGATCGCGAGCACCGCGTCGAGGATCCGGCCGAGGACGTTGTCGACCCAGCTGCCGAAGTAGCCCATCACGAGCCCGAGCATCGAGCCGAGCCCGACGCCGAGCAGCATCGCCGCCGGCGCGACCTCGATCACGCTCCGCGCGCCGACGATCACGCGGGAGAGGACGTCGCGGCCGTTGCGGTCGAGCCCGAACGGGTGGATCCAGGACGGCGACTCGTAGCTCGGCGCGAACGACTCGTCGATCGGGTCGTACGGCGCGATCCGCTCGCCGAAGATCGCGCACGCGACCCAGAAGAGCGTCACGAGCGCGCCGAGGATGAACGTCTTCGAGCGGAGGATCTGCCTGAGCGTCTCCTGCCGCACGCGGCTCGGGCTGTCGAGATGCGGCAGCAGGGGGTCTGGGCGGCGGGCGGCCCGTCGACGAGCACGGGCATCGTCGGGAGGTTCTCGCTCATCGCTCCGCTCCGCAGCCGGATCCGCGGGATTGAGCGCAGCCGTGAGCAGGTCGCCGATCAGCGTCGCGACGAAGTAGATGACGCCGATGACGAGCACGGCGGCGAGGAGCATCGGGAAGTTCTTGACCTGCGCGGCGCTCGAGCGTGAGCAGGCCGATGCCCGGGTAGCCGAAGAGCTTCTCGATCGCGACGATGCCCGCCGAACAGGTACCCGACCTGGGTCGCGACGACGGCGATCGTCGGCAAGCAGGCCGTTCCGGACGACGTGCGTCGCGAGGACCGTCCGTCGCGGGAGCCCCTTGAGCGTCGCCGTCCGCGTGTAGTCGGCGTCGAGCGCCTCGATCGTCCCGGCGCGCGTGATCCGCGCGATGTAGCCGAAGAGGACCAGCGCCAGCGCGAGCGCGGGCAGGAACAGCGAGTCGAGCTTCGTCAGGAACGACGGGTCGTCCAGGGAGCCGGCGATGCCCGGGAACCAGTTGAGGAAGGCCGGCCCGAAGACCGCGACGAGGATCGCGCCGAGCACGAACTCCGGGATCACCGCGAGCGAGAGCCCCGCGACCGTGATCGTGCCGGTCGAGTCGGCTTGCCGCGCCGCACCGCGGCGATCACTCCGGCGAGGATGCTGAGCGGGACGCAGAGCACGAAGGCGTAGAGCGCGAGCAGCGCCGAGCGCTGCAGCGCGGGGACGAGGTCGTCGGTCACCGCGCGCCCGTCGGTGTAGTTCGCGCCGAAGTCGCCGCGCACCGCGCCGCTCAGCCAGTCGAGGTAGCGCACCGGCAGCGGCCGGTTGAAGCCGAGCCGCTCGTTGAACTGCTCGACCGCCTCGGGCGTCGCCTCGCGGCCCGAGGACGAGCCGGCCGGGATTCCCCGGCAGCACCTGCGCGGCCGCGAACACGATCATGCTCAGCAGCAGGAGCGAGACGAGGCCGAGCGCGATCCGGTTGAGCGTGTAGCGGAGCCACGGGTCGCGTCGAAGGCGGGGAGCCGGCCGCGCAGGCCGGCTCCCCCGAGCCGCCTACGCGAGCCGTCACGTCCGCGGAGGTTGACGACGGCGATGCCGTCCGGGACGTAGCCCTTCACCTTCGAGGCCGTGCCGGCGATGAAGTTGTAGAAGTACGAGTAGATCACCGGCGTGTCCTTGAGCAGCGCGCAGCTGGATCTGCCCCGCGAGCCTGCTGCTGACCCGCGAGGCTCGGCGCGGCCTCGAAGTTGCGCGATCATCCTGTCGAACTGCCGGTTCGTGTACCGCGCGGCGTTCCACACGCCGCCCGACTTGAGTGCCGCGTTGAGGTACGTGAGCGGCGCCGCCCGGGCGCCGTAGTCGACGATCCCGAAGTCGACGCCGAGCCACGGAGCGAGCTTGCCGCGCGGCGCCGAAGCTGACGCCGTCGAAGTACTGCGCGCTCGTGTACACCTTGACCGTGCAGTTGACGCCGATCTGCTTGAGCGCCTGCGCCACCCGCTGTGCGTAGTCGGGCATCTCGAACGCGCGGTAGCAGGTGAGCGTCGACGCTGAGGTTCTCCTTGCCCCGCCGCCTTGAGCAGCGCCCGCGCCCGCGCGAGATCCTGCCTGCGCTGCGGCACGGCCCTGTCGGTGAACGCGTAGCCGGGCCAGAGCGGGCTGTCGTTCCCGACCTCGGCGTACTTGCCCCACAGCGCCCTGCGCGATCTGCGGCCGGTTGAGCGCGAGCGCGAACGCCTGCCGCACGCGGGGGTCGTTGAACGGCTCCTTCGTGGTGTTCATGTGCAGGTAGCGGTGGTTCGGCGTCCGCAGCGCGATCGCCTTGTCGCCCGAGCTGCTGGGCGCCCTGGTACGAGAGCTGGACGGCGAGGTCGATCTGACCGCTCTGGAGCGCCGTGGCGCGCGCCTGGTCCTCGAGGATCTGCCACTCGACCGTGTCGATCGACGGGTCGCCCGCCCCAGTACTTCGGGTTCGCCTCGAAGGTGAGCCCGGCGGCGCCGCGGTTCTCCTTGAGCTTGAACGGGCCGGTGCCGTTCATCTTGGACGTCCACTCGCCCGGCTTCGTGAGGTCGGACGGCAGCTTGTAGGTCTTCGGCAGGATGATCGCCTGGTACGTCTGCTGGCTCGAGCGGGTACGGGAAGAAGCCGTTCGGCGCGGCGAGGTTGAACGACGACCGTGTGCGTTCCGACCTTCCTGACGCCGGCGATCACGCCCTTGTAGGACGACTGCGCCTGCGAGTCCTTCGTCAGCAGCCGCTTGAAGGTCGCGACGACGTCGTCGGCGCGTCAGCGGCGTGCCGTCGTGGAACCTGACGTTCCGGCGGATCTTGAACGTCCACGTCCTCGCCCTGTTCGACGCCTTCCACGAGGTCGCGAGCCGCGGCACGAGCCGCGAGTTCTTGTCGGCGAAGACGAGCTGCTCGCCCGCGATGTGCGAGACGGCCGAGCGCGCCGAGCGACTGCAGGAGCGGCGGCTCGAGCGAGCCGTCCGCGGCCGGCGAGCCGACGCGGAGCGTTCCTGCGGTCGGCGCTGCCGACGCTGCGGTGCCGCGGCCGCGAGCGGCACGCCGGCGATGAGGCTCGAGGAGCGGCAGGGACATGCCGAGCACCGAGCCGCGCCGCAGCAGCTCGCGCGCGCGTGACGGGCCGGCGTTGTACTCGTCGATGAGCTCGTTCTCGAGCTCGCCGGCGCCTTTGCGGTAGGCGTCGAGCTCCTCGCGGGGATAACGCATCGATCCTCCTCCTTCGTCAGCGCCGCTCCTCGAGGCGCTGACCGTTGCGTGGCGTGAACCGAGCGGATGGCGCATCTCACCATGCCGGACAGCGAAGGGGCAAGGGCGGCCGAACACAGACGCTCCGAGAGGCTGAGTCGGGTCGATCGTCCGTGGTGGGGGACGGCTGCTCCTTTCAGCTCGGGGTTCCAATGGCCATAGACGTCAAACGGACGGCGATAGTCGGTTCCGGTCACGGGGCGGCTACGTCCAGTATCGAGCGCCGTCGTGATCTCGCCCGCGGCGATCACGCACTGACGGCCAGCGACGTGAGCGAACGCGCGATCCGGAAGGACGGGCGGAGACGGCGAGAGCTGCGATGCACGCGCCCGCCGGGTCGAAGATCGGCGCGGCCGCGGCCGAGAGGCCGATCTCGAGCTCGTCCCGGGTCACGCCGTAGCCCTGCAGGCGCGTTCGCTCGAGCTCACGCCTGAGCGCGACCCGGTCGACGATCGTCTTCGTCGTATGGCGCTCGAGCCGGCCGACGACGCGGAGGTCGGAGAATGCGAGCAGCACCTTGCCGGTCGCCGTCGAATGGAGGGTCGTCGAGCGACCGACCCAGTCGCCGACCTTCAGGATGTGGGCGCCGTCGCGCTGCGCGACGTAGCCCGCGCCCTGATCGCGCGGCACCCCCAGGGTGACCGCCTCGCCGGTCGCGGCAGCGAGCCGCTCCAGTACCGGCGCCGCGCGCGCGACGAGCGGCGCGACCATGTCGGCCGCCTGTGCCAGCCGCGCAAGCTCCAGCCCGGGCACGAATCGCTCCCCTTCCCGTCGCACGAATCCGCGCCGCTCGAGGGTGGCCATCAGGCGCGAGACCGTGCTCTTGTGGATTCCGAGCTCATACGCCACCTCGGATACGCCGAGCGAGGTGCGCTCGCTGTCGAAGCTCGCAAGGATGTGGAGCGCCCGATCGGCCGACTGCACGGTTGCGGACTATGCAACCTCGGCGCGCAGAGTGCAACCCGACGGCTTGACGCTGAGTCGGCCTGCGCACTACCGTCGTCGCATGAGCGCGATCGGCAACCCGGCGAGGCCGGTTCCGCCCGAGCTCTTCGCCGAGGAGTCCACCTACCGCGCGACGCGGCTCCCCGTCGACTACGCCTCGACGCTGATCCCGACGCCTACACCTCCGACGCGTTCCACGCGCTCGAGCAGGATCGCGTCTTCGGCACCTGCTGGGTGCCGGTCTGCGTCACCGACGAGCTCGCCGGAGCCGGGCGCCTTCGTCGTCGCCGAGGTCGCCGGACGCTCGATCCTCGTCTGCCGAAACCGCGCCGGCGAGCTCCGCGCCCACCACAACGTGTGTCGCCATCGCGGTGCACAGCTCGTCGCCGAGCCACACGGCCGGGTCGAACGCTTCTTCCAGTGCCCCTACCACGCCTGGGCGTACGACCTCGACGGCGCGTGCCTCGGGACGCCGCTGTTCACGGCGGAGGCCGGGATTCCCGACGATCAACGCGGCATGTTCGACATGTCGGACGTGAGGGAGTTCGACAAGGCCGAGCACGGGCTCCACCCGGTCCGCGTCGCGGAGTGGGGCTGCCTCGTCTTCGTCTGCCTCGACCCGGCGGCGCCGGAGCTCGAGGACGAGCTGGGCGACCTGCCCGCGAGGCTCGACGGCTACCGGCTCGCGGAGCACCGGCTCGTGCGCTCGGCCGAGTACACGATCGAGGCGAACTGGAAGCTCGTCGCCGAGAACTTCATGGAGTACTACCACCTCCCGTGGGTGCATCCCGGGCTCGTGAAGGTATCGCCGATGAGCGCCCACCACCGCTGGCAGGGCTCCGGCATGTACATGGGGTTCTGCACGTCCCCGATCGCGGCGAACAGCGAGGACGGGGGCTGGGACGGTCTGCCGGCGATGTCGGGGCTCGGCGCCGACGATGCGCGAGAGCGCCCGCTTCGCGTGGCTCTTTCCCTCCGTCGCGATCAACGCGCTGCCGAACCACACGTTCCTGCTGCTCACGCGGCCGGTCTCCGCGCGGACGACCGCCGAGGTGGCGTACATGCTCGTGCCGCCCGAGTCGATCGCCCTGCCCGGCGCCGACGGCGGCGATCGACGAGCTGCTCGCCTTCTGGGACGGCGTCAACCGCGAGGACATCGCCATCGTCGAGCGCGTCCAGCACGGTCTCGCCGATCCCGCGTATACCGGTGGGCGGATGTGCTACCGGTTCGAGGAGCCCGTGCACCGCTTCCAGAACATGGTGATCGACCGGATGCTCGGGATGCGGCGCGTGCCCGAAGGCGATCCGGCTCACTAGAGGCCTGATGTGGGTTATGCGCACGCACGGCTGGGGAGCCTGCACACGGCGCATCGCGGCCGTCTCGACCGGTATCCAGGCAGCCCAGCCTGCACACCGGTCGAGCCGACCACGCTGCTTGGTGCAGACCCTCCCCGACACGCACGCCTAACCCACATCAGGGCTCTAGCCGAGCCCGTCCAGCGCCACGGCGAGCGCCTCGAGCGCGAGCTCGACGTGTGCGTCCTCGACGATCAGCGGCGGCGCCACCGCGACGCCGTCGCGCAGCGAGCGGGTCAGCAGGCCCGCCTCCCGCGCGCCGAGCCACAGGCGCCGTGGCGCGTCGGGATCGTGCTCGACGACGTCCGGCTCGAGCGCGACGGCCGCCATCAGGCCGACTCCTCCTCGCACCTCTGCGCAGAGCCGGTGGCCCTCCAGTTGCCGGAGGGCTCCGTGGAAGCCCGCCTCGAGCTCGAGGGCCCGCCCGACGAGATCGTCGGCCGCGAGCAGGTCGAGGTTCGCCAGCGCCGCGGCGCAGCACGTCGGGTGCCCGGCATACGTGGCTCCGTGTGCAAACGAGAGCCCCGGCGTCGACCAGAACGGCTCGGCGACTGCCGGGCCGGCGATGACCCCGCCGAGCGGCAGGTACCCGCTGGTGACCCCCTTCGCGAACACGATCAGGTCCGGGGCGAGACCGAACCGCTCGACGCCCAGCCACGTGCCGAGTCGCCCGAACCCGCCGATCACGCTGTCGGCGATCGTCAGCACGCCGTGCCGGCGACAGATCGCAACGACCTGCTCGAGGTAGCCGTCCGGAGGGACGAGGACGCCGCCCGACCCGATCACCGGCTCGAAGACGAACGCGGCGACGCTCCCCGCTCCGACGCGCTCGATCTCGTGCTCGAGGGCGGCGGCGTCGTCCCAGGGCACCTGTGCCGTCTGCTGCACGAGCGGCCCGAACTCGTCCTTGTAGGGCAGCCCCAGGATGCTCGTGCCGATGCCGTGCGTGCCGTGGTAGCCGCTCGTTCGGCTGATCAGGTGCCGGCGCTCGGGCTCGCCGCGGACGACGTGGACGAGCCGCGCGAGCTTCACGGCCGTCTCGATCGCGTCGCCTCCGCCGCTCGTCAGGAACACCCTGGAGCCGACCTCGGGCGCCATCCCCGCCAGCCGGTCGGCGAGCGTGAGTGCCGGGCGACTCGCGATGTCACCGAAGGCGTGATAGCTCGCGAGCGCCTGGAGTTGCGCCGTCACGGCGTCGGCGATCTCCCGCCGGCCGTGGCCGACATTGGCGTACCAGAGGCTCGAGGAGCCGTCGAGGTACCGCCGGCCCCGCTCGTCCCAGACGAAGACGCCCTCGCCGCGGGAGATCACCAGCTCCGCCCCGTCCACAGCAGACATGTCGGCGAAGGGGTGCCAGAGCGACGTCATCGTCGCGACGCGGACGGGAGGGCGCCGCCGATCGTGACGGAGAGCTCGTCCGCGGCGGTCACGAGGCGCGCAGCGGCGTCCTCGAGCCGATCGTCGAGGCGAAACCGGGGGCCCGAGACGTTGAGCGCGGCGACGACCGTCCCCGTAGGGCCGCGGATCGGCGCGGCGGCGGCGACCAGTCCCGGCTCGAACTCCTCCCGCACGATCGCGTAGCCGCGCGCGGCCACGTCCTCGATCGTGCTTCGGTGTGCCGCAAGACCGAGCGCGTCGAGCTCCTCCGGCTCGAGGTCGGACACGAGCACCCGCCCGGCCGACGTCGTGGCGACGGGCGTGAGCCCACCGATCCGACCGGGTGCGTGCAGCGCGTGCGAGGGGGATTCGGCAAGCAGGGTGAGCACCGACGCCCCCTGGCGGACGGAGAGGTGCACACTCTCCTCGAGCGTGCGCACGAGCGCGCGCATGATCGGCGGCGCCTCCGCGAGCAGGCGCGCGTCGCCGGCGCGGGCGGCCAGCGCGAAGACGCGCCAGCCGAGCCGGTAGGCGAGGCTCTCGGGGTCGCGCTCGACGTAGCCGTGCTCGGCCAGGGTCTGCAACGTGCGCGAGACCTGGCTCTTGTCGTCGCCCAGGAGCTCCGCGAGACGGACCACGCCGAGCCCGCGCCCGGCGGCGTCGTCCGCGAGCAACTCGAGGACGCCGAGGCCACGAGTCAGCGCGGCGGTCCCGGGGTTCACGGTTGCATTGTCACGTCCCGCTCACCGAAGATGCAACCCGGTTTGAATGTCGAGTCCCCTCCAGCCGGACTGCCGAGCGACGAGCAGCGGGTCTGCGACGAGATCGCGCGGAGGGAGGACGAGCTCGTCGACCTCCTGCGGGCACTCGTTCGCCACGACACCACGACCCACACGCCCGGCGACCCGCCTCGTCAGGAGGAGGAGCTCCAACAGCTTCTCGCAGGCCGCCTTCGGGCTCGCGGCGCCGAGGTCCGACTCTGGGAGCCCGACCCCGAGCTGATCGCAGGGCATCCCATGGTCCCCGACGGGTTCACGTTTGCCGGCCGGCCGCAGCTTGCGGCGCGGTTCGCCGGCTCGGGCGGTGGACGCACACTTCTCCTCAACGGCCACATCGACGTCGTGTCGGTAGAGCCGGTCGATCGCTGGCAGCATCCGCCGTTCGCGGCCGTTGTCGCCGACGGCGCCGTGCACGGACGCGGAGCGTGCGACATGAAGGGCGGCGTGGCCGCGATGGTCTTTGCAGCCGAGACGCTCGCGCGGCTCGGCGTACGACTCGCGGGCGACCTGATCGTGAACACGGTCAGCGAGGAGGAGTCGACGGGGGCCGGCGGGCTCGCGATGGCGCGGACGCTCCGCGCCGACGGTGCGATCGTGCCCGAGCCCAGCGGGCTCGACGTCTGGATCGCGTGCCGGGGCAGCCTGCTCCCCACGATCACCGTGGAGGGGCGAGCGGGCCACGCGGGCATCCCGCCCCGCTCGGCCGACGAGGGCGGCGCGGTGAACGCGATCGAGAAGATGGCGCTCGTCCTCGAGGCGATCGGCCGGCTACGCGACCACTGGGCCCGGCTGCCCGCCCATCCGTATCTGTCGCCCGGAGACTGCGTGCCGACGATGGTCTCCGGTGGCGAGTGGATCGTCTCGTACCCCGCGTCGTGCAGGCTCGACTGCCATATCGAGTACCTCCCGCAGCAGGCGGACGAGAGCGGCCTCGGATCGTACGTGGAGCGGGAGTTCACGGAGTGGATCCTCACCTCGACGGCGACCGATCCCTGGCTCGCCGAGCACCCGCCGCGCATCGAATGGCTCGTCGGCGGCGTGCCGCCGGCGGAGGTGCCGGTCGACGACCCGATCGTCGCGACGGCACTCTCGGCTGCGCTCGACATCGGGTGCCCGAGCTCGCTCGGCGGTCTCGACAACTGGCACGACGGCGCGACGCTCACCGTCGAGGCGGGCATCCCCGCGATCTGCCTGGGGCCTGGCGACATCGCCTCGGCGCACACGGCCGACGAGTCCGTCCCGATCGCCGACCTGGTCGCGTGCGCCCAGGCGATCGCCGTCACCGCGATGCGATTCTGCGGCTAACCGGCGAGCTCGAGGAAGCGCTCGACGACGGAGCGCCCGGCGGGGTGGTCGTCATCCCACGGCCTCCGGGTGGAACTGCGTGCCCCACCACGGACGGTCGTCGGCCGCGACCGCCTCGACGGCACACCGCTCGCTCGAGGCGAGCACGCGGAAGCCCTCGGGGAGTCGTGTGATCTCGTCCTCGTGGCTCTGGAACGCCATGAAGCTCGGCGACAGCCCGGCGAGGAGGTCGGAATCGTCGACGACGTCGACGGTCGCGTACCCGCGCGTCGGCTCCGCCGCCGCGGCGACGACGCCACCGCGGGCGCGGACGAGCATCTGCATCCCCGCGCAGATCCCGAGCACCGGGCCCGGGTACCGGCGGAGCACCTCGTAGAAGCGCCCGAGCGAGCGCGGGTGGTGCGTCGCCCACGGGTCGTAGGAGCCGGAGAGGACGAGCATCGCCGCACTCGGTGCCTCGACCGCGTCGTAGTGCGTCGTCTCGACCATCGTTCCGGAGAGCGTGGCGATGCGCTCGCGCGCCGCCTCGTAGCGCTCGCGCCGCTCCTGCGTGAGCCCGCCGGCGCGCTCGGTGAGGACGAACAGGATGCTCAATGGTCGACGTCCCGGAGCTCGCGCTTGCGACGGATCACGAACGCATCGAGGCGCTCGGCGACCTCGGGATCGAGCGGCGGCTGCTCGTAGCGCTCGAGCGCGTCCTGCCAGACCTGCGTGGCACGCTCCTCGGCCGTCACGGACCCGGCCGCCTCCCAGCTCTCGTAGTTCTGCCAGTTCGACACGAGCGGCTCGTAGAACGCCGTCTCGTAGCGCGCCAGCGTATGCGGAGAGCCGAAGAAGTGCCCCCCGGTCGGGACGTCGGCGATCGCGGCGAGGCCCTCGTCGATCTCGCGCTGGTCGACTCCGGCCGGGGCCATCGTGACAGCCATCATCTGCAGCATCTCGACGTCGAGGACGAGCTTCTCGAAGGACGCCGTCAGCCCTCCCTCCATCCACCCGGCTCCGTGGTAGACGAGGATGCGCCCCGCCCAGCACGGCCGACCAGAGCGACATCTGCGACTCGTACGCGGCCTGCGCGTCGAGCGCGTTCGACGCGCTGGCGTTGGAGGCGCGGTAGGGAAGGCCGTAGCGTCGGGCGAGCTGTCCGGCCGCGATCGTCGCCCTCGCGTTCTCGGGCGTGCCGAACGCCGGCGCGCCGCTGCGCATGTCGACGTTCGACGTGAACGCGCCGTAGACGACCGGCGCCGCCGGACGGACGAGCTGCGTCAGCGCGATCCCCGCGAGCGCCTCCGCGTTCTGCTGGACGAGGGCGGCGGCCAGCGTCACGGGTGTCATAGCTCCCATCAGCGTGAACGGCGTGATCACCGCCGGCTGGCCGTACTCGGCCATCGCCATCAGCCCGTCGCTCATCGCCTCGTCGAAACGGCGGGGCGAGTTCACGGAGATGATCGTGAGCACGCACGGGTCGTCGACGACCTGCTCGAGCGTGAGACCGCGAGAGATCGCCATCATCTCGATCCCGTCGAGCGTGCGGTCGCGGCCGATCGCGAGGCAGTGGAAGGTGCGATCGGTGTAGGTCACGTTCGCTCTGTACGTGTCGAGGTGACGCGTGCCGGCCGGGAGCTCCTGCGGCGAGGTGGGCTGGTTGCCGACGAAATGGATGACGTCGAAGCACTGCGCGAGCTTCACGAGCGTCACGTAGTCGTCGAAGTTCCCCGTCCGGCGACCACGCACGCGATCATGGACGGTCGGCGGGCCTGCGACGAGCCCGAACGCGACCCGGTCGCCCCCGAGATCGAGGCTCCGCGCGGGGTTCCTGGGGGTCACCGTGAACCGCGAGGGCGCGGTTGCGAGCGCGTGCTCCACGACGTCCACCGGGATCCGAACCAGTCCCGTCGCGTCGTCGACGAGCGCGCCCGCCCCTGCGAACGCTGCTCGCGCCGCCCCGCCCATGAACTCCACGCCGACGTCCTGCAGCAGTCGCAGGGAGGCGACGTGCACGGCGTCGAGCTGCTCCGCGTCGAGCAGCGCCACCGGCTCGAAGGAGTTGACGGGCGGCGCGCCGGCGAAGGCCGCAGGACGCCGACGGCTCTCGCGCCGCTCTGTCCGTTCCCTCCGGGCTCGTCGCGTCACATTCCCATCCTCAACTTACAACTTCGGTTGAAGTATGGGGTCTCCGGGTCGCAGGCACAAGACCCGCGAATCGAGGCAGCTGCGGCGCCAAAGGCGCCGCCTTCAGGGATCTGCCCCGCCGGAGGCGGGGATCAAGCGGCACGATTCCGCTCGTGCGGAATCGTGCTCGCGAACGGGATCAGACGACGTCGAGCAGCTCGTCCGCGTACGTGATGCCCGTCCGGCGCATGCCGCGCGGGCCCGGCTCGTAGTGACCCATCCGCCAGAGCGCCGGCGAGTAGAGGTGGATCGAGGTCGACGGCGGCGCGTCGCCCGGGTGGCGGACGCCGTGGATGTCGGCGGCGTCGAAGTCGAAGCTTCCGCCGGCCTCGTGGATCGTCGTCCTCTCGCGGACCCACCCGTCCTCCTCGATGCGAAACCAGTCCTCGAAGAGGGTTCCCTCGCAGACGCAGACCGCGCCCGACGAGCGGTCGTGGTCGTGGTAGCCGGTGCGCTGCCCGTCCACCCAGCAGATGAGCCAGACGTCGAGGTTCGGGTCGCGGTAGAGCTGGCGGTAGAACCGCGTCTCCGCGTCGTGGCGCGCGTACGGGCGCCAGAGCCCCTCCTCGCGGACGATCTCGCGCGCGAGCTGCGTCATGGATTCGCGGTCGAGGTCGACGTCCGCGGACACCCGGTCGCGGACCCAGGTCGAGATCTCGGTCATGGAAGGAGCGCCCCCGGTGTGTCGATCTGGAGAAGTCGGGCGACAGCATCTCCGAAACCCCGGACGGCTTGCAACGTGAGCCGGGGGTCGACGACCGGCATGTCGCTGCCGTAGACGAGCTGGCCCGCGCCGAACGTCTCGATGCAGAGCTCGATCGCCCGGCGGCCGTGGGTCGCGGTGTCGAAGAAGACGCCGGGATCGAGCGCGGATCGCACCTCGATCCCGCGGTGGGACAGGCGCTCGAGGAGGAACGGGCCGCCGCCCGCGAGGATCGAGAACACGACCCTGATCGCCGGCAGGCGCTCGCGGCCGTCGGCGAGCCAGGCGAAGTACGCCCGCTGCATCTGCGACGTGTAGCCCGCCGTCCAGCCCCACCAGCCGGGCCGGCCGGGAGGCAGCGGCCCCGCCGACTCCGGATGGACGAAGAGGACGCCGCCGGCGGCGTCGATCTCGCCGAGGAGCGCCGTGTGGCGCTCGGGCTCGAGCAGCGCGGACACCCCCGCCGACGTGCCGTCGAACCCGTCGAGGACCCGCCACGGGGCGAGAGCGCGGAAGCGGCCGTCCGAGTCGCGCACGACCTGCCGGATGCCGTCGACCCAGGCGAGCTCGAGCTCGTCGCGCTCCGATGCCGGCAACGCCTCGATCCCCAGGGTCGTCTGCAGCGAGAGGACGGCGACGTCGATCCCGTCCCGGTCGAGTGCCTCGATCCGGCTGCTCGGGGTCGTGCACGCCGAGGTCGAGCTCGAACGAGCCCTCGGGCGTCGTCAGCACGGTGCCGTCGAGCGTCGGCGCCGAGGCGCGGGCGCGCAGCGCGTCGACGAACGAGGTGGGCCAGAGGTGCTGGTGGAGGTCGACCGCCGTCACGCGAGGAGCCCTCCCTCGGCGACGAGCTCGACGAGCGGCTCGAGGTCCGGGAGCGGATCGCCTGCGCCGACGAAGGGGGCGCGCTCACGGACGATCGCGTGCGCTCTCGCAGCGCCGGGCGCCAGGGGCTCCGCACGGAGATCGCACGCCTGGGCGGCGATGAGAAGCTCGATCGAGAGCACGCGCCTGCCGAGGCCGACCTGCTCGCGAGAGGCGGCGCGCCGCGAGCGGAGCCATCGTCGTGCGGTCCTCGATCCCCTCGGCCTGCGTCGTCGAGACGAGCTCGAGCGACACCGGCTGTGCGAGGAGCCGGGCCTCGGCGGCGATCGCCTGGACGGCGATCCCGAGCTCGCTGAGCGCGCTCTCGGCAAGCCCCGGGTGCTCGCCGAGCCCTTCCGGGAGGCCCGTCAGCGGCGCCTGGAGGAGCTTCACCGCCCGCTCGGCCGCGCTCGTCAGGACCTGCGCGACGACGAGGCGCGCGAGATCGAGCGCCGTCGCGAGGGCGGCGACCTCGAAGTTGCCGACGGACACGAGACGGCCCTCGTCGACCACCACGAGCGGGTTCGACTGGTGCGCGTTGAGCTCCCGCTCGACCTGCTCGCGCGACGAAGCCGAGCGCGTCGCGAGCCGCGCCGTGGAGCTGCGGAATGGTGCGGAAGCTGAGCGGGTCCTGGAGCGAGCGCGCGCCGACGCCGCTGCCCTCGAGCAGCGCGCGAAGCCGGTCGAGCGTCTCGTCGATGCCGGGAGACGGCCGGACGGACGCGAGCGCCGGGTGGAGCAGCGCCTCGCGGTTCGCGCCGAGCGCCTCGAGGTCGAGCGCCCCGGCGACGTCGAGGGTCGCGAGCAGCTCCCGCGCGTCGTGGATCGCGAGGGCGGCGTGGCCCGTGGAGAACGCGTTCTGGTTGAGGAGGGCGATGCCCTCGCCCGGCGCCGGCGCCTCGTCCCCGAGGAGGCCGACGGCGAGGTCCGCGGTCTGCGCGAGGTCCGCCTGCCCGATCGAGCCGAGCGACCGCACCGGCGGCAGGTCGTCGTCGTTCAGCGCGCGGACGACGCGCTCGGCGAGCTCGGGTCGGGCGGCCGAGAGCCCCTGCGCGAGCGCGTTCGCGAGGCGCAGCGCCGCGGCGCGCACGACGTCGCGCGGGAGCGGCGGGCCCCTGGGCGATCAGGTGCTGCCGGAGCAGCAGCGCCTCGTGACCGTCCGCGGTGACGCGGAACGACTTGCGCACACCGACGCCCGTCGTGACGCCGTACGCCTCGACGCCGTCGGCGAGCGTCCGCTCGACCACCGCGCGCGCGGCCGCCATCCGGTCGAGCGGCGCCCGGGTCGAGCTCGACCGGCTCGCGGCGACGCGCGACGCGGACGACGTCGTCGATCGTCAGCGCGCTCCCGGTGAGGACGACGGTCATCCCGTGGATCCCGCGCTCATGCGCGTCGCATCATCGCCCACGGACGACGGAGCCGACCAGCAGCGCGGCGACCGATCCTCCCGCGGCGATCAGGACGATCGTGCCGCCCGGCGGCAGGTCGCCGTAGTAGGACGAGCGTCAGGCCCGCGAGCACGGACGCGAGCCCGAACGCCATCGCGAGGCCGAGCGTCGAGCGGAGGCTCCACGCGACGCGCTGCGCCGCGATCACCGGCAGCACCATCAGCGCCGCGATGAGGAGGATCCCGACGATGCGCATCGAGATCCCGACCGTCAGCGCGGCGAGCACCGCGACCGTCGTGTTCATCAGCCCGACGCGCACGCCGGCGACGCGGCTGCCCTCCTCGTCGAGCACGGCGCCGACGAGGCCGCGGTAGAGGATCGCGATCGCGGCCAGCGAGCCGAGCGCCGAGGGCGAGCACGACCCACAGGTCGCTCCAGGTGACGGTCAGGATGGAGCCGAACAGGAACTGGAAGAGCCCGACGTCGAGCCGGTCCGCCGACGAGACGAGCACGATGCCGAGTGCGATGCCGGTGTAGAAGACGAGCGCGAGCGCCTGGTCGCCGGCGGTGCCGCCGCGGGTGCGCAGCCACTCGATCGCGAGCGCGCCGAGGACGGCGAAGGCGAGCGCCGTCAGGACGGGCGAGATGTCGAGCAGGTACCCGGCCGCGACGCCGGCGAACGCCACGTGCCCGAGCCCGTCACCGACGAGCGACTGCCGCCGCTCGACGAGGAAGAAGCCCACCGCGGGGGCCAGGACGCCGACGACTGCGCCGACGGCGAACGCGATGCCGCATGAACTCCAGCTCGAGCATCAGTGGACGTGCGACGGGTCGTGCCACAGTGCGGGCAGCTCCGACGGCGAGCCGTCGAAGACGATCCGGCGCCTGACGAGGACGAGCCGTGAGACGACGTGCTCCACCGCGCCGAACTCGTGGGAGACGTAGAGGATCGTCACGCCGAGCTCGGAGCGGAGCTCGGCGAGCAGGACGGCCAGCGACTCCTGCGACTCGGCATCGACGCCGGTCGTCGGCTCGTCGAGCGCGAGGAGCGCCGGCTCGGTGGCGAGCGCCTTGGCGATGAACGCCCGCTGCTGCATCCCGCCCGAGAGCGTGTGGAGCGGCGCGTCCGCGCGGTCGCCGAGGCCGACGCGCTCGATCGCGTGGGCGACGGCGGCCCGGTCCGGCGCGCGGAGCGGCCCGAACGGGCCGCGCACGGCGAGCCGGCCCGCTTCCACGAGCTCGCGCACGGTGACGGGCGTGCCCGACGCGAGCTGCGCGCGCTGAGAGAGGTATCCGATGCGGGGTGCGCCGCGCGTGCCGCGGCGGGCGGCCGAACACCAGCACGCGTCCGGACGCAGGGCGCTCGAGCCCGAGCGCGAGGCGCAGCAGCGTCGTCTTGCCGCCGCCGTTCGGCCCGGCGATCCCGACGAACGCCCCCTGCTCGACGGAGAGCGAGACGTCCTCGAGCGCCGGGGGACCGCCCCGATAGGCGAACGAGACGTCCTCGAGCTCGACCGCGGGGGCCGTGCTCACGTGCATCCGAGGGCCGCGCGCAACGCCGCGAGATTCTGGCGCATCACGCTGAAGTAGTCGGCGCCGCCTTCCTCCTGCTCCGGCGTCAGCCCCTCGAGCGGGTCGAGGACGGCCGTCGAGGCGCCCGCCTCGCGCGCGACCGTCTCGGCGAGCCGTGACGAGACGAGCGGCTCGGAGAAGACCGTCGTGGCCCCCGTGCGCGCGCACCTCGTCGACGAGCCTCTCGATGTCCCGCGCGTCGGGCTCGGCCTCGGGCGAGACGCCGACGAGGGGCACCTGCTCGAGGTCATACCGGTCGGCGAGGTAGGCGAACGACGCATGGCTCGTCACGATCTCGCGACGCTCGCAGCGAGCGAGCCCGCGGGCGAGCTCCTCGTCGAGCTCCTCGAGCCGTTCGGCGAACGCGTCCGCCGCCTTCGGACGGCCGAGGGCAGCGGCGATCGAGCGGGCGATCTGCCGGTAGCGCAGCGGGTCGAGCCAGACGTGCGGGTCGGGCTCGCCCTCCTGGCCGTCGAGCAGCTCGACCTCCCCGAGGACGTCGAGCGATCGCCCCGCACGGCTCTGGACGGCGTCCTCGACGGCAGGCTGGAACCCGCCGCCCGCGTAGACGACGAGCGCCGCGTCGCGCAGCCGCTCGACGTCGCGGGCGCTCAGCTCGAGGTCGTGCGGCTCGGCGCCGGGCGGGGTCAGGTCGACGACCTCGCTTCCGGCCGGCGCCACCTGCCGCATCGCGTACGCGAGCGGGTGGAAGGCGGCGACGAGGGAGCCGCCGGCATCGGCCGACCCACCGCAGCCCGCCGCAACCAGCGTCGCGACACCGGCCACACAGACGAGAACGATTCTCGAAACCATGGCTGCGGCGGAGGGTACCAGACATGAGAATCGGTATCATCTGCGCGATGTCGAGCTGGGGCGATCACGCGCTCGCCGGCCTCAGCGCCGCCGGGCTCCGCCGCGGGGGCGCACGCCGGACGGTCGTCGAGTTCCTCGACGCTCAGCGCTGCTGCCTCTCGGCGCAGGAGATCCACGACGGCATCCGCGCGGCCGGCGGCACCGTCGGCGTCGCCAGCGTCTACCGGGCGCTCGAGACGCTCGCCGCCTTGCGGCTCGTCCAGCGGGTCGACGTCGGCGACGGGGTCGCGCGCTTCGAGCCGGCGGGCGGCGACGGTCACCACCATCATCACCACCTCGTCTGCGACGACTGCGGCCGGGTCGAGCCGTTCACCGACGACCGCCTCGAGCGCGCGCTCGCGGGCGCGGCCGGGCGTCTGGGCTACGCGATGGAGCAGCACGAGGTCGTGCTCCGCGGCGCCTGCGCCGACTGCCGAGGGGTCTGACCCCGAGGGGTCAGACCCCAGTGAGCCTCGCGGGGGTCAGTCCCCTTCGGGGACAGACCCCGGAGTGGCCGCCTGCGCGAGCGCCACGGCGGCGCGCCGTTCCGCGGTCAGCTCGCGAATCACGATCTGCGCCGAGGCGACCAGCGGAACCGCGATGAGCGCTCCGACGACTCCGAGAAGCGCCGCCCCGACGATCACGCTGGCGATCACGAAGAAGCCCGAGATGTCCGCCGCGCGGCCCTGGATCGTCGGCTGCAGCACGTAGTTCTCGAGCTGCTGGTACGCGATGCAGACGGTGAGCATGATCAGCGCCTGCGGGACGCCCACGGTAAGCGCGACGAGCGAGAGCACGACGGCGGCGATGGTGGCGCCGACCTGCGGGATCAGGCCCAGCAGCCCTGCGATGATCCCGAGGGCGAGAGCGAACGGAACGCCGAGCAGCCACGCCGCCGTGCCCTGCACCGTGCCGGCGATCGACGCGATGACCATGGCCCCGAGGGCGTAGCGCCCGATCGTCCGCGTGATCCGCTCCTCGAGCATCTCGATCCGCGTTCGACTCCCGCGGGAACAGCACGCTGTGGAGCGAGCGGGAGAGGTTCGGCAGCTCGATCACGAGGAACAACGTCATGAACGTGATCGAGAGGGCGCCGAGGCCGAAGCCGAAGATCCTCCCGCCCACCTCGAACGCGTCGCCGAGCTTCGACGGAAGGTCGGCAGCGAGCGTCTCCGCACGCGTCTGGAGCTCCTCGCCGAGGTTCGTTCGCTGCGTCGAGCTCCTGGAAGAGATCGGAGGCGCGGATCCGCTCGACGATGCTCGGCAGGTCCTCGATCAGGTCCCGGACGGCTCCCACGAACGGGCTCACGAGCAGGTAGGCGAGCGCGCTCAGGAAGCCGATCAGGCCGAGTACCACGAGCATCGCCGCGTTGCCGCGTTTCATCCCGCGTCGATCCACGAGCCACGTGACCGGCGTGGTGAGCACGATCGCCAGGAAGAGCGCGATGAAGATCCAGAGGACGGCCTGACGTGCGGCAATGAACGCCCACACGAACGCGATCACGCCCAGGACGGTCGCCATCGTCCGGGCAGAGACCGTGATCTCGACCCGCTTGGTCGGCGGCTCCGGAGTTGCCACGTTGCGAGTCTAGGACCCGCGTCGGCGGGCCTCGGCTCGGGCGCTAGCGAACGGGCGCGCCCGAGCGCGAGATGCGGACGTCGCCGCTGACCGTGCGGACGCGGAGCTCGACCGGGTCCTCGCCCGCGTCTGCAGGCGGCAGGTCCGCGACGTCGAGCTCGGACTGCATCGTGCCGCTCACCGACTGCGCGTCGATCCAGAGCGCGAGGCCCGGCCTGGCGGCCACGTTGACGTCGCCCGAGACCGCGCTGATGCGGACGGCCGCGCCGACTGCCTCGAGGTCGATGTCGCCGGACACGGAGTTGACGAGCGCTGTCTCCTCGGTTCGGCCGATCCGCACGTCCCCCGAGACGGTGTTGACCGTGCTCGGCCCGCCGACCGAACGGATGTCGACATCGCCCGACGCGCTCTTCGCGGTGAGGGTGCCTTCGACTGCGCCGGCCGAGACGTCGCCGCTCGCGGTGTTGAACAGGAGCTGCCGGACATCGCCGAGGGACACGTCCCCGGACGCGGACTTCACGTTGACGTCACCCAGCGGGCCGCGCCCCTCGAGGTCCGAGCTGTGGGTCGTCAGCTCGACGTCGGCGCCCTCCGGACAGCGAATCGCAATCCCGATCTCCGGGCTGCGGCCGAAGATGCCGAACCGGCCCTCGCGCTTGGGCACCTCGATGAGGATCTCGTGCAAGGAGCCCCGCTCCTTGGCCTCGATCCGGGTCTCGGCGGCGGCCTGGGTCGAGCCCTCGTCACCACGAAGCGGGGTGATCTCGATGTCGACGCCGGGCTCGGCCCAGGTGTCGAGCGTGACGCGTCCGCTCGGCGCCGTGATGCGGAAGGCGACGCGGCCGGGTGTGTCGAAGCGCGCCATGATCAGCCGCGCGCGAGCCGCTCGGGGGCGGACGGGCGGACATCGACGCGACCGTCGCCGCGGCGCCGCGGGCGCCGCCGCTCGACGGGGTCGGGGTCGAGAGGGCCGAAGAGTGCGTACGAGAACATCGGATGCTCCTTCCTCTAGCTCCGGGCGAAGCCCTGGAGCCGGTTCGACGAGCGCCGCGCGGAGCGCGGCTCGACCGCCCGCGCGAGCGCGCGGACGATCCATGCGTTCGTGGAGACTCCCTCCCGAGCGGCCGCAACCTCGATGCCGGCCTTGAGCCCCTCGGGTAGGCGAAGCGTGATCCGGGCCGACAGGTCGTCGCCGGGCGCCGGCGGCTCGTCCGGAGCCTCCGGCTCGTCGACGAACACGAGCTCCGGCTCCCGCCCTGCGAGCCGAACCTCGATGTGACCCTCGGCGAGCTGCCCGTTCAGCCTGAGCGCCGCCTCGGAGAGCAGGTCGATCACCCGGAGCCGAAGCGACGGCTCGACCGCGTCCGACAGCCGCCGGAGCGCGTCGGCGACAGCCTCGTCACCGAGCGCGGCGGCCGCCGCCTGCAGGTCGTGCCGGATCCCGTCGATGTGAATCTCCATAGGCGCCAGTATGACATCAATATGATGTCTGTCAAGTGCGAAGTTGCAGTCGCTTCGCCGTCAGCGCGATGCGAAACCTACGAATGGGCGGAAAACCGCACCGGCACTGGCCTCGGCGTGGACTACTGTTCGATCGTCCGGCTTGCGGCGAGCGCCCGTCGGACGCTCTGCCCCGCCCTCTCGCGCGAGGGCGGCTCCGGACACTCGACCCTGGGCGCACCAGCGCCGGGAGGACCGCCCGCCCGTGTACCACGTCGACCCGCCCGACCTGAAGCTCTGGCCGACGATCCGCCACCTGTACCCGCTCTGGCGGGCCCAGTGGCGCCTCGCCGCGATCGGGCTCTCGTGCGCACTCGTGTTCACCGGCGCTCTCGCTCCTGATCCCCATCCTCGTCCAGCGCACCATCGACAACGCGATCGACGGCGACGACCGCTCGCTCCTCGTGCCGTACCTCGTCGCGATCCTCGTGGTCGCGATCCTGCGCTTCGGCATCAACTTCACCCGGCGCTACGCGACTGCGCGCATCGGTGTCACGGTCGAGGCACGGCTGCGCTCGAAGCTCTACGACGCGTACCTGCGCTTCCCGCGCGCGTTCTACGACCGGCACGCGACCGGCGAGGTGATCAGCCGCGCGACGAACGACATCTACCCCGTCCGGTACTTCATCGGCTGGGGCGTCGTGCAGGCGATCCAGAGCATCCTGATGCTCGGGGGCGCTGCGATCGTCCTCGCAACCGTCAACGCGAAGCTGGCGCTGACCGCGGCCCTGGTGATGCCGCCGATCGCCGTCCTCACGTACTTCTTCGCGCACCGCGTGTTCCCGATCTCCCGCGAGGTGCAACGCAAGAAGGGCCACCTGACGGAGGCCTCGGACGAGGTGGTCGTGGGGATCGAGATGGTGCAGGCGTTCGGACGCGAGGACGACGTCCGCGACCGCTTCGCCGACCGCGCAGAGGCAGTGCGGAAGGAGACGATGCGACAAGCGTCGGTCGAGGCGCGCTTCCTCCCCGGGCTGATCTTCCTCCCCACACTGGGCATCGCCGCCGTGCTGCTCGTCGGCGGGCGAGAGGCGATCGCCGGCAACCTGACGATCGGCGAGTTCACCCTCTTCGTGACGCTGCTGCTCCAGCTCGTGTGGCCGCTCGAGGCGCTCGGGTGGATCATCAACCTCGGTCAGCGCGCGACCGCCGCGGCCTCGCGGAGCTTCGCGTGGCTCGACGGGATCGAGTCGATGCCCGAACCGGCGACCCCCACCGCGCTGCCGTCAGGGCCATTGCCGATCCGCTTCGAGGACGTGCGGTTCAGCTACACGACAGGCGCCGAGGTGCTCGCGGGAATCGACCTCGACGTCGAGCCGGGCGAGATCGTCGCGGTGTGCGGCCCGACGGGAGCGGGCAAGACGTCGCTGCTCAACCTGCTGCCGCGGTTCTACGACCCGACCGCCGGCCGCGTGCTCGTCGGGGGCGTCGACGCGCGCGACGCGGCGCTCGCGGAGCTGCGTTCCGCGGTCGCGATCGTGACCCAGAAGGCCCGTGCTGTTCTCGATCCCGCTCCGCGACAACCTGCTCGCGGCGCGGCCCGATGCGGACTGGAGCGACGTCCTCGACGCGTGCGAGGCGGCGGGCGTCACGGACTTCGTCAACGACCTCCCGGACGGCTACGACACGCTGATCGGCGAGCGCGGCGTCAACCTCTCCGGTGGCCAGCGGCAGCGCGTCGCCCTCGCGCGGGCGCTCGTCGCGGGCGCACGCGTGATCGTGCTCGACGACCCGATGTCCGCCGTCGACACCGAGACGGAGCGACATCTCGTGGAGCACCTGCGCCCCGCCGTCGCGGGCCGGACGGTGCTCATCTCGGGCCAGCGGCTGTCGACGGTGCTGGTCGCCGACCGCGCGGTCGTCCTGCGCGACGGGCGCATCGTCGAGCAGGGACTGCCCGAGGACCTGATCCGCGCCGGCGGCCCGTTCGCGGAGCTCTTCGGCGACGAGGCGCTCGCGGCATGAAAGGCGAGCCACGCGTCGGGCTGACACGGCTCTGGCGGTACACCGAGGGCCGGCACGGCCGCCTCGCGGTGATTCTCCTCCTCGCCGCGGTCTCGGCCGCGGCGCCGGTCGTGGGATGGCACATCGTCGGGGACGCGATCGACAACGGCATCCGGGCGAGCGACGACGCCGCCTCGTCCAGGACGTCGCGCTGTACGTCGCGGTCGGCGTCGTCGCCTGGGTGCTCGGGACGGCGACATGGCTGATGCTCGCGGGCGTCGGCCAGCAGATGGTGCTCGACCTGCGACGTGACCTCTTCGAGCACCTGACGTCGCTGTCGCTCCGCTACTTCTCGCAGCAGAAGGCCGGCTGGATCATCGCCCGGCTGACGAGCGACGTCGACGCGCTCTCCGACGTGCTCAACCAGGGGCTGACGACGCTCGTCGTCAACACACTGACGCTCATCGCGGCGATCGGCGGCCTGTTCCTGCTCGACTGGCGCCTCGGCCTCGTCGCCCTTCTCGTGCTCCCGCCCGGGATGCTGATCACGCGGTGGTTCCAGCGGAACTCGCACGCGGCGTTCACGGACGTCCGCACGCAGGATCTCGGCGGTGACGGCGCAGCTCGCGGAGTCGGTCGCCGGGATGGCGGTCGTGCAGGCGTTCAACCGCGAGCGGGCCTTCCAGCGCGAGTTCGAGGAGCTGAACGAGGCGAACCGGGTCTCGAACACGTACGCGCAGAAGCTCTCCTCGGTCTTCTTTCCGGCGATCGAGCTGCTGGGCGTGATCGCGCAGGTCGCGGTGATCTACGCCGGCGCGCGGATGATCGACGGTGGCGCGCTCGAGATCGGCACGCTCATTGCCGCGGTCGGCATGCTCTCGCTCGTCTTCCAGCCGCTACAGGAGCTCTCCGAGCTCTACGGGCAGGTGCAGGCCGCGAGCGCGGCCATGGGGAAGATCTCGACCGTGCTCGACGCCGACCGGGACATCACCGACCGGCCGGACGCCCGCGAGCTCCATCGGATCGACGGCCGCCTCGAGATCGACCGGGTCGTGTTCGCGTACGGCGAGGAGCCCGTGATCCACGGGCTCGAGCTCGAGATTCCGCCGGGAGGCTGCATCGCGCTCGTCGGCGAGTCCGGTGGTGGCAAGTCGACGACGGCCAAGCTCATCGCCCGCTTCTACGACCCCGACGACGGCGCCGTCCGCGTCGACGGCGTCGACCTCCGGGACGTCCGCCTCCGCTCGTACCGCCGGCAGCTCGGCGTCGTGCTCCAGGATCCGTTCCTCTTCAGCGGGACGATCGCCGACAACATCCGCTTCGCGCGGCCGGATGCCAGCGACGAGGAGATCGAGGCCGCCGCCCGCGCGATCGGCGTCGACCGGGTCGCGGCGCGGTTCGAGGAGGGCCTCGACCACGTCGTCCGCGAGGGCGGCTCCGGGCTGTCCGCGGGCGAGCGCCAGCTCATCTCGATCGCGCGCGCTCTCGTCGCGGATCCGCGGGTGCTGATCCTCGACGAGGCGACCTCGAACATCGACCGGCCGAGCGAGGTGCTGATCGAGCGTGCGTTCGACACGCTCCTGCGCGGACGGACGTCGATCATCATCGCGCACCGCCTCGCGACGGTGAGGCGCGCGGATCAGATCCTCGTCCTCGAGCGCGGCCGCATCACGCAGCGCGGCACGTACGACGAGCTGATGGCGGTCGAGGGGCCGTTCCGCCGGCTCGCGACGACGCTCTCGGGCGCGGACGTGCGTCGCGTCGCGTAGGGGCGAGAGAGCAGGTGTCTGGCTGAGGCCGGACACCGAGTTCCGCCGACAGCGCTCCGTCTCCGTGTCTGGCTTCAGCCAGAAACACGCTCTGTCACGACAGCACCCAGGCGTCGTCGCGGATGATCGGAGTGGCTGCACCGTCCGCGTCGAGGCCGTCGACCTCCACGTCGGAGCCGCCGATCATGAAGTCCGTGTGCGTGCCCGAGACGTTGACGCCGAGGGCGAGCAGCTCGTCGGCACCGAGGCTGTCGACCCCGTCCACGGCCATCGGCAGGCCGCTCCCGTACGCGATGTGGCAGCTCGCGTTCTCGTCGAAGAGCGTGTCGTGGAAGACGAGGCCTGTCTGGCGGATCCGCGACGAGCCGTCGACGAGCGCGATCTCACCGAGGAACGGCGCCTGCGGGTCGCTGGCGAGCTGGGTGCGGATCACCTCGGCGCCGTCGCCGTCCGCCGTGACGTCGACGATTCGCCCCTCCTCGAAGCGCACCTCGAGCCCGTCGACCCGAGCGAAGACCCCCGGGACGATCAGCGGATAGGTCGAGCGGACGACGCCGGTCGTCCGTCGCCAGTCGGGGGTCGTGAAGACCTCCTCGGTGGGGATGTTCGGCAGGTGCTCGATGCCGGCGGTCGTCTCGAACGTCGCGCACATCCAGCGGGACGCCTCGAGCAGGCCGACGACGAGGTCCGTTCCCGGCCCCCGAAAGCGGACGGCGTCGAAGCCGCGCTCGTTCAGGGCGGCAGAGCGCGACGCGGAGGGCGGCGGCGTGGTCCTGCCACGCCTGCACCGGATCGTCCGCGTCGAGGCGCATCGCCGTCGCGACGGCCTGCCAGAGGCGCTCGACGTCGGGCTCGCCGAAGATCGTCCGCGCCCACCCCTCGTTCGGCGCCGGGACGATCACCCAGTTGGTGAGCCGCTCGGTGACGAGCGGCAGGTAGAGCTCCCGGAGGTCCCTCGGCTCCGCCTTCCCGACGAGCGCCGGGTCGAGCCCGTCGAAGAGGCCCGGCTCGGGGTTGCCCGTGAGCTGGATGATCGCCGGCTTCGTCTCGCGCCAGGTTCGCGCCCAGTCGAGGAAGTAGTCCGGCGTGATCCCGAGCTCCTCCTCCGGGCCGAACTCGATCGCCGCCTTGCGGATGTGCAGATCGGCAGGCAGGGAGTGGACGCGGCGAGCGCCTGCCTGGAAGGCGGCGCGCGCCACCGCGCGCGCGATGGGGACGTGCTCGACCTGGTGGAAGAGCACGACTTCCTGCCCCTCCTGGACGTTCGCGCCGACGCGGACGACGAGGTCGGCGTAGCGTTCGAGGCGTTCTTCGGGAGTCATGCGCGCGAGCCTATCGATGGCTCGCGCGGCGACGACGCGTCACTCGCCCCAGTCGAAATCGCGCGATTTGCCCCAGAGGCCCTCGTCGAGCGCCGGCCCCTCGGGCTCCGCGTCGCTCTCGCCCGGCCACGGGACGGCGGGCTGCGACTCCGTCGTGGGCGCGCCGTCCAGCGTCTCCTCGAGCCGCGCCTGCTCCTCGGACTTGAAGAGCGGATGGTTCTCGAAGGGGTCCTCGATCGAGTAACGGTCGAGAGGCATCGTGTTGTCGAGCCCGGCGTTCCGCTGCTTCAGGTCGAGGTGCTCCTGGATCGCCTTCGAGAGCGACGAGCTGCTCTCGGCGGCGTCGGCCTCCTCCGTGAAGGGGTTCTCGGGAATGCGCGTCTCGGTCGTCATCGATTCGTCGATCGTCGTGTCTGAGCCGTCTTTGGCCACGCCCCAGTGTAGCCCGCGCCTCGGGCGCCTCCCGGCACGACGCACGTGTGCTTGGATTACCCCGTGCCCGCCCCGACGAGCCCACTCGCGCTCGGTTTCGCCGCCTTCCGGCTGTGGCGCCGCCTCCCGCCTGCGCAGCGGCAGGCCGTCCTCGCGCTCGCTCGCACGCAGGGCCCGCGCGTTGCCGCGGCGGCCGTCGCAGCGGCGAGCGCTCGCCGCCGGCGCCCGGACGCGAGCTAGTCGGCGACCCCGAGCGCCTGCCGGACGATCCGGTCCTGCTCGCGCTGGTGGGCGGTCGGGTAGCCCTCGCTCGGGCTCGCCTTCCACGATCGGCCGACATACCGAACGCCCTCGGCCGTGCTCGCCCTGACGGTCTCCTCGAGGCGGTGCCGGATCGACCGCCACGGGCCCATGTTCTGCGGCTCCTCCTGCGCCCAGACGACCTCGCGGAGCCGCGGATACGCGGCGAGCAGCGACTCGAGCGCCTCGACGGGGAACGGATAGAGCTGCTCGATCCGCGCGACGGCGACGCCCGGTACCGACTCGCGCAGTTCGTGCCCCACGATGTCGAAGTAGAGCTTTCCGGAGCAGAGCACGAGCCGCTCGACGGCGGCGTGGTCGACGCCCGCGTCGTCCAGGACCGGCTCGAACCGCCCATCCGTCAGCTCCGCGAGGCTGGACGAGGCCTGCTTCAGCCGGAGCAGGCCCTTCGGCGTCATCAGCACGAGAGGGCGCGCGACAGCGTCGAGCGCCTGACGGCGGAGCAGGTGGAAGTACTGCGCCGCCGTCGTGCAGTTCGCGACGCGGATGTTCTCCTGCGCACCGAGCTGGAGGAAGCGCTCGAGCCGGGCGCTCGAGTGCTCGGGCCCGTTGCCCTCGTACCCGTGCGGGAGGAGCAGCGTCAGCCGTGACGTCTGCTTCCACTTCGAGCGGCCCGCGACGATGAACTGGTCGATCACGATCTGGGCGCCGTTCACGAAGTCGCCGAACTGCGCCTCCCACACGACGAGCGCGTCCGGTGCGGCGACCGAGTAGCCGTACTCGAACCCGAGCGCGGCGTACTCCGAGAGCGGCGAGTTGTACGCCTCGAACGACGCGTTGGCGCCGGGAAGGTGCTGGATCGGGGCGACGGTCTCGCCGGAGCCGGGGTCGTGGAGGACGAGATGCCGGTGCGCGAAGGTGCCGCGCTCGGTGTCCTGACCCGAGAGGCGGATCGGGATGCCGTCCTCGAGGAGCGAGGCGAACGCCAGCGCCTCGGCCTGTCCCCAGTCGATCCCGCCCTGCTCGATCGTGTCGCGCCGGCGTGCGAGCTGCCGCTCGAGCTTCGGGTGCACGGTGAACCCCTCCGGCACGGCGAGGAGCTGGTCGTTCACAGCCCGGAGCCGATCCTCCGCCACGGCGCTCTCGACCGCTTCACCCGTACCGGTCGTCTGCCGCGGCGGCTCCGCGGGCGGCGCCGGCGGCTCCGCGATCGAGGCGCGCAGCCGGTCGTGCGCCGCGCGCAGCGCTCCGACCACCTCCTCGAGGATCGCGTCGGCCTCCTCCTGCGTGACGACGCCCTCCTCGACGAGCCGTCCGGCGTAACGGTCGCGCACCGTCGGCTGGGACTCGATCCTCTCGACCTGCAGCGGCTGCGTGTACGCGGCCTCGTCCTGCTCCTGGTGCCCGAAGCGGCGGTAGCCGACGAGGTCGATGACGAAGTCGTGGCCGAACTCCGCGCGGTAGGCAAGTGCGAGGCGCACAGCGCTGAGTGCCGCCTCGGGGTCGTCGGCGTTGACGTGGACGATCGGGACGTCGAAGCCCTTCGCGAGGTCGCTCGAGTAGCGCGTCGACCGACCCTCCGCCGGGTCGGTGGTGAAGCCGACCTGGTTGTTCGTGATCAGGTGCAGCGTCCCGCCGGTCGAGTAGCCCTCGAGGCTCTGCAGGTTGAACGTCTCGGCAACGACCCCCTGGCCGGGGAACGCCGCGTCACCGTGGATGAGCACGGCGAGCGCGACGGTCGGGTCGTGCAGCGCCGCGCCGCTCGAGCGGTCGGTCTGCTCGGCCCGCGTCCACCCCTCGACGACGGGATCGACGGCCTCGAGGTGGCTCGGGTTCGGCGCGATGGTCACGTCGATCTCGCCGGCGGGGGTGACCCGCGTGCCCGACGCCGGCAGGTGGTACTTGACGTCGCCGCTGCCACCCTCGGGGTCGACGACGAGCGCGTCGTACGAGCGCTCGCCCTCGAACTCGCGGAGCACCGACTCGTACGAGCGTCCGACCGTGTGGACGAGCGCGTTCAGCCGTCCCCGATGAGCCATGCCGATCACGACCTCGTGCGCACCGGCCGCGGCGACGAGGTCGATCGTCTCGTCGAGCATCGGGACGAGAGCGTCGAGCCCTTCGAGAGAGAACTGCTTCTGCCCGAGGAACGAGCGGCGGAGGTACTGCTCGAACCCCTCGACCTGTGTGAGGCGCCGGAGGAGGGCGACGCGCCGCTCCGGGGCGGGCGCCGCGCGGAAGCGGCCCGACTCGATCGACTTGCGGAGCCACACGCGCTCCGCGTGGTCGGAGATGTGCTCGATCTCGTAGGCGATCGAGCCCATGTAGACCTCGCGGAGGCGCGGGAGCGCATCGAGGAGCGTCTCGCCGGGGACGGAGAGGCGGAGGAGCCGCGCCGGGATCCGCGCCTGGAGCTCCGGCGTCAGCGGCGGATGGAGCCGCGTCTCGTCGAGCGCGGGGTCGCCCATCGGCTCCGAGCCGAGCGGATCGAGCCGCGCGGCCAGATGCCCGTGCATGCGGTACGCCTTGACGAGCGCCATCGCCGCGGCCACGCCGCCGAGGAGCTCGGCGTCGACCTCGGCCGGCCGCGGCCGGCGGCGGTGCGGCCGCAGGAACCTGCGGCGCCGCAGTTGCGACCGGCGCGGCGACGGTCGGCGAGGTCTCGGCGGTGTGGCCGTTTCCCTCGTGACCGCCGTCCCCGTCGAAGATCTTGCGCCACTCGTCCGGCACGCTCGCGGGCGCGTCGAGGTAGTCCGCGAGGAGCTGCGCCACGTAGGCGGCGTTCGGTCCGCTCTGATCGGCCACGGCCATCCTCGACGTGTTGTAGCAGCGCGCCGGAAATCCTCTCGGAGAATCTCGCCGACAGCTTGCGGCCGCGGCAGTTGCGGCCCCGACAGGGGACGCCTTCAGGGATCTGCCCCCGCCGAAGGCGGGGGATCAAGCGGCAGGAATCCGCTCGGCGGATTCCTGCTCGCGAGCAAGGCTAGAGCAGGGGGCCCTCGGTGACGACCGCGACCGTCATCCCGACGATCCATGCGAATGCAGCGAAGAGCGCCGCCTTCAGGGCGAGCGACTGGTAGCGCGCGCTCATGCGCGCCGCGACGAGCGCGAGGAGGATCGCAACGGGTGCCACGCGCGCGGGCCTCTGATCGAGCTGGAGCAGGAGGCCGAACCCCATCGCGATGCCCGACAGGACGATCGACGCCACGGCGAGGAGGCCGGCGATCGTGTCGGTCGACGACGAGCGCTCGTCGTGTGTCTCGTCGACCGAGCTCATCGGCGCACCTCGGCGCGGGCGCCGGCGGGCCGCTGCGCGACCCGGCCGCGAGCGGGACGGTCTGGTCCACTCCGGCGTCCAGAGCGCGGAGGTCGCGTCCAGCCGGTCGGCGAGGGCGGCGTGTCGGACACCGGCACACGCGCGGCAGGCTGCTCGTCGCGCGGCTCGGCCCGGATCGCCCACCAGACGACCATGCAGAGGTAGACGAGCGGGATCTTGAGCAGCACCAGCATGAAGACGGCCTCCCAGACCATGGGCGTCATCGAGTCTACGCGCTCAGGCGCCGCCTCGCGCCGCCGCCTCGGCTAGAACTCCTGGAGGCCTCGCAGTGGCAGGGTTCTCGTCGCCGGCGCCGAAGGCGCAGGCTTACACCGCCCTTACGCAGTGGGGCTACGGTGCCCGCTTCCGCCCCCGCCAAGGAGGAATCTTCGTGCGATTCGTCACCCGCCTGCTCGTCCTCGCCTGTCTCGCCGCCGCTGTGCTCGTCCCGGCCGCGGCAGCCGCCGACCGCATGTGGATCGGCTTCCACGACGACCCGGAGCTCCGCTACGACGGGTCCCGCACGAACGCGATGGACCTGGCGCGGCAGAACGAGTCGACCGTGCTGAGGACGCTGGTCGAGTGGCACAAGGTCGCTCCGACGCGTCCGGCGAACGCCTCCGATCCGTTCGACCCGGCCTACCGGTTCGACGACATCGACGAGTTCGTCCGGAATGCGCAGCAGCGCGGCATGGAAGTGCTGATCACGCTCTGGGGCACCCCGCAGTGGGCGAACGGCGGCCAGAAGCCGCAGGCGATGCCCCAGAACCTCGCCGACTTCCAGAACGTTCTCCCGCGCGGTCGCGAGCCGCTACTCGGGCCGATTCTCCGGTTATCCGTTCGTCCGGTTCTTCTCGATCTGGAACGAGTCGAACCTCGCGACGCTTCCTCGTCGCCGCAGTTCGACGCCCAGGGCCGCATCGTCAGCCCGCGCAACTACGCGCGGCTCGCCGCGTCGGGCTACGCCGGCATCAAGGCCGGCAACCCCCGGGCGAAGGTCGCGATCGGCGAGACGTCCTCGAACGGACGCGACAAGAAGCGCCCGGGCGTCACGGACACGGTCGCGCCGGCCACGTTCATGAAGGGCGTCGCCGCCGCGAACCCGTCGGCTCAAGTTCGACGCCTGGGCGCACCACCCGTATCCGTTCCCCGTGAACCAGAAGCCCACGCAGCTCGTGCGCTACCCGAACGTGACGCTCATGAGCATGCCGCGGTTCGAGAAGGACCTGGACATCGCCTTCCGCCGCAAGGGCATCCGGATCTGGATCACCGAGTACGGCAACGAGACGAAGCCCGGCGAGCCGAAGGGCGTCACCGAGGCCCAGCAGGCCGCATACATCCCGCAGGCGATCGCGATGGCGCGGAAGGACGTGCGCGTCGACATGTTCGTCTGGTTCGTGATGGAGGACAACCCGGGCAGCCTCTGGCAGAGCGGCATCTACCGCGACAGCGGCGCGGCCAAGCCGGCGCAGCCGCGGTTCGCGCGCGCCGCCAAGCCCCTGAGCGCCGTCAACGGCAAGCTGACGGTCAAGGGCGGGACCCGAAACCCGACGGTGACGGTGTACCTGCGCGAGTACTGCTCGAACAACCCGGTCGGCGCGACCGTGGGCTACACGGTCCGCTCGTACCAGGGCAGCCGACTCGTCACCGTGCGGCAGGGCGCGACGCCGCTCGGCGTCGACTGCACGATCCCGGTGCGCGTCACCGGTCTTCGCGTGCTGAAGAAGCAGACGTACCGCGTCACCGTCGACGCGAACACCGCGACGACCGGCGCGATCCTGCGGACGATCACGATCGTCGGCGTCTGAGGGCGCGGATCGGGAGCGGGAGCGGGCCGACGCCCGCTCCCGCTCTGCAAGCCACGTCGACGATGGAGCCGAGGGGGCTCGAACCCCTGACCTTCTGGCTGCCAGCCAGACGCTCTCCCAGCTGAGCTACGGCCCCGAAGGAGCGAATCGTAGCCGCTCGCCGGTCAGCCGGTCGCTGCCGCCTCGAGCTTGGGCACGTCGTTCCAGAGGTCCTCGAGCCGGTAGTGCTCGCGGGTCTCCGGCGTGAAGACGTGGAGGACGACGTCGAGGTAGTCGTCGACGATCCAGGTCGCCTCGGGCATCCCTGCCCGTCGAGCGCGGCAGCGATGCGATTGTCGGCCTTGAGGCGCGCGAGCACCTCGTCGTGGATCGCCTTCGTCTGCCGCGCGTTCGCGCCCGTGGCGATCACGAAGTAGTCGGTGTAGTCGCACACCGACCGCATGTCGAGGATGGCGACGTCGGTTGCCAGCTTCTCCTCGCAGAGAGCGGAGATGCGGCGTGCGTGTCTCGAGCGATGTCAGGTCGGGTGCGTCCGTTCGGTCACCGCTTGTGACGAATCGTCACAAGCACTCGACTGCCCGAAGCATACCCCCGGCCGCGGACGGTCAACGCCGCGATAGAGCGCCGAGACGGCCGATCTCGGCGGCGACCGCGGCGGGCACCAGGCCGTCGATCGGCTCGCCGGCAGCCGCGCGCGCCCGGATGTCGGAGGAGGAGACGGGCAGAGGCTCGATCTCGAAGAACGAGACGCGATCGGGGCGCTCGAGCTCCGCCAGCACGGCCTCCAACCGGCTCGCGCTCGACCCCGGGGCGCGTCGCCACGCCGAGCCGTGCGAGCTCGAGCACGCGCTCGGGTCCTTCCACTCGAGGAACGCCGCGAACTCGTCGGCGCCGACGAGGAACACCGGATCGTCGAGGCCGAGCGCCTCGAGCGAGTCGACCGTGCGCGCGAACGGGTCGAGCGCCGACCTCGGCCTCGTCGAGCGGCGCGAAAGCGAGCTCCGCGAGAAGCAGCCGGACGCTCGGCAGCGGTGCCGACCTCCTTGTGCCCCGGATCCTCGACGACCCGGACGAGCAGCCGGTCGAGCCCGAAGTGCTCGACGCCCCTCCGCGCGAGCTCGACATGGCCGACGTGCGGCGGGTCGAACGCGCCGCCGAAGACTCCGACGGCTAGACCCACTCGAGCTCCTCGTCGCCGATCTCGACGAGCGCCCCCCTGCGGATCCCGGCGGCGCGCAGCGCCTCCTCGAGCTCGTCGCCCTCGGGCGCGTCCCCGACGACCCGGTAGCCGCCTTCGATCCGCAGGATGCGGAACCGCCGCCGCGCGGGCGGCGTCGGGCGGTAGTCGAGGAACTCGGGCAACGTCGCCTCCTCCTCGACCAGCTCCGGCGCCGCCGGGCAGAGGGCGAAGAGGGCCTGCTTCAGCTCGGGGATTCCGGCGCCGGTCGCGCAGGAGACGCGGTGGACGGCGACGATGCGGTCGTCCTCGACGGTGAACGGCGCCGGCTCGGGGCTGAGGTCGGCCTTGTTGAGGACGACGATCTGCGGGCGCTCGTCGAGCCCCGCGCCGTAGAGCGCCAGCTCGCGGTCGATCGTCGCGGAACCGCTCGTCGGCATCGCCCTCGGACCCGTCGATCACGTGGACGAGCAGCCGCGCCCGTTCGAGGTGGGCGAGGAACTCGTGGCCGAGGCCGATGCCCTCGCTCGCCCCCTCGATCAGGCCGGGCACGTCCGCGACGGTCAGCTGCGACCCGTCCTGCGCCTCGACCGTCCCGAGCACGGGCTGGAGGTCGTGAACGGGTAGTCGGCGACCTTCGGCGTCGCGTTCGAGATGCGCCGGAGCAGGGACGACTTGCCGGCGTTGGGCAGGCCGGCGAGCGCGGCGTCGGCGACGAGCTTGAGCGGAGCTCGAGCGCCCGCTCGGCCCCGGGAGCCCCGTCTCGGCGAAGCGCGGCGCCTGGCGGGTCGGGGGTCGCGAAGCGAGCGTTGCCCCGGCCGCCACCGCCACCGCGCGCGACGACCGTCCGCGTGCCCGGCAGCGCGAGGTCGGCGACCAGCTCCTCGTCGCTCCACACCTGGGTGCCGACCGGGACGGCGAGCTCGATCGAGTCGCCGTCGGCGCCGTGCCGCGCGCCACCGCGGCCGTGGCCGCCGCGGCCCGCGGAGAACAGCCGTCGCCCGCGGAGCGAGGACAGGTCGCGGAGCGAGGCGTCCGCGACGAGCGCGACGTCGCCGCCGCGGCCGCCGTCGCCGCCGTCGGGCCCGCCCTTCGGGACGTACTTCTCGCGCCGGAAGCCGAGCGCGCCGTCGCCGCCGCGGCCCGAGCGGACGACGATGGATGCCCGATCGTGGAACACGGCCGCGGCGCCCTCGTGGCGCGCGGCGGTCGCTACGCGGTCTCGGCGGGAGCGCTGACCGCCACCGAACGGCGCTCGCCGCTTCGGCGGAACTCGACGACGCCCTCGCGGAGCGCGAAGAGCGTGTCGTCGCGGCCGATCCCGACGCCGGGGCCGGGGCGGAAGCGCGTTCCGCGCTGCCGCACGATGATCATCCCGGCCTTGACCTCCTGGCCGGCGAAGATCTTCACGCCGAGCCGCTTGCGACTGGGAGTCGCGGCCGTTCTTCGAGGAGCCGAGGCCCTTCTTGTGTGCCATTAGGAATCTGCCTCCGAGATCGCGGCCTCGAGCGCGGCGATCGCGCCCTTGCGCTTGCCGTGCGCCTGCTCGTAGTCGAGCGCTGCACGAGCGCCTCGTCGTCCCAGCCGGCCGCCGCCTCCTTGACCTGCGCGACCGTGAGGTCGGCGTAGCCCTCGGGGAGCGCCGGCGGCGCCTCGCCTCGGCGGGCGTCTCGGCTTCGCCGGCGGCGGCCTTCGGCTTCGCGGCCTGCTTGGCCGTGCTCTTGCCTGCCGCCGATCGACTCGATCTCGATCTGCGTGAGCGAGGCGCGGAACCCCGTGTGGCGCTTGTAGCCGGTGCGCTGCTTGTACTTGCCGATGCGGATCTTCGGGCCCTTCGCCTGCGTCACGACCTTCGCGGTCACGACCGCGCCGGCCGGCGCGATCTGCGGCTCGCCGTCCCCGCCGACGAGGAGGACCGTCGGGTTGAACGTCGCGCCGTCGTCGAGCGCGAGCCGGTCGACGAGCAGGCGCTCGCCCGCGCTGACGCGGTACTGCTTGCCGCCGACGGAGATGATCGCGTAGCTCATGCCTGGGTCACCTGACGAGGAAAAGCGGGCAGACGCCCGCGAGCCGCGGGATTGTAGCGAAGATCAGGGCGCTTCGACCCGGCCTCAGCGGCGGTCGAAGTCCTCGATCCACTCCGACATCGGGACGTAGCCGGCCTCGCGGGCGCAGTCGCGTCGACGGGCTCCGGCGCCTGCGGGGGGCAGCTCGGGCTCCGGCACCGGCGTCCTCCTGGACATCGGCCCGGTCGCGGCGCCCTCTGCGCCTGTCACCTCTGCGTCGGTTGCCTCTGCGTCTGTCGCCTCTGCGCCTGCCGCCGCGTCGCCGTTGGCGGCCGGCTTGCGCTTCCGGTTCCTGCCGCCGCGCGTGCCGCGGCGCGTGCGCTTCTTCACGGCCGGCGCGTCGCCGTCGGTGGCGTCGCCGTCGGTCGCGGACACATCTGCCTCTGCCTCCGCCTCCGGCAGGTCCTCGCTCACCACCGGCTCGGCGACCGCCTCGCCGTCGGTGAGAGGCGGCTCCTGCGCCGCCGGGGCGCCGTCCGTGTCGGGGACGTGGATCTTCGGTGTGCGCTTGCGGCGCTGCGCCGGCTTCGGCCTGGGCTTCGCGCGCTGGACCGGCTCCGCTTCGACCTCCTGGTCGACGTCCGCCTCGACCTTGGGCTCGACGTCCTCGACCTCGGCCACCGCGGTCTCGTCCTGTCCCTCGGCAGCGACCGCCGGCTTCTTCCGGCGCTTGCCGCCGCGTGAGCCTCGCCTCGTCCGCTTCCGGGCCGGAGCCGCGGGGTCGCTCACGTCCTCGGACACGATCTCGTCGCCCTCGTCATCGGACATCGGAGGCTCCTCGGCCGCCACGACGTCCGGGACGGGCTCGAGCTCCCCGGAGGGCGCTTCGGCCGGCTCGAGGGCCTCGCCCGACTTTCGCCGCGCGGGCGCCGCGCGGGTGGGCTTCTCCGCCTCGCTCTCGAACGTGATCGGCGTCGGTGCCGTGCCGGAGTCGACGATCGTTGCGAACGCCTGGCCGTCGAGGACGCGCCCGACGACGACCTTCACCTTCTTCCCGACGAGCTTCGCCGTGTCGGCGACGACCACGTCGAGGCCGTCGAGCTTCCCGACCGCCGCCCCGACGTCGTGGAGGTCGAGCTCGACGAGCTTCAGCTCCACCTCCGCGCCTTCCTCGACCGGCGCCGACGGCGCGAGGTCGTCCCTCCGGCCCTCGGCGAGCACCTCGAAGTGGTCGGAATGGATGTGCCCCTCGGCGGGCACGAGGTAGAACCGTCGGCGCGTCGCGTCCTCGAGCGCGGCGAGCCGCGCGCCCCCGGCGCCGGCGACGAGCGCCAGCGTCCGCGGGTGGAGCGCGACCCGGTAGGCCTGGACGCGCGAGCCGGCCCCGGCCACGGCAAGCGCGCGCAGGCGCCGCTCGACCTGCAGGGCGTTCGTCGCGTCCGAGACGACGATCCCGTCGCCGCCGCACATGGGGCACGCCCGCGTCATGATCTCGCGCGGCCCGTCGGTCACGTTCTGCCGTGTCATCTCGACGAGCCCGAGCGGCGAGATCTCGACGACGTAGGTCTTCGTGCGGTCACGCTCGAGCTCGGTGCGGAACGCGTCCTCGACCGCCTGGCGGTTCTTCGGGTTCGCCATGTCGATGAAGTCGATGACGATGATCCCGCCGATGTCACGCAGCCGGAGCTGGCGCACGACCTCCTTCACGGCCTCGAGGTTGTTCTTCGTCGCCGTGTCCTCGAGCCGCTGCGTCGACGTCTTCGACCGCGAGCCGACGAAGCGGCCCGTGTTGACGTCGATCACCGTGAACGCCTCCGCGTAGTCGAAGATCAGGTAGCCGCCCGACGGAAGGTCGACGCGGCGGTCGAGCGTCGACGCGATCTCCTTCTCGACGCCGTACCGCTCGAACAGCGGCTCCTTCTCCTTCGTCCGGTGGACGCGGTCGACCATGTGGGGCGACGTCTTCTTGAGGTAGCCGACGATCCGCTTGTGCGTGCGGTCGGAGTCGACGTGGGCGGCCGCGAAGTCGCCCGCGAAGAGGTCCCGGACGATGCGGAGCGGCAGCTCCGCCTCCTGGTAGACGAGCTCGGGCGCGCTCCCGGTCTTGGCGCGCGCCTCGATCGTCTTCCACAGCCGCTGGAGGAAGACGAGGTCGCGCTCGACGTCCTCTGCCGAGGCCCCCTCGGCTGCGGTGCGAACGATCACGCCGCCCTTCGCCGGCATGATGTCCTTGAGGATGTCCTTGAGCCGCTGGCGCTCGGCGTCCTCGAGCCGGCGCGAGACACCCAGGCCTTCGCCGTTCGGGACGTAGACGAGGAACCGCCCGGGCAGCGAGATCTCGGTCGTGAGCCGCGCGCCCTTGGTCTTCATCGGGTCCTTCACCGCCTGCACGAGGATCTGCTGGCCCCGTTGGATGAGGTCGGTGATCTTCTTCCCGTGCCGCTTGCCCTCGAGCTCGGGCACGACGATCTCGTCGACGTACAGGAAGCCGTTCTTCTCGAGGCCGATCTCGACGAATGCGGCCTCCATCCCGGGCAGGACGTTGTCGACCGTGCCGAGGTAGATGTTCCCGGCGATCGACCGCCGCTCCGGGCGCTCGAGGTAGACCTCGGCGACGCGGTCGTCCTCGAGCAGCGCGACGCGTTGCTCGCCGACGTCGACCGAGATCAGAAGCTCACGCTTCGCCTGCGGGAGCGGCGCTCTGCGCTGCGTCTGCCGCCGGCGCTCGCGACCGCTCGAGCGCTCGCGGTTAGTCGACCGCTCGCGGTTGCTCGATCCCTTCTTCGTGCCGCGGTCAGGCGTCGTCTCGGCCTTCGCGGCCGGAGCCTCGCGCTGCGTCTGCCGCGTCTGGGGCGTCTGGGACTCGCCGTTGGCCTCGGCTGCCGTCCCAGGCTTGCGCCGTCCGCGTCCTCCTCTGCTTCCTCTGCGCCGCCGGGGCTTCGGCGCCTCGCCGTCCGTCCCGGGTGTCTCCTCGTCCGCCTCGGGCGCCTGCTCGACCTCAGTCGGCTCGGCCTCCGGCGCGATGGCCGCTTCTGCGGCCGGGAGGTCCTGCTTCTGTCGTCGGATCCTGAACCAGGGCAAGAATCGTTTCTCCTCGTGTAAGCGCGCGCGGGCGCACATCCGCCTGTGCGGAGCGCCACGCGCAGCGTCGGGTTGTGAATTCAGTGGCCATGTGCCTGGCGCAAGGCTATCAGCGAGCCCATCCCCGAACCGGCGGATCCGGGCGCGGCCTCAGGCGGCTGCGGTGCGAAGGCGCGCACGCCGCGCGCGAACGGCGCGGAGACGCTGGCTGAGTCGAGCCCAGGCCCACGGCTCGAGCTCGTGGTAGCGCTTCTCGTTCTGTCCACGGGTCGACTCGAGGTACTCGAACCAGGCGTCCGCCTCCTCGATCTGCAGCAACTCCTCTGCGAGCTCCGTGTCCGGCACGCTGGAACCTCCATCGTTCTGACCGTGTCGGAGGCGATCCTAGGACCCGGACCGGACGGACCCGATCCGTCCGGCGAGCGCCGCGAGTGCAGCAGTCGCCCCTGCGGCGACCGCCCCCTCGAGGACACGGCCACGCACGGGAAGCCGGCGGACGAGCGTCCGGGCGAGGAGCCCCGTGGCGACGGCGGCGGCGAGCACGGGTGCGACCGCCTCCGCGGCGGCGCGCGTGTCGCGCGGCGGCGGCGCCCCGCTCGCGGCCGACAGGTCCGAGAGCATCCGCGCCTGGGCGAGCGTCAGCGCCGCGAGCTGTGGCCCGCCGTCGCGGCTCAGCGCCGCGAGCGCCCCCGCGGCGACCGCGCCGTCGAACGCGCGCCGGCGTTCCACGGGCGCGCGGAGCACGGGGAGCCGCGCCGCGAGGGCCGCGCCCTCGTCCCCGAGCGCGGCTGCGAGCGACTCAGCGATGTCGTCGATCGGGAAGCCGCTCCCGGGCGGGACCTCGATGACGTCCGTCGCGAGCACGTACGGGAGCCGAACGGAGGAGATGCCCGTCTGGACACAGACCACCGGCACGAGCGCGCGCGTGGCGGCACGGAGCTGCGCCTCGTCCTCACGCGTCACCGCCCCGGCGACGACCCGGACGAGCGCGGCTGCGCGGGCGGGGTCGCCGCTCGTCGTCACGACTCCGCGGTCGCCGCCGGCGGAGAGAGCGCTTGCGAGCTGCTCGGCGAGCACGCCTGTCACCAGGAGCGGTCGCCCGACCGTGTCGGAGCGCTGCGCGTATCGCGTCAGCGCGAGCACGTCCCTGGGGCCGATGCCGAGCGGCGTCATCGACGCAGGACGTCCGCCTCGCGGCCGCGGGCGTGGATCGCCTGGAGGACTCCCACCGCGACGAGGTTCGCCACCATCGACGAGCCGCCGACCGTCACGAACGGCAGCGGGATGCCGGTCACCGGCGCGATGCCCATGGTCATCCCGACGTTGACGAAGACCTGGAACAGGAACGCGAAGACGATCCCGCCCGCGACCACGGCGCCGTAGAGATCCCCGGCGACGGTGACGACGCGGAGGCCGCGCCAGACGACCAGGAGATAGAGGAGGAGCAGGATCGAGGCGCCGAAGAAGCCGCGCTGCTCCGCGAACGACGCGAACACGAAGTCGGTCGCGTGCTCTGGCAGGTAGTCGAAGCGTGTCTGGCTCGCCTCGGTGACCCCGCGCCCCTCGAGGCCGCCCGCGCCGACCGCGGTGATCGACTGGTTGACGTTGTAGGTCAGCCCGCTCGGATCGGAATCGGGGTTCGTGAAGCCCGGTCAGGCGTGCGGTCTGATACGGCTTGAGCACCTCGATCCCGGATGCCGGCAGGAACCAGAGGACGCTCCCGACGAGCAGCGCTGCCGCTCCGAGGAGCAGCCCGAGGTGGAGCCAGCGGACGCCGGAGAGGAACAGCACCGCGGAGAGCGCGGCCGCGTACACCAGCGCCGTCCCGAGGTCGGGCTGCAGGAACACGAGCATCATCGGCGGGGTCGCGAGCCCGATCGCTGTCGCGACCGTGCGCAGCCGGCCGATCCGGTGCTGCTTCTCGACGAGGTAGCCGGCGATCGCAACGACGAAGAGCGCCTTGCCGAACTCGGACGGCTGGAACTGGAACGGCCCGAGCTCGATCCAGCGCTTCGACCCGCGGACGGCCTCCGCGAAGACGAAGACGAAGATCATCAGCGCGATCGTGCCGCCGTAGATGACGCGCCAGTGGCGCCGGTAGAGCGATGGCGGGGTGAGGATCGCGACCACGAGCCCGGTTCCGCCGATCGCGGCCGCGATCGCCTGTCTCGTGACGAAGTAGCCCGAGTCGCCTGGAATGTCGAATCGGGTGATGCCGGCGACCGCCCACAGGCCGTAGCCGACGAGCGCGGCGACCGCGAGCAGCAGCACGAGGTCGAGCCGTCGGACGAGGGACGCGACATCGATCGCGTCGCGCGACCGGAGCGGGATCCGCTGGCGACCGGCGTCGACGATCATCGGAGCGCCACCACGTTCAGTCCGTCTCCACGAGGGTCTGGGTCTCGGCCTTGACGCCGAAGAACCGCTCGAACACGCGGAGCGCCGCCGGGGCCGCCGCCGTGGAGCCGTGGCCGCCGTTCTCGATCACCGCGCAGACGACGATCCGCGCGACCTCGGTCTGCGCCGGCCCGTAGCCGCACCACCAGGACTGGTCCTCGAGGTGCCCCGGCGGATAGCCCGGGATCGGCACGACCTTCTCCGCCGTGCCCGTCTTGCCGGCGACAGCGATCGGGAAGCTCGAGAAGACGCCGGACGACGTGCCGTACGTCGAGTGGGTGGCGGCGTAGAGGCCGTCGCGGATGACCTGCAACGCCGCGGGGTCGACGCCGACCGACTCGGGCGGGTCGGGCGTGAAGCGGCGCTCGACGACCGGCGCCTGCCCGCGTGCCGCCGACGTCTCGACCTGCGACACGATGTACGGCTTCACGAGCTTGCCGCCGTTGGCGATCATCGCGTAGAAGCGCGCCATCTGGAGCGGCGTCACCGCGACGTCCTTCTGGCCGATCGAGAGCTGGATCGAGTCGCCCGGGTTCCACGCCTTGTCCCAGTCGCTCGTGAAGGTCCGCTTCCGCCACGCCGGTGTCGGGACGAGGCCCGTCTCCTCGCGCCCGACGTCGATGCCCGCCGGCGCGCCGAAGCCGAACCGTCGCGCCCACTCCTGCATCCGCGTCCGGCCCTTGTCGCCGCCGAGGTAGAAGCGGTACCCGACGTCGTAGAAGTAGGTGTCGCACGACCGCGCGAGCGCCTCCGGCAGCGACATCGCGTGGTTGACGTACGGGTCCCAGTTCACGAACACCTGGTTGTCGAGGCCGTACGTCGCCGACGGCGTGCAGCCGACCGACTCGTACGGCTCGAGCAGGTGCTCCTGCATCGCCGCGAGCGCGACCACCGGCTTCCACGTCGACCCGGGCGGGTACACGCCCGTGGTGACCGCGGTTGATACCGGGGTAGTTCTGCTTCTTCGCGGCGGCGTCGTTCACGAGCGGCTGGATCTTCTTCGGATCGACGCGCCCGACATACACGGACGGCTTGTACGTCGGCGTCGACGCCATCGCGAGCACCGCGCCGTCGCGCGGATCGAGCGCGACGAGCGCGCCGCCGTTCGCGTAGTAGGACTCGTTCTCCCGGGCGGTGGCGATCCCGTACCGGAGCGCGCGCTCGGCGGCCCGCTGGAGCCCGACGTCGATGGTCAGCCGCACCGCGTGCCCGGGCCGCGCCTCGCGCTTCGGCTCGAGCGGCCCCTGCGGGCGGCCGAGCGAGTCGACCCGGATCTGCGCCTGGCCGGCCTCGCCGCGGAGGAACTCGTCGAACTTCGACTCGACGCCGGCCTTGCCGACCTTGTCGCCCGAGCGGTACAGCCTCGGCCTCCGCTCCAGGTCGCCCTCCGACACCTCGCCGACGTACCCGAGCACCTGCGCCGCGAGGGTCTGGTGCGGGTAGTGCCGCAGATAGGTCTGCTGGATCTGGACGCCCGGGAACTCGGCCTGGTGCTCGTAGAGGTACGCGACCTGGTCCTCGCCGACCGCGGTCTTCACCGTGATCGGGTTGAGCGGATCGGCGATCCGCTGGTCGACCTCCTTCGCGAGCCGCGCCGGCGGCACCTTCAGCACCCACGCGAGCCGCTTGATGACGTCGTAGCGGCCCTGCTTCGGCAGGTCGCCCACCCAGAGCTTCACGGCGGTGCCGGCGACGTTGTCCACGATGGGCTTGCCATTCCGGTCGAGGATCGTGCCGCGGGGAGCCTCGATGCGGATCGTGCGGAGCTGGTTCCCCTGCGCCGCGGCGAGGTACGTGTCGCCCGACAGCACCTGGAGCGACCAGAGCCGGAAGAAGAGCACCGCGAAGACCACGAGCGCGACGACCCCGAGAACGCCGACGCGGAGCGCGAGCCCCGGCGTCAGCCGGTACGGCGCCTCGACCCCCGGATCGGGTGGCAGGAACCGCGTCGACGTGTTCCGCCGCTCGCCGTACGGGGCGTCGCTCACACCAGCTCCACGCGGCGGGCGGGCTCGTACTGCTGCCGCGGCGCGATCACGACGCGACACAGCCGGCAGGATCGGCAGCACGAGGAGGGCCGCCAGGAGCGCACTCGGGAGGAGCGTGACGAGCGCCTCGCGCGCGGAGACCGGCTGACCGAGGAGGAAGTGGATCGCGACGCCGCCGAGGCCGGCGCCGATCGAGATGGCGAAGGCGGCGACGGGCGCCGCGTACCGGCGTCCGCGGCCGGTCGTCTCGCCGTAGCGGCCCGCCCAGTAGCCGGCCGGCGTCAGGATGATCGCGGTCGTTCCCAGCACGCCGAGCGTCATCACGTCGACGAGCAGTCCCGCGGCGAATCCCGCCCCCGCGCCGGCGATCGACCCTGCGACGAGGCCGACCGCGACCACGGTGACGAGCAGCAGGTCCGGCTCCGCGCCGAGAATCCGGGCACCAGCGATCGCGGAGACCTGCAAGACCGCCGCCACGAACACGAGCGGCGCGATGCGGAGAGCGACGGTCACCCGGCGGTCCGGTCGGCCGGGACGAGGACGAGCACCGCCTGCAGCGAGGACATGTCCGCGAACGGCTCGACCTGCACCTGGGTGTAGAGATCGGTGTCGGTGCGGCCGACGCTCGTGACGCGCCCGATCTGAATCCCCTTCGGGTACAGCGACGAGAAGCGCGGCGACTCCCAGCCTGCGGTGACGACGGTGTCGCCGACGCGGACGACGGCCTCCTTCGGGACCCGGTCGAGCCGCAGCGGCGCACGCGGGCCGCGACCTGCGCGGACGATGCCCGCCGCGTCGGTCACGAGGTCGACCGCCGAGACTGCGCTCTGGTCGTCCGTCAGGAGCCGGACGCGCGCGGTGCGCGTGCCGACGCGGCTGACCGTCCCGACGAGCCCGTCGGCCGTGACGACCGGGTCGTCGACCCGGACGCCGTCGTTCCAGCCCGCGGCGACGACGATCGCCTGCGCGTAGGCGCCCGCCGGCCGGGAGATGACGGCGGCGGCGAGGCCCTGGAACCCGTCGGGGAGGCGCGGCCCGTCCCGGAACTGGAGGAGCTCGCGGAGGCGCGCGTTCTCGCGCTGCGCGAGCTGTGCCTGCACGACCTGCTGGCGAAGCGACTCGTTCTCGTCGCGCAGGCTCTCGGCGTCGGAGCGTGCGTCGAACAGGCCGTCGACCCAGGCGTAGGCATCCCTGAACGGCTCGGCGATCCGGTCTGCGGCGACCTGGAACGGTCGCAGCACCGTCGCCGCCCCGTTCTGTGCCCGCGAGACCGGGCCGTCGTCGCCGTCGCGGAACGAGAGCGTCACGAGGACGAGTGCGACCAGGACGAGGATGCCGACCACGAGCCGCCGGCGCGACTGCGCGGTGGTTCTCTGAGACGACTTGCCTGCGGACGGGCGCCGGACTGTCACGCCCAGCACCGCCGCGCGTGCGGTGCGGTTCCGTGGCACCGGGGGATTGTACCGGTGGCTTCCGCCGGCCGACCTCGCCGGGCGGCCTGCCGTGCGAGCGTCACGGGGGTCTGACCCCGAGGGGTCAGACCCCGCGCTACCGGCGGCTGCCGTTGCGACGTGCGCGAGACCTGTTCGACCGGTGGATCGCCTCGAACTCCTCGAGGCTGCGGCCGGAGCCGACGGCCACGCACGTGAGCGGGCTCTCGGCGAGATGCACGGGCATCTGCGTCTCGTGGCGCAGTCGCTCGTCGAGCCCCTGCAGGAGGGCGCCGCCGCCGGCGAGGACGATGCCGCGGTCCATGATGTCCGCGGCGAGCTCGGGCGGCGTCTTGTCGAGCGTCGACTTGATCGCATCGACGATCTGCGAGACCGGCTCGTCGAGCGCGCGCCGGATCTCCTCCGAGGTGATGACCACCGTCTTCGGCAGGCCAGTGAGCATGTCGCGCCCGCGGACCTCGGCCTGCACCTCCTCGGACATGCGGTGGGCCGAGCCGACCTCGAGCTTGATCTCCTCCGCGGTCTGCTGGCCGACGAGGAGCTTGTACTCCTTCTTGATGTGATTGACGATCGCCTCGTCCATCTCGTCACCGCCGACGCGGAGCGACTGGGAGACGACGATCCCGCCGAGCGAGATGACGGCCACCTCGGTCGTGCCGCCGCCGATGTCGACGATCATGTTCCCCGTCGGCTCTGCGACGGGGAGCCCGGCGCCGATCGCGGCGGCCATCGGCTCCTCGATGAGGTACGCCTGGCGCGCGCCCGCGGAGAGCGTCGCCTCCTCGACGGCCCGCTTCTCGACGCCGGTGACGCCCGACGGGACGCAGACGACGACGCGCGGATGGGCGAACCGGTGCTGGTGGACCTTCTGGATGAAGTGGCGGAGCATCTGCTCGGTCACGTCGAAGTCGGCGATGACGCCGTCCTTCAAGCGGGCGGATCGCCGAGATCGAGCCCGGCGTGCGCCCGAGCATCCGCTTTGCCTCGACGCCGACCGCGTGCACGTCGCCCGTGCGCTGGTCGATCGCGACCACCGACGGCTCGGAGAGGACGATCCCGCGGCCGCGGACGTACACCAGCGTGTTCGCGGTGCCGAGGTCCACGGCCATGTCGCGGCCGCCGAAACCGGTCATCGAGCGGAAGAGGCCCATCGGAGTGCTGAGTGTAGCTCCCGGGCGATTTGCAGCCGTTTCGAGTTCTTACCAGGAGAGCAGATCGGGCAGCTCCCGCTCGAGCGTGGCGAGGAGGAGCGCGGCCGGCAGCCCGACGACGTTCTGATAGTCGCCCTCGATGCGCTCCACGAGACGCCCGCCGATCCCCTGGATCGCGTAGCCGCCTGCGCGACCGCGCCACTCGCCGCTGCCGACGTACTCCCGGATGGCGCGGTCGCCGAGGGAGCGGAACGTGACGAGCGTCGTCGCGTGGTCGACCGTCTCGCCGTCCGGCCCGATCAGGCAGAGGCCGGAGAGGACGGCGTGGGTCCGCTCGGAGAGCTCCCGCAGGATGGCGACGGCGTCGTCCACGTCCCGCGGCTTCCCGTAGACGCGCCCGTCGAGGTGCACGGTTGTGTCGACGCCGATCGTCGCCTGCCCCGGCCGGTGCACGGATCGCGCCTTCCCCACCGCATGCGTGCGCACGAGTGTCGCCGGGTCCGCGTCTGGGGCGTCGTGCTCCACGTACGCCGGGGCGACCGCGTCGAACGGGATCCGCAGCTGCTGGAGGATGTCGCGTCGCTGTACAGAGGTCGATGCGAGGACGAGCCGCATCGCCGGCAGGCGGGCTACAGGAGCCCGTCGGGGAAGAACAGCCGGAGCTCGCGCCGGGCGCTCGCCGACGAGTCCGACCCGTGCACGACGTTCTCGGAGAGGAGGGTGGCGAAGTCCCCACGGATCGTCCCGGGGGCGGAGTCTGCCGGGTTGGTGGCGCCCATCATCGAGCGGACGCCTGCGATCGCGTTTTCGCCGCGGACGGCGACCGCGAGCACCGGGCCGGATGTGATGAAGTCGACGAGCTCACCGAAGAACGGCTTGCCCTTGTGCTCCGCGTAGTGCTCCCGCGCCAGCGCCTTCGAGACCTTCAGGAGCCGGACCCCGCGGAGCTCGTAGCCGCGGCGCTCGAAGCGCGCCACGACCTCGCCGCCGAGCGCCCGCCGGACGCCGTCGGGCTTGACGAGCACGAGTGTCGTCTCCATCGCCATCGGGCGCGTAGGTTAGTCCGCGCGACGCGAGCGGCGCGGGCGAACCGGCTGCAGCAGTTCCTCGCCGGTGACGATCCCGGGCGGGACGGGCGTTGCGCAGTACGGGCACACCTGCCAGATTGGCTCGAGCGGCGCGGCGCATTCCCCGCAGGACTGCTTGAGCCGGGTCGTGCAGACGGGGCAGACGAGGAACGACGGCTCGACGACGCCCCGGCACACGGGGCAGCGGAGGTCGCGTTCGGCCAGGCGGTCCTCGATCGCGAGGATCTCGAGCTCGCGCTCACGCACGTCCTCGATGTACTCGGGCGGGCGGAACAGCATGTAGATGAGCGGCCCGAGGAACGGCGGGATCGCGCCGAGGAGCGTCGCCATCGCGACGAGCCACGGGTCCTCGATCCGCCGGCGCGCGTCCTTGTAGACCCAGTAGACGGTCGCGAGCCAGAAGACGACCAGCAGGAAGATGCCGAGGTTCTTCGCGACGTCGAACGCGTTGGAGTCGAACAGGCTGTCGTCTGCGGCGGCGGCGAGCACGGGATGTCCCTAGAGCAGGAGCTTGCCGAGGATATACCCGAGGGCAAACGCGCTCCCGACGATCGCGAGCAGGACGAACGCCGCGAAGCCGAACACGGTCAGCCGCTCGCGCATTCGCGTCACGACGCGCCCTCGAGGTCGGCCAGAAGGTAGAGCGACCCGGTCACGAGCACCGGCTCGCCGAGCGAATGGGCGAGTGCGAGTGCCTCCCTGGGGTCGTCGCGCGCCTCGACGACCGCGAACCAGGAACGTGCGCGAGTCGCGAGCTCGTCCGCCGGCAGCGCCCTCGTGTTCGACGAGCGGCACGCGACGAAGCGATCGCCCAGCCGCGCGAGCCCCGAGAGCATGGCATCGACGTCCTTGTCCGAGAGAATCGAGGCCATCACCGTGTAGTCGTCCGGGGGAAGCCGCTCCACGAGCCAGCGGATGCCGGCTGGATTGTGCGCACCGTCCCGGACCTCGTGGTTGCGGCGCTCGAGCCGGCCGGGGAGCGCGACACCGTCGAGGACAGAAGGATCGACATCTGCGCCGAGAAACGCCTGCGCGGCCGCCGTCGCGAGTCGCGCCGGCCCGCCCTCCTCGACGAGGACCCGACCGGCGCCCGCCGCGAGCGCGGCCGCCTCCCACTCGGGCTCTCCGACGACGACGGTGCACCCGGCAACGGTGACCGCGAGCTTCTCCGCGGCGATCGCCTCGCAGGTCGAGCCGAGGACGTCCGTGTGCTCGAGCGAGACGTTCGTGAGCACGACGACCCGCGTCGCGTCGAGGACGTTCGTCGCGTCGTGCCGGCCCCCGAGCCCGGCTTCGACGGCCGCGGCCTCCACCTCGGCCTCCCGGAACGCGACGAAGGCGGCGGCCGTGAGCACCTCGAACTGCGTCGCCCGGACGAGCTCGGCCGCCGGTCGGACGCCTCCGAGCACCGCTTCGAGGTCGACCTCCGTGCCGGCCGCGCGGATCCGCTCCGACCACGAGCGGACGTGCGGCGACAGGTACGCCCCGGCGTTCACCCCGTGCGTGCGCAGGAGCTCCTCCACCATCCGGGTCGTCGTCGACTTGCCGTTCGTCCCGACGACGTGGACCGCGGGCAGGCCCGACTGCGGCTGACCGAGCTCGAGGAGGAGCGCGCGCATCCGCTCCGTGCCGAAGCCGTCCTTCGGCCACGGCGAGAGCGTCTCGAGCCAGTCGACGTGCGTCATTCCATGTATTTCTAGGCGCAGAACGCGCCGAAGGCGCGTTATGGGCCGAGCAGCTCGAGCTCGCCGCGGTAGCGTTCGAGCTTCGCGCGTTCCGCCGCCACGACGTCCTCGGGCGCGTTCGCGACGAACCGCTCGTTCGCGAGCATGCCCTCCGAGCGCGCGATCTCCCTGTGCAGCCGCGACCGCTCGGCCTCGACGTCGCCGTCGTCGCGGCGCCGCTCCGGTCGCACGACCGCGGCGAAGATGCGCTGCTCGTCGTCGCCGGGCAGCTCGACCCGGACACCGCTCCGGCGGAACACCTGCGCGGCGTCCTGGACGCGGTCGAGCGCGCCGAGGGCCTCCGCGTACGCCGGGTCCGGCTCCGGCCACGCCGACACGATCAGCCGCCCGTCCCGGCCGGGGAGGTGCGACCAGATCTCCTCCGTCACGTGCGGCATGAGCGGATGGAGAAGCGCGAGCAGCCGCTCGAGCGCACCGAGGGCCGTCGCGCGCGCGTCCTCGTCGCCGTCGTAGAGGCGCTGCTTGACCGCCTCCGCGTACCAGTCGCAGAAGTCGTCGAACGTCAGGTGGTACAGCACGCTCGTGGCGGCCGCGAAGTCGAACCGGCCCCAGGCGTCCTCCACCGCGGCGCGGGCCGCGTCGAGCCGCGCGAGGATCCACCGTTCCTCGAGCACCGCCGGGCGGAGCGCGGGGACTGTCCCCTCGGTGTTCTGGAGGATCAGGCGCGCCACGTTCCAGAGCTTGATCGCGAGCTTGCGTCCCTCCTCGATCGCCTTCGGCGAGTAGCGGACGTCCTGCGTCGACGACGCCTTGAGCAGGCCGTACCGCGTCGCATCGGCGCCGTGCGCCTCGACCGGCTCCATCGGGTCGACCCCCGTCCCGAGGCTCTTCGACATCCGGCGTCCGTCGGCCGCGAGGACCGTCGACGTGATGATCACGTCCGTGAACGGGATCTCGCCGAGGAGGAAGAGGCCGGAGAAGATCATCCGGTTCTCCCAGAGGCGGATGATGTCGCGTGCCGTGACGTTGACGTCGCCGCGGTAGTAGCGCTCGAGCTCCGGCGTCTGCCTCGGCCAGCCGAGCGTGGCGAACGGCCAGAGCGCCGACGAGAACCACGTGTCGAGCACGTCGGGGTCGCGCTCCAGCTCCGGCGCGCCGCATTCGGCGCACGCCTCGGGCGGCGGCCACTCGCACGTCTGGTGCCCGTCGGGGCACGTCCAGATCGGGATCTGATGGCCCCACCAGAGCTGACGCGAGACGCACCAGTCGGGCGCCTGCTCGAGGGACTCGATCGCGAACCGATGCTGGCTCTCCGGGTGGTAGCGGACGCGCCGCTCACGCAACGCCTCGATCGCCGGGCGCGCAAGCTCGTCCATGCGGCACCACCACTGCGGCGACACGAGCGGCTCGATGCGGGAGTGGCAGCGTGCGCACGTCCCGACCGAGTGGCGGTACGGCTCGCGCTTCTCGAGCTGCCCGACCTCCTCGAGCCACGCCACGATCCTCTTGTCGGCGGCCTTCTGGTCGAGTTCCTCGAAGCCCTCCGCGATCATGCGGCCGTCGAGCCCGATCACCGTGAGCGTCTCGAGACCGTGCGTGCTGCCGATCTCGAAGTCGGTCGGGTCGTGACCCGGCGTGATCTTGAGCGCGCCCGTGCCGAACGCGGGATCGACCCGCTCGTCGGCGATCACCGGCACGCGGCGCTCGACGACCGGGACGACGACCTCGCGGCCGACGGCATCCCGGTACCGCTCGTCGTCGGGGTGCACCGCAACACCGACGTCGGCGAGGATCGTCGAGGGCCGCACCGTCGCGATGGTGATCCCGTCGACGCCGTCGCCGTCGGCGAACGGGTACCGCACATGGAAGAGCGTGTCGTCCATCTCGACGTGCTCGACCTCGAGGTCCGAGATGGCGGTCCGGTGATGGGGGCACCAGTTGACGATCCGGTTCGCGCGGTAGATCCAGCCGGCCTCCCAGAGCCGGACGAAGAACGTCATCACCGCCTCGACGTACGCGTCGTCCATCGTGAACCGCTCGCTCGAGTAGTCGAGGGACGCACCGAGCCGCCGGAACTGCCCCATGATCGTGCGGCCGGTCTCGTCGAGCCAGCTCCACGTCCGCTCGAGGAACGCATCGCGGCCGATCTCCTGCCGCGAGGTGCCCTCCGCGACGAGCTGCTTCTCCACGACGTTCTGCGTCGAGATCCCCGCGTGGTCGTAGCCCGGCTGCCAGAGCGTGTCGAAGCCGCGCATCCGGTGCCAGCGGACGAGCACGTCCTGGATCGACCCGTTGAGGGCGTGCCCCATGTGGAGCTCGCCTGTCACGTTCGGCGGCGGGACGCAGATGACGAACGTGTCGTCGCGGCGAGCCCCTGCGCCGGCGGCGTACAGCCCCTCGGCCTCCCACGTCTCCTGCCAGCGCCGCTCGACGGTCTCGGGCGAGTACTGCGAATCCATGGCCGCGGAGTGTAGGGACGCGTCGTCGGCGAAGGTGTCGGACTGAAGTCCGACACCGGGCGAGGTGTCCGACTTCAGTCGGACACCTGCTCCCGAGAGGACGAGGATGGTGCTCGTCGCATGAGCGAGGAGGCGTCCCTCGCGCGTCCTCGAGCCGCGCCTCGGTCGTCACGACCGTCCGTCCGCGGTGGACGATCGTGCCGACGCAACTGACCACACCCGTCTCCGCGGTGATCGCCCGCGTGAAGTTCGCCTTCAGCTCCAGCGTCGTCCAGCGCGTCCCCGGCCCCGCGAGCGAGACGAAGGCGGTGCCCATCGCCGAGTCGAGCAGCGTCGTCGCGAACCCGGCGTGCACCGTTCCGATCGGGTTGTAGTACTCCTCGCCGGGGACGGCCTGCCACACGACCCGACCTTCCTCGACCTCGGTCATGCGCGCGCCGAGGAGCTCCGAGATGGGTGGGTAGGGAAGCTCGCCGGCGAGCATCCGCCGGAGGAAGTCGAGCCCGTCGAGCCCGGCCGCGACCGCGAGCGTCTCTCGCGGGTCGGTCCAGCTGAAGGTGCGCGTCCGCTCGCTCACGACGAGCGCCGGCTCAGCCCGTGCCGTCGGCGACGGCCCCGAGGTCCTCCTCGTCGGGCACGCCGTGGGTGACGAGCGTCGGGCTGATGCCCTTGGAGATCGTCTCCTTCGTGATCACGCACTTGGAGACGTCGCGGCGCGAGGGCAGCTCGAACATCACGTCGAGCAGCGCACCCTCGATGATCGAGCGGAGGCCGCGGGCGCCGGTCTCGCGCTCGAGGGCCTTGTCGCCGATCTCCCAGAGCGCGTCGTCGGTGAAGACGAGCTCGATCGTGTCGTACCCGAAGAAGCGCTGGTATTGCTTGACGAGCGCGTTCTTCGGCTCCGTGAGGATCCGGACGAGGTCGTCGCGGCGCAGCTGGTGGACGGCCGAGACGACCGGCAGGCGCCCGATGAACTCCGGGATCAGGCCGAAGTTGACGAGATCCTCCGGCATCACCTCGGAGAGCAGCTCCGCGCTCTCCTCCGAGTGCTTCGAGCGCACGTCCGCGCCGAAGCCCACGGCGTTCTTGCCGATCCGCCGGGCGATGATCTTGTCCAGCCCTGCAAACGCGCCGCCGCAGATGAAGAGGATGTTCGTCGTGTCGATGGTGAGGAACTCCTGGTGCGGGTGCTTGCGCCCGCCCTGCGGCGGCACCGACGCGACCGTGCCCTCGAGGATCTTGAGGAGCGCCTGCTGGACGCCCTCGCCCGACACGTCGCGCGTGATGGACGGGTTGTCGGCCTTCCGCGCGATCTTGTCGACCTCGTCGATGTAGATGATCCCGGTCTCGGCCTTCTTGATGTCGAAGTCGGCTGCCTGGATCAGCTTCAGGAGGATGTTCTCGACGTCCTCGCCGACGTAGCCGGCCTCGGTGAGCGCGGTCGCGTCCGCGATCGCGAAGGGGACGTTGAGGATCCGCGCGAGCGTCTGCGCGAGCAGCGTCTTGCCGCAGCCGGTCGGCCCGAGCAGGAGGATGTTGGACTTCTGGAGCTCGACGTCCTGCTCGTCGGCCTGGCCCATGCGGACGCGCTTGTAGTGGTTGTAGACCGCCACCGCCAGCGTCCGCTTCGACTCCTCCTGCGAGACGACGTAGTCGTTCAGGACCGAGTAGATGTCGCGCGGGCGCGGCAGGTTGTCGAGGTCGAGCGTCGACGGAGAGGTGAGCTCCTCGTCGATGATCTCGTTGCAGAGATCGATGCACTCGTCGCAGATGTAGACGCCGGGACCGGCGATCAGCTTCTTCACCTGCCGCTGGCTCTTGCCGCAAAAGCTGCAGAGCAGCTGCTCGTTTCCCTCGCTCGCTCGGGCCACTGGTCTCCTCTTTTACTCCGATTTCACGGGTTCGGCTACCCCGGTCTGCGGCGTTCCGGGAATCAGCGGTGCGTGATCACCCGATCGATGATCCCGTACTCCACCGACTCCTCGGACGTCATGAAGAAGTCCCGGTCCATGTCCTTACGTACCTTCTCCTCGTCCTGCTTCGTGTGCTGCGCGACGATCTCCTCGAGCTTGCGTTTCAACGCGATCGTCTCCCTCGCATGGATCTCGATGTCGGACGCCTGACCCTGGTAGCCACCCCACACCTGGTGGAGCAGGATCTTGGAGTTCGGCAGCGCCATCCGCTTCCCTTCGGCGCCGCCGGCAAGCAGGACGGCACCCATGCTCATCGCGATGCCGACGCAGATCGTCCGGACGTCGGGCTTGATGAACTGCATCGTGTCGTAGATCGCCAGGCCGGCGTACACGTGCCCGCCGGGGGAGTTGATGTAGAGGTCGATGTCCTTGTCGGGGTCCTCGGACTCGAGATGCAGGAGCTGCGCGATGATCAGGTTCGCGATCTGGTCGTCGACCTGCGTCCCGAGGAAGATGATCCGTTCGTTGAGCAGGCGGCTGTAGATGTCGAACGACCGCTCGCCACGCGACGTCTGCTCGATCACCATCGGGATCAGGGGGCTCATCGACTCTCCTCGCTTCCGGGGGTCCACAATTTCGTCTCGCCGGCGGGCTTCTCCTTGTCCGGCGTCCAGATCGCCTCGCGCGCCGCGTGCTGCTCGGGCGCGATCGGCTTCACGTCGGCGGCGAGCCGGTCGAGCGCCGCCCGCAGACGGAGGTCCTCGCGAAGCGACTCCTGCTGGCCGTGCGCCCAGATGTCGGCGATCACAGCGTCGGCGTCGTCGCCCGAGAGCTCCGCCTGCTCGCGGATCAGGTCCTTCACCTCGTCGTCGGAGACGGCGATGCCGGCACGCTCGGCGACCGCCTCGAGCGCCAGCTCGCGGGCGACGGACTGTGCCGCCTCACCGCGGATCTGCGCCGTGAGGAGCTCGGGCGACTGCCCCGTCGCCTGGAAGTACGCCTCGGGGCTGATGCCGCGATTCGCGAGCGAGCGGACGAAGCCGTTCAGCAGCTCGCGTGCCCTCGCCTCGACGAGCGGCCCCGCGCCCTGCACGTTCGACGCGCGGACGAGCTCGTCCACCGCGGCCGCCCGGAACGCCCCGTCGATCTGGGCGTCGAGGGCCACGCGGATCCGCCCCTCGATCTCGGAGCGGAGCTCGGCGAGGGTGTCGAACTCGCTCGCCGAGCGGGCGAGCTCGTCGTCGGCCTCGGGGAGCACCTTCTCGTTGACGTGCTTGACGGTGACGTCGACCGACGTCTCGGAGCCGTCGCCCAGCTCGTAGCGGACGCTCCGCGTGTCCCCGACGCGCGCGCCCACGAGAGACTGCTCGATCTCCTCGACGAGGCTCCGAGCTCCGAGCTCCACGACGGTGTCGGATTGCCCGCCGCCGTCGTCCGATGCGAGGTCGATGACGAGCGTGTCGCCCTCGCGGGCCTCGCGGTCGTCCGCCGGGACGAGCTCGGCGACCGAGTTGCGAAGGGCGTCGAGCTCCTGCTGGACGAGCTCCTCGGGGATCTCCGCCTCCGCGCGCGGCACCTCGAGCGTCATCCAGTCGACGATCTCCGGTGTCGGCTGGATCTCGACGGTGGCGCTGAACGTCCATGGCTCGGCCTCGGTCGTCGGGAGCTCGAAGTCGTACTCCGGGGTCGCGACGGGTCGGAGGCGCGAGCGCGCCGCGGCGCTCCAGAACCAGCCGCCGATGTGCGACTCGACGGCCTCGACCCACAGCCGATCCTTGCCGACGTTGGCGAGGAGCACCTGACGCGGCACCTTGCCCTTGCGGAACCCGGGGATCTTGACGGACTCGGAGAGGTCTTCTGCGGCGTGCTCGACGGCGTGCTCGAGCTCGTGCGCCGAGACGTCGACCGTGAGGCGGACGCGGTTCCCGCCGAGCTCCTCGACCTGGGCCATGTCCGGATTCAAGCAGTTGCCAGGTGCCACGCCGCCGGAGGTGCGCCGCGTGGAGCGGTACGCTCGAGCTCACGCGGGCGTGGCGGAACGGGTAGACGCGCCGGGCTTAGGACCCGGTGGGCTTCGGCCCTTGGAGGTTCGAGTCCTCTCGCCCGCACTCGGGACGTGGCTTCAGCCGCGTCCCCGGGGCGAGCGCGCATGGGACGTGGCTTCACCCGCGTCCCTGGGGTCGAACGCACGGCCGTCGGAGAAGAGGCGCGGCTGAAGCCACGCCTCGGGCGCCAGCCTCGTCAGCGGCCGAGCAGGATCCCGACGGTTTCGCGCACGGAGTCGACGACCAGGCCGGCGAGCGCGATGAGCGCGAACGCCGCGAAGGCGACGTACGGCTCGTTCGCCTGCAGGACGAGCAGCGCGCAGAACGCGCCGACGACGACGCAGGCGGTCGCGAGCGGCCGACGGGTCCTCGAGCCCAGCACGAGCCCGCCGAGGAACACGAGACCGAAGACGACGATTCCCACTGCCATTGCCGGAGCGTAGGACCCGGTCCGGACGGACCGGACCCGCGCTAGGCGGCTACGACGGACGCGGTGGTGCGGACGTGGGCGACAAGTGCCTCGACGACCGTCGGATCGAACTCCCGGCCCGAGCAGCGCTCCAGCTCGGCGACGGCCGCTGGAACGGAGACGGCCGCCCGGTACGGGCGCGCCGAGGTCATGGCGGAGAACGCATCGCAGGCGCGGACGATCCGGGACGCGAGCGGGATCTCGTCCTGCGACAGCCGGTCCGGATAGCCGGATCCGTCCCAGTTCTCGTGGCTCGAGCGAACGATCGAGGCGACCGCCCGAAAGGCCGGGGATGCCCGAAGGATCCGCTCGCCGACGACCGTGTGCTGGCGGATGAACTCCCACTCGCGCTCGTCCAGCGGCGCCGGCTTGTTGAGGATCTCCTCCGGGACAGCGAGCTTGCCGAGATCGTGGAGCCGAGCCGCCCGGAAGAGCTCGTCGAGCTCCGCGCCGGAGAGGCCGAGCCGCGCACCGACGGCGGCCGAAAGCTCGCCCACGCCGTCGAGGTGCGCAAGCAGGTCGGGCTCCCGGATGGCCAGGCCCTCGAGGAAGCCGCGCACGGTCGGGTCGCGCTCCAGCCGGCGATGGTGCTTCTGCGCGTACAGACGCTCGTCCGCGACCGCGAGCGCGCGGCTTGCGTCGCCGGCCTCGTCGGGGAGCACCGCCGACCCGAACGAGGCGGTGACCTCGAACCCCTCGCCGCGCTCGGAGAGAGAGGCGCACCCCGCTGCGACGAGGCTCTCGACGCCCTCCGGCGCGATGGGGACGACGACGCAGAACTCGTCGCCGCCGAGGCGGTAGGCGTCGCCGGTCGGCCCGGGCACGCCGGCGAATCGCTCGGCCAGACGCTGCAGGAGCGCATCCCCGGCCGGGTGGCCGAAGCGGTCGTTGTACAGCTTGAAGCCGTTCAGGTCGAAGATCACGAGAAGCGTGCGCGGAGGTCGGTCCATGCCGAGGACGCGCTCGAGATCGGTGAGGAGCTTGCGCCGGTTGCCGAGGCCCGTGAGCGGATCCGTGACCGACTCGTGTCGCGTGAGCGCGAAGAGCTGTGCGTTCTCGCGGAAGGTGAAGGCGAGACGCAACAGCACCATCAGCAGCGTCGTGGCGGCGAGCGCCACGGCGACGACGTTCACGCGGTTGAAGTGGTCGATGACCAGGATCCCGATGCCGACCAGCGCGCACAGCGCTGGAACCGCCAGGAGCGGCCGACCTTCCACCTGAAGCCCGGGCTCGTCGCGTGCCGCGACCCACCCGGCTGCAGCGATCAAGAGCACCGACGCAGGCCAGAGGACGTCCACGTACGAGCCGGTCTCGTACGTGTCGAGCTGGAACAGGTAGATGCCGTCGGCGATCGTCGTCGCGAGGACCCCGACTCCGAGAACGAGCCACGGGCGCTCGCCGCGCCACCCCGACAGAGCGAAGATGCCGAAGACGGCGGAGAGGAGGAGCACGTCGCCGACCGGGTAGGCGAGGTTGGTCGCAACCTCGCTCGGCGTCCCCTCCGTCGCCCGGAGCACGACCTCGAGCAGCACTGCCGCGCCGATCGCCGCGCCCGCGACCGCAGCGGTGATGCCGTCGACCCAGAGGGTGCCCGCGACTCCCCGTGCCCGGCGACAGACGAGGAGGACGAGCCCGGCGTAGAGGAGCGGATAGAAGGCGAGCCACCCGGCGTCGGCGGGGGACGGGTAGGCGTCGGGCTGCACGACGAGGTCGTAGATCTCCGCGTAGCACCACGCGACGAGCGACGCCGCGATCACGCTCCAGGCGAGCCTGTCTCGTCGGATGGCCAGGGCTCTCCCCACGGCGACGATCACCGCCAGGATGAACAGGGAGGGGTACACGAGCGTGTTCGCGGCGTCGTTGAGCCTGTCGCCGGGCGCCGTGACGGCGATCGTGACGCCGTAGACCGTGAACGCGACGAACGCGAACAGGAGTGCAGCGCGGATCACGGGCCGCCTGCGAGCCACGCTGGAGATATCGGCGCGGGCGGGTAGGCGCTTGAGACGGCGGGGTGCGCGTCGCTACACGAGTGGCCCCGGGAGGAGTCGAACCTCCGCGCGCAGATTCGAAGTCTGCCGCTCTATCCACTGAGCTACGGGGCCTGGGCAGAGGGTAGATGCCGCGCCTGCAAGCGGCGACGAAGTCGCCGCCTCAGGGATTGTCGCGATCGAGAATCCGCTCGCGGATTCTCGATCTGCGGAGCAAGGACGTGTAGATGCGGAGGTGGCGGACGGGACTCGAACCCGCGACCACCGGGACCACAACCCGGGGCTCTACCAACTGAGCTACCGCCACCGCGCGGGGATCAGGATAGCCGCGGCGCGACCCGCCCGCCCAAGCCCCGTTAGGCTCGCGCGCGATGGACGGCGTGCGGCACACGCGGTACGGCTGGTGGCTCGAGGAGGCGGGGCCGGTCGAGGCGACTGCGCCGCTCGCGGGCGACACGACCGCCGACGTCGTGATCGCCGGTGGCGGCTACCTCGGACTCTGGACGGCGTGGCACCTCAAGGAGCTCGAGCCGTCGCTGGACGTCGTCGTGCTCGAGGCCGGGCTCGCGGGACACGGGCCGAGCGGCCGGAACGGCGGCTTCGTCTCGACCCTGTGGGACGACGTGCCGATCCTGCGCGACCGCGTGGGCGACGAGCGCGCACTCGCGGTCGCCCGCGCGTCCGAACGCGGCGTCCGCGGGCATCGGCGAGTGGTGCGAGCGCACCGGCGTCGACGCCTGGTTCCGCGCCGCGCCCACGCTCTACGTCGCGACGAGTGAGGCGCAGCTCGGCTCGTCCGACGACGCAATCGAGGCGTGCGCCGACCTCGGCGTCCCCGAGGAGATCCGCCCGATCGGAGCCGAGGAGCTGCGCGGCCGCTGTGACGCCGGCTTTCTCGGCGGCGCGATCCTCCGGACGTCCGCGACCGTGCACCCTGCCAGGCTCTCGCTCGGCCTTCGAGCGAAGGCGATCGAGGTGGGCGTGCGCCTCCACGAGCGGACGGCCGTCCGGCACCTGTCGGCCGACGCGGTCGCGGTCACCCCGCTCGGCCGCGTCCGTGCGGGGGCGGCGGTGCTCGCGGTGAACAGCGCCACGGTCGGCTTCCACGGCTTCCGCCTCTCACACGCCGTCGCGTCGAGCCACATGGTCGTCACGGAGCCGGTGCCCGACGTGATCGAGGAACTCGGCTGGACGGGAGGCGAGGCGATCGCCGACGGCCGCACGCTGCTCCACTACCTGCGGACGACGCGCGACGGACGGATCGCGTTCGGCTGGGGCGGCGGCCGGATGGGGTTCGGCGCGCGGCACCTCGCGCGGCTGGACGTCGACCCCGATGCCGCGCGCACCGCCCGGGACGATCTGCTGCGCTTCTTCCCGCAGCTTCGCGGGCGCCGGATCACGAACGCCTGGGGCGGGCCGATCGACGTCTCGCCCACGCACCTGCCGATCTTCGGGAGCCGCGGGCGCGTGCACCACGGCTTCGGCTTCACGGGGAACGGCGTCGGGCCGTCCTACCTCGGCGGCGAGATCCTCGCCCGGCTCGCCCTCGACCGCCGCGACGAGCTGACGCGGCTCGCGATCGTCGAGCCGTCGCAGAAGCTGATGCCGCCCGAGCCGTTCCGCTGGGCGGGCGGCTCCGTGATCCGCGCCGCGCTCGTCCGGGCGGACGCGGCCGAGGAGGCCGGCAGGCGCCCCGACCCCGTGACGCGGTTCGTCACGGCGCTTCCGCGCCGCCTCGGCCTGCGTCTCCCGCGCTGAGCCGCTCGAGCACCTCGGAGAGCGCGACGTCGTCCGGGACGTCCTCGGGTGCCTCCGCGAGCGCGCGCTCCGCGAGCTCGGCGTAGACGCGGGAGATCGCGAGGAAGAGCTCCGGCGTGAGGCCCGCGCCGCCCTGGGTCGCCGCGATCTCCTCCATCTCGGGCACGTAGCGCCATGCCTTCGCCGACGCCTTGCCGATGGTCCCGCCCGTCCGTCGCCTGTCCGCGAGCCCGGTCTCGACGAGGTCGTCGAGGACGTGCTCGACGACCCCGTACGCCTGCGCCGTGCGGAGCGCCTGCGCGAGGAGCGCGACTCGCCCCTTGTAGACCGACGCGGTGCACATCTTCACGGCGGACGCGAGGCCGACCTCGGGGCCGACGACGACGAGCTCGACCCCCGGCAGCGGAAGACCCGCGATCTCTGCGGCACGCGGTCCCGAGAGGTAGATCCGGGTCGTGCCCCGGGGCGCGCGGCGGCGGTCCCGAGATCGAGCCGTCGACCGTCTCGAGCCCATGCCGCGCGAGCACTGCGTCGACGCGCTCGACGGTCGTCGGCGCGATCGCGTTGAGGTCGGCGACGAGCGGCCGCGCGTCACCGGCCGCCGCGGCGATCGCGCCGGCGACCTCGACCGCCGACCCGGGCGGCACGACGCTGAGAACGATGTCAGCCTCGTGGACGAGCGCCTCGAGCGTGCCGACGTCCTCGATTCCCGCCTCGCCGGCGAGACGTCGGGTCCGTTCGCTGCGGCCGTCGAGCGCGACGACGACGCGCGCGCCGCCCTCCTGGAGCCGCGCGCCGATCGCGCTTCCCATCGCCCCGCATCCGACGAGCCCGACGACCACCCGAACCGATCGTAACCGGCCCAAGCCTGTCATCCGACCAGAGTGGGAACATATGTGCTTGTCCAGGAAGCTTGCGCGAGATGGCGGCTCCGGAAACAGGACACTGCGGTCGCTGCGGCCTGCATCGACCGCTGCCTGAGTTCCATCGGGCCGAAGACGGTCGGCAGCCGTGGTGCAAGAGCTGCAAGCGCGAGTACGCGGCGGCCCACTATCAGGCGAACAGAGCTCGACGACAGGAGCAGAGCCGGCGCCGACACGCTGAGTTCGTTCAGTGGTACATCTCCCTCAAGACAGGGCGGCCCTGCCGCGACTGCGGTCAGGTGTTTCACACGCGGCGATGCAGGGGACCATCTCCCCGGTCGCCCCAAGTCAGCGCGAGCTCGCCGTCCTGGCCCGTCGCGGCAGTCGCCAGCGCGTGCTCGACGAGATCGACAAATGCGAGCTGGTGTGCGCGAACTGCCATGCGGTTCGCTCCTACCTCAGGCGCGACGCGAGCGTTCGCCGCTGACACGGGCGCCGGAGTCACCCGTACTCTTGCGAGGCATGCCGCCGTAGCTCAGCTGGATAGAGCGAGGGACTTCTAATCCCTAGGTCGGAGGTTCGAGCCCTCCCGGGGGCACTCGGTCACAGAGGGGTGCCGTCGCCGTGATCGAGGCGTCGTTTCGTAGGGGATCGCCCCTCAATGTCCCGCGCCGGAGCCAGCCGACCACTGCGCCGACGAGCGCGATCGCGGCTCCGAGCGCGAACGACCAGCGCACGCCGCGCTCGTCGACGAGGACGCCGCCGATCGCCGACCCCGCGGCGATGCCGACCGAGACGGCCGTGCCGAACCACGCAAACGCCTCGGCGACCGTGCCCGCGCGTGCCGAGCGGTCGATCAGCGTGTAGAGCGCGCCGATCGTCGGCGCGATCGGCAGCCCCGCGACGAACGCGAGAAGACACAGCGTCGGGATCGAGACGGCGAGCTGGAGTGCGAGCATCGCCGCCGAGAGCACGAAGGCTCCGCCGACGAACCGCCGGAGGTCGCTGTCGGCGGGCCGGAGGCCTGCCAGGAGGCCGCCGACGAGGCTGCCCGCGGCGAAGCAGGCGAGCGCGACGCCGCCCAGCTCCCGTGCCCCGTGCTCCTCCGCGAGCGCCGGCATCGCGAGCTCGACGGCGCCGAACGCCAGACCGGCGATCGCCGCGTAGCCGATGATCGTGCGCACGCCGGGCGACCCGAGCGCGCCGAGCACGCCCGCGCCGCCGGAGCGGGAGGGAGGCGTCTCGCGGACGGGCGGAAGCCGCGCGACCATCGTCGTGCCCACGAGGCTCGCGAGCGCCGCATCCTGCGACGGCGGCGACCGGCTCGATCGCAGCGAGCGCGGCGGCGACGAGAGGGCCGCCGATGAAGTGCACCTCCTGGAGCGATGCCTCGAGCGCGTACGCCGTCGACCGGAGCTCGTCCCGGGCGAGCCGCGGCCAGACGATGCGAACCGTCGACGAGAGCGGCGGCATCGAGAAGCCGGCGATCGCCGCGGCGGCCGCGATCGCGCGCGATGCCCGCGTCCGCAACCGCGAGAGCCACGACCACGGCGAGGAACGCGGCGAACAGCACGGCGCGGATCTGGATCACGCGGGTCGGGCCGTAGCGGTCGACCTGCCGCCCGCCGATCGGCGCGCCGACGCCGAGCGCGACCGCGTAGACGGCGACGACGAGCCCCGCGGCGGCGTAGCTCTCCCCCTCGCTCCGGACGAGCAGGAGCAGCGCGAGCGACGTCATGCCGACGGGCATGCCGGCCGATGAGCGACCAGCCGACGAGCGCCCTTCGCGTGCGGGAGGCCGAGAAGCTCCCGGTAGGGATGGGCCCCGCTCACGCGCCCGTCACGCTCGCGCGGACGACGAGCGGCGCGCACGGCCCGCCGGTGGCATCCCGCACCGGCCGACCGGCCGCGTTCTTCGGCGCGACCCGGAGCGTCGTGGCCGTGACCGTCACCTGCGCGTAGCCGAACGTGTCCGTCTGGGCGCAGCGGAGCCCGAGGCCGTTCGGCGGCTGCGGCTTGAAGAACGCACCCGTGACGACCGCCCCGAACCCCGGCGAGCCGAGGAAGTCGTCGATCTCCTTCGCATACGTGTTCGTCGCGACCGGCCCGGTCACGACCTCCCAGATGCCCGTCCCGACCGGGCCGCCCGGCGCGAACGTCTGCGACCGGATCTCGCCGATCAGGTGCGCGTGGGTGTCCGTCGTGAGGACGACGACGTTGCGCACCCCGGCTAGAGCGGCGAGCATGCGCGTCCGGTCGGCTGCGTACCCCTCCCAGCGGTCGTACGGGAGGGCATAGAGCTGCATCAGCGGCACCGGATTGACGACGACCTTGAACGTTGCCGCCGAGGCGCGGATCGCGGTTCGAAACCGCTCGAGCTGGTCGCGCCCGAGGAGGGTCCGCTCGGGCGAGGCGATCGCGTCGAGGCAGGCTTGTGGCACCGGCTTCGCGAGCGCGGGCGCGAGCGCGGCGAACGCCTGCCGAACCGCCTGTGGCGCGGTCGGGGCGATGTCGCCCCCGCACGCGGCGGTCGCCTTCGCGCTCCGGAAGCTGCGGGCGTCGAGGAAGAAGAGCTGGAGGTGACGGCCCCAGCGGAACGTGCGGTAGAGCCCCCTGGTGGCCGTGTACGTCGCGGGCGTGTAGTCGAGGAAGGCGCGGACGCCGTCGCGGTAGATGGTGGCGCCGTGCTCCTCGCCCGAGAAGTCGTTGACGAACTCGTGGTCGTCCCAGCCGCTGTAGAGGCCGGCGGTGGCGCGGAGCTGTCGCAGCGGAGCGAGCGCGAGACCGAGCCGGTACTTCGCCCACTTCTCGGTGACGGTGCGCGCGACGGCTGCGCCCGCGAGCTCGGAGTCGGAGTAGATGGTGTCGCCGAGGTTGATGTTGAAGTCGTTCCGCTCGCGCGTCATCGCCGCGTACGTCTCGAAACCGTTGAAGCCCGGCTTGCCGTTCGGCCCCGGGGTCGCGTCCGCGTCGCCGGTGATGGCGAAGCGGACGCCGACGCCCGCGCTCGCTCGCGGAGCCGTCGTGAAGGTGCCGGTCGGGCTCGTGACGCCGCCCTGGTGGAAGCGGTAGCGGTACCGCGTTGCCGGCCGGAGACCGGTGATCGTCCGCTGAACGGTGAGGTCGCCGGCGGCCTCGGCCCGAAGGGCGTAGACGCGGATCGGGTTGGCGCGGGTGCCGGCGTTGGGCGGCAGTAGCTCGAGCGTGACCGGTCCCACCTTCGGGGCGCGCGCCCAGAGGCGCCCCGAGGTCGGCGTCACCTCGCCGGCGGCGACCCCGAGCGGGAACCCCGGTCGACCCTGCTTGGCGCTCGCTGAGACGCCGACGGCCAGCGAGACCGCGGCGACCACGAAGAGGACGAGCATCCGCACGCGGTCAGGCTACTTCCTCCTCGACGCGCTCCTGCTCGGAGAGGAAGCGGAGGAACCAGTAGGCGAAGACGACGAAGAAGACGATCGACTGCTCGGCGGCCATCGTCATCCCGCCGAGCTGCTGGTCGGTCAGGCGGGAGAGCCCCATCACCCGCTCGGGCGCATCGGCATAGGTGTCGTAGAGCGGCTCGGGCACCAGGGCCAGCACGAGGCCGAGCGGCGCCGAGAGGACGAAGGCGCCGAACGCGTAGGCGGCGCGCGCGGCCGAGGAGAGACGGTGCGGCGCGTCCTGCCAGACGCACCACCAGAACAGGATGCCCGTGACGAGGTACGTCGCGTGCTCGAGGACGAGGAGCGAGTCGGGGCGCCGGAGCGCCGCATCGTAGAGCGCCGGCACGTGCCAGGCGGCGTAGACGCCGACCCAGAGCGGCAGCGCCACGAACGGGTGGGTCAGAAGGCGGACCGCGCCGACGCCGCCGATCCGCTCGCCGAGCGTCGCGGGCACGCCGAGGACGAGAAGCAGCGGCGCCCACTCCGCGAGCACGACGTTCTGGAGGAGGTGCGCCCAGACCAGGTACTCGCGCGCCAGCGTGTCGAGCGGCGTGACGAGCGCGACGACGAGGAGGGCACACCCGGCGAGAAAGGCGGCGGCTCGCCACCTGTCGCGTGCCCGCGTGGCGACGAGATAGCCGGCCGCGAGCAGGAGCGGGGCGAGCGCCTCGCCGCTCCACGACCAGTCCGTCGGGCTCACGCGGCCACGCTACGCGAACGGCGGGCTACCCTTTCGCGAGCGCGGGTGTAGCTCAATGGTAGAGCCCTAGCCTTCCAAGCTAGTTATGCGGGTTCGATCCCCGCCACCCGCTCTCGACCGCGGTGAGCGTCAGCAGCGAGGGCGCACCCGCCGGTACGCGGCCCAGCCGCTGGGCGACTCTCGGCTTCGCTCCCACGCACCGCAGAGCCGTAGCTGTGCCGCTCGCGCGCGCCAGCGGGCTGACGAACACCCAGCTCGCCCCGGGCGCGTCCGATGCCTGCGCGGAGAGCAGGTCGAACCGACGCAGCCGCGGCCCGAGAAGGACGTAGCCCGGGTCGCTCGCGGTGATCGCGAGCGCGATGCGCGCATCGTCCGGCACTCGCTCGTCGACGAACCGGATCAGGTCGGGGACGTGCACCTCGCTCCCGACCGCGCGCCAGCGCGGCGTCGTCCAGTAGCTCTCCGGCGCGGGCCGCTCGAGCAGCGGCAGCCCGGACGGGCGCTTCGAGTCGTTGAGCACGGCCAGCGCGAGCGCCGTGACCGCGATCCCGGCGAGCCCCCACGCGACGGGTCGGCGTCGCCCGACGAGGCCCCAGGTCGCGCCGGCGAGCGCCATCGGCGCCATGAGAAACCGGCCGGCGGCGTCCTGGTAGAAGAGGACGGCCGACATGGCCGCGATCCAGTAGACCGGCGCCAGCGTCAGCAGCGCGCCGAGCCACGGCACGACCCCCCGCCGCGCGGCAACCACCGCGAGGACGATGCCCGCAACGACGAGCAGTGCGCCGAGCGGCCCGTACCAGGTGACGTTCGACGCGGAGCGCGTGATGTCGCGACCGACGGTGACGGCGAGGTCATCCCGGCCGACCGCCCGCCAGAGCTCGAGGTATGCCTCGTCGACGTACCGGCGGAGGTCCGAGCGTCAGCACGGGCAGCGCCGCGATGAGGGCCGCGCCCGCCGCCGAACCGAGCGCCGCGGTCGCGCTCCGGCGTCGCCATGCAAACGCGAGGCCGGCGAGGAGGACAGCCGCGGCGACGAGGTAGAGCCATCGGTCTCGGCCCGCGGCGCCCGGGAGCTCGACGAGCTGGATCGCCGAGCGGAGCCCGCGGGCGACGGCCGCGGCGATCCCCGGCTCGACGTCCTCGTACGGGAACCCGGCGTCCCAGCTTCCCGCCTCGACCCAGTTGACGACGTACCAGTAGGCGCCCGCGGCCGCGCCGACGAGCACGCCGGTGAGCCGCTGCCCGCGCCGGGTCGAGGCGGCGAGGAAGGCGACGACGAGCAGGATCGGGATGCCGAAGACCGCCGTGACCTTCGTCCCCACGGCGAGCGCCGTCGCGCCGCCGGCGAGCCACGGCCCGCCGCGGCCCGTGTCGAGCAGGAGCGCGGCGGCGGCGACCAGGAACGAGGCGACGAGGAGGTCGTTCTGCGCGGTCGACGCCTGGAGCGCGATCACGGGAAGCGTCGCGACGAGCAGCGCTCCGAGGAGCGCCTCCCTGCGCGAGAGACCGAGTCCCCGCGCGACACCGATCACTCCCCCAGTGAGCGCGACGAACGCAGACGCCTGGACGAGCGCCACGTATCGGCCCGTGCCCCCGAGCACCGTCGTCGCGAGGAGGCCCATCTCGCCGTGCGGCGGGTACGCGTTGACGTACGGGGCGCAGTCGCACCGCGGGTATCCCACGGCCTCGTTCTCGCGCCAGACCGCTGCGCGCCAGAGGTGGTCGACGATCGTGTCGAAGTCGTTCTGCGGCGTCGACAGCCCGAGGACGACGGCGTAGCCGAAGGCAAGGAGGACGGCGACGCCGAGCACGGCGCAGAGCGGGTCCGCGAGCGCGATCGACGGAGCGCGGACGCACCGTCCCGGAGCCGTGCCGCGACGTCGCTCCAGCCTCGCCGGTCGATCAGGATCGCGACGCAGACGGCGGCGAGCCCAGCGAGGAGCGCCCAGCGGGTGACCCAGCCGAAGAGCGACAGCACCCAGAGCACGCCGACGAGCTGCACCCACGCGATGACGTACGCCCCGAGGAGGAACGAGGCGGTCGACCGCGGCGCCATCTGCGCGGACAGGCGCAGCGACCCGGCCGCCAGGAGGACGGCCCCGGCGACGAGCGCCAGGGCGCCGGTCATCGGCCGCTCGCCGAGAAGTGCTGGTAGTCCTTGATCCCCGGCCAGCGGCCGCCCCAGCCCCAGCCGGCGGCGTCGAACGCGCGCACGACGACGCCACCCTCGACCGCCATCCCGGCGCGGTACGGGCTTCGGCGCAGGTACGGCCGGCTCGCGCGGTGCGACGTCGTGCCGTTCGCGTAGACGTACGGGTTCTCGATCGGGTTGAGGTCGATCGCGCGACCGTACGCGTGCTCCGACCAGCGCGTCGTGCCCTCGACGGGCCGGCAGTTGAACGCGGAGGTGTTGTCGGCCTCGATCGACCGGAAGTCGCTCGCGCCGTACGCGTCGACGGGAACCATCCGGCGGATCGGGAAGCGCGCGGCGTACAGGCGACGGAGCACGGTGAGGACGTCGCGCGCGACGTCGCGGTGCACGACGATCCGCCCCGCGTGCACTCGCCAGTCGAACCCCCAGTGCGAGGCACGCACGAGCCGCAGGTCGTCGAGCGGCACCGGGCACCCGGGCCGCCACGAGACCCCGGTCATCGTCTCCCGCAGCGCGGCCGGGATCGGGCTTACCGAGCCCTTGAACGACTCGGCGGACGACCCCGCGGCGGGAGCCGCAAGCACCGCAAGCGCGGCGACGATCGGAGCGAGGAGGCGGACGAGCATCCGCGGAACGGTAGTCCCCGGTCCCGTCGACACGGCGAGACGGACAAGCCCGGTAGTTGCGACCGCGAAGCGGGCGCCTTCAGGGATGTGCCCCGCCGAAGGCGGGGATCAGCGGCGAGATTCCGCGAGCGCGGAATCTCGCTTCGCGAACAAGATCGGGGTGGTCGGATCCGAACCGACGGCCTCCCGGCCCCAAACCGGGCGCTCTACCAGGCTGAGCTACACCCCGAGGACGAACAGTGTACGGCGGCCTACGGCGCGAGCACGACCACGAAGCGCCGCGGGCCGTGGACGCCCTCGACCCGCTCGAACCCGAGGTCGGACGTCGCGGACGGGCCTGACACGAGCACGATCGGCCTTCCCTCGCGCGCCGACGGCGCGAGGCGCGCGAAGAGCTCCGGCACGGTCTCGACCACCTGGTCGCGCCTGACGACGCACACGTGCAGGTCGGGCACCAGCGTGATCGCCCGCCGTCCCTGTCCCGGGCCGCCGTCGAGCGCGACGGTCCCGGTGTCGGCGCACGCGGCGGCGCAGGTCGTGAGCGCGCCGTCCAGCGCATCGAGCTCCCACGGCGTCAGCCCGCCGTCCTCCACGAGCTCGACGCCGTCGGGGCGGAGCGCATGCGGCAGGTCGGGGGCGACGACGACGCGCGACGCGCCGTGCGCCGTGAGCGTCGAGGCGATCGCCGACCGCGCGTCGACCGCGGAGACGACCGCGCCGCCCAGCTCCTCCACCCGCGCGACGAACCGGGCCACGACGTCGTCGTGCGGCGCCAGCGCCGCGCTCCACGTAGTCACGCGGCACGTCCGGCACCGCCTCCCGGTCGGAGAGCGCCGTGCGAATCCGCGCGAGCACGGCCTCACGCGCCTCGTTCACGTTCCTCCTCCCACCACTCGCGGAACGTCTGCGGAGCGACGCCGGGCAGCGTCCGCGAGCGCCCCCAGCCCGCGAGCGGACCGGGGAACCAGCGCACGCGCCCGGAACGCACGAGCGGCCGCTGGAGCGCACGCGCCGTCCGCTGGGCGCGCTCGTAGCGCTCGTCGCTCGAGAATGCACGGGCCAGCGCGCGAAGCGCCCGGCCGTCGAGGCCGGGGCGCGAGCCTCGCACGACCTTCGCGCGCTCGTGCACGAGGATCCGCGGGATGTCGATCCCGACCGGGCACACGTCCGCGCACGCGCCGCAGAGCGTCGAGGCGTAGGGCAGCGACGCCGAGGTCCCCTGCTCGCCGGACAGCTGCGGCTGCAGGATCGCGCCGATCGGCCCGGGATAGACCGTGTCGTACGCATGACCGCCCGTCTGCCGGTAGACCGGGCAGACGTTGACGCAGGCGGAGCAGCGGATGCACCGGAGCGCCTGTCTCCCGTCGGGATCCCCGAGCACGCGGGTGCGGCCCGCGTCGACGAGCACGAGGTGGAACGACGACGGTCCGTCGCCCGGCGAGACGCCCGTCCAGAGCGAGGTGTACGGGTTCATCCGCTCGCCGGTCGCGGATCGGGGCAGGAGCTGCATCAGGACGCCGAGATCCCGCCACTCCTCGACGACCTTCTCGACGCCCATCACCGTGACGAGCGTCTCCGGGAGCGTGGTGCACATCCGCCCGTTCCCCTCCGACTCGACGACCGCGACCGTTCCGGTCTCCGCGACGGCGAAGTTCGCGCCGGAGACGGCGACGCGCGCACGGAGGAACGCCTCGCGGAGGTGCTGCCGGGCGGCCGCGAGCAGCGACGCGGGATCGTCGGCGAGCCCCGGTTCCCCGAGCGCCTCGCGGAGCAGCTCGGCGATCTCCGGGCGGCCGCGGTGGAGCGAGGGGACGAGCGGGTGCGACGGCCGCTCACCCGCCAGCTGGATGATCCGCTCCGCAAGATCCGTCTCGATCGCCTCGACTCCCGCCTTCGCGAGCGCGTCGTTGAGCCCGAGCTCGTCGGTCGTGAGGGACTTCACCTTCACGACCTCGCGTGCCCCGCTGCGCGCTGATCAGGCCGACGACGACCTCGTTGGCCTCGACGGCGTCGCGCGCCCAGTGCACCTCGCCGCCCGCCGCGGTGACCGCGTCCTCGAGCCGCGAGGAGAAGCTCGTCGAGGCGGAGTACTGCGCGCTCGCGGATCGCCTCGCCGGCCGCACGGAGCGCCGCCCAGTCGGGAGTCTCCGCGACGACGGCGGCCCGCCGCGCTCGGATGGTCGCCGTTGCGCGCTGCACCGTCTCCCGCGTCGACCCGTCCTGGAGCGCGACCCGCGCCGCGCGCTCGAACGGAAGCCGGGGGGCGTCGCGGCGCGCCGCGGCGCTCACGATGCGAGCACCTCGGCGAGGTGGACGGCGCGCACCCGCGACGCGCGCCGCTCGAGCCCGCCGCCCATGTGCAGCAGGCACGAGGCATCGCACGCGCACACGACTCCGGCGCCGGTCTCCTCGACCCGCTGCAGCTTGTCCGCGAGCATCGCCGTCGAGACGTCCGCGTTCCTGACGGCGAACATGCCGCCGAAGCCGCAGCACTCGGTCGCCTCCGCGAGTGGCCGCAGCTCGACGCCCGTCACCGCGCGGAGCAGCGACTCGGGCCGGTCGCCGAGCCGGAGGGTCCGAAGCGAGTGGCAGGTCGGGTGGTACGTGACGGAGCCCTCGAAGCGCGAGCCGACGTCCGTGACGCCGAGTCGGTCGACGAGGAACTCGGAGAGCTCGAACGTCCGTGTCGCGACACCGTCGGGATCGTCCGCGTCGGCGGCGACGTGCGTCCGGACGTGTGCGGCGCAGGAGCCGGACGGAGCCACGACGGCGTCGAAGCCGGCGAACACCTCGACGAACCGCTGCGCGAGCGTGGTCGCCACCTCCGGGTACCCGGCGTTCAGGTGGAGCTGGCCGCAACAGGTCTGCGCGCGCGGGAACGCGACCTCGACGCCGAGCCGTTCGAGGAGCGCGACGGTGGCGCGCCCGACGGACGGCTGCAGGGTGTCCGCCAGGCAGGTGACGAAGAGCGCCACGCGCACCGCGCGAGCCTACAGCACCGCTGCCGGTTTGATCGATCATCGATTAGTTCGGATGCGACCCCGTCCCCGAGTACCCTTGCGGGCGTGACCGTGCAGCGCGTCCTCCTCGCCTCGCCCCGCGGCTACTGCGCCGGCGTCGAGCGCGCCGTCGAGACGGTCGAGCGGGCGCTCGAGCACTACGGCGCCCCGGTCTACGTCCGCAAGCAGATCGTCCACAACATCCACGTCGTCCGCGACCTCGAGGCGCGGGGAGCGATCTTCGTCGAGGACGAGCGCGGACGTCCCCCGTGGCGCGACCGTCGTCTACTCCGCGCACGGCGTCGCGCCGTCGGTGCACGAGAACTCCCGCGACCTCGGGCACGACGTGATCGACGCGACCTGCCCGCTCGTCACGAAGGTGCACGTCCAGGCAAAGCGCTACGCGGCGAACGGCTTCACCGTGCTCCTCATCGGCCACGCCGACCACGAGGAGGTCGTGGGGACGATGGGCGAGGCACCCGACTCGACCATCCTCGTCCAGGACGTCCGAGAGGCCGAGGCGCTCGAGCTGCCGGCCGGCGAGCGCGTCGCGTACGTCACGCAGACGACGCTGTCGGTCGACGAGACCGGCGAGATCATCGCCACGCTCCGGCGCCGCTTCCCCGACATCGTGGGGCCGAAGAAAGAGGACATCTGCTACGCGACGTCCAACCGGCAGTGGGCGGTCAAGGACATGCTGGCGGAGATCGACCTCCTGCTCGTGATCGGCTCGCGCAACTCCTCGAACTCGAACCGGCTCGTCGACGTCGCGCGCGCCGCCTCGGTGCCGGCCTATCTGATCGACGACGAGTCCGAGATCGACGAGCGCTGGCTCGAAGGTGTCGAGACCGTCGGCATCACCTCCGGCGCGTCCGCCCCCGAGCGGCTCGTCAACCGTGCCTGCGACTGGTTCCGGGCACGCGGCGTCGACCGGATCGAGCCGTACCGCATGGTCGACGAGGACGTCACCTTCCGGCTGCCGGTCGAGCTCCGCCGCGAGCTCGCCCTCGCCGACGCGCGTCGCCGAGTGAACCTCAGCCTCGTCGTTCCCGCGACGGACGACCCGCCGACCCTTCGACGCTGCCTCGACGCCGTCAATGCGGCGAGCGAGCCGCCCGACGAGGTGATCGTGGTCACGGCGCCGCCCGGCTCGGGCCCGGCGGCCGCGCGGAACGACGGCGCTGCCCGGGCGGCGGGCGACGTCCTCGTCTTCCTCGACGCCGACGTCCTCGTGCACCCGGACGCGTTCTCGCGGATTCGCGGCGCGTTCGCCCGTGACCGCGACCTCGTCGCCGTGTTCGGCTCGTACGACGACCGCGTCGTCACGACGGGTGTCGTCGCCGGCTTCCGGAACCTCCTGCACCACACGGTGCACCAGCGCTCCGCGGGCGAGGTCGGGAGCTTCTGGGCGGGCCTCGGGGCGGTGCGCGCCGATGCGTTCGCCGCCGTCGACGGGTTCGACGCGCGACGCTACCCGCGCCCGTCGATCGAGGACGTCGAGCTGGGGGGCCGACTCGCCGTTCGAGGACGGCTCGTCCTCGACCCCGCGCTGCAGGGTACGCACCTCAAGGAGTGGACGCTCGCGTCGATGGTCGTCACCGACTTCACGCGCCGCGGCGTGCCGTGGGTCGCGCTGATGGCCGACCGCGGCGAGGTTCCCGCGACCCTGAACCTCGGCCCGCGCGAGCGGGTGAGCGCCGCCGCCGCGCTCCTGGCAGCGGTCGCGCTCCTGGCGGGGAGACGCACGACTGCCGTCGCCGCTCTCGCGGCGGGCGTCGCGCTCAATGCCGACCTCTACCGCACGATCGCGAGCCGGCTGGGAGCGCGCGGCGTCGCCGCGGCCGTCCCCCTGCACGTTCTCCACCAGCTGGTCGGGATCGCGGCAGTCCCGGCCGGGCTCGCCGTGTCGCTCAGGCGACCTTCTCGATGACGTCGAGCCCGTCGAGCGCGTCGAGGAGCGTGCCCTCCTCGATGTACTCGGCGTCGGCGTTCACCGACCAGACGTCGTGGCCGGCCCCGTCGATCACGTTGAGCGTGCCGAGCGACCGCGGTCCACATCGAATGGTCCTGGTTGTTGTACCGGTGGAGCCCGTTGCGGCCGACCGTCTCGAGGTTCTCGATCGCGTCGAGCGAACGGCGGAGACGCCCGACGGCGTCCCGGTAGCAGGCGTCGTACATCGGGTACGCGTGCCGCACCCGGATCGCGGTTCCCTCGACGACATGCTCGGGGTCGAGCAGGCCGATGCGGCCGAGCTCGCGGGCGGCGAGCTGCACCAGCGCGTTGTCCGGGGTGTTCCACAGCTCGTCCCCGGCGAAGCAGAAGTACTCGACGCCGAGGCAGGTGAAGCCCGGGCGCGTCATTCCCGCGCTCCACGCGCCGAAGTTCTGGACGCGACCGGCGCGCGTCCCCGGGTCGTGGAGGTAGATCCAGTTGTCCGGGAACGGCTCGGGGTCGCTGGACACGAGCCCGACGACGATCAGGTCCCGGTAGCGGAGCCGCCGAGCCGCGGCGACGACGTCGTCCGGCGGCAGCGGGTCGAGCGAGAGGACGAGCTCCGAGAGCGGGATGCTCGAGACGACGCCGTCGACCGGCACCTCGCGCTCGCCGTCCGGCCCCGAGACGACGACCGAGGTGACGCGTCCCTCGGCATGGCGAAGCCGGGTCACGCGGGTCTTGAGCTCGACCGGGACGCCGGCCCGCTCGAGGTCGTCGGCGATCGTCTCCCACATCTGACCCGGGCCCGAGGCGCGGGTAGTGGAACTCCTCGATGAGGCTCGTCACGTGCGTCCGCTTGAGGCCGATGCGCGGAGGTCAACGCGGTCCAGAACGAGAGGTTGCGGATCCGCTGCGCCGCCCACTCCGACTGGATCTCGCTTCCCGGGATCCCCCAGACCTTCTCGGTGTACTCGCGGAAGAACGCGTTGTAGAGCCGGCGGCCGAAGCGGGCGGTCACCCAGTCCTCGAACGTGACGCGGAGGCTCGCCGCGGCGAAGCCGGGCCGCGAGGTACGACCCCGCGCACCGAGAGCGTCTCGACTCGCGCCGAGCCGGCGCGACGACGTCCTCGGCGCGGAGCGGGTACGCGAAGTACTCGCCGCGATAGAAGATCCGCGACAGCCGCGGTCGGACGAGGAACTCGTCGCCGAGCGTCTGCTCCCAGAGGCGCTGCACCGGGGCCGAGCTTCGTGAAGAAGCGATGGCCGCCGAGGTCGAAGCGGAACCCGTTGCGCTCGACCGTCTTCGCGATGCCGCCGACCTGCCCGTCGGCCTCGAAGACGCGTCCCTCGACGCCGCGGTGGGCGAGGACGAGCCCGGCCGTGAGTCCGGCCGGGCCACCGCCGAGCACCGCGATGCCGTGCTCCGAGGGCGCATGCCGCATCCGCCGCGACTCTACTCGGGGCGACGGCTCGCATACCCGAGAAGCGTCGCGGCCTGCGCGACGAGAACGAGCGCGCCGACCCGAGCACCCCGCGAGAAGCCAGCGGCGACAAGGTCGAATGCGGCACGCGGTCCGGGAGCCGTGAGCCCGGCATCGGCGCGGGCGGCCCGCCCGTAGCGGACGTGCTGACGCCAGAAGCCCCGGAGGTCGAGATCGGGCTCGTGCCACAGCCGGGCCTCCTCTACCCGGACGAACGTCACGCCCTCGCGTGTGAGCCGCCTGCCCCACTCGCGATCCTCGCCGCGCTGCCTCCACAAACCGCTCGTTGAGGGGCACGGCCAGCGCGAGGCTCGCTCGAATCGCAAGGTTGCGCGTGGCCGCAAAGCCGCCCCGGCGCTCCGCGTACGCGACGATCGTCTCGGACGCGGCGACGAGCGGCAGCGCTTGATCGAACACGGTCAGTCCGACGGCGACCGTCTGGCGTCGCCGGGCCGCCGCCGCAAGCGCCGACGCCCAGCCGGGAGCGGGCACGCAGTCGTCGTCGGTCAGGAGGACAACCTCCGCGCGGGCCGCTCGGACGCCGGCGTTCCGCGCCGCGGCCGGGCCTGCGACCGTCGAGTCGCACGAGCCGGACGCCAGCATGAGCGTCAACGACGCGCGAGACCGCGAGGGAGTCCACCGAGCCGTCGTCAACGACGATGATCTCGAGCTCGATCCCGCACTGCTGGGCGCGAGCGCGATGAGGCAACGAGCGAGCGCGCTCGGGCGGTCACGTGTGGGAACACGACGACCGACGCCGACACCTCCTCGGCGAGGGGAGCGTGCGCCGTCGCGTGCGACGGCGAGACGTCGTCGGTCACGTCCGCGCGATGACCGGCGCGTCGCCGCCGTCCGCCTCGAGCGACGACCGCGAGCGTCTCCGCCTTGATCCACTCGGCATGCTCGAGGAGATCCGCGTCGGCGGCGGGGATGGTCAGCGTGATCCGGTCCGAGAGCGCCAGGCCCGAGTCCTTGCGGAGCGCGTTGACGCGGCGGATGAGCTCGTAGACCCGCCGCTCGCGGTCGAGCTGCTCGTCGACGTGCGTGTCGAGCGCGACCGTGACGCCGGCCTCGGCGGCGACGGCCCACCCCTCTTTCCCGGCGCGCTCGACGAGCACCTCGTCCGGCGCCGAGCTCGTGGCCGCCGACCCGGAACCGGCCGTCGCCGAGGTCGTCGAAGTCGCCGGACGCGAGCGCCGCGCGCACCCCGCCGAGCTCGGCCCCGAGCTTCGGGCCGAGCACCGGGAGGTTCGGCTTCACCACGAGCTGCCGCGTCGACGGGCTCGAAGCGGACCTCCTTCACCCGGAGCTCGTCGCGGATCTCGTCGGCGTGCCGTGCGGCGAGCGGCGCGCCCTCGACGACGAGCGCCCGGAGCGGCTGCTGCACCTTGAAGCCGCCCGCCTGGCGCGCCTGGTGACCGAGGCCGACGACGCGCCGGACGTCCGCGATCTCGGCGAGCAGCGCGTCGTCCGGGGCGACCTCGACCGGCCAGCCGGCGAGGTGCACGCTCGCCGGCGCCTCGGCGCACGGCTCGCGGACGAGGATCTGCCACAGGTGCTCCGCGAGGAACGGGAGCACGGGCGCGATCGCGCGGAGCGCCTGGACGAGCGCGTGCCAGAGGACGCGGAGCGCGGTCTCGTCGCCGTCCCAGAAGCGCCGGCGCGAGCGGCGGATGTACCAGTTCGAGACGTCGTCGACGTACGCGTCGAACGCGCGGATCACGTCGACCGTGAGCCAGCGCTCGTACGCCGGCGGTCGCCTCGCGCACCAGCTCGCGCGTCCTCTCGACGAGCCACGTGTCGAGCGGCCGGAGCTCGACGTCGGGCCCGCGCTCGAGGTCGTCGTAGCGCGGCGTGAACGCCTCGACGTTCCCGTACTGGACGAGGAACGTGGCCGAGTTCCAGAGCGTCAGCAGCTTCCGCTGGATCTCGTGCGCCGGCCCGAACCCGAAGAGGAGGTTGCGGTCGGGCGGCTGCGCGCAGAACTGCCAGCGCATCACATCGGCGCCCATCCGCTCGAACGCGTCCGGGGCGTCGATCGTGTTCCCCCAGGAGCTGTGCATCTCCCGGCCCGTCTCGTCGAGCATCTTCTCGTAGCCGAGCACCTTGCGGAACGGCGCCCTCCCCGTGAGGACGACCGACATGAAGAGCTGCGAGTAGAACCAGAGCCGGATCTGCTCGCGCATCTCCGAGACCCAGTCGGCGGGGAACCACTCCTCCCAGTGCGCGTGGTCGGGGAGGTCGGCGCGCGTCAGTCCGCGCGCTGCGCCGGTCGCGTACCCCTCGGGGACGGACTCCGGGCTCTCGAACCCGAGCGTCGAGAAGGGGACGATCCCCGCGTCGAGCCACACGTCGCCGACCTCGGCGATCCGCTCGACCTCCTCGCCGCACGCCTCGCAGCGGATCCGCACGTCGTCCACCCAGGGGCGGCGGAGCTCCTCGAGCCCGTCGACGCGGCCGGCCGCCCGCTCGACGAGCTCGGCCTTCGAGCCGATCACCGTCAGGTGCCCGCACGCGCACGGATAGAACGGCAGCGGCAGCCCGTAGTAGCGGCGCCGCGAGATGTTCCAGTCGCCCATGTTGCGGAGCCAGTCGTCCATGCGCTTGCCCATGTACGCGGGCGTCCACTCGACGGTCGCGTTCGCGTCGAGCAGCGGCTGCCGCAGCTCCTCCACGGCGATGAGCCAGTCGTCGGTCACGCGCCAGATGAGAGGCGTGTCGCAGCGCCAGCAATGGGGATAGCGGTGGAGATACGTGCCCGCCTCGAGCAGGAACCCCTGCTCGGCGAGGTCGACCGACGATCTGGTCGGCGGCCTCGGTCGTCGAGAGGCCGTGCAGCCAGCCGTAGGCGTCGTAGAAGCGGCCCGCCTCGTCGACCGGGGAGAGCACGGGAAGGCCGTGGACGCGGCCGAGCTCGAAGTCCTCCTGGCCGGCGCCCGGCGCGATGTGGACGATCCCGGTGCCCTCCTCGAGCGAGACCTCGTCCCAGGGGATGACCCGATGCTCGACCTCGCCGCCGGGGCCGAGGTCGTCGAACGGGCCCGCGGTAGCGAAGACCGACGAGCTCCTGTCCGAGGGACACGACGCTCGAATCGCTCGTCGGGGTACCTGGCGACGGCGACCCACTCGCCGTTCTCGCGCAGCCCGTACTCCGCATCGGGCTTGACCGCCGCCGCGACGTTTGCCGGCAGCGTCCAGGGCGTCGTCGTCCAGACGACGAGGGACTCCTTCGGCCGCTCGAGGAGCGGGAAGCGGACGTAGAGCGAGGGGTCGCTCCGGTCCTGGTACACGCCGGCCTGGGTGAGCTCGTGCTGCGACAGCGAGGTGCCGCAGCGCGGGCACCACTCCGTCGAGCGATGACCGAGGTAGAGCCAGCCGCGCTCGTGGACGAGCTGCAGGAACCGCCAGATGTACTCGATGTTCGTGTCGCTGAACGTGAAGTAGTCCTTCCCCCAGTCCATCCACTGGCCGAGGCGGATCGAGCCCTCCGTCAACGCCTGGGAGGACTGCACCACGACCTCACGGCAACGCCTCGCGAACTCCGCGAGCCCGTACTCCTCGATCTCCCGCTTCGAGTTGAGCCCGAGCGAGCGCTCGACGCCGACCTCGATCCAGAGCCCCTGGCAGTCGAACCCGTTCTGGTAGCGCTGGTGGAAGCCGCGGAGCGCCTTGTAGCGCTGGAAGACGTCCTTCAGCGTCCGGCCCCAGGCGGTGTGGACACCGAGCACCATTCGATTCGCGGTCACCGGCCCGTCGACGAAGCTGAACCGCGGCCCGCCGGCGTTCCGCTCCCGGAGAAGCGCGAACGTCCCCTCGCGCTCCCAGAGCTCGAGGATCTCCCGCTCGAGCGCGTCGTGATCCGGCTTGTCCGGGAGAGGTGAGAACATTCGGTCGATTCTAGGAGCGATGCCGGGAAGGAGTTTCAGCTCTCCGACGTTTGCATGTGTACGAAACGTCAATAACGAAACGGAAGGACAAATGGCACTCGACGTAACGACCGCGACCTTCGAGCAGGAGGTCATCAACTCCGAGAGGCCCGTGATCGTGGACTTCTGGGCCGAGTGGTGTGGCCCGTGCCACGCCGTCGCCCCTGTTCTCGACCGGATCGCCGCGGAGCGCGAGGACGAGCTCAAGCTCGTCAAGGTCAATATCGACAACGAGCAGGAGCTCTCGCAGCGCTACGGCGTCGCCTCGATTCCCACGATGATCCTGTTCAAGGACGGCGAGCCGTCCGCGGCCGTGATCGGCGCACAGCCGAAGGGCTCGATCGAGCGCTCGCTCGGCCTGACGGCCGCCTAAGAGGCCTCCCCCACTCCTTTCCCCGCGCGCAAAGCCCGGCCCGCCGGGCTTTCGCGTCGGACGGACCAGGGGTCTGACCCCGAGGGGTCTGACCCCCGCGACGCGCCGCCTCGCCGCGGAGCGTCACGGGGGACAGGCACCTTCGGTGCCAGTCCCCACTGGCGGGCGCGGCGGGCTACCGTTACCCGCCGTGAGCCCGCGCCACGTCCCGGCGTCCGTGACCGAGCTCTCGCGGGTCGAGCTCCTCTCCTCCCTCCCCGGCCAGACCCTGGCGCGGCTCGCCGAGCGTATGGACCGGGTGGAGGTCCCGCCGGGCAGGACGATCGTGTCGGAGGGCGAGGAGGGCGACCGCTTCTACGTCCTGCTCTCGGGCCTGGCCGGGGTCAGCCAGCAGACGCGGGGGCCGCGCGGGATGATCCGGCCGGGCGACTGGTTCGGCGAGGTGGCGCTCGCGATGGGCGTGCCTCGCACCGCGACCGTCACGACGATGACGCCGTGCGTCGTCGCGAGCTGCGACCGAGCCACGTTCGACGAGCTCCTGCGCCCGCTCTTCGCCGACGACGGGAGCTGACGCCTAGAGCTCGTCGACGACTGCGTCCGATAGCCGCGGCCACGCGTCCTTCGCCCAGTCGCCGAAGTCGCGCGTCGTCAGCGCGGCGCACGCGACGCCGAGCTCCGGGTCGACCCAGAGGAACGTCCCGCTCCCGCCGAAGTGGCCGAACGTCCGCGCCGAGGTGCGGCTGCCGGACCAGTGGCCCTCCTTCGAACCCTTCAGCTCGACGCCGAGCCCCCAGTCGAGCGGGCGGAAGCGGCCGAAGTCCGGCAGGACGCCGTCGAGGCCTGGGAACTGGACGCTCGTCATCTCCGAATGCGTCTCGGCCGCGACGAGCCGAGGGGCGAGCAGCTCCCGGCCGACCGCAAGCACGTCGTCGAGCGAGCCGTGCATCCCGGCGCCCGGGTGTCCGCTCGGATCGAGCGCGAGTCCGAGGGGCTCGACCACGGCGGCGCCGACGTAGTCCGCGAAGGACATCTCGGCGCGTTCCGCGAGATGCGAGCCGAGCACGCGGAACCCTTCGTTCGAGTAGATACGGCGGCGACCGGGGGGTGCGATCGGCGTCTCGCCCTCGAATGGGAGCCCGGAGGCGTGGGCAAGCAGGTGGCGTACGGTCGGCGCCGGGCGGCCCGGCAGGCTCGTCCAGATCGACGACGCCCTCCTCGGCGGCGACGAGTGTCGCGAGGGCCGTGACCGGCTTCGAGACCGACGCGAGCCGGACCGCGCGGGCCGTGTCGCCGCGCGTGGCGACGAGCTCGTCGGCCCGCGTCACGCCGGCGGCCACGAACGCGACGTCCCAGGCGTCGATCTGGTGCAGCGCGTCGCACGGGGCGCGATACTACGTCCCGCCTTGGAGCGGAAGCTCGTCACCGGCCACTCGCCGTACGAGGGCGTCGCGGGGTTCTCGCGCGCGGTCGTCGTCGGAGACCGGGTGCACGTGGCCGGGACGGCGCCGATCCCGTCCGACGGCGCACCGGTCCCGGAGGGCGCCTACGAGCAGGCCGCCCTCTGCCTGCGGATCATCGCGGAGGTGCTCGAGCGGGCGGGCTCCGGCCTCGAGCACGTCGTCCGGACGAACATCTACATCACCGCGCGCGAGCACTGGGACGAGGTCGCGCGGGCGCACGGCGAGGCATTCCGCGACACGCGCCCGGCGGCCACGTGCGTCGTCGCCGCACTGCTCGACCCCGCCTGGAAGGTCGAGATCGAGGCCGAGGCGGTGCTCGCGTGAAGCAGGTCATCCCGGCGGACATCACCGGCCTCGTCGGCGCGCCGGCGGAGAGCGTCGTCGACCACAAGTTCGGCTCGAGCGATCCCTTCACGCTGGGGGTGGAGGAGGAGTACATGCTCCTCGACCCGGAGAGCTTCGACCTCGTCCAGCACATCGAGACCGTGCTCGACGCGGTCGAGGGGGACGAGCTCGCCGACCGGATCAACGCCGAGCTCATGCAGTCGGTGCTCGAGATCGCGACGCCGGTCTGCCGGACGGCCGGGGACGTGATGCGCGAGCTCCAGACGCTCCGCGGCTACGTCACCGAGGTGGCCGGCAACGAGGGGCTGCGCGTCGGCTCGGCCGGCACGCACCCGTTCAGCCTCTTCGAGCGCCAGCGGATCACGGCGAAGGACCGCTACCACGCGCTGATCGACCAGCTCCAGTACGTCGCCCGGCGCGAGCTGATCTTCGGGATGCACATCCACGTCGCGGTCGACGATCCCGACAAAGCGATCCAGGTCGTCAACGGCCTGCTCCCCCACCTCGGCCCGCTGCTCGCGCTCTCGGCCAGCTCGCCGTTCTGGCGCGGCGAGCCCACGGGCCTCGCGTCGAGCCGGCAGATCGTCTTCTCGGCGTTCCCGCGCTCCGGGCCTCCCCCACGCTTCCGCGACTACGACGACTACGCCGCCGTCGTCGGCCAGCTCGAGCGGACAGGCTGCATCGCCGACTACACGCACATCTGGTGGGACATCCGGCCCCATCCGAAGTGGGGGACGATCGAGGTCCGGATCTGCGATGCGGTGACGCGCGTCGAGGACGCGGTCGCGATCGCGCGCGTACTGCCAGGCACTCGTGAAGTCGCTCTCCGATCGCTACGACGCAGGCGAGGAGATCCCGTCGTACCACCGGATCCTGACGAGCGAGAACAAGTGGCTCGCAGCACGCTACGGGCTCGACGCGCCCGTCATGGATCTCGCGACCGGCCGGCGCATCCGCATCCCGATCGCGAAGCTCGTCCGTCGGACCCTTCGCGAGCTCGAGCCGTATGCCCGCGAGCTCGGCGTCGGAGCGGGAGCTCGAGGGGATCGAGGCGCTCCTCGGCCGCGGCAACTCCGCGGAGCGCCAGCTCCGGATCTTCAACGCGAACCGCGACATCGTCGAGGTGGCACGCGCGATCGCGGACGCGACCGAGGGACGACACCTGGCAGCCAGAGCCGGCCTCCGAGCGGGTTCGAGTGCGCGTGCACGACGAACTCCCGCGTGTCGATCCGCGCGAGCTCGGCACCGCGGACGCTTCGCAAGACGAGCGAACGGCCCTGGACCCGAAGCCGCACGTCGAAGAGCCGACCCTGGTTCCCTCGCCACGGCAGCTCGATGCAGAGCGCCTTCCCGCGCACCGTGTCGAGCGCGTGGACGAACGGCAGCCCGCCGGGCTTCTGGTAGAGCGTGTACACCCAGACGGCGCCGGGGCCGAACGCCTGCGTCACCGGCATCCCCGTCATTGCGCGGCCACCGAGCCGCGGGTCGATGACCGCCTCGCGCACGAGACGGCCCGCGTAGGAGGTCGTAGGCGCGGACGCGGTAGGTCGGGCTGCCGCTGCTCGCGTGCTCGACGAGATAGAGCCTGCGGCCGTCCGGCGAGAGCGCGTCGAACGACCAGCTGCCGCGGAGCGTGACCATGCGCTTCACGCGGAGGCTGGGGGTGGCGAGGATGGCGAAGCGTGACTTTCCCGCGACCGGCCCGGGCGAAGCGAGCGACGAGCGACCGCGGCCGTCGTGACGCCAGACCGCCGAGCGAGCCGTCGAACGCGACCCGCGGGATGCCAAGGACGCCCGGCACGGAGCCGCGGCGGACGACCTGACCGTCGCGGTCGATCGCGGTGACGGTCGTCAGACCCGCCCTGTGCCGTGCGACGTATCGGAGCGCACCGTCGGCACTGGCGATCCCGCTGCCCCCGAGCGCGACGCCCGGCGACGCGCCGCCCTTTCCCGCAACGGCGGTCGTTACCGGGACGAGCGCCGCGACCAGCGCGAGCGTGGCGAGCGAGAGACGGGCGAACGCGGCCATCTCGAAATCCTCCTTCGTGTGTCGGGTCCGTACACCGGCCGACGCCCCGTCGGTTCCGCTCAGCCGACGCCGGCGACGCAGGCGTCGTGGGCGGACCGGGCGACCACGCAGGTCAAGCGGACGGTGGCGCCAGGCGAGAGGACGCAGAGGGTCCCGCGGTCGAGCGACGGGGTCACCGCCGCGGGTTGTCCTCGTGGCACGTCGGGCGAGCCGTAGCTGACGTTGTACGAGCCGGGCGGGATCCGGGTCGTACGCACGCCTCGTGCCGTCGAGCCGATGGAGCCGAACGACTCCGTCGACGCCGCTCGCGACGTAGGCGTGCCGTTCGGTGAAGCAGACGTGCTGAGGCGGAGCGTCTGCGGAGAGGAGCGCGCGGTGCCCCTCCTCCGAGCGGGTAGATGGCGATCGCGTCGCGCGCGCCGGAGGTGACCCACACGTGCCGCCCGTCCGGCGCCATCACGACGTCGTGGGCGAGAAACGGCGTCGCGAAGGTGCGACGCAGGCGCGGCCGGCGCGGATCGGCGAGATCGAGAACGGCGATTCGCTCGGCCGTGGTGCCGAGCGCTGTCCAGAGGACGCGGCCGTCGGGGTCGAGCGAGAGGTGCCGGGCCGGCCCCGGGACCCGGACACGATGGACGACAGCGCCGCGCACGAGATCGATCACCGCCAGGTCTCGACGACCCGAGTCCGTCACGTAGGCAAGTCGCTCGCTCGGGTGCACGGCCGTGTACCGAGGCTCGCCGAACCCCCGGAGCGTCGAGAGGACAGAGAGTCTCGTCGTCTCCAGCAGGCTCACGACGCCGCCGGCGGTGTGTGCGACGACCGCGTACCCGAACGGCGTGCTCTCGATGCTGCGCGGGCCTGCGGCAGTTCGGATGCGCTCGACGATCCGCCCGGTCGCCAGGTCGACGGCAGCGACGTGCGACTCGAAATCCGCCGTGACGAGAGCGACGAAGCCGCCGCCTGTCTGCGCGCCGAGCGCGCGGCCGGGGGCGACGGCGGTGGCGAGGGCGGCTGCGAGGAAGGCGCGGCGTCTCATGCACCCGATACGTCGCTCGGGCGCCCCGAGGTCCCGTGGGACCTCCTGCCCGCCGCATTGCGTAGTCCTGTGCGTGGACCTCTTCCGGTCTCCCGGCCGTATGGTCCGGCGGTGGCGGGCGCAGGCCGGGACGAGCGCGCCTGGGTACGCGGCGCCCAGCGTGGATCCGCCTCGGACCTCGAGGCGCTGTTCCGCGCGCACTGGCCGCGCGCCCATCGGGCCGCATACCTCGTCGTGCACGACGCGGCGCTCGCCGAGGACATCGCTCAGGAGGCATTCCTCGCCGCGATCCGCAACCTCGACCGCTTCGACCGTCGCCGACCGTTCGGTCCGTGGCTCCATCGGATCGTCGTGAACCGCGCGATCGACGCCGCCCGTGCGCGCTCGCTTCGCGCGAGAAGCGGAGCTCGACGAGCGCGACGGCCGGTCGGAGACCTCCGAACCGGTCGATCGAACGGTGCTCGCGGCGCTCGCGGCGCTCCCACCCGAGCAACGAGCCGTCGTGGTGCTCCGCCACCTGCTCGGGTACACGCCCGGAGAGATCGCCGGGCTCCTCGACCTGCCGCGCGGGACCGTCAACTCGCGGCTGCGGCGCGGGCTCGATGCGATGAAGGAGCGCTTGTGAGGCACGAGCTCGACCGGATCGCGGTTCCGGAGGCCGCGGCGGCGAGAAGCGCGCGCGCGGCGTCGTGCTCGCCGCCTTCGCGGAACGAGAGCCGGTCGTCGCGGCAACGGCACACGCTTCGCTGTCGCGGCGATTGCGGTAGCGGTCGCAGCGATCCTCGGTGCCGCTCTCGTGACGCCGCCCGGACGCGCGGTGCTCGACGGGATCCGCGAGGCGGTGGGCGTCGAGCGGGCGCAGCCCGCGCTCTTCTCGCTGCCGGCGCCGGGCAGCCTGCTCGTTGCATCGGACGCCGGTGTCTGGGTCGTCCAGACCGAACGGCTCGAAACGGCTGCTCGGGGCATATCGCGAGGCGAGCTGGTCGCCGTTCGGCCGCTTCGTCGTCGCGGCGCAGTCGCAACGAGCTCGCGGCGCTCGAGCCGGACGGCGACGTGCGCTGGACGCTGGCGCGGCCGCGGCGTTCCTCACCCCGCTGGGCCGGAACGGCGAGCGGACACGCGGATCGCCTACGCCGACCGCGGCGGCCTCCGCGTCGTCGCCGGCGACGGCACCGGCGACCGGCTCGCTCGCACCGGCCGGGCGGGGGCCTGTTGCGTGGCGCCCCGGCGCGCTCTGGCAGCTCGCGTACGTCGTCGCGAACGAGGTTCGCGTCCAGGAGGTGGAGTCGGGACGTGTGGTCTGGCAGGCGCTCCGAGGGCCGGGCGAGCCCGTACTCGCGCTCGAGTGGTCGACCGACGGCCGTCGCCTCCTCGTCCTCTCCGCACACGGCCTTCGCGTCTTCGATGCCGGCGGTCGCCTCGTCGCGCGGGATGACCCCTCGGACGGGACGCGGAACATCGACGCGGCATTCCGTCCCGGCACCCACGACGTCGCCGTGGTGCGCAGGCACGGCGCGCAGAGCACCGTCTTCGAGCTGCGTACCGGGCGGACGATCTTCGGCGGCACCGGACGGTTCAGCGGCCTCGACTGGTCGCCCGACGGACGCTGGCTGCTGCGTCGGCTGGCCCACCGCCGACCAGTGGGTCTTCGTGCGCTCGGATGGAAAGCGGATTCGCGCCGTCGCCGACGTGGCGGGGCAGTTCCGCTCGCGGACGTTCCCCCGCGTCGAGGGCTGGTGCTGCACCGAGTAGCGACGACGTCTACCGTCGTCGCCCGTGACCGCCCGCCGCTCGTTCGTGCTCGTCGCACTCGCGCTCTACGCCGCCTGCGCGCTCTGGGCGACGTGGCCGGCGATCCGGCACGTCGACGGCCACTACCTCGCGCGGCCGGCCGCGGGCCACGGGCAGGCGGCGGCGGGCGACCACCTGCAGCTCGGCTGGGGGTTCTGGCTCGTCGGCCACCAGCTCGGGAACGCGGACTCGCCGCTCTCCGACCCGTACTCGTTTCGCCCCGAGGCGGAGGCGCCGCCGAACGTCCAGGGGTGGCTGCTCGGCGGGCCGTACTGGCCCTCGCGCGCCGCGTTCGGCGACGTGTGGGCGTACGACCTCCTCGTCCTGCTGACGTTCGTCGCGGCGGGCGCGCTCGGATGCTGGTGGTTGCGCGCCCTCGGCCTGTCGCGCCCCGCGGCGCTCGTCGGCGGCCTCGTCTTCTGCCTCATGCCGTATCGCGTCGGCCAGTCGACCGGGCACCTCCTCGGCCTCGTCGCCTTCCTGCTGCCGGCGACGCTCCTGGCGCTCGAGCGGCGACGCTTCGCGCTCGCGGCGGCATGCCTCGTCGCCGTTCCGCTCTCGGGCCAGCTCCATCTCGCGCTCGGCGCGATCCCGCTCGCGCTCGGCTACGCGTGGGCGCGCCTCCCGCGCTCGGGGTGGTGGAAGGCCGGAGCCGGCGGGCTCGCGGCGCTCGTCGCGGGCCTCGTCGTCGAGCGGTGGGCGGTCGCCGGCTCGATCGGCATCGGGCGGTCGTTCGGGCAGGTCGAGCGGTACTCGGCCGAGCTCTCGGACTTCGTGCGCGCGGTCGGTCGGCGCGGGCGTCGAGGAGCTCGTCTTCCTCGGATGGCTCACGCCGCTGGTCGGCGCTCGTCGGGCTCGTCGCGATGCGGAGGCAGCGCGGGCTCGCGGTGCTGCTCGGGCTCGCGGCGCTCGTGCCGTGCCTCCTCGCCCTCGGAGCGAACCTTCCGGGCTACGAGACGCTCTGGCGCGTCGTGCCGGGCCTCGAGTCGACGCGCGTCCCGGAGCGCCTCATGCCGATCGCGTGCCTCGCGATCGCCGCGCTGGTGGCGTTCGGCGTCGAGCGCGCGCAGGAGCTTGTGACGATAAGTCACAAGCGCGCTCGCGCGCTCGTGCTCGTGGCGCTCCTCGTCGTGCTGGCGCTCGACCTCCGTGTGCCGGTGTTCGGTGCGGTCGCGGCCGACACGCCGACCGCCGCCTACGCCGCGATGCGCGGCTCCGGGCGGCTGCTCGAGCTGCCGGTGTTCCGCCCCGAGCTCCACTACGGGAGCGCGTACCTCGGCTACGCGCGGCAGAGCCCGCGCGAGCGGCCCCAGGGGTACTCGACGCTCGCTCCGCGTGCTGCCGACCGCCTCGCACGCGAGCTGCGGGGGCTGTCGTGCGGACGCGGCGAGGTCCCGCCGGGGCTCGGCATCCGGTTCGTCGCCGTTCATCGCGGTCTCTACGCGCAGAGCGGGTTCTTCGGCGCCTCGTGCCCGCAGCGGGCCGAGGAGGCGCTCCTTCGCGCGGGCTGGCGCCTCGTCGTCCGCGACGGGCCGATCGCGACGTACGAGCGCGGGTGACGGTCAGACGTGTGCGCGGCCCCGCCCGCCCCGAGCGAGCGGGCGACGAGCGCGAGGTCCTCGCACCAGAGCACCTCGGCCGACTCCGGTCTCGGACGAGCCTCGCAGCGGGCGAACCGTTCCCGCACGGCCGGCGAATCACGCCGTCCTCGAACGAAGGGAGCTCATCCATGCGCCGCTCCATCCTGATCACGACGATCACCGCAGCCGCGACCGCCCTGACCGTGGGTGTCATCGCCGCCACCGCAGGGAACGGCACGTCGAGCGGAAGCGCCACCATGCACGCCTCGCACGCGATGACGGCGTCGACGCTCACGAAGTCCGACCTCCGCAACACGCTCAACCGCCTCCTCGGCGAGCACGCCGTGCTGGCGATGAACGCCACGAACCTCGGCGTCACCGGCTCGAAGAGCTTCCCGGCGGCCGCGAAGGCGCTCGACCGGAACTCCGTCGAGCTGTCGAAGGCGATCGGCTCGCTGTACGGTGCCAAGGCCGCGAAGGTGTTCCTCGACGGCCCTTTCCAGTGGCGGGCCCACGTGGGGTTCTTTGTCGACTATACGGTGGCGCTCGCGAAGAAGGACATGGCCGGGCAGAACAAGGCCGTCGCGAACCTGAAGACCTACACCGTGCGCCACGGTAGCTTCCTCGCCGGCGCGACGGGTCTCCCGAAGCTCGCCGTCCAGAACGACCTCCTGGGCCACGTCCTCGAGCTCAAGGGCCAGCTCGACGCCTACGCGGGCGGGAACTACGCGAAGGCCGCTGACCAGTACCGCAAGGCGTACCACCACATGTTCATGACGGGTGACCTGCTCGCCGGCGCGATCGCGAAGCAGAAGAACCTCAAGTAAGGGAGGGGCCGGTCAGCTGTGGGAGAGCCGTGCAGGCTCTCCCACAGCGAGCGGCACGATCTCGAAGCGGTCGACGTCGACGAGCCCGCGGTCGGTCAGCTTCAGCGACGGGATCACCGACAGCGCGAGGAAGGCGAGCGTCAGGAACGGCGTCGCGCCGCTCCAGCCGAGGCCCGAGGCGGCCTCGTTGCACGACCGGCTCTGCGCGACGACGACGTCGAGCGGCTGGTCGGAGAGCAGCCCTGCGACCGGCAGCGGGCACTCCGCGACAACGCGGCTGCCCTCGACTGCGACGATTCCGCCGCCGAGCTCGGCGAGTCGCCTCACTGCAAATGCCATGTCCTCGTCGTCTGCGCCGACGACGACGAGGTTGTGCGCGTCGTGCGCCACGGTCGACGCGAGCGCGCCCCGCTGGAGCCCGGAGCCGGAGACGAGGCCGAGACCGACCCGTCCGGTGGCGAGGTGGCGCTCGACGACCGCCAGCTTCACGAGATCGCGCGTGGGGTCCGAGACCGCGTGCCCGTCCACGACCAGCGGCTCGAGCTCGAGCGACTCCGTCACCACTTGGTCCTCGATCAGCCCGATCGCGCGTGCCGCTCCGCCCTCCCACGGGATCGCGAAGTCCGCCGCGGTGACGGGATGCACGCGGACCGTCTGGCTCACCCACTCGGGTACCTCGGCGCGAGGCAGGTCCTCGATCGGTCGGCCGCGCTTCAGCACGAGCTCGGGCACGAAGCGCTCGAGATCTCCGAGGACGAGGAGGTCGGCGACGTATCCGGGCGCGACGGCGCCGTGCCGGGACAGGCGGTGCCACTGGGCCGGATGCAGCGAGGCCATGGCGATCGCGTCCGCAGGCTCGATCCCGAACGCGACGGCGTCGCGGACCATCCCGTTCACGTGGCCGTTGTCGGCGATGTCCTCGGGATCGCGGTCGTCGGTGCAGAAGGCGATCCGCCCGGGGCCGTACTCCGCGACGAGCGGAAGGAGCGCCTGGAGGTTTCGCGCCATCGACGCCTCGCGGACCAGGAGCCACATCCCGGCGCGAAGACGCTCGCGCCCCTCCTCCACCGTGAGGGCCTCGTGGTCCGAGCGGATCCCGGCCGCCGCATACGCCTGGAGGGCCTTGCCGAGGATTCCCGGCGCGTGACCGTCGACGTGCTCGGCTCCGTCGAGCGCCAGCTTCTCGAGCTCGGCCGGATCCCCTGCGATGACCCCGGGGAAGTTCATCATCTCGGCCAGGCCGAGGACGCGGCTCCGCCGCATCAGCGCCTCGAGGTCGCCCGGCGCGAGTGGCCGCCGGGGGGACTCGAACACCGAGGCGGGGACGCACGACGGCGCCGTGAAGAAGACCTCGAGCTGTAGGCCGGCCGACGCGTCGTGGAGCCAGTGGACGCCGTCGGTGCCGAGAACGTTCGCGATCTCGTGCGGGTCGGCGACGACCGCTGTCGTCCCGAGCGGGAGCACGAGGCGCGCGAACTCGTCGACGAGGAGCTTCACCGACTCGAGGTGCATGTGCGCGTCGATGAAGCCGGGCACGACGAACCGCCCCGCCGCGTCGATCGTCTCCTCGCCGTCGTAGGAGCCGATGCCGGCGATGACGCCGTCCACGATTGCGACGTCCGCCTCGAGCCACTCGCGTGTGAACACGGACAGGATCCGTCCGCCGCGAACGACGAGCTCCGCTGGCATGTCGCCCCGGGCGACCGCGAGGCGTCGTTGGAGACCGGTCATTCGCGCGGACGATAACGAGACCGCCCCACCGGGCGCAGCCGAGGCTCGGTCGTTTCGTTTGATCGTGTGCGCGCCGTGGAAAGATCCCGGGGATGGGCGGCCCCTCCCCCACCCCACCTCGGGCCTGACGGGACGCGCGTGGGGCCCGACCTGCCGCTCTGGGAAGGCGTCGTGCGAATGCTCGTCGTCGTCGTGCTCGCAGGCGCCGTGGGCCTCGAGCGAGAGTTCCGGGACCAGGAGGCGGGCCTGCGGACGCACATGCTCGTCGGGCTCGGCGCGACGCTGTTCGTCATCGTCGGCAACTTCTCGTGGTCGGAGATGGAGTTCGGCAACCGCACAGGCGTCGTGCTCGACCCGTCGCGGGTCGTCGCGTACGTGATCACGGGCATCGGCTTCCTCGGCGCGGGGACGATCATCAAGCACGGCATCAACATCAAGGGCCTGACGACGGCGGCGTCCCTGTGGGTGGTCGCCGCGGTGGGCGTCGCAGTCGGCGCGGGTGACTACGGCCTCGGCGTCGTCGCAACGCTGATCATCCTCCTGAGCCTCTGGCCCATGCGCATGCTCGCGAACGCCGTCGGGATTCGCGCGAAGCGCACCCACCGGCTCGAGCTCGAGCTCGAGCCGCAGGCGAGCATCGCGGCCGTCCTCGCACGGCTCGAGGCGCAGGGAGCGCAGACCACCTCGGCCAAGGTCACCGAGGAGGACGACGTGCGTCGCCTCGAGCTCGTGCTGCTGCAAACCGGCCCCGACCTCGCCCGGATCATCGACGCCGCCGCCTCGACGCCCGACGTCCGGAGCGCGATGATCGCGCCCTGACGGCGCGCCGTCGCTCCGTTTCACCCGGGTAGAAACGGGGGAAACACCCTGCATGCGAGCGGTGTTCGCGCTCTACGTCCTCGCGATCGCCGCCGGGATCGCAGCAGCGGTCGCCGTTGCGCTGCTCTCGGGATGAGGACCTTCCTCCGCGAGAACGGCCTCGCGATCTTCTTCGGGACGATCTTCGTCGGCTCGCTCGCGGCGCAGTCGTTCGCCGGGCAGCGGACCGTCAGCGCGGAGGCGCGCGAGCACGGAGGGAGCTCGGTGTCGTGGTGGGACTACGTCACCTCGCCCGACTTCTGGGGCGCTGTGATGGAGAACTGGCAGTCCGAGTTCCTCCAGTTCGCTCTCTTCATCGGGGCGACGGTGTGGCTCGTGCAGAAGGGGTCGAACGAGTCGAAGAAGCTCGACGACGCCGGTCTCGAGACGGACGAGCAACAGGAGGTGGGACGCCACGCGACGTCCCGCTCGCCGCGATTCGCCCGAGCGGACGGCCTCGCGCGGCGCGTCTACGAGAACTCGCTCCTCCTGACGATGGGGCTCATCTTCCTCGCCACCTGGCTCGCACAGTCGCTCAACAACTGGCGCACGTTCGACGAGGAGCAGCGTGCGCACGGCGACGCCCCAGTGTCGTGGGGGCGCTACCTGCTCGACCCGGACTTCTGGGAGAAGACACTCCAGAACTGGCAGTCAGAGTTCCTCGCCGTCGGGGCGATGGTCGTGTTCACGATCTACCTGCGCCAGCGCGGGTCGCCGGAGTCCAAGCCCGTCGGCGCCCCGCACGACGAGACCGCGTCGTCCGGCTGAATCGCACCCGGCGGCGTTTCCTGCGGTCGCCGGGAGGGAAGAGTCCCACCATGCCGCGTGCGATCTGGACCGGCGCGATCTCGTTCGGCCTGGTGAACGTGCCGGTTCGCCTCTACTCGGCGATCGACACCACCGACCTCGAGTTCACGCTGCTCCACGCGAAGGACGACGGGCAGATCGGGTACCGCAAGGTGTGCAAGGTGAACGGCAAGCCGGTCCCGGACGACCAGATCGTCAAGGGCTACGAGGTCGCGAAGGGCAAGTACGTCCACGTCACGGACGAGGACTTCGCTGCGGCAGAGGTGGAGGGTTACCACACGATCGCGATCGAGGAGTTCGTCCCGTACGAGGACATCGACCCGATCTACTTCGAGCGGACGTACTACCTCGGGCCGCAGGAGGGCGCAGAGCGCGTGTACGCGCTTCTGCGCCGGGCAATGGAGGAGTCCGGGCTCGCGGGCATCGCCCGGTACGTCATGCGAAACCGCGAGCATCTCGGCTGCCTCCGCGTCCGCGAGGGCGTGATCATTCTCGAGAAGATGTACTTCGCGGACGAGATCCGACCGATCGACGAGATCGACCCCGGCACGGTCTCGGTCGGCAAGAAGGAGCTCGAGATGGCCGCGGACCTGATCGACCGGTTCACCGGAACGTGGAAGCCCGGGAAGTACCGGGACACCTACCGGGACCGGCTCCTCGAGGTGATCAAGGCGAAGCGGAAGGGCAAGGAGGTCCAGGTCGAGCAGGTGCCCGAGCGCAAGCCCCCCGAGGACCTCCTCGAGGCGCTGCGCGAAAGCGTCGAGGCTGCGTCGAAGAAGCGGCGGCGCAAGGGCCCGGCCCGCTCCCGCAGCTCGTCCGGGACGCGCAAGCGGAAGCGGGCGGCGAGCCGCCGCTAGGCACGTCCTGCTTTCCTACGGAGATGGCTCTCTCCGATGACGTCGATGCCCTCTACGGGTTGCCGCTGGACGAGTTCACGCAGGCGCGCAACGATCTCGCCCGGCGGCTCCGGAAAGAGCGAGCGTCCGACGACGCGGCAGAGGTTGCCGCACTGCGCAAGCCGACCGCGGCCGCATGGGTCGTCAACCAGCTGGTGCGAGAGCGTCCCGAGGAGGTCCGTGCACTCCTCGCAGCGGCGAACGAGATCCGCGCCGGTGCGGAGGACGGTGACGGGCAGTTCCGCGAGGCGGTCGATCGGCTCGCGCGCGGCGCACGCGAGATTCTCGCTTCCTCGGGGCGAACGTCGTCGGACCACGTCGTGCAGGACGTCGTGACGACGCTCCGGGCGGTCGCGGCGACGGAGCCCGAGGCGCTCGAGACCGGCCGGCTCACAGAGGGCCGCGAGGCAAGTGGGTTCGACGCGCTCGCCGGCGCCGCACCGAAGCGCGCGCCGCGCCGTCGCGAGAAGCCGCAGCCTGCGAAGGACGAGGCGCCGCAGCGGTCGATCGACCGCGCAGCCGTCGACGCGGCACGGAAGGCGCTCTCAGAAGCCCGCACGGAGGCACGCGAGCTCCAGCGGGCGGCGGTCGCCGCTGAGCGCGATGCGGAGCGCGCCCGGGTTGCGCACGAGCGAGCGGAGACGCGCTTCGCAGCGGCGCAGGCGGAGCTCGACGCGGCTCGCGGAGCCGGGCGCCGGCTGCCGTAAGGTGTGGGCCGCGCCGTGCCGGGGTAGATCGACCTCGACGGGAGGTTCGCATGGTCGATCGAGTGGAGCAGGAAGGACAAGCGTCGGACGACGCCGTCCGGCCGGACGAGTCGGTGGAGGATGCGGTGCGCCGTGGCAAGTGGTCCGCGACGCCGTTCGTCCTCCTCGGCAGCGTCGCGCTGACGATCTGGCTCGTCGTCGGCGTGGTCGCCGGGATCGTGCTCCTCGTCTGGTGGCTTGCGTGACCCGTCGCCGGATGGGCTAGAGCCGGATCGGCTAGGCGGGTTCCGTCTCGATCGCGACGCGGGCGGCGTCGCCTTCCTTCTCGACGACCTGAAACCGCTCCGCCGTCTCGACGACCGACTCGGCCTCGGCGATTGCATGCCCGGGTGAGATGACGAACGTCGTCGCGCTCGACCGCACGGCCTCGTACTCGGCAACCGTCATGGGAACGCGCTCCCGACAGTCGAGGCGCCCGCACTCGCAGAACATGAGATTGAGCATTCCGGGCTCGGGGGGCGAGAGCTCGTTCACCTGGCGCCAGTAGGCCTCGTTCTCCGCGATGCGTCGCTTCCGCTCGTCCACGAACGGAAGAGTAGTGGGACCGGTCACGACGGGGGCGGATCGTTTCTCCGGACCGCCGACCGGGTAAGCGAATCGGCACGTTGCCCGTTGGCCAAACGAAGGAGAGCAAGCGTGTACATCGGTGCTGGAACGCTCGTAGTGATCATCGTCATCGTCCTCCTGATCTGGCTCCTCTGAGCCCGTCGAGAGGAGTGGGCTCTCAGACGGGCGCCTTGTCGGTCGCGTGGTGACGCCCCGAGCAAGTCCCGGGCGCACCACGCCCCGTCAGGCGGAGAGCGCGATCCGGTCGACGCGCTCGAGCACCAGCTCGTACGCCGCGAGGTAGTCGTCCACCATCCGAGCCGGCGTGAAGCGCTGCTCGGCATGCCTCCGGATCGCGACAGGGTCGAGCGAGTCGACGAGGGGGAGCGCCTCGACGAGCTCGTCCGGGGTATCGCGAACGACGCCCGTCACGCCGTCGACCACGACCTCGGGGACGGAGCCCCGCCTGGTCGCGACGACCGGCGTGCCGCAGGCGGCAGCCTCGGCGAAGACGAGCCCGAACGGCTCCTCCCAGTCGATCGGGGCGAGTAACGCGCGCGCGTCGCGGAGCAGCACGCCCTTCTCGTCGTAGTCGAGCTCACCGACGTACTCGATCCCGCCTCCGAGCTGCGGCTCGACGTGCTCCTCGAAGTAGCGCCGCTCGGCGGGCTCACGGCACTTGGCCGCGATCCGGAGGTCGACGCCCGCGGCGCGCGCGATCGCGACGGCCTCGCGCACGCCCTTCTCGGGGGACATCCGGCCCAGGAAGGCGACGTAGCCCTCGTGGCCGTCGCGAAACGGGAAGCGGTCGACGTGGATCGCGTTCGGGCAGTTCGCAATCCAGGGAAGGTGCGGCGCAGCCTTCCGCTGGGCATTCGTGAGCGAGATGAGGGACGCCGCCGGGTTGAACTGCGTCGCCGACGCGTAGAGGACGCCGGAGTGACCGAGCATCGGCCCATGCGCGGTGTGGACGAACGGCGTCCGGACCGACGAGGCGAGCGTCAGCGCGAGCAGGCCCGAGTGGTCGTGGACGACGTCGAACTCGTCCTCGCGGGCGAGGCAGGCGAGCACGTGCTCGAGCTCGTCGGCCATCTGCCCGATCTCGACACTCCGGGCGGTGGCATGGACGTACTCGAGCCGGGCGCTCGTCTCGGAGTCGCCCGACGCGAACAGCGTCACGTCGGCGCCGCGCTCGACGAGCCCGTCGGCGAGGATGGCCACGACCGCCTCCGTGCCGCCGTACCTCGGCGGCGGGACAGGGAACCAGGGTGGTGCGATGAGGGCTATACGCATGGAGCGCGTTCTTGCCGAGCGGCCCATGCCGCAAACACGAGCTGCCGCTCGGCGGTCCCTACCTCGGGATCTTGGCCGCGACGTGCGGGCGGATCAGGCGCTCGATCTGTCTCCCGGTTGCGCGGCCCTCGAGCCTCCCGAGCTCGTCGCGGCCACGAACGAGCACGAGCGCGGGGACGGCGCTCACGCCGAGCGCACGCATGAGCCGCTCGTCCCGGTCCGTGTCGACGGTCAACACGCGAAGGCGTGCCTTCTCCGTCACACGGACCCACGCCACCAGGCTCGACATGCGCCGTGCAGGGCCCGAGCGCGTGCTCGAGAAGAACAGCAGCGTCGGCCGCTCGTCGTCGTGCGGCCACGCATTTCGGCTCATGTAAGAGGGCTACCGCGAACGCCTGGACGCAAAACGCGGAAAAACACGCCTTCATGCTTCCTTCTCGAAGTTTCGCATCTGTAGGAGCGGTCGAGACCCGAGCCATGACCATTCAGCTGACACGCCAGATGCCCTTCGTCCGCCGTCGCTCGCCCCGGCGCCGGCAGATGCAGTTCGCCGGGGCCTTCGCCGCCGGCGCCGCCACCGGGGGAGCGACGCTGTTCTTCCTCGACTCGGTGAGCGGTCGGCGCCGCCGGAGCCTGTCGCCCGACCGCGCGGCCGGCTCGGCTCGACGCACATGGCGCAGGACCGCGCGAGCGGGGAAACGGGCGCGGGCGGCCACGGTGGGAACCGCGAAGCGGGTTCGCCATCGCAGCGAGACCCCGCGCGACCTCGACGACGTGACGCTCACCCGCAAGGTCGAGAGCGAGCTCTTTCGCGATCCATCGGTGCCGAAGGGCCAGATCTCGATCAACGCCCAACGCGGCGTCGTGCAGCTCCGTGGCGAGGTCCCCGACGTCGGCATGGTGACCGAGCTCATCGAGCGGACGCGGCGCATCCAGGGCGTGCGCGACGTGGAGAGCCTGCTCCACCTGCAGGGCGTCGAAGCGCCGATGCACCAGTAGGGCGCTCCGCTCAGCGGACGAGGGGCGGCGCCCGGAGCTCCGCCTCGGAGGCGATGCGCAGCCGCTCGACGAGCGTCATGAATGCCGCACCGAACGGCGATCCGTCCACGCGTGACCGCACGTGCTGCCAGTCGACCTGCTCCCGCAGCGCGCGGGCGATCTCGAGCACCGACCGGAAGTTCGGGTCCTGCTCGCTGAGCGCCAGCACCTTCGTCGCGAGCACGTCGTCGATCGACGCGACCCTCAGGGTCTGGGCCATCACCTCGATCTCGGTGGCCCGCGCGAACATCGCGTCGTCGACCGCTCCCCCCGACGGCCGGAAGATGAGATCGACGAGCGTGTCGCCGTCCCACGCCTTGTAGAGCCATCCCTCGGGAGGGCGCTCGACGAGCATCCCGGCCTCCGCGAGCGCCTCGAAGCCACGCTCCGCGTCCTCCTCGCGAAGCAGGAAGTCCACGTCGTGATCGGTTGTCGGACCGCCGCGTGCCCATGCCGCAAGCCCGCCGCCGAGCAGCACGGGAACGCCCGACGCGTCGAGCGAGGCGGCCGCCTTCTTCATCGTCTCGATCAGCGCCGGGAACGTCTCGGTGGGCGTTTGGCTCATCTCCGCGGGATACCCGGGGCTGCGGCTCCCGGAACCTCGCCGGGCCTCGCTCGATCCGCAGCGCGTGTGCTTCGCGGCCGCCCCGGCCGGGTAGGCACGCCTCGTGGCACCGGTGATCCGTGTCGCGGCGGCGGGCGACCTCCACGCGTCCGACGAGCATCGCGAGCGCATCATGCATTCGTTCGCGGAGCTGGCGGAACGAGCGGACCTCGTGCTGCTGGCCGGCGACCTGACGACCCACGGCATGCCGGAGCAGGCAGCCGTGCTCGCCGATGCGTGCCGGGTCGTCGCCCCGCTGCCGGTCGTGGCGGTGCTCGGCAACCACGATCACCACGCCGGCCGCCAGGATGCCGTGATCGCAACGCTCCGGGAGGCCGGTGTCGTCGTCCTCGAGAGCGACCACCTCGTGCTCGAGCTCGGCGGGCTCGAGGTCGGGGTCGCGGGGACGAAGGGCTTCGTCGGCGGCTTCCCCGGCGCCGAGATCGCCGACTTCGGCGAGGCGCTGCTCCGGGAGGTGTACGCGGAGACCTCGCGAGAGGTCGACGCCCTCGAGAGGGGGCTCGAGGCGATCTCGGGCTGCCATCGGCGCCTCGTCCTCCTCCATTACGCCCCCCTCAGCGACACCCTTACGGGAGAGCCGGAGGGGATCTGGGCGTTCCTCGGGTCAGGACGCCTCGCCGGCCCCATCGGCGCCCACCGCCCGGACGCCGTGTTCCACGGTCACGCGCACCACGGAAGGCCACGCGGCGCGATCGGCGAGGTGCCGGTCTGGAACGTCGCCCGCCACGTGACGGGCGAGGACTTCGCGATCGTCGAGGTCTAGGGTCGCCTCGGCGGGCACCCGGCACGGCGTGGGGCGAGCACGACCGAAGTGCTGCCCTGAGGCTCAGGCAGCGGCTCGCGAGCGCCGGATGCGCCAGGAGCGGAGGAGGCTCAGGAGCGCGGCTTCCTCCTCCGCGAGACCACGCGCCGACACCACGCGGAGCCGGCGCTCGCGGAAGTGCTCGAGCGTGCGGCCGTCCCGCCATTGCTCGATCACGGCCGGGCTGACGTACGACGTGCGAGCGACGGCCGCGGTGTTCCCGAGCTCACTGCCGACCCGGCGCATCACCGCGGCGAGGATGCGGCGCTCGTCGGCTGCCGACTCCGGAGGGCCGTGCTCGGCGAGCCCGAGGGCCGCCTCGAGCGTCCCACCCCACGTGCGGAAATCCTTCGCCGTGTACCCCTCGGCCAGATGCGTACCGATGTACTCGTTCAGCATCGCCCCGGTCAGGTTCGCGGTCACTCCCTCCCGCTCGAAGCGGAGCAGGCGAGCGCCGCCCGGGAGCTCGAGCAGCCGGCGCACGGCATCGGCCAGCTGGTCGTCGACGATCGTCCGCCGCACCATGAGCCGCTGCTTCGAGCGGAACCGGAACTCGAGTCGGCGTCCACGGACGCTCACGTGCCGCTTCGCGAGCGTCGTGACGCCGTACGTCCGGCTCTGCCGGGCGTACCGCTCCGAGCCGACCCGGAACCAGCCGCGGTTGACGAGCGTCACGGCGACGGCACACACCCATTCGGGCGCATAGGGCCCGAGCTCGACGTGCTCCGCGATCGTCTCGCGCAGCGCGGGCAGGCGCTCCCCGAAATAGACGAGACGGTCGTACTTCCGCTCCTCCTGTGCCGCCCGGTACGCGGGGTGGTACAGGTACTGTCGCCGCCCGGCCCGATCGACGCCCGTTGCCTGGAGCTTCGCCCGGGCGTTCGGCGAGATCCACACGTCCTTCCACGCGGGAGGGATCGCGAGGCTCTCGACCCGGGCGAGCGCGTCCGCGTCGGTGATCGGACGGTCGTGCGCGTCCACGTACCGGAACGGCTTCGCGCCTCGCCGGCGCCACCCCCCGCGTCGCGTCACCGCTACCCCCGTCTGCCCGTGGCGGCCCCGCCGTGGGACGGGAGCGGCGGATGCGCCTCGCTCGAGATTGCATACCGCGGCTCCACGTCTCCTCCTCGCGTCGTGGACGCACCCGGCCGCCGAGCCGTGGGCGGTTGGCTCGGACGGCCGGGACGATCCAGTCCGACGATTCCCTGGCCGACTACGCCCCAAACGTCTCGTCGCGACGGTGCCGCGAAGGATTAGGAGACGCGGCCCCCGGGTACAAGAGGGGAACCGTGCCGACCGCCGACGGCGAGCCGGCGCGGCGCTCGATTCTCACGAAGCAGGAGGAACGTCATGGGTATCGGTGTCAGTCTGATTCTGGTCGCCGCCGGAGCGATCCTCACCTGGGCGGTGACGGCGGAGGTGTCGGGCGTCGACCTCACTACGGTCGGTGTGATCCTCATGGTCGTGGGGATCGTCGGCGCGCTCCTGTCGCTGGTCTTCTGGTCGAGCTGGGGCGGCTTCGGGTCGACCCATCGAGAGACCATCGTGCGCGACCGCGACCACGTCGTGGAGCGATAGCCATACGCGCATCGACGCGATGCCGAGGGCGCCGACACGGCGCCCTCGGCATGATCTGACCCTGATGCCGCCCTTCCGTCCGCACGTAGAGACATTTCCGGGCGGCCTGGTGCTGACCCTCTCGGGCGAGCTCGACGCCTACGACGCCCCTTCCCTTCGCGCTGCGTTCTCGGACGCCGCCGCGGCGGCCGGCGGGGCGGCGGTGGTGCTCGACCTCGCGGCCGTCACCTTCCTGGACTCGAGCGCGCTCGGGACGATCGTAGGCCTGCTCCGCCGGGTGCGCGAGAGCGAGGGCGCGCTCCGCGTCGTCCTGCCCGAGACCGAGGCACGGCGGATCTTCGAGCTGACGGCACTCGAGCGGACGCTCGACGTCCGGCCGAGCCGCGCGAGCGCGCTCGAGGGCTGAGCTCAGCCCGACAGGCGCTTGCTCAGCCGGACGACCGTTCCTGCCCCGTCACGCGCTTCGACCGCCAGGTCGTCGACGACGGCGCGGATGATCGCGAGCCCCATCCCGGCCTCGACGGGCTCCTCGTCGAGCCAGACGACGTCGGGGACGTCCTCGATGGCGAGGCCGTCTCCGTCGTCCTCCACCGCGACCTCGATCGCGTCGGGGGTGACGTCGAACGTGACGCGCACCTCGCCGGGCGCGTCCCCATAGGCGTGCCGAACGACATTCCCGCAGACCTCGGTCACGGCGAGCTTGAGGTCGGCGAGCGCCGACTCGCTCATCGGCACCTCGCGCGCGATTCCCGCCAGCGCGAGCCGGACCAGGATGAGGTACTCCGCCTTGGCGGGCATCGCAAGCCGCACCGTCGGCGTGCTCACGGATGCTCCTCCGCGATCGCCTCGAGTCGCCCACGCATCGTCACGAGCGCGCGCCTGAGCAGGCGGGAGACGTGCATCTGCGAGATACCCACCCGGGCCGCGATCTCGGACTGCGTCAGACCCTCGAAGAACCGCATCTCCACGATCGCGCGCTCGCGGGCGTCGAGCGCCTCCATCCCGGCCTCTACGAGGACGCCCTGCTCGACCTCCTCGTACCCACGCTCCGTCTCGCCGAACACGTCTTCCATCGTCTCGTCGTCGCCACCGGGGCCGAGCGGCTGGGACAGCGACCGGGTCGAGTACGCGTGGTACGTCTCGAGCGCCTCGACGACCTCGTCCTCACCGATGCCCATCGTCTCGGCGAGCTCCGCGATCGTCGGCGGCCGCCCGAGGTCGGCGGTCGCGCTCTCGACCGTGCGCGTGAGGCGGAGGCTCAGCTCCTTCATCCTCCGCGGGACATGCACCGCCCACGCGCGATCGCGGAAGTGGCGCTGGATCTCCCCGACGATCGTCGGCACGGCGTACGTCGTGAACTGGACGCCCCGCTCGAGGTCGAACCGCTGGATCGCGAGGACGAGCCCGATCGAGCCGACCTGGACGAGGTCCTCGAGCGGCTCTCCGCGGCCGGCGTACCGGGACGCGACGCTCCGCACGAGCGGCAGGTAGCGATCCACGATCCGATCGCATGCGCTCTGGTCCCCTGCCCGGTAGGCCTCGAGCAGCTGGGCGAATTCGGGGTCGGCCGCCACCGTCATCCGTCGCGTCGGTGCCGCGCCTCGACGAGGAGCTCCGCGAACGCGTGTCCGTCGTCCTGGGGAGCCACGTCGGTCGCCTCGTCGACGAGCGGCCGGAGAACGCGCGCCACTGCGGGGTCGGACACGACACCTCCGTCGGCGAGAGGGCCCAGGCGGACGCGGAGCGCGTCCTCGCCGGCATCGACCGTGAGAATCACGGTTTCGCCCTCCACGCCGTGGGCGAGGAGGCTCTCGACGGCAAGCAGGAGATCCTCGACGCGGTCGACGGGCAGCTCGAAGCGGGAGGCGAGACCGCCGAGCACCAGCCGTCCCACGCCGCGATACCCCTCGGTCGCCGGAAACTCTACGAGGACGGTGTCGGTTGGCGTGGCGGAAGCGGTGGAGTCGCTCACCCGCCGCCCGCTCCGTCGACCGCGGACTGCCGATCGGGATACAGCGTGAAGATCCGATCGAGCAGGGTGATCTCGAAGATCCGGCGGATGTGCGGGTCCCGGCAGACGACGCTCACGGTGCCGCCGGCGGGACGCAGGCGCTTGACGGCGCCGAGGAGGACACCGAGCGTCATCGAGTCGATGAACGTCGCCTCGCTGAGGTCGACGACGAGGTGTACGGCACCCCGGTCGATCGCTCCCGTTATCGCGCTGCGGAGATCCGACGCCGTGTGGAGGTCTGCCTGCCCTTGCACCTCGATGACGCTGAGGTGGTCGGAGAGATCGAAGACGTCCACCTCGAATACGGCGTCCTCGACGCCGTTGGGTATATCCATGCGATCGGTATCGCCGCCCACGTGGGCATTGTCCTACCCCGCGCGGACGGGTTCAAACCGTACGCATGCCGCGGTCGTGCAGAGCGCGCGCCCACCCCGCTCCCTGCTCACCCGCGCCTGCGGGAGACCGCGCGCTGGAGCTGGGCCTTCGTCATCTTCGAGCGCCCATTCACGCCGAGGTCCTTGGCCTCCTCGTAGAGCTGCGCCTTGGTCCGTCCGCGCGGCCCCTTGCGGTTCGCGCGGATGCCGCCGCGACGGCCCGAGGAGATGTCCTCCCGCGAGAGCCGCGACGACTCTCGCGATTCGCCTGAGCGCGCGCGCTCCTTGTTGACCGTGCGCGCGGCGATCTCCTCTGCGCGAGGCTCACCCTGCTCTTCGAGCGAGTCCTTGATGTGCTCGTACTGCCTGGCTCGCTTCGAGCCCTTCTTCACGCCACGAGGCGGCATGACACGCTCCTCTCGTCGGATTCGCGTCTCTCGTCGGATTCGCGTCGCGACTACCCGTCGGCGTGCTCGCGCGAAACCTGCCGCACTGCGCTCACGGCATCCTCGACCGAGGGCAGCACCGGCACGACGTCGGAGAGGTGGACGAGTCCGATGACGCGGGCGGTCGGGCTCGAGTCCGCCACGGCGATCGCGATCCCCGCCCCGTGCGGACCGGCGAGGCGGGCGAGACCGAACAGGGCGTGGAGCCCGGCACTGTCGATGAACGTGACCCCGTCGAGGTCGATGACGAGCTGGCCGGCGGCGACGAGCCGGTCGAGCCCCGACCGAGCCTGGTCGATCGCGAGCTTGTCCAGCTCACCCGCGATGCGGACGACCGTGACGCCGCCCATCTCGTCAGTTGTCAGCTGTACTCGTCCCACGCGTCCTCGGCGGCTCGCGCGTGAGCGGCCGCTCCATCACGACGCGCGTTCCGTCGGGCCCACGTTCGACGTCGACCGTCGTCATGAGCGCCTCGATGAGCCGCAGCCCGAGACCCCGGTCGTCCCGCATCTCCGGATCCTTCCACCTGCCGTGGTCGGCGATCCCGATCCGGATGCGGTCGCCCGAGAGCATCGCGCTCACCTGGACGACCGCACCGTCGGTCGCACCCGAATGCTCGATCGCGTTCGCCCCGGCCTCCCATGTCGCGAGCAGGATGTCACGCGCGTCGAGATCGGACACGGCGGCAGAGCGCAGCCAGTCGGCGAGCTCCCGGCGGAGGACGGGAAGCGACTCGGGGGCGGCGGGGATCTCCAGCTCGAGCGGCTCGGCGAGCGCCGGGTCGAGCAGGATCGCGAGCAGCGCGACGTCGTCCTGTCGGGCTTCGGCGCCGAGCAGCGCGCCGACGAGCGCGTCGACGAAGGCGTCCGGTTCGCGCGGCGCCTGCTCCGCCGCGCGTGCGAGAGCCTCGAGCCCCTCGTCGATCGACCTGCCCCTGCGCTCCACGAGGCCGTCCGTGTAGAGGATGACGATCGAGCCCGCCTCCAGCTGCTCGGTGTGCTCCGTGTAGGCAACGCCGGCATCGACCCCGAGCGGAAGCCCTCCCTCTCCCTCGAGGTACTTCGTCGTCCCGTCGGGCGCAAGAACGAGAGGTGGGGGATGCCCCGCCGAGGCGAGCGTCGCGGCAAGCGTGTCGGGATCGATGGCGAGGTAGGCGAGCGTGGCGAAGGGCACGTCGATGTAGCGCTCGAGGAGGAGGTTGAGCTTCGTCACGGTCTCGGCGGGCGTCAGCGGGTCGAGGGTCAGCGCCCGCATCCCGTTCCGGAGCTGCGCCATCGTCGCGGCAGCCTGGACGCCCTTCCCGACGACGTCGCCGACGACGAACCCGAGCCGGCCGTCCGAGAGCATCAGCGTGTCGAACCAGTCTCCACCGACGTCGACCGCGTTGGACCCGGGAAGGTAGAGCGCCGCGACGCGCACGCCCTCCATCGAGGGAACCGTCTCCGGGAGGACGCTCCGCTGGAGCGTCTCCGCAACGACGCGCTCGCCCTCGTACCGGCGCGCCCGGTCGAGCGCGAGGCCGCACTGCGAGACGACCGCCTCGAGGAACGCGCGCTCGTCGTCGACGAGACGACCGGGCTGCGACCAGGCAAATACGGCGACGCCGAGCGGTGCCGCGCCCGCACTTACGGGGAGGAACGCGTACGAGCGTGGATCGGCCTCGGGGAGCAAGCCGCGCAGCTCGGGGTGCTCGGCGAGGAGTGCGTCGGCGCTCTCGTAGTAGGACGCCTCCTGGAGCCGGGCCGCCGACGCGGCGGGGCCCGCTGCCGTGAGTGGGACGGGGCCTTCCGGGCCGAGCAGCTCCTCGGGGAAGCCGCGCGAGTGCACGACGTTCAACTCGAGCCCCTCGTCGTCGATCACGGCCAGGGCCGCGGCCCCGGCGCCGACGGCCTCGAACGTCTCGTCGAGGAGCGTCGCGGCCACCTCCGCTGGCGTCAGCGCGCCGGCGAAGGCCGCCGTGAGCGCCTGTAGGCGGCGGGTTCGGCGCCCTGAGAGCTCGGCCTGCACCCGCGCCTGGTGCTCGCGCTCGTGGAGATGCGCGCGCTCGAGCGGCTGCGCTGCATGCCCGGCGATGGTCTCGACGAGACGCCGCGTTCCGTCGTCGGGAATGCGCTCGGACGCGTACCGGGCGACGAGCAGCCCGATCGGGTCGCCCTCCACGACCAGCGGGACGACCGCGAGGAGGCCGTCGCCCTCCTCGCGCCAGGCGGGCGCGGGAGGCACCCCGCCGTCGTAGGCCGGCACCTGCTCCGCGCCGTCCCGGCTCCGACCCCGAGCGGCATCCGACGCGAAGGAGGCGAGCGGGCCAAGGTCGCCCTCCGAGGTGACGCCGTAGACGACGGTGGTCTCCGCGCTGGAGATCGCCTGCACGCGCTCCGCGACGAGGGCTGCGACCTCCGAGGCCGTCGACGCGGCACCGAGCGCCATCGCGACGGCATGGAGCTGGGCGAGGTCGCTGGCGAGCCGCTCGGCCCTCGCGCGGGCGATCTGCTCCGTCGCCTCGGCACGTCGACGCTCGCCCTGCTCGATCACGAGGCCCGCGTGGTCTGCGAACCGGCGCACCAGCGCGAGCAGCTCGGGCGTCGGATCCGGGACGACACGTGCCCAGCGGAGCGCGAGGAGCAGCTCCGCCCGTCCCGCGACGACGATCGGCACGCGGAGGACGGACCGGACGCCCTCCTCGAGCACGCGCTCGAGCGCCTCCCCGGTAACGGTCGTCCGGGCGTCGCGGAAGAAGGTCGTGTCGAGCCGTTCGAGCGAGCGCTGCATCCCGGGGTAGTCACGGGGCTCGACGACATGACCCGGAGGTGCCCGCTCGTCGGGTGGATCGCGCCAGATCACCTTCAGCCGGCCGTCGCCCGCCTGCCACAGCTGCGCGACGTCCGCGTCGAACACCTCGCGTGCCTCCGCGCAGATCGCGGCCACGACCGCGCCCTCCGGTGCGTCCACGAACCGGGGGACGAGCCGCGTGATGCGCTCGAGCGCGTCGCGCGAGCTGCGCTCGCGCTCGTAGGCGAGCGAGCGCTGGAGCGCCTGCCCGCCGAGCTCCGCCGCGATCTGCGCGAGCGAGAGGACGTTCTCGTCGACGGCGTGCGGACGGCTGAAGGGGAACCCGATCGCGCCGGTCACCCGCCCCTCGACGCGCAGGGGCACTGCGAGGGCCGACGCGGCGTAACGCGCGAGCTTCGCGCCGTCCGGGAACGCTCGCTCGAACGAGGCACGGGTCACGGCGTACGCGGTTTCTCCCGTCCGTGCCGCCTCCGTGATCGGAGCGCTCGTCGAGAGCGGGAGCCGCAGTCCCGGCCGGAGGACGGGGCGCGCGCTTCGCGTGGGCGCGACGATCACGAGGTCGTCGCCCTCGACGAGACCGAGCGACCCCCCGACCGCGCCGAGCATGGCGGGGACGCGCGCGAGCAGCGCGCCCGCGACGTCGGAGGGCGTCGCCGCCGATGCCAGTGCCCCGGCGAGGTCGTGAAGCGCGGTCGCCACCGCGCTCGTCGCCTCGGCCTCGGTCGCGCGGCGCCGCTCGTGCTCTCGGAGCCGCTGGAGCGTCCAGCTCGCCCAGATGAGCACGAGCGCGACGGCCAGTCCGACGGCCCACCGCGTGGTGTCCGCCTTGCTCTCGGGCCAGGCGGCGAAGCGGGGCTCCATCAGCGCGAACGGAACGAGAAGCCAGCCGACCGCGGTTGCGGCGAGCGCTGGCCCGACGCCGCAGTAGACCGAGACGATCACGACGGTCCCCACGAGCGGCGGGAACAGCACGTCCTCGTCCGTGAGCGGCGTCAGGAGCCCGGTGAGCAGGAGCGCGACGCCGATCGCCGCGAGCGCGACCGCGTACGCACGCCAGCCCGCGGCCGCGCGGTGACCGAGGGTCATCGACAGGCGATCACTCACGGACGCTCAGAGTGCAGCCGCGCTGCCGTCCTCGTCAAATCGAATGCCCACGACGCACGACGTCTCGGACGGACGCGAAGCACGCTTCGCCCTTCGGCGCGGGGTTTTGCGCTCGCGAGCTTCGGGAATTCCCTGCACGTGGACGCAACGTCGACATTCTCGTACACCATGCCGAACCGCCTCGAGGCGTTGTCCGGGCTACGCACGGAGCTCCGCGCCTGGCTGACCCGCGCAGGTGTCGAGCACGACGCAGCCCAGGACGTCGTCCTGGCGGCCTGGGAGGTGTGCGCGAACGCTGTCGAGCATCCGGTGGACCCGACGCATCCCGATGTGACGCTCGTCGCGACCGTCGGGTTGTCCGGGGTGTGCGTCGTCGTCGAGGACAGCGGCTCCTGGCGCGAAACCGTGCCACGTACCGGACGCGGTCTCGGGCTGCGTCTCGCGCGCGCGATGGTGGACCGCATGTCGATCGTGCGCCGAAGTCCGGGCACGGAGGTCGTCCTCTGGCGCTCGACCGGCGGTCACGCGTGAGGGACGCGGCCGTCGTCGACTTCGTCGGCGGCCTCGACCTGTCGTCGGTCGCCCGCTGGGAGGCCGAGGTCGGGAAGGCGGCGTCGACGTCGGGGACCGTCGTGCTCGACCTCACCGGCATCGACTTCCTCGACAGCGCAGGCGTCCACGGGCTGTTTCGCATGCTCGCGGCGCTGGACGGCCAGGGCAAGCGCCTCGTGGTGGTCGCCCCCAGTCATGGGCGGGCGCGTCGCCTGCTCGAGATCCTCGACCTGCAGAGCCTCGTCCGGCTCTGCGAGAGTCGCGACGAGGCGCTGCAGGACGCGGCGCAACCAGCCGGAGGATAGGTCGTGCCCGTCCGGGAGCCGGCGCGCTCGGCCCCCGGACGGACAGCCCGACCTACATCGCGCGCTCGCGCTCGCGCTCGTCGTCGGGCTTCTTGCCCCGGTCGCTAAGGTCGTCGATCTCGTCCTTCGCGTCGTCCCAGGCGTCACCGACCTTGTCCTTTGCCTCACCCCAGGTCTCCTGGACCTTGCCCTCCGCCTGCTTCTTCTTCCCTTCGTACTTGTCGTCCACGACGGTCTCCTTCGTTCGGTTGACGTGCGGCTACCCGCAAGCCCCCGTCGCGACACACGGGGCTGACCACTTTCATGCCCGCTCGACCGTGACGTCCCCGCCCGGCTCGACCCACACGTCCCAGTCCGCGCCGAAGGCGGGCACGCCGCGGAGGTTGATTTCGCCGGCCCAGGCAGGGAAGCCGGACGGAGCGTCGGTGACGAGCTCCCGCGCAGTCCGATCGGGCCTGAGGCCGAGCAGCAGCTGAAGGCCGAGGACGGGAGCTCCCGCCGCCCACGCCTGCGGCCGCGCGGCGGTGGGGTACACGATCGGGAACGGCGTCTCCCGCTTGCTGAACCCGGCGAACACCTCGGGGAGCGACCAGTCGAACCAGCGTGCGGCGGAGAAGAGCGCGCGGACGAGCGCATGCGACTCCTCCCAGTACCCATACCGGGCGAGCCCCCACGCGGCGATCGAGGTGTCGTGCGGCCAGACCGTCCCCCGGTGGTAGGCGAGCGGGTTGTAGGCGCGGTCGGACGAGCACATCGTGCGGATGCCCCAGCCGGTCCAGAGCTCGGGCGACAGGAGCCGCTCGGCGATGCTCGACGCCCGCTTGGTGGGGACGATCCCGCTCCACAGGAGGTGCCCGACGTTGGAGCAGAGCGCGTCGACGCGCCGCTTGCGTCCGTCGAGCGCCAGCGCGTAGTAGCCGTCGCGGTCGTCGATCCAGAACGCGGCGTCGAAGCGCTCGCGAAGCTCGGCCGCGTCATGCTCGAGACGGAGCGCGAGCCGCTCGTCGTCCCAGGCATGCCGCGCGAGCTCTGCCAGGCGGCACTTGGCGTCGTAGACGTACCCCTGCACCTCGGCGGGGGCGATCGGCGGCTCGGCACGACTGCCGTCCGAGAAGCACTGGGAGTCGCCAGAGTCCTTCCACGACTGGTTGACGAGCCCGCGGGGGGAGCGACGCTCGTACTCGACGAAGCCGTCGCCGTCCCTGTCACCCCACCAGTCGATCCAGTCGAGTGCACGGAGCGCGGGCTCGCGGAGCTTCCGCGCGAGGTCGTCGTCGTGCGTCCAGCGCCAGGTCTCCGAGAGCAGCACGAGGTAGAGCGGGGTGGCGTCGACCGTGCCGTAGTACCGGGCGAACCACGTCTCCGCGGCGCGGCCGCGGCGGAGCTCGTGCACGATCTTGCCGGGCTCGGCGTCGATCGACGGATCGTCCTCTCGCGCCTGGAGAGCCGCGAGCGCCTCGAGCGCGCTCGAGGCGAGCTCGGGGCCGAACGTCAGCGTCTGCAGGCACGTGACGATCGTGTCGCGCCCGAACACGGTCATGAACCACGGCATCCCCGCGGCCGGCAGCCGGCCCATGCGTCTCGCTCGTCCGCATGCGGAGCGAGGCGAGGTCGGCGACAGAGCGCTCGATCGTCGCCTCGATGTTCCGCCAGCCGGATCGGACGCGGGGGACGCTGAGCTGCCAGGCTGCGAGGGACTCCCGCACGTGCTCGAGCTCCGTGCCGAACCGCACCTCGACGATCGGAGCCGGCGCAACACGCCCCTCGGGCGTGGGCACGACGTCGAGACGGAGCTGCCACACCTCCTGGGGCGCCAGGCGGAGCTCGAACACCGCCTCACCGTCGACGTGGGAGACACACGGCCGGGAGAGCAGGATCTGCGTCCGCTCTGCGCCGGTCTCCGGTGCCAGCACGATCTGGCGGGCGCTCGGGTCGAGCTCGGCGTGCGCCGTCGGCGGCAGATCCCGCGCCGTCTCCGGGTTCCCCAGCGTGAAGTCGCGCTCCTTGACCGTCAGGATGTCGGCGAAGTCCGTCTCGAGGACGATGCCGAGACGGAAGTCGACCGGCTCCATGCCCTCGTTCCGGACGAGCAGCGTGTCCGCCATCCCGGCCGTGCCGACGAACCGGCGCCGGTCGATGGACACGACGTCCTGACCGAGGCCCGCCGTCACGTCGTTCCGGAGGAAGAACGCCGCCGAGAAGTACTCGACGCGGCCGGACGAGAGAAGGAGCGGCCGCTTCCCGTCGACGACGAGCTCGAAGCGCGACAGGTAACGCGTGTCCTCCGCGAACAGGCCCCCGGTGCCGTCGCCGATGTCGCCCCGCTCGTCGCAGATGCAGAACGTCGAGCCTTCGAGGATCGTCAGCACGAGGGCGATCGAGCGCCTTCACGCGGCCCGCGACCCCGAAGGGCGAGGCCCACGCCGGTCGATCAGACAGTGCGCTCCGGCGGCGGATCCGGCTGCGGCGAGGGGACAGGGTCCGGCGACGGAGCCGGATCGGGGATGTCGGGCGTCGGGGGAGGCTGCGGCAGCTCTGGCTTCATGCAGAGGTGGTAGCCGCCCGGACGTGTCTCGAAACAACGCCGTCGACGACTGCGCGTGTGATGACAGGCGGTCGCAATGGCGGCGGGATCGCGCGTCACGCCACAGAAGTAGCCGAACGCCCGATTCCTCTTGACGCCGTACGGCCTACGGTCGCCCCATGACTCGAACGGGTACCGAGGCGCGCGAGACGTTTCTCGTCGAGCACTACCGCCCCGGCCTGACCGCCGAGGGGCTCGGCTCGTTGGCCGCCCAGGTTCGCGACATGACAGGCGAGATGGAACGGGAGGGGAAGCCCGTGCGCTACCTCCGCGCCACCATCGTCCCGACGGACGAGTCCCTCCTCTGCATGTTCGAAGCAGCATCCGAGCAGCTCGTGCGCGAGACCTACGCGCGCGCAGGGATCCCGTTCGAGCGGATCACGGCGGTCATTTCCGACCGAGCGTCGGCGGAGTGGCCCACGTCCACGAAGGAGGAGAGATGAGAGGTACTACGTCCATAGCGGCGCTCGCAGCGCTGGCCGCAGCCGCGACGCTCGTCATCGCCGCGCCTGCGACCGCGCGGGGCGTGACACCCGCGCAGCTGCAGGCCCAGAGCTGGACGTGCTTCGTGCCACCGCCCTTCCCCGACACGATCGTGTGCGGCAATCCGGCTCACGGGCTGCCGCCGGTTCCGGCCGACCCGAACGGGCGACCGTCGTACAGCTTCCTGTTCTTCGACCGCAGCACGGGGGAGTTCCGGGGCACGATCCACATGATCCGGGCCGATCTCTACCGCGGTCAGCCGTGCCCGAAGACGGGAGGACCGTACGTCTTCAACCCCGCCAACGCCTACTACCGCTGCGGGCTCTAGGAGAGGAGTCAGCTCATGCGCCGCTGCTTCATCACGACCGTTCTCGGGTCCGCCGTGCCCGTGATGGCCAAGCGATCTCTTGTCTCGCGCGAGGCTTCGCGTGATAGTGCGCACCATGCGAGTTGTGGAATGAGCGCAATACGCGGCGGAAGGGTGGCGATAGCGACACTCTGTGCGGCCGCCGCGCTTCTCGCCGTCTCGATGGCCGCCGGCCGCACGTCCAGCGCATCCGCCGCACAGCTCGAGACCGTTACCATCGCGACCGCGCCGTTCGAGCCGACCGCTCTGGCGTTCTACGCGAACGCCCGTGGCCTGTTCCGGAAGCACGGGATCGACGCGAAGCTGGTCGTGACGGCCGATCCGGGTGCGGGAGTCGCGGCGGTGCTGGCAGGCGACGCGCAGTTCACGACCACCCACGCCGGGGGTCCTGCGCTTCTCCGGTCGCGGGGAGCGCCGGTGAGGCTCGTCGCCGCTGGGGCGCTCTACCAGCAGACCGCTCCGACGGCCGGTCTCGTGTCCGCCCGTGGGAAGCGCTTCGCCCAGCCACGCGAGCTCGTGGGCAAGCGCATCGGATACGACGCGCCCGGCACGATCGCGCACGTCGCCCTCATGAAGTGGCTCAAGCAAGGTGGAGTTGGCGCTGGCGACGTCACCCTCGTCCGCGCCGCGTTCCCCGACATGATCGGCGCGCTTGCTCGCGGGGACGTCGACGCGGCAGTCCTTCCCGAGCCGTTCCTGACGGTCGCGAAGAAACAGGGCGGAAAGCTCGTGGCACCGATCTTCCAGAGCGTCTGTTCGAGCGAATGCTTGCTCACGGCCTGGATCGCACGGAGCGACGTGGATCGGAATCTTGCCGCGCGCTTCCGGAACGCCATCCAGGAAGCGGCCATGTGGGCGAACAGGAAGCAGAACGACCCCGCGAGTGGAGCGATCCTCGCCCGCTACGCGGAGATCGACAAGGGGCTCCTTCGCGCGATGGCACGCTCCAGGTTCGGGACGCGCCTCCGGCTTCTGCAGATCCGGCCGTGGATCGATGCCTACAAGGAGTTCGGGCTGATCCCGGAGACGTTCACGGTCGGCGATCTCGTCAAGTAACGGAGGAGGTGCGCTCCTGAGGCGGGCGAACCTCGCCGGATTGCTCTTCGCCGCAGCGGTCCTCGTGCTCGCCGAGGCCGCTGTTCGGCTGTTCGATCTCTCCGACAGCGTCGCGGCGCCATCGGAAGCAGCGGGCGCGCTCGTCGACGAGCTCTGGGACGGGACCCTGTCGGACGAGATCGTGACGACGCTCGAGGTCTACGTGCAAGGCCTTGCGCTCGCGCTCGGCATCGGCCTCGTGCTCGGGATCGCGATCGGCATCTCGCGGACGATCGACGACGGGACGTCGGTCGTGGTCGAGTTCCTGCGACCCATTCCGGCCGTCGCGCTGATCCCGTTGGCGATCCTGTGGTTCGGGCTCGGCACCCCGATGTTGCGCTTCGTGGTGGCGTACGCAGCGGTCTGGCCGATCCTCGTCCACACGGTCTACGGCATCAGAGGAGTCGACCGGATGCTGTACGACGTCGCCGCGACGTCCGGCGTGACCGGCTTGGCGCGGGTCGTCCGGGTGTCCGTTCCCGCCGCGCTTCCGGGCATCGCGACGGGGATCAGGGTTGGCGCCGCGATTGCGCTGGTCGTGTGCGTGACCGCCGAGTTCTTCTTCGGCGCCCAGGGCATCGGCGCGTACATGCAGGCGCAGCAGGCTGCCTATCGGATTCCGGAGCTGTATGCCGCCGTCCTCCTCGCGGGGCTCATCGGGCTTGCAATCGATGCCGTGCTGCGCAGTACCGAGCGACGAGCGCTGTTCTGGGTCGGCGAGGAGCGGGCGCGACGCCGGTGAGCGCTCGCGCCGTCCCACGTCTCGCTGGCTCCCTCCTCGGCGGCGTGGTCTTCGTCGCCGCGCTCGCGATCTGGGAGGTCTGGGCGCGCACCGAGAGCACCTACTTCCTCCCTCCTGTCACCGAGGTCCTGCAGCGAGCCTGGGACATCTGGCCGAGCGCCGAGTTCTTGAGCGCCGCCGGCGCGAGCCTGAAGCGCCTCGCCGCCGGCTTTGCGATCGGCTCGAGTGCCGCCGTCGCTGTCGGCCTGGCCATGGGCTCCTCGCGCCGTGTGCGGAGCACGCTCGGCCCGACCGCGGAGTTCTTGCGCGCGCTTCCCGTCATCGCGATCGTGCCGATCGCGATCGTCCTGCTAGGCGTCGGAGACGCAATGCGCGATCGGCGTGATCGCGTTCGGTGTCTTCTTCCCGGTGCTCGTCGCGACGGTCGAGGGAGTGCGCGCGGTGGCGCCGGAGATACGGGACAGCGCTGCGCTGTTCCGGTTGAGCAGAGCAGAGCGGAGCGTCCGCGTCTACCTGCCTGCCGCGCTCCCGACGATCTTCGCCGGCCTCCGCACGGCGCTCTCGATCGGCCTTGTCCTTGTGGTGATCTCCGAGCTCAACGGCGAGGGTGACGGCCTGGGCGTCTACATCGAGTCGCAGAGGGCCCTCTTCAACATCCCCGAGATGTACGTCGGCATCGTCTTCCTCGGCCTGCTCGGGTACGCGTTGAACAGGCTCTTCCTCGTGCTCGAGCGTCGTGTCCTTGCCTGGCACCACGGGGCAATCGGTGAGCCCGCCCGCTGAGCCCGCCATCCTGCGCGTGGCGGGGCTCGGCAAGCGCTACTCGAGCGATGGGCCGCCCGCGCTGACCGACGTGACATTCGACGTCGCGGAGGGCGAGCTTCTCACGCTCGTCGGTCCGTCGGGGTGCGGGAAGACGACCCTGCTGCGCATCATGTGCGGCCTGGCTCCGCCGAGCGAGGGCACGGTGCTCCTGGACGGGAGCCCGCTCTGCGTCCCACCGGGAAGGTCGCCTCGTCTTCCAGGACTACAGCCGTTCGCTCTTCCCCTGGCTCGACCGTGCTCCGGAACGTGACGTTCCCGCTCGGTCGCGACGGACTGTCGAAGGCCGATCGCACGGCCCGCGGCGAAGCAGCGCTCCGTGAGGTGGGTCTGGACGGCGTCGGGGGCAAGTATCCGTGGCAGCTCTCGGGTGGCATGCAGCAGCGGGTGGCGATCGCACGGGCCCTCGTGTCCCGGCCAGAGGTGGTCTTCCTCGACGAGCCGTTCGCGTCGGTCGACGCGCTGACGCGCGCGGAGCTTCAGGACGTCCTCCTCGCCGTCCACGCGCACGCGGAGAATCGGCGTGTCACCATCGTCCACGTGACGCACGATGTCGACGAGGCGGTGTACCTGGCGGACCGCGTACTCGTCCTGACCCCGTCTCCGGGAAGCGTTGCTGCGTCGATCGAGGTCGGCCTCTCGCGACCGCGGACGCAAACCGCGACCCGCAGCTCGCCTCGCTTTCTCGCGGTGCGGAACGAGGTACACGACATGATCGCGTGCGGGCGACGATGACGCTCGGCCCCGTCATCGGCCGTGACGCCGAGCTCGCTCGGGCGCGCCGCTTCCTCGACTCCATCGTCCTCGAGCCGGGAGCGCTCGTCGTCGAGGGCGAGGCCGGGATCGGAAAGACGACGGTCTGGGCGGCGGCGATCGGCGAGGCGGAGTCGCGCGGCATCCGCGTGTTGCAGGCACGAGCGGCGGAGACCGAGGTGCAGCTCTCCTATGCGGCGCTGGCGGATCTCGTCGGCGCCGACTTCGAGGAGACGCGGAGGGCTCTTCCGCCGATTCAGCAGCGCGCCCTCGCCGCCGCGCTTCTCCGCGCCGAATCCGACGAGCCGTTCCAGCCCCGGACCATCGCGACGGCCTTCGTCGGCGTGCTCGGGTCGTTGGCCGAGGCCGCCGTCGTCCTCGTGGCCGTCGACGACGTCCAGTGGCTCGATCCCGCGTCGGCCGGAGCGCTCTCCTTCGCCGCACGGCGTCTGCCGGCCAGGGTCGGCCTCCTCCTGACCCGGCGCGGCGATCCCGCGGAACCTCCGCCGCTCGGTCTCGAGCGCGCGTTGGGAGAGGATCGCCTGGAGCGGCTTTTGCCCGGGCCGCTCTCGCTCGCCGCCCTCCACCACCTGATCCATGATCGTCTCGGCTCGGCGCCCCTGCGTCCGGCGCTCGCGCGCCTCGCCGATGCGTCGGGAGGGAACCCGTTTCTCGCGCTCGAGATCGCCCGCGCCCTGGCGCCCGAATGGAGCGTCCTCGCCGGCGGAGGCCCGTTGCCGGTGCCGAGGGACGTGCAGGCCATCGCACGCGAGCGCGTCGAGGGGCTGTCTGAGCGCGGGCGCGAGGCGTGCCTGGTCGCGGCAGCGCTGTCGCGGCCGACGCGCAGCCTGATCGTCCGCGCCGTCGCTCCCGAGGACGGCGACGCCTCCGGTCTGCTCGAGGCCGAGGACGCGGGCGTGCTGGTGGCCGACGTCGAACGCGTCCGTTTCGCGCACCCGCTTCTCGCCTCGGCGGTCTACGGGGCCTCGAGCGATGAGCGCCGGCGCCGGCTGCACGAGCGCCTCGCGGACGTGGTCCCCGAGCCGGAGGAGCGGGCGCGCCACCTCGCGCTCTCGACGACCGAGCCGGAGGAGGCGGTCGCAGCCGAGCTCGAGGCGGCCGGCGCGCGGGCGGCGGCTCGCGGCGCCCAGGAGGCTGCGGCCGAGCTCTTCGCCGGCGCATGTCGGCTGACGTCGGACGGGCTCTCGGAGGAGCGCGCGCGACGGGAGCTCGGGGAAGCGGCCGCCCTCAGGGCGCTCGGCGACCTCGAGGGAAGCCGGACGCTCGCCGAGGCTGCCGCGGCGCGCGCCTCCGGGCCACTCCGGGCGCGAGCCCTGGTGCTGCTGGGCGACATCGCGTGGATCGCAGCGGATCCAGGCTCGATCGCGTCGCTCGAGCTCGCGCTCGAGGCTGCCGCCGGCGACGCCTCCCTCCTGGCTGAGATCCACGCGAAGCTCCTGAACGTCGCCGTCGCGCTCGACCCCCCGGGGCTGCTCGACCGCGCCCGCGCCGCGGCTGAGTCAATCGATCCCGAGCGTGACCCGGCGCCGGCCGCCTCCATCTACGTGGACCTGATCTGGGCCGAGACCCTCCGCGGCCACGGCGAGCAGCGGGAGCTGCTCGAGCGCTGGCGTGCCTGCGAGGAGCGGGCCGGATCCGACGCGCGCAAGAATCTCTTCGCGCTCATCTACTTCCGGTGCGTCCACGACCTCGAGGCTGTTCGCGCGCGCTATGCGCTGGAAGAGCGCTGGTACCGGGAGCGCGGCGAGGAGGTATGGCAAGCGGAGCGCTGCCTCCTTTCTTTGCCACGCAGAGTTCGACGCCGGCAACTGGGATGCGGCCGAGCAGTGGATCGAGGCGGCGTGCGAGACCATCGCCCAGCCCGAGACGCCTGGGCCGTGGACAGCGTCGTTCCGTGTCCGTGCGATCATCGACGCCCATCGGGGACGGATCGAGCGCGCGCGGGCGACGTTCGGCGCCGAGCGGGCGGGGCTGCCGTGGTGGGAGGCGCTCCGGCTCTCCGGTTTCGCGCGCGTGGAGTATGCGGCCGGAAACCACGCCGAGGTCGATCGCGCGCTGACGCGAATGAACGAGCTCACCGATGCCATGGGCATACGTGACTTCCTTCCGTGGAACGAGCCAATCCACGTCGAGTCGCTCGTGGCTCTCGGCGAGCTCGACCGCGCGCGCGAGCAGCTGGTGCGGCTCGAGGAGCGGGGAAGGATGTTCCCCCGCCTTTGGATCACCGTTTCGCTCCCACGTGCTCGCGCGTTGGTGCTCGCCGCAGAGGGCGACGTCGACGGCGCGTTGGCGGCGCTCGATGAGCTCGACCTCGACGCGACGGCGAAGTTGCCCTTCGAGCTTGGCCGTGCACTCCTCGTGCGCGGCCGCGTGCTACGCCGCGTGAAGCAGAAGCGCGCCGCAGCGGACACGCTGCGCGACGCGCTCGCGATCTTCGAGCGGCTCGGCGCCCCGGCCTGGGAGGCGCAGGCCCGGGCGGAGCTCGATCGCGTCGGCCTCAGACGCTCGCCGGACGAGCTGACAGCGACCGAGCGGCGTGTCGCGGAGCTCGCGGCGGAAGGACTCACGAACCGCGAGGTCGCGAGCAAGGCATTCATGAGCCCGAAGACCGTGCAGGCGAACCTCACCCGCGTGTACCGCAAGCTCGGGATCGGCTCGCGTGCGGAGCTCGGGGCGCGCATGGCCGACGAACGTAGGCAGGCCGCCCCGCAGAAGTAGCCGAACGCCCGATTCCTCTTGGCGCTGCGCGACCTACCGTCGAGCCATGGCTCGAACGGGTAACGAAGCGCGGGAGACGTTCCTCACCCGACCGTCGAACGCGCTTCGGACAGGGCTCAACCGGCGTGCCGAATCGTCGCGGCACCAGGAGTGAAGGAGGCGGACATGGGACTCAGAAGGCAACTCCTCGGCGCACTGGCGGGCGCAATGCTTGCGATTGGCACAGTCGCGGCGTTTCCCGCTCAGGCTTCGTCGACGGCATCGGCGCTCGTCCCGCAGACGCTCGCGCGTGCGCAGGCCATTCGTGCCCAGCTCGACGTCCGCTACCGGGTCGCGCCGGGCCGCGGCCTGGCCGTCACCGAGGCGACCTCGACCGGTGTCGTCGAGTCGTTTGCGCTGCTGACGCCGGATCTGCTCGACACGCGCTTCCTTCCGGCCGACAACGGGATCTACTACGCAATCTGCCCGGTGCCCGCCACGTGCCCGTACCCGGCCCGACGCTTCGCCCGCGCCGCGGCGGACCCCGCTCCTCGCCGCCTTGCTCTCGAACTTGCCGTTCGCACCTTCCTCGAGACGTCCGCCGACGTCGTCGCCGTATCGCTTCCGACCTCGAGGTTCATCGCCTTCGTCGTCGAGCGTGACGAGCTCGCCCGCGAGGTCGACCTCTTGAGCCTGAGCCGGGCGCTCGGCGGCGACCCGTCCCGCGCCCTCTCCGCATCGCTGGAGGAGATCGTCGACCGGCTGACTCGGCGTCGGGTCTTCATTTCGTTGGGGCTCGCGCCGACCCCGAGCGGAAGGGACTCGTGGGCAGGCATGCCTCGCTGGCCGACGCCGCCCGCGATCATCTAGCGCCTCTACATGCCCATCGCGTGGTACCCGGCGTCGACGTACAGCGTCGTGCCGGACACGTTCCTCGCGTCGTCGGAGAGGAGGTAGGCGGCCGCCGCGCCGCAGTCGCCCGCGTCGATGTGGCGGTGGAGCGGCGCGCGCTGCTCGAACATCTCCTCCATCGTCGTGAAGCCGGCGATCGAGCGGGCGGCGAGCGTCCGCACCGGGCCGGCCGAGATCGCGTTGACGCGGATCTGCTTCTGGCCGAGATCCCAGGCGAGGTACCGCATCGACGCGTCGAGCGTCGCCTTCGCGACGCCCATCACGTTGTAGTGCGGCACCGCGCGGACGCCGCCGAGGTACGTCATCGTCACGATCGGCTCCCCCGCCGCGCTCCTCCATCAGCGGCTCGGCCCGCCGCGCGCACGCGACGAGGGAGTAGGCGCTGATGTCGACGGCCATCCAGAAGCGGTCGCGCGGCGTGTCGGTGAACCGGCCCTCGAGGTCCTCGGCCGCGGCGAAGGCGACCGAGTGGACGAGCAGGTCGAGCCCTCCGCCGAACGCCTCCGCCGGTCTCGGCGAAGACCCGGTCGAGGTCGTCGTCGGAGCGGACGTCGCACTCCGTCACGAGCTTCGTGTCGACGGTCGCTGCGAGGTCGCGCACCGACTTCTCGATGCGCTCGCCCTGGTACGTGAACGCGAGCTGCGCGCCCTCGGCGGCGAGCCGCTCGGCGATCGCCCAGGCGATGGAGCGCTTGTTGGCGACCCCCAGCACGAGCGCCTGCTTTCCCTCGAACCTCCCCGGCATCGCGGCGATCCTACGCGGCTGGAGCTAGCGTCGGGACGCAATGCGCGCCTTCGCGCACGACGTGTTCACGTATCCGCTCCCCGAGGGGCACCGCTTCCCGCTCGGCAAGTACCGGATGGTGCGCGAGGCGGCGGAACGGCCTCACCGGGGTCGACGTCCACGACGCCGAGGCCGCCGGCTGGGACGACGCTCCGTCGGACGCACTCGACGGACTGGGTCGAGCGCGTCCGTGACGGCCGCCTCGAGCGGCGCGAGGAGCTGGCGCTGGGTCTGCCCTGGTCGGCGGAGCTCGTCGAGCGGGCGCGACGAGCGACCGGCGCGACGATCCTCGCCGCGCGGGCCGCGCTCGCCGACGGCGTCGCCGATGAACCTCGGCGGCGGCACGCACCACGCGTTCGCCGACGTCGGGCGCGGGTTCTGCGTCTTCAACGACGTCGTCACCGCGCTGCGCGTGCTCCGGGCCGAGGGGCGGCGTCACCCGCGTGCTCGTCGTCGACGTGGACGTCCACCAGGGAGACGGCACGCACGCGCTCCTCGCCGGGGACGCGACGTCGTTCACGCTGTCGCGTCAACGGGTTCCGGAACTACCCGTTCCGGCGGGTGCCGGGCGACCTCGACGTCGAGCTCCCGGACGGCACCGGCAGACGACCGGTATCTCGCCGCGCTGGAGCGAGGTGCTCCCGGGCGCGCTCCGCCGCGCGCGGCCCGAGCTCTGCTTCGTCCTCGCCGGCGCCGACCCGTTCGAGGGCGACCGGCTCGGGCGGCTCGCTCTCACGAAGGAAGGCCTCGCAGCGCGCGACACGCTTCGTCCGCGACACGCTCGACGCCGCAGGCGTGCCGATCTGCCTGACGCTTGCAGGCGGCTATGCCGAGGACATCCGCGACACCGTCGAGATCAACGTGAACACACTCCGTGTCTTCGCCTAGGGTGTCGCGGCGTGTCGAATCAGAGTCCACCTAGCGCCCGCGTCGCCGTCGTGACCGGCGCGTCGTCGGGGATCGGCGAGGCGATCGCACGGCTGCTCGCGCAGAAGGGATGGCACTGCGTGCTCGTCGCGCGGCGCGAGGACCGGCTGCGGGCGCTCGCGGAGGAGCTCGGTGGCGAGGTCGAGCTGTGCGACGTCGCCGACCGCGACGCGGTCGAGGCCATGGCGGAGCGGATCCTCGGGCGCCACCGGCGATCCATCTGCTCGTCAACAACGCCGGGATGCCGGCGCGCGGCTCGTACCTCACCGTCGACCTCGATCTCGTGCAGCGCGTGATGGAGGTCAACTACCTCGGCGGCGTGTGGTGCACGCGGGCGCTCCTGCCGGGGCTTGCGGGCGGCCGAGTCAGGGACGGCGCACGTCGTCAACCTCGTGTCCGTCGCGGGCACGACGGCCTTCGCCCCTGCGGGGGCCTACGCCGCGTCGAAGCACGCGCAGCTCGCGTTCTCGCGCTCGCTCTCCTCCGCGCTCCGCGGGAGCGGGATCGCGGTGCACTCCGTCCTCCCCGGGTTCGTGGAGACCGAGGGCTTCCCGCAGAAGGGCGTCCTCAAGAGCCGGCTCATGCGGCCGGTTCGTGATCCAGCCGCCGCAGGTGGCCGAGGCCGTGCTGCGGTGCGTCGAGAAGGGCAAGCGCGAGGTCACCGTGCCCTGGTTCCCCTACCGCCCGATCTCGATCCTCCAGGCGCTCGCGCCCGGCGTCATCGCCCGGTTCGCGGGCATGTCGGACTACAAGCCCGGCTCGGTCTGATCGTCCTCTCGGCGCGCTCGGCCGGCCGTCGTTCAGCCGGCCGACCCACTCCGCGAAGAGCGGGTCGACGATCGCGTAGCCACCCTCCTCGCGCTCCTCGATCTCCGCCGTCGCTGCGAGGCGCGGGAGCGCGCGCCGGACGACGTCCTTCGTCAGCTCGAGCCGCCGGAGCGCGGCCGCCCGGTACGGCGAGCCGTCTCCCAGGAGCAGCGAGCGCAGCGTCTTCTGCTCGGAGGTGTCGAGGCCCCGCCACTGGGCGTCGAACTCGGGCTCGAGCTCCCGCATCGCGGCTCGCGTGGGCGGCATCCCAGTCCTCGAGCGTCGCCTCGGCACTTTGCGCGACCTCCTCCCACAGCCGGTGAGCGAGGAGCATCGCGCGCTGCGGGTGGCCCTGCGCTGCGCGGAGCAGAGGGTTGAGCGTCTCCCCCGCCGTTCGACCGGTCGCCTCGAAGCGCGCGGCGACGTAGGCGGCGATGTCGGCGTCAGCGAGTCGACCGAGCCGCATCGGCACGGCTGAGCCGTACAGCGGCCGGTCCTTGCTCTCGAACAGGAGGCGCATCAGCCCCGGCTCGGAGCCGGCGAAGACGTAGGACGCGACCTCGCCGTGGTGCTGGATGTGGCTGCGCAGGAGGCCGTCGAGGCCGTCGATGCGACCGATGTCCTGGAACTCGTCGAAGGCGATGAGCGCGCGGTAGCCGCCGGCCGCCTCGAGACGGAGCGGCAGCTCGAGCAGCGCGTGCAGGGCAGGGAGCGGATCCTGCATCGGCTCGAGCTGGAGCTGCGCGCTGATGCCGAACGCGCCGAGCGACAGCCCGACCCCCGTCCGCTGGAGGAACGACTCGACGCGTCGCCGCAGCTCGCCCTTCAGCTGCTTCGCATACGCGCGCTCGAGCCGGACGGTGACGTCGCCGATCGACGAGACGCGGTAGAGGTCGACGAGCACGGGGACAGCCCCTCGGAGTGCTCGCCGTCGTGCAGCGCGCGCTTGAGGAGACTCGTCTTGCCGTACTTGCGGGGCGCGTAGAGCCGGACGTAGTGGCCGCCGACGACGTTCCGGAGGAGCTGCCGCACCTCCTCCTCGCGGTCGACGATGTCCTCGGGCGGAACCGGTCTCGAGTAGACGAACGGGTTGACGTCGACGATCATGCGCCAGTCAGACTACAAGAAAGTAGTCACTCAGACTACTATCGAGTCGCCCGCGGGACGCAGCGCTTCACGGCTTGCGGGCGACGTACCAGCCCACCTCCACCTCGTGGACCGCGGGCGCCATCCGGGCGATCCGCTCGCGCTCCTCGCCGACGAGCCCGACGAGGTCGAGGTACCGCTCCATCTCGCGCACCTCGCGAACGACCTCGTTCGCGGTCACGACGAGGTCGTTCGCTTCGAGGAAGCCGCGAATGTCGGCATCGGGCAGGAGGCGCGTGTGGGACGGGTCGCGCGCCCGCTCGAACCGGTCGAGCTCGAGGCTGCGGATCGGATCGACGTCGCCGAGCTGGTCGACGAGCAGGATGCGTCCGCCCGGACGGGTGACGCGCGCGAGCTCCGAGACGACGAGCTCCGGCCGGCGCACGTGGTGCAGCACCCGCGAGCACCCGACGAGGTCGAAGTCCCCGTAGCGGAAGTCGAGCGACTCGGCGTCGCCGACGACGAACGTGCAGCGCGCGGGCGCGTGGTCGCGAGCCGTCGCCACGTAGTCCTCGGAGGAGTCGACCCCGACCACCTCGCCGACGAGCGGCGCGAGCGCGTACGCGAGCGCGCCGGTGCCGCATCCGACGTCGAGTGCCCGCTCGTCCCCTGGAGCGGCGCGAGGAGCCGGCGGACGCTCGCCTCGAGGTCGGCGTGCCGCTCCTCCTGGAGCGCCCGGCGGTGCTCGGCGCGGTCAGACATCGACGGCCACTCTCGTCGATCGGCCCTTCTCGTGCCGAATCCCACACGCGAGCTCGTAGGCGATCGTGTCGGCGACACGCGCGTGCTGCTCGAGCGTGATCCCGTCCCCGACGAGCGTCACCGGCGCGCCGACCTCGACCTGCCCCGGGAGCTCGACGGCGATCGCGTCCATCGAGACCGTGCCGACCACGCGGCAGCGCACGCCCGCTACGAGCACCTGGGTGCCCGTCAGGTCGCGCCGGAACCCGTCGGCGTACCCGACCGGGACGACGGCGAGCCATGTCTCCTCCTGCGCGAGGAAGACCCGGCCGTATCCGGTCGAATCGCCCGGCGCGAGGCGACGGACCTGTGCGACGTCGGACTCCCAGCGGAGTGCCGGCCGCAGATCGAACCGGCGCGGCTCCTCGCCGAACGGATCGATCCCGTAGAGCGCGATGCCGCAACGGGCGGCGTCGAGCCGGGCCTCCGAGAGCAGCAGCGCGGCGGCGCTGTTGGCGACGTGCCGGGTGAAGACGCCTGCGTACGGCTGGGTTGCCCGGAGGAACCGCTCGAGCTGCTCGTGGGCGAAGTCGCGGTCGGTGTCGGCGGTGGCGAGGTGGGTCATCAGCCCGACGACGGTCGGGCCGGGCACGGGCAGCTCTGAGAGTCCCCAGCGCCCCATCCCGGTGTCGAGCTTGAGGTGAACCTGTACACCGTCGGGCAGCGGCCCGGCGTGCCAGGCGAGCTCGAGCGACGCGTCGCGCGCCACCGGGATGTCCTCCGGACGTGTCGGCCCGAGCACGACGATCCGGGCGCCGGGCAGCTCCGTGCGGAGCGGCAGCGCCTCGCCGACCGTCGCGACGCACAGCGCGGCCGCCCCCTCCTCGAGCGCCGCGCGCGCGACGTCGAGGGCGCCGTGCCCGTAGCCGTCCGCCTTCACGACTGCCCACAGCTCGGTGGGCTCGAGGAGGTCGAGCAGCACGCGGGCGTTGTGCCGGATCGCGCCGAGGTCGATGGTGACGTGCGAGCGTCGCACGATCGCCATTCTCTCAGCGCGGCTCGTGTCAGGAGAGCACCGACGGCAGCGCGTCGACGACATCGGAGGCGATCAGGCCCGCCTGGTGCGGCACTGCGCGCGCCGCGAGCCCGTGCGCGACCGCGGCAGCCACGGCTGCGTCCGTCGCGTCGAGCCCCTTCGCGAGGAACGCGCCGAGCACCCCGGTCAGCACGTCGCCCGTGCCCGCGGTCGCGAGCGAGGGCGGCCCCATGTCGCAGACGACCGTCCGCCCGTCGGGCTGCCTGCACGATCGTGTCGGCGCCCTTGAGGACGACGACGGCGCCGAACCGGTCGGCGCACCGGGCGGCGGCCTCCAGCCGGTGCGCGGAGACCCAGTCCGAGTCGGTGTCGAGCAGCCGGGCGAGCTCGCCCGCGTGCGGAGTGAGCACGGTGGCGGCGTCCCGTGCGACGGGCTCGAGCGCGAACAGCGCGTCCGCGTCGACGACTGCCGGGAGCGTGGATCGCTCGAGCAGGCTGCGTACGAGAGCCCTCGCGTCGCCCGAGCGGCCGAGCCCGGGGCCGACCGCGAGCGCCGACGCGCGCGCGAGATCCGCCTCGAGCGTCTCGAGCGCGCGTCTCGTACGCGAAGCCGCGCTTCACCGGCTCGAGTGCGAGCGTCTCTGCCACCGCAAGCTCGTCGGCCGGCACGGCGAGGGTCACGTAGCCGGCATCGGCGCGGAGCGCTGCGGTCGCCGTTAGAACCGCAGCGCCGGTCGTGCCGGGCGCGCCTCCGACGACGAGGAGCGAGCCGGCGGTGAACTTCGAGTCCCGGGCGCCGCGGCGCGGGACGAGCGAGAGAACCTCGGGCGTCGCACGCACGATCGACGTCGTCGCCGGGTCGAGCCCGATGTCCGCGACGAGCACGCGCCCGGCGTGGAAGCGTCCGGGTGCGACGGCGAGCCCCACCTTGGCGCCGTGGAAGGTGACCGTCACGTCCGCAGTCACCGCCGCTCCGGCGATCTCGCCGGTCGAGGCGTCGACGCCGGAGGGCAGGTCGACGGACAGCACGGGCAGGCCGCTCTCGTTGATCCGCTCGATGAGTGTCGGCCGCGTCCGGGCGCGGTGCGCCGTGGAAGCCGGTGCCGAAGAGCGCGTCGACGACGACGTCGGCGCCCGAGAGATCGTTCGTCTCCACCGCGTCGCGCCCTGCCTCGCGGAGAAGGCGCGCCGCGATCCGCCCGTCGCCGCCGTTCGCGCCCGTGCCGCAGACGACGGCGAAGCGGCGTGCGTCGGGGAACGGCCGGAGCGCCTCGTCCGCGACCGCAGCGGCCGCACGCTCCATCAGCTCGTCTGCGGTGTCGGGGTAGCCCGGGTAGCGGGCCTCGACCGCGCGCATCTCGTCGGCGGAATAGAGCGGCTCGTGCACGGAAGGCGCCTACCCGTCTGCGGGCGCCGGCCGGAGCGGAGCGTCGAGGTCGGCGACGCACGTCGCCGCGGCCATCGTGTGCGAGTGGGTGAGCGAGACGTCGATCTCGCGCATCCCGACCCGCTCGGCGAAGCGGAGCGTTCTCCCGGAGAGCGTCACGCCCGGCTTCGGCGGGCCGACGATCTCGATCTCCTTCCACGTGAAGAGCACCCCGCAGCCGAGCGCCTTGCCGACCGCCTCCTTCCCGCAGAAGCGCGCGGCATACGACTCCGCCGGGTTGCGGCGCGTCTCGCAGTACGCCTGCTCGTCGGGCGTGAAGCAGCGGTCGCGGAACCCCGGTCGCTCGAGCGCCAGCCGGATCCGCTCGATCTCGATCAGGTCGGTTCCGGTGCGGATCGCCATCGGCTGCGCGGCTCAGACCGGCTCGCTCGAGCCAGTCGGGCAGGTCCGCGATCGAGCTGAGCACCACGTCGGGCGTCACGTCGAGCCGCTCGAGCGTGTCGGGCCGAAACTTCCCGGTGCGGACGAGCGCCGTGCGCATCCCGAAGAGCTGGGCCGCGCGAACGTCGGACTCGGCGTCGTCGCCGACGAGCCATGTCAGCTCGGGCTCCGCGCCGAGCGCGTCGAGCGCCGCGGCGAAGTAGGTCGGGCTCGGCTTGCCGAGGACGGTCGCCTCGACGCCGGTCGCATACTCGAGCCCGGCGACGAACGCGCCGGCGTCGAGCAGCGGCCCGCGGCTCGTCTGCCACCACCGGTTCTTGTGGAGGCAGTAGAAGTCGGCGCCCATCTGGATCTCGGCGAACGCCCGCGCGAGGTTCATGTAGCTGAACACCTGGTTCGGCTCGAGCGTCTCGTCGCAGCCTCCGATGAGCACCGCGTCGGCGCCCTCGCCGACGAGCTCGAGGCCCTCGAGGTCCGGCACGACGCCCGGCATCACGAGGGCGAAGACCCGCTTGCCCGCGAGCTCGCGGGCAGCGGTGCGGGCAGTCGTCTGGAGCTCGTCGTCGGAGAGCTCGAACCCGAGCCCGGCCAGCTCGGCCGTCAGCTGCGCGCGCGGCCTCGTCGAGTTGTTCGTCACGAAGCGGAGCGTGTGCCCCGCGTCCCGAAGCCGGGCGACCGCGTCCTGCGCGCCCGGGATCGCCTCACCGGAGACGTGCAGGACCCCGTCGACGTCCAGGAGGATGCACGCCATGGCGCGGGGAGTCTATTCGGGTCACGCGCTCCGTCTCGATCCGCCGGGAGGAGATCGAGCTCCGCGTCTCCCGTTCCTCGGGACCGGGCGGTCAGCACGCGAACACGTCGGAGACGCGCGTCGAGGCCGTGTTCGACGTCGAGGCGTCGCCCTCGCTGACGGACCGGCAGAAGAGCCGTGTCCTCGTGAAGGCGGGCGCGGTGATCCGGGCCGTCGCCCAGGACGAGCGGAGCCAGGCGCGGAACCGCGAGCTCGCCGTCGAGCGGCTCGTCGCGAAGCTCGCCGACGCCCTGCACGTCGAGCGACGGCGAGCGCCCACGCGGCCGACCGCGGCATCGCGCGAGCGGCGCCTCGAGTCGAAGCGCCGGCGCTCCGCGGTGAAGCGAAACCGCGCGACGCCGGCCGACGAGTGACGGGCCTCGCCCGCGAGACGGATCGAGCCGCTGCTCCGCGGCCGGCTCGGGAGGCCGTACGTCCACGAGGTCGAGTGCGAGTCGACGCAGGCTCCTCCTCGACGGCGACGCGCCCGAGGGCGCGGTCGCGACACCGAGCACCAGCCGCAGGGCGCGGTCGCGACGGGCGCCGGTGGGACGACGAGCCCGGCACCGCGCTCCTCGTTTCCGTCGTGCTCCGGCCGCCGGCCGACGCCGCCGCGGCGCAGCTGTCGCTTGTCTGCGCGCTCTCGGTCGCCGAGACGGTCGAGGCTAGCCGCGCTCGAGGCGCGCGTGAAGTGGCCGAACGACGTGCTCGTCGAGGGACGCAAGGTCGCGGGGATCCTGCTCGAGGGCCGAGACGGGGCCGTCGTCTGCGGGATCGGGATCAACGTCAACCAGACGGACGACGCGCTCCCCGACACACGTGCGCACGGCTGCAGCATCGCTGCGCACGCTCACCGGCCGCGAGCACGACCGGGCGCTCGTGCTCGTCGAGCTCCTCGAGCGGCTGGAGGCGCGCTACGACGCCTGGCTCGTGTCGGGCCTCGCGGCGCTCCTCCCCGAGCTCGAGCGCCGGGACGCGCTGCGGGGCCGCGAGGTCACGGTCGGGGGTGTGACGGGCACCGCGGCCGGGATCGCGCCGGACGGGCGGCTCCGCGTCGTGGGCGCCGACGGCGCCGAGACGCTGGTCGCGAGCGGAGAGATCGACAGCCGTAGCTGACGCCGGGCGCGCCGGGGTGTCAGTCCCCTCGCGCCTGGACGTGCTGGAAGCCGAAGCGGCCCTTGATGCAGAGGTTCCCGCGCGTCACGTCGTGGTCGTCGGGGCTCGTGACCTTGACGATCGTCGTTGTCCTGCACGTGGAGCTCGAGCGAGCAGCCGACGCCGCAGTACGGGCAGATCGTCTCCGTCACCGTCTGGTCGTCCTCGCGCCACTCGCCCGCTTCGCGGAGCTCGTGCTCGGACCGGAACATGAGCGCGCCGGTCGGGCAGACGGCGATGCAGTTGCCGCAGTAGACGCACGCCGACTCGGGAAGCGGCGTCGTCGAGCTCGGTCGAGATACGCGCGTCGAAGCCGCGCCCGGCGACGTGGATCGCGAACGTGTTCTGGTACTGCTCGCCGCAGGCGTCGACGCACTTGTAACAGAGGATGCACTTCGAGTAGTCGCGGACGTAGAGCTCGTTGTCGACCTTGACCGGCTGGTGCACGGTCGCGGCCGTGCGGCCGTCCGGCTCGACGTGGTGCCCGGTCCGCGCGCGGTCGCGGTCGGCGGCCCGGCGGCGCGGGCGGACCGAACCGCTCGGGCTCGGCGTCGTAGCGGTCGAGGTACCCGGGCGCGACCGGCGTCGTCGAGAGGTCGACCGACGAGGCGAGCAGCTCCATCACGAGCTTGCGCGAGAGCCGCACGCGCTCGGAGTCGGTGAGCACCTTCATCCCCGGCCTCGGCCTTCCGCGAGCAGGCGGGCGCGAGCACCCGCGCGCCCTCGACCTCGACGACGCAGACGCGGCAGACGTTCGCCGGCTGCAGCGTCTCGCCGTAGCAGAGCGTCGGCGTGTCGATCCCGAGCTGCGTGCAGGCGTCGAGGATCGTCGCGCCCTCGAAGACGCTGACGGGCTGCCCGTCGACCTCGAGCTCGACCATGCGCTTCGGCGCCAGCAGCTCGCTCATCCTCGGTCGTGCGTCTTGCACATGGACGCGGCTGAAGCCACGCCCAGGGCGCTCACGCTCATGCCTCTCCTGGAAGACGTGGAGCCGCCGGATCGCGGACTCGACCGCGCTCGACGCGGTCTGGCCGAGCCCGCAGATCGACGCGTCGCGCATGCACTGGCCGACCTCGCCGATCAGCGCGAGCTCGCGCTCGACGCCCCCGCGCGGCTCGCCGGCGATGAGTCGCGCGAGCGCCTCCTGCTGGCGCACGGTGCCGACGCGGCACGGCACGCACTGGCCGCACGACTCGTTGCGGAAGAACGCGGCGATGCGCATCAGCAGGCGCGGGAGGTCGACGGTCTCGTCGAGGACGAGCACGACGCCCGAGCCGAGCGTCGTCCCGGCCTCGCGCGCACCCTCGAACGTGAGCGGCACGTCGAGGTCGTCGGGCCCGAGGAAGCTTCCGGCCGCGCCGCCCGAGCAGCACCGCCTGGAGCGCCTTGCCGCCCGGCACGCCGCCGGCGAGCTCGAGCAGCTCGCGGAGCGTCGCCCCGAAGCGCACCTCGTACGTCCCCGGCCGCTCGACGTGCCCCGAGACGCAGAGGAGCTTCGTCCCCGTCGAGCCCTCGGTCCCGATCTCGGCGAACGACGGGCCCGGAGCCGCGCACGACGTCGAGCACGTTGACGAGCGTCTCGACGTTGTTGACGACCGTCGGCTTGCCGAAGAGGCCGACCTCGACGGGGAACGGCGGCTTGTTGCGCGGCTCGCCGCGCTTGCCCTCGATCGACTCGAAGATCGCCGTCTCCTCGCCGCAGATGTAGGCGCCGCGCGCCCTTGCGGATCTCGACGTCGAACGCGAAGCCCTCGCCCATCACGTCGTCGCCGAGGAAGCCGCGCTGCCGCGCCGCGTCGAGCGCGTGCTCGAGGGCGTGCAGCGCCTCCGGGTACTCGCCGCGGAGGTACACGTAGCCGCTGCTCGCAGCCGGTCGCGTAGCCGGCGATCGTCATCGCCTCGACGAGCGCGAACGGGTCGCCCTCCATCAGCACGCGATCCTTGAACGTCCCGGGCTCGGACTCGTCGGCGTTGCACGACGAGGTAGTGCGGCCGCGCGGGCTGGCGCGCGACCGCCTCCCACTTGACGCCGGTCGGGAACGCGGCGCCGCCGCGGCCGACGAGCTTCGAGTCCTTCACCTCGCGGAGGACGCCCTCGGGCCCGAGCTCGACCGCGCGGCGGAGCGCCGCGTACCCGCCGTGGGCGCGGTAGTCGTCGAGGCTCGGCGGGTCGACGACGCCGACGCGGCGGAGGAGGCGGAGCGACGGATCGCCGGTCTGCGGGATCGGCGCCGCGGGCGGCGGGGCCGGCTCGCCGCCCGCGAGCAGGTCGAGCACCGCCGCGGCGCGTCGTCGGTGCCTGCGCGCGCGTCGAGCGGCTCCTCGCCGGCGACCGCGACCAGCGCGGCGGGCGCGCGGTCGCACTGGCCGAGGCACGGGCTGCGGTACCAGCGTCGCCGAGCCGTCGTCGGACAGCTCGCCCTCGGCCCCGAAGCGCTCCTCGAGCTGGGCGATCAGCTCCTGCGCGCCGCTGCAGCGGCACGCGATGTCGTCGCAGACGTGGACGACGCGCGGCGGCCGCGGCTCGAGCGCGAAGAGCGCGTAGAACGTCGCGACGCCGTACGCGTCGGCCGGCGGCACGGTCAGGCGCCGGCAGAGCTCGTTGAGCCCGCCCGGGCTGATCCAGCCGATCCGCTCCTGGAGCGCCCAGAGCGCCGGCAGCAGGAGGTGGCGCCGCTCGCGCGCCGCGTGCCCGCCGACCGCGGTGTTGCCCGTCGACTCCCGTCTCGCGCGCGCCGCCCTCCCAGCTCGACGCCGGGCGGGCCGAGGACGGCGTCGAGCGCCGCGCGCTCGCTCGGCGTCGGCTCCGCGTGCGGGACGAGCTTCAGGTCCATCAGGCCGTCGCCTCGGCTGCCCGCTCGCGCGCGCCTCAGCGCTCGCTCGGAGCGGACGCGAGCTTCTCGACCCGGATCGCCGCCGCCTTGAACTCGGCCGTGCCGGACTTCGGGTCGGTCGCGTCGATCGTCAGCTGGTTGACGTCGACCTCGTCCGGGAAGTGGAACGTCATGAACGCGAGCCCGGCCCGGAGCGACGGGTCGATCCGCACCGGCGCCTCGACGGAGCCGCGGCGCGACGAGACGCGCACGACCTCGCCCTCGGACGACCTCGAGCCGCTCGGCGTCCTCGGGCGAGAGGTCGAGGGACTCGCCGCGGTGGAGCGGCGAGCGGTAGCGGTTCGACTGCGCGCCCGTGTTGAACGACTCGAGGCGCCGGCCGGTCGTGAGCCGGATCGGGTAGTCGGCGTCGAGCGCCTCGAACGGCGGCTTCGCCTCGACGACGCTGAACGGCGCGAGCGGCCCCTCGACGGGCTCGGCCCAGAGGCGCCCGTGCAGGAACGGCGAGCCGGGGTGCTCCTCGTCGGGGCACGGCCACTGGATGCCCGTCGAGCGCCTCGAGCCGGTCGTAGCGCATGCCGCGGTGCATCGGCGAGAGCGAGCGGCAGCTCGTCCCAGATCTCCTCGGCGGTCGGATGCCCCCAGTCGTGGCCGAGCCGCCGCGCGAGCTCGGCGAGGATCCACGTGTCGTCGCGCGCGTCGCCGGGCGGGTCGAGCGCCTTGCGCACGCGCTGCACGCGGCGCTCGCTGTTCGTCACGGTGCCCTCCGCCTCGCACCAGGACGCGGTGCCGGGGAGCACGACGTCGGCCATCTCCGCCGTCCTCGTCATCACGATGTCCTGGACGACGAGGAGGTCGAGCGCGCCGAGCAGCTTGCGCGCGTGGTTGACGTCCGCCTCCGACTGGGCGGGGTTCTCGCCGATCACGTACAGCGTCCGGAGCTCGCCGCGCTCCATCGCGTGGAACATCTGCGTCAGGTGCCAGCCGTACTGCGGGCCGGATCGGCGTCCCCCAGGCCTCCTCGAACCGGGCGCGCGCCTCGGCGTCGCGCTCGAGGTCCTGGAAGCCCGGGAGCTTGTTCGGGATCGCGCCCATGTCGCCGCCGCCCTGGACGTTGTTCTGGCCGCGGAGCGGGTTGAGCCCCGAGCCGTAGCGCCCGACGTGCCCGCAGAGCAGGCCGAGGTTGATGAGCGCGAGGACGTTGTCGACCGCGTTGTGGTGCTCGGTGATCCCGAGCGTCCAGCAGATCATCGCGCGGTCGGCGCGCGCGAAGGCGTGCGCCGTCTCGCGGATCACCTCGGCCGGGACGCCCGTCAGGCGCTCGCCCTCGGCGAGCGTGAACGGCTCGACCGAGGCGGCGTACTCCTCGAAGCCCTCGGTCGCGCGCTCGACGAACGGCGCGTTGTGGAGCCCGGCGTGGATGATCTCGCGCGCCATCGTGTTCGAGAGGGCGATGTCGGAGCCGACGTCGAGCCCGAGCCAGCGGTCGGCCCACTGCGCCGACGTCGTGCGGCGCGGGTCGATCGACGAAGAGGCGCGCGCCGTTCCGCACCCCCTTCGAGGAGGTGGTGGAAGAAGATCGGATGCGTCTCGCGGGCGTTCGAGCCCCAGAGGAGGATCACGTCCGTCTCCTCGATCTCGCGGTACGACGAGGTGCCGCCGCCCGCTCCGAACACCGTCGCCAGACCGACGACGCTAGGCGCGTGTCAGGTGCGGTTACACGAGTCGATGTTGTTCGAGCCCATCACCTGGCGCGCGAACTTCTGCGCCAGGAAGTTCATCTCGTTCGTCGCCTTCGAGCACGAGAAGATCCCGAACGACGTCGACGCGTCCGCCTCGCGTGCCCGCGCGAACCCCGCCGCCACGGTGTCGAGCGCCTCGTCCCAGGACGCCGGGCGAAGCGCGTCGCCGTCGCGAACGAGCGGCGTGGTGAGGCGTCCCTTCATGCGACGAGCTCCTTCCGTCGCGGTCCGTGTCCGACTCTAGTCGGACACATGCTCGTCCCGTTCGCCGACGACGCAGCGGGCAGGTCGGCGTCGACCGCCGTCGAGCACGCCCGCGGAGATCTCCTCGTGCGTGAGCCAGCGCCCGTCCGTCGAGCCGAGGAGCACCTGCCGGTAGGCGACGTGGAGCGGGACGTCGTCGAGCGGCCAGACGCGCGTGCCGAAGACCTGCACGAGCCGCGCGCCCGGGCGCGAGCGCGTCGGCGACGATGCGCGGCGCCTCGGGCGCGTCGGTGTGGATCCAGCAGACGGCGAGCTCGATCGGCCCGCGCGCCTCGGTCGCGCGGGCTAGCGCCTCCGCGAGCGCGTCGGCGTCGCGGTAGTCGACCGGATCGAGCGTCGACGCCCGTCGCCCGAGATCGAGCGGCGCGCCGCGCGATGGACGTCACGGCGTGTCCGCGCTCCGCGAGCGCCGCGTAGCGGGCGCGAGCATCCCCGTGCCGCCGACGACGAGCGCGTGACCGGGCCGCTCGAGCTCCGCGAGCGCCTCGGGCGTGTCGACGTCGACGCAGCAGGCCGTCGGGGAGCTCGAGCGTGGTCGGGTTGACGCCGCGCAGCGACAGCTCGCCGGCCGCGACGCGCGCCTCGAGCACCGGGCAGGAGCGAGCGCGGGTACGCCCCGGGCAGCGGGATCCGCGCGGACGGGACGGCGCGCGCCTCGCCCGAGCGCGCGCAGCGCTCCGGGCGTGACGAGCGGGACGTCGACGGGCAGCGCGACCACGACGTCGTGCCGGGCGTGCCGCAGCCCCGCGATCACGCCGTGGACCGGCGCCCGCGAGACGGCGCCGTCGTCGAGGACCGCGAACGGCAGCCCGTCGGCGGCCTTGCCGACGACGAGCACCTCGTCGCACGCCTCGGCCAGGAGCCGGTGCCCACGCTCGGCGAGCGTCTCGCCGCGGAACCGCGCGAGCGCCTTCGGCGACCCGAACCGCTCCGAGGCGCCGCCGACGAGCAGGGCGCCGGTGAGGCGGCGTCACGCGACGATCCGCTGCCGGCTCCGTGTAGACGGTGCGCGCGGCCGTCGCGGACGAAGCCGCACGAGCGTGACGCCGCGATCGTCCGCCAGCTCGACGGCGAGCGACGACGGCGCACCGACGGCGACGAGGACGGGGCAGCCGGCGACGGACGCCTTCTGGACGAGCTCGAACGAGAGCCGGCCGCTGACGCAGAGCATCGAGTCGTGCGAGCGGCAGGAGGCCTTCGCCGAGCGCCCAGCCGAGCACCTTGTCCATCGCGTTGTGGCGGCCGACGTCCTCGCGCACGCAGAGGAGCTCTCCGTCCGGGGTGAAGAGGCCCGTCGCGTGGAGCCCGCCCGTCAGCGCGAACGTCGCCTGCGCCTCGCGCAGCCGGTCGGGCAGCGAGGCGACGATGTCGAACGCGACGCGAGACCGGGCTCTCGATCCGGGGCGCCTCGACGGCGACCGCCTCGAGCGCGCCCTTGCCGCAGACGCCGCAGGAGGACGAGGTGTAGAACGACCGCTGGACGCGGTCGAGGTCGGCGCCGGGCGCATCGACCTCGACGACGTTCGCTGCGAGGTCGTCCGGCGGCCGGGCGGCGGTCGGGCGCAGCCCCTCGGTGAGGCAGAACCCGAGCGCGAGCTCCTCGTCGTGGCCCGGCGTCCGCATCGTGACGGCGACCGCCCGCCCGTTGACGCGGATCTCGAGCGGCTCCTCGACCGCGAGCCGGTCGTCCTCCGTCACCCCGCCCGGAAGCCGGTGGACGGGCGCGTCGCGTCGCGTACGGCGGTGCCTCCACAGGCCGAGAGCGTAGATCGGACGAGCCCTCGGAGGAACGGCGATAGTGATCGGGCACGACCGACGCTCAGCCGAAGGAGACCGCTGTGACGATAAGTCACATGACGCTCGCGCCGCTCGTCCCGCTCGCGGTGCTCGTCGTCGCGGCGTGCACGAGCGACGAGCCGTCCGGGACGCCTCCACCGCCGGGCGCGCTCGTCGCGGCGGCGACCGCGGGCGACGTCGACGAGGTGCGGCGCCTGCTCGACGCCGGCGCCGACCCCGACGACACCGACGCGGACGGGCGGACGGCCGTCACGCACGCCGCCTACGGCGGCCACGCCGACGTCGTCCGCGCGCTGGTCGACGCGGGCGCCGACGTCGACCGGCAGGATGCCGCCCGGGCGAACGCGCTCCTCTCCACCGGGGAGACGGGGCTCGTCGACGTCCTCGAGGAGGTGCTCCGCGCCGATCCGGATCTCACGCGGACGAATCGGTTCGGTGGGACGGCGCTCATCCCGGCCGCCGACCGGGGCCACGTCGAGTACGGTGCGGCGCCTTCTCGAGACGGACATGGACGTCGACCACGTGAACGGCCTCGGCTGGACGGCGCTCCTCGAGGCGGTGATCCTCGGCGACGGCGGCGCAGCGCACACGGAGATCGTCCGGCTGCTGGTCGACGCCGGCGCAGACGTCTCGATCTCCGACGGCGAGGGCGTCACCGCGCTCGAGCACGCCCGCGCAGCGGGCTACGACGAGATCGTCGCCATCCTCATGCGCGCCGGCTGAGCGCAGGATGGGCAGCGCCCGCGACCTCGTCGCGAGCGCCGCCCACCACGGACGTCTTGCTTCAGTCGTCCTCGTCGTCGAAGACGAAGCGGGCGACCTGCGGGTCGTGGTCGCTCGCCTGGTCGGCGAACTCGGCGTTGACGCGGACGACGTCGTACGTCGTCTCCGCCTTGTCGAGCTTGTCGCTCACCAGCATCTGGTCGAGGACCTGCGAGTTGCCCTCGAACACGTAGGAGTAGCGCTCTGCCTTCGGCAGCCTGTCCATCAGGTTGGCCAGCGTCCCGCCGCCCTCGAGGATCTCCAGCGTCTGCGAGAACTCGAAGTCGTTGAGGTCGCCGAGCACGATGACCCGCGCGTTCTTGAACGCCGCGAGGATCTCGTCGACGAAGTCGTTCACGAGCTGTGCCTGCTGGTGGCGCTGCACCTCCGTCGACCTGACCGGCGGCTGGAAGCGCCCGTAGAGGGGCTGGTCGCCGCCCTTCGAGTTGAAGTGGTTCACGATCGCGAAGATCGTCTTGCCCCGGAACCTGAACTCCGCCGCAAGTGGCTTGCGGCTCGCGTTCCAGGCCGCGTTAGCCGGGGCGATGCGGCCCGGGCTGTAGAGGAGCTGCACCTTGTTGTTCTTGCCGGTCACGGCGTTGGCCGTCGTCGAGGTGCCACCCGGGCGGTCGACGAACGCGAGGCCGCGATCGGTGCGGAAGAGGAAGCCGACGCGGATGTTGCCGCCCGGCGCGCCGCCGTCCTGGTGGGCGACAGGGTCGATCTGCCGGAACTGGTACGTCGGCCCTCCGGCCGCCTGGATCGCCGCGATCAGCAACTGGAACGTCTGTGACGCGTCCGTGACGGCCGAGCTCGTGCCGCCTGTCGCCCCGTTGTTGTCCTGGATCTCCTGGACGCCGACGATGTCCGGCGCGCGCATGTTGTCGACGATCAGGCCGGCGAGGCGGACGAACTTTGCCGGTGGGTCGTTCGGCGAGAGGTTCTCCACGTTGAAGCTCCCGACCGTGACCTCGTCGCTCGTCGGTGGACGGGTCGCCTCGCGCTCGAGGCCGCCGTCGACGCGCGTCAGGGCGCTCGTCAGCAGCAACTCGTAGTTGTTGAAGTTGTAGTCGAGGACGCCCACGGCGGCAGTCGTGAAGTGGTCGCCGACGTTCGCCACCGGCGTCGCGTCCGGGACGATGACGTCGTCGAGCTGAAGCCGCTCGGGGTTGAGGTCGGTCGGCCCGACCACGATCCCATCTCGAATCGTGCGAACGCCTGCGCCGGCGCCGTCCTGCGCCAGCACCCAGAGCTCGCCGTTGTCGTTCCGCGGCCCGACCACGACGGGGTTGTCGACGCGGAGTAGCATCGCCTCGAGGCTCTCCCAGAAGTCGATGCCGTCGGTCGCCGGGTCGAACGACCCGCTCGTCTCGACGTTGCCCCTGGCGTCGTCGTCGATCACGCTCGACGGCGGCACGCGCCCACCGGGGCCGATCGCCGTCTCGGTGATCACGGAGCCGGGGCCGCCCGGTGTCACGGTCGGGGAGACGATCTCGGTCGTCGTCAGGTTGGTGCTCGCGTCGCCGCCCGGCCGGAACTCCGTGACGAGGCCGCTCACCGTCACGGCGTCTCCGACGGAGACCGAGGCACCGATACCCGTCGCGAAGACGAGGATCGCGTCCGACGTGACGGGGTTCCCATCGCCGACCGCGTCCTGCAGCATGAAGCTGTTCGGTCGCTCGGCCGTGACGACGCCGCTGACGGAGACCGCTCGACCGGCGAGCGGCGAGAGGTGCGCCGCACCCTGGACCTGAGGGATCGTGGTCGCGAGCGGCACGGTCGTGAAGGAGAAGACCCGGTCCGCCGCCATGGTGTCCGGCGGGTCGTCGGTGTCCGTGTCGGTGACCCCCTGGTCGTCGACCGTGACCGTGCACGTCTCGCCGGCCGCGAAGTCGGTGTCCGGGTCGAGCGTGTACGACGCGGACGCGCCGGAGAACGCGAAGCGTGTGGGCACCGCTGGTCGCGCACGAGATCGAGAAGCCGCGGCCGAGTGACGACCGGCTCGCTGAACGTGATGCCGATGTTCGACGTCGTCGGCCACTCCGGTGGCGCCGTTCGCAGGTGTCGTGCTCGCGACCGATGGGGCGCTGTCCGGGATCGGCCCGGCCGTCACGGAGATGTCGTCGACGCCGACCCACTCGTCGCTGCCCGTCGGCGTTGCTCGTCATGATGCGCAGTTGGACCAGCGACTTGTTGTCCGCCGCCGCGGGAAGCGTGACGCTCACCGGCGTCACGAGGGTCGCGAGGCTCGGCCCGGTCGTGGCGTCGGCGACGTAGCCGGCCGGGAGGTTCGTGAAGTCACCCGTCGAGCCGACCCGGTAGTGGAGCGCGACCTGCTGGACGGCGTTGTCTGCCAGAACCGTCGATGTCGCGGAGGATGTAGGCGACGACGATGCCGGTCTTGCCGGTCGTGTCGAGCGTGAGCACGAGGTTCGGCGCATCCGCCGTACCGGAGCCCTGGAGAGCAACGACGGGGTCGGTCAGGAGGAACTCGGCGACGCCGCCGTTCGAGATCCCGTGCTCGTCTGGTTCGCAATGACGTCGGCCGTTGCCGACAGGGTGGCGGCGAGCCCGTCTGCGGGTCGACGTCGTTCCCGGTCGCGTCGTCGCCGAGGTAGCCGACGACGCCGGCGACGCCGGACCAGTCGTCGTTCGTGGTGACGAGGCCGGTGTTCGACCAGTCCTGCGAGAACGGCACTGCCTGAGCGGTTGTGTCGGCACTGGCACTGCCTGCACCGCCGACGAGGACGGACAGGACAACGAGGCCCAGGACGAGCCGGAACGAACGAGTGCGCACGCGAATCCTCCCCTGTCGCATCGATGTGCCCGGCGCGAGCCGGACGCGGCGAGTCTAACGCGTCAGGCGCCGTGGCGAATCAGCGCGCCCGGCGCCGTGAGATCGGCTCCGCAGGCAGGGCATGCGGTCTCGCTGTCGTCGCCGAACGCGAGCCCGCACGACGCGCACTCGAACGGCTGCTCGGGCGGCGGCTCGCTGCCACGGATCTCCTCCGGCTCCAGGACGCCGTCGGCGAACGGATCGACGTCCGGCTCGTCCATCTACTCGACCGTCACCGTCTTCGCGAGGTTCCGCGGCTGGTCGACGTTGAGGCCGCGCAGCCGCGCGATGCGGTACGCGAGGAGCTGGAGCGGGATCACCGCGAGCACCGCCGAGAGGAAGGCAGGCGCCTTCGGGACGTAGATCACGTCGTCGGCGTGGTGCTGGATGTCCTCGTTCCCGTCGGAGGCGATCGCGATCACGTGGGCGCCGCGCGCGCGAACCTCCTGGATGTTCGAGACGAGCTTCTCGTAGACGTGCTCCATCCGCGTCGCGACGACGACGACGGGCGTGTTCTCGTCGAGCAGCGCGATCGGCCCGTGCTTCATCTCCCCGGCCGAGTACGCCTCGGTCGGGATGTACGAGATCTCCTTCAGCTTCAGCGCCCCCTCGAGCGCGACCGGGAGCCCGATGTTCCGGCCGAGGTAGAGGAAGAACGGGCGGTCGTGGAAGCGACGCGCGATCTCGTCGATCGGGTGGTCGCCCTCGAGGAACTGCGCGATCTTGCCGGGCAGCGAGTAGACGGCGTTGACGATGTACTCGAGCTCGCCGGCGGGCAGCGTCTCGCGCACCTGGGCGAGCTTCAGCGCGACGAGGAACAGGAGGCTCAGCTGCGCCGTGAACGTCTTCGACGCGGCGACGCTCACCTCGAGCCCGGCGCGCGTGTAGAGGACCGAGTCGACCTCGCGCGTGATCTGCGAGCCCATCATGTTCGTGATCGCGACGGTGTGCGCGCCCATGTCGCGCGCAAGCTTCATCGCCTCGATCGTGTCGCGGGTCTCGCCGGACTGCGAGATGCCGATCACGAGCGTGTCCTCGTCGAGCACCGGGTTCCGGTAGATCCACTCGGAGGCGATGTCGTGCTCGACCGGGACGCGCGCCCACTCCTCGATCGCGTAGCGCGCGCGCGACGGCGGCGTGGTAGCTCGTGCCGGCCGAGAGGATCACGATCCGGCTCAGCTCGCGGAGCTCGTCGTCGTCCATCCCGAGCCCTTCGAGGACGAGGCGGCCCTTGCGGAGCCGGTCGCCGATCGTCTCCGCGACCGCGTCGGGCTGCTCGTGGATCTCCTTCAGCATGAACGTCTCGTAGCCCGGCCTTCTCGGCGCCCTCGAGGTCCCAGTCGAGCTCGACGACCTCGTGCTCGACCGCCGTGCCGTCCTTGGCGCAGCAGGAACCGGGAGCCCTCGGGCGTGATGACGACGATCTCGCCGTCGCCCGGGAACTGGACGGCGCGCGTCTCGGTCGAGGAACGCCGCCGCGTTGGAGGCGAGGAACGCCTCGCCCTCGGCGAGGCCGACGACCATCGGGCACTGAGCCGCGCGCCGACGAGCATGCCCGGGTGGTCGCGGTGGATGACGACGAACGCGAAGTGACCCTCGAGCTCGCCGTACGCGCCGCGGACCGCCTCGACGAGGTCGCCCTCGTAGATGCTCCTCGACGAGATGCGTCACCGTCTCGGCGTCGGTCTCGGACGAGAAGACGTGGCCCTGCTCCGAGAGGCGCTCGCGCAGCTCGCGGTAGTTCTCGACGATGCCGTTGAGGACGATCGCGAGCTTCTCGGCCTCCTCCGCCGCGAGCGGGTGCGCGTTCTCCTCGGTGACGCCGCCGTGGGTCGCCCAGCGCGTGTGGCCGAGGCCCGTCGTCGCCGGCGAGCCGTTCATGCCGGCGCGTTCCTTCAGGTTCTGGAGGTTGCCGACGGCGCGCGTGTACGCGAGCGCGCCGTCCTCGAGCAGCGCGATCCCGGCCGAGTCGTAGCCCCGGTACTCGAGCCGCTCGAGGCCGTGGAGGAGAAGGGCCTTGCACTCCCGGGGCCCGACGTATCCGATGATCCCGCACATGCTGGTCTCCTTCGCCCGTCGGCTCCTGCGGAGCGAGCACCCTCGCCCGAGCGGACAGCCCCGCTTTGCAGGGGTTTTACCGGGCCCGGGCCTCCCGTCGGACGAGATCGGCGATGCTACCACAGAGCTCCGCGGCCTCCTCGGGGCGCTCGGCCTCGGCGAGCACGCGGATGAGCGGCTCGGTCCCGGAGGGCCGCACGAGCACGCGCCCGTCGGCCCTCGAGCTCGGCGATTGAGCCGCTCGACCTCCGCCGCCACGCGCGGCGGGACCGTCCGGGTTCGCGACGGGGACGTTCTCCTTCGAACTGCGCGAAGCGCGGCATGACGGCCGCCGCCTCGGCGAGCGTGCGACCCCCGAGCGAGCGGCAGAGCGTCAGCGCAGCCGCCAGCCCGTCGCCGGTGACGTGCCCGTCGAGCACGATCAGGTGCCCCGACTGCTCGCCGCCGAGCACGCCGCCCTCGCGCGCGCAGCGCCTCGAGGACGTACCGGTCGCCGACGTCGGTCGTCACGACCCGGATCCCGTGCGTCCTCCATCAGCCGGTGGAAGCCGAGGTTCGTCATCGCCGTCACGACGACGACGGTCGACGCCGAGCGCGAGCGCGCAGATCGCGAGGATCTGGTCGCCGTCCACGATCTCGCCCGCCGCGTCGACGGCGAGCATCCGGTCGCCGTCGCCGTCGAACGCGATCCCGAGGTCGTATCCGCCGACACCGACGGCCGAGCGGAGCATCGCGAGGTCGGTCGCGCCGCAGCCCGCGTTGATGTTCGTGCCGTCGGGCGCGTTCGCGAGCGCCGTGACCTCGGCGCCGAGCCGCTCGAACACGTCGGGCGCGATCGCCGAGTAGGCGCCGTTGGCGCAGTCGACGGCGATCCGCAGGCCGGAGAGGTCCGAGCCGAAGTGCTCGACGACGTGCTCGACGTAGCCGCCCGATCGCGTCGCTGGCGTCCTCGATCGAGCCGCCGCCCGGCCCGGTCGCGTCGAGGAGCGCCTCGATCTCGAGCTCGTCGGCGTCCGGCGAGCTTGTGGCCCGCGCGGTCGAAGATCTTCACGCCGTTGTACTCGGGTGGGTTGTGCGACGCGGAGACGACGAGGCCGAGGTCCTGCGAGAGCAGCGCGACGGCCGGGCGTCGGGAGGACGCCGGCGAGCACGGCCGTTCCGCCTGCGTCGACGATCCCGCGCGCAGAGCCGCTTCGAGCGCCGGGCCCGAGGCCCGCGCGTGTCGCGCCCGACGAGAACCCGGCCGCGGCCCGACCAGAGCGTTGTCGCGCGGCCGAGGCGCTCGACGAGCTCCTCGGTGAGCGTCTCGCCGACGATGCCCCGGACGCCGTCCGTGCCGAACCACTCGCCTCGAGTGCCTCCCGCCGTCCGGGGCGAGCACGTCTGAGTTCACGGCACGGCGATCTGCCACCTGGACACCCTCCACGGACACAGCGTGAGTCCTAGAGGCACTTCCCGCAAGGGAAGCGGCCGTGACTAGCGCTTGCTGAACTGCGGCGCCTTGCGCGCCTTGTGCAGGCCGGCCTTCTTGCGCTCGACCTTGCGTGCGTCCCGCGTGAGGAACCCCTCGCGCTTGAGCGGCACGCGGAGCTCGGGGTCGGCCTCGACGAGCGCGCGGGCGATTCCGTGCCGGACGGCGCCCGCCTGGCCGCTGATGCCGCCGCCGTGGACGCGCACGCGGAGGTCGTAGGTCCCCTCGGCGCCTGCGGTCTCGAAGGGTGCGAGCGCGAGCGTCCGGTGCGTCGCGCGCGGGAAGTACTCCTCGAGCGTGCGGCCGTTGATCCAGGTCGATGCCGTCGCCGGGCCGGAGGATCACGCGCGCGACGGAGGTCTTGCGCTTGCCGGTGCCGCGATACTGGGCGATGTCTGCCATACGGTGTCCTAGAGCTCCAGCGTCTTCGGTGACTGGGCGGCGTGCGGGTGCTCCGGCCCGGCGTAGACCTTGAGCTTGCGGATCTGCGCGGAGGCGAGCTTGTTCTTCGGAAGCATGCCCTTCACGGCCTTGCGGATGACCTCCGTCGGGCGCCGCTCGAGCTGCTCGCGGAGCGTCCGCTCCTTGAGCCCGCCCGGGTAGCCCGTGTGCCAGCGCACCATCTTCTCGTCGAGCTTCTTCCCCGTCACGTGGATCTTCTCGGCGTTCACGACGATCACGAAGTCGCCCGTGTCGACGTGCGGGGTGTACTGCCGGCTTTCCCTTGCCGCGCAGCGTGTCGGCGATCTGCGTCGCGAGACGGCCCAGGGTCTTTCCCTCGGCGTCGACGACGTACCAGTCGCGTTGGATCTCGCCCGGCTTGGCGGTGTAGGTGGTCATCGCTCGGAAAGGCGGCAGTCGGATGACCGCCGGCGGCGGAGTGTAGCAGCCTCCGCGGGCCGTCGGCCCGCGGAGGCGAGGCGCACCTGCCCTACTTGACGATCACCCAGCCGTACATCTTGAAGAAGTCGAAATGCGGGATGAGGTTGCAGATCACGAGGTACTTGCCCGGCTGGCTGAACGATGCAGTCCAGGACACCGGGGGCGTCCCGGGCTCGTGGAGCGGCCCCTTGGCGATCTCTGGAAGCACCGCCGGAGCGCCAGGAGCGGTGATGAAGAAGTTCGCCGGGAAGGCGGGTACCGCGATGTCGTTCGGCTCGGTGCCGGCCGCGTACACGACGGCTTGATGGAAACCGAACCTCTCGATGTCGTACATCACGCTCCCGGGCGCGCTGATGACAACCGTCCGTGGAGTCAGGTTGTCCTTTGCGTTGGACGACGCGTCATGACCGTCCGGTGGCGGGAATGGTGACCCCGCGTCCGGGTTGCCAAACCGGACCGTCGCGCGCGAGTCAGGAGATGCGATGACGCCCGCTGCGAGGACGAGCCCGACCATCGCCGCCATCGCTACCGGTAGAAGGATTCGCCGCACTGTTCCCCCCTTTGTCCGATGTGCGTGTTCGGCTGTCCATCCTGCGCCTCTCCACGAGGATGTGTCAAGCGCCCGAACGGAGGGCGGCCGCAAGGTCGCGTTGGAACAGCACTGCGCCGCCGTGGGACGGATGACGGACAGCGTCACATCCGAGTGCACGCGCGGCGATGCGCCCGACGGCGACACGCGCCTGCCTGACGCGAGCGGCTCCACGAACGACACGCCCAGCCGCACCTCCTCAGCCGTCGGCGGCCGGTTGGTGACGTTCGGTGCCCGGATGCGTCGGGACGATGTTCCAGAGCAGGACGTCGTCCTCGACGTCGAGCTCGGCGAGGACGCGGTGGACGATCGTGGCGGTCGCCTCCGCTGGACCGGTGCCGGTGAGCTGGCGCTCGGACGTGAAAGGGATGCCGGAGACCCGCGCCCCGCGGTAGCCGGGCGCCTCGCCGACGAGCAGGATCGGAGCGTCGACGCGCGAGGCGAGGTACGCCGCGAGGCGGGCGCGGAGGAGGTGCGCCCTCGGCCCCGTCGGCGTACTGGTTGAAGGTGTTCCCGATCCGGGCGTTCGCAAGCTCGTCGACGAGGTCCACCGGACGACCATGCCACGCCGGCGGCCGCGATACTCGGCCGGTGCCGATCGTCCGACGCAGCGTCGTCGTCCACGGCCGGGTACAGGGCGTGTGGTTCCGGGAGAGCGCGCGGCGGCGCGCGACGGAGCTCGGTGTCGGCGGCTGGGTGCGCAACCGGTCGGACGGGGCGGTCGAGGCCGAGGTGGAAGGAGACGCCGAGGCGGTCGAGGTGCTCGTCTCCTGGTTCCGACACGGGCCGTCCGGCGCCCACGTCGAGCGGCTCGAGCTCGAGGAGCGGGAGCCGCGCGGGGAGAGCGGCTTCACCGTCACGCACTGAGGCCCGTGGGAGCGCCAGGAGGCCCTAGACGGGAATGCCGCAGGCGATCGACGCGCCGACGAAAGCCGGGAAGATGCCCGACACCTCGAGGTGGTCGATGCCCTTGCCGTCCGAGAGCACCTTCGTGTTCTTGTTGAGGTGCGCGAGAACCCCGTTCGGCCCGGCGACGCCGATCCCGATCGCGAAGAAGAGCGGCTGGTTGGCCTTCGCGTACTCGGTCGTGAAGCACGCCGCCTGTGCCGGCGTGACGGTCTGCTCCATCACGGTTGCGAAGGTCTCCTGCGTCCCGGCCGCGCTCGAGAAGTCGAGCAGGAGCCAGTTCCCGGACTTCGTCGAGGACTTCAGGCCCTGGAGCGAGGCCGAGACCCGGACGCAGTCGTGCGCGAACGCCGAGCCCACAAGTGTGAGCGACGCCACGAGGGCGACGCAGAGCAGTGCGAGGCGATGCCTCATGTGAACTTCCCCCTCTGTTGGTTGGTGACGCGCGCGAGGCTACCCACGACGCCACGGCTTCGAACAGGGAACCGCGCCCGCATCGGCTCGACTACGATACGGCGAGCGAACCGGGGAGCTCGGGCGACCGGGCTGAGAGGGCGGCTGACGCGCCGCCGACCCGCAGAACCTGACCTGGGTAATGCCAGCGGAGGAACGTGCGTGACCGAGAACTCGTTGCAGGATGACGCTTCGTCGACGGGGCGGTTGTTCGCCTGACGTCGTCGTCGTCGCCTCGGGGGCCGGCCCCTCTGTGGCGGTGCCCGGCGCGCCGACCGTGGTCGCGGCGGACGGCGGGCTCGACCGGGCCATCGCGCTCGGGCTCGACGTCGACGTCGTGATCGGCGACCTCGACTCGGTCTCGGCCGGCGCGCTCGCCGCTGCCGAGGCGGCAGGCGCCCGCGTCGTGCGCCACCCGGAGGCGAAGGACGCCACGGACCTCGAGCTCGCGCTCGACGAGGCCGTGCGCATCGGCGCCCGCCGGGTGCTCGTCGTCGCGAGCGCGGAGGGGCGGCTCGACCACCTGCTCGGCTCGCTGCTGCTGCTCGGGGCCGAGCGCTACGCGGAGATCGAGCTCGACGCGATCGTCGGCGACGCGCTCGTCCACGTCGTCCGCGGCGAGCGAGCCCTCAGTGGGTCACCCGGCGAGCTCGTGAGCCTCCTCTGCGATCGGCGGGCCGGCCACAGGCGTCGTCACGAAGGGACTCGAGTACCCGCTCGCCGGCGAGACGCTGGATCCGGGGTCGAGCAGGGGCGTCTCGAACGTCTTCACCGGCACCGAGGCGCGCGTCACGGTCGACGCCGGAGTGCTGCTCGCGATCCGCCCGGGCGCCGGGAGGCGGTGACGCCCGGTGAGGCCGCATGCAACGTTTCGTCTGCAAGCGGGGGCTCGCCGCGGTCGATCCTCGTCGCGGCCGCGGTCGTCGCGGTCGCCGGCTGTGGGGGCGACCGAGGACGCGCCGACCGAGGTCGTGCTCCTCACGCACGACTCGTTCGCGATCTCGAAGGAGGTCAAGGCCGCGTTCGAGGAGGAGAGCGGGCTGACGCTGCGGATCCTCCAGGGCGGGGACGCGAACGAGATGCTCAACCGCGCGCTCCTGACCGCCGGCGACCCGCAGGGCGACGTGATCTTCGGGATCGACGACTCCGTCCTCTCGCGCGCGCTCGACGGCGACCTGCTCGAGGAGTACCGCTCGGACGGGCTCGAGGACGTCGACCCGGAGTACGCGGGCGCCGGACGACCACGTGACGCCGATCGACCACGGCGAGGTCTGCCTCAACGTCGACCGCGCGTGGTTCGCGGACCGCGGAATCGCGCCCCCCGGCACGCTCGAGGACCTCACCGAGCCGCGGTACCGCGACCTCCTCGTGGTCGAGAACCCCGCCACCTCCTCCCCCGGGCTCTCGTTCCTGCTGGCGACCGTCGCCCGGTTCGGCGAGGACGGCTGGGAGGCGTACTGGCGGGCGCTCCGGGCGAACGGCGTGCTCGCCGTCGACGGCTGGGAGGAGGCGTACACGCAGCAGTTCTCGGGCGCCGCCGGGAGCCCCGGCAAGCGGCCGATCGTCGTCTCCTACGCGACGAGCCCGGCCGCCGAGGTGATCTTCGCCTCGAAGCCACTCGACACGGCGCCGACGGCCGCGGTCGAGGACGGGTGCTACCGGCAGGTCGAGTACGCGGGCGTCCTGCGCGGCGCCGCGAACGAGGACGGCGCCCGAGCGCTGATCGACTTCATGCTCTCCGAGCGGTTCCAGGCCGACGTGCCGGGCTCGATGTTCGTCTACCCCGTGCGAGCCGGCGTCGCGCTGCCGGAGGCGTTCGTCGAGCACGCCATCGTCCCGGCGAACCCGCTTCAGCTCCCGGCCGACGACATCGACGAGAACCGCGACCGCTGGGTCGCCCGGTGGACCGAGATCGTCGTGCGCTGAGCGTCGGCGGCGTCGCGACCGTCGCGGTCCCGGTCGCGTTCCTCGCCGTCTTCTTCGCCTGGCCGCTCGTGGCGATCCTCGAGCGGAGCCTCGTCGTCGACGGCACGCTCGATCTCGCCGCTCGACGTCCTCACGCGAGTCGACGCTCGAGATCGCGTGGTTCACGCTCTGGCAGGCGGCCGTCTCGACGGCGCTGACGCTCGTCGCCGCGCTGCCCGCTCGCGTGGGCGCTCGCCCGGTTCTCGTTCCGCGGCCGCTCGCTCGTCGAGGCGCTCGTCCTCGTGCCCTTCGTCCTGCCGACGGTGGTCGTCGCGACCGCGTTCCTCGCGCTGCTCCCGGATGGGGTCGAGCGGACGGTCTGGGCGATCCTCCTTGCGCACGTCTTCTTCAACGTCGCGGTCGTCGTGCGCGTCGTCGGGGCGTTCTGGGCCGGGCTCGACCCGCGGCTGGACGACGCCGCAGCGACGCTCGGCGCGTCGCCTCGCCGGCGTCACCTCCTCGTCACCGCTCCCCTCCTCGCCCCCGCCGTCGCCTCGCGCGGCGTCGATCGTGTTCCTCTTCTGCTTCACGTCGTTCGGCGTGATCGTCGTCCTCGGCGGGATCCGGTACGCGACGCTCGAGGTCGAGATCTACAACCAGGCAGCGCGGCTCTTCGACCTCCGCGCGGCCGCGGCCCTCGCGCTCCTCCAGCTCGCGGCGGTCGCCGCCACGGTGCTCGTCTCCGGCAGGCTCGAGCGGCGACTCGGCGGCGCGCGGTCACGCCGCGGGCCCGCGCCGCGCCCGATCGGACGCGACCGCGTCCGCGTCGGGCTCGCGGTCGGCTGCTCGCTCGCGCTGCTCGCGCTTCCTCCGCTCGCGCTCGTCGTCCGCTCGCTCCGGGTCGCCGACGGCTACGGCCTCGACCACTACGCGTCGCTTCTCGACGAGACGCCCGCGCTGCTCGTCGTCCCGTGGCACGCGATCCTCAACTCGCTCCTGTTCGCGGGCGCCGCGCGCCGCGATCGCGCTCATGGTCGGTGTCCTGGCGGCCGTGGCGGTGGCGCGGGGACGGCGGGGGCTCGACGCGCTGCTGATGCTGCCGCTCGGCGCCTCGGCGGCGATGCTCGGGTTCGGCTTCCTGCTCGCGTTCGACGACCCCCCGCTCGACCTCCGCTCGTCCGCCCTGATCGTCCCGATCGCACAGGCGCTCGTCGCGATCCCGTTCGTCGTCCGCTCGCTCGTCCCCGCGCTCCGCGCGGTCGAGGCACGGCTCGGCGAGGCCGCCGCGGTGCTCGGGGCGTCGCCGTGGCAGGTGAGGCGCGAGATCGAGCTGCCGCTCCTCGCACGGCCGCTGGCCGTCGCGGCGGGTCTCGCGTTCGCGGTCGCGCTCGGCGAGTTCGGCGCGACGGTGTTCGTCGCGCGCGCCGACTGGCCGACCGTGCCGGTCGCGATCTTCCGCTTCCTCGGCCGGCCGGGCGCCGACAACGTCGGCACGGCGATGGCGCTCTCGGTGACGCTCATGATCGTCGTGACGGTGGTCGCGCTCGTCGTCCGAGCGCTCCCTCGTCGGACGGCGCCCGAGGTGAAGCTCGCTCTCGACGGGGTCGGCGTCACTCTCGCCGGGGCGCGGATCCTCGAGGACGTCTCCGTCGACGTCGCCCCCGGGCGAGCGGCTGGCCGTGCTCGGGCCGAGCGGCTCGGGGAAGTCGACGCTCCTGCGGGTCGTCGCGGGGCTCCAGCCGCCGACGACCGGCCGCGTGCTCCTCGACGACCGCGACGTGACGGACGTGCCCCCGTACCGGCGCGGTGTCGGCGCTCGTGTTCCAGGACGCCGCGCTCTTCCCCCACCGGGACGTCGCCGGCAACGTCGGGTTCGGCCCGAAGGTCGCCGGCCTCGGCGAGGACGAGCGACGCACACGCGTCACCGAGGCGCTGGAGCTGGTCGGGCTCGCCGGAGCCGAGAACCGGGTCGTCACGACCCTCTCGGGCGGCGAGGCGCAACGCGTCGCGCTCGCACGGGCGCTCGCGACGCGCCCGGAGGTCCTGCTGCTCGACGAGCCGCTCGGCTCGCTCGACGGCCCGCTCCGCCTGCGGCTGCAGGACGACCTCCGCGCCCTCTTCGAGCGGCTGTCGCTCACGGTCGTCCACGTCACCCACGACGTCGGCGAGGCGTTCGCGCTCGGCGACCGTGTCGCGATCCTGCGCGAGGGCCGGCTCGCGCAGGTCGCGACGCCGGAGGCGCTCTGGGCGCGGCCCGCCGACGACTGGGTCGCACGCTTCCTCGGGCTGCGGAACGTCGTGCGGGACGGCGACCGCGCGACCGTGACGCGGCCGGAGGCGGTGCGGCTCGTCCCCGGGGACGACGCGGTCGTCGTCGCCGCCGAGCGGGACGGGCCGGTCGTGCACCGTGCGGCGCGACGGTGGGTGGTCTGGAGATCGAGGCGGTCGCGACCGGCGTCGGCGCACCCGCGACCCGGTGATCGCGTCGCGGTCGAGGTCGATCCGGCCGGCGTCTTCGAGGTTCCCGTCTGGTCGCCGGAGGAAGCGCGCCGATAATCCGAGGACCCTGCCCGCTCGACCCGACATCGACCGCAGCATCGACCGGCTGGACGACGCGCTGCGCCGTGTTCGGCGCCCGGCCACTGGTTCCCGCGCCGACGACCGACGCGCTCGCCTGGATCGCCGCTGCGATCGACCCCTGGCACCTCCCGGCCGACCTGACGCGACTCTGGCACCGCGTCATACGGGAGCCGCTCGGCGTTACGCACACGATCGCCGCGATGAGGCGGGCGGGCGTCGAGGGACGAGCCGAGGGGCGCATCGCCGGCACGGTCGTCCGCCTCGCCTTCGTCGAAGGCGGGTATCTCGTGCTCGTCGATGACGGCTCGGACACGCTCGACGTCTGGTGCCCGCTCGACACGACGAGGTGGGGCCTCGTGCACGGAGGCCGGTTCGAGCTCGCCGTCCGCCTCGAGCCTGCGGCGACCGCCCTGGCGACGGCGGTCCGGCCGCTCGACCGCTAGCCGGGTGGGAAGAGCAGGTGTCCGACTGAAGTCGGACATCAAGGACGGGGTGGGAGTGAGGAGGCGGGCCTCGGCCCGCCTCCTACTCCCACTCGATGGTCGCCGGCGGCTTCGACGAGAGGTCGAGGGCGACGCGGTTGACGCCGGCGACCTCGTTGACGATGCGGCTCGCGATCGTGTCGAGCAGCTCGTACGGGAGCCGTGCCCAGTCCGCGGTCATCGCGTCCTCGGACGTGACCGCCCGGATCACGATGGGGTACGCGTACGTGCGCTCGTCGCCCTGGACGCCGACGGAGCGGATCGCCGGCAGCACCGCGAAGCACTGCCACAGCTCCCGGTAGAGGCCCGCCTTGCGCACCTCCTCGAGGAGCACCGCGTCGGCATGGCGGAGGATCGCCAGCCGCTCCTCGGTCACGTCGCCGATGATCCGGATCGCCAGGCCGGGCCCGGGGAACGGGTGCCGCCAGACCATCCGCTCCGGGAGGCCGAGCTGCTCGCCGACGCGCCTGACCTCGTCCTTGAAGAGCGAGCGGAGCGGCTCGACGAGCTCCATGCGCATGTCGGCCGGGAGCCCGCCGACGTTGTGGTGCGACTTGATCTTCGAGGCGACGCCGACCTCGCCGCCCGACTCGATCACGTCGGAGTAGAGCGTCCCCTGGACGAGGAACCGGACATCGCCGAGCTTGTGGGCCTCATCCTCGAACACGCGGATGAACTCCTCGCCGACGATCGCCCGCTTCTCCTCGGGCTCCGTCACGCCCGCGAGGCGGGTGAGGAACCGCTCGCGCGCGTCGACGTGGACGAGCGGGACGTGGAAGTGGCCGCCGAACGTCTCGACGACCTGCTCGGCCTCGTTCTCCCGCAGCAGGCCGTGATCGACGAAGACGCACGTCAGCTGGTCGCCGACCGCCTTGTGGACGAGCAGCGCTGCCACGGCCGAGTCCACTCCGCCGGAGAGCCCGCAGATCACGCTGCTCCGAGCCGACCTGCGCGCGGATCCGCTCGACCTGCTCCTCGATCACCGCAGCCGGCGTCCACGCGGCGGGCGCGCCCGCGACGTCGTAGAGGAAGCTCTCGAGGATCCGCTGGCCCTGCGGCGTGTGCACGACCTCCGGGTGGAACTGGACGCCGTAGAGCGCGCGCGCGGTGTCCTCGAAGGCGGCGATCGGCGTCGTCTCCGACGACGCCGTGACGCGCGCCCCGGGCGGCGCAGCCGTGACGGAGTCGCGATGGCTCATCCAGACGACCTGCTCGGCCGCGAGGTCGTGGAAGAGCGCCGCGGTCCCGTCGAGCTCGACGTCCGCCTTCCCGTACTCCGAGACGTCGTTCGCCTCCACGGCGCCGCCGAGCTCACGGGCCATCAGCTGCATGCCGTAACAGATGCCGAGCGTGGGCACGCCGAGCTCGAAGATCGCCGGGTCGGCGAGCGGCGCCCCCGTCGGCGTAGACCGACGCCGGCCCGCCCGAGAGGACGAGCGCGACGGGGTCGCGGCCGCGGATCTCCTCGGCGCCGAGCCGAGTGCGAGACGAGCTCCGAGTAGACGCGCGCCTCGCGCACGCGCCGCGCGATCAGCTGGCTGTACTGGCCGCCGAAGTCGAGGACGAGCACCGGACGAGCCTCCGGGGCGGGCTCGGCCGCGGGGAACTGCAGGACCTCAGCCTCGGCGGTAATTGGGCGCGTCCTTCGCGATCGTGACGTCGTGCGGGTGGCTCTCGCGGAGCCCGGCACCGGTGATCCGGACGAAGCGCGCGTCCTTGAGCGCCTCGATCGTCGGCGCTCCGCAGTAGCCCATCGCCTGGCGCAGGCCGCCGACGAGCTGGTGCACGATCGGCTTGACGGGGCCCTTGAACGGGACACGCCCCTCGATGCCCTCGGGAATCAGCTCGGCGACGTCCTCGACGTCTCCCTGGAAGTAGCGGTCCTTCGAGAACGACCGCGCCTTCATGGCGCCGAGCGAGCCCATGCCGCGGTACTCCTTGAAGCGCTCGCCCTGGACGACGATCACCGCGCCGGGGGCCTCGTCCGTGCCCGCGAGCATCGAGCCGAGCATCACCGTGTCCGCGCCCGCTCCGATCGCCTTGGCGACGTCGCCCGACGAGGTGATCCCGCCGTCGGCGATGACGGGGACGCCGTGCTCCGATGCGACCTGGGCGATGTCCCAGACGGCGGTCACCTGCGGCACGCCGACGCCGGCGACGACGCGGGTCGTGCAGATCGACCCGGGACCCTGGCCGACCTTCAGCGCGTCGGCGCCCGCGTCGACCAGCGCCTCCGCCGCCTCCGCGGTCGAGATGTTGCCCGCGACGACCTGGACGTCGTGCGCTTCCTTGATCGCGCGGACGACGTCGAGCACGCCCTGCGAGTGCCCGTGGGCGGTGTCGACGACGAGCGCGTCGACCTCGGCCTCGACCAGGGCGGCCGCGCGCTCGAGGGCGTCGGTGCCGACGCCGACCGCTGCGGCGACGCGCAGGCGCCCGCGCTCGTCCTTCGTCGCGAGCGGGTATGCCTCGCGCTTGGAGATGTCCTTGACGGTGATCAGGCCCTGGAGGCGCCCGTCGAGATCGACGATCGGCAGCTTCTCGATCCGGTGGTGGCCGAGGATCGCCTGCGCCTCCTCGAGCGTCGTGCCCGTCGGCGCGGTCACGAGGCCGTCGCTCGTCATCACGTCCGCGACGCGCATCTCGGCCAGGACGCCGAACCGCAGGTCGCGGTTCGTCAGGATCCCGACGAGGCGATCCTCCGCGTCGGTGACCGGGATCCCGGAGACGCGGTAGCGCTCCATCAGCTCGAGCGCCTCGCCGACGAGCGCGTCGGGCCGAAGCGTGACGGGCTCGACGATCATCCCCGCCTCGGAGCGCTTGACCTTGTCGACCTCGGCAACCTGGTCGTCGATCGACAGGTTGCGGTGGAGGACGCCGATCCCGCCGAGCCGGGCGAGCGCGATGCCCATGCGCGCCTCGGTGACGGTGTCCATCGCCGCGGAGACGATCGGGATCTCGAGCGCGATCGTGCGCGTCAGGCGGCTCGCGGTGGCGACGTCGTTCGGGAGGACGGCCGACTCGGCCGGGACGAGCAGGACGTCGTCGAAGGTGAGGCCCTCCTTCGCGAACTTGTCCTGTGGGTCACCCAAGTCGAGCGATCGTAACGGAAGGCCCGGTCGGCGCAGCCCGTACGAAGCACGGGGAACCTGTCGACGGCGAAGCCGGCGCCTTCAGGGATCTGCCCCGCCGCAGGCGGGGATCAAGCCGCAGGATTCGCGCTTCTGCCGAATCCGTGCTTGCGCGCTACGCAGCGTGCTCGCAGCTCGTAGACCTCGACGGCCGCCGCGAGCCGCCGTGCCTCGGCCGGGTCGAAGCGGCCCGCGCCGACCTCGAGCACCGATGCGGCGCCGGCGGCGGCGGCGAGGCGGAGCGCCTCCTCGTTCCCCTGGCCGTCGAGGACTGCCGTCAGCCACTGCGCGAGCAGCGCGTCGCCGGCGCCGACGACCGACACCGGCTCGAGCCGCGGCGTGACCGCCCGGTAGCGGCGGACCTGGCGCTCCTCGCGGACGAGCGCGAAGCAGCCGTTCTCGAGCGTGATGTGGACGTTGCGCGCGCCGAGCTCCGCGATCGCGTCGAGCGCCATCAGGAAGTCGTCGTCGTCGAAGAGCTCCTGGCCGACGAGCTGCTCGGCCTCGTGCTGGTTCGGCGACACGAGCCACGGCTCCGCCTCCAGGCCGAGCCGCAGCGGCTCTCCCTCCGTGTCGAGGCGACCCGGACGCCGCGCCGCCCGAGCTCCCGCGACGCCTCGGCGTAGAACGTCTCGGCCACGCCTCGTGGCAGCGAGCCCGCGAAGACGACGAGCTCGGCGCCGCGCGACAGGTAGCGGAGCTTGTCCATCAGGATCTCGAGCTCGCCCTCGCTGACCTTCGGGCCCCACTCGTTGATCTCCGTCTGCGTCCCGGACGTCGGGTCGACGACGAGCGTCGAGGTCCGCGACTCTCCGGCGATGCGGACGAAGTCGTTGAGGATCGCCTCGGCGGTGAGCTCCTCGACGATCCGCGTCCCGGTGCGACCCCCGGCGAGGCCGGTCGCGACGACCGGCCTGTCGAGCCGCTTGAGCGCGCGGGCGATGTTGATGCCCTTGCCGCCGGCGAGCGTCAGCACGTCGCTCGCGCGGTGGCGCTGGCCGAGCTGGAGGATCGGGACGGTCAGCGAGCGGTCGAGGGCGGCGTTGAGCGTCACGGTGACGATCACGACACGAGCCCCACGAGACGATCGACGGATCGCCCCGCGACCCAGCGCGCCTTCTGCGCGAGCGTCGGCTCGGGCTCTGCGTCGGGACGCGACGAGCGGCGAGCGCGCGACGACGCGCGACCCGTCGCGTGACGACGACCGTGCCGAGCCGCTGACCGGCGCGGACAGGCAGCGTCGCGACGACCGGGGGCGACGACGCGCTCGACGAGCGGGCGGCCGGTCGGCGTCGGACGGACGATCGTGCGCGGCGCGACGAGCGCGAGGGGCTCGCGCCCCCAGCCGACCGCGACCCGGGCGTACGTCCGGTCCCGCGTCGACGACGCGCGAGGGCCGGTAGCTCGCGAGGCCGAAGCGGAGCAGCGCGGCGAGGTCGCGATCGCGCTGCGCCTCGGACGGCGAGCCGAGCACCGCGGCGGTGACGCCCACGCCCTGGAACACGGGCGAAGCCGACCTGCGACCAGCCCGCGAGCGCCGTGTGCCCCGTCTTCCCGCCGGCGAAGCCGGGGACTGCGCCCAGGAGGTTGTCGGTGGACTCGACGACCCGCCCGTCGGAGAGCGTCGCGCGATCCATGCCGACGTACCGCCGGATGATCGGGACGCGGAGCGCCGCGCGGAGCAGCGCGGCCGAGTCCGCGGCGGTCGAGACGTGCCCGGCCTCGTCGAGCCCGTGCGGGTTCCGGTAGCGGGTGCCGGCGAGCCCGATGCTCTCGCGCCTTGCGGTTCATCAGCCTCGACGAAGCGCGGGACGCTGCCGCTCGCGGCGAATCGCGAGCGCCGTCGCGGCGTCGTTCGCGCTCGGGACGAGCGTGCCGATCGACGAGGTCGCGCACCGGAACGCGCTGCCCGGCGCGCAGCTCGATCGAGGACTCGCCGACGCGCGCCGCCGCGGCCGGGACGGCGACCCGGTCCGTCGAGCGCGAGCCGCTCGAGCGCGACGAGGACGGTCATGAGCTTCGTGATGCTCGCCATCGCGCGCGGGGCGTCCGCCTCGCGTGCCGCGAGCGTCCTGCCCGTCGACGGCGCTCTGCACGACGTAGGCGCGCGCCTGAACGGCCGGAGCCGACGCATCGGCGGTCCCGAGCCCGAGTGCGAGCGCCGCGACGAGAGCAACGGCGAGGAGGCCCCAGCGCATCACGCTCGACTCAGCGTAGTCATCACGGCGCCACTCGCACGCGCTGCCCGACGCGGAGCGCGTCCGGGTCGATGCCGGGGTTGAGTCGCACGATCGCCTCGACGGTCGTCCCCGTTCTCCGGGCGATGCCGTCCAGGGTGTCGCCGGCACGCACGACGACGGTGGCCGCCCCCGACCGCGGCTCGGTCGCCGGCGGGCGCGCCGTCGGCGCGTCCTCGCGGAGGCCCGACCGCACCACGAGCACGGCGATCGTCATCGCGACGAGGAACGCAACCGGCGCCGCGATCCGCGCGACCGTCCGCCGATCGACGTTCACCACCCGGCCGCCGACCACACGGCGCTCGCGAGCCGCGCCGCCTCGGCGCCGGCGACGGCGCGCCAGTCCTCGGCCGGCGCGTCGCGGTAGGCGTAGATCACCGAGCGCGAGGCGTTCACGAGCGCGCTCGACGGGCCGCTCGTGAAGGCGCGCGCGACGTCGGCGGGCTGTCGCTCCCTGGGCGCCGACGCCGGGGAGCAGGATGATCGCCCGCGGCATCGCGCGCCGCGCGTCACCGACGATCCGGGGAACCGTCGCGCCGACGACCGCGCCGACGCTCGAGAGGCCGCGCGCGCCCGACGAGATCCTCGCCCCAGGCGTCCACGAGCTCGGCGACGTGCCTCCAGACGGGACGCCCGTCGGAGAGGATCGCGTCCTGGAGCTCGGCCGCGCCCGCGTTCGACGTGCGGACGAGGAGGAACAGCCCGGCGCCGTCGCGGCGGCACGCCGCGAGGAACGGGTCGAGCGAGTCCCGCCCGAGGTACGGGCTCACGGTGAGCGCGTCCGCGAGCGGCGGCTCGCCGTCGCGAGGCTCGAGGAACGCGGTCGCGTAGGCGCGGGCCGTCGAGCCGATGTCGCAGCGCTTCCCGTCCGCGATCACGAGCAGCCCCGCCTCGCGCGCGTACGCCGAGACCGTCTCGAGCGCGCGCCAGCCGTCGCTGCCGAGCGCCTCGAAGAACGCCGCCTGCGGCTTGACCGCCACGACGTACGGCGCGACCGCGTCGACGATGCCCTTGCAGAAGCGCTCCACCGCGCTCGCCGCGGCGGCACGACCGCCCTGCGCCTCGCCCCGGAGCTCGACCGGGAGCAGGTCGACGACCGGGTCGAGCCCGACGACGAGCTGCGACCGCTTGCGCTCGACGGCGTCGGCGAGGCGGTCCGCGAAGGGTGGCGTGGGAGCGCCTGCGGCGTCGCTCGTCACGCGGCCAAGGGTAGATGGCCCCGCTCGTGCACGAGCGCGCAATCGCCTCGGCGCTCGAGCGCGGCGACACGGAGCTCGGGTGGCGGGCGGCGGAGGAACGAGGCGACCAGCCGGAGCTCGTCGGCGTCCTCCGGGGCCTGTGACCGCGCCGCGCTCTCGCGCCTCCGCGAGGAGCGTCGCCGCCTCGACGGCCGCGGCCGCGCCGTGCGGGACGAGGCGCTCGCGACGCAACCCGTCCGCCTGCGACCGCATACGCCCGGACGAAGCCGGGACGGCCCGCCGGCACGACGACGCATGCACGCATGCTGCGGAGCCGCTCGAGCTCCCGGAGCGCGGCGACGATCTCCTCGAGCGCCGCGAGCCGGTCGCGGAGGCGCGCCGCGTCCTCGAAGCGCTGGTCGCGCGCGAGGCGCCGGAGCCGCGCGCGGAGAGGCACGACGGCCGCCTCGACGTCGTCCGACTCGTGGCCGTCGAGCGCCCGCGCGGCACGGCGGGCGACGCCCTTCGCCGGTGAGCGGCCCGAGGCTCGTCGGCTCGTTCGTGACGCTCCAGCGCGCTCCGCGGCGCCGGAGGTAGACGTGGCGGTCGGGGCGCGTGCCGCGCGCGTTCGCAGGAGGCCGCAGCTCGCGGAGAAGCCGCAGCTCCTCGAGCGCCGCCTCGAGCTCGGAGCCCGTCTCGCGCCACTCGACCCGCTCGAGCGCGCCGAGCGCCGCCTCGACGGCGGGCCGCTGCCGCTCGCCGGCGAAGTACGAGCGGAGGCGCGCGCGCAGCTGCCGCGCGCGGCCGACGTACAGCGGCATCCCCCGGCGCCGCGGAACACGTAGACGCCGGGGCTCGTCGGCGCGCCCGCGACGAGCGAGCGCTTCGAGTGCAGGCGCCGCGCGCGCGGAGCCGCGAGCTCGACGAGGTCGGCCAGCGAGCGGGCGCCCCGCTCCTGCGCGAGCCCGATCAGGATGAGGAGGATCTCCGCCGTCGCGCGGGCGTCCGGCAGGGCGCGGTGGCACGGCTCGGTGGAGACGCCGAAGAAGTGCGCGAGCGTCGCCAGCCCGACGCGACGCGTCCGCTCGCCGAGGAGCCGTCGGGCGAGCCACACGGTGTCCACGACGGGAGCGGCGATGCGCCGGCCGGTCAGGCTCGTGACCTCGCGGTCGAGGAACGCGAGGTCGAACCGCGCGTTGTGCGCGACGAGCGCGGCGTCTCCGGCGAACGCGAGGAGCTGCCTGACGGCGTGCTCGGCCCGCGGCGCGCCTCGCAGGGTCGCGCGGCTGGATGCCGGTCAGCGAGGCGACGGCGGGTGGCAGGGGGACGCCAGGGTCGACGAGCGTCTCGAATGCGTCCTCGAGCTCGAGCGCGCGAACGCGCTGGGCGCCGATCTCGCAGATCCGCGACGTGCGGGGCGAGAGGCCCGTCGTCTCGAGGTCGACGACGACGAAGTGCGCGTGCTCGAGGAGGACGTCCGCGCCCGGCGGCGGCCGCGAGCCCGACCGACGTCCCCCGCCAGGCGAGACGGGCGTCACCGGAGACGACGTCGTCGAGCAGGGAGCGCGCGAGCGCCGCGGGCGCGCTCGCGAGCGCGAAGAGCGCCCGCGCCGCCTCCTCCGCCGGCACGGGCCCGCGGCGGGCCTCGACCAGCTCGACCAGCCGATCGGCGGCGTCGAACGACAGCTGCATGGACTGAACCGTAAACGAACATACGTTCGACTATCAAGTTCGACCTAATCCCGGAGAGCCAAACCGGCAGTTGCGGCCGCGACAGCGGACGCCTTCAGGGATGTGCCCGCCGCAAGGCGGGCCGCGGGGCGGAAATCCGCTCCCGCGGATTTCCGCCCCGCTGACTAACTCAGTTGACGGCCTTCTTGAGCTGCGAGCCGGCCGAGAACTTCGGGACGTTCGCCGCCTTGATCTGCACCTTCTCGCCGGTGCGCGGGTTCACGCCCATGCGCTCGGCGCGCCGCGTGACGTGGAACTTGCCGAACCCGGTGAACGTGATGGCGTCGCCGTTCTGCAGCGTGCTCTCGATGACACCGAGGCATGCGTCGACGGCCGCGCCCGCGTCGCGCTTGGTCAGGCCCGCCTTGTCGGCGACTGCATCCACGAACTCCTGCTTGGTCACGCCAGTCCTCCCTGGTCGATGGTTTCTTGTCGGCGCCCGAGCCTACCGCTCCGGCCGATGATATGGCTCAACCATGCGGGTTTGTAACCCGCTCCCGCGCCGCGAGCAGCTCGCTCGCGCGATAGAGCGGGTCGAGCCGCACCCCGACTCGCGCGAGCGCGTCGGCTCCGCCTTCCTCGCGGTCGACGACGCACACTGCATGGCGGACGACGAGCCCGGCCTCGCGAACGGCCTCCACCGCCTCGCAGAGCGCGCCGCCCGAGGTGACGACGTCCTCGACGAGGCACACGAGCTCATCCGGCTCGTACGGCCCCTCGATGCGGTTCCCGGTGCCGTATCCCTTGGTTTCACCGCGCACGATGATGAAGGGCAGACCGGACGCCATTGCCCCGGATGCGGCCAGTGCGACCGCTCCGAGCGCGGGTGCCGCGAGCCGCACGGCATCGGGCTCCGCGGCGACGACGGCGGCGCGCGAGCCGCTCGCCGAGCTCGCGGAGGAGTCGACGGGTCGGTCTCGAAGCGGTACTTGTCGAGGTACCACGACGACCGCTTGCCGGAGCGCAACGTGAAGTCGCCCTCGAGGAAGGCGGTCTCGAGGAGCCGGCGCCCGAGCTCGTCGACGGCCGTCAGCGGAGCGCCTCCCGTGCCATGGCGACGAGCCGCGTCGCGTCCGGGCGAGTGGGGCTCGAGCTGGAGCTCCGACCCGTCGCCCCACGCCACGACCACCTGCTCCGCGTCTCTCCGGCGCCGAAGCAGCAGCCAGGCGCCGATGACCGTAAGGACGACCGCGGTCAGCGCTCTCATGCCCCGTCTCCCCGCACGCGCGCGAGCGCCGTCCGCAGGTCGTACGCGACGAGCCCAAGCGGTGGGCTCGGCGACCGTGGTCGCGACCGCCGTCCGCTCGCCGTCGGAGACCGCGACGAGCGAGCCGCGCTCCGTGTCGACGTGGACGCGCTCCACGCGCGGGCCGCCCTCGCGGATCGACGCGGCCGCCGCGAGGAGCTCGGCGCCGTGTGCGGCGAGCGCCGCGGAGCGCTCGTCTCCGGCCGTTCGGGCCGCCTCGACGGCGCCCTCGGGGCCGACGATCACGGCCTCGACCACCTGGGTCGAGACCCCGACGAGCTCCGAAAGTGCGACGGAAGCGTCCATGCCGGCGCCCGAAGCTAGCAAACTGCCCCCATGCGGGCCGTCGGAGCGACGTTCGACCGGTTCTTCGGCGAGCGGGGGACGCACCTCGCGGCGATGGTCGCGTACTTCGCGCTGGCGTCGTTCGTGCCCCTCATCTTCCTCGCCCTGTCGATCCTCGGGTTCCTCGACCAGGCCGACTCGTCGAGCGCCCTCGTCACCTACCTCGAGGACGTCTTCCCCGACCAGTCGGTGGAGTCGATCGTGCGGGTCGTGGACGCGGTGCAGCGGAACGCGACGACGCTGTCGGTCGTCGGCGCCGTGGCGCTGCTCTGGAGCTCGCTCTCGCTGTTCTCCGCCCTCGAGTCGGCCTTCAACATCATCTACGGCCGGCCGAATCGGCCGTTCCTGCGCGGCAAGGTGCTCGCGATCGGTTACATGACCGTGGCGCTGCTCGTCCTGTTCGCGGCGCTGACCGCCGGCACGCTCGGCTACGACCTGCTGCGCCGGTACGCGACGGACGTCGATCTCGAACCAGTGGGTCGCCCTCGCGCTGACGCTGCTGGCTCGGGCCTCGCGCTCTTCGTGTTCCTCCTCTCGGCCTACTACCGGCTCCCGAACGCACGGCTGACGAGGCTCGAGGTGCTCCCGGGCGCGATCCTCGGCGCCGTCGTCCTCGTCGGCACGCTCCAGGCGCTGCCGCTGTTCGTCTCGCTCTCCTCCGAGGTCGTCGCGCTGCAGGCGCTCGGCACGACCTTCCTGCTCCTCATCTGGCTGTACGTGATGGCGAACGTGATCGTGTTCGGCGCGGCGCTCAACTACGTCCTCGTCTACGGGCTCGACGGGGCGGCCCGTGGAGGCGAAGCGCTCGAAGGAGGCGGACAGCGAGCTGACGACGGCTGCCTAGCCGTGGTCGAGCACGCGCGCGAGCGCCGCCGCCGCGCGGGCGCGGTGCGAGTGTCGCCGCTTCCAGTCGTCGCCGAGCTCGGCCACCGTCCGCGTCTCGCCGTCGGGGACGAACACCGGGTCGAAGCCGAAGCCTTCCGTTCCCGCGGCGGCCCGGGCGATCGCCCCGTCGAGGGCGCCTCGTGCGACCACCTCGCGACCGTCGGGGGCGACGGCGACGATGACGCAGACGTAGCGCGCCCGGCGCTCGTCGTCCGTCGCCAGCGCGGCGAGCATGCGCCCCACGGGGTCGCCGGCCGCCCAGCGCGCGGTGTGCACGCCCGGCGCGCCCGTCGAGCGCCGCCGCCTCGATGCCGGAGTCCTCGCCGACCGCCCACGCGCCCGCCGGTGCGTGCTCACGGCCCCAGCGCGCCTTGATGCGGGCGTTGTCCTCGTACGTCTCGCCGTCCTCGGGCGGCGGATCGCCCGCCGCGACGAGCCCGATCTCCCAGCCGGGCAGCGCACGGCGGAGCTCGTCGAGCTTGTGCGGGTTGCCCGAGGCGAGGACGAGCGCGGTTCAGAGCCAGCGGCGTCTCGCAGGCGGCGCGCTGGGCGGCGCCGAGCTCGGCGATCCCGCCGGCTGCGAGGTCGAGGAGCTCGTCGAGCAGCTCACGGGAGAACGGGTCGCGCTCGGCCGTCGCCTGGACCTCGACGAGGCGGCCGTCCCCGGCCATCACGACGTTCATGTCCGTCTCGGCGGCCGAGTCCTCGACGTAGTCGAGGTCGAGCACCGCGCGCCCGTCGACCACGCCGACCGAGACCGCGGCGACGCTGCCAGCGAGCGCCTTCGTGAGGCCGAACCGGTCGAGCGCCCGGTGCGCCGCGATGTACGACCCGGTGATCGCCGCGCAGCGCGTGCCGCCGTCGGCCTGGAGCACGTCGCAGTCGAGCCAGAGCGTCCGCTCGCCGAGCGCCTTGAAGTCGCAGACGCTCCGGAGCGCGCGCCCGATCAGGCGCTGGATCTCGACGGTGCGCCCGTCGGGGCGGCCGCGCGAGACGCCGCGCTGCGTGCGCTCTCCGGTCGAGGCGGGAAGCATCGAGTACTCGGCCGTCATCCACCCCTTCCCCTTGCCGCGCAGCCAGCGGGGGATCGCCTCCTCGACGGTGGCGGTGCAGAGGACGACGGTGCGGCCCTGGGCGTAGAGGATCGAGCCGTGCGGCTGCTCGAGGAAGTCCGGCTGGAGGTCGAGCTCGCGCAGCTGGTCGGGCCGGCGCCCGTCGTGGCGCGCGTGCGCTCACGCGGCCGCGCTCTCCAGGCATGCGAAGGGTCACGTGCTCGACGTCGCGGATCGGGAGCTGGAGGAAGCGCTTGCCCATCTCCGCGAATGCCGCCGGGTCGCCCGTCGTCAGGAAGCGGTAGCGCGCCCTCGCGGTCGTCGCCGTTCTCGATCCCCTTGCGCTGCGAGCGTCTCCGCGACCTCGCGCGCGGTCTCGTCCGCCGAGAAGACGAGCGTGACGCCGCGTCCGAAGACCCGCTGGAAGATCGGCCGCACGATCGGGTAGTGCGTGCAGCCGAGGATCACCGTGTCGACGCCGGCCTGCCTTGAGCGGCGCCGCGACCTCACGGACCGCCTCGGTCGTCTCCTCGCCGAACGGGTCGGGGCCTTCGATCAGCGGCACGAGTCGCGGGCACGGGACCGAGACGACCTCGACGCCCGCGTCGTGCGCGTGGACGAGCTCCTCGTAGCGCCCGCTCCGCACCGTCCCCTCGGTCGCGAGGAGGCCGACGCGCCGGTTTCGCGTCGCGAGCGCGGCGGCGTGGGCCTCGGGCTGGAGGACGCCGACGACGGGAACGGAGAGCGAGCGCTGGAGGTCGGGGAGCGCCGCCGCGGTCGCGGTGTTGCAGGCGACGACGACGAGCTTCACGTCCTCCGCCTCGAGGTGCCGGCCGATCGCGAGCGCGAAGCGCCTGCACCTCGGCGAGCGGGCGCGGGCCGTACGGGAGCCGTGCGTTGTCGCCGAGGTAGACGCGCGTCCTCGTGCGGCAGCGTGACGAGCAGCTCGTGGAGGACGGTCAGGCCGCCCACGCCGGAGTCGAACACGCCGATCGGCCGCCCGTCCATCGCGCGGATGATACGGGCCCGGCCCGGGCGGGCCGGGCTAACAATGCTGGGCTACCCTTCGCCGCCGTGACGGGGGTCGCCAGACGGATGCTCGTCGTGCTGCTCGCCCTCGCCGCGGCGCTGATCGCGTCGGGCCCGGCCGGAGCCTTCTCGCGGCAGGAGGTCAAGATCGCGTCGACGGACGGGACGGCCCTCGCGGCGACGCTGACGCTTCCCGACGCGCCCGCTGCCGACCGGCGGCTGGCCGGCGGTGATCTTCATGCACGGGCTCGGGCAGAACCGCGCCGCGGGGCTCGCGGCCGCCCAGGCGATGGGAATCGGCGAGCGCTACGCGGTGCTCGCGTTCGACGCGCGCGGCCACGGCGAGTCCGGCGGCCTGATCGGCATCGACGGCCCGCGCGAGGTCGCCGACGTCAGGGCGGTCTTCGCCTGGCTCCGCGACCGGCCGGACGTCGCCGACGCCCGCATCGGCGGCTGGGGCGTCTCGTACGGCGGCGGCGCCGCCTGGAACTCGCTCGCGGCAGGCGTGCCGTGGGCGGCGCTCGAGATCTCGATCTCGTGGACCGACCTCCTCACGGCGCTCGCGCCCCAGGGGCTCGCGAAGACCGGTGTCATCGCGGGCTTCGTCGGCGGGCTCGACCCGCAAGCGCGTCGACCCGGAGGTGCTCGCGATCCGCGACGCCGCCTACCGCGGCGACATGGCGCCCGTCCGGCCGTTCGCCGCGGCGCGCTCGTCGATCTCCGCGCTGAAGGGCGTGCGGACGCCGGTCTTCCTCATGCAGGGCCGCCGCGACTTCGCGTTCGGGCTCGACCAGGCGAAGCGCGCCTTCGCCGCGCTCCGAGGCCCGAAGCAGCTCTGGATCGGCCTCCACGGGCACGCGCCGTCGTCCGGCGTCGCAGCGGACACGCCCGCGATGCTCGCCGAGGGCGCGCGCTGGTTCGACCGGTTCCTGCGCGGCGACACGGCCCGGCGCGCTCCCACGGCCGGTCGCGATCGCACCCGAGCGCTGGCGCGGCGAGCCGCGCCGGTACGCCGGGCTGCCGAAGGTCGTCACGCGCTCGTCCGCGCCTCGACGGCACGAGGCGGGGCGATCGCCCAGAGCGGCCGCTACCGACTCCCGGTCCCCGTGCTGCGCGCGCCCCTCGAGGTGTTCGGCTCGCCGGTCGTCGAGGTCACGGCAGTCGCGTCGGGCGGCTGGTCGCGAATCGTCGCCGTGCTCAGCGCGCGGACGCCCTCCGGCAACGAGATCGTCGTGGGCGGGGGCGGTGTCCCCACGCGCGCCGGGCGGCGGACGTACCGCATCGGCCTCTCACGACCAGGCGACGTTCGTTCCGCGGGGCTCGCGCCTCACGGTGACGATCGGCTCGTCGTCGCTCGCCCAGAGCCCCGGCAACCTCCTCTACCTCGACCTGCCGTTCGCTTCGAGCGCGCGCCTCCGCGTGACGGGCGGGACCGTGCGGATCCCCGAGCTCGCGACGCCGATCTCGGGATGAGGCGGCTCGTCCTCGATCGCGGCCGCCGCGCTCATCGCGGCGACGGCCGCCGGAGCCGCGGGACGTGCCGAGCCCGGGCTGTCCGCGACGACGATCCTGATCGGCGGCACCGTGCCCCTCTCCGGCGAGGCGGCGGCGTTCGGCGCCGTCGGCCCCGGCGCGAAGGCGTACTTCGACTACGTCAACTCGAAGGGCGGCGTGAACGGCCGGAAGATCGAGTACCGCTTCTACGACGACGCGTACAACCCGGCGCAGACGGTGCAGCTCACGCGCCAGCTCGTCGAGCAGGACCGGGTGTTCGCGATCTTCAACGCGATCGGCACCGCGAACAACCTCGCGATCCGCGACTACCTGAACGCGCAGAAGGTGCCCCACCTCTTCGCCGGCGACGGGTCGCAGGCGCTCGGCGGCGGCTCCGCCCGCTACCCGTGGACGGTCGGCTTCCTCCCGAGCTACCAGGGCGAGGGCTCGGTCGCTCGGGCGCGACGTCGTCCGGACGGCGCCGCGCGCGACGGATCGGCGTCCTCTACGAGAACACCGAGCTCGGCAAGGACATGACCCGCGGCCTCTCGCGCGCGCTCGCCGGCAAGGGCCCGAAGGATCGTCGCGTCCGAGGCCTACGAGCTGACCTCGACGGACGTCGTCTCGCAGATCTCGTCGCTGAAGGGCTCGGGGGCGGACACGCTGATGCTGTTCGCGACGCCGAAGTTCCTCATCCAGGCGATCGTCGCGGCGAAGAAGCTCGGCTGGAAGCCGCGGCTCTACCTCGCGTCGGTCTCGATCGAGCCGTCGATCATGGCGATCGCGCGCGCGAACGCGCCCGAGCTGACGCGCGGCGCGCGGGCGATCGCCTTCGTCAAGAACCCGAACGACCCGGTGTGGGCGAAGGACCCGGCGGTGGCGCTGTACCGCTCGATCCTGAAGCGGTTCGCGCCCTCCGCGAAGCCGACCGACGTGTACCACTGGTACGGCATGACGGTCGCGTGGACGATGGTCGACGTCCTCAAGCGGGCGGGCAAGAGCCCGACGCGCGGCGAGCGTGCTCCGCGCGGCGCGAAGCCTCGACACGACCGCGAACCCCTTCCTGCTCCCCGGCACGCGCCTGCGCACGTCGGCGAAGGACGGGTTCCCGCTCGACACGGTCTACCTGTACCGCTACGACAACCGCGCAGTGGGTCCGCACGGCGGGCCCGTTCGCCACCGGATGACGCCCGAGACGAACGAGACAGAGGAGAGAGACGCACATGAGGAAGCGCACACGTACGGCCGTGCTCGCGCTCGCGGCGCTCGCCGCGCTCGCGCTCGCGGCCGCCGCCACGCGGCGTACACGACGCCGAGGCTGACGGTGTCGTACCTGCCCGGGCAACGTCACGCGCATCGTCGCGTCGTGCGTCCAACGCCGACGACGCGACCGCGCGCGCCGCGATCGTCATCCCGAACGGGAGCACCCTGACGACGGCGGCGCGCCGGGCACGAAGGTCGGCACCGCGCAGGCGCAGGTCAGCGCGCTCGCGCTCGGCGGCGCGCTGCTGCCGCTCGCGGGCGACATCATCGTCGCGCCGCCCGGCGCGGTCGCGCCTGCGACGCAGGCCGCGTGCACGCAGGGCGCGACGCCGCAGCTGACGCTGCTGCTCGTCCTGCAGGCGGCGGGCCAGACGATCAACCTGCCCGCGTACGTCATCCCGACGAGCGGCGCCGCAGCAGGCGCTCGGCACGGCGCAGCTCGTGTTCTGCCTCCCGCCCCCGGACATCCCCGTGGCGCAGGGCGGCGCGACCTTCGGCGCGAAGTTCCTGAGCGCCGACCTCACGCTGACCGGCGTGATCGGCCCCGTCCCGCAGGGCGCGTGGGTCGCGTTCTGGACGCCGTGGCAGGCGGGCAACGGCCAGATCAACGCGGCCGGCACCGTCGCCTCGCCGGCGGCGATCGCGCCCGGCGGCCTCACGCTGACCGGCCGCAAGGTGCGCGGCGCGAAGCGGCTCGCCGGCCGCGTCACGCAGGCGGGCGCCGGCGTCGCGACGCGCGTCAGCATCTTCGGCGCGGCGGGACGCGCGGCGCTCCGGCGCATCGCCGTCGTCTCGGCCAAGCGCGAACGGCACCTTCACGTACGCCGTGCCGCGGACGTCGAGGGCGACGAGGTTCCAGGCCCGCGTGGTCGTCGAGGGCCGGACCTCCGCCGCGGTCTGCAGCGCAGTTCGGCACGCTCGCCGCGTCCCGTGCGTGAACGGGACCGTGAGCGGCTTCAGCGCGACGTCGCGGAACGTCACGCTCCGCCGCTAGGCCACGATGCGATGGCGGGCGCCCCGTGGGGCGCCCGCCATCCACTACAACACGTGCCGTGGCGGCGACCGTCCGCATCGGGACCTGCTCGTGGGCCGACAAGGGGCTCCTCGAGGCGTGGTACCCGCGCGGCGTCTCGACGGCCGAGAAGCGGCTCCGCTACTACGCCGAGCGGTTCGACGTCGTCGAGGTCGACTCGCCGTACTACGCGCTTCCCGACCCGGCGGTGACCGAGCGCTGGGCACGGCGGACACCCGACGACGTTCACGTTCCACGTCAAGGCGTCGGCGGCGATGACGTGGCACGAGGGCGAGCCGACCGACGAGGCGTTCCGGCTCTTTCGGCGCCGCGCTCGAGCCGCTCGAGCTGTCGGGGAAGATGCGGGGCGTCCTCCTCCAGTACCACCCGCGGTTCACGAAGACCGCGGAGGCGAAGGCGGAGCTCGCGCGCGCGCCCGAGCGCCTCGCCCCGCTCGTGCCGCTGATCGAGTTCCGCCACCGCTCGTGGATGGAGGAGGCCGAGCGGGCGGACACGCTCGCCTTCCTCGAGGCGAACGGGCTCGCCTACGTCTCGCTCGACAGCCCGCGCACCCGGGCGTCGAACGTCTCGCCGCGCGTGGCCGCCGCGACGCACCGCGTGGCCTACGTCCGCTTCCACGGACGCAACGCGGCGACGTGGAACATCCGCGGAGCCGAGAGCGCGGCGGAGCGCTTCGACTGGCTCTACAGCGCGGACGAGCTCGCGGAGTGGGTCGAGCCGCTCGCGCGACTGGCGAACGAGGCCGAGGAGGTCTACGCGCTCTTCAACAACAACCGCGACGACTTCGCCCCGCGGAGCGCCCAGATCCTGCGCGGGCTCCTCGACGAGGCGGGCGTCCCGGCGGCAGGCGGCATCGAGCCCCCGCCGACCGAGCTGACGCTCTTCTAGCGTGGCTAGAGTCGGCCGCGTGCGCGTCCTCTCCGTCGTCCACGACGACTCCGCCGACGGGCGGCGGCGGGCTGTTCGAGCGGGTCGTCGTCGAGCGCGGCGACCACCTCGACCGCTGGTTCACGGCGAACGGCGACGCGCCGCCGGACGAGCCCGGCGCGTGGGACGCGATCATGGTCTTCGGGGGCGTGATGCACCCGGACTCAGGACGCCGAGCACGAGTGGCTCGCCGGCGAGACCGCGTTCATCCAGTCGGCCCTCGGCGCCGGCGTCCCGGTCCTCGGTGTCTGCCTCGGCGCCCAGCTCGTCGCCCGCGCGGCAGGCGCCCGCGTCGGGCCGGCGCGCGCGCCCGAGGTCGGGTGGCACGAGGTCGAGCTGACGGACGCCGCCGCGGAGGATCCCGTCCTCGGCGTCCTCCCTCCGCGCGTCACCGCGTTCCAGTGGCACTACTACGGCTTCGACGTCCCCGACGGCGCGGTCGAGCTCGCGTCGAGCCCGGCGGCGAGCCAGGCGTACCGGCTCGGTGACCGGGCGTGGGGCGTGCAGTTCCACCCGGAGGTCGAGCGGGAGATGCTCGACGACTGGTTCGCGGAGGGCGGCGACGAGCTCGGCAAGCCGCTCGCGGTCGTCGAGGAGGAGACCGACCGGCACCTCGGGACGTGGAACGAGCAGGGGCGGGCGCTCTGCTCCGCGTTCCTCGACGCCGCGTCGCGCGTCGCCCGTTCCTAGACGCGGCCCGTCTCGACGGGCAGCTCGGCCGTCGCGCGACCACTCGTGCCACGACCCGACGTAGTTCCGCGCCTCGTAGCCCGCCGCGGTGAGCACCTGGACGGCCATCGCGGAGCGGCTGCCCGAGTGGCAGTACGCGATCACCTCCGTCCCCGCCTCGGCGCCGACGAGCGCGCGAACGGCGTCCGCGGACGGTGCCTCGAGCAGGCGGGCGACGTCCAGGTGGCGGGCACCCGGGATGCGACCCGGGCGCGGGTCGCACGGCGCGACGATCTCGCCGGCGAACTCGTCGGCCCGCCGGACGTCGAGCAGCACGAGCGCCGGGTCGTCGAGGCGCTCGACGAGCTCGGTGAGCGTGACGTCGGTCACGCCGCGAGCGAGGCGACCGTCTCGATCTCGGCAGCCACGGACGGCCGCTCGGCGCACGCCGCGATCCAGCCGCGGACGGCGGGGTACGGCTCGAGCGGGACGCCCATGAGGTCGCGCAGCCGGAGCAGCCACGGGAGGTACGAGATGTCTGCGAGCCCGAACGCGCGGCCGGAGAGGAACGGCGTCGCGGCGAGGAGCATGTCGAGGGCGGCCAGCTCGTCGGCCAGACGCGCGTCGGCACCCGCCTCGCCGCGCCGGCGGGCGTAGTACGCGTCGCCGAAGTCGTCGAAGCGGAAGACGAGCAGGCGCGCCGCGGCGCGCTCGCCGGGGTCGGCGGGCCAGAGCGGCGGCTCCGGATACCGCTCCTCGAGGTACTCGTCGATCACCGCCGACTCGGGGAGGATCCAGCCCTCCTCCTCGAGCACCGGCACGCGCCCGTCCGGCGGGTTGTGCTCGAGAAGCCACTGGGGCCGGTTCGCGAGGTCGATCGTCGTCGTCTCGTAGGGGACGCCCTTCTCGGCGAGGACGATCCGCACCCGCGCGCAGTACGGGCAGCGCGGCGCGTCGTACAGCGTCATGGCCACCCGCTCAGCCCTCGGACGCGACGAGCGTGGGCGTAGCCGTGCTCGGCGCCCTCGAGCCCGAGGACGCCCGCGAGCGACGCGAGCAGCTCCGCGGGCCGGAGCGAGGTCGGACGGGCGACGTCGGCGGTCACGGCGACGCGCTTGACGTCCTGCGGGTCGGCGCCGGTCAGCCGCGCGAGCACCGTCGGGTTCGCGGCCAGCCCGATCACGTCCCCGGGCGGGAGCGGGCCGTAGAACTCCGGCACCGAGCAGGTACTCGTCGACGATCCCGCCGCGGTCGAGCGCGATCATCCGCACGACCTGGTCGAGCTCGAGCGCGAAGCGCGATGACCACGGCGCCCATTCGCGAGGAGAGCTCCCGGGCGAAGCGGAGGAGCGCGCTCGGCTCGACGTCGGCCACCTCGTCGTAGACCGTGACCCAGCCGTTCCGCGGCCCCACGACGCGGGTGCCCTTCGAGCCGATCCGTGGCGCGAAGTCGCGGACCGCGCGCTCGACGTCGACGACGGCATCGGTCTGGACGTGGAGCGAGGCGAACGACTCCGCGTGCCGGCCCGGCGCGAGCCGCTCCTGCAGGACGGACGTCGGCGCGACGAGGACGACCTGGTTCTCGGTGAACCCCCAGCGGTGGTACACCGTCCGCGCCTCGACGTTCGACGAGAGCACGTCGAGCTCGAGGTGCTCGACACCCTGCGGCGCCAGCGCCTCCACGACCGCGCCGACGAGCGCGGACGCGACCCCGCCGCGGCGTGCCTCGGGCATGACGTAGATGTCGGTCAAGCGGCCGCTCCGGGCTCCGGTCCGGCGGGCGAGGGCGAAGCCGACGGGACCGTCGCCGTCCTCGGCGACGAACGCGAGGCCCGAGTCGACGATCTCGCGGATCTCCGCGAGCTCGGTCTCGTGGTCGACGTCGTGGTGCGCGCGGCGGCGGCACCTCGCGCTCGAACGCCCGCCAGAGCTCCTCGAGCGCGGCGGCGTCGGCCGTGGTCGCGGTCCTGATCGTCACGTGAGCGATGCTAGACGACGCAATTCCCCCGAACGGCGGGTTCCCCCACCCGCCCGGACCGCTTTATTGTGTGTAGAGCCCGGCGGCGGTCATCCCCCTCGACCGTCGCCGGCACTCTCCTCTGCGCGAAGGGCATCGACGAGCCGAAGCTCGGGCTGCGTCGCGAGCAGCAGCATCGCGTGGCTCCAGCCGAGCGGCAGCACCCAGGCCGGGCGCCCCTCGCCGTCGACCTGCTCCGGCAGGAGATCGAGCGCCGTCCGGCGCGAGACGACGTGTGCCACAGCCCGCTCCAGCGCCTTCTCGTCGCCGAGCGCGCGACGGGCGAGACCGAGCCAGAGCGTTGCGAGCAGCCACTCGTGCCCGCCTGCGTACCGGTCTCCCGCCTGGCGGTGGAGACCGCCGGCCGCACTCGAAAGGCCGGCGGCGACGGCCTCGACAGTCGCGCGGACGCGCTCCGAAGCCGGGTCGAGCGCCCGGAACGGCCAGACGAGCCCGAGCAACGAGCAGTCGAGCGTCTCGTCGCGAGCCACGACCGCGCCGATACGTCGGTTCGGGTAAGGGAGCGGGCGATCGAAGGCGGATCCGGGCGCCGCCGTGCCCTCGGACCGGGCAGACGCTCACGGCGCGCAGGTGGCGGCCGCTTCCGGCGTCCCACAGCGCGTCGTCGATCGCGGCGGCGACGCTGGCGGCGGCGGCGCGGTAGGCACGGGCACGCTCGTCGTCACCGTGGCGGGCCGCGGCCCTCGCCGCGGCCTTCAGGCCACCGACGACGGACGCCGCGGTGTATGCGTGCTGGCCGTCCTGCTGCTCCCAGAGGTCCACACTCGCCTTCGGCAGACCGCTCTCCGGGTCGAGGAACCGAAGGAGGAAGTCGGCGGCCCGCCGGGTCGCAGGCCAGAAGTCGGCGTCCAGGTGACCGTCCCGGAACTGCTCCCACGCCGCCTCGGCGGCGAAGAGGACCACGCCTGTCTCGTCGAGCTGATGGAGACCCCACGATGGCGCGAGCTCCCCCGTCGTCCAGTGACGATGGAGCCACAGGCCCTCAGGCGCCTGGACCCGAACGAGCCAGCGCAGCGCCGCCGCCGCCTGCTCGCCGCGACCGGCGGCGAGCAGGCCGAGGACGACGTACGAGAGGTCGCGCGGCCACACGAAGCCGTAGCCGCCGGACTCGACGAATCGCTCGTCCATCTCCGGCGCGGCCACGATCCCGCCCGTCTCGCGGTCGGTCAGCTGGTCGAGGACGAGCACGGACCGCCGTGCGAGTCGCGCCAGCTCCGGGTGGGGGTCGACGGCCGCCGGAACGTCCGCGAGGACCGCCGCGTCGGCCGCACGGCGACGCGCGACGACGCCCCCTGGCGCCGCCGCGTGAGCGCTCGCTCGTGCGAGCGCCTCGAACGGCGAGGAAGCGAAGGCGAAGACGACGTGGACGACGTTCTGCCGGGCCTCGAGCAGCCCCTGCAGCGGGCCGAGGTACGCAACGGCGTCGGGTATGTCGTTGTGCGACCCGACGGCCGCCGCTGCGGCAGGCGCGTCGGTCGCGATGGCGAGCGCCACGGCGCGGCGGTAGAAGACCATGGCACCAGTGTTCGGGTCGACGTGACCACCCGTCTGGAGGTCGCTGCCCGCGAGGCGCGCCGCGCAGAAGACAACGACGTCGCCGGCTGGAGCCGTGACCTGGCGAACGAGCACCGGCTCGAGCGGATCGACGGCGTCGACGATCTCTACCGTGCCGGATGCCGTGTCCACGGTGGTGCGGAGCACGGAGATGTCGTCCGCCACCCACGACTGACGCCACGCACTCGCGTCCTCGTCGAGCCAGGAGATCGTGTCCCCGGCCCGGAGTCCGAGACGCAGCTCGGATACGTGACTCCGCCCGTCCACGTGCGGCCAGAGCAGGCGCTCCACCTCGCCGCGCGCCGACAGCGTGACCAGCAGCGCGCCGTTGCCCAGCACAGCGGCCGGGAGGTACTCCGATCGCCTCCCTGTCGCGTCCGGCCGTGACCCGGGCTGGCCGGCGGCGGCCGCCATGAACGTCGTCGTGCCCTAGCCCTTGACGCCGCCGCGCGTGAGGCCGGAGACGAGATAGCGCTGCGCGAGCAGGAACATGATCGCGGCCGGAATCAGGACGAGCATCGAGCCGGCGGTCAGGAGCTCCCAGTCCTGGTCGAACTGGAAGACGTAGGTCCGGAGGCCGACAGGGAGCGTGTACGTCTCGTTCTCCGTCATGATGACGTTCGCGAAGGCCACCTCGTTCCAGGCGGTGATGAACGAGTAGAACGAGGTGACGGCGATCCCGGGCAGGGAGAGCGGCATGACGATCCGCCAGAACGTCCCGAAGGGCGTCAGCCCGTCGATTCGCCCCGCCTCCTCGAGGGAGATCGGGATCGTGTCGAAGTACCCCTTCAGCATCCAGGTGCAGAACGGCACCGCCACGGAGCAATAGGTGAGGATCAGCGCGCCCTTCGTGTTGAGCAGGCCGAGGTTGACGATGATGTTGTAGATCGGCACGAGCAGAATCGCGGCCGGGAACATCTGGGTGACCAGGAACGAGTTGAGCGCCGCGCGATAGCCCGGAAAGCGGAAGCGGGACAGCGCGTAGCCCGCCGTGGCGGCCAGGAAGACGCCGATCACCGTGGTGACGAGCGCGATCGCGATCGAGTTCCAGAACCAGTGGACGAACTCGTAGTCGTTGTTGGTGATCACGTTCCTGTAGTTCGACCAGGTCCAGTCGTCGGGCCAGACGTTCAGCTCCGCCTGCCCGGTGATCTCCTCGCTGCGGCTTGAACGAGCTGATCCCGATCCAGAAGACCGGGAAGACGGCGATCAGGGCCGCGAACACCAGCCCCGTGTGGAGCGCGAGCGACGAGTACCACGGTCGCTTGCCTCTGCGGCGGCGGCGGGGTGCACGCCGCGTGGCGGCGAGCGTCTCCGGCGAGAGCACACCGGCCCTCCCCATGTCGCCTGTCGAGCTCACGACCAGGTCTCCTCACCGGTGCGGCGGATGGCCGCTCGGTAGAACTGCGCAGAAGACGAGCAGGATCGAAAGGATGATCACGCCGTAGGCGGCGGCTGCTCCGAAGAGCCGGTACTCGAACGCGTACTTGTATGCGAACGTCGAGAAGATCTGGGTCGCGTCGCCCGGCCCGCCGCCGGTGATCAGGTAGATGTAGTTGAACATGTTGAAGGTCCAGATCAGCCCGAGCAGGACCACCGTGGCGGCGACCGGACGGAGCCCCGGCATCGTGACGTTCCAGAAGCGCTGCCACGCGTTGGAGCCGTCGACGGCGGCGGCGTCGATCAGGTCCTGGTCGATCGCCTGCAGCCCGCCGAGCAGGGCGACCATCATGAACGGGATCCCGGCCCAGACGTTCGCCGTGATCACGACGACCTTCGCCCAGAATGGATCGCTCAGGAACGCCGGCACCTGCTCCAGGTCCATGCCCAGCTTCTGGAGGACCTGCGCGAAGAACCCGTAGGGCGAGTTGAAGAGGAACCGGAACGTGAAGGCCGAGATGAACGACGGGACCGCCCAGGGGATCAGCAGCAGGAGGCGGTACATCCCGCGCAGCCGCAGGGTGCGATTGAGCACGAGGGCGAGGATCAGCCCGACCGTGAAGTGGAAGAAGACGTTCGTGAACGTCCAGACGACCGTGAACCACGCCACGGACTTGAACTCGGCGCTCTCGAGGATCGTCCGGTAGTTGTCGAGGCCGACCCGCGTGTAGGAGGACGGCAGGTCCTTGCCGCCGAGATTGAACTGGTCGGCGTTCGTGAAGCTCAGGTAGATGCCGCGGCCGAGCGGGTAGAAGACGAGCAGCGTCATCACGAGGAAGACGGGGACGAGCATCGCGTAGGCAAACCACCACTGGTGGAACGAATGCCGGACGCGCCCCCAGAACGACGGAGGGCCCTCCCGCCTCCGCCGCAGGGGTGCGGCTGTGGCGGGAAGGCCCTGGCCCGTCGTACTCACGCAGTGACTCTAACGCGTCACTTGACGATCGTGAACGTCGGGTACAGCTTCGTCTTCCAGGCAAGCGCAACTGCATTCATCCCCGCCTGGACGGTGACATCACCTCGCAGGATCTTCTGCACGTTCGGCCCGAAGTCGGTGTAGATCTGGCCCGCCCGCGGGTCGACCGGCCGCGCCGTGGCGACCTTCATCTGCTTGAGGAAGTCGACGATGATGCGGTTCTTCTTCACCGACGCCTGCTTGTACGCCGACGCGCGGGACGGAAGCAGGTTGTTCTTGGCGGCGAACTCCGCCTGCTGCGCAGGCTGGGTGAGCCAGTAGATGAACCGGTACGTCGCGTCGACGTTGTCCGCGTTTCGGCTGATCACGAACCCGTTCCCGCCGACCGGGGAGCCCTGCCCGCCCGGCCCCTTCGGGATGGGTGCGACGCCGAGGTTCGACGACTTGGCGAACTCCTTCCCCTGCAGGATGTCGGCCGTCGACCACGGGCCGTTGACGATCATCGCCACCTGGCCGTTCTTGAAAGCGGTCTGGGCGTTGCCGTAGTCGTTCGCGAAGTCCTTGTTCGGGAACGCGCAGTTCGCCGAGAACTGCCTCTTGTACGCGGTCATGCCCGCGATCGACCGCTTGTTCGCCACGAGGATCTGCTTCGACTGGATGTTCAGCAGGTTCCCGCCGTACGCCCAGATCCAGGCCTGCGTCCAGTACGAGTCGGCCCGCAGGAAGATGCCCTTCCCCTTGCCCACCTTGCTGCACCAGCCCTGGAGCGCCGTCAGCGTCGCCGGGGGCTGGTTCGGGTTGAGCCCGGCCGCCTTCACCATGCGCTTGTTGTAGAGCAGCGCGGGGGCGTCGGGCGCCTGCGGCAGACCCCAGACCTTCCCCGCGTAGTTGTAGTACGCGAACGCGGCCGGGAGGAAGTCCCGCTTGTCGGCCGCGGTGACCTTGCTCGAGATGTCGGTCAGGAAGCCCCGCGCCGCCCAGTTGGCGACGTCGGCGATCTCCGCCCGCATGATGTCGGGCGCCGAACCCGCCTGGGCCGCGGCGCTGAACTTGTTCTCGCGCTGATCGAACGGGACAGCGCTGAGGTCGATCTTGACGAGCGTTGTTCTGCGCCTCGTACTTCGAGATCAGCCCCTTGAGGGTCTCGTTCTCCTCGTCGTTCATCGTCGACCAGAACGTGATCGTGGTGGTCGCCTGCGTCTTGGCGGAGGCCGTCGCGACGATCGAGACGGCGACGAGGGCCAAGCCGGCGACGGCGAGCGCAAGCGCTCGCAACGGGACGTGCTTCATCCCTGCGTCCTCCTTCGTCGGGGACACCGAGGCCTGAGGCTCGGTGTGGGCTTCCGGCGACATCGCCGGCGATGTAAGGTGTTTCAAGATCATGAAACGACTGGAAGAATACGGCGAGGTGGAGTCGCGTCAAGCGGGAAAACCTGATGTAACTCTGCGTAGAATCTGGCATCTCGGCGTGCTTCGAACTTCCACCAGGATGAAATAGATGGCAAGCCTTAGAGACGTCGCAAACCGCGCCGGAGTTAGTGTCGCGACCGCCTCGCGGGTCGCGAGCGGCTCTGCGGCCGTCCGTCCCGAGACGCGCGAGCGCGTCGAGCGCGCCATGCGCGACTGCTCTACGTGGTGCCCGGGCGCCGAGCCGAGCGGCGCGATCGGCCTGCTGATGCCCGAGTTCGGCAACCCGGTCTTCGCCGTCGCTCGCCCAGGCGATGGAAACGCGAGCGACCGCAGCCGGGTTCGCCACGATCATGTGCAACACGGCCGGCTCGGCGATGCGCGAGGTCGACTACGTGCACATGCTGCTCGAGCGTCGTGTCGAGGGCATGGTGTTCATCTGCGCGGAGATCACCGACGTCCGCGGCCGAGCACTCGCACTACGCGCAGCTCCTGGAGCAGGGAGCCCGCCTCGTGTTCGTCAACGGGACGTCGGAGTCCCTTCCGATCACGTCCGTCGGAGTCGACGAGCGCGCGTCCGGCCGAATGGCGACCGAGCACCTGCTGGAGCTGGGTCATCGGCGGATCGGCTTCGTCGCCGGGGAGGCCTTTGCCCTCGCGACGCGTGAGAAGGACCGTGGCCGGCAGGAGGCGCTGTCGGCCGCCGGGATCGACGCCGGGCCACACGTCGCCTATGCGGGATTCTCGGTTGACGGAGGCAGGCGCGCCCTGCGATCGATCATGGAGCGGCCGAACGGCGACCGCCCCACCGCGGTGATCTGCTCCAACGACCTGATGGCCATCGGCGCCGTGCAGGAGGCCGCTGCCCTCGGCCTGCGCGTCCCGGACGACCTCTCCGTCGTGGGCTTCGACGGGATCGAGGCAGCGGCATGGACGCAGCCGCCGCTGACGACCATCGAGCAGCCGATCGACGAGATCGCCGCGGACTGCGATCGAGGCCCTGCGGGCACTCGTCGATGGCCCGGCCCAGCAGCTTCCGAGCTATCGTGTTCCGACCGACGCTGCGCAATCGGCGGCACGACGGCCGCCCCGTCTTCCTGAAGCTCGCTACGCCGTCGCAGCGAACTCGCCCTCGCGCGCCCGAAGCGTCTGGCCGGTCTCCGGGTCGAAGAAGTGGAAGCCGGCGGGATTCACCGCCAGCGTCACCGTCCCGCCCACCACCGCCGACGTGCGCGGATCGACGCGCGCGGTGAACATCGAGTCGCCCTCGGCAAGCAGCTGAGCGTCCTCGTCGTCGTGCACCTCGCGGAGCTCCTCGGCCTCGACCCGGGGCGCGTCGACGGGAAAGATCACGTGATCCTCCGAGCCGAGCTCCTCGAGCACGGAGACCCGGACGTCGACGGTCGGCAGGTCGGGGTCTCCGCAAAGCCGCGTCCTCGAAGTCGTCCGGTCGGATGCCGAGGATCACGCGCCCGGGGCGCACCGGGCGCCGTCCGCGCGCGAGGGGGAGCCGGAAGCCCGCGAACTCGACGTGGTCGCCCTCTACCGTCGCGTCGACGAGGTTCATCGATGGAGAGCCCAAGAATGCCGCGACGAACAGGTTGACCGGATCGCGATAGAGCCCCTGCGGTGCGCCGACCTGCTGGATCAGCCCGTTGCGCATCACGGTCACGCGTTGCCCGAGCGTCATCGCCTCGATCTGGTCGTGGGTGACGTAGACCGTCGTGGTCGCGAGCCGCTCGTGGAGCCGGGCAAGCTCCGCGCGCATCGCGACGCGGAGCTTTGCGTCGAGGTTCGAGAGCGGCTCGTCCATCAGGTAGGCCGCCGGCTCACGAACGATGGCGCGGCCCATCGCGACACGTTGGCGCTGACCGCCGGAGAGCGCAGCCGGGCGGCGCTCGAGGAGGTCCTCGAGCCCGAGTAGCCGCGCGACGTCGCTCACCCGGCGCGCGATCTCCTCATTCGGCGTCTTGCGGACCTTCAGCCCGTAGCCGAGGTTCTTGCGCACCGTCATGTGCGGATAGAGCGCGTAGTTCTGGAACACCATCGCGATGTCGCGCTGCCGCGGCGCGAGATCGGTGACGTCCCGGTCGCCGATGAAGATCGCTCCGTCCGTGACGTCCTCGAGCCCCGCGATCATCCGGAGCAGGGTCGACTTTCCGCAACCGGACGGCCCGACCAGGACCATGAACTCGCTGCTCTCGATCTCCAGGCTCGACGTCGTCGACCGCACGGACGTCTCCCGGGTAGATCTTGGTGACGCCGTCCAGGACGATCCTGCTCACGGGCTCCGCTCCCTTCTCCGGTCAGCGCAGGATAGACCGCGTGGGCATGATGGGCCGCGGATCGGGCTCCACGCGCCGCTTTGTCAGGGACGAGCGCCCAGCGCACGCGAGACGTCGAAGAGGTCGTCGAAGGGCTCGTAGTCGACGCCCGTTCGTCGAGCCATGCCGCGAGCCCGGCGCGGGCGAAGCGCCGCTCGGCCGCGAGCGAGACGCACCGATCCGAGATACCGTCGCCGGCGTACGCGAACGCGGCGTGCGCCGCCACGGCTGCGCGCTTGCAGCGCTCGCCGCACACCTCGCAGGTCGGGCCCGCCGGGAACGTCGAGCGCCATCCGGACGGGTCGGCCGTGACGTGGTTCGCCACCACGCGGGCGTCCACCCCCTCCCGCCGGAGGATCGGGTCGATCGTCTCGTGGAACCCCGCGGAGACGATCAGCGGCTCGTGCTCCGCGACGAGCTCGCGGAACCCGGGGCGCACACGGACCTCCGCGAGCATCCACTCGACGACCTCGTCGAGGGGCGCCGTGATCGTCGCCATCTCGCGTCCGATCACCTCGTCGAGCGTCATGCGGCCGCCGAGCTCCTCCTCGAGAGCATCGAACACGGCGCGGTCGCCGAACCGCTCGATCACCATGTGCAGCGTGTCGCGCTCGGTCACGGTCCCGTCCCAGTCCAGGACGAGCGGGAGCCGCTTGTGACTTATCGGCACAAGCGGTCAGTCGGCCGGCAGCGACCAGCCGCCGTCGATGACGACCGTCTGGCCGCGGATCATCTCCGCGTCCGGCGAGCAGAGGAACGAGACGACCCCCGCGATGTCCGCGGGGGTGACGATCCGCCCGGCGGGGTTCCGCGCGCCCGAGGCGAGCATCTCGTCCCGGTTCGGGAAGTGCTCGAGCGCCCCGGTCTCGACGACGCCGGCCGACACCGCGTTGACGCGGATTCCTCGTGGGGCGAGCTCGACCGCGAGGTAGCGGACGAGCGCCTCGAGCGCCGCCTTGGAGGTGCCGACGAGGGTGTAGTTCTCGAGCACGCGCACCGAGCCGAGGCTCGAGATCGCGACGATCGACGCTCCGGGCTTCATCGACGGCGCGGCGACGCGTGTCAGGCCGAGCAGCGCGCGTGCGTTCGCGTTGAGCGTCCAGTCCCAGTGCTTGTCCTCGGTCTCGAGCGCGGGTCGGATGACGCCGGTCGCCGCGTTGTGGACGAAGACGTCGAGCGGCCCGAGCGCCGCAACCTGCTCCACGACCCGCGACGAGGTGACGTTGCCCCGCACGAGCACGGGCTCCGCACCGAGCGCTCGCAGCTCCTCCGCGGTCTCCTCGGCAGCCGAGTCCGAGCGGAAGTACCCGATCGCGACGCGCGTGGCGCCTTCGCGCGCCAGCCGCAGCGCGATCGCCTTGCCGATCCCGCGCGAGCCGCCGGTGACGAGGACCGTCCGGCCGGCGCTCACTCGACGATGCTGCGCGGCAACGGGTTCGCCGCTGTGGCCGCCGACGGGATCGTCTCCCAGCCGATCCGGTCGCGCGATTCAGGCTCCGAGTGCTCCGCCTTCGTGGAGGCGAACCCGAGCCGCTCGAGCAGCTCCATCTGCCGCTCGCCGTAGCTGCGGACGGGATGATCCTCGGGCAGGTCGGCGATCGCCTCCCGTACCCGCGCCCGGATCTGGAACGCGAAGTGTGGCGTCGCCGGCCCGACGAGGGCATCGATGTCTTCGACGGTCGGCTCGGTCATGGGGCCGCGAAGCCTAACCAGTACCGTCGGACCGATGCGGAGGCCCACGACCGTCGAGTGGATGCTCTCGACGACGATCGTCCTCTGGGCGCTGAACCTCACGGTCAGCCGCTACATCCTCGTCCACGGCTTCCAGCCGCTCGCCTACGGAAGCGTCCGCTACGGGCTCGCAGCGCTGGTCTTCGCATCGCTGACGCTCGCCGTGGAGCGGTCGCTCCGGATCTCCCGCCGGCACCTCCCGCTCGTCTTCGCAGCCGCAGCAGTGCTCTACGTCAACCAGATCGCCTTCGTGTATGCGCTCAAGACGACGACGGCGTCCGTGCTCGCGCTGATCCTCGGCGCGACACCGATCTTCGCTGCCTGCGCCGGTCTCGCGCTCGGCACGGAGCGCCTTTCGTCTCGCTTCTGGGCGGGCGCGCTCCTCTCGTTCGGCGGGGTCGCGCTCGTCGCGCTCGGCTCCGGGGGCGAGCTCTCCGGCGACCTCGGCGGCGTGCTGCTCGGGATCCTCACGGCGGCAACCTGGGCGGCGTACTCGATGCTCGTGACGCCGCTGATGCGGACGCTACTCCGCCTCGCGGATCTCGAGCGTCGTGCTGTCTCTCGCCTGGGTCCCTCTCACGATCACCGGGGCCGCGCAGCTCCAGTCGCAGGACTGGGCGCTCGGCTGGGAGATCTGGGGGCTCCTTCTCTTCGCGACCCTCGGCCCGCTCGTCCTCACGAACATCCTCTGGTTCCGCTCGCTCGAGCGGATCGGCGCGGCGCGAGCGACGCTTGCCGCGAACCTGCAGCCGTTCCTCGCTGCGGCGATCGCGGTCGTGCTTCTCTCCGAGACGCTCGGGCTGCTCGAGCTGGCCGGCGGCGTGCTGATCGCGGCCGGGATCCTCGCCGCCCGCCGGCGAGGCGCGGCGGCGGCACCTGGCGAGTGAGCCCGCCGATACGGGACAATGGCCGCGTGCGGGACGACGTCCAGGAGGGTCGCCGGGCGTACGCACGGCGGGCCTGGCGAGACGCGCACGATGCGCTCTCGCGGTCTGACGAGGCGACGCCGCTCGATGCCGAGGACCTCGAGCTGCTCGGCACGGCCGCGTACATGCTCGGTCGAGACGACGGCTGGGTCGCGTGCCTGGAGCGGGCGCACCTGGCCCACCTCGAGTCGGGAGACGAGCCGCGCGCCGCTCGGTGCGCACTGTGGGTGGGTATGCATCACGCGGCCCGCGGCGAGCTGGGACCGGCCGGCGGCTGGCTCGGCCGCGCCCAGCGGATCCTCGAGCGCGTCGACGGCGAGGTCGTCGAGCATGGCTACCTCCTCGTGCCGCGCGCATTCCAGCTCGAGGCGGACGGCGACCTCGCGGGTGCCGCCGCGATCACGGGCCGCGCCGCCGAGATCGGCGAGCGGCTCGGGGACGCCGACCTCTACGCCCTCGCCACGCACCAGCAGGGGCAGTTTCTCGTCATGCAGGGCGCCGTCGTCGACGGCTTCAGGCTCCTGGACGAGGCGATGGTCGCGGTCACTGCGGGCACGACGTCGCCGATCGTCACGGGCATCGTCTACTGCGGAGTGATCCTCGCCTGCGTGGAGGCGTTCGACGTCCGGCGCGCCCAGGAGTGGACCGACGTCCTCACGCGGTGGTGCGACGAGCAGCCCGACCTCGTCGCCTTTACCGGCCGGTGCCTCGTTCACCGCGCCGAGCTGCTGCAGCTGCGCGGGGCGTGGCCGGACGCGCTGGAGCAGGCTCGGATCGCGGCGGAGCGGCTCGTCCAGGGCTTCAACCGCGCCGCCGCGGCACAGGCGTTCTACCGGCAGGGCGAGGTGCACCGCCTGCGAGGCGAGCTGGGCGCCGCCGAGTCGGCCTACCGCGAGTCGAGCCGGTTCGGATGGGAGCCGCAGCCCGGGCTTGCGCTGCTCCGGCTGGCCCAGGGGAAGCAGCCTGCGGCCGCGGCGGCGATGCGACGGGCGCTCGGGGAGACGACGCTCTGGCCGCAGCGGGCTGCGCTGCTTCCGGCGTACGTGGAGATCGCGCTCGCGGGTGGTGACGTCGAGGAGGCGCGTGCGGCCTGCGTCGAGCTGGAGACGCTTGCTGCGGATCACTCCACCACGGTGCTCGGGGCGCACGCGGCGACGGCTCGCGCTGCCGCGCACCTCGCGGCGGGCGAGCCGGACCAGGCGCTCGGGTCCGCCCGGCGCGCCTGCAGCGCGTGGCGCGAGCTCGACGCGCCGTACGAGGAGGCGTGCGCGCGCGTGGCGATCGGCGTCGCCTGCCGGGCGCTCGGTGACGAGGACACGGCCGCGCTCGAGCTCGACGCCGCGCGCGACGGGTTCGCAGCGCTCGGCGCGACGCCGGACGCCCTGCGGCTCGAGGCGTACCGGGCGCACGTCCGACCGGACGAGGCGCACGGGCTCACGGCGCGCGAGATCGAGGTGCTGCGCCTTGTCGCGGCCGGGCAGAGCAACCGGGCGATCGCCGCGGAGCTCGTGATCTCCGAGCACACGGTCGCCCGCCACCTCCAGAACATCTTCGGCAAGCTCGACGTCTCCTCGCGCACGGCGGCGAGCGCGTTCGCTCACGCGCACGGCCTCCTCTAGTGCGCGTCGATGGTCCGAATCGACCACAAGGCGCAGATGCGAGTTGGCGGATCCTCGCGATGCGCCGCCGGGCCCCACCTCCTACGGTGCTCGCAGGACACGAGAGGAGGAGACATGCAGACCGAACGGCTCGAGACGATCGTCATCGGTGGTGGGCAGGCAGGCCTCGCGACCGGCTACCACCTGACCCGCAAGGAGCAGTCGTTCGCGATCCTCGACGGGAGCGAGCGGGTGGGCGACTCGTGGCGCAAGCGCTGGCCGTCCCTTCGGCTCTACACACCCGCAGCATTCGACGGGCTGCCCGGGATGCCGTTCCCGGCGCCGCGGTACTCGTACCCGTCCGCAATGGAGATGGCGGACTACCTCGAGTCGTATGCGGCGCGCTTCGACCTCCCGGTGCGAAACGGCGTCGTCGTCGACGCGCTCGAGCGGAACGACGAGGGCTACGTCGTCACCGCGGGGACGCGTCGCTTCGAGGCGGACAACGTCGTCGTCGCGACGGGCGTCATGCGGCACGAGAACCCGGTGGTCCCGGAGTTCGCCGGCGAGCTCGACCCCTCGATCAGAGCCCTCCACTCCGCCGACTACCGCAGTCCCGAGCAGCTGCAGCAAGGAGCGGTGCTCGTCGTCGGCGCCTCGCACTCGGGAGGCGACATCGCCTACGAGGTCGCGAAGGCCGGCTTCCCGACGGTGCTGTCGGGGCCGGACACCGGCCAGTTCCCCCTCGACCTCGAGGGCCGCGGCGTGCGGCTGGCTCTGCCGGTGCTGCGCCTGGTGGCGACACGCGTGCTGACGGTCTCGACGCCGCTCGGCCGGAAGGTGAAGCCCGAGATCCGCTCGCACGGGGGACCGCTCCTCCGCGTCAAGCGCCGCGATCTCTCGGCGGCGGGTGTCGAGCTCGTGCTCGACCGCACCGTCGGAACCCGCGACGGCAAGCCGGTGCTCGCCGACGGGAGAGCACTCGACGTGGCGAACGTCGTCTGGTGCACCGGGTTCCGGCACCGGTACGACTGGATTCGCTTCGAGGTTCCCGTCGAGGACGACGGCTATCCCGTGCAGGTTCGCGGCGCCGTCCCGAGCTCACCCGGGCTCTACTTCGCGGGGATGCCGTTCCTCCACTCGTTCAGCTCGATGCTCGTCCTCGGCGCCGGGCGTGACGGCGCGCGCGTCGCGGAGCACATCGAGAAGCGGTCGCGGTCGCGGGCGAAGTCGCGCAACGGCGCGCGCCCGCCGGCGACGGAGGAGCTGGCCACCTGACCGACGACGGCGGGCGGCGCACGCGCGCGGGCGCATAGCCTTCGCGCGTGTCGCCGTTGCGTCGCACAGCGCTCGCGTCGGTCGTCGCCGCGACCGCCCTGATCGCGATCAAGCTCGTGACGGGCCTCGCGGCGGGAAGCCTCGGCCTCGTCGCGGACGCGGCCCACTCGGGGACGGACCTCGTCGCCGCGCTCCTCACCTTCTTCGCGATCGGCGTCGCGACGAAGCCCGCAGACGCGGGCCACCTCTACGGCCACGGCAAGGCCGAGCACCTCGCCGCGCTCGCCGAGGCGGGCTTCCTCGTGCTCATCTCGATCGGCGTCGCAGCGCTCGCCGTCGCACGCCTCGCGGGCTGGATCGAGCTCGACGTCGAGCCCGCCTGGTGGGTCTTCGCCGTGCTCCTCCTGGTCGTCGCGATCGACCTCTCGCGCGCTCGTCGTCTCGTACCGCACCGCACGGCAGCACTCGAGCGCGGCGCTCTTCTCGAACGCGGTCCACTTCGGCTCCGATCTGCTCTCGACGATCGCCGTGATCGGGCGGCCTCGTCGCGGCCCGGGCGGGCTTCCCCGAGGGCGACTCGATCGCCGCGCTCTTCGTCGCGGTGCTCGTCGTCACCGCCGCCGCCCGGCTCATCCGGCGCAACGTCGACGTGCTGATGGATCGCGCGCCGGCAGACGCCGTGGAGGCCGCGCACGACGCGATCGCCCGCCTCGACCCGCCGGTAGCCGTTCGCCGGCTACGCCTCCGCCAGGCCGGGGGCCGCACCTTCGCCGACGTCGTGATCGGCGTCTCACCCGGCGCCGCCGTGGGGCAGGGCCACGCCGCGGCCGACCGGGTCGAGGACGCGGTGCAGCGAGTGCTCCCTGGAAGCGACGTCGTCGTCCACGTCGAGCCGGCGGCGTCGGAGGCGGAGATCCGCGAGCGCGTCCGGGCGGCGGCGATGACCGTCGCCCACGTGCGCGAGCTCCACAACCTGACAGTGATCGACACCGTCGACGGAACCGAGGTGTCGCTCCACCTGAAGCTTCCCGGTGACGCTCCCGCTCGCCCACGCGCATGCGATCGCGGAGGACGTGGAGGCGCGCCATCCACCGGGCGGCGCCCGAGGTTCGCGCGGTGCAGACCCACCTCGAGCCGCTCGCGGAGCGGTCACCCGGGCGGATCGTGCAGCACGACCCGCGCGAGATCGAGCGCGCCGTCGTCTCGGTCACCGGGCGCAAGCCGCGCGAGCTCCGAACGCTCGACACGGACGACGGGCTCGTCGTGCTCGTCACGCTCGCGCTCGAGGGCGGCGTCTCGCTCGCGGACGCCCACGCCGAGGCGACGGCCGTGTCGGAGAGGATCCGCGCCGCGCTGCCCGGGGTCGCGGACGTCGTCGTGCACACCGAGCCGTAAGCCTTCTGCGGAATCGAGATCTTCGCGGCCGGGACTGCGACGCTAACGCCCTGGCACGAGGCGCGAGAGGACGTCCTTCGCGACGTAGCCGGCGACCTTCGGGTTCTCCTGGAGCCGGCGGAGCGAGTACTCGTACCACTGCTCCCCGTACGGCACGTAGATCCGCAGCGGATGACCGTCGGCGACGAGCTCGCCGCGCGCGCTCGGACGCGGACGCCGAGCAGCATCTGCAGCTCGTAGCCGTCCCGGCTCGACCCCGTCGACGCGCTCGAGCGCCCGCTCGATGAGCCACTCGTCGTGCGTCGCGATCGCGACACGGCACCGGCGCTCTCGAGCAGCGCGTCGAGGCACGCGACGAAGCTCGAGCGCACCTCGTCGAACCCCTGGTAGGCGACGGACGGCGGCTCCACGTAGATCCCCTTGCAGAGGCGCACGCTCGGCTCGAGCGGGGCGAGCGCCTCGATGTCCGCGAGCGTCCGCCGTAGCGCCGCCTGCAGGACGACCCCGACTCCGTCGTGCCCGTCCGCTCGGAGCGCCCGGTAGAGCTCGAGCGTCGCGTCGGTCGTGCTCGAGTCCTCCATGTCGAGCCGCACGAAGATGCCGCGTGTCGCCCGGCGTCCGCGACGAGCCCGACAGACGAGCTAGCGGCAGAGCGCCCTCGTCGAGCTTGAGCCCGAAGCCCGTCAGCTTGATCGAGATGTTCGCGTCGAGGCCGTCCTCCGCGATCGCCGCAAGGGCGTCGCGGTACGCCCGGGCGATCGCCTCGGCCTCGTCCGGTCGCGAGATCTCCTCGCCGAGCACGTCGACGGTCGCCCGCATGCCCTCGGCGTTGAGCGACGGCCACGACGCGCCGCGCGTCGTCGAGCGTCGAGCCTGCGATGTACGGCGACGCCACCCGCCGCACGACCGACCGCGGCACCGCAGGCAGCACACGGACGACGGCGCGGTCGAACAACCTCACGGATCGTGGATCCTATTCGCGCATGAAGCCCTGGCGGGCGGCCGAGACGAGAGCGACCGCCTCGGGGAAGAGGACGCGCATCGCGTCGCGGAGCTGCAGCGCCTGCTCGTCGACGCTGCCCGTGGGCGCGATCTGCGCGAGCGCCGCCTGGGTCAGGTCCACGGCCGTCGACAGCGTCAGGGTCGCGAACTGCTCCCGCTGCGCCTCCTTGACGCCCTCCGCCTGCTGCTCGGCGAACTCGCGCAGCCCCCGCATGATCTCCTCGGGGTCGCCGCCGAACGGGAAGAAGCCTCCGCCTTCCATGCCTGCCAGGCTAGACGATCGGTCGAGCGGGCGCAGGTAGGCGGCCTCGACGTCGCGCCAGAGCGCGTCCGCCACCTCGCCCGCGGAGCGCAGCACGTCCGTGAAGGGCGACGGGGCGGTGGGGTCGAGCGCGCGCTCGAGGCGCCGGGCCGCCTCCCCGATCGCGTCGAGGCGCTCCGGGGACGCGAGGTGGGGCGGCGCGCCGAGCACGTGCTGGAGCGCACGGGCCGCCTCCTCCGCCTCGTCGATGCCCTCCGGCGCCTCCGCGATCCGCAGCGCGACGAGCTGGGCGCGAAGCTCGTCGAGGTCGCCGGGGAAGGCCGCCTCCTCGGCGACCTCGCAGAGCGCGGCGATCGAGACGGCGTCGCGCACGTCCCGCCGCTCCCCGACCGGCTCCCCTCGTGCGTCGAGCGCGAGCCACGCCCGTTCCGCGTCGGTCCGCCTCGAACGCGCAGACGTAGACACGGGCGCCCGGGAGGGCCTCGGTCGCGAGCACCCCGCTCAGCTCCCTGCCGTCGCCGAACGCAAGCGCGCCCGCCGCGATCCGCTCGAGGTCGGCCGCGAGAGTCCGAGGTCCACCGTGCCAGGATAGATCCCGATGTCGGAGCGGCCGAGCCCAGGCGAAGGCGCTGTTCGCGCCGCTCGGCCCGACCTACGACCGCGTCGGAGCGGTCCTGTCGTTCGGGCAGGACCCGCGGTGGCGGCGGTTCCTCGTCTCGACGCCTCCCGCGGGACGGCGGCCACGTGCTCGACGTCGCGACGGGGACCGGCCTCGTCGCCGCCGCGCTGCTCGAGCGCGGCTTCCGCGTCACGGGCCTCGACCAGAGCCCCGAGATGCTGGCGCGGGCGCGTGCCCGGCTCGGCGGGCGCGTCGAGCTCGTCGAGGCATCGGCCGACGCGATCCCGTTCCCGACGAGTCGTTCGACCACCTCACGTTCACCTACCTCCTCCGCTACGTCGACGACCCGGCGAGCGACCCTCGCGGAGCTCGCGCGCGTCGTCCGCCCGGGAGGCGACGTCGCGATGCTCGAGTTCGGCCTGCCGCGGGGCATCTGGCGCCCGCCGTGGAACCTCTGGGTCGACGTCGGGCTCCCCGTCGCCGGCCGGCTGATCTCGCCGGGCTGGCACGAGGTCGGGCGCTTCCTCGGCCCGTCGATCCGCGACTTCCACGACCGGTATCCCGAGCCGCGCGCTGCTCGAGCTCTGGCGGGCCGCCGGGATCGAGGACTCCGCGTGCGCCGGCGCAGCCTCGGCGGCGGCCTCGTCGTCTGGGGGCGACGTGTGGGCCGCTGACGGCACGCCGCACGAGGCACGGCCCGCCTTCTACGCGCTCGAGCCGGGGGGCTGGCGCGACTACGTGACGCTGCTCCACCTCCCGTACACGGCGTGGCACCTCGCCTACGTCGTCGTGGGCGGCTGCCTCGTCGCCGGCGTCGCCTGGGGACGTCTCGGGCCTCACCGTGCTCGCGTTCGCGCTCGCGATGGGGATCGGCGCGCACGCGCTCGACGAGCTCCGGGGCCGCCCGCTCGGGACGACGATCCCGTCGCGGGTGCTCGTCGCGCTCGCCGTCCTGTCGGTCGCGCGCGGCCTGCGCGATCGGGATCGCCGTCGCGCTCGAGACGACGCTCTGGATCCTGCCGCTCGTCGCGCTCGGCGCGTTCCTCGTCCCCGCGTACAACCTCGAGCTCCTCGGCGGTCGCGTGCACACCGACCTCGGCTTCGCGCTCGCCTGGGGCGCGTTCCCCGTCGTCACCGCCTATCGTCGCCCAGGCCGGCGCCGTGCGGGCGGAGGCGGCGCTCGCCGCCGCCTGGGCGACGCTGCTCTCGCTCGCCCAGCGGCGGCTGTCGCATGCGACGCCAGGTCGCGGCGGGATGTCGCGGCGTCGAAGGAGCTCGTCGTGCCGACGGAGCGAGTGAGCCGCTCGGCGTGGCGCTGACAGCGGCGCCCGAGGCGGCATTGCAGCTGCTCACCGCGTCGACCGTCGCGGTCGCCGCGGCGCCGTGCGTCGCGCTTCGAGTCCTGTCGACCAGCTGCGACGGTCGCGGCTCCGGCACGCGAGCGACCCACCGCACCGAGCGCGGGCAGCGCGAGCACGAGGCCGCTCCGAGCCCGCCGACCGCGACTGCGGTGGCCGCCTCGGCGGCCGGCGAACGCCATGCCGGCCGAGACCGCGACGCCGTCGGCGACGCCGTGCGCGGCGAACGCGAAGGCGACCGCGCCGCCCGCCATCCCTGCGCCGCCGGCTGGATCGGCAGGATCGCGGCAAGCTCGATCGCGGCGACCGCCAGCAGGCCGGCCGCGAGCGGCCGCTCGACGCCGAAGGCGAGCGCGAGCGCGGACGCTGCCGCGACGCGGGCGACGATCGCCACGCCGACGCACAGCACGACCGCTCCCGCGGTGCGCGGCCGGGCGAGCGCAGGGCCGCGAACGCGTCGAGCACGTGCGCGGCCCGGGCGCGGAACCGCGTCCGCACGCGCGACGAGCGCGACGCCGACGCCGACGCAGGCGCGGCCGACGAGGAGGCAAACGCCGGCCAGGCGGAAGCACGCCGGTCGTCGACGCCGGCGCGACGAGCGCACCGAGCCAGAGCGAGCGCGCGATACCCGCGACTGCGGCCGCTCCGCCCGTCGTCCAGACCGCGCCCTCCCGGTGGACGAGCCTCGAGAAGAGGCGCGATCCTGATCACGCCTCCGACGCTTGCCGGCAGCACGGCGTTCGCGAGCGACCCGATCCCGTAGCGCGCCACCGCGTCGACCGGGCCGCAGCGCGGCCGCACGCCCGCAGCGCGGCGCGCCAGGCGAGGGCGCTGCCGGTCGAGCGAGGCGGCGAGCAGCAGACCCGTCACGACGAGCCAACGCGCGTCGGCGGCGGCGACCCGCCCAGGCCGTCGCGCAGCCCGTCGCGGAACTCCGCCGCGAGCGCCGCTTCCGGGAAGAGCAGGAGCAGCAGCAGCGAACAGCCCCGCGATCGGGCAGCCCGAGCGCTGCGGCATGACGGATACGGAATGTGAGACCCCAAAGGTGTCTCCCCCTCCATCGAATACGACGACCTGAGCACTCTCATCGGTTAGCAGCTTTCGATCCTGGACGGCAACTACCATCGGTCAGCGATCGGCCCCGTGGATCCTCGGCGCGTGTCTCGTCTGTCGGCCGTGCTCGTCGCGGCCGGCGCTCTGGCGTCGCGCTCCGGCGGGCGCGCGCGGCCTCCGCCGCGTCCGACGAGCTCGTCGCGGACGCGCGGCGGGCCGTGCGCGAGGCGGTCGCCGTCCGAGACCGCCGCGCACACCGAGGAGATCCGGCGCGTGCTCGCGCGGGAGCGCGCCGAGACCGCGTCGGTGCTCGCGCCGAGGAGCGCCGGCTCGCGGAGGAGCGCCGCGCGGCGTTCGAGGCGCAGCGAGCGCGGGACGGGCGAGCGCCTCGCCGAGGAGCTCGCGCGTGGCCGAACGGCGGCTCGAGGAGCGGCTCCGCGGCTTCTCGGAGGACCTCGATCGCGCGCAGCGCCACCTGGAGGCGCAGCTCGCGCGTCTCCAGCAGCGCAACCGGCAGGCGATCGCCGAGGTCGAGTCGCGTCTCGAGGCGGAGGCAGCCGAGCTCGGCTCGACGGCCGACGAGCAGAAGAAGACCGTCTTGCGCCTTCGCGAGGAGCTCGAGCGCGCGGCCGGGACAGGCCGTCACCGAGGCCCTCGACGAGCTCGAGGCGCAGACGATCGAGCGGCGGCGGGCGATCGAGGAGATCACCGAGCGCCTGCGGGCGCGCGAGGCGGCGGTGGCCGACTCGATCGAGAAGGCGGAGACGGACGTCCGGGCGCGGCTCGACGTCGTGCTCGTCGAGTGGGAGCGGCGCCAGACGGAGCGGCTCGAGCGGGTCACGGAGCGCGAGGTCGAGCGACACGCCCAGGTCGCGATGCTCGCGCTCGACGAGCGCCTCCGCGAGGCGCGCGAGGAGGCGGCGACGCGCCTCCAGCGCGAGCTCGACCGCGCCGTCGAGCTGCTCGTGCGCGAGGAGCTCGCGCAGCGCCTCGACGCGCGCTGATCTTGTCCCGCAAGGGGGTTCCGCAGGAGCGGAACCACCCGCGGTGGATCCCCGCCTTCGGCGGGGCACATCCCTGAAGGCGTCCGCTCCGCGGCCGCAACCCCGAGCTGACGCGTTTCGTCCACGGCGCGGCACCAACTTTCCGCGGCAGGGATCGTCAGAGGCAGAACGAATGACCCGAGCACGATGGCCGAGCTGACCGAGACACCCGTGTGGCGCGAGGACGAGCAGTCCAAGGTGGAGAGCTGGCGCCTGCACGTGCTCATCGAGGCCGGGTTCCCGCTGCCGCTCGCCGAGCGGCTCGCGGCGAGCGAGGCCGACCTCCACACGTGCGTCGAGCTCGTCACCCAGGGCTGCAACCCCGTCGTCGCCGCCGAGATACTGCTGCTAGCCCGCAAGCGGATCCGCCGCGCGGAACCCGCGCTGGATCCCTGCCTGCGGCGGGGCACATCCCTGAAGGCGTCCGCGTCGCGGTCCGCAACTGCCGCTCCTGCGTCGTTACGCTCCGCGTCATGGAGCAGTTCCGCCGACCGAGCGCAAGGTCTACCCCGTCGCGGCCTTCAACCGACGGCTCGCCGGCTACCTCGCGCGCGTCCGCGACGTCTGGGTCGAGGGGGAGGTCTCCGAGCTCCGGCGAAACGCCGCCTGGGCGACGGTCTTCCTCACCCTGAAGGACCCGGAGAGCGGCGCCTGCCTGCCCGCGACGATGCCGCGGCGCAGCTTCGACGCGCTCGCGCCGGCGCTCGCCGAGGGCGAGCGCGTCCAGGCGATGGGCCGCCTCCAGCTCTACGAGGCGCGGGGCGAGCTCAGCTTCCGCGTCGCCGCGGTCGAGCGCGTCGGCGCCGGCGACCACGCCGCCGCGCTCGAGCCGGCTGCGGCGCGCGCTCGACGCCGAAGGGCTCTTCGCGCCCGAGCGAAAGCGCCGGCTGCCGCGCTTCCCGCGCGCGGTCGGCCTCCTCACCGGCGTCGACGCGGCTGCGCGGGGCGACGTCGTCGCGGCGATCACGACCCGCTACCCCGCCGTGCGGCTCGTCGTCGCCGAGACGCGCGTCCAGGGCCCGACTGCGCCCGTCTCGATCGTGCGCGCGCTGTCGGCGCTCGCGCGCCTGCGAGGGCGTCGACGTCGTGATCCTCGCGCGCGGAGGAGGAAGCTTCGAGGACCTGCTCCCGTTCAGCGACGAGCGGGTCGTGCGCGCCGTTGCGGCGTGCCCCGTTCCGATCGTCTCCGCGGTCGGCCACGAGCAGGACGAGCCGCTCTGCGACCTGGCCGCGGACGTCCGCGCCGCGACGCCGACCGCGGCCGCGCGGCTCGTCGTGCCCGACCTCGACGAGCTGCGCGCCGGGCTCGAGCGCGCCCGCCAGCGGTCGGCGACGGGCGCGACGCGGTGCGCTCGAGCGCGATCGAGCGCGGCTCGGCGCGAAGCCGCGAGCGGCTCGTCGCCGCACCGGGGCTCCTCGTCGAGCGGCGCCGCGCGGCGCTCGACCGCACGGGCGTCCGGCTGCAGGCGCTTTCGCCGCGCGCCACGCTCGCCCGCGGCTACGCGATCGTCCGCGCGGAGGGCGCGGTCGTCCGCGACGCGAGCACGGTCGGGCTGCGGCAGCCCGATCGACGTCGAGCTCGCCGCGGGCGGCCTCGGCGCGCGGGTCGAGGAGGTGCGCGCCGTGACGCCCGAGCGGACGTTCGAGGAGCTCCAGCGCGAGCTCGACGAGCTCGTCGCGCGCCTCGAGCGAGGCGACGTCCCGCTCGACGAGGCGCTCGCGCTCTGGGAGCGCGGCGAGGAGCTCTACCGCGCGTGCGCCGAGCGGCTCGACCGGGCCGAGCTTCGCATCGAGGAGCTTCGCCTCGGCGTGTCGCGCCTCGAGGGTGACAGCACCCCGCCGGACGGGTAAGGTCGCACGCGATGGCCCAGCCGAGCTGCCGAGCTGATCCGCAGCATCCCGATCTTCGCCGACCTCGACGACGCGCTCCGTCAAGCAGCTCGCGAGCGACTTCATCGAGCGCGAGTTCGCCGCCGGCCAGCCGATCGCGACCGAGGGCGAGGGCGGGCTCAACTTCTTCGTCGTCGAGAGCGGCACCGCCGACGTCTCGGTGGGCGGCACAGACCGTCGGCAGCCTCGGGCCCGGCGCGTCGTTCGGCGAGGTCGCGCTCGTCGACAAGTCGGCCCGCTCGGCGACCGTCACCGCGACCTCGCAGCTGCGGGCGTTCGCCCTGCCCGTCTGGAGCTTCCGCAGCTTCGCGGAGTCGCGTCCGTCGGTGACGTGGAAGCTGCTCGAGCTGCTCGCCGAGCGACTCCGCGCCGCCGAGCACCGGTAGCCCGAGGTCGCGGTGGACGCCGCGTCGGACGCCGAGCTCGTCGCCCGCTGTCGCGCCGGGAGACCAGGCCGCGTGGGACGCGCTCGTCGACCGGTACGCCCGCTACGTCTACGCGATCGCGGCCCGCGTCTACCGGCTCGGGCCGCAGGACGCCGAGGACGTGTTCCAGGAGGTCTTCGCGCGGGTCTTCGAGCGGCTCGGACACGCTGCGCGACGACGACGCGCTGCGCCCCTGGATCGCCCAGACGACCAGGCACTGCGCGATCGACGCGCTGCGCCGCTCGGGCCGCGAGGTCGCGGTCGACGAGCTGCCCGACGACGACGGACGAAGGGCCTCGACGCGGCTCGACGAGGCGCTGACGGTGCACGCCGCGCTCGACGCGGCTCTCGCCCGACTGCCGCGAGATCCTCGACCGGTTCTTCTGCCGCGACGAGAGCTACCGCACGATCTCGGCCGAGCTCGAGCTTCCGTCGGGCACGATCGCGAGCCGGATCGCGCGCTGCCTCACCCGCCTCCGCGACGTGCTCGAGCCGGGAAGAAAGTCGCCGCCTCCACCGTCGGGTGAGAAGGTGGGAGACCGACGATGACCCCCGAGGAACGGATCGCCGAGGCGCTCCGCGCCCTCCCCATGCCCCCGAGGGGCTGGGTCGAGGCCGCGAAGCAGCTGCCTGCGGCACGACGCGAGCTCGAGACGATCTTCGAGCGGATCGAGCGGGACGAGCGGTTCCGCGAGCGCGCCGTCGCCGACCTCGAGGCGACGCTCCGCGCCGAAGGCGTCGAGCCGACGCCCGTCGTCGTCGCCCACCTGCGCCGCCGTCTCGCGCCGTGAGCCTCGCGCGTCACCGGCATCATCGCTCGCGAGCCTGCCGACGGGCCGGCTCCACGACGTGCTCGCCGAGGTCGGGGCCCGGACCTGCCGGCGGATCGGCCGCTGCGCTCGCGACGAGCGATGGCCTCGGGGCTCGTCCGCCTCGTCGCCCGCGTGTCGCACGACTGGGAGGAGGCGCCCGGCGATCGCCGCCCAGGCGGCCGCGCTCGGCGACCGCGTCGCTCGTGCTCGCGGACGAGGATCACGTCGCGTACGCCCACGCGCTCGAGCAGCTGCGCGCGCCCGACCGCGACGCCGCGCTCGGGCAGGGCGCTCCACCGGGCCGCGGAGGTGCCGCTGCGAGATCGCGGAGGCCGCGGCCGACGTCGCCGCGCTCGCGGCCCTCGCGGCGCGCGACGGCGCCGACGCGGTGCGCGGGGACGCGTGGGCGGCCGCAACCCTCGCCGAGGCCGCGAGCAACGCGGCGGCACGGCTCGTCCACGTGAACCTCGCGACGCGACCGGACGACGAGCTCTCGCGTCCGGGCGGACGCGGCCGCGCAGGCGCGGCCGCGACCGCCCGGGACGTGGCGCTGCAGACGACGTGAGCGCGCGGCCGGTGCCGGCCTGGAGCCTTGCGTCCGGCGAGGCGCCGGCGGTCGCCGTGCCCGGCGTGTGGCGCGAGGCCGTCACGCCGCGACTGGGCGCTCGGCGGCTCGACCGGCGAGGTCGACGTCTGCATCGTCGACTCGGGCATCGAGTCGGGGCATCCGCTCGTCGGGCCGCTCGCGAGCGCGGTCGCCGTGGCGCGTGACGGCGACGACGATCGCGATCGTCGACGACGACAGGGGCGACGTCTGCGGGCACGGCACCGCCTGCGCGGGGATCGTCCGCTCGATCGCGCCCGCCTGCAGGCTGCACAGCGTCCGTGTCCTCGGCGCGGGGGCGACCGGCGCCGGCGACCTCATCCTCGCCGGCCTGCGGCACGCCATCGAGGCGGGGCACCGCGTCATCAACCTGAGCCTCTCGACGACGAAGCGCCGCTTCGCGGAGGAGCTCCACGAGCTCGCGGACCTCGCGTACTTCAACCGCACCGTCGATCGTCGCCTCGGCGCACAACCTGCCGGTCGACAGCTACCCGTGGCGGTTCTCGTCGGTGATCTCGGTCGGCAGCCACGAGGAGACGGACCCGCTCGCCTGGTACGTCAACCCGAGCCCGCCCGGTCGAGCTCTTCGCGCGGGGCGTCGACGTCGAGGTCGCGTGGCTCGGCGGCGGGACGCTGCGCTGCACGGGCAACAGCTTCGCCGCGCCGCATGTCGCGGGGGTCGCGGCGCTCGTGCTGGCGAAGCACCCGGAGCTGACGCCGTTCCAGCTGAAGAGCGTCCTGCACCTGACCGCGACGAACACGGAGGCTCGACATGAGCGACGGGCTCGACGCTCGCGGAGCCGCCGCGGCCGGCATGCTCGGCGGAGACGAGGAGACCTACCGGGCGCTCCTCCAGTCGATCGTCGACGTCGCCCGCACGATCTTCGCGCGCCCAGGCGGCGTCGATCTTCCTCTACGACGAGGAGAGCCGACGAGCTCGTCTTCGAGGCCGTCTCGGGGCAGGGCGGCGACACCCTCGTCGGGACGCGCTTCCCGTCGAGCACCGGAATCGCCGGCTTCGCGCTCGTCACGCGGCAGCCGCTCGTCGTCGACGACCTGACGTCCGACCCGCGCTTCTCCGCGCGAGCGCGCGCCGACGACCGGCTACGTGCCGTCGAGCATCGTCGCGTCCCCGCTCCTCCACGACGAGCGGGCGCTGGGCGTGCTGTCGGTGCTCGACCGCGCGCAGGATCGGCCGTTCGGGGTCGCCGAGCTCGAGCTTCTCGGACGCTTCTCGACGCAGGCCGCGATCGGCCTCGACCTCCTGCTGCGGCGCGCGCCGCGCGCAGTCGGCGCTCGGCGGCGAGGGAGCGGCGGCGCTCGTCGCGCGGATCGCCTCGCTCCTCGAGGACGCGGACGACGACGCAGGCGTGAAGCTCCTCGAGGCGATCGAGCGGGTTCTCTCGAGCGGCAGCCCCTAGAAACGGAAACGGCGCCGATGGCGCCGCCTCCGAACCGCGCCGGCCCCCCGCGGGAGGGTCGGCCAGCACCTACGGCGCTCAGACGTCCTCGGCCTTGACCTGCCGTCCTCGACCTGGCGACCTGGCGTCCTCGACCGACCGACTCCAGCGGTGGCCCTCGAAGTCGTCGTCCTCGCGTCGTCTCGCCTCGACCTGGCCGTCCTCGACCTCGTCCGACCTCTGACCTGGCGCGTCCTCGACCCGGTCGCGGTCTCGAGCTTGTGCGCCTCGAAGTCCTGCTCCTCTGCCTTCTCCACTTGTCTACGCGCTCGTCCGACACGGTCCGCTCCTTTCGCGATGCAGGGGTCGCTCTCATCTCACCCACACGACGTGCGGGCGGGATGAAATCTTCCCTCATTTCTGATGTGGTCTGCAAGCGACGATGAGCGGCGGTCAGTCGAGCGGGGGGCAGAGAGTCGGGCGCGGGCGTCTCTGCGCGCGCTCGGAGCGGTGCTCGCGAGCCCGAGGCTCCGCCGCCTCCAGCTCGCGTGGGTCGGCTCGATCCTGGGCGGCTGGGCGTACCTCGTCGCGCTCGGCGTCTACGCGTACGAGCAGGGCGGCGCGGCGCCGTCGGCCTCGTCGGGCTGATCCGGCTCGTGCCGGCGGCGATCGCGTCGCCGTTCACGGCGACGCTCGCGGACCGGTATCTCGCGCGTCGCGGTGATGGTCGTCGAGCGACCTCGTCCGCTTCGCGCCTGATGGTCGCCGCGGCGGCCGTGATCGCGACCGACGGGCCGGCCGCCGGTCGTCTACGGGCTCGTCGCGCTCACGACGGTCGCGGGCACGGTCTTCCGGCCTGCGCAGGCGGCGCTCCTGCCCTCGCTCGTCGCGTCGCCGGCGGAGCTGACGGCGGCGAACGTCGCGTCGAGCACGCTGGAGAGCGTCGGCACCTTCCTCGGGCCGGCGCTCGGCGGCCTGCTGCTCGCGGTGAGCGACCCGGCCGTCGTGTTCGCGGCGAACGGCGCCACGTTCCTCTGGTCGGCGGTCCTCGTGATCGGCCTGCGCGGCACCGAGCAGCCACGCGAGCCCGCGCCGCACCGACGAGGCCGACGCGCGGAGGCGTCCCACGGCATGCTGGCCGGCATCACGACGATCGCGACGGAGCCGAATCTCCGCACGCTCGTCGGCCTGTACGCCGCCCAGACGCTCGTCGCGGGCGCGCTCAACGTGCTCGTCGTCGTCACGGCGTTCGAGCTGCTCGACCTCGACGAGGCCGGCGTCGGCCTCCTCTACGCCGCCGTCGGCGTCGGCGGGCTCGTCGGCGGGTTCGTCGCGCTCGTCCTCTCGGCGCGCGGGCGCCTGGCGCGCGACTTCGCGCTCGGGCTCGCGCTGTTCGGGCTCCCGCTCGCCGTCCTCGGCGGCCTGCCGTTCGCCGTCGTCGCCGTCGTCGCGCTCGGCGTGCTCGGGATCGGGAACTCGATCGTCGACGTCAACGCGCTGACGATCATGCAGCGCGCGGTGCCGGACGCCGTGCTCGGGCGCGCGCTCGGCGCGCTCGACGGGCTGCTGCTCGCGACGCTCGGGCTCGGGGCGCGTCGTGGCGCCCGGTGCTCATCGACCTCGTCGGGCCCGAGGCGGCGCTCGTCGTCACGGGGGCGGTGCTGCCGACCCTCGCGCTCCTGACCCGACCGAGGCTGCGCGCGATCGACCGGATGTCGGGCGCGCCGGAGGCGACCGAGCTGCTGCGGGGCGTGCCGCTGCTCGCCGCACTGCCCGAGGCCGTGCTCGAGCGGCTCGCGCGCGAGGCGACGCCGGTCGAGCTCCGCGCGGGCATTCCGATCGTGCGCGAGGGCGAGCCCGGCGACCGCTTCTACGTCGTCCGCTCGGGGCAGGTGTCGATCCTCGGGCGGACGTTCGGGCCCGGCGAGGCGTTCGGCGAGATCGCGCTGCTCCGCGACGTGCCGCGCACGGCGACCGCGATGGCGGTGACCGACGTCGAGCTCGTCGCGCTCGAGCGCGAGCCGTTCGTCGCGGCGGTCACGGGGCACGCGCCGAGCGCCGCGGCCGCGGACACCGTGATCGCCGCGCGGCTCGGGTCGCTCAGCGCCGGGAGCGCGCGCGTGTGACGAGCTCCTCGCTCGGCGTCGGCCGTAGTCCGCGTCGGCGCTGTCCTCGACCTCCTCGAGCGACGTCCTCGGCCGACGCCTCCTCCTGCTCCTCCATCCGCTTGAGCGCGGCGAACGAGAGCCCCTCGCGCGCGAGCATCACGAGCCCGACGCCGACGCCGACCGACATCTCGACCGCCTGCAGCACGAGGCCGAAGGCGAACCCGGTGCCGTAGGCGACGCCGTACTGCGACGAGCGGCAGCGCGACCGCCGCCTGGAGGAGGCCGACGTTGCCCGGCCAGAGCGGGAAGACGGTCGCGACGTTCATCAGGAGGAGCACGAGCGCGGCGGCCGGCAGCGGGACGTCGAGGTCGAACGCCGCCGTCACCGCCCAGACCGCGAGCAGCTGGAGCGCCCAGCCGACGGTCTGCAGCAGGATCGCGGCGAACGGCGGCCGCCGGGCGTGCGGAGCACGGCGAGCCCCTGCCGGGCCATCGCGAGCAGCCGGCTCGCCGTGCGCGGGCCGTGGGGGGCGGCCCCGTGGGCGCGGCGCGCGCCGAGCATCGCGACGGCGAGGAGCGCGAGCCCGACCAGCCCGAGGATCACGACGCCGGTGACGGCCCAGTGCGGCAGCTTCGCCGTCGCGACGACGTAGGCGACGAGCAGCGCGATCGGGAAGAGGTCGAACAGCCGGTGGGAGAACACCGTCCCGAGCAGCGTCGCGCTCGTCCCGGGCCGGCCCGGGCAGATGCCGCCGCAGCACGGCGACGCGCGCCAGCTCGCCGGCGCGGGCCGGGAGCACGGCGTTGCCGAGGAGACCGACGCCGAACGCCGAGAACACCTGCGGGAACCGTCGGCAGCGGCGGCGCGAGCGCCTGGTGGATCGTGAGGTTCCAGGAGAGCGCGCGGGCGAGCACCGAGAGCAGGTTGAGGACGACGCCGACGACGACCCAGCGCCAGCTGACGAAGTCGAACGCGTCGTAGACGGTGTCCCACTCCGGGCCCGCGCCACCAGAGCGCGAGCATCGCCGCGACGAGCGAGGCGAGGACGAAGAGCCCGCGCGCCCAGGGGTTGCGCGCGAGCGCCTGGAGCGTCGTCACGCGGCCGCCTTCACGCTCGCGGCTCCGACGACCCGCTCGTAGATCCCCTCGAGCCGCGCGGCGATGTCCGGCCACCCGTAGCGCTCGCTGCGCGAGCGCGCGCGCCGCGGCTCCCATCGCCTCGCGACGCGGCTCGTCGGCGAGCAGGCGGTCGACCGCATCGGCGAGCGCGCCCGGATCGCCGGGGGCGACCGAGACGGCTGTCTCGGGCGTCACGACCTCGCTGGTACCCCTCGATGTCGGACGCGATCACCGGGGTCGCGCACGCGAACGCACGCGTCAGGACCATGCCGAAGCTCTCACCGCCGAGCGACGGCGCGACGAGCGCCTTCGTCGAGCGGAGCAGGTCGGTGAGCTCGTCCTGGCGACAGGAAGCCGACGACGTCGATCCCGTCGTCGGGAACGCCGACGCGCGCCAGGAGGAGGCGTACGGCGAGCGGGTCGGCGCCCGCGACGACGAGCCGGGCGCCCGTTCGGCGATGGATCTCCGGCCAGGCGCGGAGCAGGACGTGGAGCCCCTTCCGCGGCTCGTGCCGGCCGGCGAACACGACCGTGTGCTCGCGGTCGGCCGGGATCTGCCTCGCTCGGGGATGAGGACGCCGTTCGGGACGATCTCCCAGTCGCCGCCGAGCCACTGCCTCGGCCGACGCGCGGGCACGCTCGGACACGGCGATCCGCTGGTCGACGCGGTCCATCAGGAAGCCCCAGGCGGGCATGCCGAGGCGCATCCAGCCGAGGTCGCCGGAGGCGTGGTGCGTCGCGACGATCGGCGTCCGCGCGAGCGCGAGGACGGCGACGCAGATCGCCGGGGTCATCGGCTCGTGCAGGTGGAGGACGTCGAACCGCTCGCGCTCGAGCACGCGGCGGATCCGGAAGAACGAGCGGGGGCTCAGCACGATGTTCGGCAGCGAGCCGTTCGCGGGGACGATCACGGACCGCCCGACAGGGATCACGTTCGCCGGCGGGTCGCCGTGGCGCCCGACGCGCGGGTGGAGCGCCCGGGTGAACTGCCCGGGTGGGTCGTTCCCCATCAGCAGCCGCACATCGTGGCCCCGCGCCTCGAGCGCGGCGGCCTGGAGCTCGGCGTGCTCGACCACCGCGCCCCAGAACGACCACGAGAACGGCACGACGATGCCGATCTTCACGCCGGGAGCCTAACGAGCGACGGCGTGCGTGCCACCGTTCGGTTCGCACCACCCGCGCGACGAGCGCTACTCGGTGACGCCCGGGCGGACGCGCTCCCAGGCGGCGGCGAGCTCGTCCAGCTCGGCGTCGTCGAAATGCGTCGAGGAACCGCGCCCGGACGCCCGCGAGGTGCGTCGGGCGTGCCTCGGCGAGCCGGGTGCGTGCCTGCCTCGGTGAGCTGCGCGTAGAGGACGCGGCGATCCTCGGGCACGGCTGCCGGACGACGAGCCCCGCCCGCTCGAGCCGGTCGACGAGGCGCGTGACGCCGCTCTGGCTGAGGAGCACCGACGTCGCGAGGTCGCTCATCCGCAGCCGATCGTCGGGCGCGTTGGCGAGGTGGAGGAGCACCTCGTAGTGCGTGAGCGGCAGCCCGTGCGCCTCTTCGAGCTCGCGGTCGAGGTCGCGGACGAGCGACGCGTGGACGCGGAGGAAGCCGCGCCAGGCGGCAAGCTCACGGTCGTTCAGCTGCTTGACGTCAGATACTTGCATATGCAAATATAATCCTTGTAACTGCAAGCGTATCAGGGAGTTGCGAGATGAAGCACGTCGATCGACGAGATTCGCGAAGGATGTGACGGTGGCGGACACGGCGACGATGAGGCTCGAGGGGATCCACCACGTGACGTGCATCACGGGCAACGCGCCCGTGAACGTCGAGTTCTACACGGGCGTCCTCGGGCTCCGGCTGGTCAAGAAGACGGTCAACCAGGACGATCCGACCGTCTACCACCTCTTCTACGCCGACGAGGCGGGAAGCGCCGGCGCCGACATCACGTTCTTCGAGTATCCCGGGCGCCCGCCGCGGCCGCGCCGGGCGCGGGCATGGTGCACACCGTCACCTTCCGCGTCGCCTCCGAGGAGGCGCTCGTCGTTCTGGGAGCAGCGCCTCGGTCGCGGCCGGCGCCTTCCCGCAGCGAACGGCGGACGGACGGCTCCGGTTCGAGGACCCCGAGGGGCTCGGGCTCGAGCTCGTCGTCTCCGAGGTCGGCGACCGACCGCTGGTCGCCGCGCACCCGGAGATCCCGGCCGAGCTCGCGCTTCAGGGCTTCGACGGCGTCCGCGCCTTCGCGAGCCGACCCGGCAGCGGAGCCGCGAGCTGCTCGAGGACGTGCTCGGGTTCACGCCGACGGGCGAGGCGTCGTGGGAGGTGCGCGGCGCCGAGCGCGGCGGGCTCTACGCGTACGACCCGCCGCCCGCGTCCGGGCCGGGCGTGCCCGGCGCCGGAACCGTCCACCACGTCGCCTGGGCGTCGACGATGGAGGACCACGAGGCGTGGCAGCGCCGCGTCACCGAGGCGGGCGGATGCGCGCGACGCCGGTGATCGACCGCTTCTGGTTCCGCTCCGTCTACTTCCGCGAGCCGAGCGGCGTGCTCTTCGAGCTCGCGACGCTCGGGCCGGGCTTCGGGATCGACGAGGACCCCGAGCACCTCGGCGAGTCGCTCATCCTGCCGCCCGCCTTCGAGCACCTGCGCCCGAGGTCGAGCAGGTGCTGACGCCGCTCCCCGATCCGCGCGCCGAATGGAGGCGATGACCGCCGCCGTCCAGCCACTCGAGGCGCGCTGGCGGCGACGCCGGCGGCGTCCGATGCCGGCCGGGCGCGCTCGTCCTCCTGCACGGCCGCGGAGCGGACGAGCACGACCTCTATCCCGCTCCTCGACCTCCTCGATCCGGAGCGGCGGCTGCTCGGCGTGACGCCGCGCGGACCGCTCAGCCTCCCGCCCGGCGGTCGCCACTGGTACGCGCTCGGCGGGATCCCGACCCCGGATCCGGACGACGTTCCACTCCACCGCTCCGCGCCTCGCCGCCTTCCTCGACGCGCTGCCCGTGCCGGCGGAGCGCGTCGTGCTCGGCGGGTTCTCGCAGGGCACGGTGATGAGCTGGGCGATGAGCCTCGGCCCGAGCCGGCCGCGGCCGGCGGCGGTCGTCGCGATGTCGGGATTCCTCCCGCGGGTCGAGGGCTACCCGCTCGAGCCGGAGCGGCTCGCCGGCGTCCCGGTCGCGGATCGCGCACGGCGCGCTCGACCCGGTCATCCCCGCGCGCTTCGGCGCCGAGGCGGCGGCGACGCTCGCCGCGGCCGGCGCGGACGTCGTTCGCCTCGAGACACCTGTCCCGCACATGGTCGACCCCGCCTGGATCGAGCCGCTGCGCGAGGTCGTCGCCGCGCGACGGCTGGCACTGGAGCCTGATGTGGTCAGGGTTGCGTGTCGGAGGGCCTGCGTAAGACTCTAGGATCCGGATGCTGCTGGCCGACGTCGGGCTCGCCGAGCTCCACACGCACCTCGGCGGCTCGGTCGCGTCGGACATCATGTGGAGCCTCGCCCACGAGCAGGGCATCGCGCTGCCGGTCAAGGACTACTGGGAGTTCGACGCGCTCGTCACCGTGTCCGACCCGCGCGGCGTCGAGAACCTCGACGCGCTCGACGCGATCTACCACTGGACCGAGCTGATCCAGTCCTCCCCGCTCGCCGTCGAGCGCTCCGTCCACGCCGCGATCGGCGGTGCGTACCGGTCGCAGCGCATCACGACGCTCGAGCTGCGGTTCAACCCGATGAAGCGAAACCGCGGCGGCGAGCGCGACCTCGACCACATCATCCTCGCCGCGATCCGCGGGCTCGACCTCGCGAAGCTCGAGTACCCGCAGGTCCGCGCGGGGCTGATCCTGATGATGGACCGCACGTTCGACCGGCGGCAGAACGAGATCATCGTCGAGAAGGCGATGCACTGGGCGAGCCGGGGCGTCGTCGGAGTCGACATCGCCGGCCCGCGACCCGGGGGGCGTCGCTACGACTACACCGGCCTCGCGCCGATGGTCGAGACGGCGCGCGCGGCGGGGCTCGGCGTCACGATCCACGTCGGCGAGGAGGGCGCGACGGGCGCCGAGGAGATCGGCGAGGTCGTCGAGTCGCTCCGTCCCGACCGGATCGGCCACGGGATCCTCGCCGCGCGCGATCCGGAGCTGATGCGGCTCCTCCGCGAGGCGAGCGTGACGCTCGAGATCTGCCCGACGTCGAACCTGCTGACCAGGGCGCTTCGCGACGAGGAGGCGGTGCGGGAGACGTTTCGCCGCTTCGTCGAGCACGACGTGGCGTTCACGATCGCGACGGACGGGCCCGAGATGATGCGCACGCACCTCCGCGACGAGTTCGCGCTCCTGCACCGGATCGGCGCGCTCGACGAGGACGAGATCGCGGAGGCGAACGAGCGAGGCCACGCGGCCGCGTTCGTCGATCGGCGCGAGCCGGGACTAGGCCGCCGACGCCGCCGGCGGCGGCTCCTCCTGGCCGCGGCTCGCCGTCGAGGTGGAGCCGCTCGAGGAGCTCGCCTGCCTCCTCGTCCGCCTTCTCGACCGTGTCGTAGCACCGTCCGCCGGTCGCGTCGTCGATCCGGTTCTCGGCGTGGTGCACCGCATCCAGTCGCGGCATAGTCCACCTCGTTCATCGCGTCCTCGGCGCGGCCGAAGAGCCGGCGGATGGAATCGAGCAGTCCCATCGTTGGGTCAATCATGACCATGTTCCCCCGCGCGTGCCGCCCCGACCGCTCGTGATGCGACGCGACGGGGCCCGGCTCTGGACCGCGCTCTGGATCGTGTACCTCGTCTGGGGCTCGACCTACGTCGCGATCAAGATCGCGGTCCGGACGCTGCCGCCGCTCCTGACGGCCGGGACGCGGTTCCTCGCGGCCGCAGCGATCCTCGCCGGCATCGTCGTGGTTGCACGACGCTCGCTCCGGGTCGAGCGGCGCGAGGCGGTCCATGCGGCGGCCGTCGGGGTCGCGCTGCTCGCGCTCGGCGTCGGCCTCGTGCACGTCGCCGAGACGCGGATCGACTCCGGCGTCGCCGCGATGATCGCCGGCTCCGTGCCGCTGCAGATCGTCGTCTGGCGGCTCGCCGCCGGCGAGCGTGTGCCGCGGCAGACGGTGCTGGCTGCGCTCGTCGGGTTCGTCGGGCTCGCGCTCGTCGTCGGCCCCGACAGCTTCTCGGGCGGCGCGACCGCCGTCGGGCTGCTCGTGATGCTCACCGCCTCGCTCGCCTGGTCGAGCGGGTCGTTCGTGTCGCGGCGGCTCCGGCTGCCGGCGGACCCGTTCGTCGCCACCGTCTACGAGATGCTCGGCGGCGGGGTCGTGCTCGCCGTGGCAGCCGTCGCCGCAGGCGAGCTCGCCGACCTCGATGCGGACGCGTTCGCGCCCGGCCCGATCGCGGCGTGGGCCTACCTCGCGGTCGTCGGCTCGGTGCTCGGCTTCACGGCCTATGTCTGGCTGCTCGACAACGCGCCGATCTCGCAGGTCGTGACGCACCAGTACGTCAACCCACTCGTCGCCGTCGCGCTCGGCGCGCTGCTCCTCGACGAGCGTCCCGGCCCGGCGACCCTCGTCGGCGCGGCGCTGATCGTCGGCGCGGTCGTCGTGACGGCCCGGCGCGAGGGCCGCGCGCGCAGGCTCAGGCCTCGACGCTGCGTCCGCTGCGCGGCGAGAAACTCGAGCAGATCCGACCGGGTGAGGATCGCCACCGGGCTCCCGCGCGCGGGCGACGACGACGGCCGCGCCCGGTCCCGGTCAGCTCGGCGAACACCTCGTCGACCGAGGCCCGGGCGTCGACCGCGGCGAGCGGCGGCTGCATCGCGACCGCGACGTCGTCGTTCAGCGCGTCCGGGTTCCGGAACACGCGGTCGAGCAGGCTCCGCTCCTGGAGCGAGCCGACGACGTCCGTGAGCGCCTCGAGCGGCTCGCTGCGGACGACGGGCAGCTGCGAGATGCCGTAGCGCTGCATGAGGTCGATCGCCGCGCCGACCTTCTTGTGGGCGTCGACGACGACGAGCTCCGGCACGTCCGGAGTCCTCGCCGATCTTGAAGCGGATCACCTCTTCGACGCGTCGGGGCCGGCGCGCGGCGCTCCATGAACCCGTACTGGATCATCCAGTTGTCGTCGTAGAACTTCGAGAGGTACGAGCGGCCGCCGTCGGGGAAGGTCATCAGCACCGTCGATGCCGGGGCCGAGCCGGCGCGCGACCTGGAGCCCCGCCCAGGCGGTCGAGCCGCACGAGCCGCCGACGAGGAGGCCCTCCTCGCGCGCGAGGCGGCGGGCGGTGAGGAACGAGTCGCGGTCGGAGACGCGGATCCACTCGTCGACGACCGTCGGGGTCCATCGTCACGCGGCCAGGTGTCCTTCCCGATCCCCTCGACGAGGTACGGGTGCACCGGATGCGCGTCGTCGGCGGTGAAGACCGAGCCCTCGGGATCGGCGCCGACGATCAGCACCTCGGGCTTGCGCTCCTTGAAGTAGCGCCCGATGCCCGAGATCGAGCCGCCCGTGCCGACGGAGACGACGATCGCGTCGACCTCGCCGCCGGTCTGCTCCCAGAGCTCCGGGGCGGTCGTCTCGTAGTGCGCCTGCGGGTTGGCCATGTTCGAGTACTGGTCGGGCTTGAAGCCGCCCGGGATCTCCTCGGCGAGCCGGTCGGAGACCGAGTAGTAGCTCTCCGGCGAGTCGTGCTCGACGGCGGTCGGCGTGATCACGACCTCGGCGCCGTACGCCCGGAGCGTGGAGATCTTCTCCTGGCTCATCTTGTCGGGCATCACGAAGATGCAGCGGTAGCCCTTGTGCGCCGCCGCGATCGCGAGGCCGACGCCCGTGTTGCCCGAGGTCGGCTCGACGATCGTCCCTCCGGGCCGGAGCCGCCCGTCGCGCTCGGCCGCCTCGATCATCGAGATCCCGATGCGGTCCTTGTTCGAGCCGCCGGGGTTCATGAACTCGAGCTTCGCGAGCAGCGTCGCCCCGGTCTCCCGGCCGAAGTCGACGAGGCGCACGATCGGCGTCGAGCCGACGAGGTCGAGCACGGTCGGGTACTTGCGCGCCATGCGCGCGGAAGCGCTATCCGCGCGGAGTGGGGCTACGCCGCGATGCGGCGGGCGCCGACGAACGAGCGCGCGCCGGGCGGACAGACGCCTGGATCTCGACCGTGCGGCCGGACTGCGGCGCGTGGATCATCCGGCCGCGCCCGATGTACATGCCGACGTGGCCGAGCCCGCTGAAGAAGAGCAGGTCGCCGGGCCGGAGCGCCCGAGCGGGCGACCGGGCGGCCGACGCCGTACAGCGCCGCCGCGTTGTGCGGCAGCGAGAGCCCGAGCCGCCCGTAGACCCACATCACGAGGCCCGAGCAGTCGAAGCCGGACGGCGAGGCGCCGCCCCAGCGCGTACGGGACACCGAGCTGCTTGCGAGCGAGCGTGACGGCGCGTTGCGCGATCGTCAGCCGACAGTCGGCTTCGGGCTGCTTCGGGAGGACGAACTTCGCCGGGCTCTTCGAGCCGGGACGACCGCGCAGGACCGGTCGGGCCTGCGCTGCGCACGGCCCGACGAGCAGGCCGAGCGACGGCGAGAACGAAGACGGCGAATATGACGAGTCGACGAGGCATCGGCAAGGGAGGAAGCGGCACGGGACGGCGTCGAAGGTGGCCGGTAGAGGGGCGCGCCGTCGGTGTCAGCGACCGCGGAACGGTAGCAGCAGCCGTCGAGCGCTTCGACGCTCGACGGCTAACGGAATCCGAACGGTCGCTCTGCGTGCGGCCGGTGTCCGACTGCAGTCGGACGCCTGGCGCCTTCGAGCGACGCGTTGCTCAGTGCGAAAGTGCCGGCGGCCGGTGACGACCATCACGGCGCCCGCCTCGCGGACGGCGTCGAGCACCTCGGCGTCGCGCTTCGAGCCGCCGGGCTGGATGATCGCGCGCGACACCTGCCTCGAGCGCGATGCTGCGGGCCGTCCGCGAAGGGGAAGAACGCGTCCGACGCGAGCACGGCTCCCTCGAGGGAGTGCCCGAGCTCGCGGGCCTTCTCGACCGCGATCCGCGTGGCGTCGACCCGGCTCATCTGGCCGGCGCCGATCCCGAGCGTCTGGCCGCCGCGGGCGATCACGATCGCGTTCGAGGTGACGTGCTTCGCGACCGTCCAGGCGAACAGGAGGTCCTCCCACGTCGCGGCGTCGGGGTCGCCGCAGACGACGTCCATCGCGTCGAGCGGGTCGCCGTCCGCGTCGCGGTCCTGGACGAGCAGGCCGCCGAAGACGCGTCGCAGGTCGCGCTCGGTCGTCACGAAGCTCGCGCCGCTCGCCGTCGACGAGCACCCGCGTCGACTCCTTCTCGCCGAGCGCCTCGAGCGCGCCGTCGCTGAATCCCGGCGCGAACAGCACCTCGACGAACTGCTGCCGCGAGCGCGCGCCCGAGCTCGGTCGCCGACCGGCCGGTTGAGGACGACGACGCCGCCGTACGCCGAGACCGGGTCCGCGGCGAGCGCCTTGTCGTACGCCTCGTCGATCGTCGCTCCGAGCGCGACGCCGCACGGGTTCGCGTGCTTGACGATCACCGCCGCCGGGCCCGTCGAGCTCGCGCGCGAGCATCCGGGCCGCGGAGAGGTCGCCGAGGTTGTTGAACGAGAGCGGCTTGCCCTGGATCTGCTCGACGCGCGCGAGGAGGTGGGTCCGCACCCCACGCTGGGCGTAGTACGCCGCGCGCTGGTGCGGGTTCTCGCCGTACGAGAGCTCGGTCACCCGGTCGAACACCGGGACGTACGTCTCCGGGAAGTCGTCCTCGCGGCCGAACCAGCGGGCGACGGCGGCGTCGTAGGCGGCCGTCGTCTCGAATGCGCGGGTCGCGAGCGCGCGCCGCGTCTCGAGCGAGACCTCGGCGCTGCACGCGGAACTCCTCGAGCACCGCCTCGTAGTCGACCGGGTCGGCAGATCGGGACGACGTGCTCGTGGTTCTTCGCGGCCGCGCGCGGAGCATCGCCGGGCCGCCGACGTCGATCTGCTCGATCGCCTCTTCCCAGCGAGACATCGAGCCGCCCGACCGTGCGCTCGAACGGGTAGAGGTTGACGCAGACGAGGTCGATCGGCGCGATCCCGTGCGCCTCGAGCTCGGCGAGGTCCGCCGGCACGTCGCGGCGCGCGAGGATTCCGGCGTGCACGGCGGGATGGAGCGTCACGACGCGGTGCCGGAGCAGCTCGCCGAAGCCGGTGAGGTCCTCGAGCGGGGTCGACCGGGATCCGCTCCTCGGCGAGCGCGCGTGCGGTGCCGCCGCTCGCGAGGAGCTCGACGCCGAGCCGGTGGAGCTCGCGGGCGAAGGCGGCGATGCCGGTCTTGTCGTACACGGAGAGGAGCGCGCGGTGGATCGTCACGACGCGATCAGCTCCCGTACGACATCGGGCAGCAGTCGGTGCTCGACCGCCTGCACGCGGGCGCGGAGCGTGTCGCGTCGTGTCGTCCGGCTCGACGGGGACCGGCTCGGCGCGGATCACCGGGCCCGTGTCGACGCCCTCGTCGACCCAGTGGACGGTCGCCGCGGTCTCGGGGACTCCGGCGGCGAGGACGTCCTCGATCGGGTGTCGTGCCCGGGAACGCCGGCAGCGGCGCCGAGTGGGTGTTCACGACGCGCCGGCCGAACACCTCGAAGAATCGCGGACGGAGCAGGTGCATGTAGCCGGCGAGGACGAGCGAGCTCGACGCCTTGCGTCGCAGAAGCCAGCGCGCGAGCGCCTCGTCGCGCTCCTCGCGGCTCGCGTAGTCGGCCGCGTCGAACGTCGCGGTCGGCGATGCCGGCCGCCTCCGCCCGCGCGAGCGCGCGACGCCCGGCACGGTTCGACGCGACTGCGACGATCGGGAGGCCGGCGTCGATGAGCGCCTGGAGGTTCGTCCCCTCGCCGCTGACGAGCACGCCGATCATGCGTCGCTCCACTGGACGCCGCTCGAGCCCCGCCTCGATGCGCCCGATCACGAGGTCGCCCGGCGCGACGTCCGCCGGCGGGCACGACGGCGCAGTAGCCGATGCCGAGGTTGAAAACCCGCCGCAGCTCGTCCTCGCCGACGCCGTGCTCGGCGAGCCAGCCGAACACCGCCGGGCGCTCCCAGGACGACGGGATCGACACCGCTCCCAGCACTCCGGGAAGGACGCGCGCGAGGTTCCCGGCGATGCCGCCGCCCGTGACGTGCGCGAGCGCGCGCACGTCGGCGCGCGCGCGGAGCGCGCGGACGTCGTCGAGGTAGCAGACGGTCGGCGGCAGCAGCAGCTCCGCGTCGAACGGATCGTCGCCGACGATGCGGCCGGACGAGCGAGAACCCGTTCGCGTGGATGCCCGCCGACGGCAGCCCGAGGACGACGTCGCCGGGCTCGACCCGGCGTCCGTCGATCAGCTCGTCGCGCCGGACGACGCCGACGACGGTGCCGCAGAAGTCGAGCTCGTCCTCCCGGTAGATGCCGGGCAGCTCGGCCGTCTCGCCTCCGAGGATCGCGCAGCCGGCCGCGCGGCACACGTCCGCGGCGCCCTCGACGAGCTCGACGACCTGCTCGGGATCGATCGTGCTCGCGGCGACGTAGTCGAGGAAGAACAGCGGGTCGGCGCCGGTCGTGAGCACGTCGTTGATCCCGTGCGCGGCAAGGTCGGCGCCGCACCAGCGCAGCCTGCCCGGCCCGCCTCGCGAGCACGAGCTTCGAGCCGACCGAGTCGGTCGAGGCGGCGAGGAGACCGCTCGTCGTCGATCGCGAAGAGGCCGGCAAAGGCGCCGAGGCTCCCCGACCACCTCCGGCGTGCGCGTGCCGTCAACCGCCTCGCGCAGCCGCCCGACGATCGCGTCGGCCGTGGCGAGGGAGACTCCGGCGGCGGCATAGGTTTGCTCGTCCGGCGTCACGCCGCGAGACGTAGTCGACCGTACGGCGAGGACGGGGTGCCGATAGCGTGCCTCGTATGGGTGACGCAGCTCGACAACGTTCCTCGAACGCCACGTCGAGACCTTCAACGCCGCGGTGGCGAGCGGCGACTTCGCCTCGCTCGTGGAGCTGTTCGCAGACGATGCCCGACTCGAGTTCGCCGGCGTGCCGGTCGGCCCGTTCGAGGGGCGGGCTGCGATCGCCGGTGGCGTACGCCGCGCAGCCGCCGACGGACACGATGACGATCCTCGACACCCGCGTCGAGCCCGACGGCACGGTGGTCGAGGCGTTCTCCTGGTCGGCCGACAGCGGCTCGCGGTCGGGCGAGATGCGCCTTACCGTCGCCGGCGAGCGGATCCAGCGGCTCGTCGTCGTCGTTCGGCTGACGTCGGCGGACGGCGGCAGCCCCGTCAACCACCCCCAGGGGCACTCCCGTGTCCCTGCGGTCACGGTATCGAGGAATCTCGCACGGGAGTGCGCCGACCTCGTGCCGATTTCGTGCCGGTTCGAGCCGGCTTGGGGTCGGCTTGGGGCCGGCCTTGTTCCGCCTCGTGCCGATCCTTGCCGTGTCGAGTCGACCTGCTCGACGAGGCCGACACGCGCCTCGACCCCGGGGGCGCTCAGGCCGGCGCGGCTGCCTCGAAGCGGTGCTTCGCGACGAGCCGGTCCTCGGGGACGCGCGTCGGGTAGCGCCGCGTGAAGCAGGCGCGGCACACCGACTCCTCGGCGAGCCCCGTCGCCCACTGCATGCCGTCGAGCGACAGGTAGTGGAGGCTCGTGGCGCCGACGTGCTCGCACATCTCCTCGACCGAGCGGTGCGCAGCCGCCAGCTCGTCCTCGTCGGCCATGTCGATCCCGTAGAAGCAGGGCGAGACGACAGGGGGCGACGAGATCCGGACGTGCACCTCGGCCGCACCGGCCTCGAACAGCATCTCGACGAGTGCGCGCATCGTGTTGCCGCGGACGATCGAGTCGTCGACGATCACGATCCGCCGGCCGGCGATCTCGGCGAGCGGGTTGAACTTGAGCCGGATCCCCTGACGCCGGAGCTCCTGGTCAGGCTCGATGAACGTTCGCCCGACGTAGCGGTTCTTGATCAGCCCCTCCTCGAACGGGATCCCCGAGCGCTTCGCGAACCCGATCGCCGCCGGCGTGCCCGAGTCGGGGATCGGCATCACGAAGTCCGCCTCGGCGGGCGCCTCGTCGGCGAGCCGCTCGCCCATCCGGACACGGCCCGCGTGGACGCCCGTCCCGTCGAGGGTCGAGTCCGGCCGCGCGAAGTAGACGTGCTCGAAGATGCAGGCTGCGCCGCGTCCGCGCGGCACCGCCTGCGCGCTGTGGCAGCCGTCGTCGTCGATCCAGACGACCTCTCCGGGGGCGACGTCGCGCACGACGTCGGCGCCGACGAGGTCGAGCGCGCACGTCTCCGACGCGACGACCCAGTCGTCGCCGACCTGGCCGAGGGTGAGGGGACGGATGCCGAGCGGGTCGCGGAACGCCACGAGCACCCCGTCCGCGATCGCGACGACCGAGTACGCGCCCTCGAGCCGGCCCATCGTCGCGGCGACGGCTTCGGGCAGAGGAGCCGGGTCGCGGGCGAGAAGCGCGGTCAGTGACCTCGGTGTCGGAGGTCGATGCGAGACGCACGCCCGCCGCGACGAGCTCGTCGCGCAGCGGCTCCGGATCGACGAGATTCCCGTTGTGACACAGCGCGACCGTCCGCGCGGAGCCGTGGAACACGAGGGGCTGGGCGTTCGCCCAGCGGGCGCCGCCGGTCGTCGAGTACCGCGTGTGGCCGATCGCCACCTCGCCGGGAAGCGCCGAGAGCTTCTCCTCGTCGAACACCTGCGGGACGAGGCCCATCTCCCGGACCGCCGTGACCCGCCCGCGCTCCGAGACCGCGATCCCCGCAGACTCCTGACCACGATGCTGGAGGGCGAACAGGCCGAAGTACGTCAGCCGCGCGACGTCGCGCTCGAGCGAGCGGACGCCGAAGACGCCGCACATCAGGCGGCGCCCTCGTGTGCGCGCGCGAGCTCGTCGAGGTCGATCCCGAGGAGGCTGTCGCCGCCGACCGTCCCGATGCGCCGGACGTCGACGTCGGCGCCCGTCGGGTCGGGCTCGACGAGCCCGTGGTCGAGCGCGACGAGAACCTGTCCGCCGACCTCGCCGAACAGCGTCAGCGGGTCGTCGTCGAGCTCGAGCGTGGCGCCGTGCGCCGCTCCAGAGCGCCGCCTCCGCGAGCGCCACTGCGAGCCCCCCGTCCGACACGTCGTGCACGAGCGACGCCAGCGGGGCGAGCCGCGACGTCGTGGCGGACGAGCGCGACCTCGGACCCGAGATCCAGGGAGGGCGAGCCGCCGAGCGACCCCCAGCGCGCCTGCGCCTCGGACCCTGCGAGCGTCAGCGGCGAGCGGGATCGCGCGAGCAGGATCGCGTCTCCCTCGCGCCAGCGTCCCGGGACGCGTCGCACGTCCTGAACGAGGCCGACGCAGCCCACGACCGGCGTGGGGTGGATCGAGCGGCCGTCGGTGTCGTTGTAGAGCGACACGTTTCCCGAGACGATCGGGACGCCGAGTGCCTCGCAGGCGCGCGCCATGCCCTCGATCGTCTCGGCGAGCTCCCAGCCGATCTCGGGCTTCTCCGGGTTGCCGAAGTTGAGGCAGTCCGTGAACGCGAGCGGCTCACCTCCGACGCACGCGACGTTGCGCGCCGCCTCGAGCACCGCCAGCTCACCGCCGAGGCGGGGATCGAGCCACCCGAGGCGACTCTGCCCGTCGAGCGTCACAGCCAGACCCCGGTGACCGGGCCGAAGGCGCAGCACTGCGGCATCGAGGCCCGGCCGACGAACCGTCCGCGACTGGACAAGCTGGTCGTAGCGACGCGTCACGAACGCGCGCGAGCGAAGCTGCGGCGCGGCGAGGAGCTCGAGCAGCGCCTCGCGCGGCTGCGGCACCGCCGTCGGCCGCTCTTCGGGCGGCACGCGAGGCAGCTGGTCGACCGCGTAGCGGGGACACTCGTCGGTCAGGAGCCGGGCGGGGATCGAGCCGACCTCGTCGTCCGTCCCAGAAGGCGCGAAGGAGCCCGGTCGTCGTGACCTCGCCGATCACGGCCCGGTGGAGCTCCCAGCGGTCGATCACCGCCTCGACCTCGGCGAGCCGGTCGGGGTCGACGATCGCGACCATCCGCTCCTGCGACTCGGAGATCATGATCTCCCACGGCTCCATCTCCTCCTCGCGCTGCGGCACCTGATCGAGGTGGACGTCGATCCCGTAGTCCGCCGCCATCTCCGAGAGCGAGGAGGCGAGCCCGGCCGCGCCGCAGTCCTGGAGCGAGAGCACGAGCCCTCGTTCGACAAGCTCGACCGACACCTCGATCAGACGCTTGCCCGTGAAGGGGTCGCCGACCTGCACGGACGGGCGCTTGTCCGGGTCGTCCTCGCCGAGCTCGGCGCTCGCGAGCACCGAGGCGCCGCCGATCCCGTCCCGCCCTGTCGTCGCTCCGTAGAGGACGACGAGCGCACCCTCGCGTCGTCGCCTTCGCACGCGTGAGGCGCTCGACCGGCAGCAGCCCGACACACATCGCGTTGACGAGGCAGTTCGACGCGTAGACGTCGTCGAACACGACCTCGCCGCCGACGTTGGGCACGCCGACGCAGTTGCCGTAATGGCCAACACCGCCGACAGCGCGCGAGAAGTGGTCGTCGGGAGCGCCGAACCGGAGCCCGTCGAGGAGCGCGATCGGGCGCGCGCCCATCGCGGAGACGTCGCGCAGGATCCCGCCGACGCCGGTCGCGGCGCCCTGGAACGGCTCCACGGCCGACGGGTGGTTGTGGCTCTCGACCTTGAACGCGACCGCAAGCCCATCCCCGATGTCGACGACGCCGGCGTTCTCGCCGGGCCCCTGGAGCACCCCGGGGCCGTCGCTCGGAAGCCGCCGGAGCAGGAGCGCCGAGTGCTTGTAGCCGCAGTGCTCCGACCACAGCAGCGAGAAGACCGCGAGCTCGAAATGGCTCGGCCGGCGCCCCATCAGCGTGACGATGCGGTCGAGCTCCCCGTCCGTGAGACCGAGCTGACGGTGGAGCGGCTGTTCCACGACGGAGCTCAGGAGGCCAGTCTAGCCGGGGGGTGCGACGGCCAAGGGGTCTGACCCCGAGGGGTCAGACCCCCGCGACGCGTCGACGGAGCTCGGCCGCCCCGTATCGATAGCGTCCTCAGCCTGTCTCGCCGCGATCTCGGCCTCCTGCTCCTCCTCTCCGCGATCTGGGGCTCCTCGTTCCTCTTCATCAAGCTCGGCGTCGACGAGCTCGAGCCGGCGGTCGTCGTTCTCGGGCGGACGGTCGTCGGCGCGCTCGTCCTCCTTCCCCTCCTCTACGGGCGAGGAGGCCTCGGGGTGCTCCGCGGGCACGGTCGCACGCTCGTCGCCCTCGGCGCGCTCAACAACGCGCTGCCGTTCTGGTTGCTCGGCTTCGCGAACACGCGGATCGACTCGGGGCTCTCGGCCGTGATCCAGGCCGCCGCGCCGGTCTTCACGGTCGTCCTCGCGTCCTGGATCGACCGCTCCCAGCGCGTCCACGGCGTGCGGCTGCTCGGCGTCGGCGTCGGCTTCCTCGGGGTCGTGCTCCTCGTCGGCGTGCAGGACGGCGGCGAGCTCGTCGGCGCCCTGGCGGTGATCGGGACGGCCGCCTGCTACGCGGTCTCGGTCCTGATCGCCGGGCGGACAGTCCGCACCCTGCCCCCGCTCCAGGTGTCGATCGGCCAGCTCGCCGTGGGCGCCGTCATCATCGCGCCCTTCGCACTCGCGCAGCTGCCCGACGAGGCCCCGTCGGCCGGAGCGATCGCCGCCGTCGTCGCACTCGGCGCCCTCGGGTCGGGGATCGCCTACCTGCTGTACTTCGCGATCATCGCGCGGGCGGGCGCGTCGCGGGCGATCCTCGTCACGTACCTCGTGCCCGCCTTCGCGCTCGTCTACGGCGCCGTCTTCCTCGACGAGAAGGTCACGGTCTCGGCGCTCGTGGGCCTCGCGCTGATCCTCGGCGGGACGGCGCTGGCCACCGGCGCAGCACGCGCCCGCCGCAAGATGATCGACCCCGGGTAGCCGCCTACGTGGCTGGTGGCTGTGACACGTCGCCTGGCGCGACGATCGGCCACGACACGTATCACCGGATATGCGCCGCGGCCGCTCCTCGCACCAGGCTCGGTCACGGCCATCCCCACGCACACGCCTACCCGGGGTCGATCATCTAGCGTGACCGCGTGAACCGCTACTGGCCGCTGCTCCTGCTCCTCGCGTCGGTCTGGGGCGCCTCGTACCTCTTCATCAAGGTCGCCGTCGAAGGTGGGATCGAGCCGGCGCCGATGATGTGCGCGCGCGCCGCCATCGCCGCCGCTGTGCTGCTGGCGTACGTCGTGCGGTCGTTGGGCTGGACGCGCGCGCTCCGCGAGCTGCGCGCCTCGTGGCGCCAGTGGCTCGTGATCGGGGCGATCGCCAACGCCGTCCCGTTCTGGCTCGTCGCATGGGGCGAGAAGCACATCGACTCGGGGATCGCCGCCATCGCGCAGTCGACGGTGCCGCTCTTCACGATCGTCCTCGGCCTTCGCTTCCTCCCCCACGAGCCGCTCTCCCGCGGACAGCTGCTCGGCTTCGGGCTCGGCCTGGTCGGCGTCGGCGTGCTGGCGGGAGGCCATCCCGACGGAGGTTGGTGGGCCATCGCCGGCACGCTCGCGGTCGTGCTCTCGTCGCTCGCGTACGCCGGCGGGAACGTGATCGGCCAGCGAAGCGTGTCGGGGACGCCGGGGCCCGTGCTGGCGACCGGGGCGATGACCGCAGCGACGCTCACCCTGCTTCCATTCGCACTCCTCCAGGCGCCGACGTCGATGCCGGACACGGACGCGATCCTGTCGCTCCTCGCGCTCGCCCTTCTCGGAACAGCGCTTGCGCAGCTCGTGCTCTATCGCATGCTGAACCGCTTCGGCGCACGAAGCTCGAGCCTCGTCACGTACCTGATGCCGGGCTTCGCGCTCGTCTACGGCGCGGTGCTGCTCGACGAGGAGATCACCGCTGCGGCGCTGGCGGGGCTCGGCCTGATCCTCGCGGGCGTCGCGCTCGGCTCCGGGGCGCTCCGCCGCGCCGCGACCTCGACGGCTCAGGCGACGGCACGATGAGCGTCGCGCTCCGCGGCGCGACGAGCGCGGACGTGCCGTACCTCGTCGGTCTGCTGGGGAGCGAGGACGTCGCGCCCTTCCTCGCGGCCGTGCGCGCCTTCACCGAGGAGGCGGTCGCCGAGGAGGTCGAGCGGTCCGAGCGCGAGCCCGAGGCGTTCGGGGTGCTCATCGTCGAGGTCGACGGGGAAGCGGCGGGGACGGCGACCTGGGAGCGCGTGAACCGGCGCTCGCGGATCGCCTCGGTCGGCGGGTTCGCGATCGACCCGGGCCTCCGGGGGAAGGGCGTCGGCGTCGAGGCCGCTCGGGCGATCCAGCGTCACCTCCTCGGCGACCTCGGCTTCCATCGGATCCAGATGGAGGTCTACGGGTTCAACGAGCGCGCGCTCCGGCACGCCGAGCGCGCCGGGTGGATCCGCGAGGGCGTGCGGCGCAAGGCGTACCGGCGCGACGACGAGTGGGTCGACGGCGTGCTGTTCGGGCTCGTCGCGGAGGACCTCGACCCGCGCCTGAGCGGTCAGACCCGCTCGACGAAGGCCGTGAGGCGCGCGAACGCCTCGGCGGCACGGAGGCGGCCGAGGCCGAAGCGCACGTGGCCCGGCTCGTCGTAGACCTCGCCCGGGAGCAGCAGGACGCCCTCCTCGGCGGCGAGCCGCTCGCAGAACGCATGCGTGTCGGCGACGCGCAGGCGCGGGAACCCGATCGGCGACGCCGTCGGCCGGACCCAGTCGAGCGAGCCCTTGATGGGCCGCGAGGAACGCGTCCGCCAGCGCGAGGTTCTCGAGGACGAGCGCGCGATTCCGGTCGGCGAGCCGCTCGCGATGGCGGAGGGCGAGCGCCGCGAGGAGCTCGCTCGGAGCGCTCGAGCAGATCGTCGTGTAGAGCTTCGTCGCGACGACCGCCTCGCGCAGCGCCGCGTCACGGCACGCGATCCAGCCCGTCCGGAGGCCCGGCAGGCCGTACGTCTTCGAGACGGTGCCGAGCGACACCGCCCGCTCGTAGAGATCGCACGCGGCGGGAAGCCGGTCGGCCGGGTCGTGCTCGAGCTCGCGGTAGACCTCGTCGCAGAGCAGCACCGCGTCGCGCTCGGCGCAGAGCTCCACGATCCGGTCGAGCACCGGACGCGGCATCTGGAGCCCCGTCGGGTTGTGCGGCGTGTTCACGTAGACGAGCCGCGTGTCCGGGCGGAGGAGCCGCTCGAGCGCCTCGACGTCGTGCTCCCACCCGTCGGCGTAGGAGCGCCGCCACTCGTCGACGTCGGCACCCGTCGAGCGCGCGACGGCGAGCGCCGACTCGTAGCAGGGCGTCTCGACGATCGCGTGGGCGCCCGGGCCGAGCACGGCGTGCTCGACGACGAAGATGCCCTCCTCGGCCGCGGCGAGCGAGACGACGTCGTCGGGCGTCGTGCGGTCGTAGAGCGCGGCGATCGCCGCGCGCAGCTCGTCGGAGCCCGGCACCTCGGTGTAGCCGAGCCGGAGCCCGTCGAGGCGCTCGCGCGCGTCCGGCTCGAGCGCGAGCAGGTCGGAGACCGCGACCGACTCGCAGTCGCTGGACGACAGCATCAGCTCCGTCGTGAACTCGTACCGCTCGTACCAACGCTCGATGCGGAAGGGGGTCAGCTCCACGGACCGCATCGTCTCAGCTCATCCGGGTGACCGGCGAGCCGAGGCGTCAGCGACGGCGTCCGCCGTAGCACGATAGGGTCAGCCCCTCGTTCCCAAGGAGGCCCCGATGCCGTTCCTGATCGCAGTTGGTGCGTTCTTCGCCGCGCTCATCGGCGGCATCGTGCTCTACGTCATCGGTTTCGAGTGGGTCGGCATCGTGATCGCGCTGGCGAGCATCCCGTGCGCGCTCGCGGCGTGGGTCACGTCGGCGGACCGGCGCCTCTGACCGCGCTCGGTGGCCGGGGGTGACGGGCGACCCGGTCGACGTCGCGATCCTCGGCGGAGGGATGGCGGGCATCTCCGCCGCCCTCGAGGCCCGACGCCGTGGCGCCCGCGTCGTGCTCTTCGACCCGGGCCCGATCGGCGGCACCTGAATCACCCGGGGATGCATCCCCACGAAGGCCCTGGTCAGGGCCGCCGAGATCGCACACGACGTCCGGCACCGCGCAGCGGAGTTCGGAATCCGCATCTCCGGCGCGGAGGTCGACTTCGCGGCCGTCATGGGCCGGGTCCGGCGGGTCATCGACGAGGGCACCGACTACTACGAGCGCCTGCTCGCCGAGCGGGGCGTCGACCTCGTCCGGCTGCCGGCGCGCTTCGTCGGCGCGAACGAGCTCGAGGCGGGCGACCTCCGCGTCCGCTTCGCCCACGCGCTGATCGCGACCGGCGCACGACCGCGCGCGCTCGACGTCCCGGGCGCCGACGAGGTGGCGACGGTGACGAGCGACGACCTCATGCACGTGAGCGAGCTGCCGGGGCACCTCGTCTGCGTCGGCGCCGGCGCCGTGTCGCTCGAGTTCGCCCAGGCGTACCGCCGGCTCGGCGCCGAGGTGACGGTCGTCCAGCGCGGCCCGCACCTCGCGCACGGCGAGGACGAGGAGCTCGGCGACCTGCTCAAGGCGTACTTCGAGGAGGAGGGAATCCAGGTCCTGACGGATGCCGGCGTGGTGCGCCTCGAGCTCGTCGAGGGGCGCCCGGCGGTCGTGTGCGTCGACGGGAGCCGCGTCGTCGGAGACCAGATCCTCCTCGCGGTGGGTCGCGAGCCCGTGGTCGAGGGGCTCGGGCTCGCCGAGGTGGGGATCGCGTACGACGCGGGCGGCATCGAGACCGACCGCCACCTGCGGACGACGCTGCCGCACGTCTACTCGGTCGGTGACGCGAACGGCGGGATGATGTTCACGCACGTCGCGACGTACCAGGCGCCGTTCGCCGTCGCGAACATGCTCGACGCGATCGGAGCTCGAGCCCGACTACCGCACGATGCCGCGTGCCGATCTTCACCGATCCCGTGCTCGCGGCCGTCGGCCTCACGGAGGCAGAAGCCCGTGCCGCCGGGCACGACGTCGAGATCCGCCGATCCGACGTCGGGACGCGCGGCAAGGCGCGGGCGATCGGCGACCGTCGCGGCCGGGTCAAGTTCGTCCTCGACGCCGGGACGGGCGTCATCCTCGGCGTCGGGATCCTCGCGCGCGACGGCGCCGACCTCCTCCCCGGCCCGCAGGTCGCGATGAACGCGCCTGGCGGGACCCTCGCGCCGCTCCTCGCGACGGTGCACACGCACCCGACCATCGCCGAGGCGGTCAAGGTCGCCGCGCGCGGCTGACGCGGCCGACGCTGCCGCCGGGCGATCCTAGAGCGCGTCGCCGAGTCCCCGGAGGTCCGGGACGATCAGATCCGCGAGCCGAAGGGCTTCCGCCGGATGGGTCGTCGTCACCCCGACCACCCGGGCGCCCGCCGCGCGACCGGCGGCGATCCCGGCGGGAGCGTCCTCGACGACAACGCACGCGGTCGGCTCGACGCCGAGCGCGGCGGCGGCGCGCAGGAATCCTTCGGGGTGCGGTTTCCCATGCTCGACCGCGTCGCCCGTCACGAGCACGTCCGGAACGGGGAGGCCGACCGCCTCGAGCCGGCGCCGGGCGAGGGAACGATGCCCCGACGTCACGACCGCCCACCGCTTCGGATCGAGGCCGGCGAGCAGCTCGGCCGCGCCGGTGACTGCGACGAGGCCGTCGACATCGGTCTCCTCGCCGGCGTCGAGCAGCGCCGCCTCCGCGGCCGCGTCGAGCTCCGGCGCGACCTCGGCGATCGTGTCGCCGCTGCGGCGGCCGTGGCACACGGCGAGGATCGACGCGAGCTCGCGCCCGTGGCGCTCGGCGAACAGCGCCCAGTGCCGTGCGACGACGACGCGCGAGTCGACCAGCGTGCCGTCGAGGTCGAACAGGAACGGAGGGGCGCTCACCGCCGGCCGCGCGCGTCGACGGGCCAGATCGTCGCCTCGAGGCGCTCGCCGTGGACGACGAGCGCCTCGGCGAGGTTGACGACCACGCAGACGTGGTTCGGGACGATGCGGACCTGCTGTCCCAGCTCCAGCGAGTCGTCCGAGGCGACCGCGACGACCGCGTGCTCCTCGCTCAGCCACTCGACGACCGACGCCGGCGCCTCGAGGATCGAGCCGAAGCCGGGTTCCGGCCCGGGGTCGTGCGACAGGGTCTTGCTCCCGGCGTCGAGGACGGCCCGATCCGCGCTAGGGCGGCTGACGACCGTGGCGCGCACCGTGAGCGCGACCTCGTCCGGTGACGCCGCGCCGGCCGCGACCGTCGAGCGGTCGTGGAAAGCGTACGTGCCGACCCGGTACTCGGTCACCGTCGGCCGCAGGTCGCCCGCAGCCCACATCGTCGGCGTCCCGCCCGCGGAGACCGTCTCGACCTCGAGCCCCGCGCTCCGCGCCCGTCGTTCGGCCTCTGCGAGGAACTCGACCGCGCCGGCGGGCGACGGGTACGTGAGGAAGCCGCCGAAGCGCAGGCCGTCGGAGCGCTCGACGCTCCCGGCCAGCGCCGCCGCCGCCTCTGGCGTCGCGACGCCGACCCGCCCGTGGCCCGTGTCGCACTCGACCAGGACGCGGATCTCCCGCGAGCGAGCGGCCGCACCGGAGAGACCCGCCGAGCAGCCGCTCGTCGTCGACGCTCACCGCAACCTCGACGCGCCGGGCGAGCGCCGTCAGCCGCTCGAGCTTCGACGCGCCGATCAGGTTGTACGGGATCAGGATGTCGTCGATCCCGGCGTCGGCCATCACCTCCGCCTCGCCGAGCGTCTGGCAGGTGATGCCGCGCGCGCCGAGGGCCACCTGCCGGCGCGCGATCTCGACCGACTTGTGCGTCTTGACGTGGGGCCGGTTCGCGAGCCCGACGGCGTCGCAGTGCGCCTGCCAACGGGTGAGGTTGTGCTGGAGCCGGTCGAGGTCGACGACGACGGCCGGCGTGTCGACCTCGATCACCGGATTGCGCCGGCGAGCCGCGCGACCGCCTCGATCTCGACCCGGATCCCGCCGGGCAGCCCGGCCTGCACCGTCGTCCGCGCGGGATAGGGCTCCTCGAACGCGTGCGCGGTAGACCTCGTTGAACGCCTCGAAGTCCGCCAGGTCGACGAGGAAGACGTTCACCTTGACGACGTCGTCGAACGTGCAGCCGGCGGCGGCGAGGCAGGCCTCGAGGTTCGCGAGCGTCTGCCGCGTCTGCTCGGCGACGCCTCCCTCGACGAGGTCACCGGCCGCGTCGAACCCGACCTGGCCGGCGGTGTAGACGTGCTCGCCGCTGCGAACGACGGGGGAGTACGGGGCCTTCGGACGGACGAGGCCGTCCGGGAACAGCGCGTCGCGTGCCAATGCGGGTCTCCTTCCTCGGATTGACGGTCAGGCTGCCAGTGTGACCTTCTCGAGGCCGATCGGGTGGTCGGGATCGAGGCCGCGCGCGACGGCGAGCCGCCGGCGACGAGCTGGCCCGGGACGATCGAGAGGAGCGGCGCGAGGAGGGGTGACGGCGCCGTCGGCACCGGGAGCCGGAGCGCCGCTCCGTCGACGTCGCCGAGCCGCATCTCCGGCCGCGATCAGCGCCGCGCCCGACGCGCGGACGCGAGCCGCCGCCTCGAGGACCGTGGGGAGGCAGGGGTCGCGTGTCGCCACCGCCCAGACGGGGAACAACGCGTCGAGCGCGGCCACCGGCCCGTGCGAGAGGTCGGTCGTCGTGAGCGGCTCCGCGGCGATCCGACAGGTCTCGGTCAGCTTCAGCGCGACCTCCCGCGCCGTCGCGAACTCGACGCCGCGTCCGATCGCAAACAGCCGACCGGCGAAGACGAGTGCGCGCGCCGCCTCCCCGGCAGGCGCCGTCAGCCGCTCGATCGTGTCGGAGAGCAGCGCAGCGGTCCGGCGGAGATCATCGGCGACCGGTGCGTCGTCGCCTCCGGTCGCAGCGGCGAGCAATGCGAGGGCACCGAGCTGGTTCACGTACGTCTTGGTCGCGGCGACGGCACGCTCCGACCCGGCATGCAGCGGCACCACGAGCTCCGACGCGTCGGCGAGCTCGGAGGCGGGGTCGTTCGTCACGCCGATCGTCAGCGCCCCGCCCCGTCGCGCCCGCTCGACGTACTCGACGACGTCCGGCGTGCGGCCCGACTGCGACAGCGCGACGACGGGTGAGCGCTCGAGCTCGCGGTCGGCGCCGTAGTAGACGGACAGGGAGATCGAGGCGCGGAACGCGGGGACGCCGGCGAGGAGGCCGAACGCGTACGTGCCGTAGACGGCTGCATTGTCCGACGAGCCGTGGCCGACGAGCCGGACGAAGCGCGGTCGGCGGCGCCGGATCGCCCGACCCGCGTCGATCGCGGCGGATGCGCCGTCGAGCAGCCGGAGGAGGGCGTCCGGCTGCTCGACGAGCTCCGCGTGGAAGCAGGCTCCCGCGCCGTCAGGACGGGAGTCGCTCACCGCTCTCCGGGTCGAAGAGGTGCGCGTCACGGCCGTCCGCGGCGAGGCGCACGGCGTCGCCGCGCCCCGGCGCCTCGCGGGCGTCGGCACGGGCGGTGAACCGTGCTTCGGCGCCGGCCATGTCGGCGGAGCAGAAGACGTAGGCGTCCGCGCCGAGCACCTCGACCGCCTCGACGCGCGCGGGGATGCCGTCGCCCGCGAGCCGCAGCGCCTCGGGACGGAGCCCGACGAGAATCCGCGCGAGGCCACGCGCCGCCGCCGCGGACGCGCATTCGTCCGGAAGCGGGATGCCGACGCCGCCCAGGTCGACCGAGCCGTTCGTCCCGAGCGCGACCTCGATCAGGCTCATCGCGGGCGAGCCGATGAAGCCGGCGACGAACGCGTTGGCGGGGCGCTCGTAGAGCTCCCGCGGCGGCGCGCACTGCTGGAGCCTCCCGTCGCGGAGCACGGCAACCCGGCTCCCGAGCGTCATCGCCTCCGACTGGTCGTGGGTGACGTAGACGGTCGTCACGGCGAGACGCGCCTGGAGGTCTGCGATGTCGGCGCGCATCTGGACGCGGAGCTTCGCGTCGAGGTTGGAGAGCGGCTCGTCCATGAGGTACGCCTTCGGCTCGCGGACGATCGCCCGGCCCATCGCGACGCGCTGGCGCTGGCCGCCGGAGAGCTGACCGGGCTTGCGCTCGAGAAGATCGGTGAGGCCGAGGAGCTCCGCGACCTGGCGCACGCGCCGGTCGCGCTCGTCGCGCTTGACGCGCGCCATCTTGAGCGGGAACGCGATGTTCTGGGCGACGGTCAGGTACGGGTAGAGCGCGTAGCTCTGGAACACCATCGCGACGTCGCGGTCGCGCGGCCGCTCGTACGTGACGTCGCGGTCGCCGATCCAGATGCCGCCGTCGTCGACGTCCTCGAGGCCGGCGAGCATCCGGAGCGCCGTGGACTTGCCGGACCCCGACGGGCCGACGAGCACCATCAGCTCGCCGTCGGCGACGTGGAGGTCGAGCGCGTCGACCGCCGGCATCTCGGTGCCCGGGTAGATGCGCGTCGCGCGCTCGTAGCGGATGTCAGCCACGCCGTGCCTCCATGCCGACGGGCCGCGCCGGCTCGAGGTCGTCGTCCGCATCCGCGGCGGCGATGAGCTCGCGCCGTGCCCGCTCCTTTGCGTCGTCGTCGGCGCCGAGCCAGTCGAGGCCGAGCAGCGCCGCGCCGACGACCGGCGGGGCGTCGGTGGTGTGCACCGCGATCCCGTCGCCCACCTCCCGGAGCCCGGCGACGATCGCCGCCTGGAGGCGCTCGTCGCCCGCCCGGAGCAGCCCGCCGCCGAGGACGACCTCGCACGGGCTGCCCGTCGAGGCCGAGGCGGGTGAGCGCGACCCGCGCGAGCGCGACGACCTCGTCGGCGAGGCGCTCGACGATCGCAGCCGCAGCCGCGTCGTGGGCGGCCTCGGCGAACACGACCGGCGCGAGCTCGATCAGCCGGCGGTGCGAGATCCGCCGCGCGTGCATCTCCTCGGCGAGACGACGCGGCGAGTCGAGCCCGAAGTGCCGCGGCACCGCCTGCTCGAGGCTCGTCTTCGGCCCGCGTCCGTCCTCGCTCCGCGCGGCGACGAAGAGCGCCTCGGAACCGACGTCGTAGCCGCCTCCCCAGTCGCCGGTGATCGCCCCGAGCGCCGGGAACCGGACGTGCGACCCGTCCGGCCCGACGCCGACGCAGTTGATGCCCGCGCCGCAGACGACCGCGACGCCCCACCCGCGCTCGGTTCCGGCGCGGAGCAGCGCGAGCGTGTCGTTCCCGACGACGACGTGCCCGGCGAACCGCTTCAGCATCGAGCTGGGCGCGGAGCAGCTCCTCCTCGGCCGGGAAGTCCACGCCGGCGAGGAAGACCTGCGCGACGGCGAGCGGCGACCCGCCGTTCGCGCCGGCGGCGCCGATCGCCTCGTCGAGGAGCTGCTGGAGCAACGCCACCGATGCCTCGAGGCCCAGGTGATGGGGCGAGGAGAGCGGGCCGCGGACGTGCGCGAGCAGCGCCCCGTCGGCCCGCACGAGCGCGAGGTCGGTCTTCGAGTTGCCGCCGTCGACCGCCAGGACGATCCTCGTCGCTCATCGCGCCGGCTCCTGCCGCCGAGACGGGCTCCTCCGCGAGCAGGCGCTCGAGCAGCGTGCCCGACACATCGTCCTGACCGATCAGCGGGTGCGTGAGCAGCGCCTTCCGCGCCGTGACCGGGTCGCGCGTCACGGCCGCCTCCGCGGTGAGCCGCTCGTAGGCCGCGACGTGCTGCACGAGACCGAGCAGCTCGGGGGCGAGCGGCGGCTGCGGCAGCGGGTCGGCGCCGGCGTGCCCGATGCGGGCGGGAAGCTCGACGACGTCGTCGTGCTGCAGCCCTTCGACGACTCCGCCGTTTCGCACGTCGACGACCTGGATGTCGCCGGTGCCGGCGGACAGCGACGCGATCAGCGCCGTCGCGGCCTCGCTGTAGAACGCGCCGCCCCGCTGCTCGAGGAGCGCCGGCTTCTCGGCGACCTCCGCGTCGCGATAGATGTCGAGCAGGCGTGCCTCGATCTCCGCGACCGCGGCCGCGCGCGGCACCGCGTCCTGCTGCGCGGCGAGGACGGCGTCGTGCGCGTAGAAGTACCGGAGGTAGGACGACGGGATCGCGCCGAGCTCCTCGAGGAGCCGCAGCGGGAGCCCCGCGTGGGCCGCGAGTGCGTCACCGTGCTCGTCGAGGAGGTCGGGCAGCCTGTCCTGCCCGTCGACGAGGACGCGCCGGATCCACGTCAGGTGGTTGAGGCCGACGTGGTCCACGAGGACGCGCTCCGGCGCGATGCCGAGGAGGCGCGCGATCTCGCGCTGCACGGTGATCGCGACGTTGCAGAGCCCGATCGCGCGGTGTCCCGCGTCGAGCAGCGCACGCGTGACGATCCCGACGGGGTTCGTGAAGTCGACGATCCACGCGTCGGGCGCTGCGACCGCGCGCACGCGCTCGGCGATCTCGAGCACGACGGGCACGGTGCGCATCGCCTTCGCGAACCCGCCGGCGCCCGTCGTCTCCTGGCCGATGCACCCGCACGCGAGCGGGACCGTCTCGTCGCGCAGACGCGCCGCCTGGCCGCCGACGCGGAGCTGGAGCAGGACGAAGGACGCGTCCGTGACGGCCGCGTCGAGGTCGTCGGTCACCGTCAGCGAGCCGGAGAAGCCCTGCCGCTCGAGCATGCGCGCGGCCATCTCGCCGACCACCGTGCGCCGCTCGGGGTCGATGTCGTGGAGGACGAGCTCGTCGACCGGCACCCGGTCGCGCTCGCGCGAGAGCCCGGAGACGAGCTCTGGCGTGTACGTCGAGCCGCCGCCGATCACCGCGAGCTTCATCCCTTGACCCCCGTCAGCGTGACGCCCTCGACGAACGCCTTCTGCGCGAGGAAGAAGACGACGATCACGGGCAGCATCACGAGCACGGTCGCCGCCATCGTCAGGTTCCACTGCACCTGGTGCAGGGAGCGGAACTGCGAGAGCCCGATCGACGTGACCCAGTTCGCCGGGTTCTCGCTGAGGTAGAGAAGCGGCAGGAAGTAGTCGTTCCACGTGTAGAGCACGGAGAAGAGCGCGACGGCCGCGATCGCGGGCTTCCCCATGCGCAGGACGACGCGCGTCAGCACGCGGAGCTCGCCGCAGCCGTCGACCCGGGCGGCGTCGAGGTACTCGCCGGGGATCGTGAGGAAGAACTGGCGGAGCAGGAAGATCGCGAACGCGTCGCCGAACCAGTTGGGAATGATCAGCGGCCAGAGGCCGCCCACGAGCCCGAGCTTCGCCCACATGACGTAGAGCGGCACGACCGTCACCTGCGGCGGCAGCATCAGCGCGACGAGCACGACCATGAACACGACGTCGCGGCCCCGCCAGCGCAGGCAGGCGAACGCGTAGGCGACCGGGATGCTCGAGATCAGGAGACCGATGGTCGCGAGCGAGGCGTACATGAACGAGTTGAGCGCCCAGCGCCAGAGCGGCGCGTCGCGGAAGACGTCGAGGAAGTTCTCGAAGCGGAACGGCTGCGGCCAGATGTCGGCCGAGAGCGCCTGGCGATTCGTCATCAGCGACGTGAGGACGACGAACACGACGGGTGCGACGAAGGCGATCGCCGCGGCGATCAGCAGGCTGTGGTCGGCGATCGCGACGAGCAGGCGCTGCCGCCGGATCGAGCGCGGCATCGTGCGGCCGACGGCCGCGGGCTCGGCGTGGGCGACGGCGGTCACCGCGACAGCCCCTGGTAGTGGACGACCCGCCGCGAGTTCCAGATGATGATCGCCGTGACGGCGAACGCGACGACGAGCAGCAGCATCGCCATCGCCGACGCGTAGCCCATGTTGAAGTAGCGGAAGCCGTGGTTGTAGACGAGGATCGGGTAGAAGAGCGTCGAGCCCTCGGGGTAGCCGATCTCGATGTTGGTCGTCGACCCTCCCTGCGTCGCCGACCCGGCCGCGACGCTCGCGGCGACGTGCGCCTGGGTGAAGTACTGGAGCGACGCGATCACGCCGAGGACGACGGCGAAGAGGATCACCGGGCTGATCGTCGGCAGCGTCACCCAGCGCAGCCGCTGCAGGGCGTTCGCGCCGTCGAGCTCCGCCGACTCGTAGAGGTGCCGCGGGACGTCGAGGATCGCCGCGAGGAAGATGATCATCGTCGTGCCGACGCCCCAGAGGCCGAGCATCACGAGTGACGGCTTCGACCAGCCGGGGTCGTTGAACCAGAGCGGGCCCTCGATCCCGAACCAGCCGAGGATCACGTTGACCGGGCCGGTCGAGGGGTTGAGGAGGTAGACGAACCCGAGCGTCGCGGCCACCGGTGGGACGAGCGCCGGGAGGTAGAAGACCGTGCGGAACACGCTCCCGCCGACCCGCGCGCGCGTCAGGAGCATCGCGATCCCGAACGCGAACAGGACGGTCAGGGGGACCGCGAAGACGACCAGCCAGAGCGTGTTGTAGATCGCCGGCCAGATCTGCGGGTCGTCGCCGAACATGTAGCGGTAGTTCGCGAGCCCCACCCAGCGCGCCGGCGTGAGCAGGTCGTAGCTGTGGAGGGAGAGCCAGGCGCTCATCACGAGCGGGTAGCCGAAGAAGACGCAGAAGCCGACGAGCCAGGGGGCGAGGAAGGCGAGCACCGTCAGCCCGGCGCCGCCAGCCGGCGCCTCGCCTGGCTCGTCGGCGGTCGGCCGCGACCGCGGCGGGCACCGCCTCGGTCGCGGCCGACATGGAGGTCACGGCACGCCGCCGCCGGACTGCTTGAGCTTGGCGTCGATCTGCTTGTCGACCTCGGCGAGGCCGGCGCGCAGGTCCTTCACCTTGCCCGCCTGCCACTTCGCGAGGAAGCTCGTGAACGTCTCGAGGTGCGCCGAGCCGAGCGGCGTCACGGGGATCGTCGCCGACCTCGGGTGCGACGAAGATCTTCGTGAACGCTGCGAAGTTCGCGTCGGGCTTGAGCTCCTTCGACTTCGCCGCGGCTGCCGTCGAGGGCACGTTGCGGATCCCGTTGGAGAACATCGCCAGCGCGTGGGTGTTCGTCGTCAGGTACTTGACGAGGTTCCACGCGAGGTCGGTGGTTCTTGCCGCCCTTCGGGATGCCGATGATCGTCCCGTTGATGTAGCCGGAGCCGTACAGGCTCTTGTTGCCGACGGGCATCGGCGCCGGTGCCGTACGAGAGGCCCTTGTGGTCGGCGGCGAGGAACGCGACGCGCCACTCACCGTCGATCATCATCGCGAGCTTGCCGCGCCCGAACGCGTGCGGGGCGGACCACTCGTCACCGGCGCCCGTCTGCCACTTGACGAGCTTGTCGTGGCCGTAGTAGTCGACGAGGTTCTTCTGCCAGCGCAGGAGCCGCTGCCAGGCGGGGTCCTTCGACGAGCGACGACTTCCCCGCCGCGTCGAAGTACTTCGCCCCGACGAGCGGCTGGTAGGCGCCGATCGAGTTCTGGTAGAAGCCGATGAACGGGTCGTAGCCGACGACGTCGAGCGATCCGTCGGCCTTGCGGGTCGTGAGCTTCTTCGCGTACGCGGTCGAGCTCCTCGAGCGTTCGCGGCGGGCGCGTGAGGCCGGCCTTCTTGAAGAGCTGCTTGTTGTAGTAGAAGCCGTACGCGTCCGCGAGGAGCGGGAGCGCGCAGCGCGTGCCGCCGTACTGCGTGTAGTACCGCGTCGTCGCCGGGAAGATGCTCGTGTTGATCTTGTCGCGCTTCAGGTACGGGGCGAGGTCGATCCAGCCGCCCGAGGGGCAGTAGACGCCGACGTTCTGCGACGTGAACGAGCTCACGACGTCGGGCACGTTCCCCGAGCGGAGGGCGGCGGTGATCTTGTCGTCGTTGATCGAGCCGACCACCTTGACGGTCACGTCCGCGTTCTTGGCGTCGTACTCGGCCACGACCTTCTTGAACTCGTTCAGCTCGCGCGCGCTCCAGCCGACCCAGATCGTCAGGTTCGTCGCGGTGGCACGCTCGCTGGCCGCCGGGGAGCCTGCCGCTCCGATCGCGGCGGCGAGCACGAGACCTACGAGAGCGACGACGATCGCCGCTTTGCGTCTCATCGGGACCTCCTCCTTGGACGGTCGCTGCCGATCCGCCCGCTCGGCCATTGCGCAGGTACGGTTAGGAAACTTTACGAATCAGCACCCTAGACTCCATCGCGGCTCGAGAGTCAAGCTGTCGCTCATCGTCAGCGCTGTTCGTTAGGATTCCGTCCGAGAACGATGAGCTCCCAACCCCGCGTCTCGGCTCCTGCGCTGCCGCCGCTCCTCAAGCACCTGAACGAGCGGACGGTGCTCGAGGCGATCCGCTCTGGCGCGCCGATCTCGCGCGCGGAGATCTCGCGGCGCGCCGGCATCTCGAAGCCGACCGTCTCGCTCGCGCTCCAGTCGCTGCTCGACGCGGGGCTCGTCCGCGAGGCGACGAGCGAGCCGGACGGGCCGCGGTACGGCGCCGTCTTCTTCGAGCCCGTCCCCGAGGCGGCGCTCGTGCTCGGCCTCGACGTCGGCGGCCGGTTCCTGCGCGGCGCGATCTGCGACCTGCGCGGCGACGTGCGCGCGCGGCTCGACGTCGAGATCGACGGCAGCGACGCCGGGCGCGTCCTCGACCAGATCGCCGACCTGCGCACGCGCCTCGTGACGGCGACGGGCCTCGACGGCGCGCTCGTGAACGGCGCCGTCGTCGGCGTCCCCGGCGTCGTCGACGCCGAGCGCCGCCGGATCGCGCTCGCGACGAGCGTGGCGGGGCTCGAGGGTGACACGTTCGGCGGCGACCTCGAGCAGCGGCTCGGCCTCTCCGTCTCGCTCGAGAACGACGTCAACCTCGCCGCCCTCGGCGAGCACTGGCAGGGGGTCGCGCGGGGTGTCGACGACTTCCTCTTCCTCTCGATCGGCACCGGGATGGGCGCCGGCCTCGTGCTCCGCGGCGAGCTCCACCGCGGCCACAACGGCGCCGCCGGCGAGGTCGACTTCGCGCTCGTCGGCCTCGCGCAGGACGTCGACCCGTGCGCCGGCGCGGTCTCCGCGTTCGCCGCGCGGCTCGTCGCCGACGCGCGACCGCCCGACGGCGCTCGGGCCGCCGTACGACGCGCGCGAGATCTTCGCCGCGGCGCGCGGCGGGCGACGCGGTCGCCGGCGAGGTCGTCGACGAGGTCGCGCGCCGGATCGCGCTCCACATCGTCCCCGTCGCCGCCGTCACCGACGTCTCGCTCGTCGTCCTCGGCGGCGGGCTCGGCGCGAACGGCGACCTCCTCCTCGAGCCCGTGCGCGCGCGGCTCGAGGGGTGGATCCCGTACCCGCCGCGCGTCGAGGTGTCCTCGCTCGGCGAGGCGGCGGTCCTGACCGGCGCGCTCGCGTTCGGGCCTCCGCCGCGCGCTCGACGACGTCGTCGAGCGCGCGCGCCGCCTAGACGGCGACCGGCGCGGCCTCGCCGTCGGCGACGGCCGCCGACGTCACGGCGGCGGAGCAGCACGAGGAGAAGCAGGCCGCCGGCGGCGAGCAGGATCGCGCTCGCGAGCCACGTCACGTGGAACCCGCTGACGAGCGCCTCCGCCTCCTCGGCCTGGGTCGGCCGACGGCCGAGCGAGGCGAGCTCGTCCTCGGTTCGGTTCGTCGCGAGCGTCGACAGGAGCGCGAGCCCGAGCGCGCCGCCGATCTGCTGCGACGTGTTGAAGAGGCCCGACGCGAGGCCGGCGTCGTCGACCGGGACGCCGCTCGTCGCGATCAGCGTGATCGGCACGAACACGAGCCCCATCCCGATCGACGTCAGCATGATCCCCGGCAGCAGGTCGGTGACGTACGACGAGTCCGGCGTCAGCCGGAGGAAGAGGAGCAGGCCGAGCGCGCCGAGCGCGGAGCCGATCAACGGCACCTCTCGCGCGCCGAGCGCCGGGCACGAGCTTCTGGGAGAGGCCGGCGCCGATGATGATCCCGGCGGTGAACGGCACGAACGCGAAGCCCGCCTCGAGCGGCGAGAAGCCGAGCACGCGCTGGACGTAGAGCGTGTTGAAGAAGAACATCGCGAAGAGCCCGGCTGCGACGACGAACATCGCCGCGTTCGCGCCGCGAACCGTCCTCACGGAGAAGATCGAGAGGCGGACGAGCGGCTCGGCCGAGCGGCGCTCGATGAGGACGAACCCGACCAGCAGCACGGCCGCGAGCGCGAGGAAGCCGAGCACCTCGCCCGAGCCCCAGCCGGACTCCGCCGAGCGCACGATGCCGTAGACGAGCGCGATCAGCCCGGCCGTGACGGTCACGGCGCCCGCCAGGTCGAAGCTCTTGTGCACGTGCTCGTCCTTCGACTCGGGGACGTAGCGCAGCGAGACGAGGAACGCGGCGATCCCGACCGGGACGTTGACGAAGAAGATCCACGGCCAGGAGAGCGTCTCGACGAGCAGCCCGCCGAGCACGAGGCCGACCGCGCCGCCGCCGACGGCGATCGACGGCCCAGACCCCGAGCGCCTTCGTCCGCTCCTGCGCCCTCCGCTGAAGGTCGTCGTCACGATCGAGAGGGCCGCCGGCGAGACGAGCGCGGCGCCGAGGCCCTGCAGCCCGCGCGCGAGGATCAGCATCGTCTCGCCCGTCGCGAGGCGCACAGAGCAGCGAGGCGGCCGTGAAGAGCACGAGCCCGGCGAGGAACACGCGCTTGCGCCCGATCAGGTCGCCCGCGCGCCCGCCGAGCAGCAGGAACCCGCCGAAGAGGAGCGCGTAGGCGTTGACGACCCACTGCAGGCCCGACTCCGACATGTCGAGGTCGGCCTGGATCGACGGCAGCGCGACGTTCACGATCGTCGCGTCGAGGATCACCATGAACTGCGCGAGGCAGACGAGCACGAGGACGAGCCAGGGGTTGACGCCGTGGTCGCGCGGGTTCACCGCGCCGAGGCTACACGCGGGGCCGCGGGGTGCGGTGCAGGTAGCCACACGCCCCCGGTAGGCTCGCCGCATGGAGCTCATTCACACGTGCTACCGCATCACCGACCCCGAGCGGTCGATCGCGTTCTACGAGGCACTCGGCCTCGAGAAGCGGCGCGAGCTGCCGATCCGCGACGAGGCGGTCAACTACTTCTTCGGCATCCCCGGCAAGGAGCAGCCCGAGCTGGAGCTGACCTACAACTTCGGCGTCGACTCGTACGAGCTCGGGACGGCGTACGGCCACATCGCGCTCACCGTCGATTCGATGGAGGCGACGCTCGCCGCGCTCGCGGAGAAGGGGATCGAGCCCGAGCGCCCGCCGTACAGCATCCGCGAGGGTGGCTCGCTGCTCTGCTTCGTCCGCGATCCGGACGACTACCGCATCGAGCTGATCGAGCGCTCCGACTACTGATCCCGCGCCCGGGAGCGCACGTGCGGATCAGCTCGTCGGCATGCAGCGGACGTGATCGAGCGCAGTCGACGCGCGCGTCCCGCGGTCGCCGACGGCGACGACCCGAACCGACGAGACGCATCCGTCGGCAGCGACGCGCACGACGAAAGCACCTCGCCGGCCCGCCCGGGCTCGTAGCACGGAGGCGCGACCGTCGACGCGGACGGTCACCCGCGCTCGCTCTCCCGGCCGGAAGCCCTCGCCTCGCACGCGCAGCGGCTCGAGCGAGACGATCTCGAGCGAGGCACGGACGGCAGCGCCATGACCGGCCCCGGGTGACGGCGACGCCACCGAGACCGCGACGACGAGCGTCACGAGGACGGCGAGGCGACCCACGCGGTCCATTATGCGCCTCGGCGCTGCCCCTGCCGCAACCCCTCACGGGCACTTGTCAAATGGCCGCCGTCCGTGCAACATCCGCCGCGAGCAAAGGACGTCCCCCCGTCGTATGCGGCCGGCCGACGGGACGTCGCCACCAGACCAGGGGAGGAAGACGTGCGACGACTTTCGCTCGTATGGATCGCCGCGGCGGTCGCGATGCTCGCGACGCTCGCGGTCGGATCGACGGTCGCAACCGGCGCGGCAACGGACGCGACGGACATCGCGACGGACTACGTCAAGGACAACAAGCAGCAGCTCGGCCTGACCGGCGCAGACGTGAACGACATGCGCGTCACGAACACGGTCGTCGATCCGGGCACCCGCACCACACACGTGTACTTCCAGCAGGTGCACAAGGGAATCGGCGTCTACAACGGCCTGCTCACGGTCAACGTCGCCGCCGACGGCTGGATCGTGAGCACGGGGAACCGATTCGTGTCGAACCTCGCAGCTGCCGCCGGCGGTCAGTCCGTCAAGCGGGCCAACGAGGCCGCAGAGGCGGCGGCGAAAGGCGTCGGGCTCGCGCCGCGCGATCTCCGCATCGTCCAGGACGGCACCGGGCCTTCGAAGAAGAGCAAGGTGTCGAACGGCGGCGTCGCCGCCGGGCAGATCGACGCCGAGCTCGTGTGGAACCGGAACGACGCCGGTGGCGTGCGACTTGCGTGGAACGTCGAGATCGACGAGGCCGGTGGCGACCACCTCTGGTCGATCAACGTCGACGCCGAGACCGGCGCCGTGCTCGCGACGAACGACTTCGTCGACCACGACACGGTCAACGCGATCACGGCCGCGATCGCCCGACCGACCACCCCGCTGTCGTCGGCGTCGGCGCGCGCACCGGCGGTCGACACCGTCGCGGACGGCTCGTCGTACAGCGTCTTCGCGCTGCCGTTCGAGAGCCCCTCGGACGGCGACCGGTCGGTCGTCCAGAATCCCGCGGCCGCCAACGCCTCGCCCTTCGGCTGGCACGACACGAACGGTGCGGCTGGACCGGAGTTCACGCGCACGCGCGGCAACAACGTGCACGCGTACGCCGACCGCGACAACAACAACATCCCGGATCCGGGAACCGACCCCGACGGCGGTGCCGGCCTCGACTTCGACTTCGCGCTCGACCTGGCGACCGGCCGCTCGACTACCGGGACGCGGCGGTCACGAACCTCTTCTACTGGAACAACATCGTCCACGACGTTCTCTACCAGCACGGCTTCGACGAGGCGGCGGGGAACTTCCAGGTCAACGAACTACGGAAGGGGCGGCCTGGGCAACGACGACGTGCGTGCCGAGGCGCAGGACGGGAGCGGCCGGAACAACGCGAACTTCGGGACGAACGTCGAGGGCATGCGTCCCCGGATGCAGATGTTCGAATGGCGCTCGTCGCTGCCGAACCCGATCGTGGTGGCGGCACCGTCGGCGATCGCGGGCACGTACTTCGGCCCGATGGCCGGCTTCGGCGAGAGCCTCGTCACGACCGGGCCGATCAGCGGCCAGGTCGTGTACATCGGCCGTGGCTGCGACCCGGCCTACCAGACGGCTGTGCCGCCGATCCCGCTCGATCCATACCTCGCGAACCCGGCGGGCAAGATCGCGCTGATCGACCGCGGCGTCTGCACCTTCGTCGCGAAGGTGAAGAAGGCGCAGGACCTCGGCGCGCTGATGGTGATCGTGGCGAACAACGCCCCGGGTCCCGCGACGGCCATGGGCGGCGCGGACCCGACGATCACGATCCCGTCCGTCATGGTCACGCAGGGCGACGGGAACCTGTTCCGAGACAACGTGCCGTTCAACGCGACGATCTCGGACGGCACGGGCGGCGCACCCGACCGCGACTCCGACCTCGACAACGGCGTCATCGCGCACGAGTACGGCCACGGCTGGTCGAACCGGCTCACCGGCGGCCCCGCCACCGTCTCGTGCCTCGGCAACGCGGAGCAGATGGGCGAGGGCTGGAGCGACTTCCTCGCGATCACGTTCACGCCGTGCCGGGTGACACGCCGACGACTCCCGCGGCGTCGGCACGTACGTGAACTTCCAGGCGACGACCGGAGGCGGCATCCGGCCGCGGCCGTACACGACGGACATGAGCGTGAACGAGTTCACGTACGGGTCGATCCCGGCAGGCGTCGCGAGCGGCGTCCTGACGATCCCGCACGGCGATCGGCTTCGTGTGGAACACGATGCTGAACGAGGTCTACTGGAACCTCGTCGCGAAGCACGGCTTCAACCCGAACATCTACGACGCATGGACGGAGGGCGGGAACAACCTCGCCCTCCGGCTCGTCTCGGACGGGTTGAAGTCCCAGCCGTGCCGCCCGGGCTTCGTCGACGGGCGGAACGGGATCCTGGCCGCCGACCTCGCGTTGACGGGCGGCGAGAACCAGTGCGCGATCTGGCGCGGGTTCGCCAAGCGCGGGCTCGGCTTCAGCGCCGTCCCAGGGCGAGCTCGAACAACGTCAACGACGGGACGGCGGCGTTCAACCTGCCCGTGACGTGCACGGCGCAGTTCGGCGGCTTCCAGCCGCCGATCGAGGCGCCGCCGGCGATGAACGGCGCAAGGCGGGGTCGACGGTGCCGACGAAGTTCACCCTCGCGGAGCAGGGCGGGGCACCGGACATCGCAGCGGTCTTCGCCTCGCAGCAGGTCGACTGCACGACGCTCGCCCCGAGCGGGCCGATCGTCCCCGCCCAGACGCCGGGATCGCGCGAGCTGGAGAGCTCGGGCGACCCAGTACCACTTCAACTGGAAGACCGACTCGGCGTGGGCCGGGACGTGCCGGCAGCTGATCGTCCGGCTGCAGGACGTCGGCGACCCCGTCGCGTACTTCCGCTTCAGCTGACCCGGAGCACAGGGGGTGCCGCGCTCGCGCGCGGCACCCCTCCTCTCCGGACGGCGCAGCGCGTCGGGCCGGCTCTAGGCTGGGCACATGACCGAGGCAGCGGCGATCCGGCCGCCGGACAGCCGCCGGGTGCTCGCCGGCTACTTCACCCTGGCCGGGCTGTACACCCTCTCGGCGGCGGCGATCTGGGGCGTCAACACGCTCTTCCTGCTCGACGCCGGGCTGAGCTTCTTCGAGGTGTTCGTCGCGAATGCCGCGTTCTCCGCCGGCATGGTCGTGTTCGAGGTGCCGACCGGCGTCGTCGCGGACACGCTCGGGCGCCGCGTCTCCTTCCTCCTCTCCGTCGCGGTGCTCGCCGCGACGACGCTGCTCTACGTCGCGCTCGCCGAGGTCGGCGCGGGCGTCGTCGCGTTCGCCGCCGTCTCGGTCGGGATGGGGCTCGGGTTCACGTTCTACTCGGGGGCGATGGAGGCGTGGCTCGTCGACGCGCTCGCCGCAACGGGCTACGCGGGAGTGCTCGACCGCGTCTTCGCGCGCGGGCCAGCAGGTCACCGGCGCCGCGATGCTCGTCGGGACGGTCGGCGGCGGGCTGCTCGGCCAGATCGACCTCTCGCTGCCCTACGTCGTCCGCTCGGTGCTCCTCGCTGCGGTCTTCGTCGTCGCGTAGGTCGTGATGCACGACCTCGGCTTCACGCCCCGCCGGGTCACGGCGCGCCGAGCTGCCCGGCGGAGATCGCCCGCAACGCGCGCGCCGGCGTCCACTTCGGCTGGTCGCAGCCCTCGCTGCGCCTGCTGATGCTCGCGTCGCTCGTCCAGATGGGGTTCCTCACGTGGGCGTTCTACGCCTCGCAGCCGTACCTGCTCGACCTGCTCGAGAGCGACGCGATCTGGGTCGCCGGGCTCGTCGCGTCGGCGATCGCGCTCTCGACGATCGCCGGCAACCAGCTCGTCCAGGTGCTCTCGCGGCGTTGCGGCCGGCGGACGACGCTGCTCCTCGGGGCCGCCGTCGTCGAGACGTGCGCGGCGGTCGTCCTCGGGCTGGCCGGGTCGTTCTGGGTCGCGCTGCCGGCCCTCCTGCTCGTGACCGCGGCTCGTCGGCGTGACGAGCCCCGTCCGACAGGCGTACCTGCACCAGGTCGTGCCGACCGAGCAGCGCGCGACCGTCGTGTCGTTCGACTCGATGGTCTCCAACGCCGGCGGCGTCGGCGGCCAGCTGGGCCTCGGGGCGCTCGGCGAGGCGCGCTGGCGTGGGAACGGCCTTCGTCGCAGGCGGCCTCGCGACGGCGGCGGCGATCCCACTGTTCGCGCGGGTGCGCTCGCTCGGCGGGCCGGCCGACCGGATCGGCGGCGAGCCCGCCGGAGTGGAAAGCCCGTGCGCCGCCTCGGGCCTGCCGGACGTCGTCGCGGTCGAGACGGAGGCCGTTGCCTAAGCGGCGCGTCGCTCCGCCGCGCGGCTGATCGCTGCGCGCGTCAGCCAGGCCGCGACGGCGGCCACGACCGCAGCCGGGACGACCTCGGCCGCAGCCGTCCCGACGAGGAGGCTCGAGAAGAGCACTGCGGAGAAGAGCAGGCCCGTCGCAGCAACCGTCCCGGCCGCGGTGCCGACGGCGACGGCGAGTGTCGGAGAGACGTCGAAGAAGATGACGCAGAGCATCGCCAGCCCGACGCCGAGGAAGATCGCCGGGAAGACGGGCCCACCGCGGAACCCGCACCCGAGGCAGATGCCGTAGGCAAGCGCCTTCGCGGCGACCAGCACGAGCACGACGCGGGCGGAGTCCTCCTGGACGAGGCTCGGGACCGACTGCTGGCCCGAGAAGAGGACGTCCTGCGAGTCGGCGCCGAGCGCGTCGGCGAGAAGCGCCAGCGCCCCCACTGCGAGGCCGCCGAGGAGCAGCAGGGCGGGCATGCCGAGGCGTCCGCGGCCGCGACCTGCGACCCCGGCTCCGAAGCGCCAGACGATGCCGATGACGAGTGCCGCCACGACGCCGACGACGACCGAGAGCGCGAGGTCGCCTACGTGGACACCGTCGTACGCGGGCAGGCCGGGGACGGCGAGCGCGGTCTGGTCGATCCCGCCGAAGTCGCCGAAGCCGACGAAGATCAGGTATCCGATCCCGGCGGCGACGAGGCCCGGGATGAGCACGGGAATCAGTGCCGCGCCCATCCCCACACCCGACTCGAGGAGCAGCATGGCCGCGACGAGCGGCCCACCGAAGAGCGCCGAGATCGCCGAGAACGAGCCGGCGGTCGACACGACGGCCCGCTCGCGGTCGCCGAGCCGGGCGCCCGCTGCGATCGCGAGCGCGGTGGCCGATCCAAGCGCGATCAGCGGCGCCTCGGGCCCCAGGACGGCGCCGAACGCGAGGCTGCCGAGCGCCGCGAGGGCAATGCCCGGCGCATGGGCAACGGGCGTCGCTCCGCCACCGATGCCCGCGAGCGGCTCGTGCCCGCCGTCACCGGGCAGGAGCCTCCGTGCGGCGACAACGATCATCGCGCCCGCCAGCGGAATCCCGAGGACGAGGTACCAGGGCGGTGCCGAGGCGTCGAGGCGCGCGGGGAGGTCGTGCCACAGCCAGACCTCGAGCTCGTGGACGAGTGCGACGAACGCGGCGGCGACGAGTGCGGCCGGGATGCCCACGAGCGCGCCGAGGCCGACGAGCCGGAGCGCCGCCGCGGGTGAGGGAATAGCGGCCGGTTCGCTTGCGTCCACGCGCGCACCGTACCGCGCCGTCGGCGCTCGCAAGACGCCACGTGCCGACTGTCTTCGATGTGTTACGATATATCGCGATATGCAAGAACGAAGAAAGGAATGCGCATGACTGCATTCGCCATCGGCGGTCGCCCCCACCGGGCCGACGACCGCATCCGGTTCATGACCGGCCCCCGGCACGGTCGCCGACGCCATCGCCACGGCGGCCCCGGCTACGCGTTCGGCCGTCGCGCGGGACGGGGCGACATCCGCGCCGCGATCCTCGCGCTACTCGTCGAGGAGCCGATGCACGGCTACCAGATCATCCAGGAGCTCACCGAGCGGACCGGAGGCGTCTGGCGGCCGAGCCCCGGCTCGGTCTACCCCACGCTGCAGCAGCTCGAGGACGAGGACCTCGTCCGCGAGACGGCATCCGAGTCCGGCAAGCGCGTCTACGAGCTGACGGACACGGGGCGCGAGCAGGCCTCCTCCAGCCCGGCCCCGTGGAGCACGGTCGCCGGGGAGGACGAGGATGCGCTCGTCGCGCTGCACGACCTCGCCCACCAGGTGATCGCGGCGACGCGGCAGGTCGCTCACGCGGGATCCGCGACGCAGCTCGCGGAGGCCCAGACGGTGCTCCGGGAGGCGCGCCGCAGCCTCTACCGGATCCTCTCCGAGGACGGCGCCGACGACTGAGCCGCGGGTGGTGGGGAGCCTCCGGGCTCCCCACCCACCGCTCAGCTCGTCTGCACGCCCATCGAGATCCGCCCGACGTAGCCGCTCGCCTTCCGGGCGAGGCGGAGCAGCGAGCGGCTGCCGCCGTTCCGGAAGATCGAATCGGATGCATTGCGCGTCGTCCGGCCCGGGCGGCGGTTGTACGGCGCCCGGCGGTAGACCGTGTCCGTGAGCGGGTCGGGGAAGTAGAGCTGGCCCGTGTGCAGGACGTCGCCCCCGAGGTGCACCTGGACGTGGATGTGGACGGTCCGGCCCTCGTACCAGCCGGGGTAGATCGTGTCGAAGACGGCAAGTCCGGCGCGATCGGTGCGCTGGATCCCGCGCATGAACGTCTTTCCCTCGGTGCCCTCCTGGGCGAACCCGGAGTAGGTGCCCGACGCGTCGCAGTGCCAGATGTCGACCGCGGCGCCCCGGATCGGCATACAGCTCGAGACGTCGACGACCGTGGTCCTGAGGTTGAGCGCGACGCCGGGCCTGCCCTCGCGGACGTTGCGCCGCACCTTGTCGCCCTCGGTGAAGTACGGCCCGATCGTCTGCTCGGGCGCGAGCACGCACGACACGAGCCCGGACGCAACCGCCGCCGGGCCTGCGCCCGCGCCGGCGGCATCGTCGGCGGACTCGAGCTTCCATGCGGCCGCGCCGAGCGCCCCGGCGGCGAGCCCGCCGAGACGCAGGAGCGAGCCGCGGCGTGTCAGCGCAGCGGCTCCCTGGTCGGTGTTCGTGTTCTCGTCCATACCCCTATCGTGCACCTCCACCTTCAGATGTCGTTCAGACGATGTGCAGAGCTCGGCGAGAAGTCGGGTGGCGGTGGTCGGGAGGCCCGTCGGCCGCCCGACCACCACCTGGTGTGGCTAGATCGTGTGCCGGGCGCGGAAGAGGCCGTCCGGGTCGAGCTCGGCCCGGATCTCCGCGAGCCGGCCGAAGGCACCGCTCGGGAAGAGGTCGCTCGCGTCGACGTCGCTGTCCGCGAAGTTGAAGTACGTGCCCCGCGCGAGCCACGGTTCCGACGCGGCCCGCACCTCGCCGAGCCGCGACTCGATCGCGTCGCCCGTGACCGGGCCCATCGGCGCGCCGACCGCGTAGAGCACGTACGGCGCCTCGAAGTGCGACAGCACGCCGCCGTTCGGGTCGGGTCGGCCGAGGGCGCCGTCGAGGTGCCGGATCTCGAGCGAGAGGAGCGGCGCGGTGCCGTCCATCGCGGCGGCCTCGACGAGCGCCGTGGCGGCAGCCGCGTCGAGCGTGTCGAGCATCCAGCCGTCGCCGACGGCCGGCACCGGAGCGGGCGGGTCCTGGTGCAGCTCCGTGAGGCCGCGGGCGGGCACCATCGCGAACGTGTCGATCTCGGGCCTCAGGGCGCGGAGCGGGCGCAGGAGCTCCCGCCCGGATGCCTCGTCGCCGAGGTATGTGGCTTCGACGACCACGACTTGGCGGCCGCGGAGCGCCGGCGGCATCTCCGGGATCGGCGGAAGCTGGAGCAGGCGACCGATCGAGGTCACCTCCTCGGGGACTGTGCGCGTCCAGTCGGCCCACGCGGCGAGCACCTCGCCCGCGCGGTCCATCGGCCAGATGAGCCAGCCGGCGAACGCCTCCGTGACCGGGTAGAGCGCGATCTCGACGGACGTGACGACGCCGAAGCTGCCACCGCCGCCCCGGAGCGCCCAGAAGAGGTCCGGGTTCGTCTCGGGGTCGGCCCGCACGACCTCTCCGTCGGCGGTGACGACCTCGGCGGAGAGCACGCTCGACGCGGAGAGGCCGTGCTTCCGGGCGAGCCAGCCGACGCCGCCACCGAGCGAGTAGCCGACGACGCCGACGTCCTGCGCCGAGCCGTGGAGGGCGGTGAGGCCGTGCTCGACGGCGGCGTCGACGACGTCGATCCAGATCGTCCCCGCCGCGACGGTCGCTACCCGGGCGCTCGCGTCGATCTCGACGCCGGTCATGCGGGCGGTGTTGATCAGAAGGGTGCCGTCGACGAGATCGTGCCGGGCGCCGTGGCCGGTGCCCTGCACGGCGACCCGGAGGCCGACGGTGCGTGCGTAGTCGACGGCCGCGACGACGTCGTCGACCGTCCCGGGGAGGGCGACCGCGGCGGGCCGCTGATCGACGGCGAGGTTCCAGGCGCGGCGCGCCTCGTCGTAGCCGGCGTCCCCCGGGAAGCAGAGGACGTCGGGGAAGGCTGCGGTGCGTGAGGCGCGTCCGGTGTCGATGAGCTGAGGCATGGTGTCTGTCTCCTGTGGGCGTCGGTGTCTGCGGTGAGCATCCCGACGGCGCGCGAGGACGACGGTGCGGTTCTCCGAACAGGGCGCGGGGGTCGACCGCCGTCTCGACGTGCGGTCAGCCCGCGAGCAACGCCGCGGCGTCGGCGGTGAGGCGTGCCGCGTCTCGGACGGCGACGTCGACCGAGCCGGCGAGCTCGAGGAGCGTGTGGCAGCGCACGCCCGCGGGGAGGTGCGCGCGGTCCGCATCGCCCGCGACGATTGCGACGGGCACGACGAGCTCACGGCCCTCGCGCAGGACGTGCCCGACGACCTTCCCGGCGAGCGAGGTCGCGTCGAAGCGCCCCTCGCCCGTGAGGACGAGCGACGCGCCCGAGAGCTCCTCGCGGAGCCCGACGACGTCGGCGACGAGCTCCGCCCCCGGGACGAGGCGGGCGCCGAGCGCCGCCAGGCCGCCGGCGAGCCCGCCCGCCGCGCCCGAGCCGGGCAGCTCACGGACATCGACGCCGTGGTCGGTCCGGTAGCGCGTGGCGAGCTCCGTCAGCCGGCGCCGCAGCTCCGCGACGGCGGCCGCGTCGGCCCCCTTCTGCGGGCCGAAGACCGCGGCTGCCTCGACGAACCCCGTCGTCACATCGCAGGCGACCTCTACCTCCGCGCCGCGAAGGTCGAAGTCGAGCGCCTCGAGCGCCCCGAGCCCGCCGTCGACGGTCGCCGATCCGCCGACCGCGACGAGGACACGCCGGACGCCGTCGTCGAGCGCGGCGCGGATCAGCTCGCCCGTCCCGACCGTCGTCGCGCGCAGCGGGTCGTTCGGCCCCGGAACGAGGGCGAGGCCGCTCGCACGGGCCATCTCGACCACCGCGGTGTCGCCGCGCATGCCCCACTCCGCGTCGACCGGCGCTCCGAGCGGCCCGGTGACACGGGCCGTCCGGCGGTCGGACGCTTCCGGGCAGAGGACGTCGAGCGTTCCCTCGCCGCCGTCCGCGAGCGGCAGCCGGAGCGCCGTGCGGCCGACCCGTTCGACGCCCGTCGGCGAGCGCTGCCGCGGCCTCGCGCGCGCCGAGGCTGCCACGGAACTTGTCCGGGCAGCAGAGAACCGGCCCGTCGGCCCGCATCAGCAGATCCGCCGAGTCGGCGCCCCGATCACGACGTCGTGCACCGCGGAAGCGTACGGCGGTGGAATGTCAATCACGTGTTGACACCGCTGGTCGTGTCAACTACGAATTGACGTCATGGATCTCGACGAGCTGATCGCGCGGGTCGACGAGCGGGTGCTGGGCGACGAGCCGCTCGCTCGAGTCGCCGCCGCACGCGACGTGTGCTTCGAGCTCACCACCCAGGGCGACCAGCTCGTCGACCACTTCGTCGAGGCGGCGCGCCGCGACGGCTGCTCATGGGCGCAGATCGGGTCCGTCCTCGGCGTCTCGCGGCAGGGCGCGCAGCAGCGCTACGGCGGCGTCCTGCGACGGCCGTGGATGCGCACGAGGAGCCGTGGCGGATCGGACGTGGCGCGCTTCGGGCCCGACGCGCGCCGGGCCGTCGTCGCCGCGCAGGTCGCGGCGCGACGAATGGGTCACGACCACGTGGACACCGAGCACCTCCTCCTCGGCATCCTCGCCGCCGGGCCTGACGCGCCCGGCGCGACGATGCTCGAGCGCTGCGACCTGACCTGGGCGGAGGTCGAGACGGAGGTCGTGTCGGCAGCCGGCCGCGAGCCCGAGCCGACGAAGGGCCACATCCCGTTCTCCGCGGGTGCGAAGAAGGCGCTCGAGCTGTCGCTACCGGAGGCGATCGCATCGGGGCACAGGCGGATCGGAACAGACCATCTGCTGCTCGCCGTGATGCGCGAGCGGACCGGCCTCGCCGCGCAGCTCCTCGCCCGGCACGGGGTCGCGCTCGATCGCGTCGAGGCGTTCGTGCGCGAGCGCTCGTCGTCCGCTTGAGCGCTGCCACCCGGTCGGGCGCCGCTCCGACCCTCGCCTCAGCGCCGGGTCGCCTCGTGCAGGACGACGGGGCGGTCGAAGTCCTCGAGCATGCGGACCGGGAGCGCCGTGAGCTCGACGCCGCCGAGGTCGATCCCGTTGACGATTCCCTCGGTCGCCGGCGAGAGGAGGAGCTGGCCGCCCTGGGCGGCGTTGCACACGCGGAGCGCGCGAACGAGCCCGAGCCCGACGTAGCCTGACCGCCAGCGCTCGGCCTCGCCGGTGTGCACGCCGATGCGGACGCGGAGCGTGGCGGCTTCCGGCCAGTCGGTCGTATCGAGAACATCGCGAGCCGCGATCGCCGCGAGGAGGGCGTCGCGGGCGCGCCCGAAGACGGCGATGAACGAGTCGCCGACCATCTCGAAGGCCTGCCCGTCGTGGGCCGTGACCGCGTCCTCAACGATCTCCTCGTAGCACTCGAGCATTGCGCCGTACCGCGCCGCACCGAGCGACCGGAGCATTGCCACGGATCCGACGAGGTCGGTGACGAGGAACGTGACCGTTCCCGTCGGGAAGCGGGACGCCTCGGCCTCGCGGGCGAGCTCGGTGACGGAACGGAGGGGCGCGAACGTCTTGCCGAGCCCGTCGGCGATCAGCTGGTAGATCCGCTCTGGGCGGTCGAGCCCCTTGAGCACGTGCTCGCCGAGGTCGCGGAGCTCGAGGCCCGGGCTCTCGTCCTCGTCGACCAGGCCCGCGGTCGAGCGCGAGAGGAGAATCTGCCCTCCGTGCCCGACCGCGCAGATTCGCGCCGCACGATGGACGCCCATCCCGAAGTAGCTGGTGGGCGACATCTCGGGCTCGGCGGTGTGGACCCCCATCCGGACCCGGACGTCCTTGGCATCTCCCCACTCCTCGGCTGCGTGCGCCCGTTGCGCGTCGACGGCCGCCGCGACGCTGTCCTTTGCACGGCCGAAGGCGACGAAGAAGCCCTCGCCCTGCGTGTCCACCTCGTGCCCGTGATGCGACGCGACCGCGTCGCGGATGAGCTCGGAGTGCCGGGCGAGGACGTTCCCGTAGTCGCGACCGAGTGCACGGACGAGGCGCGTCGATCCCTCCACGTCCGTGAAGAGGAAGGTCACCGTCCCCTGGGGCCGCTGGCTCATGTCGCCGCCGGACATCGTTGCACGGCCACCTAGCCGGCTCCCTCGAGCTCGACCCAGTGCGGCCACTCGGCGCGCATCTGCGCGCGGTGCCGGCGGGCGTCCGTCGGCTCCTCGTGGCGCTCGTCGAGGTACGCGACGATCGCGTCGGCGCCGTGGACGACGGCGTCGCCGTCGACGAGCGTCGGGATCGAGCGAAGCCCGGTCTCAGCCTCCATCCCGGCCCGGGCGTCCCGGTCGAGCGGAATCGTCCGCGCGACCCAGTCCACGCGGAGCTCCGTGAGCCGGAGGCGAACGCGATGCGAGTACGGGCACCACTCCGCCTGCCAGAGCTCGAGCACCCGTCCATCGTCGCAGAGACGGTTCTATTCCGACACAAAGGCGTCACGGCTTCCGCGCTACGTTGTCTTCCATGGCGACGGTGACGACTCCGTGGGGAAAGGCGACGAGCGTCGAGTCGGTGTCCGTGCCCCAGCGCTCAGGGGAGCGGCGCTTCACGACCAGGGTCGAGCTGCTGGCGGGAGACGACGGCGAGCGCCTCGTCCGGTTCTCCTACGCGACGGACGGCACCGCGCGACGCGGCCCCGTCACGCTGCGCGAGCGCGACCTCGCGAGGCTCCGCGTCGCACTCGAGCGAACGCCCGAGCTCGGGCGCATGCTCGGGGAAGGTGGGATCGCGGGCGCGGGGCCTTGAGATCCTCTCAGAAGGCGACCGAGACCCGCTCGAGCGCGGCGGCGACAAGGCCCTCGAGCAGCGGCACCCCGCCGGTCGCGCCGAGCAGCGGGTCGACCGCGTGCTCGGGGTGCGGCATCAGGCCGAGGACGTTCCCGCGCTCGTTCGAGACGCCCGCGACGCGATCGCGCGCGCCGTTCACGTCGTCGACGTAGCGGAGCACGACCTGGTCGTGGTCGACGACGTGCTCGAAGAGGGCGTCGTCGGCCACCCAGCAGCCCTCGCCGTGCTTGACGGGGATGACCAGCTGGGCGCCGAGCGAGCACGCCGGACGTGAACGGCGTCGCTGTCGACTCGACGGTGACGGCGACGTCCGCGCACACGAACTCGAGCTGCCGGTTCGGTCGCAGTACCCCCGGGAGAAGGCCCGCCTCGCAGAGGATCTGGAAGCCGTTGCAGATCCCGAGCACCGGCCCGCCGTCGTCTGCGAAGCGCCGGACCGCATCCATCACCGGCGCGACGCGCGCGATCGCGCCGCAACGAAGGTAGTCGCCGTACGAGAAGCCGCCGGGAAGCACGACGCCGCCCGTCCCGGGCGGAAGCGACGTCTCGCTGTGCCAGACTGCCGGCGCCTCGGCGCCGAGCAGCTCGAGCGCGAGCCGAGCGTCGCCGTCGTCGTTCGAGCCGGGGAAGGTGACGACCGCGATGCGCGGCCTAGTCTCGCTCACGCGTCCTCCACGACGACCTCGAAGCTCTCGATGAGCGGGTTGGCGAGCAGCTCCGCGCACATGCGCTCGACCTCGAGCGCGCGCGGCCGCGGCGTCGTCCGTCGCGATCTCCAGGTCGACCAGGCGGCCCACACGCGCCCGGGTGACCGAGAAGCCGAGCGTCGAGAGCGACGCCTGCACCGCCTCGCCCTGCGGGTCGAGGATCCCCGCCTTCGGCCGGATCAGCACGGTCAGTCGCACAGCACGACCTCCGGATCGTCGACGTACCGGTCGAACGTGATGCCGGTGATCCGCTCGAACGCCTCGACGTATCGCGCCCGGGTGCCCGCGACCACGTCGTCCGGCAAGGCGGGTCCCGGCGGCGTCCGATCCCAGCCGGTCGCCAGGCACCAGTCGCGGACGTACTGCTTGTCGAACGACGCCTGCGGCCGGCCAGGTGCGTAGTCGTCGACCGGCCAGAAACGGGAGGAGTCCGGCGTCAGCGCCTCGTCGCCGAGCGTCACGATGCCGGCCGGGTCGAGGCCGAACTCGAACTTCGTGTCCGCGAGGATCAGCCCGCGCTCCTCGGCGCGCTCGGCGGCGAACCGGTACAGGCCGAGCGCCGCGGCGCGAGCTGCGCGGTACGACGTCTTCGCCGCAGAGCCCCTCCGCCTCCGCCTCCGTGATGTTGAGGTCGTGGCCTTCGACCGCCTTGGTCGCGGGAGTCACGATCGGCTCGGGAAGCCGCTCGGACTCGACGAGACCGGGGGGCAGACGGTGGCCGCAGACCGCGCCCGTCTCCCGGTACTCGACCCAGCCCGAGCCGGCGAGGTAGCCGCGGACGACGAACTCGACGGGCAGCATCTCGAGGCGTCGGCATTCGAGCGAGCGCCCGTCGGGCCGGACCGCGAGGAGGTGGTTCCCGACGATGTCGCGCGTGCGCGCGAACCAGAACGCCGAGAGGCCGGTGAGCACCCGGCCCTTGTCGGGGATCTCCGTGGGCAGCACGACGTCGAAGGTCGAGATGCGGTCGGACGCGACGAGGAGCAGCTCTCGCTCACCGAGCGCGTAGATCTCGCGGACCTTGCCGCTGGCGAGGTGCGTCGCCTCAGGCATGGACGGCGGCACGTCGCGGCGCGCGAGCGAGCGCAGCCGGTCGAAGATGGTGTCGACGTGGACCGTGTACGCGCCGAGGTCGAAGACCTCGTCGAGGTCGACGCGAGCCGAGACCTCGCCGTCGGCGCGCACGAGCACCGTGAAGTCGAGCTCCTCCTCCCATGCGCGCATTGCGTGCCGCTGCACGAGCCGGTACGCGACGTCCCGCGACAGGCCGCTCTCGACGAGGGCGAGCAGCAGCCGCTGGCTGAAGAACAGCCCGTGGCTCGAGTCGACGTTCGCGCGCATGCGCTCCGGAGCGCACGACGAGCCCGTCGACGAGCCATGCGAAGCGGTCGAGCGCGTAGTCGAGCGCGAGGAACGAGTCGGGCAGCACGATGCGCTCCGCGGACGAGTGGGAGATGTCGCGCTCGTGCCAGAGCGCGACGTTCTCGAGGCCGACCTGTGCATTCGCGCGCAAGACGCGCGCCGAGCCCGCAGATCCGCTCGGCGACGATCGGGTTCCGCTTGTGCGGCATCGCCGACGATCCCTTCTGTCCCTTGCCGAACGGCTCCTCGACCTCGCGCACCTCGGTCCGGGCGAGATGGCGGATCTCGACGGCGAACCGCTCGAGCGACGACGCCGACCAGGGCGATCGCCGCGAGCAGCTCGGCATGACGGTCCCGCTGCAGGATCTGGGTCGAGCTCGGCGCAGGTTCGAGGCCCAGGTGATCGCAGGCGACGCGCTCGACCTCCGGGTCGATCGCCGCGTACTGGCCGACGGCGCCCGACAGCTTGCCCACGCGGAGGCCCTCGAGCGCGTGCTCGATCCGGACGCGGTCGCGCTCGAGCGCGAATGCCCATCCCGACGAGCTTCAGCCCGAAGGTCGTCGGCTCGGCGTGGACACCGTGCGTCCGGCCCATGCAGAGCGTCTCGCGATGCTCCTCGGCCTTCTCGACGACGGCGCGGAATGAGCGCTCGAGCCCGTCGATCAGGAGCGCACCCGGCCTCCTGGATCGCGACCGAGAGCGCGGTGTCCAGGACATCCGACGAGGTCAGGCCGAAGTGGAACCAGCGACCGTCCTCGCCGAGCGTCTCGGCGACCGCGTCGACGAACGCTGCGACGTCGTGGTTCGTCTCGCGCTCGAGCTCCGCGACCCGCGCCGGCGTCGGCGGCTTCGCCTCGGCCCGGATGCGATCGACTGCGTCCGCGGGGATCACGCCGACCGCAGCCCAGCCCTCGAGAGCGCCGCGAGCTCGACGTCCAGCATCCTCGCGAGCCTCGCCTCGTCCGACCAGATCCGAGTCATGGCGGGACGGGAGTAGCGCGGGATCACTACGCCAATTCTAGACGCGGTACCTGTCGTCGCCGGTCGCCGAGCCGTGCGCACGAGTTGGCACAGAGGTGATGCAGAGAGCGGCACGCTTGTTGCCATTTTTGGCAATAGAATTGACAGTGGGTGGTGGGATGGGGTGCCCCGAGGAAGTCGTCGCTCGTTGCGAAGTTCCGTTACCCGCTCGCCGGCCGCCGCCAGCGCGATGTCCTCCCGCCGTCGCGCGCCGGGGATCCGGATCAGGTCGGCGGCCGCGTAGGCGCGCGCGCGCGCCTCGCCGAGCGTCGGCCCGGTCGCCGTGACGCCGAGCAGCCGCCCGCCGTTCGTCACCAGCCGGCCGTCGCTGAGCGCCGTGCCGGCATGGAAGACGAGGGCGCCGGACGCCTCGGCCTCCTCGATTCCCTCGATCGGCGTGCCGCGGTCGGCCGACGCCGGGTAGTCGCCCGCGGCGAGCGACGACGGTGACCGCCGCGCCCCTCGGCCGCCCGAGGGTGACGCCGGCGAGCGACCCGTTCGCCGCGGCGGCGAGCGCGCGCGAGGAGGTCGCCTTCGACGAGGGGCAGCACCGACTGCGTCTCCGGATCGCCGAACCGGCAGTTGTACTCGAGCACGCGCGGCCCGTCGGGCGTCAGCATGAGGCCGACGAACAGCGTCGCCGACGAACGGCGATCCCCGGCTGGCGAGCTCCGCGAGGACCGGTCGGACCGTCTCGTCCACGATCCGTGCGAGAGCGTCGTCGTCGATCTCGGCGACGGGGGCGAACGAGCCCATCCCGCCGGTGTTCGGGCCCCCGTCGCCGTCGTACGCCCGCTTGTAGTCGCGCGCCGGAGCGAGCGCGACGGCGTCGACGCCGTCGCACAGCGCGAACACCGACACCTCCGGCCCGTCGAGGAGCTCCTCGACGAGGACGTCGCCCTCGAAGCCTCGCGCGACTGCGAGCCCCGCGCGGAGCTCCTCCTCGGTCCGACAGACGATCACGCCCTTCCCGGCGCGAGGCCGTCGGCCTTCAGCACGCACGGGGCGCGCGGCTGCGTCGAGCAGTGCCGCCGTCGGCACGCCGGCCGCGGCCATCACCGCCTTCGCGAACCGCTTCGATCCCTCGATGCGCGCGGCTGCCGCCGGACGGGCCGAACACCGGGATCCCGGCGTGCCGGAGCACGTCCGCGACGCCGGCGACGAGCGGCGCCTCGGGGCCGACGACGACGAGATCGACGTCGAGCGAGCGCGCGAGCCCGAGCAGCCCGTCGGCGTCGTCCGCGGCGACCGGGTGGCACGTCGCGAGCGCCGCGATGCCGGGGTTGCCCGGTGCGGCGTGGAGCTCCGTCAGCGACGGCGACGACGACAGCCGCCACGCGAGCGCGTGCTCCCGACCGCCCGAGCCGACGAGGAGGACGCGCACCGGCCGAGCCTAGAGCTGCGAGCGCCAGCGACGGCGTCGCGGCGCAGCTCCCGTCCCGACGAGCGTCACCGGAACCTCGAGCGCCTCCGCGACGAACGAGACGTAGGCCGCGGCGGCGGGCGGCAAGGCGGGGCCGGTCAGCTCCTCCCGCCAGCCGGCCAGCGTCTCGAAGACCGGCGCGCAGTGGTGGAAGTCCGACTGGTGGGCGGGGAAGTCGTCCGTCTCGCTCCCGTCCGGTAGCCGGTAGCGAACGCACACCGGGATCTCGTCGAACTCGGAGAGCACGTCGAGCTTCGTCAGCGCGAGCGACGTGATCCCGTTGACGCGGACGGCGAACCGCAGCGCGACGAGGTCGAGCCAGCCGCAGCGCCGCTCCCGGCCGGTGACCGTGCCGAACTCGCCACCGAGCTCGCGCACGCGCTCCTGCGCAGGGCCGGCGATCTCGCTCGGGAACGGCCCCTCGCCCACGCGCGTCACGTAGGCCTTCGAGACGCCGACCACCTCGTCGATCCGCTGCGGCCCGATCCCGAAGCTCACCGCGGCGCCCGCCGCGATCGGGCTCGACGACGTGACGAACGGGTACGTGCCGTGATCGAGGTCGAGCAGCGTCCCCTGCGCGCCCTCGAACAGCACCTTCCGGCCGTCGCGCAGCGCGCGGTCGACGAGCAGGGACGTGTCGGCGACGTACGGCGCGAGCCGCTCGGCGTGCGCGAGCGTGCGCGTCGACGACCTCGCCGACGTCGAACGGGTCGATCCCGTACACGCGCTCGAGCCAGACGTTCTTCTCGCTCGCCGCGAGCTCGACCTTCTCGCGCAGGATCTTCGGGTCGAGCAGGTCCTGGACGCGGATGCCGATCCGCGTCGCCTTGTCCGCGTACGCCGGCCCGATCCCGCGTCGCGTCGTGCCGATCTGCAGCTTCCCGAGCCGGCGCTCGCGGGCGCCGTCGAGCGCGACGTGCCACGGCATGATCAGGTGGGCGTTGCCCGAGACGAAGACGAGCCCGTCGGTGCGATGCCCGCGTCGCCTCGAGCTCGTCGAGCTCGTCGATCAGCACCTGCGGGTCGACGACGCAGCCGGCGCCGATCGCGCTCGCGACGCCGCCGACGATCCCGGACGGGATCGCCCGGATCTTGTACGTCTCGCCGTCGACGACGATCGTGTGCCCGGCATTCGGGCCACCCTGATAGCGGCAGACGAGGTCGGACTCCTGGGCGAGCAGGTCGACGATCTTGCCCTTCCCCTCGTCGCCCCACTGCGCGCCGACGATCACGGTCGCGGGCACGTGCCCCATTCTCGCATGCGCTGCGGCGCCCGTCGTCGGAGAGCCGCGGCGACACTCCGCGGCGCGCACCGCAGAGTCGGCCGCCTCGCGCCGGCGCCGGAACCGTGGCGCTGATCGTGGAGACGCTCAGCCCGCGGCGAGGTCCGCGAACTTCGCGTACCGCCGCAGGAAGCTGAGCTTCACCGCGTCGGTCGGGCCGTTCCGGTGCTTGGCGAGGATCAGCTCGGCGAGGCCCTGCGAGTCGGACTCCTCGCCGTTGTAGTACTCGTCGCGGTAGACGAAGAACACGAGGTCGGCGTCCTGCTCGATCGAGCCCGACTCGCGCAGGTCGGAGAGGATCGGCCGCTTGTCGTGGCGCTGCTCGACGGCGCGCGAGAGCTGCGAGAGCGCGAGGATCGGCACGTCGAGGTCGCGGGCGAGGACCTTCAGGTTCCGCGAGATCTGCGACACCTCCTGCACCCGGTTCTCGGCCGACGCGCCCGAGGTCATCAGCTGCAGGTAGTCGACGATGATCATCCCGAGCGCGGGCTCACGCGCCTTGAGCCGCCGGGCCTTCGAGCGAAGCTCCATCATCGTGATCGAGCCCGTGTCGTCGACGCAGATCGGCGCCTTCATCAGCTTGTCGCAGGCGGCCGTGAGCCGCGGCCAGTCCTCCTGCGTCAGCTTCCCGGAGCGGACGCGGTTGGACTCGACCTTCGCCTCGCTGCACATCAGCCGCTGCGTGACCTCGGACTTCGACATCTCGAGCGTGAAGAGCGCGACGGGCGTCCTGGTAGCGGACGCCGAGGTTCGCGGCGATGCAGAGCGCGAGGGCCGACTTCCCCATCGACGGGCGCGCCGCGAGGATCACGAGGTTGCCGGGCTGGAGCCCGGACGTGAGCCGGTCGAGGTCGCGGAAGCCGCACGGGACGCCCGTGACGTCCGCGCCGGCCTCGTAGAGCTTCGTGATCCGCTCGAAGCTCTCGGTCAGGAGCGGGCCGATGTGCGCGAAGTCGCCGCGGATCCGCTCCTGCGAGAGGTCGAAGACGATCTGCTCGGCCCGGTCGACGAGCTCGGTCGTCTCGCCGATCCGCTCCCGGCCGAGGCGCGCGATCTCCTGGCCGGCCTGGATGAGCGCGCGGAGGGTCGCCGTCTCCTTGACGATCTGCGCGTAGTGGTCGACGTTCGCCGCGGCCGGGACGAGCGCCGCGAGCTCGGCGACCCGCGGGCTGCCGCCGACCTGCTCGAGCTCGCCGCGCTCCTCGAGCTCGTTCGCGAGCGTGATCGCGTCGACCGGCTCGCCCTTCGCCCAGAGCGCGAGCATCGCGCGGTAGATCGTCCCGTGCGAGCCGCGGTAGAAGTCGGAGGCGTCGAGGATCTCGGTGACGGCGCCGATCGCCGTCTCGGAGAGCAGCATCGCGCCGAGCACCGACTCCTCGGCCTCGAGGTTCTGTGGCGGCACGAGCGCCGTCGGCGGTGCGTGCGTCGTGCTCACGGGCGGGATCAAAGCCGTCGCGAGCGAGACGCGTCCAGACAGAGCCGCTGCGCGCGGCGCCTCGACACCCTCTGGAGCAGGCAGAACAGAACATATGTTCCCATGATATCCACAGCGCCGGACACGGTTGTCCACCGAGCGCGCGTCGAGTTGTTCACGGCGCGCGAGCCGCATCGTGCGGAGTTTTCGTGCGCTCGTCCACAGGGCCGGCGTGCCGCTGTGGAGCGTGTGGACGGTGACTGTGGAAAGAGACGAGGGACGCGAGGTTGCCCCGCTCCCCGGTCAGGCCTCGTCCGGTCGTCGATCGCCGCGGCTCGTCGGTCGGCGCGGCCTCGTCGGCCACGTGCGACTCGTCGGCGTCCGGCGACTCGGCGTCCGCGTCGGCCTCCGCGTCGGAGGCGCGCCCGAAGCGCGTCCTCCTCGGCGAGCGCCGCCTCGGTCTCGCGAAGCGCCTCCTCGTGCGCCGCCGCGGCGGCCTCCGCCTCGGCCCGCTCCGCCGCCTCGAGCGCGGCGAGCTCCTCCTCGGGCGGCAGCTCGCCGCCCTCGGGCACGACGAGGGTCTTCACCTCGGCGGTGACGCCCTCGAAGACGTGGACCGGGATCGAGAAGCGGCCGATCCGCTTGATCACGTCGAGGTCGATCTTGCGCCGGTCGACGCGGATCTTCCGCGTCCGCCAGAGCTCCTCCGCGATGTCCGTCGGCGTGACGGAGCCGAACAGCGCGCCCGTCGGCGCCGGCCTTCACCTCGAAGCGGAGGACGGTCTTCGTCAGCGTGTCCGCGATCTCGGCGGCCTGGTCGGCCGACCGCGCCTCGTGGCGGGCCCGCTCCTCGTCGATCCGGCGGATCTCGGCGACGCGCCCCGGCGTCGCGACCTCGGCCAGCCGCCGCGGCAGCAGGTAGTTGCGGGCGTACCCGCGCTTGACGTCGACGACCTCGCCCTTCAGGCCGAGCTTCTCGACGTCGCTGATCAGGATGACTTCCATCGCTACCCCTGCACGTACGGCAGCAGCGCCATCTCGCGGGCCCGCTTCACCGCGACCGCGACCTGCCGCTGGTGGCGGCGGCACGCGCCCGTGATGCGGCGGTTGCGGATCTTGCCCTTCTCCGAGATGTAGCGCCGCAGCTGGTTGACGTTCTTGTAGTCCACCTCCGCGATCTTGTCCTTGCAGAAGTGGCAGCTCTTGCGCCGGCCCGCCGGTGGCCCGGTCGGCGGCCCGCTTGCGCGGTTGGGTCTTCGCAGCCATTCGTCGGCCTCCTAGAACGGGATGTCGTCGTCGGTCGGGGACGAGGGGAAGTCGCCGGCGGGCGTCGCGACCTCGGTCGGGATGTAGCCGCCGCCCTGCCGCCGTCGCCGTCACCGCGGCTGCCGAGGAACTGCACGTGTCGGCGACGACGTCGACCGCCTGGCGCTTGTTGCCCTCCGGCGTCTCCCACTCGCGCCACTCGAGACGGCCGTCGATCCGCGACCGGGCGGCCCTTGGAGAGGTACTGCGCGCAGCGCTCGCCCTGGTTCCCCCACACGGTGATGTCGAAGTAGTTCGGCTTGTCGACCCACTGGCCGGTCTCGTCCTTGCGGCGGGTGTTGACGGCGAGCCGCAGGCTGCAGACCGCCATGCCGGACTGGGTGTGGCGGAGCTCGGGTCCCTCGTCAGGTTGCCGACGAGCACGACACGGTTGATTGAGGCCATGTCTTACTCCTCCTCCGGGGCGTCCGCGGGCGTCGGGTCATCGTCGCCGATCGGCGGCGCCCACCGCTACTGGCTCGGCGGGACCCCCCTCCGGCCGACGTGTCGCCATGTGGCGGAGCACGTCGTCGTCGATCTTCAGCACGCGCGACAGCTCGTCGAGCGTCTCGGCGCTCGCGCGTGAAGCTGACGAGGTGGTAGACGCCCTCCTCCTTCTTCTGCGATCGGGTAGGCGAGCTTCCGCCGGCCCCACGCGTCGTGGCGCTCGACGGTGCCGCCGCCCTGCTCGATCAGCGTGCGCACCCGTCCCACGACCTCGCCCTGCTTCTCCTCGGGCAGGTCGGGATCGAGCAGCAGCAGAATCTCGTATTCGGTCACAGCGTTCCCTCTCTCCTTCCTTCGGTCTGAATCGGCCCCGCCGGGATGGTGCGGCGCCCGGGAACGGCGTCGCGCGGCGTGGCAGGAAGCCGCAGAAGGGTAGCAACGACGGCAGTCCGCGCCCGTGGCCCGCGGCGCGGGCCTACAATGGCGCCGTGCGAAGGCTCTTCGGCTGGATGGCGGGGCTCGTCGGGATCGCGGCGCTCGCGCGCTGCTCGCCCGCCGGCAGGCGGCGGGAGACGCGCGCCGCAGCGCCGCCGGCCGTCGAGCGAGGACCCGGCCGAGGCGCTCCGGCGCAAGCTCTCCGAGACCCGCGAGGCCGACGAGGCGCGAGCCGGGCCGGCAGGCGACCGCCGGAGCCGACGCGAGACGCTCGACGAGCGGCGCGCGCGCGTCCACGCCAAGGCGCAGGAGGCGATCGAGGCGATGCAGGAGCGCACCGGAATGAGCGAGCAGCGCGCCGGGGACGGCACCGACGGCGACACCCTCGCGCGCCTCGAGGAGCAGGTGGCCGCGCTGCGGGACGAGGTGCGGCGCCTCGGCGCGTCGGCGGCGCTTCCCCGCGCCGCCGTCCTCGACGAGCCGCCTCCCGTCACTCCCGCGGCCTACGCGTGGCTCGGCGCGCTCGAGCCGCCGGTCCGCCGGCGCCCGCAGGTGCCGCGGCTCCTGCTCGAAGGCCTCTTCCTCGCGGCCGCCGCGACCGTCGCCGCCGTCGCCGAGCTCGACGCCGTCGCGATCGCCGGCGTGATGATCGGCGCCTGGGTGCTCGTCGCGCTCATCGAATGGGCGGCGTCCCGGGCCGAGCGGCGACCCGAGCCCGCGCTCTACCGCCCCGCAGGCGCCGTCGCCGCCCGTCGGCGGACCCGGCGTGGTTCAGCCCCCCGGTCGAGCAGACGCTGCTCGACGTCGGCGACGGACGACAACGTCACCGAGGTGACCCGCCTCCCGCCCGTCGAGGACGAGGTCGAGGCGACAGCCGAGCGGCGACCTTGGCGCTGAGCAGGAATCGGCAAGAGCCGATTCCTGCCGCTCGGATCCCCGCCTACGGCGGGGCACATCCCTGAAGGCGTCCGCTTCGCGGCCGCAAACCCGTCCGGTCCAGTAGTCCGCTCCTGCGATCCATCGGATCAACCCTAGGCTTCCGCAGCCGGTGCTCTTCCCGACCGCCACCTTCGCGCTCTTCTTCCTCGATCGTCCTGCCGCTCTCGTGGCTGACGATGCCCTGGCCGCACCGCTGGCGGCCGTTCATCATCGTCGCGAGCTACGTCTTCTACAGCTGGTGGGACTGGCGGTTCGTGCTCCTGCTCGCCGGCTGCACGCTCTGGAACCAGGTGCTCGCCGTGCGCATCTGGCGGAGCCGCTCGCAGGCGCAGCGCCGGGCGCTGCTCTGGCTCGCGCTCGCCGGCAACCTCGCCGTGCTCGGCTACTTCAAGTACTACGACTTCTTCGTCACGTCGACGGACAACCTGGCGACGATGGGTCGGGCTCGACGTGCCGCTCAGCCTGAAGTCGATCGTGCTCCCGGTCGGCATCTCCTTCTACACGTTCATGGCGATCAGCTACGTCGTCGACGCGTACCGCGGCGACTTCGAGCCGACGACGCTCGAGAAGTTCGCGGTGTACCTCTCGTTCTTCCCGCACCTCGTCGCGGGGCCGATCGTCCGGCCCTCCGAGCTGATCCCGCAGATCGACACGCCGCGGAACCCGCGGCGCGTCGACACGAGCCGCGCCTTCTACCTGATCGCGACGGGACTCTTCAAGAAGGTGGTGATCGCGAACTACCTCGCCTCGTCGATCGTCGACGAGGTCTTCGCCGCGCCGGGGCAGCACTCGTCGCTCGAGATCCTGATCGCGGTCTACGCGTACGCGGTGCAGATCTACGCCGACTTCTCCGGCTACACCGACATCGCGATCGGGATCGCGCTGCTGCTCGGCTTCACGTTCCCGCAGAACTTCGACTCGCCGTACGCCGCCGTCTCGGTGCAGGACTTCTGGCGCCGCTGGCACATGACGCTCTCGCGCTGGCTGCGCGACTACGTCTACATCCCGCTCGGCGGCAACCGGCACGGGCACGATCCTCACCTACCGGAACCTGCTGCTGACGATGCTGATCGGAGGGCTCTGGCACGGCGCCGCCTGGACCTTCGTCGTCTGGGGCGGCCTCCACGGCGCTGCGCTCGCCGGCGAACGGTGGCGGAGCGACCGGCGCGGCGCCGCCGAGCGCCGCAGACGACCCGGAGCCGCTGGATCGCGCGGATCCTGACGTTCCACTTCGTCTGCTTCGCGTGGATCTTCTTCCGCTCCGACTCGTTCGGCGCCGCCTGGGAGATGATCGAGGGCCTCTTCACGGGGTGGGGCGAGGCGTCGCCGCTCGTCACCGGCGGGGTGCTGCTCGCGATCGCCGTCGGCATCGGCTCGCAGTACCTGCCGCCGCGCTTCCCGCGCCTCGTGATGGCGCGCTTCTCGCGGCTCCCGGTACTCGGGCAGGCAACCGTGCTCGCGCTCGCGCTCATGCTGACGAGCGTCATGGGGCCGGAGGGCGTGGCACCCTTCATCTACTTCCAGTTCTGATGCCCGAGAACCCCCTCCCGCCGCTCCCGTCCGAGGACGACGAGACCCGCACGGTCGAGCGGGTCGTCCCCGCCGATGCCGCGCCGCCCGCCGCCACGACGCCGCCGCCCGCGTCGGGAGGAGGACGACGGCCCGCCGCGCCGGCTCTGGAGCGCGGGTCACGCGCTGATCGTGTGCGTTCTGGCGCTCGCGATCGGGCTGCTGCTCAACGCGCCGGGCATCCACAAGTCGGCGTACAACAAGCCGGACGGCTGGCAGCGCGACGTCGCGGTCGCCTTCACCGGCCCGCTCGCCGACGTCAGCCACGCCCTCCTTCTCGACCGGCCCCGAAAGGCGGTGCAGGCGGCGGTCGGGCGCTCGGACGCCGACGAGATCGACACCGAGATCGCGCTCCCCGACCAGACGCCGACCCCGACGGGGCCGACGACCACGCCGACACCGTCGAGACCCGAGCCCACGAAGCCGAAGCCGGGGCAGCCGAAGAAGCTCGCGTTCTCGCCGAGCAAGAAGCTCCGCCTCTGGGTCGCCGGCGACTCGCTCGTCATCACCCCGGGCTACGCGGTCGTGCGGGCGACGGGAGCCAGCCCCGCGATCGAATCGGTCGGGGGCGTCGAGGGCCGGGTCGCAACGGGGCTCACGCGCCCCGACGTCTTCAACTGGTTCGACGAGATCAGCCGCCAGATCAAGGAGCTCAAGCCCCGCGCGATCGTCCTCGGCTTCGGCGGGAACGACGACAAGGCGTACATGACGGGCCTCCCCGACGGCGTCTCGATCGACGCCTTCGGCGGCTCCGTCTGGCGGCGCGAGTACGCGCGCCGCGTCGGCGGCCTGATGGACATGATCAACCGCGCCGGCGCCTTCGTCGTCTGGATCGGGCTCCCGCAGACGCAGTCCAGCGAGCAGACGCAGCGCTTCGACGTCGTCAACGCGGTCGTCCAGCGCGAGGCGCGCAAGCGCGAGGGCCGCGCCGTCTTCATCGACACCTACACGATGTTCGCGGGCGCCGACGGCGGCTACGCCGAGTACCTGCCGAACGGATCGGGGAAGCTCGTCAAGATGCGCGCCGAGGACGGCGTCCACTTCGAGCGCGAGGGCGGCGACATGATCGCGCGCGAGGTGCTGAAGGCGCTGAACAAGACGTACGACCTCACGAGCTGGCGCAAGCGCAGCTCCTGAGCGTGGACGCGCTCGTCAGCGGGCCCGGCGCACGATGCGCCGCCGCAGCGGGCCGACCCGCAGGGACACGATCGTTCCGGCGGGCACGAAGCCCTCGCGCGCGGCATTCCTGAGGCCCTGGTCGTTCGCCGGCCAGACCGCACGGATCACCGTGCGCACGCCTTCGGCGACCAGCACCTCGTTGAGCCGCGCCCCACTCGCCGAGGCGACGCCGAGGCCGCGGAACGCCGGGTCGGTCCACGTGTCGAAGTTGTAGGCCTCGCCCGCCGCGAGTGGGAGCGCGCAGTCGAGGAAGTCGATGTGCGCGTTGCCGCGCGCGATCCACCGAACCGACGCGATGCGCCCGTCCGCGGTCAGCGCCGCGAAGCAGCGCGCGCCGCGCCGGAGCCGTTCCCGCGCGGCATGACCGGAGCCGTCGCGGGCCGTGTGGTGCGCTTCGGCCTCGGCCGGTTCGAGGAACCCGAGCTCGAGCGGGATGCCGGCTACCTGCGGCGGCCTCGGAGAGCCGAGGTCGAGCGAGAGGAGCGCCAGGCGACGGAGGACCGTGGCGGCGAGCGCGCGCTCGACGAGCGGGGGACTCGACTGCGACGGGCCGGCGGGCGGGACTGCGCGGCTGTCGTGCCGCCCCGGGCTCGCGCCCGGACGGCGGCGAACTGGCCGGTCAGCGCACGGGTCGGCGCCATGCCGGCTCGCTCCGCGCCGAGGAGGCGCGGCGAGCGGAGGCCGAGCAGCCGAACGGCGAGGCGCGGGACGTGCGCGATCACGGCCGTGCGGTTGACCGCAAACCCCGCGCGCTCGACGGCGTCACGAAGCCCACTCGGGCTCAGCGTTCGGCCGACGGGGTACGGGACGAGCCCGCTGCGGTGCAGGAGCGAGCGTGGCATCCGGTTGCGCAGCCAGATGACGGGGTTCGCGTCGTTGTCGAGCGTGACGATCAGGAGGCCGCCGGGCCGGAGGACACGCGCGAGCTCGACGAGGGCGCGATCGATCTCGGCGAGGCTGGCGAAGTGGTCGAGCGTCGAGTTCGAGACCACGACGTCGATGGACCCGTCGTCGAACGGCAGCTCCTGCACGTCGGCGACGGCCGCCTCGAGACCCGGGTTGCGGACACCGGCCGCCCGCACGATCGAGGGGGCGACGTCGATGCCTACCACGCGCTCGGCGCGCGCGAGGAGCAGCCCCACCAGCCCGTCGGCGGTCGCCTCGTCGAAGAGGTCGGTCTTCAGGACCGTGCCGATCCGCTCCGGAAGCCAGCGCTCGAGCAGCGCTCGGTTGACCGCGTCGGAGTAGGCGCGGACGGCGATCGCGCCCCGCTCGTGCTCCCACGAGGAGGCGACCTCCTCCCAGACCTCGGTGCCGGTGCGCATCAGACGGAGGCGCCGACGGGCAGGCCGATCATCGCCCGGGCCTCGCTCGGCGTCGCGGGCGGACGCTCGAGGGTCCGTGCGACGTCGACGATCCGCGAGACGAGCGACTCGTTCGTCGCCGGGATGGTGCGGTCCCGATCGAGCCAGAGGTTGTCCTCGAGGCCGACGCGGACATGGCCGTCCATTGCAATCGCGAGCGTGTTCACGTCGAGCTGGAAGCGCCCGATCCCGGCCGCGGACCAGATCGTCTCGACCGGAAGCGCGCGGACCGTCGCGGCGAGGTTGAACGCGCTCGCGGAGAGCGTGCCGAGCGAGCCGAGCAGGATGTTGACGTACACGGGCGGCCGCAGGATCTCCCGCTCGAGGAGGTAGCCGAGATAGTCGGCCATCCCGAGGTCGAAGAGCTCGAGCTCGGGCGTGATGCCGCGCTCGTACATCCGCTCGGCGAGACGGCGGATCATGTCCGGGGCGTTCACGGACGCCTGGCCCGGGAAGTTCAGTGACCCGAGCGTGAGGGACGCGAGCTCCGGCCGCTCGTCCGCCTCGAGATCGAGGACCGCGGAGCGCTCCTCGAAGGCCGTGAACCGACGCCCGCTCGTCGAGACGCAGACGATCACGTCCGGGCACCGCTCGCGGACCTCGTGGACGATCCGGCGGTATACGTCGGGACGCCAGGTGGGTGCACCTTCGTCGTCGCGCGCGTGGAGATGGACGACCGAGGCGCCGGCCGCGACCACGCGCTGCGCATCCTCCGCGATCTCGACCGCCGTGACAGGGACCGAGGCGTTGTCGTCCTTGGTCGGCACCATGCCCGTCAGGGCGGCGTTGACGACGAGTGGCGAGCGGGTGTCGCGCGCTCCGGCACCGGACACGGGGCTATTGAATCAGGTGGGGTCGGCCACCCCGTCCGACAGAATGCGCGCGTGGCGCGAGTCCTCACGCGGGCCCGGGGGACGCTGACCATCGTCGCCCACATGCACGGCCAGCGCGGCGCGCTCCACCGACCGCGCCACGAGATTGAGGCGGCGCGGGACTCCCGTCTCCAGAGCGCCGTCCGTCACGCAGCGCGGTCGGTGCCGTACTACCGCGACCTGCTCGCGGACGAGGGGATCGAGGCGCGCGACATCCGAACACCGGACGACCTACGGCGCTTGCCGGTGGTCGACCGGGCGACCGTGCAGGCCGCCCCCGAGTCGTTCCGCGCCGAGACCCGGGCCGGGCGGGAGGCGGTCGAGTTCCGCACGACGGGCTCGACGGCGATGCCGCTCGTCGTCCACCACAGCCGCTCGTCGCTCCTCGAGAACATCGCCTACGGCGAGCGCGAGCGGGTCGTCGAGCAGGGCTTCCTCGGACGTGGGCAGTACTCCGCGTTCGACGTGCGCGCGACGGGCGGGACGCTCCCGCGCGTCCAGGAGTTCTACGCCGCCTCGAGCTACCGCCCCTTCCGTCCGGGCCGCTGTCACGTGAGCGTGGACGATCCGCCGCAGGCGGTTATCGAGGCGATCAACGAGCGGAGACCGGACGTGATCCGGAGCTACGGCGGCTACCTCGAGCTCCTCTTCCGCGTGGCCGCTGCGACCGGCGAGCTCCGGCACCGGCCGACCGTCGTCTCGCTACGCCGGGGACACGATGAGCGACGCCGGCCGCGACCTGATCGAGAACGAGTTCGGGGTCCCGGTGCTGAGCGCGTACAACGCGGTCGAGGCCTTCAAGATCGGGTTCACCTGCGAGCGCCGCGCGGGCTTCCACCTCCATGAGGACCTCTGCGACGTGCGGGTCGTCGATGCGGAGGGACACGACGTGGCGCCGGGAGAGCGGGGCGAGGTCGTCGTCTCGAACCTCGTCAACCGCGCCACCGTGCTGCTGAACTACCGGCTCGGCGACGTCGCGCGGCTCGAGGACGAGCCCTGCGACTGCGGGCGGACGTCGCGCAGACTGGCCGGGCTCGAGGGCCGGGTGGACGACCTCATCGAGCTCGAGAGCGGTGAGTACGTCTACCCGACGCGGGTCTGGCGGGTGTTCCGGGAACGGCCCGAGATCCTCCGCTACCAACTCGTCCAGCACGCGCGCGACCGGTTCGAGCTGAGGATGGTCATCCCCGAACAACCGGCCGCAGAAAGGGCCGCTGCCGATGCAGCCGACGAGCTTCGCGGGGTCCTTGGCGGCGCGGACGTCGAGCTGGTCCGCTGCGACGACCTGCCCGCCGGGCCGGGCGGCAAGTTCCGGCACCTCGTCCCGCTCGCCGGCGAGGTCGCGTCGACCGGTGTGCCGCTCTCCATCTGACACCCGCGGTCCCGGGTTCGCCGTCCGATCGACACAGTGAGTAACGTCGCGGTGTGGGTCGTCCAGGTGGGCGACGGGCAAGCGGCACTCGATCGTGGAGGAGGGTTGGGATGGGACGTCCGGTCACGCTCTTCACCGGCCAGTGGGCGGATCTGCCGCTCGCGGAGCTCGCGCCGAAGGTCGCGGCATGGGGCTACGACGGTCTCGAGCTCGCGTGCTGGGGCGACCACTTCGAGGTCGACAGGGCGGTCGCGGATGCCGGCTATGCGAGGTCCGTCCGCGCGCGGCTCGACGAGCACGGCCTCGGCGTGTGGGCGCTCGGCGCGCACCTCGTGGGTCAGGCAGTCTGCGACCCGGTCGACGACCGTCACCGCGGGATCCTTCCGCCGGACGTGTTCGGGGACGGCGATCCGGAGGGGGTGCGGCGCAGAGCCGCCGACCGGATGGCGGACACGGCTCGCGCTGCCGCCGCACTCGGCGTTCAGCAGGTCAACGGCTTCACGGGATCCTCGGTCTGGCATCTCCTCTATTCGTTCCCGCCGAACGACTTCGACGCAGTCGCGCGCGGCTACGACGACTTCGCGGAGCGCTGGGGCCCGATCCTCGACGTGTTCGATCGCGAAGGCGTGCGCTTCGGGCTCGAGGTGCATCCCACGGAGATCGCCTACGACTTCGCCACCACCCGCAGGACACTCGACGCGATCGACCGGCGGCCCGCCTTCGGGATCAACCTCGACCCGTCCCACTTCGCGCACCAGTTCCTCGACACCGCGGCGTTCGCGCTCGAGTTCGCCGACCGCATCTACCACGTCCACGTCAAGGATTCGCTCCGGCGCCTGGACGGCCGCCGGTCGATCCTCGCCTCGCACCTGAACTTCGGGGACGAGGGCCGTGGCTGGGACTTCGTCTCGCCCGGCCACGGCGACGTCGACTTCGAGGCCTTCTTCCGGGCGTTGAACCGGATCGGGTACACAGGCCCGCTCTCGGTCGAGTGGGAGGACTCGGGGATGGACCGCGAGTACGGGGCGCAGGACGCGCTCGGCCTACGTCCGTCGGACCGACTTCCCCGCCTCCGAGCTCGCGTTCGACGCCGCGATGCAGCGGAAGGAGGACTGACGATGGCGGACGAGACGGGGTTCTCCACGATGGGCCGGGCGGAGAGCGCCGGGACGATCGCCGAGATCGGCGTCGGGATGCTCGGGTACGCCTTCATGGGGAAGGCGCACTCGAACGGGTTCCGGACGCTCGCGTACATGGCCTGGCCGCCGCCTCTCCTGCCGCGGTTGGTGGCGATCGCGGGACGCGACGAGCCCGCGGTCACGGAGGCGGCCCGCCGCTACGGGTTCGAGCGCGCCGTCACGGACTGGCGCGACCTCGTGGCGGACCCGGAGATCGGTCTCTTCGACAACGGCGGCCCGAACGACCTTCACGCCGAGCCGACCATCGCAGCGGCCGAGGCGGGCAAGCACGTCATCTGCGAGAAGCCGCTCGGCCGCGACGCGGCCGAGTCGTTCGACATCTGGGAGCGTGTCGCGCGCACCGGCGTCGTGCACATGTGCGCCTTCAACTACCGCTTCGTCCCGGCTGTGCGGCTCGCGAGACAGCTGATCGAGAGCGGCGAGCTCGGTGAGATCCACCATTTCCGCGGCCGGTACCTGCAGGAGTGGGGCGCGACCGACGCGGAGGCGTGGCGCTTCGAGAAGGATCGGGCCGGCTCGGGCGCACTCGGCGACCTCGGGACGCACGTCGTCGACCTCGCGCGCTACCTCGTCGGCGAGATCGACACCGTCTCGGCGCTCACGGCCACGTTCCAGCCCGGCCGGGAGGTCGACGACGCGTTCGAGACCGCCGTCCGGTTCGAGAGCGGCGCGGTCGGCACCATCGAGGCGACGCGGTTCGCCACGGGCCGGAAGAACGCCTTCTGCTGGGAGATCAACGGCTCGAAGGGCTCGCTCGCCTTCGACCTCGAGCGGCTGAACGAGCTCCAGATCAGCGCGGGCAACGACGGGTTTCGCACGCGGCTCGTCTCCGAGGCCGACGACCCGTTCTGGAGCTGGTGGTGGCCCCACGGACACATGATCGGCTGGGAGCACACCTTCGTGCACGAGCTCCACCACCTGCTCGACGCGATCGCCGGCGGCACGAAGGTGGCCCCGCACGGCGCCACCTTCGAGGACGGCTACCGTGCCTCCGAGGTCTGCGACGCGATCCTCCGGTCCGCCGAGACGGGCACGCACCAGACCGTGGCGTACCGATCGCTCGGCGACGGCTGACCGCGTCCCGATGAGAGTCGCGGGCGGCCCGTAGCGAGCCGCCCGCGCTGACTCACGCTCAGGCAGGAACGGGCTCCTCGAGGCGTCCCGCCAGCGCGACGGGCGAGCCGATGACGAGCACCTGCGGGCCGTTCTCCTCGAACGGCTGCTCGAACGTCGAGACTACGGTCGAGGCGGAGAACGTCCCGAGCACGCGGAGCACGTCGTCGCCGATGTTGCGCAGGCCGTGCGGGGCCATCGGCGGAACGAGTCCCACCTGGTGCGTCTCGAGCCGGCCAACCTCGTCGCCGACACGCGCCTCGGCGGTGCCCTGAACGATGATCAGGAGCTCCTCCGCGCTGTCCGTGTGCACCCCGAGCTCCGCGCCCGGGATCGAGCTCGAAGAGGACCGTCGCGGTGCTGGCGGCTCCGTTGGCGCTGTGGACGGGGAAGCTGACCCGAAGGCCGGGGGCCGTGGGGAAGAGCTCGTAGCTGTCGAGGTCGAATGCGATCATGACGATCTCCTTTAATTGCACAGTATTGTGCAGCGAATATAGGGAGGCGTGTTGCGCTTGTCAAGTTTCGCGGTACACTTCTGTGCAATGAATAGGAAGTACGAGCTGAAGGAGCGCGCGCGACGCCAGGCCCAGACCCGGCAGCGGATCGTCGAGGCGGCCGTCGACCTCCACACGAGCGTTGGCCCCGCGCGGACGACGATCAGCGGTATCGCCGAGCGCGCGGGTGTCGAGCGGCACACGGTCTACGCGCACTTCCCCGACGAGCTCACGCTCTTCCGCGCCTGCTCGCAGCACTGGACCGGAAGGCATCCGTTGCCCGACATCGCGGTGCTGGCCGAGATCGACGACCCGGTGCGCCGCCTTCGCCGTGCTCTTGGCGAGATGTACGACTGGTACGAGTCGGTCGAGGCCGAGCTGGCGCTCTTTATTCGCGATGCCTCCGCCGTCCCGCCCGAGATCACCGACAGGCGAACGTCCCGTCTCGCGTCGTTGGCCGACGCCGTCTCCGTCGGTTGGCCGCGCCGCAGGAGCGTCCGAGCGTCGATCGGGCACGCGCTCGAGTTCGAGACGTGGCGCTCGCTCGTCCGCAGGCAGGGCCTCTCCCGCGGGCAGGCGGTCGACGCGATGACGCGCCTCGTCTCGAGCGTCTAGCCCGGTCCCTGCGCCGCAGGGGGCAGTTCCATGGATGCGCGCAGATCGACGAGCGGGGTGTCGGGAACGGTGACGAGCCCACGCACCGGGCGATCGAGGTCGAACGTGATCAGCAGCAGCACCGAGACGAACGCGGCTGCCAGGACGACGCTGATCACGCCCCGCGCGAGGATCGCGAGGTAGAGCGCGAGCAGCCCAAGCGCAATGGCGGCGCCGACGATCTCGATCCCGAGAACCGCGGTGGGCACGCGGTTGTTCAGCGCCGACACCTGCACCGTCTGCATGTCGATCATCTCGTTGAGCGTCTCGACGTAGAGGCGCGGCGCGCTGTCGGTCGGCGTGCCGGCAAGCGCCTCGCCCGCGGAGCGCCACAACGAGCGCTGCAGCGCCTCCCCCTCGGCGATCGCCGCGCGAGCCGCTTCGGTCCCGGGCACCGCCCTCGACAGGCGGATGGTGGCATCCGTGTACTGCACGAGCTCGTCCAGAGACCGCGTCCGCATCGGCTCGCGCAGCGTCTGCGCGCGAAGGTAGGTCGTCCCGATCGCGTTCGCCGTCTCGACGACGGCTGCCCGGCGCGCGTCGTACCGTCCGACCGCCAGTGTCAGGCCGAACGCCAGGATGAGCGCGACGAGCCCGAGCAGCGCCGCCTGGAGGACGCCGACGGGCTCACGCAGGGCGTCTGCGTGGGTACTCAGGCGCCGCCCCAGGAAGGCGCCGGCGAGCGTCGTCCCGAGCACGATCCCGAAGACGAGCAGGCCCAGTTCGAGGCTGCTCAACGAAAAGAACATCGATGCCTCTCTCGACGCACGACGGAGAGCATGCTGCGACGGTCAGATGGACGGTCCAGCGCCGCCGGCTCAGGGTGCCTCTGCGCTTCGGCTGCCGCCCCACCTCGACGCTCGCCTGCAGCTATGCTTTCCGTGGATCTAGAGCGAGTCCGGTTCGCGCGCCTGCGCCTTCCCTAACCGTTCGTGAGTTCGTAAGGGAGGTGTATTTCAATGGCAGAAGGAACCGTGAAGTGGTTCGACGACGCGAAGGGCTATGGGTTCATCACCCCTGCCGAGGGGACGAAGGACCTCTTCGTGCATCACAGCGCTATCCTCGGTGACGGGTTCAAGTCGCTCCCCGAGGGGGCGAAGGTCTCGTTCGAGGCCCGCGAGGGTCAGAAGGGCCCGGAGGCGACAAACGTCTCCGTCGTGGCGTAGTCGAGCATCGGCAGCCCGTGGTCGCTCAGAGCGGCCACGGGCGCCGAGCTCGTTCCTTTCGAAGAAACGGAGGCGGCCATCGCTGTCAAGGAAGAGAAGCTCGAGATGGAGGGCGAGATCACCGAGTCCCTCCGCAACCGGATGTTCCGCATCAGGCTCGACAACGGTCACGAGATGATCGGCTACACCGCGGGGAAGATGAAGCGCTACCGGATCCGGATGGGCCCGGGCGATCGCGTGAAGGTCGAAGTCTCCGCGTACGACCTCGACCGAGGTCGCATCGTCTACCGTCTGCGCTAGCGACGATGGCAGACCGAGGCCGAGCCGAGGAGCTGCACGTCGAGCTCGCAGCGCTGCTCGCGCGGCACGAGCCAACGTTGACCGAGAGCGACCGCGACACGCTCGTCCGGCTCGAGGAGGGCTATGGATGGCGGCCCGGACGCCGGCCGGTGCGACCGGAGCCGAAGATCGCGGAGTTCCTCGATCTGTTCGACCGTGCCGAGCAGGAGGAGCTGACGTACGGAACGCTGACGGTCGGAACGGTGGAGGAGCTCCGGAACGCGTTCCGGCGGGCTCTGTCGGAGGCGCTCTAGCGGCGCCCGGCAGCCGGAACAACACACGACACCGTGCTCAGCGACCGTGATCGTCGCCGGCACAACGCTCCGCCCCGACCAGGTGCGCGTGCTGGCGGGGATGGTCGACGGGGAGCTCGCGGCAAAGCTCGAGCGGGCGGTGACGAACAAGAACTCGATCGTCGCGCTCACGGTGGCCGAGCGGGAGCGCATCGTGTCGGTCCTCGATTCCGAGCCGCCTTCGGCGCTCGTCGAGCTCCACGACGTGCTCGTCAAGCAGCTCGCGCAGCAGAAGCGGCGTGAGGCTCAGGACATGCAGACGAAGCGGAACCAGGAACGTGCTCGGCCGGAGGGCGAAAGCGCCTAGCCGAGGAGCACGCGGGCGTTAGTCGCGATCGCGATCGCGGTCGCCGGATCGAGACCGAGAGGGCGGCCCGCTACCTTCCGCCACGTACGGGAGCAGGGCCATCTCACGCGCGCGCTTGATCGCGACCGCGACCTGCCGCTGATGCCTGCGGCACGCGCCGGTCATCCGACGGCTCCGGATCTTTCCTCGCTCGGACATGTAGCGCCGTAGCTGGTTGATGTTCTTGTAGTCGACCTCCCGCACCTTGTCCTTGCAGAGGAAGCACGACTTCCGCTTGAACACCTTCGTCTGTCCGGCGCCGCCGCGAGCCGTACGCGATCCACTCTCACCGTCTTTTCTGGGTCTGGACTTCGCGGCCACCCCCTGAGAGTACCGGCGCAGCGGCCCGGGGGTTCGATGCAACCGTCAAGACGAAGGCGGCTGCCGCGCCAGGATCACGAGCGCATCGCCGAGCCAGTCCCGCGCGCGGTTGATGTTCGGCCCGTCCGGGGCGAGCGTGGCGGTGTCGGCCTGGAGCTGGGTCAGGACGAGCACCGCACGGCGTGGGTCCGGCTCAGTCAGCGCCTGTTCGATCCGTTCGGCAAGGCGCGGAGGCTGGTGATGCAGCGCAAGAGCCCGATCCGCGAGCCGCTTGAGCGTCGGCGACCAGACGCGGTTCAGCGCGAAGACGATCCGAACGACCCGCGACGCGTCGTCGACCATGCGCTCGAGGAGCGCCAGCCGATCTCCGGGTCGGAGGAGCGTCAACAGGCCCGCCGGCGCGAACCCGCCCCAGGTGAGGGCCGCATCCTCTATCTGGGCTCTCGCCAGCTCGTCCGGATAGTGGCGTAGTCGCTCCTGCCAGCCCGCCAGCAGTCCCGCGGTGCGCAGTGCGACCCCGTTCGCGAGCGCGTCGGCACTCGAGGAGAGATCCCCCGCGAAGATTCCGTCGACCGCCGTCCCGGCGTACGCGCGCGACCACCAGACGAGCTCGACCGGCACGCCGTCGCGGTTGCCCGAGACACGCTTCGTCGGCACGCCCTGCCGACCCCAGGTTGCCGAGGCCGGTGAGCCCACAGGCGTCGGCGAGCGAGAAGCACTCCTCGAGCTCCAGCTCGCCGCTCGTCACCACCAGCATCTCGATGTCGGAGACGTCGTCTGCGACGCCGCGCGAGACGCTCCCCGTCAGCACCACCTCCTCGACCGTCATCGGCGATGCGTCTGCGACGCGCTGCGCGATGGAGCGCAACTCGACACTGCGCGCCGTCACCGACATCAGCAACGATTCTCTCAGAGCGTGCGCCTGTGACTTCCAAACCCGCCGAAATGGTGCTGCTGCAACAGAGCCTGCGGAGGCTCCTCGAGCTGCCCGACCACGTCGTCCTGTACCCGAGCCACGACGGCGGCTCCGTCTGCGGTCGCGGGCTGTCCGGCAACGCGACCGCTCTGGTGTGAGCGCCCGACAGCTCGGTCTTCGCGCCAATGCGGCCCAGTTCACGCTGCTCGTCGGGCTGAACGCGCTCGTGGGCGCGATGGTCGGCCTCGAGCGAAGCGTGCTGCCGCTCGTCGGCGAGGAGGACTTCGGGCTCGGCTCGAGCACCGCGATTCTCGCCTTCGTCGTTGCGTTCGGCGCCGCGAAGGCGCTCACGAATCTCGCCTCGGGAGAGCTCGCAGAGCGGCTCGGCCGAAAGCGGCTCCTCGTGATCGGATGGACGTTCGCGATCCCGGTCCCGTTCCTGATCGGGCTCGCGCCCTCGTGGTGGTTCATCGTCGCCGCGAACGTGCTGCTCGGCGTGAATCAGGGACTGGCGTGGTCGATGACCGTCGTGATGAAGATCGACCTCGTCGGGCCTCGCCGTCGCGGTCTCGCGCTGGGCCTCAACGAGGCGGCCGGCTACCTCGGCGTCGCCGCGGCCGCGTTCGCCACCGGCGCTCTGGCGGCCGAGCCACGCCCCCCGAACGGTCATCTGGGTCGGGGCGGCGCTGATCGCGACGGCAGGCCTGCTCGTCAGCGTCTTCACCGTGCGTGACACGGCCGCGCATGTCGCAGCCGAGCAGGTCGCGCACGGTGACCTGGCGCCTGCGCACGACGGCCTCCGGGCCGCGTTCAGCTATGCGACGCGCCGCGACCCGGTCCTTCGCGCGTGCAACCAGGCCGGGCTCGTCAACAACCTGAACGACGCGCTCGCGTGGGGCCTCGCCCCGCTCTACCTCGCCGCCAACGGCGCGACCATCCACGAGATCGCGGTGGTCGCCACCGTCTACCCGCTCGTGTGGGGAGCGGGGCAACTCCTGACCGGATGGCTCTCGGACCACACGGGGCGCAAGCCGCTCATCACCGGGGGGATGCTCGTTCAGGCCTGCGCACTCGGGCTGCTCGTGCTCGGGAACGGGAGCCTCACGCCGTCGGTTGTCGCCGCTGCGCTCCTCGGTGTCGGGACCACGATGGTCTATCCGACTCTGATCGCCGCCGTCTCCGACGCAACCCAGCCGCGCGACCGAGCACGTGTCGTCGGCGTGTACCGCTTCTGGAGGGACTTCGGTTCGTGCTCGGAGCCCTCATCGCCGGGATCGGCGCGGACGCGGCCTCTCCGAGGGCTGCCATCGCGGTCGTCGCCGTGCTGACCGGCGCGAGCGGCCTGGCGGTCGCGGCGACCCCATGGCGGCCTGTGGCCCGGGCCGCCACCGCCGAGGCGCTCTGATCGGCCTTCCTCCGAGCGGGCAGGCGCTCACCGGGAGGCGGTCGCGGTTACGCCGATGACTCGGCGCGCTTCCAGAGTGTGAGCAGCGAGTTGGCCAGGCGCTCGGGCTCGACACGGTGCGGAGGGTCGAAGTGGTGGCGTTCCGGGAAGTGCTCGATCGTGAAGTCCGGAAACGTCGCCGCCAGCCGCTCTGCGATACAGCCGAAGTGGTCGGGGTTGCTCCCGTCGCCGAGCGCGAAGTAGACCGGCCGGTCGAACGGCCGCAACGCGTCGGCGTCGAGCTCGCCCTGGTCGAAAGCGTCGAGGATGGCGCGGATGCCCGCGGGCCTGTTGGCCATCCACGCGGGAGGCGGGCCGTCTGGACGCGGCGGTGGGTCGACGCCGGGCGCGAGTTGAAGGTGCTGAAAACCCGCCATGAACTGATCCGGCGGAAGTGGCTCGAGCGCGCGAAGGCCCCGCGCCACCTCTTCCTCCCGCGGCGTTCTCTCGTTCCCGGCCCATGCCGGTTCGAGGAGCGCCAGGCTGAGGAGCCGCTCGCCGTGGACAGACGCGAGTGCGAGCGAGACCGCCCCGCCGGCCGAGTAGCCGACCAGGTGGAATCGCCCGAACCCGTGCGCATCCGCCTCGCGGAGGACGCCCTGCACCTCGACGTCGAGGCCGTAGCCCGGCGGCGGCTGGTCTGCGGCGTACACCTCGAGATCCTTGGCGACCGCGTCGACATGGTCGCCGAGCGCCTGCCGCAGCGCCGCATATGCCGGCTCGGCAGGCAACACGATGCCCGGCAACAACACGACGGCATGTCCGGTCGCCACGCGTCGACCTTACTCCTGCCGGCCACGGCGAGCGGGTGCGCGAAGCCTGCCGGCTTCGCTGGTGCTCGCGCTATCTCACGACGCGCCGGGCTCCGCTAACGGCAACAGACCCGGCTCATGACGTTCCAGAGATTCCCGCAGAACGTCCTGGTCGCTTGCCGCTTGCGACCTCTGCCAGCCGTAACGCTTCGTGATCGCCAACTGTGACTCTCGGAGCGCCTTGCGACCGAGGTCGACTTCCTCCTCCGCCGGCTTTCGCCTGAACGGCCACATCGGTTCCCCCTCTCCGACAACGCTCTACCGCCAGCGTCCGCTCCAACCGTAAGCGAGCCCGGGGCTGCGGGCTAGGCCCAACTCCAGCGTAGAGTCTTCTGCGCGCCATGCTTCATTGCGACTTCTGCGGGTGCTGCTCGACCAACCGCGGCAAAGGCTGGGTTGCTCACCTCGCGGAGGACCAGGACGCGATCGACGATCCGCTCGTCGCCGTCTATTGCCCGCCGTGCGCCACCACCGTGTTCGGCTACCGGCCAGACGTCGCTGCCGAGTACGTCTGCATCTGGGAACCACTGCCCGCCGATCAGCGGCGACGGCACGAAGAGCTCTAGCTCGCGCCGTGTAGCCGGATCCCTCGTCCGGGGTGTTCCGGGCGCGTCACCCGCGGGTACCAGCAAGGCATGGATACCACGACGGCGTTCATACGCCCAGCGGCGAGCGGAACACTCGAGATCGTGGTCAACTTCGGCCTGCTGTCCGGCCGGGAGGCGACCTTGGCCGAGGTGGATCGGCTCGCGCGACGTGTCTGCAAGGTCGCGGGGGATGTGCGCGTGCAGGCCGTGCGAATCCACGACATGGGGGCGGGGGGCGAGTCCATCGTCGATCAGGTCGTCGTGTGCGCGCAGACCCCGTGGTCAGATGTCGAGGCCATTCGCTCGATCTGCGAGGACTGGGCGATCGACTGCGCGAACGAACGAACGATCGAACCGCTCGCCATGTAGGCATCCACGGCCGCGCCGCAAGGCGCGGCGCGGCCGTGCAATGGATGGGGTTAGCCCTCGAAGGGAACCGCGACGAGCCGCCGTGTCGAGACCCCGGCGAGGGGGTCCTCGCCCGGCTTCGTCGCGCGGATGAAGAGCGTCAGCTGCTGCTGCAGGTCGCTCGCGGGGAAGTTCGCGTCGCGGCGGAAGACCAGGGTCGCGTTGCCGTCGTCCCCGGTGAGCTCCTCGTCGGGAATGGTGAACTGGTTGTACGGCACCGCTGTCACGTAGACGCTCGCGCCCTTGATGTCGATCCCGCTACAGGTGCTCCCGACGCGTACCTTCAGCGTGAAGGTCTGCGTCCCCTCGTTGATCGGTCCGGAGAGCACGTCGAACGCTTCGATCTGGGTTCGCGCGGGCGGTGCGAGGTCAGCGATCGGGGCGGTCTTCAGGCTCTTGTTGGTCGGACAGCCGTTCGGTCCGGGTGCCGACGTCGCGGCCATGCCCACCGCCGCCACGACCGCCAGCGTCAGCGCGGCGACGGAACCGATCACGAGACGTCGTGCGTTCCCCCGCGCCGCAACCGTGGATGCCAAGGAAACCGTTCCATGGTGTCCTCCTCAGTTGAGTTGGCCACGTGCGCTTCGCCGTTCGGCGAAGGTCGATCCACTCACAAAGCGTGAGTCGGGCGGCCGCAGCAGCGACCCTAGCATCGTTCGCGACGGATCGCGCCAAGTGCGGCGGCGATAGAGACGGACGCGCGTGTCTAATCCTGTTGACGGTCTCGCGTCGCCGGCTCGAATCGATAACCGATGCGAGCCTCCGTCAGGAAGTACCGGGGATGGGCTGGGTCGGGCTCGAGCTTGCGGCGAATCTGCGCCAGATAGACGCGCAGGTAGTTCGTCTCGGTCTCGTATTGCGGTCCCCAGCACGTCGTGGAGCAGCTGTCGCTGCGAGACGAGCTTTCCCGGATTTCGCACGAGCACCTCGACGAGGGCCCACTCGGTCGGGGTCAGCCGGACGTCCTCGCCGTCCCCGTCGGTGACGCGTTTCGCAGCGAGATCGACGGTGAAGTCAGGCGTCTCGACGACCGCTTCCTCGCTCGAGGGAGTCGCCCGCCGAAGCGCGGCGCGGACGCGTGCCAGCAGCTCGCCCATCCCGAACGGCTTCGTCACGTAGTCGTCTGCGCCCGCGTCGAGCGCGGCGACCTTGTCGGCCTCCCGCTCCCGGACGGAGAGGACGACGATGGGCACGTCCGTCCAGCCGCGGAGGCCCTGGATGACTTCGAGCCCGTCCATGCCGGGCAGGCCGAGATCGAGGATCACGGCATCGGGCCGGTGGCGCTGGGCGAGCGTGAGCGCCGCCTCGCCGGTGCCCGCGAGGTCGACTGCGTAGCCGCGCGCGCGCAGGTTCGCGGCGAGCGCACGGAGGATCTGCGGCTCGTCGTCGACGACGAGGATCCGGCTCACGTGGCGATCCGGAGCCGCAGGATCATCGTCAGCCCGCCGCCCGGCGTGTCCTCGACCTCGACGGCGCCTCCCATCGCCTCGACGAAGCCGCGCGCAACGGCGAGCCCGAGGCCGACGCTCGCAGCACCCTGCGGGCTGTCGCCGAGCCGCTGGAAGGGCACGAACATGCGGTCGCGCTCGTTCGCCGGGACACCGGGGCCGCGGTCGACCACGCGGAGGTCGACGCCGCCGTCCACCGAGCCGGCGACGACCCGCACGGGAGCGCCGGCGCCGTGGACGAGCGCGTTCGCGACGACGTTGGCGATCGCCCGCTCGAGGAGGCCCGGGTCGGCGACGACCCGCGGCAGCGTCTCCGCGACGTCGACGGTGACGATGTCTGCTCGGGGGCCGATGCTCGCGAGCGCCGCCGGCACGACCTCGTCGAGCCCGATCTGCGACGAGGCAACGTGCAGCGCGCCCGACTGGAGGCGGCTCATGTCGAGCAGGTTCCCGACGAGGCCATCGAGACGGTCGGTCTCCTCGTCGATCGTCGAGAAAAGGCGTCGCGCTCCGCCCGTGGCCAGTCGATCTCGTTGTCGAGCAGCGAGGTCACGGAGGCCTTGATACCCGCCAGCGGCGTCCGGAGGTCGTGCGAGACGGCCGAGAGGATCGCGAGGCGTAAGTCGTTGACCCGCTCGAGGTCGTCGGCCTCGGATGCATCCGCCTCGAGCTCCTCGATGCGGATCGAGCCGGCCAGCTCCGTGACGAATGCGTCGAGGAGGCGGTGCTCGTTGTCCGGGACCGGCGGGCCGGCGAGCGCCAGGACGTGGACGGCGTCGACGCGCTGCGCCTCGTCGGTGCGCTCGGCGTGGAGCCCGACCTCCGCGTCTGAAGGTCCAGTCCCGATCCTGCCGGTGCCAGAGCGTGACGCCGTCGAGGGCGAATGTCCGCCGGATCGACTCGAGGATCTCGACGACCGTCGACGTCCCCGCCAGCCGGGCGAGGGTCTCGGCCTCGGCCCGTGCCCGCTGGCCCTCGGTCGCGCGTCGCGCGGACAGCGACACGAGCGCACTGACGGTCGCGGCCACGATCAGGAAGATCGCAAGCGCGAGCAGGTTCTCTCCCTCGCCGATCGTGAACGTGTAGAGCGGGGGCGTGAAGTACCAGTTGGCGAGCAGGAAGCCGGCGACCGCGGCCCCGAGCGCGGGCCAGAGGCCGCCGATCGCCGAGACGACGACGACCACGAGCAGGTAGAGCAGGAGGACGCTCGGGAGGCCTAGCTCGTCGCGGAGCTCCGCGAGCACGACCGTGAGCGCGACGAGCAGCACGGCGGCGGCCACCGCCCCCGCGACGACGCGGCGGCCGGGCAAGGTGGTCGGTCGCCTCCGGACGGGCGGGGCCCCGGCTCCGGCGGCCTGGCTGATCACGTGGACGTCGATGTCCTCGCCCGAGTCGCGGATCACGCGCCCGATGACGGAGCCGCGGATGAGCTCGGCGAGGCGCGATCGGCGGGTCGCGCCGAGCACGACCTGCGTCGCGTTCACCCGCCGCGCGGTGTCGACGAGCGCCTTGCCGACGTCGTCGCCGACGACGTCTCGGTACGTGCCGCCCAACCGCTCGACGAGGGTCCGCTGATGGGCGAGTGCCTCCGTGGCGGCGGAGGTGGGCCCGTCCTGCGAGCGGACGTGCACCGCAATGAGGTCTCCCTTCGCGCGTTGGGCCATGCGGGCGGCGCGCCGCACGAGCCGGTCGCCCTCGGCGGCGCCCGTGAGCGCGACGAGCACCCGCTCGCGCGTCTCCCACGGGCGCTCGATGCCGTGGAGGCGACGGTACTCGTCGAGCGCTTCGTCGACCCGGTCGGCGACCCACAGGAGCGCGAGCTCGCGCAGCGCGCCGAGGTTCCCCACCCGGAAGTAGTTGCCGAGCGCGGCGTCGATCCGCTCCGCGGGATAGACGTTGCCGTGGGCCATGCGCCGTCGCAGCGCCTCGGGTGCCATATCGACGAGCTCGATCTGGTCGGCGCGCCGCACGATCTCGTCCGGGATCGTCTCGCGCTGGACGATCCCGGTGATGCGCTCCACGACGTCGTTGAGCGACTCGAGGTGCTGGATGTTCAGCGTGGAGATGACCGTGATCCCTGCCTCGAGCAGCTCGTCGACGTCCTGCCAGCGCTTCTCGTTCCGCGACCCGGGGACGTTTGTGTGGGCGAGCTCGTCGACGAGCGCGACCGCGGGCTTGCGCGCAAGGATCGCGTCGACGTCCATCTCCTCGAACGACGTCCCGCGGTACTCGATCGTGTGACGGGGGACGACCTCGAGGTCGCCGATCTGTGCCCGCGTCTGCTCGCGACCGTGCGTCTCGACGACGGCGGCGACGACGTCCGTACCGCGGTCCCGGCGCCGCCGGCCCTCGCCGAGCATCGCGAAGGTCTTGCCGACGCCCGGCGCCGCGCCGAGGTAGATGCGGAGGGTGCCGCGCGCCATGGCCCGAGTGGACCCGATTCACGCTTCGGCGTCGAGCGCGAGGTTGAGCGCGAGGACGTTCACGCGCGGCTCGCCCATGAACCCGAGCGTGCGATCGTGCGTGTTGTCGTCGACGAGCCCGAGCACACGCGCAAGCTCGAGTCCGCGCGCCTGCGCAACGCGAGGGGCCTGGAGCCGCGCGTTGGCGGGCGAGATGTCCGGGTCGAGGCCAGAGGCCGACGCGGTGACGGCGTCAACCGGGACGGGCGTGTCGCCGTCGAGCCCGTTCAGCTCGCGGTAGGCGGCGATGCGCTCCTCGATCGCGGTGAGGAGCTCGGGGTTCGTCGGGCCGAGGTTCGACGCCGAGCTCACGGCGCCGTCGTATCCGTCGCCGGCGGCCGAGGGACGAGGGTGGAACGACCCCTCGGCAGCGAACGGCTGGCCGAGGAGCGAGGAGCCGACGACGACCCCGTCACGGCGGACGAGCGAGCCGTCCGCCCGGCCGCCGAAGG
>CAWJXN010000013.1:0-127625 GCA_963846825.1 uncultured Actinomycetes bacterium
TCGTGACGTCGTTCACGTACCGCCTTCACCCCTTGCAAACCGTGGTGGGCGGTCTGATCGCACACCCGATCGACGCTGCACCCGACCTGCTCGCGTCTACCGCGACGCGGTCGCGAGCTGCTCGGACGACCTGACGGTATTTGCCGGTCTGGTGCACGCACCGGATGGGTCGGGTACGAAACTCCAGCGCTGGTCGTCTTTCACACCGGAGATGCGGACGAAGCAGAGCGAGATCTCAAACCGTTCAAGTCGTCGGGGATCGCCGCTGATGGTCGAGGTCGGCCCGATGCCCTACCCGGTGAACAACACCATTCTCGACGACGGCTTCCGACCGGCTCGTACAACTACTGGCTCTCAAGCTTCACGCGCGGTCTTCCCGACGAGCTATCGACACCGCCGTCGCCCGCTTCGCCAGCGCCCCCTCTCCGATGATGCCGATCCTGTTCGAGCACTTCCACGGCGCGGTCACGCGCGTCGGCGCAACCGAGACCGCCGTGCCGCGCCGCGACGAAGGCTGGAACCTCCTCCTCCCCTCGGTCTGGACAGTACCAGACGACACGGCCGCCAGCGTCGCCTGGACACGGACACGTCGCTGCCCTACAACCTCACCTCGGAAGCGGACGCTGGCTCAAGGACCTGGGCGACGACCAAGCAGACAACGCCATCCGCGCAGCCCTACGGCCCCAACTACAACCGCCTCGTCGAGATCAAACGACGCTACGACCCGACAACGTCTTCCTCCTCAACCACAACATCGTGCCCTAGCACGATCGTGCCCTAGCGTCCAGAGGCGTTCATTCGCCTTCGCGCACGCCGACGCCTCGACAGCCCGCGGTCATCGCTGACGACTACCATGTCCCAAACCGACGGCCGCGTCAGCCTCGGCGTGATCGCGAGCGCTCAAGTTCGGCGCTAACGGCGCAACGGCCAAGGCATTCAACCCCGCAACCTGATCACCGGTTGTCACCGTCTCTGGATCACCGGACGCTGAGGTGGAGAGCGTTCTCGCTGGGCGAGCGTCCCCTCGCCTGAGCGGCTCGGACAGCTTCCATGAACACGACGCCCGACTCGCAGGGTCGGTGATCTTGGCACACCCCACCCCCCTCGCGATCGTCATCACAGTGGGCCTGGTCGCACGCGCACCGAGTCCCGAACGCCCACCACTTTCTCCCCGCGCGCACGCGCGCGCACGCGAGGGGTGACCGGGAACCCACCCCCTCGCGATCGTCACGGTCGCGTGCGGTCGGCGGCGCCTCTACGCCGGCGGCGGGGATAAGCTCTCAAGCGCGAGGGCGACAGCGTGCTCCGCGCTCAGGGGCCTGCCAAGCGCGAGCTGGGCTTCCAGCTCTCGCCGAGTGCACTGCGGATTGCCGTTCGTGTCTCGTCGTGGATCCTCTGTTCTACACCGTCCAGATCGCCCCGGCGGCCGCCATCCTGCTTTCGGCCGCGCCTTGCAACCGAGCGGCGTGCTCGAACCGGGATGACCTCGCGGCCATCCATGCAAGGCCCTCGAGACTGCAGGCCATGATCGTTTCATGGCCGAGATCCAGGCTGGCCGTCAGGGTGTCGACCAGGAGCCGGCGGGCGTCGGGCCGCAATCCAAGAAGCGCAGCGAGACCCGCGTTGCATAGGATTCGATCGCGCCGATCTCGTTGCCATGCTCGCGCTTGAGGTCGACTGCCTCGAGCGACATTTCCTCCGCATCTTGGTAATCGCCAAGGATCAGTGAGAGGTAACCAACGTTGCTTAAGCGAGGGCTCGGATCCGATCATCGCTGACCCGCTCCGCATACTCGTTGGCGTCCTCAAACGCTGAGCGAACCTCTTCATGGCTCCCGGCTCTCAGGTACGCGATCGCCGATACACGAGCGCGCGCCCGAAACGCTCGTGATGCAGAGCCTGAAAGATGCGAATCGCTTCCCGCGCGCCGGCGACCGACTTTTCTGTGTCGTGGACGCGTGATGCGGTAAGCGAGAGCACGAGCAAGGCATCGCCTCGGAATCGGTTGCCCTGGGTCAGTTATCTCGAGCGCACGTTCGGCCCAACTCCGTGCCTCAGTCGATCGGCCAGCATTTGTCCAGTAGAGCGGAGTGCGCTGACGAACTCGAGCAGACGCTCCGGAGAATGTTCGGAGAGTGCACAAGCGCGAGGCGCAGATTGCTCTCATCACTCTTCATTTGCTGTCTTGCACCGGCTTGAGTATCGGACGCCAGTAGCGGCCCTGACGCTGGGCGAATCAAGAAAGTAATCGGCATGACGATGACTGAGCTCCTCCGCCTGGCCCTGATCTCCGATTCGATCCGCTGCGAACTCGCGAATCGTCTCGAGCATCCAGTAGCGCTCGTTGTGAAGCGGAGAAGGCTCTTCTCCACGAGCGACTGGAGCACGTCGAGCTGGCGTACGCAACCGTCAGCGGCCTCGAGCGCGGCCGCCGGAAAAGACGGACAGATCGCAGAAGACCCGTTGCTCCCGCGGCGAAGCAGCTCAAAGCTCCACTCGATCGTGGCACGCAGTGTTTGCTGCCGGGGGTCAGCGTCGCGGCCGCCCTGCAACAGGTCGAGACGCTCCGCGAGCCGCTCGGGATCTGCTTCGGCGAAAGGGCCTTTGTGCGCGCCGCCGCAAGTCCACGGCGAGAGGGAGATCGTCGAGGTGAGAACAGAGCTCGATGATCTCCTCGCTCGGCTCAAGCCGCGAGCGCACACAGAAGAGCGTGACGGCCTCCGGTGAGGTGAGTGGCGGCACCTAGACTCGGCCTCGCCCTGCACACGCAGATGCTCCCGGCTGGTCACGAGCAACGCGAGGTTGGGGCAGGCGGTAACCAGGGCTGACAGCTCCGGCGCCGCCTCGATCACCTGCTCCAGGTCGTCCAGAAGAAGCAGCACCTCACGCTCTCCGATGTGCTCGGCAAGACCGTCTCTCGCACCCAGCGTTTCAGCGATCGCCTCGGAGACGAGCGCTGGGTCACGCAATGCGGCGAGGCCGACCCAGAAGACACCTGCCTGTAGCCCGGAACCAGCGTCGCCGCTACCTCGACCGCGAGGCGGGTCTTGCCCGAGCCACCGGGACCGGTGAGCGTGACGAGGCGCGAACCGTTTGCGAACAGCGACAGCACATCCTCAACCTCGATCTCGCGCCCGACAAACAAACTCGCAGGCCCGGAAGGTCCGTATCGAGATCGTCTTAAGCGGCGGGAAGCGCGTCGCCCCGAGCTGGAAGATGGACACAGGCCTTTCGACGTCCTTCAACCGGTGCTCGACGAGATGGTGAACGAAACACCATCGACGAGCGCGCGCGACGCTGCCAGAAATCAACTGCCCACCATGCCCGGACGCCGCGACGCGCGCCGCGAGGTGCACGTCGTCTCCCACATAGCCCTCGTCCATCACCAGCGGAACGCCCGTGTGGAGACCGATACGCAGCTGGATCGGCCCCGGCGCGAGAAAACCGGTCATCGCCTCTGCCGCAACCACGGCACCGACGGCCGAAGCAAAGGCGAGAAAGAGAGCGTCACCCTGCGTGTCAACCTCGACTCCGCCCTCGGCCGCGCACGCATCGCGAACCACGCGACATGCTCAGCAAGCGCCTCGGCGTACGCCTCCTCGCCAAGCTCACGCAGAAGCCGCGTCGACCCCTCAACATCCGTAAAGAGGAAAGTGACGGTGCCGCTCGGTAGATCGGATCTCACGCGACGTGATCATCTGCCGAGCCGGTCTGCGTCCCCCCGGCCCCCTCACCTTCACGATCGCAGCCCCCTTGAGGCTTGGTGGCGAGCGAAGAACGGTGTACCACTTTACCCCCACCCCCTCGCGATCGTCATGGCGGTGGGGCCTGGTGCCCGGCGCCCCCTGCGTACCGACGAGGTAGTCGGGAGCGCCCCGAGGGCCGCTCCACGATTTGCTCCTCAGTGTGCGGCTGCGAAGAGGTGTTTGTGTGCGTAGCGCTCGACGTCGCGGCCGAGGGTCTGCTGCCTGCACGTCCGGATTCCGGAAGTGGATCCCTGCCCAGATGCGGGCTTCGAGGACTTCGTTCGTCAGGTCGGAGAAGCGATTGAACGTTCGTTGGTCGCCGGGGAACCGGCTGCTGGTGGCGTAGAATGTCATTTCGTCGGTTCCGAAGAACGACGCCAGGGCGTTCATGCTGGCACTGGCGTAGGCGGTGGCGCCCGACGGGTGGTCCGGATACGGCGGCGTGCCAGTGGTCCGCCGATCCCGCCGACCGGCAGCGGGCTGGGCGGGAGCGGCGGCGATGTCGGGAACCCCGCACTGAACAGCGGCGTCCAGGTCGGGTCCGCGACCGTTGCCGGATTGCCGTCGTCGGCCCCGATCTGCCTGATGGCGAAGATCGGCCGCCAGAAGTTCCAGTGGTACTTGTCGTTCCAGGTGTTGATCAGGGCGTCCGCCGCGGTCAGATCGAGCATCGCGAAGAGACGCGCGCTGTCGCTCACATCGAGTGACAGCTGATCCACGAACCTGCGAGCGATGGCGTTGTAGTTTGCGGCCGGATTCGTGTTCCAGAACGCTGCCGCGTAGGTCTGACCCGGCATCCGAGTGGCACTGGTCAGTGAGCCGATCTCCTTGACCTCGTTGTAATCCGCGGCGTACGCGGCGCTACCGAGCGGGTACGGGCCCGCAGTACGAAACTGCGAAGCGCCCTGAACGACGAACGGCTTCGCGTCCCTGACCCACGGGCTCGGATCGCACGCCGGAGCACCGGAGGGGCCGGGCAGTGGCTGCCACACGCCCGGAACGACCGGGCCGAACGCGCACCCGATCACCGTGCGACCGTCGTGACCTTCCGCGAGCATCGCGGCGGCCGCCATCTCGCCGACCGCTTTGCCCTGAGCCTCTCCATCGTCCGGGATCGCCGCGAGCGAGGCCGCGTACGCGATGTCCAGCGTCCCGCGCTGCGCAGGGAACAACTCCCACAGCACGCGGTACGCCGCGGTCGCGGCCGCAGCGTCCGGCGACGCCTTCGGGAAGCTCCGGTCGATCAGATACGGCTTTCCGTGACGGTCGGCTGCGTTGACCGCTCCGTACACGGCGCCCTGCACCATCGCGATGAACACGGCCCCGGCAGGCGGCGCCGAAGTTATCGGCGGCTGCCCGTTCACCGTGTTCACGGCGATCTCGTTCCACTTCGTCACTTCGTTGGCCGAAGCCACGGCCGGCACCGCGAGCGCAAGGGCCGCGCCCAGGATCGCAAGCCGACCGAATCGTGCGATGTTCATGCTCTGCCTCCCCCCGAATCGTTGATCGAATCCCGGTCGTGCTAGGTGTCACAAGGCGCGATCATTCGCGTTCTCCGATCTTTTGTCAAGTAATACTGCTACATCGACCGCAGATATTTGTCATGTAAACCTGCGTCAATGGAGGGTGTTACTTAGCAGGAGAGGTTTACGCATCCCTGGCTGCGGCAAGTAAGTACCCTGACTCCATGGCCGAGGGTCCTCAGAACCGCGACCCGATCTACTCGCTGCACTTCAGCCAGGCCGCGTCCGAGGCCTCCTATCTGTTGCGAGTTACAAGCGAGCCCCTGGTCGCGATTCAGCTCTAACGACCATCGAAGTCGAAGCGAGGAAGGTCTTGGCCGAGATGGTCGTGGAGGCGAGGAAGACCGGGAGTACGTGGGCTCAAATCGCGGAGGCCGTGGGTATCACGCGACAGGCGGCGCAGGCACGATTCGGAGAAGGCGACGGTGACCCCGCGTCCCGCGCCCCCAAGCGATCAGCGCCCCGCGGGTAGCCCTGCCTTTCGCACTCCGGGCATCGGGGGCCGACCCCCGACTCGGCGAGTCGCGGTTTACACCCTCACCCACCCTCGACGTCGCTAACGCCATAGGCCTGGTCGGGCACTGGGTCGGCCGCGAGGTAGGGCCTTGGCCGGGATGGCGGCCTTCTTGCTCGTGGAGCGCACCGGGTCAACGCCACGCACCGGCTTGGAGACGCCGCAACGTGGCCGGGGATATCCTCGGCAGATGCGACTCCGCAGGGACGCCAAGGTCGAGCTACTGAAAGGCGTCCCGCTCTTCGCGAACTGCTCCAAATCAGACCTGAGGCAGATTGCAATGCTCGCCGACGAGGTCGATCGCGACGAGGGTCGCACACTGATCCGCGAGGGTGAGCGCGCACGGGAGTTCTTCGTCGTGGTGGAGGGCTCCCTTCGCGTGACCCGCAAGGGCGACAAGGTAGGCGATCTGGGAGCTGGCGACGTCGTCGGTGAGATCGCGTTGGTAACCGACATGCCGCGTACAGCGACCGTAACCACGTCCAGCCCGGTGCGTCTGCTCGTGCTGACAGATCGCGGCTTCCGTGACCTGCTCGAGCAATCCCCGACGATTGCGACCAAGATCCTCAAGAGCCTCGGCGAGCGGCTGCACTCCGACGCACTCTGATCGTCACCCAACTCCGAACAGTCGCACCTGCGGCGCTCGTGTCCGCCCGACCCCGACGTCGGTGCGCTCGATACCCACCCCCTCGCGCGGCTTTGGGCTCTCCGACACGCCGACGACAACCGGGTCGTGGTCTCTGGAGCTTGGCATGGACGATATTCGGGCGGTGATGGAGGATCCGGACTCGAGTTCGAGGACGCCGGTCAGCACGAGTTGAAGGGCATTCCGGGAACGTGGCACCTATTCCGCGTTGTCACCGCGGCCACCTAGGTCAAGCGACAACCGTCTCGCATGCGCGCACACGCGAGGGATGACCTGGCTCGAAGGTGCCCCCCTCGACGCCGTGATCGTGGTGGAAGCTGGTCGCCCCTAGACGAGGTGATCGTTGTGAGGCCTGGTCGCGGGGCGGCAGGTCGAGCGGACTTGTCGAGGCCGGTCCGCTCACCCACCACCCGCTCTTTCGGCAGGTCAACCGAACGGTCGTCGATGCGGCGAGACGATTGCAACCGGAGCGGACGAGAAGCCAACCCGCAACCACCTGCACTGGGACTTACCGGGCAACGGTGCCGGGCCGATTGGCCCGGCACGCTAAGTCCGGCGTTACTTGTTCTTTCCCTTTGCCTTGCCCTGGCCGTTGACGGTTCCGGCCTGGCCGCTCTGGCCCGCCTTCGCCGAAGCCTTCTCGGCCTTCGCGGCGGCCTTCTCTACTTTGGCGGCGGCCTTCTCGGCCTTGGCCTTCGCCTTTGCCGCGGCCCGTGCCTGCGCGCAGGTCCCGACTGTGTCACCGTGCGCCTGGTGCGCCGGGACGGCGCGAGTCGAGACGCGGATCGTCACCTTCTGCTTATGACAAAGCGTGACCTTGCCCGGATTCACATACTGGCCTGGCCCGTACTGCGCCTTCACCGGCTTCGCGAGGCTTCCCGCAAGCCCGGTCCCACCTATCGCGGCAAACGCCAAGATCGCGCCCAATGCAACGGTGAGTGTGACTCCGAGACGCTTCGGTTTCGTTCTCGTCACGAACTCCCCTCTCGTCGGAACATCCAACAGGCTAATCGGGTCGTTACCCGAGCCACCAAGACCGAAATCACCCCTCCGAGGGATCGGTCGGCGTGAGCGCGAAGCTCGGCTCGACGCCGGCTCGGGCTAGAACGGGTCCGACGAATCGACGGGAATGAACTCGTGCTCCGCGTCGCCGGGCGAGATCACGAGAAGACCTCGTACGGCGTCAACGCTGAAAGCCGCCCGCCGTGGCCGTGACCTCGCGGTCGCCGAGACGAAAAGTCGCTTGGCCCTCTACCCCCTCCTTCCCCCCTCTCCCGCCGACGTCAGTCGTGAAAGTCCAGCGGCATCAGTTGCCGTTGCCAGCTAGATGACGCACCCTGTCTGAACCACGATGGTGCGGAACGGGTGGTTGTCGTTCCAATATGACCAGGTGACGCCTGCTCGTCTATATGCACGCGGCGCGCCGGGTTAGTCCGCCGTGTTGGATCTTGTTGGAGGGTGTTTGGCCGGTGGGGGGCGGGGAATCCGCGCACGCCATGCAGAGGTCTGTGAATGCTCGGGTAGTTGACCGTCGCGCGCGAACCCGGGCGTTGAGAGGAGGCCGGGCATCGGCCGTGGGTCTTGCGTTGCTCGTGTCAGCTTCAGTTGTTTCGGGCTGCGGCGATAGTGCCGGCGAAGGTACGGGTGAGCCGGGCGAGGTAGCGGTGGAGCTCGAAGAGCAGAACGATGCGAACGTGACGGGCGCCCGTGCGGTATTTCGCTACGAGGACAAGAACAGCACGGTTGTGACCGTGGATGGGCTCGACGGCGGCGAGCGTGCGGGACTTGGTGCAAACCCGGTCCGGATCGTTCATGGGACGTGCGCGAAGCCCGGTGATGTCGCCTTCGAGCTCCGGCCTCTGACCGGTTCCTCGGCCGAATCGACGATCGAGGTTGGGCTCGATGAGCTCTACAACGGGGAGTACGCAATTCAAGTGCTGTTTTCCGAGACTCGGGATGATCCGCTTGCCTGCGGCGGGCTGCCTGACGAGCCGCCCGGCTAAAGCCGGAAGCTGGGTCGCGCCGTGAAGACAGCGTTGTCAGGCTTTGCTACCCAGACCACGCGGATCTCGGTCAGTCGCGTCGCCCAGGGCCAGGCGGCGTACTACATCCTTACAGGCATTTGGCCGTTGCTGTCTCGCCGAAGTTTTGAGGCAGTCACCGGCCGGAAGCGAGATTTTTGGCTCGTTCAGACAGTGGGAGCACTGGTCGGTGCAACCGGCGCAGCCCTCGCAACTGCGGCCCGCGACCAGCGCTCACTCGAGTCCCCGGCCATACGAATCCTTGGGATAGGTAGTGCCTTGAGCCTCGCGACAATCGATGTGGTGTTCGTGGGACGCCGACGCATCTCGCCGATCTATCTTGCCGACGCGGCCGCGGAGGTCGGACTCGTCGCCGGCTGGTTTTTCGCTCGACGGTCGGTGTCCACAGTTCCCGCGGCGACGGAGCAATCCGATAGGCAGTGAAGGCCGAAGCGGCGCAGCCCGGGGCTGTGCCGGGCTGCGCCGCGGTCTCGGCTTGACCGGATTCAGGCAGCGGCCGTTGCTGCTCCCTGCTTGGCAAGTCGCTTGCTGATCGTCTGCATCTTGCGAAGGGCGTTCTGCTCCTGAGCGAGGTTCTCGTTAAGCAGGCGTGCGACCTCGGCCTCGCCCATGGCCTCTGCCATCGTGATGAGACCTTCGTAGGCGGCGATCTCGTAGTGCTCGGTGCGCGCGCCTGCGCCTGTCAGGAACGCGTTGAGGACTTCCGGGGAGGGCGACTCGTTGGAGACGAACTCGTCGTGCTCCTTCTTGATGCCCTCGATGCCCGGGCACTTCTCGGCCTTGGCGGGCTCACCCAGAGCCTCGAACGCCTGCTCGAGATTCTCGACGTGCTGACGCGTCTCCTCGAGATGCTCGCCAAAGCCCTTTGCGAGCTCGTCGTCGGAAGCCTCCTCCTGCAGCTTGGGGAGAGTCTTCACGAGCGTGCGCTCGGCGTACAGGACGTCGCCAAGCTCGTGCAGGAACAGCTCGCGCGGATCATTCATCTGAGTACTCATCAGTTCTCCTCGAGTCGGGAAGGACGAGGGCCGCCCGAGTGGACGGCCCTCTCGTAGGTCTCTTACGAGCGGCTTTGTTGCCGCGAACGCGAGGGCGAGGAACACGCCGACGATGACGCCGCCGACTCCTGCGGCCATCGTCGACCATGTTCCGGCGTGGGCGGCAGCCTGCGTTCGCCTGCCCCGTCATCGTTGCGACCTGCGTCGCCTCGACGCCCGCCTGCGTGGCGGCCTGGAGCTCCATCGCCTGCTTCAGCTCCTCGATCTCCTCACGGACATCTATCTCCTTCTGTTCCGGCCGAGGCTTCCTAGATTGAGTCGGTTCCCTCACGGTGGTTGGTTCCCGACTTGGCGAGCCCTCGGCTCAGCATGTAGCCGATGCCAAGTGCTGCCACCAGGATCCACGCCAGCCGGGCATCGATCGTTTCATCGACGGCGGATGCGATCAGAACACCGGCGATCGTGGCCAGATAGGCGAGAAACTCGGTCGTCTTGAACGACGGCTTCGTCTCGTCCACCGCGACACGATGGCGGGGCACCTCTCGTCCCAACCGTTCGTCTCGCAGCCGATCGTCTCGTTCGTTTACTGCAGTGGTCGACATGGTCGGCCTCCCCTTCGTTGTTGAACAGTGCGACGTTATGCCCCGCTGCTCGCAGCCGAAACCCGCCTCAGAAAAGACGTACGAACAGGTTCAGGAAGATCGTCAGCAGCACCGAGACGACGAGCGATACCACGAGGCATCCAGGGGAACAGCCGACGAGCCGGACGCGACCGTCACGGTACCCCCGGGGCCGAGCCCTCATGCATCACCCCGCCGAGGCTCCCGAGCGTAGACCTCGCGAACCCGCCCGTCACGCCCATGCAAGATCGCTTCAGTCTGCTTTCGCCGGGCGATGTGCTTGGCAGCCTCCCAGGCGTCTGCCTGGGTGGGGTGAGTCGACTGCGCCCGTCGGGAACCCTCGATCGACACCCGCCACCCCGTGTTGCCCCGGGAAACATGAATCTCTCCCTCTGCCATCTCGCTTCCCCCGCTTCGACGATGAGGAGGCGCATACCCGAGCCGGACCATGTAAAACGATGCGCGCTACCCGCTCTCAGTGTCCGTCTCCGCGGCAGGCAGGCACGTCGACGGACAATGACTGAGTGTGTGGACGTTCGACCTCGGCCCAACTTCAGTCCGTCGAAACAAGCTAGGAGCGGCGCCTCACCGGGCGCCGTTCCTGGTTGGGGCTTGTTTACGCGAGGTCGGGAATCAGGTCGTCGAAGTGCAGCGGGAAGCAGATGACGACGCCGCTGTCACGATCACAAAAGTCCTTGTTCCGGTGCACAATCTTTCCCCTTTGCGTAGCGTGATTTCTCGCCACGACAAACCAGGTCCCTGCAGATGGATGCATCCGAACGCCCTGTGGCTCAGGGTGAGGTCTCGTTGCAGCGCGCTCACGCCCCCCGGTCGTCACGAGTAAAGCTGCGAGCGTTTGTGGCGCCGCACTCGAGGAAACAGAGCGTCCGAGCCCGGTTTGGAGGAGACGTGAACTTGTTGAGCGGCGGTCGTAGACGGCGAAGTCGTACCTTGGCAGAACGGCTGTGGGTCGTCGCTGCCGTAACCGGAACGGTCATCACGGTCGCCTCGCTGATCCTCAGGCTGTAGCTGTGGCGCCGGCAGGCTCTGCCGAGGTCAAAGCCACCACTCACCGCCACTATATTCCAAGGGCGCTCTAAAACCCGCTGCCGCAAGGCGTGCTCGGCAGTAAGACACAGGGCGAAGAGCCCTGGACTGGTAGGTGAGTCGGACGTGTTTCGGGTCGGAGCGGCAAGGCAGTACTCATCGTGCGGATGCCGCTGGCCTCATTCTGATCGGGGTCGTCGTCGAGTGGCTGGGTTGATTGCGCTGCGCGGGTACAACCCCCGGCGCTAGCCCGGATAAGTTCGCGCCGTCTCCCCACAAGGGACAGGGAAACGCAGGTGCCTCTGGAACCAACGGGAGATGCTCACGGTCTTCGTGTTCGAGGAGCGCGAGTCCAGGCGGGAGGAGGACTTGCGACCGGCGCTCGACCAGCTCGGGGAGAAGGCGCTGCTTTGGCTGGCGCTCCGCGATCCGACCGAGGAGTGAGGTCGCGGCTGTGCAGGAGGCGCTGGAGCTCAGCGACGAGCAGGCACAAAGATTGCTCGAGCAGCCGAGCCGCGCTTCCTTGGTGGACGCGGGCGAGCATATGCATGTGACGCTGTATGTGGCCAGCGGCGAGGGGGGCGAACCCGTTCTTCGTCCCGTCGAATGCGTGCTCGGCCCCAACTGGGTCGTGACCGCTCACGAGGCCGAGATCGAGGTGCTGGAGGAGTTCCGCGAACGCGCCGAAGGTGGAGGTCAGATCGGCGAGCTGGACTCGCCGTCATTTGTTGCGGCGGTTGCCGATTGGGTCGTCACCAGCTACTTCCGCGCCTTCGAGGAGGTCGAGAGCGAACTGGAGGAGCTGGACGCGAAGGTCATGGCCGACATCCCGAAGAACGTGGCCGACGAGCTGGCACGGCTGGTGGAACTCCGCCGCTCGATCGGGACGCTGCGACGTGCGCTCTCCCCCCATCGTGAGGTGATCGTCGCTCTGGCGCATCCCGAGCTCGATCTGCTGTCGAGCGAGAGCTCGGCGGAGCGGTTCGCCGCTCTCGAGAGCCGGGTGGCACAGGCGGTCGAGTCGGCACGAGAGGCGAAGGAGTCGACGCGTGGCTCATTCGACCTCCTCGTCGCCCGAATCGGACAGCGGACGAACGACATCATGAAGTTGCTCACGCTCGTCACGGTGATTCTCCTGCCAGCAACCGTGCTCGCAGGAGTCATGGGGATGAACTTCAAGGTCGGCCTCTTCGACCTGGTCTGGATGTTCTGGGCGGTGATCGCCGCGATGCTCGGCATCGCCGTGCTCGTACTCTCGATCGGGCGCACCCGCCACTGGATTTAGCGCAGCTTCGAGGCGGTGACCGTTCAAGGTCAGAGGCCCACGATCACGGCCGCGGCACAGACGCAAAGCGGCGGGGACAGCAATCTCTGAGGGCGCGGCGACTTCTCGTCATCCGCGGTAGGAGTGTCCCGGAGTGTCCGACGGGGTAGCGCTACCGCCAAGCGCTTAGCCAAGGAGAACAGCCGTGGATGAGCAAACGCGACGGGTGGCTGAGAACGAGAGTCTGTTCAGGCAAGTGAACGAGCACGTCGTCGCTGGTGGGAGACGACCTGCAGAGAACTTCGAGATTATCTGCGAGTGTCAGGACACGGGTTGCATGGATCACCTTCGCGTGACGACGGAGACATACCAGCGGGCCCGAAGCGAACCAACCGATTTTCTGCTCAAGCCAGGGCACGCCGAACCCGAGTTCGAAACAGTTCTGGAAAGTCACGAGGACTTCGAGCTTGTCCGCAAGATCGGCGCGGCCGCTGCGCTGGCCAAGCAACTCGATCCTCGCTCGTGAGCGGGCGAAGCCCGGAAGCAGTCGCTCCGGTCCGATCAGCGTTCGGGTCGGCCTGCACAGGGACGCGGCTCGGCACTGCTGGCATGAGTGCGACGCTCCCGCTTGCCTCCGAACTCCAGGTGGCTCGGGCAACACATTCCGCATCCCACCTGCGTTTTGGAGGGGCGCTCTCGGGCTACAAGGCGGCTGGGGGAATACAGGATGGTTGGGGAGTATGTAGTGCGTATGAGGGAAATCATGCTGGCGATCGTGATCCTGGTTGTGCTCTGCCTCGGGGTGACGCAGGCCTCCGCTGGAGACGCTCCTCCAGCGGTCGTCTGTGTGAGTGCGGTGGGGCCGGTGGACGCGAATGGCCAGGGAGATACGACTTCGTTCGAGAGCGGCGACTGTCCCTAGCCCACCACCCGATCGGCATCTGGGCCGCGGCTCCGCGCGCGTCGGCCGTACAAACGAGCACGTGGACGTTGCGGCACACGAACGTGCCAGCCTTGATCGTTTGAGGGCGTCGGCTGTGGGTTAGTGCAGTGCGATGATCGTCGCGCTCACGAGCTCCGTCAAAGCGCTGATCTTCGTTCTGTTTCTCGTCTTGATCCCGACCGTGCCGGTAACCGTGCTTCTCGTGCGCGCGATGCGGGGGACGAGGCAAGGGCCGGCCGCGGACGATCTTGTTTCTGGACGCGCCGCGTCGACCCCGTTTCGACTGATCAGCATCATCGGCTGCGCGATCACAGCCGCGGTCTTCGTCGCACTTGCCATTGTGCTGGGCGCGCAGTCGCTCGCCGACAGCGACGAAGGTGAAAGTGTCGCGCCGGTAGAAAACGGCGGGGCGGGAGCGGCCCCACCCGAAACGATTAACAGCCCCGTTCCGGAACAGGGAAACGCAACGGCCGGCAAAGCAGTGTTCATCGCGTCGGGGTGCGGCGACTGCCACACCCTCCGCGCCGCCAGCGCGACGGGCACACGGGGCCCAAGCCTGGATGAGGATGAGCCGGACTTCTCGACGGTGGTCGCATGCGTGACCACAGGTCCTGGCGACATGCCCTCGTTCGCCGGTCGCCTCTCAAACAGCGAGATTCGCGACGTCGCGAAGTTCGTAACGATCACGGCCCGCGGCGAGTAGCCCGATCGTCAGCACGAAGGCTCGCCTGCAGGGCGTCGCCAGTAAATGGACATGACGGCGCAACTCCGGCTATGCACTCCAGAAGGACTCGACCGCGTGCTCATCGTCAACCGCCACCTTCACCTCGACCACGGTTCCCGCAGAGACGCGAATGAACAGCGTCTGAAGCGAGTCGAGCGCCTCCTCGTTTCGCACTCCCGTGTTGTGGAGGACCGCGATCCCGCGATCCCCGCGGCACTCGAGCGCGAGAATCTCCGACGAAAATCGCTCGACATCCTCGAACCCCTCCCTGACGTTCGCCACCACAGCGTCACGACCGATGGCCGTACCGACGACTGGGCTTTCCCAGTGGGCGTCGGAGGCGGTCAGGGTTGCGAGACGCTCGTAGTCGCCCTGGGACCGGGCCACAAGCCAGCGAGCAATCGTGTCACGCGTACTCATCGTTCGTGCTCTACGGTTGTAGCCAGGGTCGTTGTCGAGGCTGCGGCTCCGCGCGGACGATCACGTTCCCGCGACCCCGAATGCCGGTTGCGCTCCTGAGTCGGACGGACGTGGCCCACCTCGTCCCTTCCGGATTCTCGCGCCCCTTCCATCGGGTGCGTCATCGGACTAGCGCCGATCAGTGACGTACGGCGGCTTTCTGTGCCGCCGCCCACGTCTCGTCATCCATTGGATCCAGGCCCCGCCATGGTGAGCCGGCTCCCAGGGTGCCGGCCCGCTTCGCGTTGATCACCACCCGGCGAACTTTCGCATCCAGTTCCAGGTCGGCCGGCCGGGCGCGTTTCAAGACGAGTCCGCCTTTCGCACGTCGCCTGGCATGCTGCTCCTCGTCCGATCGCCGGTCTCTCTCAACCTGTTCCTCGGTTATCCCCCGCACGTCGACCCCTCTCCTGCGCCGCGGCTGAAACGAATAGTTCGCAGTCCGTATCGCTCAGCGGGACTCGCCAAACAATCCGATCGGAACTGGACCTGCAGCTCTGGCTGACAGATCCGGGCTTCCGCGCCGCGCCGCCTAGCGAGGATTGCTTCGACGCGTGGGCGTCCTCTCATGAGGCAGAACACGGCGACGGAGTCACTGGTCGCATCGCCTCTGGCAGGTGGGCTGCCAGCCTGGCAAGCCTCTTCGGGGCCGTGATGCTGGTCGTCGAAGCTGCAGGCGACGCGAAGAGCGCCGATGGTGTTTGGCCTTGCGCACCCCGGGAACCTTGACCGTCCCATCCACACAGAACCACGCATGGAAGAGGTCAAGTTGCGCGACATGGGAGCCGGCACAACCGGCGAGCAGGAACAAGGCGGAGGGATCGCAGAGACGGTCTCCGAGCAGGCAACGAAGGCGAAGGACAAGGGCAGGCGCGAGCTTCGCGACCAGCTCGACGACCGGACGACGCAGCTCGGCCAGCAGGCGCGCTTGCTTGCAGCCACACTGCGACGCTCCGGCGTCGAGACACAGGCCCAAGGCTCCGACGAGGTGGTCGAGCGGATCACAGTAGGCGTCGCTGATCAGCTCGAGTGCGCAGGCGACTACCTCCAGCGGGCAACCGGAGACGAGATGCTCCGCGATGCAGAGCGGTTCGTGCGGACACGGCCATGGGTGGTGGCAGGGGCGGCCGCCGCCACGGGGATCCTCGCGTCGCGCATCCTCAAGAGGTCCTCCGAACGACGCTACGACCAGTCGACCAACAACTCCACGATCGCCGGCGCGCCGGTCACCGCTCCTCCCACCTCGCGGAGCTACCAGGGGCTCACCGCAGCCGCGCGCCCGCGCGACCTCTCACTTCTCGTCCGCCAAGACCTCGAACTGGCAAAGGCCGAGTTGCGGGAGATCCGCCACGCAATAGAAAAGACCCGCCCCTCGCATGCCCGATAAAGTGAAGGCGCGGCTCGAGCAATTCCTTCGCCCCAACGGCTAGGTGGTTCTCGTTCGGCGTCATGCTTGAGGCGGAGGCGAAACACCGCGCCGTTCTATCGGCTCCGCAGCAGTCGCCTCCTGTCGGGTGATTCAACAGAACCTCTCAGAGCGGCTGTGTGAACCCCCGCTTGCGGGAGCGTTCACTGCTGGGCTCCGCACCAGCTGCTTGATTAAGCCGCGGCCCGGAGCCCTACCGCCATGGGGGCGATTGTGACCCCTTGATCCGGGTCACCGCCGGAGTCCAGTGCGAGCGCGTGGCAGTCATCGCAGATCACCGGGACGTCCGGTTCACCTTCGAACGCACAAGCTCCCCACACAAGGCGTGCGCCAAGAAGGAATGCGCGGTGAGATGCACGACGCGAATGTCCCTGCCATGGCCTGGTAGGTCACGCGGGCAGCGTGCCGAACAGATGGGACGCCGCGCTCCACGGCGATCCGCCCGCGTGGGCATATCTCCGGCTGTGTCGGGTTAAGGTCAAAGAGCCAGCCACGAGGCAAGAGAGGAGACGAAGGTGGCAACCGAGGAAGAGCGTTCCGCGGAGCAGCTCGAGCAGGAAAACCTTGTCGAGAGCCCGTCGAACCCACAGTCAGACGACACGGAACAACCCGAAGAGGAAGCCGCGACCAGCTTCGAGCAGCCAGGTCAGGTAGCAAAGAGCACGGAGGGTCTTACGATTGGGGGCACCACGAAGGAGCCGCCAGCAAGCCGCGAGATGCCCTCCGAAAGCCAGAAGCGCACGCCCTAGCCGGGCCGCGGCCCAGTCCCCGAACGCGAACCACTACAGGGTCGGCGAACGCCCACCACTATCTCTCGCGCGCACGCGAAGTCGGGGTGGCCGTGCAGGGTACCCCTCCCCTCGATGCGGCGATCGTCGTGGGGCCTGGTCGCGGGCACTGTGGCATCTGAAAACACAGTCAGGAATCGGACGCCCCGCCCGGCACATCGGGCGTCCGATCGCCTGCGTCAACCGTCAAGACCGGTGCGAGCTGCGGACACTCCTAGGATCGGCGCGAGAGGTACCAAGCACCCGCACCCAGGGCGGCCGCGAAGCCAGCCGCCACAGCGAACATTCCCTTTTTCCCCATAACTGCCTCCCGTGTTGAGCTTTAGATCGATCCAGACCGGACACTCCCGCGCGGCGCAAGATCATCCGACCTCGATCCGCGGCGTACCCCCGCAGCTCGCTGCGAAACGGGAATTGCGGGGCCCCGCCCCCTAGTCGGACATGTGGTTCGCCGTTGTTCCTGTTGGCACAAACCGTGGACCTTCAAACGGAGAGGAGTCGCGATGAGCGACCGAAGGGAACAGGGCGGCCAGCAGGGCGACCAGGGTCAGCAGGGCGGCCAGGGCAGCGAGAGTCATCAGGCCAGCGGTCAGATGAGATGCTGCGCGAGGAGACCGAGGGTCAGACGACCGGCCCATAGCTTTTCGGCACCCCTCGCCCGAGGGATGGGCCGTCGCCGAGAGACGGTCGAAGCTACCCATACGCGCCGACGCGATCTGGCCGCAGGTTCGCGGAGGCGTTTGGCGGGCATGCACGACCCCAAGTGAGCCCGCCGCGATCCAGCGCCGTCCCGTTCGGGGGCGGCGCTTTCGCTTTCAGCGCCTCGTGAGCGATCGGGAGTCCTAGGCGATCGGGGCCGATCGGACACGCCAAGACTGTCCCGTTTCCGCCACTTGTGCCGAGGCTGCGAAGCCTCGAAACTCCGCACGGGATGCATGGCGAGGTGCTGTTGACGTGCTGCGCGACCCATGTTGGGTGCAAAGCTGGGTGCAAAAACGCTCGACGCGGAACCGTCGTCGAACGTAAAAGGCCCGCGGTTGCGGGCCTTTCGGAGTAGCGGGGGCAGGATTTGAACCTGCGACCTCCGGGTTATGAGCCTCCCACGTCGGCCAGGGGTGCAAAGTTGGGTGCAAAGAACGTTGGTCGCCGGCCGGCACCTACGAAAAGGCCCGCATTTGCAGGCCTTCTCCAGTAGCGGGGGCAGGATTTGAACCTGCGACCTCCGGGTTATGAGCCCGGCGAGCTACCTGACTGCTCCACCCCGCGTCGCGACCACTATTCTAGCGCATCGTGGCAGTCTGGATAGCGCTCGCGTTCTTCCTCGTCGTGCTCCTTGCAGGGCTCGTGTATGTCGTTGTCCGCGGTCTCTCGCTCTGGCGGCAGGTCAAGCGGACAGGCGGCACCTTCAGCGAGGAGACCGCGCGGATCGCGGAGGTGTCGGCGCAGATCCAGGTGCACCTCGACCGCGGGAGCGCCTCGTCGGAGCGGCTCCGCGTCGTCGCCGAGCGCCTCGCCGTCTCGCGGGCGAAGCTCGACGTCCAGCTCCAGGCGATCCGCGAGGCGCGGCACGCGATGCGCCGTCTCCTCTGGTTCCTGCCGGGCACCTGACGCCGCCCGCGTTCGCCCCGTGCGGAAGCGCTAGCGTCCGGCACGTGCCGTCGCTCGCCGACTACCCGCGCGTCGAGCTCACCTTCGGCCCGTCGCCCGTCCATCGCCTCGAGCGCCTGAGCGAGCACCTCGGCGGAGCGGTCGAGATATGGGCAAAGCGCGAGGACTGCAACTCGGGGCTCGCGTACGGCGGCAACAAGGTGCGCAAGCTCGAGTACCTCGCCGCCGACGCTCTCGAGCAGGGATGCGACACGCTCGTCTCGATCGGCGGCGTCCAGTCGAACCACACGCGCCAGGTCGCCGCGGTCGCCGCCCTGCTCGGGCTCGGATGCGTGCTCGTCCAGGAGCACTGGGTCGAGTGGGACGACCCCGGCTATGAGCGCGTCGGGAACATCCTCCTGTCGCGGATCATGGGCGCGGACGTCCGGCTCTCAGATGCCGGCTTCGACATCGGCGTCCGACCGAGCTGGGAGGACGCGCTCGCGTCGGTCGAGGCAGCGGGAGGGAAGCCGTACCCCATCCCGGCGGGAGCGTCCGACCACCCGCTCGGAGGGCACGGCTTCGCGCGCTGGGCCGGCGAGGTCGCCGCCCAGGAGGCCGAGCTCGGCGTGTTCTTCGACACGATCGTCGTGTGCTCGGTGACCGGATCGACGCAGGCGGGGATGATCGCCGGCTTCGCGGGTCAGGAGCGGCCGCGGCGCGTGGTCGGGATCGACGGGTCGGCGACGGTCGAGCAGACGTGGGAGCAGATCGCGCGGATCGCGCGCCGGACCGCGCAGGCGATCGGCCTCGGGCGTGAGCTCGCCGACGACGAGATCGTGCTCCTCGAGGAGTGGCACGCGGGCACCTACGGGATCCCGGACGAGAAGACGATCGAGGCGATCAGGCTCTGCGCCCGGCTCGAGGGGATGCTGACCGACCCGGTGTACGAGGGGAAGTCGATGGCGGCGACGGTCGACCTCGTCCGCGACGGCCGCATCGAGCCCGGGTCGCGGGTGCTCTACGCCCACCTCGGCGGGCAGCCTGCGCTCAACGGGTACGCGGGCGCGTTCTGATCAGCCGCTGCTCGTGGCCGCGAGCAGCCCCTGCACGTAGCCGACGGCGTGGAGCCGGGCGAGGGTCGGATACCCGGGCACGACCCAGCCGTCTCCTGTCGAGAGCGGGCGAGTGGTCGGTGCGGAGGGGCGCGTCCACCCCGGTCTCGACGTACGCGCGGACGCATGCCGCCATGTCCGTCGGGCCGTCGTCGACGAACGTCTCGACGAACCGCTCGGGCGTTCCCCGGACGTCGCGGAAGTGGACGAAGTGGATCCGGCCCTGCGTGCCGAATCGCCGGATCGCGGCGGGGAGGTCGTCCGTCATCAGGGCGACGTTGCCCTGGCACATCGTCATCCCGTTCGCCGGGCTCGGGTGGAGCTCGAAGACGCGGTCGTACGCATCTAGCGAGCGAATGATCCTGCCGATCCCGCGAAGCGGCGAGAGCGGCGGGTCGTCGGGGTGCAGCGCGAGCCGTACGCCTGCCTCCTCGGCGACCGGCACCGCGCGCTCGAGGAACCACGCGAGGGTCTCCCACAGCCGCTCCTCGGGACCGGGGCCTCGGGCGCGTCCGGGCCGTCGGCCCACAGTCGCCAGGTCGAAGCCGTCGCGGTCGCGCCGCCGCGGGTCGGGATGGCGGTCGACGTCCGGGACCACGGGACCACCGCCATCCAGTTGTAACACCACACCTCGATGCCGAGCCGTCCCCATCGTCCGGAGGAGCTCGAGCACCGCGTCGAGCTCCTCTTCACGCCCGGGCAGCCCCAGGCGAAGGCGGTCCATCGGCGGGTTGTCCTCGATCACGGTCAGGCGCATGCCCGCGTCCTCCACCTCCTGCCGGAGCAGCGCGAGCGGCCCGTAGCCCCACGGCGGCTCCGCGGCATGCCCGCGCCAGTCCGTCGTCCCGCGCGGAAGCACGCCGACCGCCTCGTCGACGCCGATCTGGCGGAGCTGCGCCCACGTCGGCGTCGAACCGTGGCTCCAGCAGGATCTCGGCGAGGCGCAGCACGGTCAGAATCTCCTCACGGCCAGGAAGCCGCCGTCGACGACGACGGTCGTGCCGGTCACGTATCGGGCCGCATCCGAGACGAGGAAGACGACGACGTCCGCGACCTCGTCCACGGTTCCGATGCGGCCGAGCGCGTTCGCCGCGCGCACCCGGTCGAGGAAGCCGTCGGCGTCGGCCGTGTTCATGCCCTCGAGGTCGCGCTGCGAGCATCGGCGTGTCGATCGTGCCCGGTGCGATCGCGTTGACCCGGATGCCGTGCTCGCCGACCTCCACCGCGAGCGCCCGGGCTGCCGCGACGAGCCCCGCCTTCGCAGCGCCGTAGACCACGCAGCCGCGCAGCGTCTCGTACGCCTGCACGGAGGAGACGAACACGATGCTGCCCCCTCCCCGGGCGCGGAGCGCCGGGATCGCGAGCTGCGCGCACGTCAAGGCGCCCTTCAGGTTGACGTCGAGGACACGGTCGATCTCCTCCTCGGCCATCTCTTCGAGGTCGGCGTAGAGTCCGACGGCCGCGTTGGCGACCATCACGTCGAGACCGCCGAACGCGCCCACGGCGTCGTCGACGAGGCGCTGGACGTCGTCACGCCGCCGGACGTCGCCGACGCGAGCCGACGCCGTCCGAGCCGGCCTCGCGCACGAGGCCGAGCGTCTCGTCGAGCCCGTCACCGTGGACGTCGTTGGCGACGACGCGCGCGCCCGCGGTGGCGAGCGCGACCGCGATCCCACGCCCGATCCCGGAGCCTGCGCCCGTGACCGCGGCGACCTTGCCGGTCAGTGTCACTACCCCATCCCGGCTACGTCTCGTCGACCGCGGGCTCCTCGTCCTCCGCGAGCCGGCGCTGCAGGACGGCGCGGGAGATGACGCCGACGAGTCGGCCGTCGTCGACGACGGGAACGCGCTCGGCGTCGTTCTCCTCGATGAACCGGAACGCCTCGTCGAGGGGCGTCTCCGCCTCGATCGTGTAGTACGGAGGCTCGGCGAGCGCGCCGAGCTGCGTCGTGCTCGGGTCGCGCCCCGCGGCGACGACGCGGGCGACGAGCGTCTTGCGCGTGACGACGCCGACGAGCCCGCCGTCACCGTCCGACGACGTAGACGGCGCGCACCTCGGCGGGCGTGAGCACCTCGCCCGCCTCGCGCGCGGTGGCCGTCGCGGGGAGCGAGCGCGGCTCGGCGATCATCGCGTCCCGGACGCGAGGGGCTCTGCTCGGTCACGGGTAGAGGCCGCGCGCCTCGAGCGCCTGGGAGACGTCGCGGATCCCGGCGACGAGCGCCGCCGTCCGCATCGGGAACGGCGCGCTCGTGCGAGATCTCCCAGACGCGGTCGAACGCGTCGTTCAGCTTCTCCGCGAGCTTGGCGCGGATCTCGTCGCGTCCCCAGAAGAGGCGGCCGAGGTCCTGGACCCACTCGAAGTACGAGACGGTCACGCCGCCGGCGTTCGTGAGGATGTCCGGGAGGACGGGGATGCCCCGCTCGCGCAGGATCGCGTCGCCGTCCAGCGAGGTCGGGCCGTTCGCGCCCTCGGCGATCATGCGGCAGCGGAGGCGCGCGCGCGTTGTCCGCGTGGATCTGGTCCTCTCGCGCGGCGAGCACGAGGATGTCGCACTCGAGCTCGAGCAGCTCCTCGTTCGTGATCCGCGTCCCGGTCTGCCCAGCCCTCGAGCGAGCCGTTCTCGATCGCGTAGGCGCTCATGGTCGGGATGTCGAGGCCGGCGGGGTCGTGGATGCCGCCGGAGATGTCGGAGACGCGACCACGGTCGCGCCGCGGTCGACGAGCTCCTGCGCGGCGATGCCGCCGACGTTGCCGAAGCCCTGGACGACGCAGCGCTGCTCGGCGAGCTTCCACCCGAGCCGCTCGCAGGCGCGGGCGACGACCATCACGACGCCGGCGCCCGTCGCCTCGTGCCGGAAGACCGAGCCGCCGATCGAGATCGGCTTGCCGGTGACGATCTCGGGGACGGCGTGACCGCGCTGCATCGAGTACGTGTCCATCATCCACGCCATCGTCTGCTCGTTCGTCGCCATGTCGGGCGCGGGGATGTCCTCCTGCGGGCCGATGAACGGCAGGAGCTCGGACGTGAAGCGGCGCGTGAGCCGCTCGATCTCGCCGCGACGACATCTCGCGCGGGTTGCAGCGGACACCGCCCTTCGCCCCCCGTACGGCAGGCGGAGCAGCGCGCACTTCCAGGTCATCCACACGGCGAGGGCCGCGCACTCGCCGAGCGAGACCTCCGGGTCGTAGCGGATCCCGCCCTTCGTCGGCCCGAGCACGCTCGAGTGCTGCACGCGGTAGCCGGGGAACACGACCCGCGCGCCCGTCGTCGAGCTTGATCGGGACAGGCGACGATGATCGAGCGCTCGGGGTGCCGCAGCCGCTCGGCGACCCCGTCGTCGACGTTCGCGTGCGGCACGGCCTGGTCGAACTGCGCGATCGCCGTCCGGTAGAGCGGCGTGTCGTACTCGAGGTGGGCGAACGACGGGACGTGCTCGGTGCTCGCCATGGCCGGCGTGAGTGTATCCGCGGGCAGTCGGTGACCGGCCTCGGGGTCGCGACCCGGCGGTGCGCAGATGCCGGGGCTGGGAGTCGAACCCAGATGTCCCGAAGGACAGCCGGTTTTAAGCCGGCCGCGTCTGACCAGTTCCGCCACCCCGGCAGCGCGCCCAGCGTATCGGCGCCGGCGGGCAGCTCTAGGTGCTGCCCGGGCAGCAGCGAGTCCGGCGGGAACCGCTCGGGGCCCTGGAACTGGTACGCGTCGAGGAACGCCTGGAACGCGTCCTCGTCGAAGCGCGGTGCACTTCGCGAGGTACGCGGTGCCCTTCTCCGGCTCCGACGCGCTCTCGGTGACCCAGGCGCCGAGCGCGATCTGGTTCCCGAGCGCGGGATACGGCGCGAGGACCGTGCCGCGCGGGTTGTCCTGGACGAAGCTCTCGAGCTGCTCGACGGTCGCGGGCGGCACGTCGTCGCCGTACTGGATCGCGACGCCGCCGTGCTCGAGGTTGTGGACGAGCTGCGCCTGGTTGACGGGCTCGTCGTACGAGCCCCAGATCACCGGCACCTCGTAGTGCGGCGCCGCTCGTCGGCGGGTCGGTGTTCCACTCCTCCGACGTGCCGTCGGGCGTCGTGATCGAGTGAACCCCGCGGAGCGCGTCGTGGTGGTCAGCGTGCAGCCTGCGGCCTCGAGCGCGGCGCGCGCGTCTGCCGGCCCGTCGTCGCCCCCGTTCGCGAGCGCGAGCGCGACGACCGGCCACCACCACGACGGCCGACGCCGGCTGCAGCGCGCGATGGCGAGCGAGCGGCGGTCGGTCCCCTTCGGCGGGCCGGGGGCTTCGGCTTCCCGTGCGGACGCGGCTTCGGAGGCATGGTCGCGGAACGATACCGACGGCCACGGCGGGGTCCGTCCGACGTGGCGACGCTACGTTGCTCGGTCCTCATGACCGTCCTCGTCATCCTTGGCGCTGGCCTCGTCGGCGCCGTCGCCTGCTGGCTGGTGCTTCGCCCTGCGGCTGGAGCAGCGGCACACCTGCGCCTGGAGCTCGACCGCCGCGAGCTCGCGTACCGGGATGAGCTGGCGCGCCGCGATACCGAGCTCGACTGCGGCGCAGCGCGAGCTGGTCGAGGCACGGGCGAATGCTGCTGCGTCCGCAGCACGCCTCGAGACACTCGAGGAGAAGCTGCCCGAGACCGTGAGGAGCATCTCGCAGGAGACGCTCGACGCGTCGCGCGACGCATTCTTGACGCAGGCCGGGGAACGTGTCGAGAAGACGCTGCTGCCGGTCCAGCAGCGACTCGGCGACCTGCGCAAGCTCGTCGACGATCGGAGGCGCGCCGGCTCGAGGACGGTGGGCGGCTGACGGCGCAGCTGCGAGCTCCTGTCGGCCGGGACGCGGTCGCTCGCGGTCGCCCTCGGCAGCACCCAGTCACGCGGTCGCTGGGGGGAGATCCAGCTCGAAGCGGATCCTCGAGTTCGTCGGGATGGAGCCGGGGGTCGACTACTAGCGTGCCAGACGGGCAAGCAGCGGTCGGCGCGCCCGGACCTCGTCGTGCACCTGCCGGGCGGGAAGAACGTCGTCATCGACTCCAAGGCGCCGTTCGACTGCGTTCGAGCGCGCTGCGCACGCGGCGACCGAGGAGGATCGCGGGCGCGGAGCTCGCCGACTTCGCGCGCAAGGTGCGCGACCACGTCAGGAAGCTGGGCCAGAAGGCGTACTGGGCGCAGTGACGCCGTCGCCCCGACTTCACCTTCATGTTCCTGCCCGGACGAGGCGTACCTCCGCGCCGCCGAGGAGCAGGACGCGGAGCTGTTCGAGCTTTGCGTACGAGCGCGGCGTCCTCCTCGCGACACCGCGACGCATCGTCGTGCTGCTGCGGACGATCGCGTCGCGCTGGCAGCAACGAGAACGCCTCCGAGCACGCTCGAGGCCGTGCACGAAGGTCGCGTCGCGAGCTGCACGAGCGGCTGACCACGATGGCCGGGCACTATGCGAAGGTCGGGCGCGGCCTCGACTCGGCGGTCACTGCGTACAACAAGGCGGTCGGCTCCTACAGAGCTCTCGCGTGCTCGTCTCGGCACGAAGTCTCGAGCAGCGTCGTCTCCGACAAGTCGTCACTCGACGCAACTCGAGCCGCTGACGGCCAGCACGCCTCGTCGGAGCTTCGAGCCGGCTCGTCAGCTCGAGGTCGTCCCGCGCGACGCGAACGCCGCCTGACACGTGGAACATCCGCGGCCGCGCGATCCGTTTCTACAGTGAGGGGTACACACCGAGGCTAGGGAGCACTGGAAGCACGTGACTGACGTCCGCAACGTGATCGTGATCGGCGGTGGACCCGCCGGCTACACCGCCGCGCTCTACGCGGCGCGCGCGAACCTCGAGCCGCTCGTGATCGAAGGATTCAACTGGGGCGGCCAGCTGATGATCACGTCCGACGTCGAGAACTACCCGGGCTACGCCGACGGCGTCCTCGGCCCCGCGATGATGCAGGACTTCCGCCGCCAGGCGGAGCGCTTCGGCACCGAGTTCATCACCGACGACGTCACTCGCGTCGACTTCTCGCAGCGGCCGTTCCGCGTCTGGGTGGGCGACGACGAGTACCGCGCCGAGTCGGTGATCGTCGCGACGGGCGCGTCCGCGCGCCAGCTCGGGCTCGACTCCGAGCGGCGCCTCCAGGGCCGCGGCGTCTCCTACTGCGCGACGTGCGACGCCGCGTTCTTCCGCGAGAAGGTCGTCGTCGTCGTGGGCGGCGGCGACTCGGCGATGGAGGAGGCGCTCTTCATCTCGCGCTTCGCGAGCAAGGTCTACCTCGTCCACCGCCGCGAGGAGTTCCGGGCCTCGCCGATCATGGTCGACCGCGCTCGCGCGAACGAGAAGATCGAGCTCGTCCTGAACAAGGTCGTCGCCGAGGTGCTGGGCGACCCGTCCGTCACCGGCGTTCGGCTCGAGGACACCGTCACCGGCGAGCAGAGCGATGCTCGAGACGGACGGCCTCTTCGTCGCGATCGGCCACGACCCGAACACCGCGCTGTTCCTCGACCAGCTCGACCACGAGCCCGACACCGGCTACCTCGTGACGCGCGGGAAGTCGACCGAGACGAACGTCGACGGCGTGTTCGCCGCCGGGGACGTCCAGGACCACGTGTACCGGCAGGCCGTGACCGCGGCCGGCTCCGGCTGCGCCGCGGCGCTCGACGCCGAGCGGTGGCTCAGCGAGCAGCGGCATGCCGCGGCGTGTCGGTCGCCGTCGCAGGCGGCGCGTAGAGCCCTCCGCTCGGCCGGCTCGAGCGGCGGACAGTCCCCTACGGGGACAGTCCCACGGACTACGCTCGCAGGCGTGTCCGCGCCCCGGAGGATCGACCTCGTCGACCCGACTGCGCACGATCTCGTCTCGCTCGTGCCTGCGCGCCTCGACCCCGAGGCGGTCGAGTCCCTGTGTGCCGTAGCCGGCGACGGACGGGACGCCCGGCCGACGCTCGAGTCGCACGGCACGCTACGTGCTGGGCGTCCTTCTCTTCCCCGGCCGCCTGGGCGGGGACGACCGGGTCGTCTACCACGAGCTCGACGTCGTCGCGACGCCCGATGTCGTTCGTCACCGTCCGGAAGACGGCGTCGGACGGGAACGTGGCCGATCTCGCCGGCCTCGAGCACGTCGACGAGTCGCTCGAGCCGGGTCTGCTCGTCCACCGGCTCGTCGATGCCGCGGCGGAGTCGTACCTCGATCTCGTCGACGCGCTCTACTCCGAGATCGACGAGCTCGAGGATCACGTCGACGAGATCCCGTCGCGCGATGCTTCGGCAGCGGCTGTCGACCCTGCGCCACGAGATGCTCCACGCCCGCCGGAACGCCAGCGCGACCCGGGCCGCTGTCCGCCGGGTCGTCGACGGCCGGCTCGATCTCGGCGCCGACGACGCGCTCTTCCCCCGAGACGCCGAGAGGGCGTTCGCCGACACCTACGACACACTCGTCCGGGCGATCGAGGAGCTCGACGTCGCGCGTGACCTCCTCTCGAGCGTCCGCGACTACCTCCAGTCGAAGATCGCGGAGAACCAGAGCGAGATCGTGAAGAAGCTGACGATGGTCGCGTCGCTCGTCCTCGTGCCGACGCCTCATCACGGGCTTCTACGGCCAGAACTTCGCCGGCGTGTTCGAGAGGGGCTACTGGACGCTCGGCGTCTCGGTCGGGCTGATCGTCACGACGACGCTCGCCCAGCTCGCTTTCTTTCGCTGGAAGCGCTGGCTGTGACGAAATCCACGTGGAGCGCGCTTGCCGCGTTTCTGGTGGCCGTCTCCCTTGCCGGCTGCGGCGGGGACAGCGAGCCAGGTGGGATGTACAGCGCCGCCGATGTGGAGCGACTGGCGAACGTGGCGCCGCGAACGCCTGGATGGGCCCCCTGGCCGCAGAAGCCCGAGCCGGAGAAGCCCTCGAGCGGAGAGTCGCCCGAGGACGTCGCCGCCAGAGACCCGATCTACGCCGAGTTTCGCCGCAGGACGGCTGACCTCGAGAAACGTGACGACTGGGATGCGGGCCACAAGTGGCGAGACGACGACAAGCTCGGAAACCTCGTCGTCGGAGTCTTCGCTACCCCTGCCGATGCCCACGTCGGATTCCTGGCCCTCAACGACCTCTCACGCGCATACGGCGCGAAGTACGGATTCGTGGTGAGTGCGGTGAAGGTCGATGGACTCGGGGACGAGGCATGGCGTCTCTGGGCGCATGGGAACGGCAGACAAGTGACGTACCACTGGGGGCGCGACAACCTCGTGACCGAGGTGCATGTCCACTGTTACGGCGACTGCCCGCCCGACACGGATGCCGGCGTGGATGCCGCGGCTCGAGCGTGGGCAGAGACGGTCGACGAAGAAGCGAGCTCGATGGGCGGCGGCTAGTTCAGCCCGCCTGCGTCGAGCTCGCGCCACTCGACCTTCAGGTACATCGCCTGCCGGACTCGGTGGGCTTCTTCCGAAGCGCTGGCTCTGAGCCGCGCCGAGGCGCCAGCCGGGGGCCACGCTAGCGTGGAGTCGGTGAGTGTCCCGGCACACGCCGCTGATTCGACTGGCCGCTCGGACGACATCGTGAGACGACTCATCGCCGTGCACCGATCGCGCGCTGCCCTACCTCGGCCCCGCGACTCGCGCTGATCGTCGGTCTCGTCGGGCTCGGACGACGTTCGCTCGACGTCGACGAGGCCGCGATCGTCGCCGCCGCGCACGGGTCGTTCACCGACGTCCTCGAGCGGGCGTTCTCGGACGATCCCGCCCGTGCGGGATACCTCGCAGTGCTCCAGCCACGTCGTCGCCTGGAACGACGCCGAGGAGTGGGTGCGGCTGCCCGTCGGTCGTCGCGGCCGTCGTCGCGGCCATCGCGACGTACCGCCTCGGACGGACGGCTCGCGGGCCGATACGCGGGCGCCGCCGCCTCGCTCGTGCTGGCGTCTTCCTTCGGCGTCGTCGGGCTCTCCCGTGCGGTCGAGCCGCTCGCGATGGCTCTCGCGGCGATGCTGCTCTCGACCGCACTGTTCGCGCGCGCGGTGGAGCGCGGGAACGCGGTCTGGTGGGCCGTCTACGCGGTCAGCGCGGCGCTGCTCCCGCTCACGCATCCGATCGCGGCGAGCGCCCTCGTCGCCCATCTCGCGGCGATCGCCGTCGGGCGGCGGGAGATCGATCTCCGGCTCGCGCTTCCCGCCGCGGCGATCGCGGTGGTCGAGTCCGGCCTCTTCCTCACCGCCGCGGTGATCGACCGGGCGGACGCCCCGGATGGCGCCGGGTCGCTGGAGCTCGGCGACATCGCGATCGGGCTCGCCCGCGGGGTCGGCTGGAACGCGATCGTCGTGGCGCTGGCGGTGTGGGGCATCGTCGTACTCGTCCGGCGCACGTCGGACGGCGAAGGCCGCTGGAAGCCGGTGCTCGTCGGATGCCTGGCGCTCGCGCCGCTCGCGGCCGTGCTGGTCGCGGGCGTCGCGCTCCCCGTCTACCCCCGTGCCGCGCTTGCCGTGTGCGCCGGCGGCGTCGCGCTCGCCGCCGGTATCGGCCTCGTCGCGATTCCCGACCGGAGGCTCCAGCTCGCCGCAGGCGCCGGCCTTGCAGTCATCGCGCTCGGGACGGTCGTCGCCGGCGCGGTGCGCGAGGAACCCGAGGACTGGCGGGCCGCAGTGGCCCTCGTCCGCCGGCAGCAGTCGCCGAGCGACACGATCGTCGTCCTTCCCGAGCGGGCGCGATCCGCGTTCGCGTACTACGCGCCCGAGCTCCGCGTCGGCCGCGTGGGCCGCGGCGAGGCCGTCAGCGTGGTCGTCGCAGGAGAGCCGGGCGACGCGACGGCGACCGCCCGCGCCGTCGTCTCTCCCCCGCGCTACGCGCTGCTCTCACAGGACGCGAGCGGCCGCAGGCTCGTCGTCCAGCGCTGGGTCCGTCCCGGGAGCTGACGCGAGGACGACGCGCGCCGCGGGGCACAGGTCGGCGAGCACACACTCCTCGCACAGCGGCCTTCGTGCGTCGCAGATCCGTCGCCCGTGCCAGATCAGCAGGTGCGGGAACCGCGCCCAGTCGGCACGAGGGACGACGCGCTGCAGGTCGCGCTCGATCTTGACCGGATCCTCGTTCCGCGTCAGGCCGAGCCGCTGCGAGAGACGCCGGACGTGGGTGTCCACGACGATGCCCTGGGCGTGGCCCAGCTCGGCCGCGACGACGTTGGCCGTCTTGCGCGCGACGCCGGGAAGGCGCAGCAGGTCGTCGAGACGTCGAGGCACCTTGCCGTCGAACTCCTCGAGCAGGACGCGCATCGCGCCGCGGATCGACTTCGTCTTCTGGCGGTAGAAGCCCGTCGCGAAGATGTCCTGCTCGAGCTCCTCGACCGGTACGGCCAGGTAGTCCTCGGGTCGCCGGTACTTCTCGAAGAGCCGCTCGGTGACGCGATTGACGTTCACGTCGGTCGTCTGGGCCGAGAGCATCACCGAGATCAGCAGCTCGACGTCGCTCCGGAAGCGCAGCGCGATCGTCGCGTCGGCGTGCTCGCGTGCGAGGCGCTCGACGATCGGCCCGATCCGGTCGCGACGGCGGCCGAGCCCGCGCCGGCGCGCCTCGCCGACGTAGCTACGCGCCACGCCGGCGCTCGAACATGGGCGCTCGCCGACTCGGCGCTGACGAGTCCGCGAAGGGCCTCGCGAAAAGACGTCGTCGAAGGACGGGAACCCGGTGGCGGCGAGGACGCTCGAGTGCCGGCTCGACGTCGTAAGCGCGTGCGCCGGGCTCGACTGCCCCGTGCCGAGGAGCGCCCAGAACGCGCCCGTCGCGCCCTCGTACGGCAGGCCGACGCTGCCGGCGTTGACGAGCCGTGGAGCACCCGTCACGCTCCGGTCGAGCTGGACGTGCGTGTGCCCGCAGACGACGACGTCGGCGTCGACCTCCGCGAGCGCTTCCGCGGACGGCCTCGTCGGGCGTGAGCATCGTGACGATCTCGCTCGACGTCCCGGGGCGTCGCGTGGCAGAAGACGACGCGGCCGAGCGAATCGAGCGTCGCGCTCGATCGTCTGCGGCCACGAGCGGACGAACGAGCGGGTGTCGTCGTCGATGCGGTCGGAGCACCAGTGGGCGACCTCGTTCGTCGGCTGCAGGACGTCGCGCTCGCAGTTCCCGACGACGAAGCGTCGCCCGGCGCCTCGAAGGCGATCGAGGCACTCGACCTGCACGGCCCCCAGAGGAGGTCGCCGCCGACGACGATCTCGTCGACTCCGTGCGCCTCGACGTCGGCGAGCACCGCCTCGAGCGCCGGCAGGTTGCCGTGGACGTCGTAGAGCGCCGCGACGCGCATCGCGCGGACGCTATCCCGCCGACGTCAGCTCGGGGAGCGGCCGCCCGTCGGGGTAGCGCGCCCAGGTCGGGCCCCGCGCAGACGCGGTCGAGCGCAGGGCACCCCGAGCAGGCGAACGGGCTCGGAGTCGGGCGGAAGTCGCCCTCCCGGATCCGCGCGATCGTCTCGCGGAGCTCGCGCTCGAGCATCTCGACGTCGGCGCGCGGTGAACGATCGCCGAGACCACCGCCTCGGGCGCCTCGAGGAACTGGTAGGCGACCTCGACGCGCTCGGCGCCTGCACGCAGGCAGGCAAGGGCGTAGACGCTCCGCTGCGCCCGGTACTCGGCCTCCACGATCTCGTCGGGATCGCGCCCGTCGAGCACGTTCGTCTTGTAGTCGACGACGAGCGCCTCGTCCGTCCGACCGCCACAGCACGTCGAGGCGGCCGTTCAGCAGCACGCCGTCGAGCTCGAATGCGAACGGCCGCTCGACGCGAACGCCGTCCAGCCCGGCGATCCGTCGGGCAAGCGACGACTCGCAGTAGGCGTCGACGAGCGAGGCCACGTGCGCGAGCTCGGGGTCGGTCGACGGCCGGGTACCAGGAGCGAACGAGCTCGTCGAGCCCGTCCGGCGACAGCCGGGCGGGCGAGGTCGACGAGCTCGAGCAGCCGGTGGACGGCGTCGCCGATCTCGGTCGGGTGCAAGGCGCCGGCACCGCCTCCCGCACCTTCCGCCCAGGCGGTCGGACGCATGCCGACGACCCGCTCCGCGTAGTAGCGGTACGAGCAGCGCTCGAACAGGGAGAGCGCGCTGAACGACAGGCGCGCGACGCGGTGGAGCGGCGGGTCCGGCACGACGGTGAGCTCGCGCAGTCGCGGCGCCGGCGGCGGCAGCGCCTCACCGCTGCCCTCGAACAGCGCAAGCTGGCCCGCCTCGGTCGCGAGAACGACCGGCTCCGCCACGACAGCGGGCGCCCGGTCAGGCGCGGGCTGCCCGTGGTCGACCCGCAGGACGACCGTCGCGGCGCCGCGCTCGATCTCGAACGGGCCGTCGGTGCTCGGCTGCCGCGCCTCCTCCTCCAGCCCGAGCCGCTCGAGCACCCACGCGATCGGCGTCTCCTCGCCGGCGTCCCCCGGCGCGCCGATCGACCCGGAGACGATCAGGCGCTCGCGTGCCCGCGTCATCGCCACGTAGTACAGGCGCAGCCGTTCCGCCCGCTCGGCCTGCTCGCGGTGCTCCTTGACGTCCCGGTACGACTCGGTGCCGACCCGCGTGCCCGTCGCGGGATGCGCGACCTTGAAGCCGAAGCGCCCGTCGGACAGCGCGAGGATGTCGGAGACCGGCGGACGGCTGACGGCCGGCGTCCGCGACGACGACGACCTCGAACTCGAGCCCCTTCGCCGCGTGGATCGTGAGCAGCCGCACGGCGTCGGCGCCTTCCTCCTCCGAGACGGCATCCGACTCCTTGGCGCCGACGGCCTCCTGCCCCGCGACGAAACGCACGAACCCCTCGATGTCGGCGCCGCGCAGCTCCTCGTACGAGCGGGCGAGGCGCGCGAGCTTGCGGAGGTTGGCATACCGGCGCTTGCCGTCGTGGCCGCGCGAGCACCGCGAGGTCGTAGTCGTGCTCGCTGAGCACGCGCTCGCAGAGGAGCTCGAGCGGCGCGTAGGCCGCGAGCTCGAGCAGGCGGTCGTACCGCTGCCGGAAGGCGAGGAGCAGGCGGCGGTCGTCGTCCGCGAGATCGGCGGGGATGCCGCGCTCGATGCCGCGGAAGATCGGCTGGCGCTGGGCCTCCGCCCGGATCAGGACGAGCGCGTCGTTCGAGACGCCGACGAACGGCGACGCGAGCACGGTGAGCAGCGCCTCGTCGTCGTAGCGGTTGTGGAGGAGGCGCAGGTACGCGAGCAGGTCGACGACCTGCTGCTGGCCGAAGTAGCTGCGGCCGGCGGCGCGGTAGGTCGGCAGGTCGAGGGCACGGAGCTCCTCCTCGAACCACTCGGCGTCGGTGCCCGCTGCGAAGAGGAGGACGATCTGCCCGGGCGTCGCGACGCCGGCGTCGACGAGCTCGCGGACGCGACGGGCGACGTGACGGGCCTCGGAGCGACGCCAGTGGACGCCCGCCTCGGCCGCCGCGGCCTTGTCCGTGACGAGCAGCTCGACCGCGTTCCGGAGCGCCGGCTGGTCGGACGCCGCCGCCGGCTCGAGGCGCTGGAACTCGTCGCCGAACTCTGCCGCGAAGAGCTCGTTCACCGCCGCGAGCACCTCGGGCCGCGAGCGGTGGTTCTGCGTCAGCGGGAGGACCGTCGGACGCCGCCTCGCGCCGCTCACGGAAGACCGCGACGTCGGCGTGGCGGAAGCCGTAGATCGACTGGAACTCGTCGCCGACGACGAAGAGGTCGCCGCCGTCGTCGGCGTCGAGCAGGTCGAGCAGCTCGGTCTGCAGGCGGTTCGTGTCCTGGAACTCGTCGACCATGATCGAGCGGAACCGCTGCCGCTCGCGCTCGCGAATCTCCGCGTCGTTCCGCGAGCAGGTCGCGGGCGCGGAGCTGGAGGTCCTCGAAGTCGAGCGCGGACTCGCGGTCCTTCGCGTCCGCGTACGCCGCCGCGAAGGTCGTGAGCAGCTCCTGCAGAAGCTCGCGGTCCCGCGCGGCGAGCTCCTCGAGCGCCGCCGCGACGACCGCGTCGCGCGCCTCGCGCGAAGGTCGCCGCGCGAGGCCCGCGCGCCTTCAGCTCGCCGAGCGCGAGGAGCCGCTCGGGCAGCGTCGACGCGCCGAGCAGCGTCGAGGGCCGCCTGGGCCGCGTCACGCTGGAGCTCGGTCGCGCTGGGTCGTCGGCGACGAGGCAGTCGGCCGCCTCGCGGAGCCGTCGACGCGCTCGTCGAGGCCGGCGCGGGCGCCCGGCTCGAGGACGAGCTCTCGACCCGCCGAGCGGAGCGTCGCGTAGACCTCGACGAGCATCCGGCGGAGGCCGTCGGCGCCGTAGGTCGCGAGGAGCTGCCACCGGTCGGGCTCGTCCGCGGCGCAGAACGCCTCGAGCGCGGCCGTGAACGCCTCGGCCTGGAGGACGAGCGCCTGCGGCTCGTCGAGCACGCGGAAGCCCGGGTCGATGCCCGCCGCGAGCGGGTGCGCGCTCGAGGAGCCGCCGGCAGAAGCCGTGGATCGTCGAGACCCACGCGCCGTCGAGCTCGAGCGCGAGGTCGGGCCGCCCCCGCTCGATGAGCCGCGCCCGGATGCGCGCCGCGAAGCTCTCCGGCCGCCCGCTCGGTGTACGTGATCACGAGCAGCGAGTCGACGTCGAGCCCGTCGTCGACGACGGCGCGGACGAACCGCTCGACGAGCACCGCGGTCTTCCCGGTGCCCGGCGCCCGCGGCGACGAACACGGTGCCGCGTGCGTCGATCGCTGCCCGCTGCTGCGCGTTCGGCGCCGGTCGCTCACGGCCGCTCCTTGCGGCACATGCGCCAGAGGTCGCACCAGTGCGGGCAGTCGCCGCCGTGCGGGTCGTGGCGGACGTCTCCGTCCCGGATCCGCTCGACGAGCCCGACCGCCGTCGAGCGCGCCGTCGTCGATCGCTTCGTCGAACTCGTCCGGCTCGAGGTAGTCGCGCGAGCTGAAGCCGGGGATCGCGTCCGGGCCTGCGCGGAGCATCCCGCGCGGGCGGCGACCGCCGCCGACCGGCACGTAGACGCCCGCCGACGGGCTCGAGCCCGAGCTGGTCGCGGAGGACGAGCATGTAGAGCGGCAGCTGGAGCAGGTCCTTGCTCGCGGATGTCCGACGCCGACGAGGCCGCGCCCGACTTGTAGTCGACGACGATCCCGCGCGCTCCCATCGGGTCGCGGTCGATCCGGTCGATCTTCCCGCTCACCACGACGCCCGGCTCGAGCTCGAACGAGCGGAACGACACCTCGAGGTCACGCGGGACGAACGGGGACTTCGACGCCGCCTCGTCGCGGACGAGCTGCTCGAGGTCGCGCTGCAGCCCCTGCTCGAGCTCGCGCCGGTCGAGGTCGCCGGCGTCGATGCGGAGCCCGGTCTCGACGGCCTGCGCGACGCAGTCGCGCATCAGCGCGACCGCCTCCTCGACGTTCTCCTCGCGTCACCCGGTCGGCGCCCGGGAATCGCGCTCGGCAGCTGCTGGTAGAAGCGCTGCAGCGCGCTGTGGAGGATCGAGCCGCGCAGCATGCGGTCGACCTCCTTGTCGATCGTCGCCGGGCCGCAGGTAGCGCTCGACGAACCACGCCGACGAGCAGGACGCCATCCGCTCGAGGTCGGACACGGAGTACGCGTCCCGGCTGCCCAGGAGGCTGCAGCGCGCGCTCGTGCGTGACGGCGGGTCGGGCGGTCGAAGGCGCGTGTCGCGCGGCGGAGTCGCCGGTCCCAGCCGTTCTGGTGCGGCGAGCGCCGCGGCCTCGGCGGGCTCGGACGCCGCGAGCGCGCGCGAGCGCGCGCAGGCGCTCGCGCTCGGTCGGCGCCGCCTCGAGCTCCCGGGTGAGCGCGGAGAGCGGCCGGCGGACCGTCTGGTGGCGGACGTCGTCCTCGTCGAAGAGCTCCCGCACTGCCTCCCAGAACGGGCTCGGCTCGCGCGGGGTGCCCTCGTCGCCGACGGCCTGGCGTACGAGCACGAGCCGCCGCCGTGGGCGCGTGCACGCGGTCGCGAAGAGGTAGCGGTCGCGGCTCGCGGCATCGGGCCGCTCGAGGCGTGCACCGCGGCGCTCCTCGAGCGTGCGGCGCGAGTCCTCGTCGAGGAACGGCTCGACGCGGGCACGGCGCGGAAGCGTTCCCTGCTCGAGCCCGAGCACGAAGACGGTGTCGAAGCGCCGCGTGCGCGCTCGCAGCAGGTCGATGACCGCGACCCGGCCCGGCGCACCGGCGCGCTCGCCGCGGCACCGTCGCGCGCTCGAGCGCCGCGAGCACGTCGCGGCGACCGATCTCGCCAGCCTGCTCGCCGCGAGCGCCTCGAGCTCGTCGAGCGCGCGCGTGACGGCGTCGTGGGCCTGGAGGTCCGACTCGCGACGCGTGCGCCGAGCGGCGGCGCGACGGTGCCGTGCGCGTTGCGCAGCATCGCGCGCCGCGACGCGCGCGCACGGTCTCGACGGGTGAGTCGTCGCCGCGGGCGAGGTCGAGGAGCGGCAGTGGGCGCCCGCCGCGGAGCTCGGCGGTGACTTCCGACCGCGCGATCGCCGCGCAGGACGCCGCGGCCGCGAAGCTTGCCCTCGACCCAGTCCACCTCCCGCCGCTGGAGCCCCGAGTACGGCGAGCGCAGGTGCGCGTACAGCTCCGGGCCGCTCGCCGCCGAGCCAGGCGAAGCGAAGCAGGGACAGCAGCGAATGCCCGAACGGCGTCGCGCGGAGCGCGATCCGCCCCTCGAACGCCAGCGGGACGCCGAGCGCGGCGAACGCCGTCTCGAGCGGAACGCGCATCGCGTCGAGCGACGGGCAGACGACCGCGATCTCCTCCGGGGGCGTCCCGGCGCGGATCGCGGCCAGCGCCTCCTCCGCGACGAGCTCGAGCGTCCCGCGCGTCCCGGCTCCCTCGAGGAAGCGGATCGCGCCGTCGAGCGGCGCGCGCTCGCGACGTCGGCTCGAACAGCTGCGCGCTCGACGTGCGCCAGCGCCGGCGGCAGGTACTCGGCCGCGCGCGGCGGCAGCTCGACGATCGTCGTCTCCGGCGAGCGCCGCGAGGTCGCTCGGCCGTGCGCGCGAGCGAGGCGTACGCGGCGCGACCCGGCTCGTACGGCAGCGAGACGATGGACGTCGGTGCGCGCCGAGAGCGCCTCGAGGAGGCGCCACTCGGCGCCGGTGAGGTCCTCGAAGCCGTGCACGAGCACCGGGCTGTCGCCCCACGACGCCGAGGTCGCCGGTCAGCCGCTCGATCGCCCGGCGACGGAGCATCGCCGCGATCCCAGGCATCGAGCCGGTCGAGCTCGTCGCGGTACGCGCGGACGAACGATGCGAGCGGCTCGTCGAGGTCGTCGGCGTCGAGCAGCGCGCCGTCGAGCTCCGCCAGTGCCCGTCCGAGCGCGTCCGGGATATCCCGGGGAACCGTGCGCCCGGCGTCATCCGGGCCGGCATCGACGACCCGCCGCACGACCACCGCCCGCTCGGCGTCGCCCGAGCAGCCGCCGGCCGCGCCCGTCGCCACGCGCGAGCGCCTCGAACAGCGTGTCGAACGTCCCGATCGTGCCCGCGAGCAGGCCTCCCTCGCGTCGAACGAGCTCGCGCTCGACCCGCTCGACGTCGCGTGCGGTTCGGGACGATCAGCCAGGGATCGCGGTCGATCGCGGCGACGAAGCGGTCGAGCAGCGACGCGACCTTGCCGGCATGCGCCGGACCGACGACGAGAGAGAGACCCACCGGTGCATGGTAGTCGGGCCGGTTTCCCGCCCCGGCTTACGGGCCGGGACGGGAAACGCCGCTCCGAGCGGAGACCGACGCGATGCCGCACCGGCGATCGCGATGCCGAGTCTAGGCGAGGGACTTCGGCTTGCGGCCGCGGCGCGCGACCGCCGCGCCGGGCATTCCACCGGCACACGAGTCGCAGAGATCCGCCTGCTTCGCGCCTCGCCGCGCGTCGTTGAACGTCACGCGAAGAACGGCGCCCTTTCCTTCTCCGACCTCCGTGCCGCACGAATCGCAAACGAGGACGGTCTTTCGGGCCACGATTCTCCTCCAATGGTGGAAATCGCTGACGCGATTTCCACTAGATAGACAGCGTCTCCACTGCGACATCGATATGGTACACGAATTGCCAGATTTTCTAGTGGAGCTGCGAAGCAGATCCACCATTACACTCCGCCATCATGGACACGCGCACGATCGTCGTCCTCGAGGGCGACCAGACGGGGCAGGAGCTGCTCGAGGCAGCCGTTCGCGTACTGCAGCCCGACGTCGTCGGCGTCGAGCTGAGCGCTGCCCCGCTTCGACCTGTCGCTCGCGAGCGGCGCGAGACCGCGAACGGCGTCGTGCACGAGGCAGCCCGCGCGATCGCCGACGCACGGCCTCGGGCTGAAGGCCGCGACGGTCACGCCCGAGGGCCGCGACGACGTCGGCTCGCCGAACCGGATCCTCCGCGAGGAGATCGGCGGCAAGGTGATCGTGCGAACCGGCCGGCGCATTCCGGGCGTCCTGCCCGTCGGAGGTGTGCACTCGCCGATCTCCGTCGTCCGCATGGCGGTCGGCGACGCGTACGGCGCGAAGGAGTGGCGCGAGGGCTCGGGTGACGACGAGGTCGCGTTCCGCACCGAGCGGATCGAGCGGAGCGTCTGCCGCGCGGTCGCCGAGTTCGCGTTCCGGCAGGCGGAGCGAACCGGCGCGAAGGTGTTCGGCGGGCCGAAGTACACGGTCAGCCCGGTCTACGAGGGCATGCTGAAGGAGGAGATGGACGCGGCCGCGGAGCGCCATCCCGATGTCCCGTACGAGCCGCAGCTGATCGACGCGACGTTCGCGCTGCTCATCTCGTCGAGCGGCGCGCCGATGGTGATTCCCGCGCTGAATCGCGACGGCGACATCCTCTCCGACCTCGTGCTGCCGCTCTTCGGCTCGATCGCCGGCTCGGAGTCGCTGCTCGTCGCGTTCGGCGACGGACGGCGATCGACCGGCCGACGGCGCTGATGGCCGAGGCCGCGCACGGGACCGCGCCGGCGCTCGAGGGCAAGGACGTCGCGAACCCGATGGCGATGATCCTCGCCGCGGCCGCGCTGCTCGTCGCACACCGAGGACGAGGACTGCCAGCGCGCCGGACGCGCGATCCGCGAGGCGACGCTCGAGGCCGTCGCGGAGGGAATCCGCACAGCCGACCTCGGCGGCCACCACGGCACGACGGCGTTCACGGACGAGGTGATCCGCCGCACGCGGACGAAGCTCGAGGTCTGGGCCTCGCTGTAGGCGCGAGCTGCACCTCGCCGCGTCAGGCCGCGACGGCCGCCGGGCCGCAGACGATCTCGCCGGCCTCGAGCGCGTCGAGGAACGCGGCGGCGACCGTCGGGATCGAACTGGGTCCCGGCGCAGCGCCGGATCTCGTCGGCCGCCTCGTCGCGGCGAGAGCGACGGCCGGTAGGGCCGGACCGACGTCATCGCGTCGAACGCGTCGGCGACCGCGAGGATCCGTCCCTCGAGCGGGATCGACTCGCCCGCGCGGCGCGTCGGGTAGCCGTGCCCGTCCCAGCGCTCGTGGTGGAAGAGCACGTACGGGAGCGCCGGCGCGAGCGACGGCGACGCCGGCGAGCAGCCAGAGTGCCCTCGACCGGGTGCGGCGCGGATCTCGGCGAGCTCCCAGTGCGTCGAGCACGCCCGGGCTTCGTCGAGCACCTCGTGGCGGACGTTCACCTTGCCGACGTCGTGGAGCGCCGCGCCGAGCCGGAGCGCCTCGAGCCGCTCCTCCGTCCAGCCGAGCCTGCACCGCGACCGCCTCGGCGTTCGCCGCGACGCGCGCGGCGTGCGCGCCGAGCGCGGGGTCACAGACCTCCATCGCGGTCGCAAAGGCGGCGAGTCGGACCACGGGCTGTCTGGTTCCCGCCCCGCGCCCGGAACCCTTCCCGTAGATTCCTCGCGCGATGCGAGTCTGTGTCCCGAGGGAGTCCGGGCCCGGAGAGCACCGCGTCGCTCTCACGCCCGAGGCGGTCGACGAAGCTCGGCGCGAGCGGGTTCGAGGTGGTCGTCGAGCGGGGCGCCGGCGTCCTCGCCGGGTTCCCGGACGAGCGTGTACGCGGAGGCCGGCGCGCGGCTCGCGGACACGCCCCGCGTGCCTCGACGAGCGTCGAGGCGCGTCGTCCGGGTCGGCGCGCCGACGCGCCGACGAGGTCGCGGCGTACCGGCGCGGCACTGGTGCTCGTCGGCTTCCTCGCAGCCGCTCGACCGATCCCGACGGCGATCGCGCGGCTGCGCGAGCAGGGTGTGGTCGCGTTCGCGATGGAGTCGATCCCGCGGATCACGCGCGCGCAGTCGATGGACGCGCTCTCGTCGCAGGCGACGGTCGCCGGGCTACAAGGCGGTGCTGCTGGCGGCCGACCGCAGCCCGAAGCTGTTCCCGATGCTGATGACCGCGGCGGGGACGATCGCGCCCGCGCGGGTGCTCGTGCTCGGCGCAGGCGTCGCGGGCCTGCAGGCGATCGCGACGGCGCGGCGGCTCGGCGCGGTCGTCTCGGCGTTCGACGTGCGGCCCGCCGTCGCGGAGCAGGTCGAGTCGATCGGCGCGGCGTTCCTCGACCTCGGCGTGCGCGGCGAGGAGACCGAGGGCGGCTACGCGCGCGAGCTGACCGAGGAGCAGCAGCGAGCGCAGCAGGCGGCGCTCGAGGAGCGGATCCCCGAGTTCGACGTCGTCGATCACGACGGCGGCCGTGCCCGGACGTCCGGCGCCGCGGCTGATCCCCGCGCCGGCGGTCGAGTCGATGCGCCCCGGCTCGGTGATCGTCGACCTCGCGGCCGAGACCGGCGGCAACTGCGAGCTGACGTCGCCCGGGCACGAGATCGCGCACACCGGCGTGACGATCGTCGGCCTCACGAACGTCCCGTCCCTGATGCCCGCCGACGCGAGCCGGCTCTACGCGCGGAACGTCTCGGCGCTGCTCGAGCACCTCGCCCCGGGCGGCACGCTCGACGCTCGACTTCGAGGACGAGATCACCGCCGGCGCGTGCGTCACCGGCCAGCGCCGGCCGGAGGTGGCTGCGTGACCGATCTCGGGCTCGTCGTCGAGCTGACGATCCTCGTGCTCGCGATCTTCCTCGGCTTCGAGGTGATCTCGAAGGTGCCGACGATGCTGCACACGCCGCTGATGTCGGGCACGAACTTCATCCACGGGATCGTGATCGTCGGCGCGATCATCGTGCTCGGCTACGCCGACGACGGCGTGACGAAGGCGATCGGCTTCGCGGCGATGGTGCTCGCGACCGCGAACGTCGTCGGCGGCTGGTTCGTCACCGACCGGATGCTCGAGATGTTCAAGCGCCGGCCGACCGAGCCGACGGAAGCGGACGAGCGGTGATCTCCGACCCGGACGTCATCGGGCTTCTCTACCTCGTCGCGATCGTCTGCTTCATCGTCGCGCTGCGCTTCCTCTCCTCGCCGAAGCACGCGCGGAAGGGCAACTGGGTCGGCGGCGTCGGAATGCTCGTCGCGATCGCGACGACGCTCGCGCTGGACGGGATCGGCAACTGGGGCCTGATCGTCGCGGCGCGGCGTGATCGGCGCGATCGTCGGGCGTCGTCGGCGCGCGCACCGTGAAGATGACCGCGATGCCGCAGATGGTCGCCCTGTTCAACGGGGTGGGCGGCGGCGCGGCGGCGCTCGTCGCGCTCGCGGAGTTCCACGTCGCCGCCGGCGACCTCGTCGAGCGACGAGACCGTCTCGATCGTGCTCTCGGCGCTGATCGGCTCGATCTCGTTCTCCGGCTCGCTCGTCGCGTTCGCGAAGCTCCAGGAGCTCGTCTCGGGCCGGCCGATCGTGTTCCGCGGCCAGAACGTCGTCAACTCGGCGATCCTGCTCGGCGGCGCCGGGCTCGGGATCGCGCTCGTCGCGGGCCTCGACGAGCAGTGGGCGCTCGTCGCGCTGATCGTGCTCGCGCTCGTGTTCGGCGTCATGTTCGTGCTCCCGATCGGCGGCGCCGACATGCCCGTCGTGATCTCGCTGCTCAACGCCTTCACGGGGCTCGCGGCGTCCGCGACCGGCTTCGTCCTCGACTCGACCGTCCTGATCGTCGCGGGGATGCTCGTCGGCGCCTCGGGCACGCTGCTCACGCTGATGATGGCGAAGGCGATGAACCGCTCGGTCGCGAACGTCCTGTTCGGCGCCTTCGGCCAGGTGCAGGCGGGCGCCGGCGGTCCGCGCGAGGACGACGGGCGCACCGTCCGCGCGACGACCCCCGAGGACGTCGCCGTCCAGCTCTCCTTCGCCCGCAAGGTGATCGTCGTGCCCGGCTACGGCATGGCCGTCGCCCAGGCGCAGCACGACGTGCGCCAGCTCGCCGAGCTGCTCGAGGACGAAGGGCGTCGACGTCGCCTACGCGATCCACCCGGTCGCGGGCCGCATGCCGGGCCACATGAACGTGCTGCTCGCCGAGGCGAACGTCCCCTACGACCAGCTCAAGGAGATGGACGAGATCAACCCCGAGTTCGCGCAGACCGACGTCGCGCTCGTGATCGGCGCCAACGACGTGACGAACCCCGCCGCCCGCAGCGACACGTCGAGCCCGATCTACGGCATGCCGATCCTCGACGTCGACCGGGCGACGAGCGTGATCGTGATGAAGCGCAGCATGAACCCCGGCTTCGCAGGGATCGACAACGAGCTGTACCTCGATCCGCGGACGACGATGCTCTTCGGCGACGCGAAGGACTCGGTCGTCAAGCTGATCGGCGCCGTCAAGTCGGCGTGACGCGTCCCGTTCTTCTCGGGCGCGGCCGTGATGGAGGCGGTCACGCCCGCACGAGGCGTACGACGCCGTGCGTGAGGCGTTCGTCGCGCACGCGCGCGGCGAGTGGACGATGCAGCCGAAGGTCTACGTGACGAACTACCCGGCGGGCGACTTCCGCGCGATGCCGGCGCTCGGCGGCGGCCACGCCGCTGCTCAAGTGGGTCACGTCCTTCCCGGGCAACCCGGCGCGTGGGCTGCCGACCGTGACCGGGCTCGTGCTGCTCTCCGAACGCGGAGACCGGGCAGCTCGAGGCGGTGCTCGACGCGGCCGCGGTGACGGCGCTCCGCACCGCGGCGGCCGGCGTGATCGCGGCCGACACGCTCGGCCGCGCGGGCGCGACGTCGTACGCGCGTGATCGGGTGCGGCGTGAACGGCGCCGAGACGGCGCGGATGCTCGTCGCGCGCGGCGTCGTGCCCGCTCGTCTGGGACGTCGACCGGGCGCGGCGCGAGCTCGTCGCGGAGCCGGCTCGGCGCGCGCGCGGCCGCAGTCCGCCGAGCGAGGCGCTCGCCGCCGACGTCGTGATCACCGTGACGCCGGGTCGCGACGGTGCTCTACCCGCCGGGCTCGCTCCGGCCCGGCCAGCACGTCTCGCTGATGGGCGCGGACGGCCCCGGCAAGGCGGAGGTCGCGGTCGAGGAGCTCGGCCGCGCGCACCTGTTCTGCGACGACTGGGAGCAGGCGAGCCACGGCGGCGAGCTCGCGGCGGCTGTCGCGGCCGGCGTCGTCACGCGCGACGGCGTGACCGAGCTCGGCGCGGTGCTCGCGGGCGACGCGGAGGGCCGCCGGAGCGCCGAGGACGTGACGCTGTTCGACTCGACCGGCCTCGCGATCCAGGATCTCGCGATCGCGCGCGCGGCGTTCGCGAAGGCGGACCAGCTCGACCTGCCGCGCGTCGAGCTCTGAGCGCGGCTCAGACGCCGAGCAGCAGCGCGCAGGCTCGAACAGGTCGAGCAGCGGATCGCGGTCGCCGAGGATCGCGCGGGCGACCAGGCGGCCGCAGGCGAAGCCCGAGCACGTTCCCGTGTCCCGAGTAGCCGCCGGCGACCCAGGTTCCCGGCAGGCCCGGTACCTCGCCCGACCACCGGCAGGAAGTCGAGGACGAGGCCGAAGATGCCCGCCCAGCGATAGTCGACGCGGAGCTCGCGTCCGACGAGCCCGTTCACGAACGACGAGAGCGCGTCCTGGACGTCGTCGGTGAGCGCCTCCTCGTCCGTGAACTCGCGATCGAGCGACACGTCGCGGAAGCCGCCCGCGACGATGCGGCCGTCCTCGGCCTGGTGCCAGTAGTCGAAGCCGTGGCGTCCGTAGTGCGGCGCCTCGAACAGCCGCTCCGAGAGCGGCTCCGTCGCGATCACCTGACCGCGCGTCGGCACGATCAGCCCTTCGAGCTCGCCGAGGAGGCCGCTCGGGTACCCGTCGGTCGCGACGACCACGGTCTCGGCCTCGAGCTCGGACGGGTCGCTCACGCGTCGGCCCTCGACGAGCTCGACGCCCGCGTCGGCCGCTCGCGCGGCGAGCGCGCGCACGCAACGCGCCGGCTGCAGCGCGCCGTCGGTCGGGTGGCGGATCGCGGCCGTGAACCGCCCCGCGAGCAGGCCGTCCGGGACGTCGATCCACTCGGCCTCGATCCCGTCCGCCCACAGCGCCTCGATCTCGTCGCGCAGGTCCTCGCGCTCCTCGCCGTCGGCGGCGAGCCGAAGGCTGCCGAGCGGACGGAAGGCGTCGCCCGCGAGTCGTGCCATCGCGGCGAGCTCGGCCTCCGTCCAGCGCCACAGCGCGAGCGCCCGGTCACGGCCGTGATCCGCGACGACCTGGTCGTACGGCGCCGGCCATGCCGCGGAGCGCGAAGCCGCCGTTGCGGCCGCTCGCGCCCTCGGCGACGCGACGCTCGTCGACGACGCGGACGCGGAGGCCGGCCTCGGCGAGCGCGAGCGCGCACGCGCAGCCCGTGATGCCGGCGCCGACGATGCCGACGTCGACCGGCCCGCCGTTGCCGGCCGGCAGCGCGGGAGCGGGCTCGTCCAGCCAGTACGGCGTCATCGCGCGATCGTACTGCGCACCACTCCCTCGTCGACCGACGACCGCGCCCGTCGAGCTCGAGCATCGACCAGCGCCGCGGCAACCGCGCCCGCCGAGAGCGACGTCGCCCGTGCGAGCTCGTCCGGCGTCGCCGCTCCGCCCGCGAGCGCCTCGACGACCGCCGCCGCACCGGCCACGTCCGGGATCGCCGGCGCGGCCGAGACGCGCTCGACGCCGATCGCCTCGAGGACGTCCGCCGCGCACGTCACCGGCGTCGCGCCCTGCCGGAGGAGGCCGTTCGCCCCGGCGCTCAGCGCGCTCGTGATCTCTCCGGGCACGGCGAGGACCTCGCGCCCGTCCTCGAGCGCGAAGTCCGCGGTGATCAGCGCGCCCGACCGCTCGCGCGCCTCGACGACGACGGTCGCGCGCGCAAGCCCGGCGATGATCCGGTTCCGCGCCGGGAAGCGCCACGGAGCGGGCTCCGACCCCCGGCTCGTACTCGGAGACGATCAGGCCGCCCGTCGCGACGATCGAGCGGGCGAGCTCGGCGTGCGCGGCCGGGTAGTCGCGATCGATCCCGCAGCCGAGCACCGCGACGGTCAGCCCGCCTGCGGCGAGCGCGCCCCGGTGCGCCTCGCCGTCGATGCCGCGCGCGAGCCCGCTCACGACGACGACGCCGGCCGCGGCCGCCTCGGTCGCGAGCATGCGGGCGACCGATCGCCCGTAGCCGGAGCACGCGCGAGCACCGACGATCGCGACGGCAGGCGACGCGAGCAGCTCGACGTCCGCCTCGCCCACGGAGCCACAGCGAGGGCGGCGGATCGGGGATCTGACCGAGCAGCGTCGGGTAGCCCGTGTCGCCTCGACGGAGGCGCCGAACGGTCACGGGAGGGACAGCTCCGCCGGCGACCGGTACGAGAGCGCCTCCGCGACGTGCTCGGGCAGGACGTCGGAGGAGCCGGCGAGCGCGGCGATGGTGCGGGCGACGCGGGCGACCCGCGCGCGCCCGCGACCGCGTGAGCGGCAGCCGGTCGACGGCGCGATCGAGGAGCTCCGAGGCGGCAGCTGTCCGGCGCGGCGTCGAGCGGCGCGAGCCGCCCCGCTCCGACGAGCACGCGATCACGCACGGCCGACGACGGCCTCCGACGGCCCCGCGGCGAGCTCCTCCGCCTGCGGGCGCGGCATCGCGACGACGAGGTCGAAGCGGTCGAGCAGCGCGCGCGACACCTTGTCGCGGTACGCCGCGACCCGCGCCGGCGTGCACGAGCAGTCGAGGCGCGGGTCGCCGCGCCCGCCGCACGGGCAGAGGTTCATCGTCGCGACGAGCCGGAACCGGGCCGGGAACAGCGAGCGGCCGCCGACGCGCGCGACCGACACGACGCCGTCCTCGAGCGGCTGCCGGAGCGCCTCGAGCACCGGGCCGCGGGAACTCCGGCAGCTCGTCCAGCAGCAGGACGCCGCGATGGGCGAGGCTGACCTCCCCCGGCCGCGGGATCGCGCCCGCCGCCGACGACCGCCGCCGCCGACGCGCCGTGGTGCGGCGCGCGGAACGGCGGCGTGGCGACGAGGCCCCGCGGCGGCGCGAGCGTTCCCGCGACGGAGTGGATCCGCGTCACCTCGAGCGCCTCCGCGCGGCGAGAGCGGCGGCAGGATCGACGGCAGCCGGCGCGCCAGCATCGTCTTGCCGGTGCCCGGCGGGCCGGCGAGCAGCAGGTTGTGCGATCCCGCGGCCGCGATCTCGAGCGCCCGCCGGCCACGTTCCTGTCCGCGGACGTCGGCGAGGTCGGGCAGCGCCGACGCCGGGCGGCGCCCGCTCCGGAGGCTCGGCGGGCGCGATCGCGTCGTGGCCGAGGAGGTAGCCGACCGCCTCGGCGAGGTGTCGGACGCCGACCGCCTCGATGCCCGCGAGCGCCGCCTCCTGGGACGAGTCGACGGCGCAGAGCACGCGAGCGAGCCCGGCACGGGCAGCGCCCTCGGCGGCCGCGATCGTGCCGGCGACCGGCCGGACGCGGCCGTCGAGCCCGAGCTCGCCGATGCAGGCGTGCTCCTCGAGCCGCTCGCGCGGAACCTGCGCCGAGGCGGCGAGGACCGTCAGCGCGATCGCCAGGTCGAAGCCCGTCCCCTCCTTGCGCAGCGCCGCAGGCGCGAGGTTGACCGTGATCGCGCGGTCGGGCCAGTCGAGGAGCGCCGAGTCGACGCCGCTCCGGACGCGGTGCTTCGCCTCCTGGCAGGCGCGGTCGGCGAGCCCGACGATCGAGAACGACGGCAGCGTCGCTCGAGCGCAGGTGCGCCTCGACCTCGACGCGGCGCGGCTCGAGGCCGACGAGCGCGAACGTGACCGCGCGGCCGAGCACCCCTCGACCGTACGGGCGAACACGTCACGGACGTGTGCCGACTTCGTGCCGGAAGTGTGACGGTCGGGGCCGACCGATGGCGGCCCCGCCGTCGGTCGACGCACGCGTCAGCCGACGTAGCAGAGGACGTACAGCGTGAAGGTGCTCGAGTTGCCGCTGTCGTTGCCGCCCGTCGCCGCGGAAGCCCGTGACGGCGTTGTTCGTGATGATCGGCGTGAGCCGCTGCGTCCAGAGCTCGCGGTCGGCCGCGTCGTCGCTCCAGCCCGTGCCGGCGGAGATCGCCTTCTCGTTCGCGTTGCAGTTGACGGTGACGGTCTCCGCGTCGGTACGCGCCGTTGTGCGGCGACCCCGCCCGCCGACGACCACGCCCGCCTGGCGGACGGTGATCGGCCCGATGGTGCCTGCGGGACCCGCGGGACCGGCCGGGCCGGCGGGGCCTGCGGGGCCGGCCGGGAGCGAGTTCGACGCGAAGTCGTCGCGGGACAGCGAGCCGTTCCGGACGTCCGACCCGACGACGGCGTTCGGCGCGATCTTCGCGCCGGTCACGTTGTTGTTCCTGATCTTCGCGGCGGTCGTCACCGCGCTCGCCCTGAGCTGGGCGGTGCCGACCGAGTTCGGCGCGAGCGCCGTGACGGCCGCGATGCTCGTCCCGCCGAGCGCGACGAGCAGCGCGAGGCACGCGACGACCATCGCAGGCGACGGCCGATGTGCGATCAGTGTGCGCATGAAGACCTCCTGTCTCGGGACGACGCGCGAGCATGCGAGCAGCGGTATGAGCATCCTGAAGGAGCGGCGGGTCAGGCGCCTGCAGACGAGAATCGACTCGAAGTACTCGCCCGCCCGTCGGCCCGTTCGGCGGTTCACGTGTCGCTCGAGCCGCTCGTCGAGGCGAAGCCTTGCACGGCCGCAGGATCTCCGGATACAAGCCCACGCCGATCGTTTACGACGACGCAGACGGGCGCGTCCGGGCGCGAGACGGCTTCGGGCGTTCGCCAGGACGTCGGCCACACCCTCGACGTATGCGCGGATCGCCTCGCGCCCGACGCCGCGGGCAGGGCGCCCGAGCTCCTCGGCGCGACGCTCCTCGAGCCCGAGGAGCTCGTACGCGTAGCGGTGCTGCTCGTGGTAGTCGATCAGGCCCGGGTACGGCGGCGACGTGACCACGGCGTCGAAGGGCCCGCCGAGCTCGAGCTCGCGCGCGTCGCCGTGGTGCACGAACGCGCTCGCGCGCCGTCGGTCGCGGGCGCCGGCGAAGCGTCTCGATCCGATCGAGCGTGTCGAGCGTGTAGCGGAGGAGGAACCGCCGCGCCTCCTCGACGGGCCGGCACGTCGCGCCGGTGCTTGTGGCACCAGTACGGCTCGAGCTGCGGCGCGCGCGGGAAGTCGAGGTCGAAATGGGTCGTGCGCCGGGCCGAGCGCGCGGCGCGCGCGAGGACGACGCGGAGCACGTCGGCCGACGCCACGCTCTCGGCGAGCGCGCGGAAGTGGAGCAGCTCGGCGGCGGCCCGCGGCGCGTACCAGGCGCGCACGAACGGCGAGGCGTCCGCCGGGTAGCGGCCGTCGGGCTCGAACGCGGAGGCCTGCTCGTGCGCCCAGAGCAGGTCGCGGCGAATCGCGTCGAGGTTGTGGCGACGCGTCTTCACGCGCATGAGCAGGCAGTTGAAGCCCGCGACGTCGACGCCGACCGCGTCGCGGCCCGACTCGAGCGCACTGGACGAGCGTCGTCCCCGAGCCGGCGAACGGGTCGAGGACGTGTCCGCCCGGAGCCACGTACCGGTCGAGGAGCGCCTCGACGAGCTGCGGCACGAACTTCCCGAGGTACGGGTGCAGGCGATGGACGTGCTTCGTCCGCTCCCGCTCCGGCAGCTGCTGCTCCGACCAGGAGAGCGCCATGTCGAGCCGGCCGTAGAGCGCCTCCTGCGTGGCCGCCATGGGCGCCTATTCGGCGCCCATGGCCGACTGTCCTCTAGCGTCGCACGGCGTAGGCGAGCTGTCCGCCCTACAGGCCGCGCTTCGCGTCGAACGCCAGCGAGCCGCTCGATCCGCGCCGGGATCGGCGGGTGGGTCGAGAAGAGCGCCGACATGCCGCGACCCGAGAGCGGGTTCGACGATGTAGAGGGACGCCGACGCCGGGTTGACCTGCATCGGGAGCACCTCCACCCCGCGCTGGAGCGTCCCGAGCGCGTCCGCGAGCGGACGGCCGGTGCCGAGGAGCTCGGCCGCGGTCGCGTCGGCGAGGAACTCGCGCTGGCGCGAGACCGCGAACTGGAGCAGCATCGCCGCGATCGGCGCGATGATGATCGCGGCGAGCGTCCCGACGAGCCCGAGCGGGCTCTCGTCGTCGTCGCCTCCGCCGAACAGCCACTGGAACTGGAGGAAGTGCGCGACTGCGGAGATCGCGGCGCCGATCATCGCGGCGATCGTCGTCACGAGCACGTCGCGGTTCCGGATGTGCGCGAGCTCGTGCGCGAGCACGCCGCGCACCTGGTCGCGCGGCATGAGCGCGAGCAGCCCCTCGGTCACCGCGACGGCGGAGTGCTTCGGGCTCCGTCCGGTGGCGAAGGCGTTCGGCTGCTGCGACGGGATGAGGTACAGGCGCGGGACGGGGATCCGCGCCCGCTGTGCGAGGTCCTCGACGTCCGCGACGAGGTCGGGCGCCTCGCCCGGCTCGAGCGGCCGCGCCCGGCTCATCCTGAGCGCGAGCCGGTCCGAGAACCAGAACATCGCGAAGTTGAAGCCGACGGCGATGACGAGGAAGAGCGACGATCCCGCTCGTGCCTCCGACGAGGCCGCCGACGGCGACGAAGAGCGCCGACAGGCCGGCGAGCAGGATCCAGGTGCGCATGCGCGTGGTCATCGAGGTGTTTCGTGTCCTTTCCGGCTGACGTTTGTGTCTCTGTCAGCCGGAGGTTTCTCCCGCCTCTCGCGAGGCCGACGCGCCCGGGCACGGAGGTGTCGCCACCGCCGGCCGTCCTGACGAGCGCGTCCGTTGGGGGATAGTGCCCCCCGGCTCTGTTGCGTGTACCTACTGTAACGACGGGCCTGGATCGCTCATTCCGCGCTCGCGCAATCGAGCTCGAGGCGCTCGAGGCGGCGGCCGGTGATCGCCACGACCTCGAACACGACGTCGAGCGCGGCGGCTTGCGGGTTCGCGTGGAGCCAGGCGGCCGCGGCACGCCTCACGCGACGGCGCTTCTCGCGGTCGACCGCCGCGATCGGGCCGCCGAAGCCGTCGCCGGCGCGCTCCTTCACCTCGACGAAGACCAGCCGCGAGCCGCGCCGGACGATCAGGTCGAGCTCGTTGCCGCCCGCCCGAACGTTGGCGCCGAGGATCCGATAGCCGCGCAGGCGGTAGTGCCGCGCGGCGATCCGCTCGCCGCGGTTCACATCCCGACGTAGGCGCGTGCCGCGAAGGAGCGGCGGTGCTGCGGGCACGGGCCGTGTGCCTGGACGGCGCGCGTGTGCTCGGGCGTGATGTAGCCGACGTGCGACGAGAACCCGTACCGCGGGTAGAGCGCGTCGAGCCTCCGCATGAGGCGGTCGCGCGTCACCTTCGCGACGATCGAGGCCGCGGCGATCGCCGCGCTCTTCGTGTCGCCGTCGACGACGGCGGTGTGCGGCGGCGCGAGCGGCCCGAGCCGGAAGCCGTCGACGAGGCACGCCTCCGCGGGCGGGTGGAGCTCGGCCAGGACGGTGCGGAGCCCCCAGGAGGTTCGAGCGGTGGAGCCCGGCGCGGTCGATGTCGGTCGACGGGATCACCCGCACGGCGATCGCGGTCGCGGCCGCGAGGACCGCGTGGTAGAGCCGCTCGCGCTCCTCGGGATCGACCTGCTTCGAGTCGTTCAGGAACGCGAGCGGCCGGACGCTGTGGCCGCGAAGCGGTGCCGTAGTCGAGCAGGACGCCGGCGACGACGAGCGGCCCCGCGAGCGACCCCCGACCCGCCTCGTCGGCGCCCGCGACGAACCGCGCGCCGAGCCGCCGGTCGTGGCGAAGCAGTCGCTGTCCGGTCGAGAGCGGCACGCCCCGAGGATATCCCTCCTCCCCGGACGGGACCGTGCCGCCTTCGTGTCGACGTGCATCCTCTAGGCCGGCAGCACGCAGCCGGCGTTCTCGGACTCGAGTCGGATCCGCGTCGCGGGCGCCGGTCACGGTCGGCGTCAGCTCGACGCGGAACCAGTCGCAGCCGCCCTCCGACGCGGCGCGCTGCGCAGATGACGACGCGCGCCTGCCGCTCGACGAACCACGGGCCGCGGGTTCCCCGTGCAGTGGACCTCGTCGGTGTCGTACGACGGGTTCGCGGCCAGGCGCGACTCGGTCGCCTCGCGGGCGAACCGCTGCGTCGCGATCCTCCGGCCCCGCCGCAGCCGGTCGCGAAGGAGCCAGCGACAGCCAACCGACGACCAGACAGTCAGACGCCAGACGCACGCGGCGTGAACCTAGTCGGATTCGCTGCGGAACGCGCGATTACGACTGGCGGAGCTCGCGGATCGCGCGCCTTCTTGCCGACCCGGCCGCGGAGGTAGTAGAGCTTCGCCCGGTTGACGTCGCCGACCATGGCGACCTCGAGCTTCTCGATCTTCGGCGAGTGCAGCGGGAACGTCCGCTCGACGCCGACGCCGAACGAGTTCTTGCGCACCGTGAACGTCTCGCGGACGCCGGAGCCCTGGCGCTTGATGCAGATGCCCTCGAAGACCTGGAGGCGCTGGCGATTGCCCTCGATCACCTTGAAGTGCACGCGCACGGTGTCGCCCGCCTTGAACGGCGGCACCTCACGCAGCTGCCGCCGCTCGATGCTCTCGATGATCGTGCTCATGACAAAGGGTCGGCCGTCGGCCGGCGACGGATGATAGCGGACGAACGCCGTCCGGACGTCGCTCAGCGCAGGCTGATGCGGTTCGGCGGCCAGTAGGTGGCGAAGACCTTGCCGATCAGGTTGCCGCGGGGGACGGAGCCCCAGTCGCGCGAGTCGCAGGACGGCGCGCGGTTGTCGCCCATCATGAAGTAGCCGTTCTTCGCCACCTTCGTCGGCCCGAACTCGCGCACCGCGCGGCGTCCATCCTTGACGTACGGCTCGTCGAGCTTCCTGCCGTTGACGTAGACGTAGCCCTCGCCCCGCTCGAGCCTGACCTCCACGGTCTCGCCCGGAAGGCCGACGATGCGCTTCACGAACGTCCCGCCCGCGCCGCACTTCACACGCGCGGCATCGGGCGTCTCGAAGACCGACGATCTCGCCGCGCCGCGGGTCGCGCAGGTGGTAGATGAACCGGTTGGCGAGCACCCGGTCCGAGAAGCGCGCCTCGCAGCCGGAGGCGGGCTGGGCGCAGTGGAGCGTGGGCTCCATCGACGAGGACGGGATGCGATACGGGTTGACGACGTACGCCTTGACGAGCAGCACGATCGCGACCGCGCCGACGATCGTGACGACCCAGTCGACGATCACGCGGAGCGGGTCCGGGAGCCCACGCGTCAGCCGGTCGACCGGGTTCCGCGAGTGTCGGTGTCGGTGTCGTGGAGGCGGCGGAGGCGGCGTCCTCCGACCACCGAGCTCGCTCCTCGTCGATCGGCGGCTGGTCGACGAGTGGGATCTCGGCCGGGGTCGTCGGCCAGCCGGACGCCGGCGCCTTCGGGCGGGCGCTGGACGTCGGTGTCCCAGAAGCCGGTCGGGCGCTCGGTCGGCGCCGTCGGCGTGTCGTCGGCGTCCGGCTCGGTGCCGGACGGCAGGTCGCGCTCGTCGATGCCGCTCACCCACCGCTCCTGACCCGGCTCTGCTCCCGCCGCCAGCGCTCGATCCGCCCGTGGTCGCCGGAGAGCAGCACGTGGGGCACGTCCCAGCCGCGGTACTCCGCCGGCCGGGTGTAGTGCGGGTACTCGATGCCGCCGTCGAGCGCGCTCGAGAAGCTCTCGAGCTCGCCGGAGCCGTCGGCTGAGCGCCCCCGGCAGCCTGCGCGCGATCGCGTCGAGCAGCACCATCGCGGGAAGCTCGCCGCCCGAGAGGACGTAGGGCCCGATCGAGACCGCGTCCGTGCAGAGGTGGGACACGATCCGCTCGTCGAATCCCTCGAACCGGGACGAGAGGACGGCGATGTGCGGACTCCGCCGCGAGCTCCTCGACGAGCGGCTGGTCGAGCTGTCGGCCCTGCGGGGTGAGCGCGACCACCCGCGGCGGACGGTCGTCGCCGTACGCGCCTCGTAGCGCGGCGTCGACGACGTCGACGCGGAGCACCATGCCGGCCCCGCCGCCGTACGGGATCGTCGTCCACCTGCCCCGCGCGGAGCGGCGTCGTGTCGCGGTAGTTGAAGAGGCGCAGCTCGAGCTCGGTGCCGAGCACGGTCGCGAGCGGCTTCTGCTCCGTGAGCCAGCCGAAGGCGTGCGGGACCTGGGTGAAGACGTCGACGCGCACGGGCGGTCAGGGTACCGCCTAGCCGGGGAGGAAGCCCCTGGCGACCACGATCCTGCGCGTCTCGAGGTCGATCTCCCGGATCGCGTCCTCGATCAACGGGACGAGCCGCCCGTCGTCGAGCTCCAGGTTGTCGTTCGCCGGGCCGGGTATCACCGTCGGCGACCGCGCCCACCGCGCGCGCCCTCGTCGTCGACGACGTCGAGGCCGACGAGCTGGAAGGCGTAGTAGCTGTCCGGCTCCGGCGGCGGGAGGTCGCGGAGCCGGACGGACGAGCTCGGCGCCGCGCGGGACGGGCCGGTCGAGCCGGATCGCCCGTCGTCCGCTGCCGACGCGACGCATCAGCGTGACGCGCGCGGGAGCGCCGTCCACGATGACGACGGCGCCGACGTCCCAGCGCCGGTCGTCGTCGCTCGCCTGCTCCACGACGAATGCGCCGTCGGTGCCGTGCGGGCGTCCGACCCTGCCGACCTGCACGAGCCGATCGGGATCATCCATGGGACGGTCTCGGACGCTCAGTCGGCGATCTCGAGCATCAGGCGGCGGTCGCTGCGGGCGCCCGCCGACCGAACGACGGTCCGGAGGGCGCGCGCGATGCGGCCCTGCCTGCCGATCACCTTCCCGACGTCGTCGGGCGCCACGCTGAGGCGCAGGACGACGACGTCACCCTCGTCGACGCGCTCGACCCGGACGGCGTCGGGCTCGTCGACGAGCCCCCGCGCGATCCAGGTCGAGCAGCTCCTCCACGCGACCTACTCGATGCCCGCGGCCTTGATGAGCCGGGCGACCGGCTCGGACGGCTGCGCGCCCTTGGCGAGCCAGTCCTTCACCTTGTCGGCGTCGAGGTCGATCGTGGACGGGTCGGTCTGCGGGTTGTACCGCCCGACGATCTCGATGAACCGGCCGTCGCGCGGCGAGCGCGAGTCGGCCACGACGACGCGGTAGATCGGGTTCTTCTTCGACCCGACGCGCGTCAGTCTCATGCGTACTGCCATTCCCGAGCCTTTCTCGTCGTTGAGGGGGATTGTGCCTGACATTCGCGTCGCGAAGCGGCGGAAACGCGGGCTAGCGGCGGCCGCGCTTGGGGCCGGCAGCGCCGCCGGTCAGCTCGGGCGGCAGCGTGGGCATCTTCCCCTTGCCCATCTGCCTTCATGACCTTCTCCATCTGCTTGCGCGCCTGGAGCAGCCGGTTGACGTCCTCGATCGTCGTGCCGCTGCCGGCTGCGATCCGTCGGCGTCGGGGCCCGTTGATGAGGTGCGGCGTGCGGCGCTCGTGCGGGGTCATCGAGAGGACGATCGCCTCGACGCGGGCCATCTGGCGATCGTCGATCTCCAGCCCGTCGAGCTGACGCCCCATGCCCGGTACGAGCTTCATCACGCCCTGCAGCGGGCCCATCTTCTTGAGCATGCGCGAGGAGGCGAGGAAGTCGTCGAAGGTGAACTGCCCGGTCAGCAGCCGGCGCTCCATCTCCGCCTGCTCGTCCTCCTCGACGGCCTGCTCCGCCTTCTCGATGAGCGTGAGCACGTCGCCCATTCCGAGGATCCGGGACGCCATGCGGTCGGGATGGAACACCTCGAGCTGGTCGAGCTTCTCGCCGACGGACGCGAACTTCACGGGCCGCCCCGTGACGGCCTTGACGGAGAGCGCGGCGCCGCCGCGCGCGTCGCCGTCGAGCTTCGTCAGCACGACGCCGTCGAACGCGATCCGCTCCTGGAACGCGCGCGCGACCGCGACCGCCTCCTGCCCCGTCATCGCGTCGACGACGAGGAGGACGTTCATCGGCTTCACCGCGTCGCGGACGTGCGCGAGCTCGTCCATCAGCGCCTCGTCGATCTGGAGCCGGCCGGCGGTGTCCACGATCACCACGTCGCAGCCGTCGGCCGTGGCGCGCGCGAGACCCTCCCGCGCGGCGACGACCGCGTCGCTCGTCTCGGTCCGGTAGACCGGCACCTGGATCTGCCGGCCGAGCTGCTCCAGCTGGTCGATCGCCGCCGGGCGCTGGAGGTCTGCGGGAACGAGGCCGGGTGTCTTTCCCTCGTGCTTGCGGAGATGGAGCGCGAGCTTCGCGGCGGTCGTCGTCTTGCCCGATCCCTGCAGCCCGCAGAGGAGGACCACGACCGGAGGGCGGCCGAAGACGAGCTTCGAGTCGCTCGAGCCCATCAGATCCGTGAGCTCCTCGTGGACGATCTTCACGACCTGCTGGCCCGGCTCGAGCCCCTTGAGGACGTCCTGCCCGAGCGCGCGCTCCCGCACCGCGCCGACGAACTGCTTGACGACCTCGAAGTCGACGTCGGCCTCGAGGAGCGCGAGGCGGATCTCGCGCGTGGCGCGCGTGACGGTCTCCTCGTCGAGGCGGGGCTTGCGCCCGAGGTCGCCGAGGGCGTCCTGGAGCCGGTTGGCGAGCGTGTCGAACATGGCCCGTCAGCGTACCGGGCACGCCCCGGCCGTCCCTTTCGGCCACGGCCTGACCGTCCTAGACTCGAGCGGTGTCGGGCGTGTGATGCATGCGGCGAGGGGAACGCCGACGGCGCGCGCTTCTGCAGCGCGTTGCGGAGCCGCGCTCCCGGACCGCGCCCGGGCGAGCCCCTCGAGGTCCGAAAGACCGTCACCGATCCTCTTCTGCGACGTCGTCGGGTCGACGACGCTCGGCGAGGCGACCGACCCCGAGACGACCCGGCGCGTGATGTCGCGGTTCGCCCAGTCGATGGCCGAGATCGTCACGCGCACACGGGGGCACGGTGGAGCGGTTCCGGGGCGACGAGGTGATGGCCGTGTTCGGCGTTCCCGTGGTCCACGAGGACGACGCGCTCCGGGCCGTGCGCGCCGGGATGGAGATGCAGCGACGCCTCGCCGAGCTCAACGCGGAGCTGCGTACGATCTGGGGCGTCGAGCTCGCCTGCCGGATCGGCATCAACACCGGCGAGGTCGTCGCGGGCGACCCCGGGACGGGGAGCACGTTCGTGACGGGCGACGCGGTCAACCTCGGCAAGCGGCTCGAGCAGGCGGCCCAGCCGGGAGAGATCCTGATCGGCACGGCGACCTACCCGCTCGTGAAGGACGCTGTCCGGGTCGGGCCGCGCGAGCGGTTCACGGCCAAGGGGAAGAGCGAGGCGGTCGACCGCTTCCGGCTCGACGACGTCGACGCGACGGCGGCGGGCTACGCGCGCCGCCTCGACGCGCCGCTCGTCGGCCGGGCCGACGGAGCTCGCGCGCATTCAGGCCGCTCATCGACGTGCTCGTCGAGCAGGGGCGCTGCGGCATCGTCGGTGTCGCTCGGACCGGCAGGGATCGGCAAGTCCCGGCTCGTGCGCGAGGTCGTCGGGCGGCGCTTGAACGACGCGCACCGTCGCTCGGCGGCCGGTGCCTCCCGTACGGCGCCGGAATCACGTACTGGCCGCTCGTCGAGGTCGTCCGCGACCTCGGCGGCCTCGATGCCGCGGCGCGCGCGCTCGACGGGCACGACCGACGCGGACGACGTGCTCGGCGTGCCTTCGTACGGTCGTCGCGCAGTCGGATCGGATCGACCCGAACGACGAGGTCTTCTGGGCGGTGCGGCGGCTCCTCGAGGCGCTCGCGGGAGCGCGACCGCTCGTCGTCTGCTTCGAGGACCTGCACTGGGCCGAGCCGACGATGCTCGACCTCGTCGAGTACCTCGCAGGCCTTCGCGACCGGGCCGATCGTGCTGCTCTGCAACGCGCGGCCAGAGCTGCTCGAGGCGCGGCCCGAGCTGGGCTCGCTTCCCGCTCTTCGAGCTCGGGCACCTGTCCGACGCCGAGACCGCACGAGCTCGTCGGCTCGCTCGGCGTCGATCGATCCGGCGGTGCGCGACCGGATCGCGTCGACCGCCGAGGGGAATCCCCTCTTCGCCGAGCAGCTCGCGGCGATGATCGGTGGAGTCAGACGTCGGGCCGGCCGACGCAGCTCGAGCTCCCCGCCTCGATCCAGGCGCTGCTCGCTGCCACGGCTGGACGGGCTCGAGCCGGTCGAGCGCCGCGCGCTCGAGCGGGCCGCGATCGTCGGCAAGGAGTTCTGGCGCCGCGCGATCGCCGACCTCTCGTCCGACGAGCGACAGACCGCCTGATCGGGGGTGCGCTGCTCTCGCTCGCGCGGAAGGGCCTGGTGCGGCCGGTCGCGCGCCGACGTTCCGGGCGAGGACACGTATGCGGTTCCGTCACGCGCTGATCCGGGACGTCGCGTACGCGGGATCCCGAAGTCGGTGCGCGCGGACATCCACGAGAGCTTTGCGCGGCTGGCTCCAGTCGCAGCCCGACGCGGGATTCGGCGAGCACGACGAGATCGTCGGCTACCACTTCGAGCAGGCGCTACCGCTGCCGCATCGAGCTCGGGCTCCGGGACGAACGTACGTCGTCGCTCGCCTCACTGGCCGCGGAGCTGCTCGGCGAAACGGGTCGGCAGGCGTTCGCGCGCGACGACATGCCGGCAGCGGTCGACCTGCTCGGCCGGACCGCGGACCTGCTCCCCGCCGGAAGCACGCAGCGGCTAGCGGCCCTTCGTGACCAGGCGCTCGCGTTGTGGGAGGCCGGGCGCGCCGACGAGGGCAACGAATCGCTCGATCGTCTCTCGGACGAGGCCGTCGCCGCCGGCGACGAGCCGACGGCGGCGTTCGCCGAGCTCGAGCGCATCGCGCACGATCAGCTCACCGGGGCAGACGTAGCCCTCGTCGAGGCGGCGGTCGGGCGCGTCATCGAGCTCAGCTCGGCGGCAGGCGACGATGTCACGCTGTCTCTGGCCTGGCGCCGACTGTCGTCGGCGCAGCGTCGGACTGGCGCGTACGGGGCCGCCGAGCTTGCGTCCCGCCGCGCGCTCGAGCATGCGCGCGCGGCCGGAAGCCGACGCGAGGAGGCGCGTGCCGCCGACGCGCTCTGCAACAGCCTGTTCTACGGCCCGACGCCGGTCACCAAGGCGCTGTCGACGTGCGAGGCGCTGCTGAGCGGCTCCCGGCCGACGCGGACGTTCGAGGCAATTGTCCTGGGCGCCGTTCGCCGGCCTTCGGTCGATGCTCGGCGAGGTGGAGGGCGCGCGCCTCGCGTACACACGCGCGTCCGTCGTCTTCGAGGAGCTCGGCCTCGAGCTCGCGCGCGCTGCGCTGACGCAGATCGGCGTACCGCTCGAGCTCGGTGCAGGCGACGCCGTCGCCGCCGAGCGCGAGGCTCGGAAGGGCGCAGAGATACTGGTGCGGTTCGGCTCGGCGATGGTCCAGGCGCCGCTGATCGCTGAAGCCCTCCATGCGCAGGGGCGCTTCGAGGATGCAGCTGACGCCCTCGCTGGCGCGACCCTCGACTCGGGGCCTCGGATAGCGCAGTGGCAGGTCCGACTTCGGATCGTCGAGGCCCGCCTGGCGGTGGCGCTCGACGGAATGGGCGAAGCCGTCGAGATCGCACGCGCGGGCGTCGCGCTCGCAGACCGCACGGAGGACATCAATCTTCGCGGCGACGCGTTGGCCACCATGGCTGGCGCGCTCGTCGCCGCCGGGCGGAACGACGAGGCAGCCGAGGCGACTCACGCGGCACGAGCCCTGTACGAGGCGAAGGAGAACCTCGCCGCGGTGGCGACGCTCGCGGCGTCCGTCCGCGAGCCCGCGTGAGCCGGCGCCTTGAGCCTCGTCGTTGACCGGAGTATCTTCGACGTCGGGGGGCCACAGCGGCGGAGGGAGGCGGGATGAACGGCGGGACGGACCAGTACGACTTTGCGTTCCAGCTCGAGGAGCTGGACGGCGGCGAGTTCAACTCGGGACCGGGTTGGGCATCGTTCCGTGGCATCGGGCCGCGGCCGGGCAGGCCGCTCCACGACTTCTGGACGGCGGTCATGATCCGCGCCGCGGACACGATGACTCCAGATGACCACCCGGAAGACTGGTACGACCTCACGACGCAGGTGTACGTCAAGCACTCGAGCCCGGGCTGGATCGACGGGTTCCGGGTCAAGGCCGGCTGAGGCGGCGGGAGCCGCTGACCGCGAACGGGATGTGAGGGTGCGGCGCTCCTAGAGCGCCGCACCCGACACGTGCGCCGGGAGCGAGACCGCCCCCATCCGCTCGATCGTGAACATCTCGGGCGCGTAGACGTTGTGCAGCGCCGAGATCTCGACGATCGGATCCCGATGGACGCCGTGCATCCGGAGCGCGGGCCTGAGCCGGTAGTCCAGGAAGGCGCGGAACGTCTGCTCGGTCTGCCAGATCTCGGAAGCGACGACCCCGCCGACGCTGTCCCCGGCCATGTGGAAGATCGCTCCGGCGGGCGGATTCACGTCGAGCTCGAGCGACGCGATGACCTGCCCGTACGTCTCGGGAGTCAGGTCGGGATACCGGGCGATGACTGCGACAGCCATGCGGAGGCGTCTCCTTTCTTTTCACCCTTCAAGGTGACCGTAGTCCCTCGGATGAGGGTCGGGCAATCACTCGAACGAGGGTATCGCCCTCGCGGAGCGGCCGCAAATCGCTCCCTGAGCAGTCAGGAATCGGTACCGATGAGCGCGTGTGCGTAGTCACTCGCGTCGAACGGTCGAAGGTCGTCCAGACCCTCACCGACGCCGACGAGCTTAACGGGTAGCGCGAGCTCGTGCGCGATCGCGATCGCGACGCCGCCCTTCGCCGAGCCGTCGAGCTTCGTCAGCGCGACGCCCGTCACGCCCGCCGCCTCGGCGAACAGGCGCGCCTGCTGGAGCCCGTTCTGGCCCGTCGTTGCGTCGACCACCAGCAGCGTCTCGTGCGGGGCGCCTTCGATGCGACCCGCGATCACTCGGCGGACCTTTGCGAGCTCCTCCATCAGGTTCCCCTGCGTGTGGAGGCGCCCCGCGGTGTCGACGAGGACGACGTCCTTGCCCCGGGCACGTCCCGCCTCCACCGCGTCGAAGGCGACCGCAGCCGGGTCGGCGCCGCGCGACGCGCCGACGAAGTCGGCGCCGGCGCGCTCCGCCCAGATCTCGAGCTGCTCCTCGGCGGCGGCGCGGAAGGTGTCCGCGGCGCCGACGAGCACCGAGCGGCCGTGCTCCGAGAGCTTCTGCGCGAGCTTCCCGATCGTCGTCGTCTTCCCCGTCCCGTTGACCCCGACGACGAGGACGACGGTCGGCGCCTCCGGGGCCGCCGCGAGCACGGGCGGCTCGCCGAAGAGCGTCTCGACCTCGTCGGCGAGCGCCGCCGAGAGGTCGGTCAGGCCGCCGCGCGCCTCCAGCCGTCGCACGAGCTCGGCGGTGGCGGGGACGCCGACGTCCGCTCGGATCAGCGCCTCCTCGAGGCGCTCCCACGCCTCCTCGTCTGCCCGGGTCGAAGGACGCCCCGAGCTCTGCCACGAGCGCGCGACGGCTCTTCGAGAGCGACTCGCGCAGCCGCCCGAGGAACCCGGTGCGCTCCTCGCTCCTCGCGGGCGCCGTCCTCGGCGTCCCCCAGTAGCTCGGCCCACGTCCGCGACATCGCTGGCGAACGCTAGCATGCGTCGGGCCGGCTACGCGCTGGCGGCCGCGCGCTCCTCGCGCGGCAGGCGGCGCGAGACGATCTGGGAGACGCCGTCGCCGCCCATCGTGACGCCGTAGAGGACGTCCGCCGCCTCCATCGTCCGCTTCTGGTGCGTGATCACGACGAACTGCGCGCGGTCGGAGTACCGGCGGAGCAGCTCCACGAACCGTGCGATGTTCGTGTCGTCGAGCGCCGCCTCGACCTCGTCGAGGAGGTAGAACGGGCACGGCTTCGCGAGGAAGAGCGCGAAGAGGAACGAGATCGCGCCGAGCGCCTTCTCGCCGCCCGGAGAGCAGCGTCAGGCGCGTGATCCTCTTGCCGGCCGGGCGGAGCTCCACCTCGACGCCCGCCTCGGCCTCCTCCCCGTCCTCCGGCTCCACGAGCCGCAGCCGACCCTCACCACCGGGGAACAGCGTCGTCGCGACCTCCTCGAAGTTCGCGGCGACGGCGGCGAACGTCTCGTCGAACCGCCTGTTGACGGTCTCCGTCAGCTCGTCGCGGAGCGCTTCGAGCTCGTGGAGCGACGCCTCGAGATCGGCACGCTGCGTCGACAGCTCCTCGAGCCGGGCCTTCTCCGTCTCGTACTCCTCCTTCGCCAGCGGGTTCACCCGGCCGAGGGACTCGCGGCGGGCCTCGAGCCGCGTCACGCGAGCAGCGAGCTCGTCGCGATCGACCGCCTCGGCGTCGTCCTCCCGGCCGGTCTCGGCGTCGGCTCCGGCGGCGACGGCGTCGTCCAGCCGGCGGCGCGCCTCCGCCGCCTCGCCCTCCAGCCGCGCGAGCTCGACCTCGATCGCCGGTGACGGTCTCCGACGCCGCCTCGGCAGCCTGCCGGAGCTCGACCTCGGCGGCGCCGAGGCGGCGCAGCTCGGCGCCGAGCTCGGACGCACGCGTCGGCGCCGCATCGACACGCGCGCGGACCGGGGCCTCGAACCGCGTCGCGCCGGCGGACGCGCGCGCGAGCGACGCGCCGAGCGCGTCGGTGGCGCTCACGAGGCGACGGAGGAGGTCGACGTCGAGGCGGGTTCGACGCGGCGCTCGCTCGACGAGCGCGGCATCTGCCGCATGCGCGGCATCAGCGGCGCCGCGTGCACGCGCTGCTGCGTCGTCGGCCGTCCGCGAGCGCTGCCGCGGCCGCTGCGAGGAGCTCGTCCCGATCGCGCGCCTCCGCGGCTGCCGGCGACCGTGGCGACGCCGCCGAGCCGCGCGACGACGATGTCCGCGTCGGCCGCGCGACGGATCGGCGTCACCGGCGTCGCGGCGCGCCTCGGCCTCGAGCGCGGCGAGCCGGTCGACCTCGGCTCGGAGCTCGGTGGAGCGCCGCTCGCCCGGACGTCAGGCGCGCATTGAGCGGCGCCTCGATCCCGTCGATCGCCGTCTGCGCGCGAGCCGGCGGCGTCGGCGAGCGCCGGTGGCGATCGCAACGAGCCGCTCGAGGAGCGACGCGTCGAGCGGCGTCGAGCGGAGATGCGCGACCTCGGCGTACGCCGCTTCGGCCGTCGCGGCCGCCGCCGCCGCCTCGTCGGCCTCGCGGGCGGCGGCGTCGGCGCGGGCGGCCAGCTCGTCCGCCTCGTCGGTCAGCGCCCGGCGACGCGCATCGAGCTCGAGGAGCACGGCTTCGCCGGTCTCTCCCGCGAACCAGAGCTCGCCGCGCGTCGCGTCGTAGCCGTAGCCGTCGACCGTGATCGCGGTTCCGCGCGAGACGTCGAGCAGCCGGTCGGCGTCGACGAGCCAGACGCCGTCGAGCAGCGTGAGGACGTCGTCGGCGCCGCTCGCGAGCGAGCGGAGCGGTCGCGCGCCCGGCACCGGCGGCTCGTGCCGCCGCCGGCGCGTCGCGGTCGAGCAGGACGTCGAGGCGCCCGAGGCCGCCGTCGCGGGCTCGCTCGAGCAGCGCGAGTGCGTGGCGCGACGTCCGTCGCGAGAAGCGCGGAAGCACGCCATGCGAGCGCCGCGGCGACGGCCTTCTCATGGCCCGGCTCGACCTCGAGCTCGCTGACGACGAGTCGCTCGCCCTTCGGCCGCCAGCGCCCGCGCCGCGGGGGCGACGCCCTCCCGCTCGTCGAGCGAGCGCTCGAGCGCGGCAAGGCGGTCGCGCGCGGAGCGCGCGCGCTCGGCGAGATCGTCGCGCTCGGTCGAGGCTGCCCGCGCGGCCGCCCGGGCCTCGTTCGCACGGTGCTCGAGCTCGGCCGGGCTCGGCGCCCCCGCTGCGCGCGTGCGCACGCGCGGCGGCATGCTCGTCTGCGAGGCGCGCTGCGAGCATCGTCGCGCTCTCGCGACGGGCCCCGAGACGCTCGCGCGCCGCGCCGAGGGCAACCAGCCCGCGGTTCGCGTCGCCGGAGCCGCCCGTGAGCTCCGCGAGGGCACGGTCGACGCCCTCCCGCTCGAGCCGGATCGCCTCGAGCCGCGCCTCCGCCTCGACCGCCGCCGACCGCTCGACGGCCGCCACCAGCGCATGGGCGTGCCGCGCGCGCTCGGACGCCTGGCCGCTCTCCGCGGACGCGTCGCGCGCCGCGGCGGCGGCCTCGCGCGCCGCGTGCTCCAGCGCGCGGAGCGTCTCGTCCGTTCGGGCACCCTGGGCACGCTCGGCCTCCGCCAGGTCGTCCCGCAGCCGCGCCGCGAGCGCCGCCGTCGACTCCGCGCGAACGGCGAGCCGCTCCCCCGCGCCCTGGAGCCGGTAGAGGGCGCCGACGGCCGCCTCGCGCGCGCCCGGCGGCGTCGGACAGCTCCACCTCCGCACGCTCGCGGTCGGCGAGGACGGACGAGAGCCGGTCCTGCGTCGAGCGACGGGCGAGCGCGGCGGCGCTCCGCCGCTCCTCGGCCTCGCTGCGCCGCTCGTCGAGCGCCCCGAGGTCGAGCCGCGCGAGCCGGGCACGCAGCGCGACGATCTCGCCCGCGAGCTTCTCGGCACGCTCCGCGGCGGTCGCCTGCAGCGCCAGCGGACGGAGCCGCTTGCGCACCTCGTCCTCGACGTCCCGCGCCCGCTCCACCTGCGTCGCGACCCGTGCGAGCTTCAGCTCGGCGCGGTGCCGGCGTCGCTTGAACTTCCCGAGACCTGCGGCCTCCTCGACGAGCGCGCGCCTGTCCTCGGGCCTCGACGCGAGGACGGCGTCGACCTTGCCCTGCGAGACGATCGAGTGCATCGATCCGCCGAGCCCGACGTCGGCGAGCAGCTCGACGAGGTCGGTGCGCCGCACGGGCGCGCGGTTGACGAGGTACTGGCCCTCGCCGCCGCGGACGAGGCGGCGCTGGATCGAGATCTCGCTGAAGTCGAGCTCCTCGCCGAAGCCGCCGTCCTCGTTGTCGAAGACGAGCTCGACCTCGCAGTGCTCGGCGGCCGCGCGATCGCCGCCGCCCGCGAAGAGGACGTCGTCGGGCTTCTCGGCGCGCATCTCCGACGGCGTCAGCGAGCCCGCCGCCCAGACGATCGCGTCCGACACGTTCGACTTCCCGGAGCCGTTCGGTCCGACCACGACCGCGACCCCGGGCTCGAGGGTCACCTCGACGGGGTCGGGGAACGACTTGAAGCCGCGCAGCTTGATGCTCCGCAGGTGCATGCGAGGGCGAAGCTAGCCGTCGCAGCGGACGGCGACGGCCCCCACGCGGTCGCCGCGGCGACGGACTCCGCTGGACGCGCCCGACTCCGCCGCCGCGCTAGATGGACGCTCCGGCGGATCCGAGGGCCTGCATGGCCTGCTCCGCCGCCTCCTGCTCGGCCGCCTTCTTCGTCGACCCGCGTCCCACGCCGAGCTGGACGCCGTCGATCAGCGCGGCGCAGACGAACCGACGCTCGTGCGGCGGGCCCTCGACCGCGAGCACGTCGTACTGGACGGCGCGCCCGCTTCGCGCGAGCGCCTCCTGGAGCTCGGTCTTCGAGTCGACATGCCCGGTGCGCGCGTACTCGATGCGCCCGTCGAACGCATCCACGATCGCGGGCTCGACCGCCTCGAAGCCGTCCTCGAGGTAGACGGCGGCGATCGCCGCCTCCAGCAGCGCCGCGAGGACGTTCCGGCTGAGCGAGATCCGGTGGAGCTCGGGCTCCGGGATGTCCTGCGCGCGCGCCGCGAGCGTCGCGCCGAGCTCGAGCTCACGTGCGACGGCGGCACAGCTCTGGCGCGAGACGACGTGCGCCCGGATCTTCGCGAGCCGCCCCTCGGACGCGTCCGGGAAGCGGTCGTAACAGCGCCCGGGCGATCGCGAGCTCGAGGACCGAGTCGCCGAGGAACTCCAGGCGCTCGTACGACGAGGAGCGGTCAGGCGCCCAGGACGTGTGCGTGAAGACCTGCTCGCGGCGCTCGGGGGGAAGGGCGTCGATCAGGCGCGCGAGCGCCTCGCCCTTCCCCTCGGCCACGCTTACAGCTCACTGATGCTCGACGACGTAGTCGACCGCCTGACCGACGGTCGTCAGCTTCTGCGCGTCCTCGTCCGGGATCTTGATCCCGAACTGGTCCTCGAGCTCCATGATCAGCTCGACGAGGTCGAGCGAGTCGGCATCGAGGTCCTCCTGGAACGACGCCTCGTTCGTGATCTCCGTCTCGTCGACGCCGAGCTGCTCGCCGAGCGCCGACTTGACGCGCTCGTAGACCTCATCGCGGGAAAGTGCCACGTCGAAACCTCACTGGTCGCCTGCGGGGTGGTTTGAGCGCAGGACAATAACAGCCGGGCCTTCAGGACCGGTCGGCCGTCTCGCCGGGCACGCCGGCGGGCTCGCGCCGCTCGGTCGGCAGCCGCGCGGCGAGGCGCTCGACGAGCCGGTGGTCGACCCCGCGGGCAGCCATCCGGGTGGCATTCGCGATCGCGATTCGCGAGCTGGAGCCGTGCGCGATCACGACGAGGCCGCGGAGGCCGAGCAGGTAGCCGCCGCCGTACGTGTCGGGATCGAGGCGGGCCCGAAGCCCGCGGGTGGCGGGGCGGATGAGCCACCCGCCGAGCCTCGCCCGGCTCGACGACGAGATCTCGTCACGGAGCGCGCCGAGCACGCCGCGGATCGTCCCTTCGAGCGTCTTCAGCGCCACGTTTCCGGTGAATCCGTCGCAGACGACGACGTCGGCATCGCCCTCGAGAAGGGAGCGCCCCTCGGTGTTGCCCTCGAAGCGGAGATCGGCGCTCGGTCGAGGAGCGCGTGCGCCTCGAGCGTCAACTGGTTCCCCTTCTCGGGCTCCTCGCCGATCGAGAGCAGCCGGACGGACGGCTCCGGAACGTCGAGCAACTCCTGCGCGAAGACGACGCCCATGTGCGCGAACTGGACGAGATGCTCCGGGCGAGCGTCGGCGTTCGCGCCTGCGTCGATCAGGACCGTCGGGCCGCGGCGGGACGGGATGACGATCGCGATCCCCGGCCGGTGGACGCCCGGAAGCCGTCGGACATGGAGCAGGGATGCGGCGAGGGCAGCGCCGGTGTTCCCGGCCGAGACGACTGCATCCGCCTCACCGTCGCCCACGGCGCGGACGGCACGCACGAGGGACGAGTCCGGCTTCCGCGCACCGCCTCGGCGGGCTTCTCGCCCATTCCGATCGACTCGGAGCAGACGACGAGATCGAGGCCCTGCGCGTCGAGGCCCGCGGCCCGAACAGGAGCGGGCTGCGAGCGTCTCGGACAGCGGCGGCGACGGCACCGGCCACGACCTCGTCCGGCGCGTGGTCGCCGCCGAGAGCGTCGACCGCGACACGAACCGTCATGGCCGCTCCCGCTACGGCGCGGGCGCCCGGAGCGGCGAGATCTCGCGGCCGCGATACGTCTTGCACGTCGGGCAGACGTGGTGCGCCCGCTTGGGCGACCCGCACTGCTCGCAGGTCGAGACGCGCGGCGCCGAGATGGCGTGCTGTGCGCGACGCTTGTCGCGGCGCGACTTGGAGGTCTTTCGCTTCGGGACGGCCATGAGCGGCCGCCAGTGTAGCGGACTGGCTCTTGCCACTCCGGAGCACGGGTCCGACAATGCGCACGTGGCCGCCGTCAGGATGCTGACCGTTGTCGCGGGCATGGCTACCGGAAGCCTCTTCGCCGTCGGCTTCCTCGTCGCGGCGCTCTTCGAGCGCGACGGGTTCGGCGATCGCGACGGAGACCCGAGCACCGGATACCTGCTGGCGCTCGCAGCCGGCGTGGCTGCCTCGCTCGCGCTACCGCTCGTCCTCTGGCGCGCGCTTCTTCCGGCGCGTTTCTCCTGGCCGCTCGCGATCGGCGTCTCGTGCGTCGCCGTGGCGGGGGTCTGCTGGATCCTCGGGCTCGCCGTGACCGGCTGATCCGCCCGACCCCGGGTGGGTCGAGGCTCACGACCCGCGTCGGTGCGACCGCCTCGAGGAAGCGCCGGTCGTGTGACACGACGAGGAGCGTGCCGTCGTAGCCGGCCAGCGCCTGCTCGAGCTGCTCGACCGCCTCGAGATCGAGGTGGTTGGTCGGCTCGTCGAGGACGAGCAGGTTGACGCCTGCCGCCTGCAGCTCCGCGAGGTGCGCCCGGGTGCGCTCGCCCGGGGAAAGCGTCGCGCACGAACGCGAGACGTGGTCGGCGCCGAGCCCGAACTTCGCGAGCAGCGTCCGTGCGTCGACGGGCGGCAGCCCCGTGGCGCGGATGAATGCCTCGAGGAGCGGCTCGTCGGACGTCGTACGCGCGACGCTCCTGGGTGATCACGCCCGGGACGGCGCCGCGACCGAGCGCGCGCGTCCCCGACGTGAGCGCCAGCTCGCCGAGCAGCGCCCGGAGGAGCGTCGTCTTGCCGGATCCGTTCCGGCCGGTCACCGCGACCCGCTCACCGGGCTGCACCTCGATGTCGAGCGGGCCGACGGTCGTCGTCCCGCGCGCGACGAGCGCGCGGTCGAGTCGAGCCGCTGGCGCGGAGACGCGACCGGATGACCGGAGCTCGAGTCGCAGCTCCCAGGGCTCGAACGGCTTCTCCGGCAGCGGGTTGCGCTCGAGCAGCCGCTCCGCCTGGCGCACCTTCGTCATCAGGGCGTGCGTGCCGCGGCGGTCGGCCCGCCGCGGCAGCCGCCCGCGACCGCGCCTCGGTCCGGCGGCTGCGAGAGGAGCGTCGTCAGCTCGCGCCGGCGCTCCTGGGCGTCGCGCGAGCGTGTGCGTACGCGGCGGCGCGGGCAGCGTCGCGACGCGCGCGCGTACTCCGACCAGCCGCCCGCCCACTCCACGATCCGGCGCGAGCGCGGGTCGATCTCGGCGACGCGGTCGACGGAAGCGTCGAGGAAAGCCCGGTCGTGCGAGACGAGGACGACCGCGCCCGGATACGAGGCGACGAAGGCCTCGAGGCGCTCGAGCCCGTCGGCGTCGAGGTCGTTCGTCGGCTCGTCGAGGAGCAGGAGATCGGCGCGCGCGAGCAGAGCGGCGGCGAGCGAGGCACGCCCGGCCTCGCCGCCCGACAGCCCGTCGAGCGGGCGGCCGAGGTCGACGCCCGAGCCGCAGGGCGTTGCACAGCTTCGCCGCGCGCGGCTCGAGGTCGCCCCCACCGAGCGCGAGAAACCGGCTCAGGGCACGGTCATAGCGCCCGGCGGCTCCACCGGGGTCGCCGCCGTCTGCGAGCGTCGCCGCGGCGGCTTCCAGCTCGTGCTCGGCGGCGGCGATCCCGGTCCGCCGGGCGAGCCGCTCGAGCAACGTCTCGCCGGGCCGCACGTCGTGCTCCTGCGGCATGTGCGCGACGGTCAGGTCGGGCGGGTCGAGGACGACTGCACCGCCGTCCGGCGCCTCCTCTCCGGCGAGCAGGCGGAGCACCGTCGACTTCCCGACGCCGTTCGGGCCGACGAGCCCGATCCGGGCGCGCGGGCCGACGGCCAGCGAGGCGCCGTCGAGGACGACCTGACCACCGTGGTGCTTCGTGACGCCGACGAGCTGTGCGCGCATGGCGCGGGACCTCCTGACCGGGACGACGGCAGCGGCGCCGTGGGCTCCGCTGCGAGACGATGGGCGGTCGGTCAGTCCGTCATGGGCGTGCGCCGGAGCGCGACGCGAAGGCTACACGGTTCTAGTCCGCCGGGCCGTCGCCGCGCAGCGCCTCGAGCGCGGCCCAGCGGGGGTCGACCGCCGCCTCGTCGTGCTCGTGCGGCTCGACGTTCAGGTCCTTCCCGCAGACCGGGCAGAGGCCGGCACAGTCGGGCCGGCAGAGGATCTGGTCGGGGAGGCTCGAGCGCGACGAGGTCGCGTGCCCACGCGTCGAGGTCGAGGTCCCCCTCGACGACGTACTCGGAGCGAAGCTCGTCGTCCGCGCCGGGGTCCGTCGCCTGGTACTCCGGGCGTCGACGTCGACGTCGAGCCACGGCGGCTGCGAGGCAGCGCATGCACGGCCCCTCCACCGTCGCCGCGAAGCCGAGGCGGAAGACGTCGCCGGTCGCCGCGCGCTGGACGACGAGCTCCGCCGGGATCTCGCCGGGCGTCAGCCGCGTACAGCTCGCCGCCGAGCGGAACGGCTCGACCGACAGCTGCGACGGCCTCGCGGTGCTCCTCGCCGGGTCTGAGCCGCAGCGTGCGAAGGGGGAACCGCGCCATGGTCGCGAGCGTAGCGCCAGGCCGCGTGTTCGTGAGCAGCGCGGTCAGCGGCGCGTGAGCGTTTCGTAAGACGGGTGAAGCTTCCGTAAGAAGGCGGTCTGCTTCCCGAGATCCGGGTTAGACCGTCGTCGTGTCATCCGACGAAAGGACTCACGCGATGCGCACGACACGAGGACCACGATCGTCTGGACGCTCGCTCGCGGCGGCGCTCGCGTCGCTCGCGACCGTCCTCGCGCTCCCGGCCGGCGGCGCGGCCGTCATGCAGGCGCGGCCGTGCCAACACCGCCGAGCCGCGGATCTCCGGTAGCCGCGACCGTCGGCTCGACGCTGAACGCGACCAGGGCTCGTGGAGCGAACTCGCCGACGAGCTTCGCGTACCAGTGGGTGCGCTGCCCGCGCTCGGGCGGGCTCCCGAACGGGGCCGACTGCGCCGCGATCGGCGGCGCGACGACGACGAGCTACGTCGTCGCCGCCGCCGACGTCGACCGCCGGCTGCGCGTGCGCGTCACGGCGTCCAACGCCGACGGCAGCGCGACCGTCGCCTCGAACGCGACGGCGCGCGATCTCGGATCCCGACGCGGGCCGCCCCGTCGAACGCTCAGCCGCCGACGATCTCGGGCACGCGCCGACGCAGGGCCAGACGCTCCGCGTCTCGCCCGGGACGTGGAACGGCCGCCAGCCGATCACGTTCACGTTCAACTGGCTCCGCTGCGACACCGGCGGGGAACAACTGCGTCCAGCAGCCCGGCTTCAACGACGACGCCTACGTCGTCCGCGAGGGGCGACATCGGCAAGACGATCCGCGCCCGCGTGAACGCCCGCAACAGCCGTGGCGAGGCGAGCCGGCTCACCGCGCAGACGGCGGTCGTCAGCGGCCCGCAGGGCCCGGCAGGCGTGATCACGCTGCCGAACGGCGAGAAGTCGATCCCGGTGACGAGCGTGCCGTCGAACGAGAGTCTCGTCGTCGACCAGGTCGACTTCTCGCCGAACCCGGTGCGGTCGCGCACCGAGCCGATCACCGTGCGGATCAAGGTGAAGGACACGCGCGGCTTCGTCGTCCGCGACGCGCTCGTCTTCTTCCGCTCGACGCCGCTCGTGACCCGGAACGCGCAGGACCAGCGGACGGGCCAGGACGGCTGGCTGACGCTGACCGTCACGCCGGAGCGGGACTTCCCCGCGCTCCGGAACGACTACGCGTGCAGTTCTACGTCAAGGCGTTCCGCCAGGGCGACCCGGTGCTCGCCGGCGTCGCCGGGCACGCGGCTCGTGCAGGTCCAGCTCGCGCGGTAGCGCAGCGGCGTGGATCCGCGAACGGATCCCGCCGCGGATCCGCTGGCGGGCAGCCAGCGGCCGTCGCGGCCAACGCGAGGGCAGCCTCGCGCCGTCTACTGGTAGCTCTCGACGTCCGGCGGGCCGCCGTCGCGCTCGACCGGGCCGATGCCGGCGACGACCGTCTCCTGCGAGCGCTCGTGCAGCCGCTCGCGCCCGCGGCGCACGGCGCCGAGGAACTTGTCGAGGTTGACCTCGAGCGTCGAGAGGATCCCGTCGGCCCAGTCCTCCATCTCGAGCCGCGTCTCGCGCGCGTTCCGCCGCGCCTCCTCGACGATGTCCTGCGCCTGGCGCTCGGCGAGCTTCACGATCTCGGTCTGCGAGGCCTCGCGGATCGCCTGCTCGCGCGCCTCGCCGATCAGCCGGTCGCACTCGCGCTTCGCCTCGGCGAGCATCTCCTGCCGCTCCTTCACGATCCAGCGCGCCTGCTTGATCTCCTCGGGGATCGTCGCGCGCATCTGGTCGAGGATGTCGTAGATCTCCTCGCGGTCGATGCGAACCTGGTCGGTGAGCGGCACCGCCTTGGCGTTGTGCACGAGATCGTCGAGCTTGTCGATGAGTACGAGGACGTCCATGCCGTGGATGGTACTGGCGACGCCGGATCGCGGGTGCTGCGCTACTCCTGCGGGCTGAGGGGCGCCCCGGGCCGGCCGTCCGGGTACAGCTCGCGGAAGCGGCGCGCGACGGCGGTCGGTCACGAGGCCCTCGACGTCGCCGCCGAACGACGCGATCTCCTTGACGCCGCTCGAGGAGACGAACGCGAACTCCGGGCTCGACATCACGTACATCGTCTCGACCTCGGGCGCGAGCCGGTGGTTGAGCCGGTTCATCTGGAACTCCCACTCGAAGTCCGCGATCACGCGCAGCCCTTTCACCATCGTGCGCGCGCCGTGCTTGCGGGCGAAGTCGACGACGAGCTCGCTGAAGACGTCGACGACGACGTTGTCGAGCTCGGCGAGCGCGTCCTCGAGGAACGCGACGCGCTCCTCGACGCGTGAACATCGTCTCCTTGTGCGTGCGGGTCGCGGACGACGCCGACGACGACGCGGTCGAAGATCGCGGCCGCGCGCCGGATCACGTCGACGTGCCCGAGCGTCACGGGGTCGAACGTGCCGGGGTTGATGGCGACGATCGGGTGCGCGGTCGTGGTCATGGCGCGAAGAGGGTGAGCCGGGCGGAACCGTACCGCCGCGTCGTCACGAGGTCGAGCGGGAGCGCCGGCTCCGTGCGGCGCGTCGGTCTCGACGACGACGAGCCCGCCGTCGGTCACGACGCCGGGGAGCAGGTCGGCGAGCCGCGGCTCGAGCGTCGCCCAGCGCCCGTACGGCGGGTCGAGGAGGACGAGCTCGTAGCGTCGTCCGGCCGGCCGCTCCTCGCGGAGGACGGCGAGCGCGTCGCGCTGCAGGACGAGCGCGCCGGTCAGCCCGAGCGCCTCGAGGTTCTGCCTGGATCACGCGGCATGCCGCCGCGTCGCGTCTCGACGAACACGCAGCGCCGCGCGCCGCGGGAGAGCGCCTCGAGCCCGAGCGCGCCCGAGCCGGCGTAGAGGTCGAGCACCGACGCGTCGTCGACCGGCCCGACGAGGTTGAAGAGCGCCTCGCGGACGCGGTCGCCCGTCGGGCGCGTGTGCTCGCCCTTCGGCGCCGCGATCCGGCGACCGCGGTGCGTGCCGGCGATGATCCGCATCGCGCTGAGCGCTAGCGTGGCGACGCGTCGACCGGCTCAGGACTCGCCGACGTGCTCGGCCTCGCCGAGCAGCCGCTCGACCGCCGTCGGCGAGGAACGCCTCGCTCGGCGCCCGCGTCGGCGAGCTCCTTCGCCCGCTCGAGCAGGTCGCGGTCGGCGCGCAGCCGCGTGAAGCGGAGGTCGGTGAGACCCGACTGGCGCGCGCCGACGAGCTGGCCCTCGCCGCGGATCTCGAGGTCGCGCTCGGCCAGCTCGAAGCCGTCCGTCGTCGCGACCATCGCCTCGAGCCGCTCGATCGCCGTCTCGGAGAGCTCGTCCGCGGTGGCGCGAGACGAGGAGGCAGTACGACTGCTCCGCCCCGCGGCCGACCCGGCCGCGGAGCTGGTGGAGCTGGGCGAGCCCGAACCGGTCGGCCTCCTGGACGATCATGATCGTCGCGTTCGGGACGTCGACCCCGACCTCGATCACGGTCGTCGCGACGAGCACGTCGAGCTCGCGCGCCTTGAATGCGGCCATCACCGCCCGGCGGTCGGCGGTCTTCAGCCGGCCGTGGACGCAGCCGACCCGGTACCCGCGGAGCTCGTTGCGCGCGCAGCCGCTCCGCCTCGTCCTCGGCCGCGCGGGCGAGCCGTCGTCTCCGAGCCCTCGACGAGCGGGCAGACGACGTACGCCTGCCGCCCGTCGTCGAGGTGGCGCACGGAGCCGCGTGTACGCCTCCGAGCTGCGCTCCTCGGTGACCCACGCGGTGACGATCGGCTTGCGGTTCGCCGGCGGCGCCGAGATCTCCGAGACGGCGAGGTCGCCGTAGACCGTGAGCGCGAGCGTGCGCGGGATCGGCGTCGCGGTCATGTGGAGGACGTGCGGGCTCCGTCCCTCGGCGAGCGCGGCGCGCTGCTCGACGCCGAAGCGGTGCTGCTCGTCGACGACGGCGACGGCGAGGTCGGCGAACTCGACCTCGCGCTGGATCAGCGCGTGCGTGCCGACGGCGATCCCGACGTCGCCCGACGCGACGAGCTGGTGCGCGGCGCGGCGCTCGCGCGCGGTGATGCTCGAGGTGAGCAGCGCGACCCGGACGCCGAGCTCGGCGCAGAGCGCCCTCGATCGTGAGGAAGTGCTGCTCGGCGAGCGTCTCCGTCGGCGCCATCAGCGCGCCCTGGCGGCCGGCCTCGACGGCGCGCAGCAGCGTGTAGAGCGCGACGGCGGTCTTCCCCGAGCCGACGTCGCCCTGCAGGAGCCGCTGCATCGGCGTCGGTCGCGCGAGGTCGCCGTCGATCTCCGCGATCGCCTGCTCCTGCGCCTCGGTGAGCGTGAAGGGCAGCACGCTCGCGGTAGCGCGCGGCGAGCTCGGCCGGCGGCGGGAGCGGCTCGGCCACGAGCGCCTCCCGCTCGCGCCGCGCGGCGGCGGAGCGCGAGCTGGAGCGTGAGCAGCTCGTCGAGCGCGAGCCGGCGCCGGGCGCGCTCGGCGTCGTCCTCGCGCGCGCGGCCGGTGGAGCCGGACGAACGCGTCCGCGCGCAGCGGCAGCGCGTCGCGCGCGCGGACGTCGGCGGGCAGCGGCTCGCCGACGTCGCGGGCGAACGCGAGCGCCGCCTCCGTCAGCGTGCGGAGGGTCTTCTGCGCGAGGTCCGCGGTCGACGGGTAGACGGGCGCGAAGTCCGCCGTCTCCACGGCGTCGCCGATGTCGAACGACCGACACCTGGAAGCCGAACCGGTTCTGCTTGCCCCGCAGGCGCAGGCGGGTGCCCGGGCGTCAGCTTCGGCTCGAGCCACGGCTGGTTGAACCACGTCGCGCGGATCTCGCCGGTCGCGTCGGTGACGTGCGCGGTGAGGATGTGGAGCCGGCCGCGGCGCCGGGCCGACGCCCGCCGGACGACGACGTCGAGCACGGCCTCCTCGTCGCCGAAGAGCTCGGCGATCGTCCGCTCCTCCGCCGCGGTCTCGTAGCGCCGCGGACGGTGCGCGAGGAGGTCGCCGACCGTCGCGATCCCGAGCCGGCCGAGCTTCCGGCGAACGGCGGGGCCGACGCCCGGGAGCGTCTCGACCGGCAGCTCGAGCGCCTCCGGGCGCGGGACCGCGCGGCTTCGCGGCCAGCGCGCGGGCGGGTCCGCGCCGCCGAAGCCGGCCGGCGCCGGTCTCGGGGTCGCCGGCACCGTCGAGTCTACGACCGGACCGGAGGCCGTCCGTAGCCGAGTCTCGGAGCAGCCTGCCGGCCGACGCCGAGTCGCGGCGTCAGTCCTGGAACCAGAAGAAGCCGACGGCGCCGGGGCCGGCATGCGTGCCGACGACGGCGCCGAGCGTCTCGACGAGCTCGACCCTCGGCGCTCGGCCGGACGCGCCAGCGCCATGTCGGTCAGGACGTCGACCCACTCCGGCGCGTTCGCGTGGGCGATCGCGACGCCGGAGCCCGTCGCGATCCTCGCTCGTCTCGCTCGAACAGCCTCGCGAACTCCTCGAGCGCCTTCTGGCGGCCGCGGACCCGTCCGACGGGCTCGACCACGCCGTCGCGCACCGAGAGGATCGGCTTGACGTGGAGGAGCGAGCCGGCGAGCGCCTGGGCCTTGCCGATGCGCCCGCCCTTCTGGAGGTACTCGAGCGTGTCGACCGTGAACACGACGCGGTTCGTCGCTCCTTGAACCGCTCGACGAGCGCCTCGACGCTCCTCGTCGGTCGTGCCCCGCTCGAGCCGGCGGTCGATCGCCTCGGCGAGCAGGGCGCAGGCGAGCGAGGCGGTCTCGGTGTCGACGACGCGGACGACGTCGCCGCCGAGCTGCTCGGCGGCGCGCACCGCGGACTCGTGCGTGCCCGAGAGCTTCGACGTGAGGTGGAGCGACCAGATGCGCTGGAACCCGGCGGCGCGGAGCTCCTCGTAGCAGGCGAGGAAGTCGGCCGGGGTCGGCTGGGACGTCGTCGGCAGCGTCTTCGCGCTCGCGAGCCGCTCGTAGAACGCGGCAGGCCCGATGTCGACGTGGTCGCGGAGCGCCTCGCCGTCGAAGAGCACGTAGAGCGGGACGATCCGCATGTTCGCGTGCCGCTCGCGCGCGTCGAAGAAGTCGGACGTCGAGTCGAGGACGATCGCCGTGTTGTCGCGCGTGAGGTCCACGTCGCAGCTGGGGAGCCCTACACCGACCGCAGCTGTCAGCCCGGGTCGCCTCCGCCGCAGAGCGGATCGCCGCTGCGAGCGCCTCGACAGCGTCGCCCTTCTCCACGAGACCCGCGCGCCGGCCCGCATGATCTCCTCGCGCTCCTCCTCGCTCGCCTCGGCGGTGAGGCAGACGACGGCCGCCCCGGAGGTCGCGATCACCTCGCGCGTCGCGGCGGCGCCGTCGAGGCCCGGCAGCCGGAAGTCCATCAGCACGACGTCGGCGCGGAGCCGCGTCGCGCATCCGCCGCCTCGGTCCCGGTACCGACCGCACCGACGACCTCGAGCCCCGGCTGGAGGCCGAGCAGCAGCTCGAGCGACGAGCGGTAGACGTCGTTGTCCTCGACGAGCAGGACCCGCACCACCGGCGGCGTCGGCGTCACTCCGCCGAGAGGAGCAGCGGGTAGTGGGGCTGCCCGCCCCACAGCACGGCCGCCTCGAGCCCGTGCTGCCTCGATCCGGGCGGCGAGCTCGCCCTCGTCGGGCGCATCCTCGCCGCGGAAGACGTTGACGAGCGACAGCCCGTCGTCCGCGAAGCGCCCGAGGAGCGCGTCGAGCGACCGTCCAGAGGTCGTCCGGCGTCGCGAACGCGCGCCCGTCGACGATCGCGAGGTACTGCCCCTCGGTCACGGCGATGCCGTCGACCGTCGCGTCGCGCGAGGCGACGGTGACCTCCGCCGCGACGACCGGCGCGAGCGCCTCGCGAATCGCGGCCTCGTTCGCGTCCACGTCGGCGCCGGCGTCGAAGGCGAAGGCCGCGGCGATGCCTTCCGGCACCGATGCCGTCGGGACGACGCGCACGTCCTTCGTCGACTCGCTCGCGGCGTTCTCGGCCGCGAGCCGCACGTTCGGGTTGTTCGGCAGGACGATCACGTGCTCGGCGTTGGCGGCGGTGATCGCCTCGAGGATCTGCCCGACGGACGGGTTCATCGTCTGGCCGCCCTCGATCACGACCGTCGCGCCCTCGCTGCGCAGGATGTCGCGGTTGCCGGCGCCCTGGGCGACCGCGACGAGCGCCGTCGCGGCGTGCGGCGCCTGTGCCGCGGCGTGGAGCTGCGCCAGCCAGCGCTCGCGCTCGGCGGCCTGGCTGTGCATGTCGCCGATCTCGACGCGCGCCGCGTCGACGACCCCGACTGCGCGCCCGACCGCGAGCGCGCCCTCCGGCTCGTCGGTGTGGACGTGGACCTTCGCAATGGACTCGTCCCCGGTGACGAGCAGCGAGTCGCCGAGCGGCTCGAGACGCGCGTGGATCGCGTCGAGGTCGAGCTCGGCGCCCTCGACCACGAACACGGTGCAGTAGCGGAACTCGGACTCCTCGTGGTGGATCGACTCCTCGGCGATCTCCTCGGCCACGATCGGCACCTCGGGGAGCGGCTCGCCGGTCAGCCCGTGGAGGATGCCGCGGAACAGCTCGACGAGCCCTGCCCCGCCCGCGTCGACGACGCCCGACTCGCGCAGCTTGTCGAGCATCTCGGGCGTCCGCTCGACCGCGTCGTCACCGCGTGCGATCGCCCGGGCGAGCGCCTCGGCGACCGGGAGCGCGCGGACCTCGGGCAGCTCGGCCTCCTCGGCCATCTCGCGGATGACCGTCAGCATCGTCCCCTCGACCGGCACCTTGACGGCCTGGTACGCGCTCGTCGCCCCGGCTCGGATCGCGGCGGCGAGGATCTCGCCGTCGACCGCCTCGTGCTCGCCGAGCACGCGCGCCATGCCCCGCACGATCGTGCTCAGGATGACGCCCGAGTTGCCCTTCGCCTCCATCGTCGCGGCCCGCTGGACGTCTGCCGCGAGCTCGGCGGTGGTCTTCGCGGTCGAGCGGTCGAGCTCGTCCACGATGCCCTGCATCGTCAGCGTGAGGTTCGTCCCGGTGTCGCCGTCGGGCACCGGATAGACGTTGAGCGCGTTGATCCGCCGCCGGTGCCGCTCGACGTTCTCGAGCCCGGACGCGGCGAGCGCGCGGACGCTCTCGACCGGGATCATTCGGCTCTCCGGGCGCTGTCGACGTGGACGTCGACGGCCTTGACGGACGAGGCCGGTGTGCCGCTCCACCTCGTAGCCGACACGCGACTGGACCATCGCGCTGACCTCGCCGAGGTTGATGCCGTAGTCCACGACGACGTGGAGCTCGAGCGCGATCCCGCCGTCCGTCTCGCGGACGCGAACCCCGGACTGCCGTCCGCGGGTCAGGAGCCGGAGCGGCCCGCGGCGTCCCGCCTGATCGACGACGCCGAACGACTCGTCCACTGCCCGTCCCGCGATCGACGCGACCGCGTCGGCGGTCATCGACACGCGGCCGAGCTCGTTCTCGACGAGCACGATGCTCCCCTTCTTCACGCGCCGAGTCTAAGCGTCACGCGGCTCTGGGACGTGGCTTCAGCCGCGTCCCGACGAGTCGCATCCGGCGCTCACGGCGTCAGGGACGCGGCTGAAGCCACGTCCCCTGGTCGTTAGACGGCTTTGACGACCTTGCCGGCCTTGAGACAGCGCGTGCACACGTAGTCCCGGGTCGGCTTGCCGTCGAGGACGAGTCGGATGCGCTGCAGGTTCGGGTTGAAGCGCCGCTTCGTGGCGACCATCGAGTGCGACCGGCTGTTCCCGGTCGACGGCTTCTTCCCGCAGATTGCGCAAACCCTCGACATGCGGCTGCGGATGGTAGCAAGGGACGAACGGGGTCTGGCACCGCAGGTGCCTGACCCCCGCGACGCTCGCGACGCACGGGAGCTTCACGGGGTCTGACCCCTCGGGGTCAGACCCCTAGCGTGCGTCGCGAGCGGCTCAACGCGCGGCGGCGGCGCGGAGGTTGGCGAACAGGTCCGCCATCTCGAGCGCCGTCACGACGGCCTCGGCGCCCTTTGCGGAGCGCGGCTCGGCCTGGTCCGGGCGGTCGAGCGTCAGCACGCCGAACGCGACGGGCACGCCGGTCTCGATCGCCGCGAGCTGGAGACCGGACGCAGCCTCGCTCGCGACGTAGTCGAAGTGAGGGGTGTCGCCGCGGATCACACAGCCGAGCGCGACGATGCAGGCGAAGCGCCTGGTCTTCGCGAGCGCCATCGCGGCGATCGGAAGCTCGAAGGCACCGGGGACGGGCATGACGGTGATCGAGTCGGGCCCGACGCCTCGTGCGCCGAGCTCGTCGAGCGCCGAGGAGAGCAGGGCGCCGGTTACCTCGCCGTTGAAGCGGCTGACGACGATCCCGACCGCACGGCGACGTCCCTGCGGCTGCCCCTCGAGCACGGCATAGCCCGGCGGGATGAGCAGCTGCCCGGGAGCGTGCTCGGAGCTGGTCTCGACGACCTCGCCGGGAGCAGGCTCGTCGATCACCGTGGACGTCAGGGCCGGCTCGAGGTCGTCCTCCTCGTCGGGCGCGTCCGGCAGGGCTCCGTCGGCGTCGGGACCGTCGACGTCCGGCTCGGCGTCAGCCTCCGCCTCGTAGGTGACGGGCAGCTCGACCGACTCCTCGTCTCCGGTGTTGGCGGGGGGCGATGCCGGCCAGCCGTCGAGCACGTTCTCGCTCGCCCGCTCGAGGTCCTCCCCCGACTCGGGCGTCCATGTGCGCTCGTCGCCTTGCCCTTCAGGCTCGTCGATCCGGTTCATCCCACCCACCTTCCTAGTGCTCGATCGGAACCGTACCGCTCGTCCTGGTGGTGGAGCCGTCGACCGATGGTGTGGCCGAGCTTGTCGCGCTTCGTCTCGAGGTAGTCGCGATTGTGGTCGTTCGGCTCGACCTCGATCGGCTCCTGGGAGACGGCCGTGATCCCGAAGCCGCTGATCCCGGAGATCTTCCTCGGGTTGTTCGTGAGGACACGGATCGTCGACAGCCCGAGGTCGGCGAGGATCTGCGACCCGATCCCGTACTCGCGCGGATCGGCCTTGAAGCCGAGCTCGAGGTTCGCCTCGACCGTGTCGAGCCCCTGCTCCTGGAGCTCGTACGCGCGGAGCTTGTTGAGGAGCCCGATCCCACGGCCCTCCTGCGCGAGGTAGAGCAGCACCCCGGCGCCCTCCGCCTCGATCCGGGCGAGGGCGCCCTCGAGCTGCTCACCGCAGTCGCAGCGGCGCGAGTGGAAGACGTCACCCGTGAGGCACTCCGAATGGACGCGGACCAGGACGTTCTCGCGCCCTGCCACCTCGCCCTTCACGAGCGCGACGTGCTGCTTGCCGGTGAGCGTCTCGCGGTATGCGACCGCGTCGAAGTCTCCGTAGTCGGTCGGGAGCCGCACCGTGACGACGCGCTCGACGAGCTTCTCGGTGCGCTTGCGGTACTCGATCAGGTCGGCGACGGTGACGAGCTTCAGTCCGTGGCGCTCGCAGAACTCGACGAGGTCCGGGACGCGGGCCATCGTCCCGTCGTCCTTCATGATCTCGCACACGACGCCGGCCGACTGGAGTCCGGCGAGCCGCGCGAGGTCGACCGCCGCCTCGGTCTGGCCCGAGCGCTTCAGGACACCGCCGGGGCGGGCGCGGAGCGGGAACACGTGTCCGGGGCTGACCAGGTCGCGCGGCTCGGCGGTGGGGTCGACGGCGACCTGGATCGTGTGGGCCCTGTCCGCCGCCGAGATGCCCGTCGAGACGCCGTCGCGCGCCTCGATCGAGACGGTGAAGGCCGTGCCGAACTGCGCCTCGTTCTGGTCGGTCATCTGCCGGAGCCCGAGCTCGTCGCAGCGCTCCGGGGTGAGGCACAGGCAGATCAGCCCGCGACCGTGGATCGCCATGAAGTTGACCGCGTCAGGCGTGACGAACTGGGCCGCGATCGTGAGGTCGCCCTCGTTCTCGCGATCCTCGTCGTCGACGACCACGACGAACCGGCCCGAGCGGATCTCCTCGATCGCCTCCTCGATCGAGGCGAACGGGCTGGTCGTGGGCTCCGTCACGGCGGTCACTGGATCATCGTAGACGGCTGGACGAGCCGTTCGACGTACTTCGCGAGGACGTCGACCTCGAGGTTCACCGATGTCCCCACGGCGACCGTGCCGAGCGTCGTCACCGACAGCGTGTGGGGGACGAGCGCGACCGAGAACGACTCCGCATCGAGCGCCGCGACGGTCAGCGAGACGCCCTAGACGGTGATCGAGCCCTTCTCCACGCAGTACCGCAGAACGTCCGGCGACGCCTCGAAGGTGACGCGCATCCCGTCACCCTCCGGCTCGACCGCACGCACGGAGCCGACCCCGTCGACGTGCCCCTGGACGATGTGACCGCCGAGTGGCTCTCCCGCGCGGAGCGCGGGCTCCACGTTGACGGCGTCGCCCACGCCGAGCCGTCCGAGGGTCGACCGGCTCAGCGTCTCGGAGACGGCGTGGAAGCGGATCGTCTCGTCGTCGACGGCCTCGGCCGTGAGGCACACGCCGTCGATCGAGATCGAGTCGCCGATCCCGGTCGTGGCGGCCGTGACGGGCGCGTCGACCCGCAGCGTGACGCCGTCGTCGTCGCCGTCGGCACCGACGACGCTGCCCAGCTCGCGCACGATCCCGGTGAACACCCGATCGAGGCTACCGGGTGCGCGGTACCCGCCTCACGCGTCGCGGAGCCTCCAGTCGAGCAGCACGTCGTCGCCCACCTGCTCGACGTCCGGCCGTCCGAGGTCGAGGGGCGCCGGAAGCGGCCCGAGCATCGGCGGCCCGTCGCCGGCGAGCACCGGCGCGACGAACACGAGCAGCCGGTCGACGAGCCCCGCGGCGAGGAACGCCGTCCCGATCGTCGGGCCCCCCTCGAGGAGGAGCGACTGGACGCCTTCCGAGGCAGAGCATGTCGAGCTCGTCGTCGATCGAGCCGGGTCTGAGCTCGAGCTCGGATCCCTCCGGGAGCGGCCCACGGCCGAACGCGAGCCGACGCGGCTGGCGTGTCGCGCCGACGTCGCGCGCATCGAGGCGCGGCGCATCCGCGCGCACGGTGCCCATCCCAACCGCGACCGCGTCGACCTCCGCCCGGAGCTCGTGAACGCGGCGCCGCGACTCCTCGCCGGTCACCCAGCGCCGGCCGGGGACGACGGCGCGTCCGTCGAGCGACACGGCGAGCTTGAGGACGACGTACGGGCGCCCGCGAGCAGCCCAGGTGCGCCAGGCCTCGTTCTGTCTCCTGGCCTCGGGCAGGTCGAGGAGCTCCACCTCGACGCCTGCGGAGCGAAGCGCCTCGGCTCCTCCGCGCGCCTCGGCGCTCGGGTCGGGGCACGCGGCGACGACGCGGGCAATCCCCGCGGCGAGGATCGCGTCGACGCACGGCGGCGTACGGCCGTGGTGCGCGCACGGCTCCATCGTCACGAAGAGCGTCGCGCCGCCGGCGCGTGGGCCTGCCTCGTCGAGCGCGACGACCTCGGCGTGCCTGCCGCCGGCCGGCTCGCTGATGCCCTCACCGAGGACCGCGCCGTCCGAGGCGACGACCACCGCGCCGACGGTCGGGTTCGGGTAGCCGCTTCGCGGCGCCGCCGCGACCAGCGCGAGCGCCCGCTCGAGGCTCATGCTGCGGCCGCGCACAGCCGGCGGTACGCCTCGGCCGGCGCAGGGTCGGCGAAGACGGCGCTCCCCGCGACGAGGAGCGACGCGCCCGCCTCGCGCACACGGGCGACGTTCGCGTCCCCGATGCCCCCGTCCACCTGGATCGGGACGTCGACGAGCGTCCCGAGCTCGGCGATCCGGTCGAGGGCCTCCGGCATGAACGCCTGCCCCGAGTAGCCGGGGACGATGCTCATGCAGAGGACGATGTCCGCCCCCGCCGCGCTCGCGGCATCGGCGGCGTCGGACGGGCTCGTCGCGGGATTGAAGGCGACACCGACCGCGAGCCCGCGTGAGCGGGCCGCGTCCGCCACGGCGGCCGGGTCGTCCGCGACCTCGACGTGGAACGTCACCGAATCGGCACCCGAAGCCGCGAACTCCTCGAAGTGGTGGACCGGGTCGTCGACCATCAGATGGCAGTCCAGGACTCCTCCGGCGGCGTGGATGCCCGGCGAGATGGCGCGGAGCACCACCGGCCCGATCGTCACCGGAGGGACGAAGTGCCCGTCGCCGCAGTCGAAGTGGAAGACGCGGCATCCGGCCGCGAGGAGCTCGTCCACCTGCGCGCCCAGCCGGCGGAAGTCCGCGGCGTAGAGCGACGGCTCGACCTCGACCCCGTCCCGAATCCAGTCGCCCCAGCCCACTGATCCGATCGTAGAGGCTTGATGCAAGATCCGAGCACGCACGGATGGTGGCCTGCACACGGCGCATCGCGGCCGTCTCGCCCGGCATCCAGGCAACCAGCCTGCACACCGATCGAGCCGACCACGCTGCTTGGTGCAGGCCATCCCCGCACGCACTCCGATCTCACATCAAGCCTCTAGGGGGACGGGACGCGCAGGCGGGCGACGAAGAAGCCGCTCGTTCCGTGGACGTGCGGCAGCGTCTGGAGGAGCTCGGGGCGTGAGCCGTGCCGGAATGTGGGCCACTCGTCGCCCAGGCTTCGGTCTACCTCGACGATGCCCTCGGAGACGACAGCGTCCACGACGTCCTCGCACTCCTCCGCGTTGATCGTGCACGTCGAGTAGACCACCGTCCCGCCGGGCCTCGTGCGCGAGATGGCGGAGCGGAGGAGCTCGAGCTGGAGCCCCGGCAGCGGCATGGCGCGCCAGCGGAGGTCGGGGCGCGACGCGAGGACGCCGAGGCCCGAGCAGGGGGCGTCGACGAGCGAACGGTCGAAGCCGTCGAGCTCGGCCGGCAGGTCACGGCCGTCCGCGACGACCACGCGCACCCCGGTCGCGCCGAGGCGGCGGGCGTTCTCCTCGAGCTGGGCCGCGCGCGACGGGTCGACCTCGACCGCCACGACCTCGCCGGCGAGCATCGTCGCCTTGCCGCCCGGCGCCGCGCAGAGGTCGAGCGTCCGCTCTCCGGGCTCCGACCCGACGACGTGGCCGACGAGCTGCGAGCCGCGGCTCTGCGGCCAGAGGCGCCCCTCGGCGAGCGCCGCCTCGTCGACGCGGTCGACGATCCAGGCACCGGGGATCAGCGTGTCCTTGCGCCCCTCGATCGCACCGCGTACGAGCCGCACGGCGGTTTCCGGCTCCTCGTTCTGCGCGGCCATCAGCGCGCGCGCAGCGTCCGACCCGAGCTCGCGCCACCACGTCTCCGCGACCCAGTCGGGGTACGAGTGGCGCAGCGCCGCCTCTGCAGGCGTGCCCTCGGGAAGCGACTGCGCAGAGGTCGCGCGCGCCGTCGGCGAGCCGCCGGAGCACCGCATTCGCGAACGGCACCGCCCGCTCGAGCCGCGCCTGCCGCACGAGCTCGACCGACTCGTTGACGGCCGCGTAGCGCGGCACGCCGTCCATGAACGCGAGCTGGTACGCGCCGAGGCGGAGCGCATCACGGACGGGGGCATCGAGCTTCCGCACCGGGCGCTTGCCGAGCGTCTCGATCGCGTGGTCGAGCGTGCGCGCGCGCTGAACGGTGCCGAACGCGAGGCGCCGGGCGAGGGCGCGATCGCGCTCGTCGAGCGATCGCGACTCGGTCCGCAGCACGCGGTCGGCATACGCGTCGTCCTCGAAGACGCGCCGCACGACGGTGAACGCGACCCGCCGGGCCGGCGCGACGGTGCTCACCGAAGACCGCGCCGCCAGTCCTCGGCGCTCATGCGGCGCCCACCGTCGGGCTGCACCTCGACCGGCTCGAACGACCCGTCGTCGCCGATCCGCGCGCGCCAGACGGTGACGGGACGGCCCTCGAGCACCGCGCGCGCGCCGATGTGCGGGCTCAGGGCACGGACGACGCGGACGAGCTCCTCGGCCGGCCGGTCGAGATCGAGCTGCCGGTCGGACGAGTGGATCTTCTCGGCGTAGGTCGGCGCTCCGACCTGCGGCTCGAAGTGCGGAGCGGGGTCGGCGAGGACGCCGTCGAGGAGGCGCGCCGCGACCTCCGCGGACCGCTCGTAGACCGCCCCGGCGTCGTCGTCCGGGCCGATCTCGAAATGCCTCCTGCGCCGCGACCGGACCGGCGTCGAGCTCGGCAACCGTCTCGTGGATCGTGACGCCAGTCTCCTCGTCCCCGGCCATGATCGCCCGCTCGACGGGTGCCGCGCCGCGCCAGCGTGGAAGGAGCGACGGATGGACGTTGAGCCACGCGCGCTCGGCGAGCAGCGCCTCCGGGACGAGCAGCCCGTACGCGCAGACGACGACGGTCGGCGCATCGAGCTCGATCCCGGCGTCGAGCCGCTCGGGCTGGAGCACGGGGATGCCGAGCCGCTCCGCGACGAGCTTCGCCGGCGGCGCGGCGAGGCGGCGCCCGCGGCCCGCGGGAGCGTCGGGACGAGTCGAGCAGGACGGCGACGTCGTGCCGCTCGGCCAGCCGCTCGAGCACGTCCGCCCCGAACGGCGCCGTCGCGGCGACCGCGATGCGCGCCACCGGGTCGCTACGCGAGGACGAGGCGCGGGCGCAGCTGCCCGAGCGCCTCGCGGCGCGCGTCCGGGTCGGTGCGCTCGATGATGAGCGTGCCGTCCAGGTGGTCGAGCTCGTGCTGGACGACCCGCGCGTCGGCGCCTTCCAGCTCGAAGGAGACCGGCTCGCCCGCCTCGTCGCGCGCCTCCACCATGACCCGCGCGGCCCGCTCGACCGGCAGGCGGATCGGCCCGAGGGAGAGGCACCCCTCCTGCTCGACCTCGACGTCGCTCCCGACCGGAGTGACGACCGGGTTGACCAGCACGCGATCCTCGCCGTCGAGCGTGGAGACGAAGAAGCGGCGCAGGATCCCGACCTGCGTCGCGGCGAGCCCGACGCCCGTCGGCGTCGTGCATCAGCAGCATCATCCGCTCGCTGACCCGCACGAGCTCGTCGTCGAACGCTCGACCTCCGCGCCGCGCATCCGGAGCACGGGATCCCCGTACTGCCGGATCTGGGCGAGCGCGACATCGCGCCGGACGAGCCGCTCGGCCTCGGCGCGCGCCTCGGCTTCCGTCAGCTCGGGCTCGTGGCCGTGATCTCGTCGTGATCGTGCTCGGGTCGTGATCGTGATCGTGGTCGTGATGGTCGTGTGCCACGGCGCGAGTGTAGACGTCAGGTCGCGATCACGGCCTGCGTCTGGAGCGTCCGCGAGACCAGCCTGCCCGCGTCGTCGCGGATGTCCACCTGCAGGACGATCGTCCGCTTGCCTGCGTGGACGAGCTCGGCTCGCGCCGTCACCGCGCCGTCCCGGACGGCGGCGAGGAAGTTCGTCTTCGCCTCGATCGTGGCGGTCGTCGCGCCGGCTGGAGGTTGAGGAACGCGAGCGTCGCGGCGGCGACGTCCGCGAGCGACATCAGGTAGCCACCGTGGAGCACGCCGGCGGCAGTGCAGTGCTCCGGCGCCCAGACCCCGCGGACGACGACCGCCTCGGTGCCGCCTTCGACGCCCTCGAAGCCGAGGTGCGCGGCGAGCGGCATCGCCTCGCGGATCGTCGCGGTCAGCCCCTGGTCCACGGGCGTCGTTCTACAGGGATTGCGGGTCGACGTCGACGACGACGTTGAGCCCGTCGCGACGCATCGTCGGCACGGCCGCGGCGAGGAGCACGGAGACGCGCCGGGCGACGGAGCGCGGCTGCGTGGTCTTGGCGATCAGCTGCGCGCGATGGCGGCCGCGCAGCCGAAGCACCGGCGCAGGCCCGAGCAGGTCGGCGTCGACGCCGGACGCCGTGAGGCGCTCGCGGAGCTCCGCAGCGCCGCGAGCGGCGCGCCGGCCTCGGGCCCCGAGACGAGGATCGAGACGAGGTGCCGGAAGGGCGGGTAGCCCAGTGCCTCGCGGCGCTCGAGCTCTCCGGCGAGGAACCCGGCGACGTCGTGGTTGACCGCGTGCCGCAGCGGGGTCGCGTCCGGCTGGAAGGTCTGGACGAGAACGCGCCCGGGCGCGTCACGGCCGCTGCGCCCCGCGAGCTGCGTCACGAGCTGGAACGTCCGCTCCTCGGCGCGGAAGTCGGGGATCGAGAGGCCGGTGTCGGCGTCGACGACCGCGGCGAGCGAGACGCCCGGGAAGTGATGGCCCTTCGCGACGATCTGCGTGCCGATCAGGATCGCCCGGTCCGCGTTCCGGAAGCGCTCGATCGCGTCGCGGAGGGCGCCCGGCCGCGCCGTGACGTCCGCGTCGAGCCGGATCCGCTCGAGCTCGGGAAGGCTCCGCTCGAGCTCCGTCTCGAGCCGCTGCGTCCCTGCACCGATCCGAGCGAGCTCGACGGAGCCGCAGGCGGGGCACGCCCTCGGGACGCTCTCCGCGCGACCGCAGTGGTGGCAGTGGAGGACGTCGTCCGAGTGGAGCGTCAGGGCGACGTCGCAGAGCTCGCAGCGTCGCGACACGCCGCACGCGCGGCAGTGGACCGCCGGTGCGACGCCGCGGCGGTTGAGGAGGAGGACTGCGCGCCCGCCGTCCTCGACGAGACGTCCGAGCGCGCCGAGCAGCGGAGCCGACAGCGGATAGCCCTTCTCCCGGCGGAGATCGACCAGCCGCACGCGCGGCATGGGGGCGCCGATGCGCGCCGAGAGGGACGACCGCCGGAGCCGCGACCAGCTCTCGGGCCGCGGGGTCGCCGACCCGTAGACGGCAACCGCGCCTTCCAGCGCCGCCCGCTTCGCCGCGACCGTGCGCGCGTCGTACCGCGGGTCGGACTCCTGCTTGAAGGCCGCGTCGTGCTCCTCGTCGACGACGATCAGCCCGACCCCGCGCATGCCCGCGAAGATCGCCGAGCGGGCGCCGACCACGATCCGCGCCTCGCCGCGGGCGATGCGGTCGCGCTCGTCGCGGCGCTCCGCGTCGCCGAGCGACGAGTGGAGGATCGCGACGATGTCTCCGAACCGCTGCCGGAAGCGACCGACGGTCTGCGGCGCCAGCGCGATCTCGGGGACGAGCACGATCGTCCCGAGGCCGCGCTCGAGCGCCGCGGCGCAGGCCTGGAGGTAGACCTCGGTCTTGCCGCTGCCGGTCGGCCCCTCGAGGAGGACGTGCTCGCCGACCCCCTCGTCGAGCGCGGCGACGATCCGCTCGACGGCCGCCCGCTGGTCGGGGGTGAGCGACGCCGGCTCCGGCTCGCCCGCGAGCGACTCCCGGACGGCGGGCGACGGCCGCTCGCCGCGCGGCTTCCTGCGCGTCGGGGCGACGAGCTCGAGCGCGCGCGCCGGCGTCGAGCCGTAGTAGTCGGCGAGCCAGAGCGCGAGGTCGACGAGCGTGCCGGGAACCTCGTCGAGCTGCGCCCCGACGGCGACCGGCTCGACGCCCGGCGGCGCCGTCACCCCGACGTCGGCGACCACCCCGCGCACCGAGCGCCGCCCGAGCCGGACCGAGACCACGGCGCCCTTGCCCGTGCCCTCGGGAACCTCGTACGTGAACGGCCGCGCGAGCGACCGGGTCGAGACGAGCGGGTAGACCGATGCGAGCGGCACGCGACCGAGCGTAGTCCTCGGCGCCGACGACTCGATCGCGCGACGATCGAGGTAAGGTTCTCCTTACATGGAGCGGCAGATGATCCGTCTCAGCGGCGTCACGAAGCGCTTCGGCGACGTCGTGGCACTCGACGAGGCGAGCCTGGCCGTGCGACGCGGCGAGATCGTCGCGCTGCTAGGGCCGTCCGGGTGCGGGAAGACGACGCTGCTCCGGACGATCGCCGGGTTCGAGCGCCCCGACGGCGGCAGCATCGAGATCGACGGCCGTCCCGTGACCGACGTCTCGTCCTGGATCCCCCCGGAGCGCCGACGCGTCGGCATGGTGTTCCAGGACTACGCGCTGTTCCCGCACCTCACGGTCGCGCAGAACGTCGGCTTCGGGATCCCCGCCGTGAGCGCCGCACGCGCGTGCCGGAGCTGCTCGACACCGTCGGCCTCGCGGCACTCGGCGAGCGCTACCCGCACCAGCTCTCGGGCGGCCAGCAGCAGCGCGTGGCGCTCGCGCGCGCGCTCGCACCCGCACCCGAGGTCGTGCTGCTCGACGAGCCATGGTCGAACGTCGACTCGCTGCATCGAGCAGGAGCTCCGCGAGGAAGTCACGGCGATCCTCCGGCCGCTCGGCGTCACCGTCGTCCTCGTGACGCACGACCGGGAGGAGGCTTTCTCGCTCGCCGACCGGATCGCGCTCATGCGCGACGGGCGGATCGTCCAGGCAGGCTCGCCCGAGGCGCTCTACCGGAGCCCCGCGTCGAGGTGGGCGGCGGAGTTCGTCGGCCCTGCCAACGTGCTCGACGGAGACACCGACGGCGTACGTGTGCACACCGTCATCGGCAGCTTCCCGTCGCCGCTGTCCGACAGCGAGTGCGTCGGCGTCGTCGTCCGACCCGAGCTCCTCGCCCTCTGCCCGGACCCGTCGGGCGCCGGGCACGTCGTCGGACGTGAGTTCCGCGGCCACGACATCCTCTACCGCCTCCGGCTGGACGGCGTCGAACTCGTCTCGCAGCGACCGTCGACGGAGTCGGTCGAGGTCGGAGACCGGGTGCGGGTCACGTTGCTCGACGACGAGCAGGTGACCGTTCTTTCTGTCGCCGATTCGCGGTAAGGTTCCCTTACAACGAATGTGTGACACACCTGACATGGAGGCTCGATGAAGCGCTTCGCAATCCTCGCGGTGCTCGTGGCCGCGGTCGCATCCGGCGGCCGGCCTCGCCGCCTCCGGCGGCCGACTCGGCGACGACGACCCTCACGATCTACTCGGGACGTGAGGAACGGCTCGTCGAGCCGCTCTTCGACGGTTCACCCGGGAGACCGGGATCGAGCTCGAGGTGCGCTACGGGTCGAGCGCGCAGCTCGCGGCGACGATGCTCGAGGAGGGCTGCGCAGCCCGGCAGACGTGTTCTTCTCGCAGGAGTCGGGCCTCCTCGGGCTCGTCGCGCGCGAAGGGATCCTGAGGGTGCTCCCCGCCTCGACCCTCGAGAAGGTCCCGGTCCGGTTCCGTGCGCCCGGAAAGCGCTGGGTCGGCACGAGCGGCCGCGCCCGCGTCCTCGCCTACAACACGAGCGAGGTGACGCGCGCGCAGCTGCCGAGGACGATCTGGGAGCTCACGAAGCCATCGTGGAAGGGGAAGATCGGCATCGCACCGACGAACGCGTCGTTCCAGGCGTTCGTCGCCGTGATGCGGATCCTTCACGGCGAGGATCGCACGCGCGACTGGCTGCTCGGCGTGAAGGCCAACGGGCCGACGTTCTACAGCGGCAACACCCAGGTCGTGCAGGCGGTTGCGCGCGGCGAGGTGCAGCTCGGCCTCGTCAACCACTACTACCTCGCACAACCTGCGCGTGCAGACGCCGACGATGCCCGTCGAGAACCACTTCCTCGGCAAGGGCGACCCCGGTGCGCTCGTCAACGCCGCGGGCGTCGGGATCGTCGCCTCGAGCGACAAGCAGGCCGCCGCGCAGCGGTTCGTCGACTTCCTGCTCTCGAAGTGGGCACAGCGGTTCATCGCCCGCGGGCCGGGCGGCGCGGAGTACCCGCTCGTCCGCGGCGTCACGCCTCGGCCGGGCCTGCCGACGCTCGGCCAGATCAAGGGGCCCGACGTCAACCTCGGTCGCCTCGGCCGCGAACTTCCGCCCGCCGTGCGACTGCTGAACGAGACGGGCTACACGCTGTGAGCGGAGCGGCGGCGGCCGCCCGGCCGGGCGGCCGCCGCCGTCGTCCGCCGCTCCTCCTCGTCGCGCTCGCCACGGTCACCGCGGCCGCTGCGGTGCTGCCCGTCGTCTACCTGCTCGTCCGCGGGCTCGGCGCGGACGCCGAGACGCGCTCGGCGATCCCGCCCGGGACGCTCGCGCGCCTCACCCTCCAGACCACGCTGCTCACCGCGGGCGTCGTCGCCGTCGCGCTGGTCGTCGGCACGGCGCTCGCGTGGCTGACCGTCCGCAGCGACCTCCCTGGAGGCGCGGCTGGGCGGTCGCGGCGACCCTGCCGCTCGTGATCCCGAGCTACGTCGCCGCGCTCGCGCTGCTCGGAGCCTTCGGGCCGAAGGGGCTCCTGCAGGACGTGCTCGAGCCGGCCGGGGTCGAGCGCCTGCCCGAGATCTACGGCTACGGCGGCGCCCTCCTCGCGCTGTCGCTCTCGACGTTCCCCTACGTCTTCCTGATCGCCGCCGCGGCGCTGCGGAGCGTCGACCCGTCGATCGAGGAGGCGGCGAGGAGCCTCGGGCGGTCGCCACGCCAGGTGTTCTTCTCCGTCACGCTCCCGCCATCCGTCCCGGGCTTGCCGCCTCGTCGCTCCTCGTCGCGCTCTACGTGCTCGCGGACTTCGGTGCCGTCTCGCTCATGCAGTACCCGACGCTGACGCGTGCTGTCTACCTCCAGTACGAGTCGCTCCTAGACCGCTCGAGCGCGGCGCTCGTCGCCCTCGTGCTCGTCGCACTGTCTGCGCTCGTTGTCTGGGCCGAAGGACGGGCGCGAGGCTCGGCCGCCGTCCACCGGACCTCGCCGGGTGCGGGGCGCCGGGCGCGCGTGGTGACGCTCGGGCGCTGGGAGGCCGCTCGCAGCGCTCTTCTGCGCAAGCGTGACGAGTCTCTTCCTCGTCGTTCCCATCGGCGTCCTCGTCTGGTGGGCGGCCGAGGGCATCCGCGGGGGCCGGTTCGCCGGCATCGCCTGGGAGGCGGCGGCGAACACCGCGGTCGCCTCGGGCGTCGCCGCGGCGTTCGCGGTCGTCGCCGTGCTGCCCGTTGCGATCCTGGGCTGGCCCGCACCCTCACGCGTCGCGCGGCTCCTCGAGCGGCTCACGCTCGTGCCGAACGCCGTCCCGGGGATCGCGGTCGCACTGGCCCTCGTCTTCTTCGGCGTGCGAGCCGGGAGCATCGTCTACCAGAGCCTCGGCTTGCTGGTCGCCGCCTACGTGATCCGATTCATGCCGCAGAGCCTGGCCGCGACGCGCAGTGCGCTCGTGTCGGTCGACCCGCGCCTGCTCGACGCGTCGCGCTCACTCGGGCGTGGCCCGGCGTCGAGCTACGCGCGCGTCGTGCTCCCGCTCGCGCGGCCCGGCCTGCTCGCCGGCGCCGCGCTCGTGTTCCTCTCGGCGATGAAGGAGCTCCCGGCAACCCTGCTGCTCCGGCCCATCGGGTTCGACACGCTCGCGACCGAGATCTGGACCGACACCTCGCTCGGCGACTACTCCGCCGCCGCCCCGTCGGCGCTCCTGCTCGTCGCGGTGGCGACGCCGTTCGTCCTCGCGCTGTCGACCAGACGCGCGTGGGAGCTGGGCGCGGCCGGGTAGGATGCCTCGCGTGGCAGGCACGCACGGGCATTCGATCGACGAGTACCTCGAGGTCATCTACTTCCTCGCCTTCCCGATCGGCGAGTACCGCCCCGCCGGCGACAGCGCCATCGCGGCGCGGGTGGCCGAGATGCTCGGCGTCTCGCGCGCGTCCGCCGGCGAGATGCTCAAGCGACTCGAAACGGAGGGCCTCGTCGAGCGCGGCGAGTCCAAGGAGGCGATCCTCACCGACACCGGGATCGAGCGGGCAGAGCGCGTCGTCCGCAAGCACCGGATCATCGAGCGCTTCCTCACCGACTTCATGGGGTACACCGCGTCCGAGTCGCACGTCCACGCCGACGAGATGGGCGACACGTTCACGGACGAGATGATCGACCGCATCTACGAGCGCCTCGGGCGCCCCGACCGCTGCCCGCACGGCTGGCCCGTCTCCACCGAGTTCGAGCAGTCGGAGAACCAGGGCCTCGTCGCCCTCGCGGAGCTCCAGCCCGGCCAGGCCGGCGAGATCGTGCGGCTCGCGGAGCACGACGGCGACCTCCTGCACTGGTTCTACGACGAGGGCTACGTGCCCGGCTCCAAGGTGGAGATGCGCGAGGCCCAGCCCGCTGCCGGTCAGCTGAAGGTCACGCTGGACAAGGGCGAGCGCGCCATCGCCGAGAAGGCAGCGCAGGGCCTGTACGTCCGCCTCGCCGCCTGAGCCTCGACGCTCAGTCCGTCGGCGCGACCTCGGGGAAGGACAGCCGGACGACCGTCCCGCCGCCGTCGGCCCGCGCGACCGTTGCCGCGCCGCCGTGCTCGTCGACGACGCGCTTGACGATTGCGAGCCCGAGCCCCGAGCCGGGCATCGCCCGCGCCTCCGCCGAGCGGTAGAAGCGGTCGAAGATGTGCGGGACGTCGTCCTCGGCGATCCCCGGCCCGTGGTCGCGAACGGTCACGGCGCCGCGCCCCACGGCGACCTCCACGGTCGCTCCCGGCTCGCTCCACTTGACGGCGTTGTCGAGCACGTTGGAGACGGCGCGCTCGAGCCGGCCGGGGACGCCGCTGACCACGGTGGGCTCGAGCTCTCTCGTGAACGTGATCTGGGGCGCGAGCCGGGCCGCCCGCGCGACCGCATCCTCGACGAGCTCGTCGAGCTGGACGTCGCCGCGCTCGAGCTCGGTCGGCGCCTCGCTCGCGAGCTCCACGAGCCCGGTCACGAGCCCGCTCATCTCCCCCAGCTGGCCGACGAGGTCGCCGAGCAGGGCCTCGCGCGCCTCGGGCGCGAGGTCGTTCCTCCGCGCGAGCACCTCGACGTTCGTCCGGATGCTCGTCAGCGGCGTCCCGAGCTCGTGCGAGGCGTCCGCGACGAGCTGGCGCTGCCGGCGCTGCGACTCGTCGAGGGCCGCGAGCATCGTGTCGAAGCTCGCCCCGAGGCGTGCCAGCTCGTCGTTCCCCTCGAGCCCGATCCGGTGCGAAAGGTCGCGGGTCTCGGCCACGACCTCGGCCTCGCGCGTGAGCTGCTCCACCGGCCTCAGGGCCGTCCGCGCCACGAGCGCGCCGAAGGCCGCCGCGGCCGCGATACCGACGAGCGAGACGAGGATGAGGACGATCCCGATCCGGTCGAGGAGGCGGTCGACCTCCTCCAGCGGACGAACGAGCTGGAGCGCGTACCCGTCACCGACGGGCACGACGAGCTGGAGCACGTGCGTGCCCTCGATCACGGCATCGGTGAAGAACGGATCGCCGCCCTCTGCGGCTGCCTGTTTGATCTCGTCGGTCACGGGGAACGCGACCTGCCGCGGATCCGGCTTCGCAACCGTCCCCTGGGCGTCGACCGCCTGAACGAAGACGTCGCCCTGTGCGAGGCCGCGGTACGGTGTCTCGAGCACACGTGACCCGTTCGGCCCAGGGCGGACGCTGAGCGGCCCCGAGGTCACGAGCCCCGCGCGGTCCTCGAGCGTCGTCTCGACCTCGCCGCGGAGCTGGTCTCGGACGAGGACGTAGACCAGCCCGGACGCGAGCGCGATCGCGACGGCGACGGCGGCCGCGGCCGCGAGGGTCAGCCGGGCGCGGAAGCTCACGACTCGCGCAGCGCGTAGCCGACGCCGCGCACGGTGTGGATGAGGCGCGGCTCGCCGGACGCCTCGAGCTTGCGGCGGAGGTACCCGACGTACACGTCGAGCGCGTGGGAGTCCGGGCCGAAGTCGTAGCCCCAGACCCGGTCGTAGATGAGCGAGCGGCGGAGCACCTGCCGCGGGTTTCGGAGGAGCAGCTCGAGCAGGTTGAACTCGGTCACGGTGAGCTCCACCTTGCGTTCGCCGCGCCGCACGTCGCGCGTGGCGGGATCGAGCGACAGGTCGGCGAAGCGCAGCTCGCCGGTCTGGCCGGTGCGGCGCAGGAGCGCGCGCAGGCGCGCGAGGAGCTCGTCGAGTGCGAACGGCTTGACGAGGTAGTCGTCGGCCCCGGCGTCCAGGCCCGCGACGCGGTCGCCCACGGCGCCTCGCGCCGTGAGCATCAGGATCGGCACGTCCGAGCCCTGACCGCGGAGCCGCCGGGCAACCTCGAGCCCGTCGACGCCGGGCAGCATCACGTCGAGCACGAGCGCGTCCGCAGGCGACTGCGCCATCGTCGCGAGCGCCTGCGCGCCGTCCTCGGCGACCGACAGCTCGTACCCCTCGGTCTCGAGTGCCCGCACCAGCGCGTTCCGCACCGCGGGCTCGTCCTCGACGATGAGCAGCTTCAGCACATGTCGGATGATCGCAATCACGGTTCAGAGCCGCGTAAGACCCGTCCACCGTTCTTCAAAAGCTCCGAAGGGACTCTCAGCCACTTCTGAATCTGCGGTGGTGGCATGGCTCTCGTCCGGATCGACCGACGAGAGGAGACGAACGTGATGGACGCGACGAAGAAGAAGCTCGCAGCCGGTGCGGTCGCGGTGGCCGCGCTCGCCGGAGGCGGTGCCGCACTCGCAGCCGGCGGGATCGGTTCCGAGGAGGAACAGCAGGCGATCATCGACGACGCCGCGGAGCGCCTCGGCGTCGAGCCCGAGGCGCTCGAGAACGCCCTCGAGGGCGCGCTCGGCGCCCGCCTCGACGAGGCGGTAAAGGAGGGACGGCTCACCGAGGAGCAGGCGGCGGAGCTGAAGGAGCGCCTGAAGGACGGGACCCTCCCGCTGTTCGGCGGGCGCGGGCACCACGGCCACGGGCTCGGGTTCCACGGGCCGGAGCTCTTCGGTGCTGCAGCGACGTTCCTCGGCGTCACCGAGGCCGAGCTCCGCACGCAGCTCGAGGCGGGGAAGTCGCTCGCCGACGTGGCCGCGGCCGAGGGCAAGTCGGTAGCCGGCCTCGAGGCCGCGCTCGTCGACGCGGTCGAGAAGGAGCTCGCCGCGGCCGTCCAGGCCGGCCGGATCACCGACGCCCAGCGCGACGAGGCACTCGACCGCTTCAAGGAGCGGGTCGACGAGCTCGTGGCGCGCGAGGGCTTCGGGCCGCGTGGCCGAGGCGACAACCGCCCGGCGGGCCTCGACCACGGCCCCGGCGGCATGCCGATGTGACCCCGGCCGCGCTCGCACACGACGAGGGGTCGGCCTCCGGGCCGGCCCCCTCGCGTTGGACCGGGCCGCGCACGTTCTTACCGGACTCTTCACCGGAACTGAGGGTGCTCTTGTGAGCGGCAGCTGCACTGGTCGCAGTACAGACCGACCAGGAGGAACGAGCATGAGCACCACCCCCACGACCCCCGAGCCACGCCGCCGGAGAATCGCGCCGCTCGCCGCGACGCTCGTCGTCGGCGTCACCGTCGGCACGGGCGCAACGGTCGCCGCGGTTCGGGCGACCGACGACTCGACGGCGTCCGCGGCGAGCGTCGGCACTCCGGTCGCGGCGTCGAGCACGCTGACGGCCGGCCAGATCTATTCGAAGGCGTCGCCCGGCGTCGTCGAGATCACGGCGAGCGGCGTCGCGAGCGACGCGTCCGGCCCGTTCGGCCCCGCCCAGCAGGGCGAGGCGACGGGCTCGGGCTTCGTCCTCGACGACGAGGGGCACATCGTCACGAACGCGCACGTCGTCGAGGGCGCGACCTCCCTCAGCGTGCGCTTCGCCGACGGGGACGAGGTCGCCGCGACGCTCGTCGGCACCGATCCGTCCACCGACCTCGCGGTGATCGACGTCGAGGTTCCCGCCTCCGAGCTCACGCCGCTCTCCGTCGCGGACGACTCGACGGTCGAGGTCGGCGACGCGGTCGTCGCGATCGGCAGCCCCTTCGGGCTCGAGAGCACCGTCACCGCCGGCATCGTGAGCGCGCTCGACCGGACGATCGAGGCGCCGAACGGCTACGCGATCGACGGCGCGATCCAGACCGACGCCGCGATCAACCACGGCAACTCGGGCGGCCCGCTGCTGGACGCGTCGGGCGACGTCATCGGCGTCAACGCGCAGATCGCGAGCGAGTCGGGCGGGAACGACGGCGTCGGCTTCGCGATCGGCGTCGACACCGTGAAGAAGGTGACGCACCGCTCTCGCCGCCGGCGAGGAGGTCGACCACGCGTACCTCGGCGTCTCGCTCGAGGACTCGGACGGCGGCAGGCCCCGCGTGGCCGCCGTCAACGACGGCAGCCCGGCGCCGTCCGGCGGCGTCCAGGTCGGCGACATCATCGTCGCGATCGACGACGACCGCGTCACCTCCTCCGACGACCTCCGCGCGGCGATCGACGCCCGCGAGGTCGGCGCGCAGGTGACGCTCACCGTCCTGCGCGGACGGCGAGCGCAAGGAGCTCGAGCGTCACGCTCGGCGACGCGGCCGGCGTAGCGCATGCGAACCGGTGTCGGACTTCAGTCCGACACCCGCGCTTCACGCAGCGCGTCGACGAGAGCGGGTGTCCGACTGAAGTCGGCACCGGTGCCGTCACCGGTGGCGGATTACGCGACGGCCGGCGCCGCCAGCCCGGCGGCGGCGCGAAGCGCGTCGGCCTTGTCGGTGCGCTCCCAGGTGAAGTCGGCCGCGTCGGCGCGGCCGAAGTGGCCGTAGGCCGCGGTCTTCCGGTAGATCGGGCGGAACAGGTCGAGATCGCGGACGATCGCGCCCGGGCGGAGGTCGAAGTGCTCGCGCACGAGCTCCGAGATCGCGCTCGTTCGTCAGCCCCTCGGCCTCGGTGCCGAAGCAGTCGACGAGCACGCTCATCGGATGCGCGACGCCGATCGCGTAGGCGACCTGCACCTGGCAGCGCTCGGCGAGCCCCGCCGCGACGACGTTCTTCGCGACGTAGCGGACCGCGTACGCGGCGGAGCGGTCGACCTTCGTCGGGTCCTTGCCCGAGAACGCGCCGCCGCCGTGCGGCGCGGCGCCGCCGTAGGTGTCGACGATGATCTTGCGTCCCGTGAGGCCGGTGTCCCCCATCGGCCCGCCGATCACGAACTTGCCCGGTCGGGTTGACGTAGAGGAAGTCCGCGCGCGCCGAGCCGCGCGGCGTCGTACAGATCGCGGTAGTCGGCGTGCAGGACGGCTCGACGACGTGCTCGAGGAGGTCGGGCTTGATCAGCGACTCGGCGTCGAGGCCGTCGCGATGCTGCGTCGAGATCAGCACGCGCTCGATCTCGACCGGCCGCTGGCGCCCGCGCTCGTCGACCTCGTAGCGCACGGTCACCTGCGCCTTCCCGTCCGGGCGCAGGTACGGCAGGACGTCCGCCTTGCGGACCGGCCGCGAGCCGCCTGCGTGAGCTTGTGCGCGAGCACGATCGGCAGCGGCATCAGCTCCTCGGTCTCGTTCGACGCGTAGCCGAACATCATCCCCTGGTCGCCGGCGCCGATCCGGTCGATCGGGTCGCTGTCGCCGTGCTGCGCCTCGAACGACTCGTCGACGCCCTGCGCGATGTCGGGCGACTGCTCGTCGATCGCGACCATGACGCCGCACGTCTCGGCGTCGAAGCCGTACTTGGCGCGCGTGTAGCCGATGTCCTTGATCGTGTCGCGGACGATCGAGCGGACGTCGACGTACGTCTCGGTCGTGATCTCGCCGGCGACGACGACGAGCCCGGTCGTGATCAGCGTCTCGCAGGCGACACGCCCGTTCATGTCGTCCGGCGAGCACCGCGTCGAGCACGGCGTCCGAGATCTGGTCGGCGATCTTGTCGGGATGCCCCTCGGTCACCGACTCGGACGTGAACTGGAACGTGCGCCCGCCACGGGCGGAAGCGTACCCGGCGCGGCTGCTACTCGACCGTCGGCTCGCGGCGCATGAGCTGCCCCACGAGCTCGGTCAGCGGCGTGCCGTCGAGGACCGCGCAGACGCCCTCGGTGATCGGCATCTCGATCTCGAGCCGGTGCGCGAGCTCCCGCAGCACCGGGGCCGTGGTCAGGCCCTCGACGACCATGCCGATCGAGCGCGCGGCCTCCTCCGGCGTCGCGCCCTGGGCGACGAGCTCGCCGCAGCGCCGGTTGCGGCCGGACGGCGACCAGCACGTGACGATCAGGTCGCCCATTCCCGCGAGCCCGGCGAACGTCTCCGGCCGGGCGCCGGACACCTCGGCGAGCCGCCCCATCTCGGCGAGCCCGCGGGCGACGAGCGCCGCCTTGGCGTTGTCGCCGAGCCCGAGGCCGTCCGCGCCTCCGGCGGCGAGCGCGATGACGTTCTTCGCCGCCGCGCAGAGCTCGACGCCGACGATGTCGTCGTTGACGTAGACGCGGAACGCCGTCGAGTTGATCGCGAGCTGGAGCTGGACGGCGAGCGCCAGGCTCTCGCAGGCGATCACGGCCGCCGCCGGGAGGCCCCGCGCGATCTCGTCGGCGATGTTCGGGCCGGAGAGGACGGCGACTGGGCGGTCCGTGCACGACCGTCGAGAGCCGCTCTCCCGTCTCCGGGTCGAGCCCCTTCGTGAGGCTCAGGATCGGCGCCCGCCCGGGGAGGCGCCTCGACGACCGAGCCGAACGCGGCGCTCGGCACCGCGACGACCACGAGGTTCGCGTCCGCGACAGGGGCCGCCTCGATGGTCGTCGCGGTCACGCCGGAGAGGTCGACGCCGGTCGAGGTAGCGCGGGTTCCGGCCGGTCTCGCGGATCGCCGCGGCCTGCTCGGGGTCGCGGCACGCGAGCGTGACGTCGTGCCCGCGCTGGAGCAGGAGCCACGCGAACGCCGTGCCCCACGATCCGCCGCCGACGACGACGACGTTCACTCGGAGCGCTGGAAGTCGATCGACACGGGCACGCCCTGGAGCTCGAACCGTGCGCGGAGCTCGTTCTCGACCCAGTACCCGTAGTCGCGCGTGACGAGCCGCGGGTCGTTGACGAAGATCCGCAGGCGGGGCGGCCGAGTCGGCGGTCTGGGTGCCGTAGAGAAGCTTGAGCCGGCGTCCGCGCTCGCCGCGCGGGCCGGGCCGAGCCTGCTTGAGCTCCCCGAGCGCGCGGTTGAGCACGGGCGTCGGGATGCGCGCGACGTGCTTCGCGAAGAGCGTCTCGACGTGGTCGAGCAGGCGGCCGAGCCCGCGGCCGGTCGTCGCCGAGACGGCGACCGCCGGCGGACGCTGGCGCAGCCGGCGGTTGAGCAGGCCCCGCGTCTCCTGCAGGTCGACGACGCTGATGTCCCACTTCGAGAGCACGACGAGCGTCGAGCAGCCCGCCTTGCGCGCGACGTCGGCGACCGCGAGGTCCTGCTCGACGACGCCCTCGGACGCATCGACGAGGACGAGCGCGACGTCGGCGCGCTCCGCGGCCTCGAGCGCGCGCAGCTCCGAGTAGTACTCGATGCCCTGCCGCTGCCGCCGCTTGCGTCGGAGGCCCGCCGTGTCGACGAGCACGAACGTCGTCTCCGTCGCGCTCGAGCACCGTGTCGATCGTGTCGCGGGTCGTTCCCGGGACGTCGGAGACGATCACGCGCTCCTGCGCCGACGAGGGCGTTCAGGAGCGACGACTTGCCGACGTTCGGCCGGCCGAGGATCGCGACGCGGATCGCCTCGTCGCCGACGATCGCCTCGTCCCGGCCCGGCAGCCGCGCGACGATCTCGTCGAGCAGGTCGCCCGTGCCGTGCCCGTGGAGCGCGGACAGCGGGACGGGGTCGCCGAGGCCGAGCCGGTGGAACTCGAGCGCCTCGAGGTCGCGTCGCGGGTCGTCGATCTTGTTCACGAGCACGATCACCGGCTTTGCCGACACGCGGAGGATCGCCGCGATCTCCTCGTCGCCCGGCGTCACCCCTGCCCTGGCGTCGACGACGAAGAGCACGAGGTCGGCCTCCTCGACGGCCGCGCGGGCCTGGGCGGCGATGTGGCGCCCGAAGGGGCCGGTGTCCGCCTCGTCCACGCCGCCCGTGTCGATCACGCGGAACGTGACGCCGTTCCAGTCGCAGAGGAGCTCCTTCCGGTCGCGCGTCACGCCGGCCGTCTCGTGCACCACGGCGGCGCGGCTCTCCGTCAGCCGGTTGACGAGCGTCGACTTGCCGACGTTCGGGAAGCCGACGATCGCCACCGTTCCGGCGCTCGTGACCTCCTCGGGCTCGAGGCGCGCTAGGAGCGTCGTCCATGGCCATCGGCCTGCGTCGCCGCCGCAGGCGGGACGCCCGGGAGGGCGCCCCAGTCGGTGGACCTCGACGAGCCAGTCGAAGAGGCGCCGGATCTCGGCCTGGAGAAGCAACGACGCCTCCTTGTAGCCCTTGCCGCCCTTCGGCAGCCCGTCGAGCGATCATCGGCTCGCCCCAGGCGATCGAGACGTGCTGCCGGTTCCCGAGGCTCCACCCCTGCGTCCCGTGGATCGCGACCGGGACGATCGGGACGGCCTCCTGGAGCGCGACCATCGCGGCGCCCGGCTGGACATGACCCGGCACGCCGCGCGTCTGACGCGTGCCCTCCACGAAGAGGCCGAGCGCGTGGCCGTCCGCGACGATCCGCCGCATCGTGCGAACCGCCTCGCGGTCCGACTCGCCGCGCCTGACGGGGAAGCAGCCGAACGCCCGGATGAACGTGCCGAGGCCGGGGATCCGGTGCGCCTCGATCTTCGCCATGTAGTAGAGGACGCGCGGGCTGGCCATGCCGAGCACGACGGGGTCGAGCCAGGAGAAGTGGTTCGACGCGACGACGCAGCCGCCCGTCGGCGGCACGCGATCCTCTCCGTAGACCTTGAGGCGCGACGCGAGCGCCGCCGCTCCGCCCATCGTCGGGCGGCCGAGGGCCCACGCGATGTCCGGCGCGCTCACCGGGCCGCCCCGACGAGCTCGACGATCCGGTCGATCACCTGCGTCGAGCGTCATGCTCGTCGTGTCCACCTCGACCGCGTCCGGCGCGCGATGCGTGTTGGCGGCGTCCCGCTCGTCGCGCCGCTGCAGCTCCGCGGCGAGCTCGTCGACGCCGAGGCCCTCGCGCTCGGCATGCCGCCGTCTGCACGCGCACGGACGGATCGGCGACCAGCCAGACCTTCAGCTCCGCCTCGGGCACGACGACGACGCCGATGTCGCGACCCTCGATCACCGAGTCGCCGGCGCGTCCGAGCTCGCGCTGGCGCCCGCGCATGACCTCGCGCACCTCGGGATGCCGCGCCACGACCGGCACCGCCGCGTCGATCTCCGGCTCGCGGATCCGCTCGCGTGACGTCCTCGCCCGCGATCTCGACCTGCCCCGCCGCGCCGAACGCGACGGGATGCGCGGACGCGAGCGCCTCGAGCGCCGGCCCGTCGTCGAGGGGCACTCCCTCGTGGAGCGCGAGCCAGGTCAGCGCGCGGTACATCGCCCCGGTGTCGAGGTAGCGGAAGCCGAGCCGGTCCGCGAGCGCCCGCGCGACCGAGCTCTTCCCCGCTCCTGCCGGCCCGTCGATCGCCACGATCATCGCGCTGGAGGCTGACCGCCGCTCGTCCTCGACGACGACGGACGCGCGGCGCAGCTCGTCGACCATCTCGAAGAACCCCGGGAAGCTGACGGCGACCGCCTCCGCGTCCTCGATCCGCACCCCTTCGCGCGAGGCGAGCCCCGCAACGGCGCCGAGCATCGCGAGCCGGTGGTCGCCGCGGCTCGTCATCCGGCCGCCTCGGATGCGCGCCGGGACGCCCGTGACCGTGAAGCCGTCGTCGCGCGCCCGGGCGCGGACGCCGAGCGCGCGCAGGGCGTCGACGGTCGCCTCGATGCGATCGGTCTCCTTCGCCCGCAGCTCCTCGGCGCCGGTCAGCCGGCTCTCGCCGCGCGCGCATGCTGCGGCGAGCGCGAAGAGGGGCAGCTCGTCGATCGCGAGCGGCACCTCCTTCGGACCGACGGTCGTGCCGACGAGCGGCGCGGAGTGGACCTCGAGGTCGCCGCCGGGCTCGCCGCCGATCTCGCGACGGTTGTAGACGGTGATCCTCGCGCCCATCCGCTCGAGGATCTCGAGCAGCCCCGTGCCTGCGGGGATTGAGGTTGACGCCGTGGACGTGGAGCTCGGAGCCGGGGACGAGCGTCGCGGCGACCACGAACGGCGCGGCGGACGAGAAGTCGCCGGGGACCTCGACGTCGCCGAGCGAGAGGCTCGTCGCCGGCCTGATCGTGACGCTCGTCGGGCGCACGACGACGTGCGCGCCGGCCGCCGCCAGCATCCGCTCGGTGTGGTCGCGCGTCGGCGCCGGCTCGACGACCGTCGTCTCGCCCTCGGCAAAGAGGCCGGCGAGGAGGACGCACGACTTCACCTGCGCGCTCGCGACCGGCAGCGCGTAGTCGATCGCCGCGGAGCTCCTGGCCGTGAACCGTCATCGGCAGGCGCCCGTCGCTCGTCTCGACGCGGGCACCCATGCGGCCGAGCGGCTCCGCGATCCGCCCCATCGGCCGGGCCGAGAGCGAGTCGTCGCCCGTGAGCTCGAACTCGCGTCCGGCCTGGCCGGCGAGGATCCCCGTGAGCAGGCGGACGAGCGTCCCGGCGTTGCCGCAGTCGATCGGCGCGCCGGGCGCGGTCGAGCCCGCGGAGCCCCTTCCCGAAGACCCGCAGCGTGTCGTCGCCGTGCTCGTAGACGTCGATCCCCAGGGCGCGCACGGCTGCGATCGTCGACTCCGTGTCGGCGGACCGGCCGAAGCCCGTCACACGCGTCTCGCCATCGCAGAGCGCGCCGATGAGCACGGCGCGGTGGGAGATCGACTTGTCGCCCGGGACGGCGAGGTGGCCGACAGCCGCGGAACCGGCTCGACGACGACCGAGCCGCCCGAAGACTCCGCGTCGCTCACTCCCGCCCCCGAGCAAGCGCCGGCGCGCGCGAGAACCGCTTGCAACTTATCGTCACAAGCGGTTCGCCGGCCTCACGGCCCCCGTGCCGGACGGCTCCGGGCGCCTTTACGCGCTTGTGCCTTATCGTCACAAGCCTCACTCGTCGATCACCGGCGCGACGACGACGCCGTAGCCCTGCGCCTCGAGCAGCTTCGCCGCCCGGTCGGCCTCGCTCTCGCCCGAGACGAGCATCGTCAGCGTCCCGCCGCGCTCGGCCGAGACGTGGTCGAGCTCGAAGTCCTCGACGTTGATCCGCTCGGCGCCGAGCGCCTGGAAGATGCCCGCGAGGACCCCCGGTCGGTCCGGGATGTGCGTCCGGACCCGGTGCAGGGTGCCCGGGTCGACGAAGGCCGTCTCGAGCAGCCGGCGCCGATGCGCGCTCGCCTCGCCGATCCAGCGCGCGAGGAAGCCCGCGTCGCCACCCGCGAGCGCCTCCTCGACCTGCTCGAGGAGCCGGCGCTGCTCGGCGAGCGCCGCCTGGAGCGCCTCGCGGTTGTCGAGGAAGATGTCCACCCAGATCCGCGGGTTGGCGCCGCCGATGCGGGTCATGTCCCGGAGCGAGCCGCCCGCCGCCTGGAGCGGGTCGTGCCCGTCGACGCGTGCGGCGCCCGCCTGGTTGAGGAGGACGTTCGCGAGCACGTGCGGCAGGTGGCTCGTCACCGCGACGAGGCGATCGTGGGCGTCGGGGCCGATCGCGACGGGTCGCGCGCCGAGCGCCGACGACGAAGCCGTGCACGAGCCGGAGGCGGTCCGGCTCCGTCGCCGCGGTCGGCGTGAGGAACCACGTCGCGCCGTCGAAGAGCTCCGCCGTCGCGCGCTCCGGCCCACGCGTCTCCGCGCCGCAGATCGGGTGCCCGCCGACGAAGCGCCGGTCGCCTCCCGCCGCGGCCGAGACGGGCCGCTTCGTCGAGCCGACGTCCGTGACGGTGCACGCTTCGCGGCTGCACCGTCGAGAAGCGCACGCACCGTCGACGGCAGGTCGCTGACCGGCACTGCGACGACAGCGAGCTCCGCGTCCGCGACGGCAGCACGCGAGATCGGACGCGCGGCTCGACGGCGCCCCGCTCCGCCGCGACCTCGAGCGCCTCCGGATCGGGGTCCCAGCCCGTTACCGTCGCGACTCCGGCGCGACGCGCGGCGAGCGCGACGGACGCGCCGATGAGCCCGGTGCCGACGATCGGCCAACCGCTCGAGCACGGTCGTCAGCCAGTCTTCTCGCCGCAGGATCGCCGCAGGCGATCATGCGGCCCGCATCAGCTCGGCGACGCGGAACGCGAGGTCGAGCGACTGGCGCGCGTTGAGCCGCGGGTCGCACAGCGTCTCGTAGCGATGGTCGAGCTGGTCCTCGAAGACCTCCTCCGAACCGCCGAGGCACTCGGTGACGTCCTCGCCCGTGATCTCGAGGTGGACGCCGCCCGGCCAGGAGCCCGCCTCGCGGTGCGCGTCGAAGAACCCCTCGATCTCGCCCATCACGTCGTCGAAGCGGCGCGTCTTGTGCCCGGAGGGGGTCACGAACGTGTTCGCGTGCATCGGGTCGCAGGCCCAGAGGACGGGAATCTCCGACTCGCGGACGGCCCGGATCAGCGGCGGCAGGACGTCCCGCACGCGCGCGGCGCCGAGACGCGCGACGAGGGTGCAGCCGACCCGGGATGCGGCGCGGGTTGAGGCGACTCGCAGAGGGCGACGAGCTCGTCCGGGGTCGTCGCCGGGCCGACCTTCGCGCCGACCGGGTTCTCGACGCCGGCGAGGAACCCGACGTGGGCGCCGTCGAGCTGCCGGGTGCGCTCGCCGACCCAGAGGAAGTGCGCCGAGCAGGCGTACCAGTCTCCGGTGGTCGAGTCGCGGCGCACGAGCGGCTCCTCGTAGTCGAGGAGCAGGGCCTCGTGGCTCGTCCACACGTCGACCTCGTGGATCGTCCCCTCGTCGCCCAGGTCGATGCCGATCGCCTGCATGAAGCGGAGCGCGCGCCCGATCTCGTTCGCGATCACCTCGTACCGCCGGCCCTCCTGCGAGCTCGCCACGAACTCCTGGTTCCAGGTCTGCACCTGCGTCAGGTCGGCGAAGCCGCCCTTCGTGAAGGCACGGAGCAGGTTGAGCGTCGAGACCGCCTGGTAGTACGCCTGCACCATCCGCTCGGGGTCGCGCGACCCGCGCCTCGGGCGTCGCCTCGTCGGAGTGCATCGCGTGCCCGCGGAACGACGGCAGCTCGACGCCGTCGACCAGCTCGGTCGAGGGCCGAGCGCGGCTTCGTGAACTGCCCCGCGATCCGGCCGACCTTGACGACCGGGAGCGTGGCGCCGTAGGTGAGCACCGCCGACATCTGGAGCAGCACCTTGAGCCGCTCGCGGATCGAGATCGCCGAGACCTGCCGGAACGACTCCGCGCAGTCCCCGGCCTGGAGGAGGAACGCGCGTCCCTCGACCGCCTCGCCGAGCGCGCGCTGGAGCGCCCGCGCCTCGCCGGCGAACACGAGCGGCGGCAGCTGCCGCAGGCGCTCGCGCGACCTCGTCGACCGCGGCGGCGTCCGGCCAGCCGGGCTGCTGCAGCGCAGGCAGCGACCGCCACGTCGACGGCGTCCAGGGCTCGGTGAGGGCCATAGGGCGAGTCTAGCCCCGGCCGTTTTGACGCTTCGCGCCAAAACGGCTAGAACAGCATGCATGCCCGGCATCGACCGCCATTCGCTCTTCTGGCGCCTCGCGCGTCGGTGACCACGTGCGGCCGGCAGGCGTCTCTAGTCCTTTCGGTCGCGAAGCGAGCGAAAGGACCGATCGTGAAGATCTTCTCGGGCATCCAGCCGACGGGCGACAAGACCCTCGGCAACTACATCGGCGGGTTCCGCCAGTACGCGCAGACGCAGGAGCTCGGCGAGGCGTACTTCTGCATCGTCGACCTCCACTCGATCACCGTCGAGTACGACCCGCAGGACCTCCGCGAGCGCACGCTCGACCTGTTCGCGATGCTCGATCGCGACCGGGCTCGACCCCGAGCGGTCGACCGTCTTCGCGCAGAGCCACGTGACGGCGCACGCCGAGGCGAGTTGGCTGCTCTCGGCCGTCACGAGCTACGGCCAGCTCGGCCGGATGACGCAGTTCAAGGAGAAGGCGGACCAGCGCGAGTTCGTCTCCGCCGGGCTGTTCACGTACCCGGTGCTGATGGCCGGCGACATCCTGCTGTACCAGACCGACGCCGTCCCGGTCGGCGACGACCAGCGCCAGCACATCGAGCTCGCGCGCGACGTCGCCGAGCGCTTCAACGCCCGCTTCGGGGAGACGTTCGTCGTCCCCAAGGGGATCTTCCCGGAGGTCGGCGGCCGGATCATGGACCTGCAGGAGCCGACGAAGCGGATGTCGACGACGAGCGGGACGCCTCAGGGGACCGTGCGCCTCCTCGACGAGCCGGACGTGATCCGCAAGAAGTTCCGCTCGGCGCAGACGGACTCCGGGCGCGAGGTCCGGCGCGGGCCGGACAAGCCCGGGATCACGAACCTGATCGACATCCTCTCCGTGGATCAGCGCGCGCTCGCCCGAGGAGATCGAGAGCGCCTACGACGGCGCGGGCTACGGCGACTTCAAGCGGGACGTCGGCGACGCGGTCGCAGAGCACCTGACACCGGTCCGCGAGCGCTACCTCGAGCTCCGCGCCGACGAGGGCGAGCTGCGACGCCTGCTCGTCCTCGGCGCCGATCGCGCGCGCGCGGCGTCGACGCCGACGCTCGAGGCGATGTACGAGCGGATGGGGTTCGTCCGGCTGGCCGGCGTTTGAGCTCGCCGCGGCGGAGGTAGCATCGCCGCGAATGGCCGACGAGCGCCGCGAAGACCCGATCGATCCCGAGCGGACGATCGAGGAGGAGACCGTCGAGCTGCACCGCGGGATCCCCGAGCCCGAGGGCTACCCGTACGACGGCGACTCGAGGCCGAGGCGGTCGTCGTCCAGCGGAGCGAGCGCGAGCGGCGCAACCCGGACGGGACGGTCGACCGCGACACGGTCCAGGTCGAGGAGCGCCGCCGCCGGCCGCGCGACCCGATCGCGATCGCCCTCGGCGTGCTGCTGCTGCTCCTCGCCGCCGGCGCGGTCGCCTGGTACGTCCTCGCGCAGGAGGACACGAAGCCGGTGCCGGCGGTCGAGGGGCTGCCGCTCGACCAGGCGGTCGCGCAGCTCGAGGCGGACGGCTTCCGCGTCGACATCGCGACCGAGGCGAACGACGCGCCGGCGGGCACCGTCTTCGCGCAGGACCCGGGCGCCGGGACGGAGGCCGACGAGGGCTCGACGGTGGCACATCACGCGTCTCGGGCGGGCCGGACACGATCGCCGTGCCCAACGCGGTCGGGCTCCCCGAGGCCGAGGCGCGCGACCGCCTCGTCGGCGCGGGCTTCCAGGTCGAGTCGAAAGAGGTCTTCGCGGAGCGGGAGCCGGGCACGGTCACCGCGCAGTCGCCGAGCGCCGGCGCCGAGGCCGAGCGCGGGGCGACGGTGACGATCGAGGTCTCGCAAGGGCTCCGGGCCTCGTCGAGGTGCCGAACGTCGTCGGGATGACGCGGGGCAGGCCGAGGCCGAGCTCTCGAACGCTCGGCTCGAGGCGAACGTCGTGGAGGTCCCGTCCGACGAGCCCGTCGGGACCGTCGTCGCGCAGAACCCCGTCGGCGGCCAGGTGCAGCAGGGCACCGCGATCCGGCTGAACGTCTCCGCGGGCCGCTAGATGAGCGAGTGCCGAATAGCCGCCCACGTGGCTGGTGGCCGTGACACGTCGCCTGGCGCGACGATCGGCCACGACACGTATGCACCCGATATGCGCCGCGGCCGCTCCCCGCACCAGGCTCGGTCACAGCCATCCCCACGCACACGCCTACGGAATCAATCATCTAGAGGCCGACGAGGCGGCGCAGCCGCGCGACCTCGTCGCGGGTCAGCTCCCGGAACTGCCCGCGCTGGAGACGCCCGGTCGTGAGGCCGGCGTAGCGGCTGCGGCGCAGCCGATGCACGGGGTAGCCGAGCGCCTCGAGCATCCGCCTGACCTGCCGGTTCCGTCCCTCGTGGAGGGTGAGCTCGACCCGGCCGGGGCCGAGCAGCCGCGCACGCGCCGGCGCGGTCCGCCCGTCCTCGAGCTCGACGCCCTCCGCGAGCGCCCGCATCGCCTCGTCGTCCGGCTCGCCCTCGACGTCCGCGACGTAGACCTTCTCGACGCCGTAGCGCGGGTGCGCCAGGCGGTGCGCGAGCTCGCCGTCGTTCGTCAGGAGCAGGACGCCCGTCGTCTCCCGGTCGAGCCGCCCGACGGGCACGACGCGGATGGCGCCGCCGACGAGGTCGACCACGGTCGGTCGCCCCTCGGGGTCGCGCGCGGTCGTGATCGTGCTGCGCGGCTTGTTGAGGAGGACGTAGCGGAGCGCCTGCTTGCCGACGAGACGACCGTCGACGCGGACGTCGTCGGCCGCCTCGACGAACGTGTTGAGCTGTCCGGGCTCGCCGTTGACGGAGACGCGCCCGGCCTTGATCAGCTCGTCGGCGCCGCGACGCGACGCGATCCCCGCGCGCGCGAGATAGGCGTTCAGGCGCATGCGTGCATTCTGGCCGGGTACGCTCCCGCGTCGTGCGGGACATCGCCGACCTGACGCGCAGATTCGCCGACCTCATCGTCGGCTTCGGGGCAAACGTCCAGCCCGGGCAGGTCGTGGGCATCACGACGAACCCGGGCAAGGAGGAGCTCACACGGCAGGTCGCGCGCGCGGCCTACGAGCGAGGCGCGCGCTGGGTCGACGTCTTCACGCACGACCCGTGGGTCAAGCGGCAGCGGCTCGCCCACGCCGACGAGTCGACCCTCGACTTCGTGCCGCCCTGGATGGTCGACCGGCTCGAGTGGTTCTCGGACGAGCGTGCGGCGCGGATCACGCTGACCGGGAACGCGGCGCCGGAGGCGCTGGACGGCATCGACCCCGGTGCGTGCCGGCAAGGACGTCCTGCCGTATCTCCCGAACACCGGCGACGTCGTCAACCGGGCGACGACGAACTGGAGCGTCGCGCCTGCTCCCACACCGGGCTGGGCGCGTCTCGTCTATCCGGACCTCGACGAGGCCGAGGCGTACGAGCGGCTGTGGGACGCGATCGCCCACGTGTGCCGGCTCGACGAGGACGACCCCGAGGCGGCGTGGCGGGAGCGCGGCGGCACGCTCGCAGGACGTGGCGACGCGACTGAGCGAGCGCCGGTTCGACGCGATGCGACTCCACGGCCCGGGGACGGACGTGACGGTCGGCCTCATGGCGTCGTCGGTCTGGCTCGCGGCCGACTTCGAGACGGTCGGCGGCATCCGCCACTACCCGAACGTGCCGAGCGAGGAGATCTTCACGACGCCCGACCCGCTGCGGGTCGACGGTCACGTCACGGCGACGAGGCCGCTCGAGGTCTACGGCGCGATGATGGACGGGATCCGCGTCGAGTTCGAGGGCGGGCGCGCCGTGAAGCATCGACGCCGATCGCGGCGGCGATGCGCTGCGCGCGCTGGCGGCGAAGGACGACGGCGCGTCGCGGCTCGGCGAGCTCGCGCTCGTCGACGGCGAGGGCCGGATCGGCCCGCTCGGCACCGTCTTCTTCGAGACGCTCCTCGACGAGAACGCCGCGAGCCACATCGCGCTCGGGAACGCCTACCAGCTCGGCGTGGACGAGGAGGCCGACAAGCAGCGGTCAACGCGAGCCGCATCCACGTCGACTTCATGATCGGCTCGCCGGAGCTCGACGTCGACGGGATCACGCGCGACGGCGACGCCGTGCCCGTGCTCCGCGGCGGCGCCTGGCAGATCTAGTTGTTCGCAAGCGGGATCTCGCAGGAGCGAGATCCGGCGCTCGGATCCCCCGCCTGCGGCGGGGGCAAATCCCTGAAGGCGTCCCCTTCGGGGCCGCAACTGCCGTTTATACAGGCGGTTCGGGGTCGTACTGGATGTAGCGGCGCACCTCGCGGGCGCGCTCGACGGAGTGGAGCCGCGCGACGAGGTGGAGCGCCATGTCGATCCCTGCCGAGACGCCGGCGGCGGTCACGACCTCGCCGCTGTCCACGAACCGGTCGTCCGGCGCGCACCTCGATCGTCGGGTCGAGCTCCGCGAGGGTCTCGAGCGCGCCCCACCATGTCGTCGCCGGGCGGTCGCGGAGCAGGCCCGCGGCGGCGAAGACGAGCGCTCCGGTGCACACGCTCGTCATGAGCGTCCCGCCTCACGGAGCCCGCGCAGCCAGTCGAGGACCTCGCGGGTCGGCGAGGTCGCGACGCGTGCCGACGCCGCCCGGGATAGACGAGCACGTCGATCGCGGCGCGCGACTCCCACGTGTGGTCGGGAACACGCGCATCCCCTTCGCGCACGTGACCGGCTCGGTCGATCGCGCGACCGTGAACACCTCGACGCCGTCGTCGGGCCACTGCGTCGCCCAGGCGGCGAGCACCTCCCACGGCCCTGCGAAGTCGAGCTCCTCGGCGCCGTCGAACAGCGCGACCGCGATGCGCGTCATGCGCTGATCCTACGGCGCGCGCTTCCAAACCGGCGCCGAGGCAGTTGCGGCCCGCGAAGGGGACGCCTTCAGGGATCTGCCCCGCCGAAGGCGGGGATCAAGCGGCGAACAAGACCTACGAGGCGCGCGCCGCGGCGACCTCGAGCAGCCGCTCGCGGATCGCCTCCGGCTCGCCGCCGAGGTCGTCGAGCCGCGGAAGCTCGGCGAGCGTGTCGAGCCCGAAGACGCGCTCGAAGAGCGGCGTCACGCGATAGCGGACGGCGCCGCCGGGGCCGCTCTCGCGGCCGGCCTCGGCGATGAGCCCGCGCTCGACGAGCGAGGCGACGGTCGAGTCGGCGGCGACACCGCGAATGCGAGCGATCTCCGGCCGGGAGACCGGGCCGAGGTAGGCGACGATCGCGAGCGTCTCGAGCGCCGCCTGCGAGAGGCCGCGCTCGACGGGCCGCTCGAAGAGCCGGCCGCACGCCTCGGCCGCCTCGCGCGCGGCGCGGAACGCGTAGCCGCCGGACGACCCGCTCGAGCACGATCCCGCTGCGGCCCTCGCTGTAGCGCTCCCGGAGGAGGCCGAGCGCGGTCTCGATGCGCTCGGCGTCCTCCTCCGCGGCCGCCGCGAGCTCGTCGACGGTGAGCGGCTGCGAGGCGACGACGAGCAGCGCCTCGATGGTGCGGGCCAGGGCGTCGATCGGGCGAGATCGTGTCGGTCGAGATCAGGCGGAGCGGACGGTCCACTGCGAGCGTCCTTTCGTTCTCGGGACGGGAGACGCGGATCGGGGCGAACGGCGCGGCCTGCGCGAGCGCGACCTCGCCCGACTTGCGGAGCTCGAGCAGCGCGAGGAACGCGACGGCCTGCTCGATGCGGGAGAGGCCCGCGACCTCGCCGTCGAAGTCGAAGACGCGGCGGCGCCGGAGGACGGCGCGGAAGCGCTCGAGGAACTGGCGCGACGGGCGGGAAGCGGAGCGCCATGTGCGAGAGGGACACCTTCGGCGGCGGCACCGCCAACCCTCTCAGGGCGTCGGCGAGCGCGCGGGGTCCTGCGGTGCGAGGCGGCGCTCGGCGCGCGGCGCGAGCGGCGCCGGCCCGAGGCGGAAGTAGCGGTCGCGCTCGGCGGCCATCCGCTCGCGGAGCCAGCCGGCCGCCTCCTTCATGCGGCGGTACTCGGCGAGCCGGCGCGCGAGCTCCTCGGCGGCCTCCTCCGGCTCGAGCTCGGCGAGCTCGGCGCCCTCCTCGGGGAAGAGGTGACGCGCCTTGATCTCGAGCAGCGCGGCGATCAGCACGAGGAACTCGCCGCACGCGTCGAGGTCGATCTCGTCGCGCGCGGTCAGGTGCTCGACGAACGCGACGACGATGTTCGCGATGTCGATCTCGGCCGGCTCGAGCTGCTCCTTGAGGACCAGCGTGAGGAGCAGGTCGAAGGGGCCCTCGAACGCGTCGAGGTCCAGCTCGAGGTCGCGAACCGCCGACGCCACGCGGACGAATCTAGCCGCGCGGTCGGACGCGCCCTCCGGGGACGGCCATCCGCCGCTTCGGCACCACGGGCTTCGACGGCTGTCGGCCGCGCGGGCCGGTCGCGGCGCTGCGAGAGCACGTACCACGTCACGCCGACGACGATCCCGACGAGCGACATCCAGGCGTTGAGGCGAAGCCCGAGGAACTCGTGCGCCGGGTCGATCCGGAGCAGCTCCATCACGAACCGGCCGACGCAGTAGAGCGCGATGTACGCGGCGAAGAGCCCGGGCGGACGCGGGCGGAGCCGGCGCTCGATCACGTAGACGAGGATCGCGGCGGCCGCGAAGTCCCAGAGCAGCTCGTAGAGGAACGTCGGGTGGAACGTCGCCTGCTCGAGGTGGTCGAGCGGGCGGTTGATCGGGTCGATCTCGAGCCCCCAGGGCAGGTCGGTCGGCTTCCCGAAGAGCTCCTGGTTCCACCAGTTGCCGAGACGGCCGAGCGCCCTGCGCGAGCAGGAGGCCGGGCGCGAGGCAGTCGGCGAGGAGCCAGACGTCGGCGCCGGCCCGCTTGGCGACGATGCCCGCCGACGAGACAGCCGGCCGCGATCCCGCCCCAGACGCCGAGCCCGCCCTTCCAGATCGCGAACGGGCCCCACCACTCGTCCGGCACCTCGTCCCAGCTCGTGACGAGGTGGTAGAGGCGCGCGCCGACGATCCCTGCGGCGACGCCCCAGACGGCGCAGCGGAAGATCAGGTCCCAGTCGCCGCCGCGCGCGACCCAGCGCCGGCCGGTGACGTACGTGCGAGCGCGATCGCCGCGAGCAGCGTCAGGCCGTACATGTGAACCGTGAACGGGCCGAGGTCGAGCGTGCCGGAGCCCGGCGACGGGATCGAGCGAAGGATGCTCACCGCCGGCGCATTCTGCCAGCGGGCGTAGCCGCCCTCAGGCCGAGCCCAGCGTTCCGCGCCGGCACGGTGCGACGTCTCAGGACGCGCGGCGGCGACGCCCTTCGCGCGAAGCTCCGCGAGCGCCGCCTCCGTCTTCTCGAGGCCGCCCAGCCCCATCGCGGCGAGGACCTCGGGCGCCTTCGTGAACTGGATCTCGCGGTAGTCGACGACCTGCAGGAGGTTTCCCCAGGGGTCGTGGACGTCGAGCGCGGCGGCGGCGAGACCTCGATCCCGCGCTGCGACGGCCGCGACGCGCACCGCTTCCTTGTCGTCCACGACGATGCCGACGTGGCGGTGGACGTCCGGCGGCCTGCGTCCGCGGCTCTGCGAGCGCGACGAACTGGTCGCCCATGTCGATGAAGGCCATCGCGCGGGAGCCGGCCGCGGAGCGTCACCGGGCCGAAGAGCGCGCTCCCAGAAGGCGAGCGCCTCGTCGATCGAGTCGACCTCGAGCGCCACGTGGTTCATCCCGACGAGCCGTGTCACGCCCTCGACGTAGACGGCGGACCCGAGCGGGAACCGCACCGTGCGCGCCGGTGTAGAGAGGGCGACCGAAAGGAGCGCGCATGCGCAAGCTCGTGTCGTGATCGCTCGCCCTCGCCGTCCTCGTCCCCGCAACCGCGCTCGCCGGAGGCTGGGCGACGGTCCAGCTCAGCTCCACGCCGAAGGGCGCCAAGGCGGGCGTGCCCTGGGTCGTGAACCTCACCGTCCTCCAGCACGGCGTCACCCCGCTCGAGAACGTCAGCCGCACGTGCGGATCGAGCAGGGGACGCTCGCACGGCAGTTCCTCGCACGTCCGACCGCGAAGACCGGCGTCTACCGGGCCCGCGTCGTCTTCCCGCGCGCGGGGACGTGGCGCTGGTCGATCTGGGACGGCTTCTGCCGCACCCACACCTACAAGGCCGTCAAGGTCGCGCCGGCCGCGGCTGACCACATGCCGCAGCCGGGGACTGGCGACCGCAAGGTGCCCGGGTCCCCCGCGGACGGCTCAGCGGGCGCCGGACCCGTCGGGGTCACGACTCCGGACGGCGTCGGCTACACGGCGTCCGAGTGCAGTCGCTCGCCGAGCGACTGCAGGACCTTCTTGGCGATCGACGGCATCTGCTCGAGCAGACCGCGGAACGCGCGATCGGTGACGACGAGGAGGCGCACCGGCGACGTCGCCGTCACGGTCGCCGTGCGCGGAACGTCCGCGACGAGGGCGATCTCGCCGATGAAGTCCCCGGCGCCGAGCTCCCGGAGCTGTCTTCCCGTTGCGCGTCACCTTCACGGTGCCGTCCGCGATGACGATGAACTCGCGCCCGCGCTCCCCCTCGCGGATCAGCGTCGCGCCGTCGCCGAGATCGAGCTCGTCCGCGAGGGACGCGATCCGCTGCAGCTCCGTCTTCGAGCATCCCGCGAACAGCGGGACGTTCTTGAGCAGGTCGATCTTCGCATCCTTGTGCAGCCGCACGAGGCGATCCTACGAACGACGGGTACCCGACTGCAAGTCGCGCCGGCGCCCAACTCTTACAACACCTTCACCGCGTCAATGCATTTCCCAGACGTGCGTCCCCTACAACTGGGGTCATCCGATCCTGGCTCCACGGCGAATAAACGCACGAGAGCCAGCGTTCGAAGGAGAGAGGGAGATGTCGACCGCCAACGTCACCGAATCGGTTCTCGAGGTGGAGCTCGTCGAGCAGTGGCGGCTGGACACGCTCGAGCGCGCCGGCTACGACGCGGAGTCCGCAGCCGTCCTCGCCGCCTCGCCCGAGGTCGACCTGCACCGGGCCGTGTCGCTTCTCAAGGGCGGCTGCCCGGTCGCGCTCGCCCTCCAGATCCTCCTTTAGCTCGCGAAGCAGGAATCCGCAGGAGCGGATTCCTGCCGCTGATCCCCGCCTACGGCGGGGCACATCCCTGAAGGCGCCCGCTGTCGCGGTCGCAACTGCCGCTCTGCGTCGCGGCGATCGGTCGCTAGATCACCGCTGCCGATCCGAGAAGCTCGCGCGCCTCGGCGAGGAAGTCCGCGTCGGGCCGGACACGGTACTGCGGGCCGAGCGCGTAGGTCTTCGGGCCCTCCGACGTGTCGAGCGAGAGGTAGACCGGCGACTCGCCCGGGAACTCGCGCACGAGGCGGGCGAGCTCGCGGATCACGCCGGCCTGCGCCTCGCGCGCGTCGATGCGCGAACCGCACCTCCCGCCGCTCCAGGACGGCCTCGAACGCCGACACCTCCATCGCGACGAGCTTCGTCTCGCCCTGCTGCTTGTGGTCGATCCGTCCCTTGACGATCAGGATCCGGTCGGCAACGCAGTGCTCGCGCGCCGCCTGGTAGGCGGAGCTGAACACGACGACCTCGGCCGAGCCGGTCGGGTCGTCGAGCGTGAGGAAGACCATCAGGTCGCCCTTCTTCGTCGTCAGCTGCTTGACGTCGGAGACGATGCCCCCCACCGTGACGACCTCGCCGTCGCGCCTCCGCTCGAGCTCGCCGAGCGTCGCGTCGGCCTTCCGGCGAAGCTGGTCGCGGACGCCCGAGAGCGGGTGCTCGGAGACGTAGAGCCCGAGCGTCTCCTTCTCGAGCCGGAGGAGCTCCTGCTTCTCGAACTCCGCTTCGGGACAGGCGGGTGATGCGAGACGACCGCGCTCTCGGCGGTGTCGAACGCGCCGTCGAAGAGCGACGACTGGCCCATGAGCCGGTCCTGCGCGAGCTTCTGGCCGTGCGCGAGCGCCTGCTCGAGCACGGCGAGCATCCCCATCCGCGAGGCCCCGGTCGAGTCGAGGGCGCCGCACTTGACGAGCGACTCGAGCGAGCGCTTGTTGACCACCTGCGGGTCGACGCGCTCGGTGAAGTCCCAGATCGACGCGAACGCGACCGCCCTCGACGCGCGCGGCGACGATCCGGCGCGCCGCCGTCTCCCCCACGTTCTTCACCGCGTTCAGCCCGAAGCGGATCTTCCCCTCGACGACAGCGAAGTCGACGGCGGACGAGTTGACGTCGGGCGGCAGCACCTCGATCCCCATCTCGTCGCAGGCGTTGACGTAGATCGGGACGCGGTCCTTCGTGTTCATGACGCTCGAGATGAGCGCCGCCATGTACTCGCAGGGATGGTTCGCCTTGAGCCACGCGGTGCGGTACGCGATGAGCGCGTAGCACGCCGAGTGCGCCTTGTTGAAGGAGTAGTCCTGCGAGGACTCCATGTCCTTCCAGAGCTGGTCGGCGACCCCGGGGGTGACGCCGTTCGCGGCGCAGCCGTCGAGGAACTTCCCCTTGAGCGACGCCATCAGCTCGTGGATCTTCTTGCCGATCGCGCGGCGGAGCGTCTCGGCCTCCGCCGGGTCGAAGCCCGCGAGCTCCTTGGCGATCCGCATGTACTGCTCCTGGTAGATGCAGATCCCGTAGGAGTCGCCGGTGATCGACTCGAGCCGCTTGTCGATGTACGTGATCGACTCGCGGCCGTTCTTGCGCGCCGCGTAGCTCGGGATGTACTGCATCGGGCCGGGGCGGTAGAGCGCCACGAGCGCGATGAGGTCGGGGAACTCCGTCGGCTTCACCTGCCGGAGGGCGTCGCGCATGCCGGACGACTCGAACTGGAAGACGCCCGCCGCGTCGGCCCGGGCGAGCATCTCGTACGTCTTCCGGTCGTCGAGCGGGATCGTGCCGATGTCGAGCCCGCCGCCGATCGAGCGCGACGGCCTTGTCGATCACGTCGAGGTTCCGGAGGCCGAGGAAGTCCATCTTCAGGAGCCCGAGCGCCTCGACGTTCTTCATCGAGAACTGCGTCACGATCTCCTGGTCGGCGCCCTTCTGCTGGAGCGGCACGACCTCGATCAGCGGCTGCGCGCCGATGACGACGCCGGCGGCGTGGATCGAGTCGGCGCGGGTCAGCCCCTCGAGCGGCCGCGCCAGCTCGACGATCTCCTTCGCGATCGGGTCGTCCCGAACGGCGTTCGCGAGCTCGGCGCCCGGCTTCATCGCCTCCTCGAGCGTCTGGCCCGGTCCCTCGGGGATGAGCTTCGCGATCCGGTCGACGACGCCGTACGGGATCTCGAGCACGCGGCCCGCGTCGCGCACCGCCGCGCGCGCCGCCATGGTCGAGAACGTGATGATCTGCGCGACGCGGTCGCGGCCGTACTTCTCGGTGACGTAGTTGATGACGCGCTCGCGGCCCTCGACGGCGAAGTCGAGGTCCATGTCGGGCATGTCCTTCCGCGCCGGGTTGAGGAACCGCTCGAACAGGAGGTCGTACCGCATCGGGTCGATGTCCGTGATCCCGAGGCAGTACGCGGCGAGCGAGCCGGCGGCACTGCCGCGGCCCGGCCCGACCGAGACGCCGTCGCGCCGGGCGAACGCGATGAAGTCCCCGACGATGAGGAAGTAGTCCGAGAACCCCATCTCGCGGATCGTCTTGAGCTCGAACCGCAGCCGCTCGTCGAGCTCCGGCGTCGACGAGCCGTACCGCCTGACGAGCCCCTTCTCGCACTGCTCGACGAGCTCGTCGAACGCGTCGCGGCCCTCCGGCAGCGGGAACTTCGGCAGCAGGATCCGCCCGAGCTCGATGTCGACGTTGCAGCGCTCGGCGACCTCGAGGCTCCGGCGCATCGCCTCCTCGTGCCCGGGGAAGTCGAGCGCCATCTCGGCCGCGGTCTTGAAGTAGAACTCGTTCGACTCGAACTTCCAGTGGTTCGGGTTCTTGAGCGAGTCGCCCGACTGGATGCAGAGCAGCGCCTCGTGGGCGTACGCGTCGGCGGCGTCGAGGTAGTGCACGTCGCCCGTGGCGACCAGCGGCAGCCCGCGCTTGGCCGCGAGTGCGGGCAGCAAGTCGAGCAGCGGCTGCTGGATGTCGATGTGGCCGTTCTGGAGCTCGACGTAGGTGTTGTCGCGCCCGAAGATCTGGGCGAGCCGGTCGAGGTCCGCCTCGGCGTCGCCCGGCCGGTGCTCCACGAGCGCGCGGGAGACCCGTCCCCGAGGCAGCCCGACAGGGCGATCATGCCCTGCGCGTGGCGCTCGAGCAGCTCCCAGTCGACGCGGGGCTTGTAGTAGTAGCCCTCGAGGTAGCCGAGCGAGCAGAGCTTGATGAGGTTGCCGTAGCCGACGTTGTCGGACGCGAGCAGCGTGAGGTGCGCGTAGCCCTTCGTGCTGCTTCAGCCGGTCGTCGACGACGTAGACCTCGCACCCGACGATCGGCTTGACGCCCTGATCCTTCGCGGCCTTGAAGAGCTCGATCGCGCCGGCCATCGAGCCGTGGTCGGTGAGGGTCACGGCGGGCATCTCCAGCTCCGCCGCCTTACGCGCGAGCGCCGGGATCCGGCACGCCCCGTCGAGGATCGAGTACTCGGAGTGGACGTGCAGGTGGACGAACGGGGCGCTCACGGAGGGGCCATCGTACTGCCCCCATCCGACAGTCCCGGCTCGCGGCGAAAGCTGCACGAGCGAACGGCCGCTCCACCGTTCTCCGATTGGAGAACGCGTCCGCTCAGGTCAGCCTGTGGAACGCGGGCAGCTTCCCGGCGTGCGTCGCGTGGGGCTCGCGACGCTCGACCACGAGGGTCCCTCCGTCCCGCCAAACGCCGGCCGTCATCCGGCGCCACGTGGGACCGCGACCGACGTGTGCGAGGACCGTCCGCACCACCTCGGCCTCGTCGACGGCCCCGACACGCGGGCTGACCACGACCGATACCCGCGGGACGCCGTCGCTCTCGCCCTCCACGAGCTGGTAGTCGGTCGGCCCGCCGCCGAAGCGGCCCGGGAGCACGCTCTCGACGAGCTCGAGGAGGTCTGCGTGGAGGATGCTCGTTCCATCGGTCGTGACCTTCGCGGCCGCCCTGATGGTGTGCGCATGCAGATGCAGGCCGGCCCGTCCCGCCGGACAGCCACACGCGCGACGCACGAGGACTGCCGTGTCGCCGATGTCGACGTTGAGGAGGACCCGCTTGGTCGTCCGGCTGATGCTCGAGACGAGGACGCGGGGATCGCTTCCGGCGGCGTGCTCGCCGGGGATCACCGCGATGCGACCCTCGGCGATGTGGACGTCGTCGATCGCGTCGGGATCGGCGCAGGCGAAGCCGATCCGCCCGACCTCGTTCGCGGCGTAGTGACACGAGGCGCTGGCGCCGGTCCGCGCGATTGCCGCAGCCTTGTCCCGGGTCAGCGGCTCGCCTCCCGTCCGAACGACCGTGCCCGAGAGGTCGAGCCCCAGACGCTCGGCCGCACGGCAGGCGCGGACGGCGGCACCCGCCGTCGCGTCGAGGATCCCCGGGCGACCGGAGGCGGCAAACCGCTCGAGGTGGCGCGCGACGACGTCGGCGCGATCGAGGGGCACGTGGCGCGGCCACGGCAGTCGTGCGCCGTGGGCGAGCGCCATCGTCCAGGCCACGCGGAGTGCGACGGCGTCGCGTGGTGCGCGGTTCCGCACGGCGACGGGGGTCGGGCTCGACCAGCTCTCGAGTCGCAGCCCGGTGTGAAGCGCTCGCAGCGCGCCTCGGAGCCCCGAGTGTGAGGGCGGCACGCCGCGCCAGATGACCAGAGGACGGCCCTCGAGGCCCGCTCCCTCGACCCAGAGGCGGATGTATGCGGCGTCCTCGAGGAGGTCGTCGAAGACCATTACCGTCGGTGCCGGAGGCCCGGACGTGCCGCCGCTCAGCGCGACGACCGATTCGCCGAGCAGCGGGTTGCGGAAGTCGGCGACCTCCGGCTCGATGACGAGCGCGCCGCGGACTATCGGCACGCGGCCCTTGAGCTCGTCCGGCGTAACGTGGACGCCGGCGTCGCGGAGGTTCTCCAGGGCGCCTTCGACGCCGCGCTCGTTCACGAGGGCGACCAGGTCGCCGGGCTCGATTCCGGCCTGGCGGAGCAGCTTCGCGTACGGGCTGGCCGGGCGCTCGTGGATCGTCGCCTGAACGAACTCGAGGAACCGAGCCGACCGTGTCTCGAGATCGCGCGCAATCCGTGCCGCCGAAGGCTCGAAGTCGGCGTCGGCGCGCAGGTAGCGTCGGAGGCTCGCGGCGAATGTCGCCAGGCGCCGTGCGCTCTCACCCAGCAGCGTGCTCACGCTCCACGATCGAGAGATCGGCGGAGTCGAAGAGCACGCCCGCCTGCGAGCCGGGTGCCGGCGCACCCTCGGGATCGACCCGGGCGCGCACCTCCTGCCCGCCGACGGCGACGATCAGCTCGACCCCGTCGCCGAGGAAAAGAGCGCGCCACCACCCGGCCACTGCCCGTGGGATCGACCCGTACGTGCTCGGGCCGTGCCACGACGAGCACGTCGGTGCCCGTCGCGAACGAGCGATCTGCCCGGACCTCGAGAATGCCGTGCGCGGTGCGAACGATGACAGCGCCGTTCTCCCTGCCGACGACGGTCCCCGCCAGGAGGTTCGCGGCTCCGACGAAGCGGGCGACGAACGACGTCGCGGGTTGCCCGTACACCTCCTCGGGGACGCCCACCTGCTCCAGGCGACCCTCCCGCATCACCGCGATGCGGTCCGACACTGCCAACGCCTCGACCTGGTCGTGAGTGACGTAGAGCGCGGTCAGGCCCAGCTCGCGCTGAATCGAGCGGAGCTCGTCGCGAACCTCCTGCCGAAGCTGCTGGTCGAGCCCCGACAGCGGCTCGTCGAGGAGGAGGAGCCGCGGTCTGCGTACGAGAGCCCGCGCGAGCGCGAGACGCTGCTGCTGGCCGCCGGACAGGTCCGTGGCCGGGCGCGCACCGAGGCCTTCGAGCCGCACGAGCTCGAGGGTCTCGCCGACTCTCCGGGCCACGTCGGCGCGCGGCAGCCGATCTGTGCGGGGCGCCGCGACGAGCGGGAACGCGACGTTCTCGTGGACGGTCATGTGCGGCCAGACGGCGGCCGACTGGAAGACCATGCCGACACCGCGGCGGTGAACAGGGACGTGCACGCGGCGGCTCGGGTCGCTGACCGGCTCGCCGCCGATGGCGAGCGTCCCGCCGTCGACCCGCTCGAGCCCGGCAATCGCGCGAAGCGTCGTGGTCTTGCCGCAACCCGAGGGACCGAGCAGCGTGAAGAACTCGCCTGCCGCGACGTCGAAGCTCACGTCGCGAACCGCGACCACACGCCGGCGCCCTGCACCGTACGCCTTCTCGAATCGGTCAACCGCGAGCATCGCGCCCTGTGGTCGACGCGAGCCGCGCGGCGACGAGCGTCGCCAGCCCCAGCAGGACCACCGTGCAGATCGTGACCAGGCCCAGCGCCGAAAGCTCGTCCCAGCGGCCGCTCTCGTAGAGCGACCAGATCCGCACACCGACCACCTCGTTCCCGGGTGACGCCAGCACGAGAGCGAGGGAGACGTCGGTGAAGGCCACGGTGAACACCGCGAGCCAGGCCGCCCCGAGCGCGGCGGCTGTGAGCGGGACGGTCACGCGTCGGAACGTCGGCCACCAGCCTGCTCCGCCGACACGTGCCGCCTCCTCCATCTCGCGCCCGACCCGCGCGAGGCCCGCTCCCGTGAACCGGGTCCCGTAGGGCAGGTAGCGGCTCGTCAGGCCGAGCACCAGGGCCAGCGCCGTCCCGTACAGCGCGACGGGAGTGCGCAGGAAGAGCTGGAGAAAACCCACACCGAGCACGATTCCCGGGACCGCGATGGGAAGGAAGGCCAGCGCATCGAGAACGTGGCGGGATCGCACCTGCGTCCGAAGCGACGACCAGGCGACGACCGCCGCCAACGCGGTAGCGATGAGTGCGGCCGCGCCGCCGAAGACGGCCGAGTTCCGCAACGCAGTGACCGTCAGGTCGTCCTCCACGAGGCTGCGGTACGCCTCCAGGCTGGCACGCGTAAGCGCCTCGACCGACGGTGAGGCGAGGAACGGTTGCGTGGACATCCAGACGAGTGCCGCGATCGGGAGCGCCACGGCGACGACCAGGTAGGCGACGACCACCCCAAGCACCGGAAGCCGCCAGCGCCCGAGCTCGAGCGGAGGCTGGCGATGCGCGCGTCCGGTGATCACCGCCCTCGCCCGCGGTCGCCGGAGCACGATGGCGAGGGCCACGCTGCCCGCGAGGGTCAGCGCGAGCAGAGGGACGGACGCGGCCGCGGCATCGGCCGCGCTGCTTCCCGATGTCCCGAGGGAAAGCCACACGCGCGAGGTGAAGACCCACGTCTGATCGGGGATACCGAGCAGCGCGGGCACCTCGAAGCTCCCCACGGCGCGAAGCACCAGGAGAAGGCCGGCGGCGGCGATCGCCGGACGGAGGAGCGGCAGGGTGATCCGCCGGAGTGTTGTGACCGGCGTGGCACCGGAGGCGAGCGCGGCCTCCTCCAGGGCAGGATCGCCGTGACGGAGCGCGGCCGCGATCAGGAGGAGGCTCAGCGGCACGAGACGGAGCCCCTCGACGAGCACCATCCCGCCGAGGCCGAAGACGGACGGCACACCGGGCACCGACGAGAGCAGGCCGCTCTGCGGCGCGGCGAGAAAGATCCACGCGATCGTCTGCAGGATTCCCGGCAGGACGAGCGGCGCGATCGCGAGGACGAACAGCGTCCGGCGGGCCGGGATGTCTGTCCGGACGAGCACGAACGCAAGAACGAGGCCGATCACCAACCCGATCGCCGCGGCACCGACGGCGAAGACCGCCGTCGTCCGTGCCACCTCGACCAGGGGTACGTCGTCGAACGCGGCGCGGTAGGCATCGAGGGAGATGCCGCCTGCCGGCGTCAAGCTCCGCCAGACGAGGAGCGCCAGCGGGGCGGCCACGAGCATGCCCACGACGACCGCCGCCGTCAGCGTCACCACCGTCTCCGCACGCGGTGCCGGCGGCCGCCCGCGCAGGGCTCTGGAGGTCGCCGTCGGTTGCATGTGCGCCATCCGCGAGAGCGACGATAATCGCGCGATGCGTCGCCCGGCTCGGCTCGCCGTCCTGCCCGCACTTCTGGGCCTGCTGCTCGCGGTGGGGCTCGCCGGGTGCGGCTCCGACAGCGGCGCAGACACCGCAGCGCTCGACGAGGTCCTCGCGGCGATCGACGGGCTCGACGGCGACGAACGGCTCACGAAGCTCGCCGAGCTCGCCGAGACCGAGGGAGGCACCGTCTCGTTGTACACCTCGATCAGCGGCTCGGTCGTCGAGGACGTCGTCGGTGCGTTCGAGGATGCGTACGACATCGACGTGGCGCTGTATCGCGCGGCGAACGAGATCGTCGAGCAGCGGCTCCTGGAGGAGGCCGATGCGGGCTTCGACGGAGCGGACGTCGTCGACACCGCCGGTCAAACACTGCTCGTCCTCCGTGAGCGAGGGCTCGTCGCCGACTACCCATTCGACCCCGAGCCCCTGCTGGCCGGCACCGTGCACGAGGGCTGGGCGGCCACCCGCCTCCAGCGTTTCGTCGTCGGGTGGAACACGGAGCGTGCGGAGCGCCCGCGGTCGTGGGAGGCGCTCGGCGATCCCGAGTGGAAGGGTCGCATCGTCGTCGAAGCCGGCGACTGGGACTGGTACTCGAGGCTCTGGACGTACTGGGTCGACGAGCGCGGGGTCACGCCCGACGCAGCCGACGCCCGCTTCGAGCGCCTGGTGCGGAACTCGAGAGTCGTCAAGGGGCATTCCTTCGGCGCCCAGCTGCTCGCCGCGGGTGAGGCCGACGTCTTCGCGGCGGCGTACACGCACCACGTCGACAACCTGGCCAAGGACGGAGCTCCGGTCACGTGGACGCCCACGGTCGAGCCCGTGATCGTGCGGCAGAACGGCGTCGCCGTGCTGGAGGGCGCCAAGCATCCCGCCGCTGCTGCCCTGTTCACGGAGTGGGCCCTCGGCCCCGGTCAAGAGGCGTACTCGGCCAGCGGCTACCGATCCCCGCGCAAGGACGCCGGGCCGCTCGAGGGCGATCACCGCTCCATCGACGAGGAACGCCTCGCTTCCGAGCGTGACCGCTGGATCGAGGCGTGGGAGCAGCTGCTGACGCTCGGCAAGCCCGTGCCCGAAGGCTGAGAATCGCCTCTCGACAAACCGGCCGCGCGCGCCGATAAGTGGCGTATGCGGCATGCACCGACCTCTTTGAAGCTCGTCGCCCTGTTCAGCCTCCTCGCCGAGGCGACCGCGGCGGCGCTCGTCTTCTGGCACAGCGGCCCTCGGGCCCGCTAGCCGCCGCCCGGCCCGGCCTGGCCACTCCGACGACGGTCGGGCATACTGAGTGCGTCCCCGACGAAGGAGGTCGCCGCGATGACCGAGATTGCTTCCTCCTGGCCGCGCCCCGCGCGGCTCGTCGGCTGCTGATATCGCAGACGGGCCTCTCGCGACGGGCGCGCCGCTCCGCGTCCCGCATCACGTAGTCCGAGAGGAGATCACCACCCGTGTCAGACATCACCGCGCTCGGCTGGGACGACACCCGCGCCGAGCAGTTCGAGCCCCACGCCGACGCCGGGTTGACCCCCGGCCGCGTGGCCGTGCAGCATCGCGGCGCCTACGACGTCCTCACCGAGCTCGGCGAGCTCCGGGTGCGACGTCGCCGGGCGCCTCTACGACGAGCATCGTCGCCCGCCGACCTCCCGGCGGTGGGCGACTGGGTCGCCGTCGCGGCCCGCCCCGACGAGCAGGGCGGGACGATCCAGGCCGTCCTCCCGCGCAGCACGAAGTTCTCGCGAAAGACCGCCTGGCAGGCGGCGGAGGAGCAGGTGCTCGCCGCCAACGTCGACGTCGTGCTCATCGTCACCTCGATCAACGAGGACATCAACCTCCGGCGCCTCGAGCGCTACCTCACGCTCGCATGGGAGAGCGGCGCGAAGCCGGTCTTCGTCCTCACCAAGGCCGACCTCGCCGACGACGTCGACGCAGCCGTCACCGAGGTGGAGTCCATCGCGTTCGGTGTTCCCGTCGTGCCGATCTCGAACGTGTCGGGCGCAGGGCTCGACGCGCTTCGCTCGCACCTCGGCCCGGGCGTCACGGCTGCTCTGCTCGGCTCGTCCGGCGTCGGCAAGTCGACGCTCGTCAACACGCTCCTCGGCGAGGAGCTCCTCGCGACGCGCGAGATCCGCGACGACGGCAAGGGGCGCCACACGACGACACGCCGGGAGCTCGTCCAGCTTCCCGGCGGCGCGCTCGTGATCGACACGCCCGGGATGCGCGAGATCCAGCTGTGGGTCGCGGACGAGGGGCTCGAGGAGGCGTTCGAGGACGTCACCGAGCTCTTCGGACGGTGCCGCTTCTCCGACTGCGGCCACGAGTCGGAGCCGGGATGCGCCGTCAAGGCGGCGATCGAGGACGGGTCGCTGTCGCCCGAGCGCTGGGAGAGCTACCTCAAGCTCCAGCGGGAGATCGCGCACCTCGAGCGGCGCCTCGACAAGCGCGCCACAGCGGAGGAGCGCAAGCGCTGGAAGGCGCTGTCGGTGTTCGCCCGCGAAGCCGGGAGGGCGAAGGGCGGTGACGCTAGCCGGCGTCCGACGTCAGCCGGACAGGCTGTCTACCATCGCCCCGTGCCGCCGTCAGCGAGATCATGGCGGGGGACGTCCTCGGGGTCGCGCCCGAGACGACCCTCCTCGACGCCGCGCGCCGGATGCACGAGCGCCGCGTCGGCGCGGTCGTCGTCCTCGAGGGCGAGCGGCTCGTCGGGATCCTCACCGAGCGGGACGTGCTCCGCGCCGTCGCGACGGACCGCGTCGACGGGCCGGTGTCCGAGTCGATGACCCGCTCGCCGGACACGATCGACGCCGACGAGCAGGCCGGCCATGCGGCGGCGCTGATGATCCACGGCGGCTTCCGGCACCTCCCGGTCGTCGACGGACGAGACGCGTCGTCGGGATGATCTCGATCCGCGACCTCGTCCGCCTGAGCGTGGACGACGAGGCGCCGCGCGGCGCCTGACCTCGCTCGACGGCGCGCTAGCCGAACGCCTGCCCGCGGAGGTCCTCGGCGACACGCGAGCGCGCGTACGTGGAGGTGCCCTCGTCGAGCAGCTCGCGTCCACCCGCAACGAGCGCGGCGTAGGCGGCGCTCGCGAGCAGGCTCCCGACCGACACGCGACGGACGCCGACCGACTCGAGCTCGGCGATGGTGGGCCGCGTCGGCAGCGCCAGGACGTTCACCGGGATGCCGACGGCCTCGACCACCGCGGCGATCTGCCGAGGTCGGTGAGGCCGGGCGCGTAGACGGCGTCGGCGCCGGCGTCGCGGTAGGCGACGAGGCGGGCGATCGTGTCGTCGAGATCGGTGCCGCCGTAGAGGTGGCTCTCGCAGCGCGCCGTGAGCGTGAGCGTCGCCCTCGCGCCGGCTGCGACGGCGACGCGCTCGGCGGCCACGCTCGACGGCGTCGAGCCGGCCTGCGGCAGGGTCGTAGTCCTCGATCGAGCAGCCTGCGGCGCCGGCGTCGGTAAGCAGGCGCACCGTCTCGGCGACGCCGCCCGGATCGTCCGGGTAGAGGCGCTCGCTGTCGACGTTCAGCGGCAGCGGCGTCGCCGCTGCGACGGCGGCGACGTGCTCCACGAGCTCGTCGCGCGTCACCGTCTGGTCGCGCTTCCCGATCGACCAGGCGAAGCCCTGGCTCGTCGTCGCGAGCGCCTCGAAGCCGAGGGCTGCCAGGAGGCGCGCCGAGCCGACGTCCCACGGGTTCGGCATCAGGAACAGCGCCGTCGCGCGCGTGGAGCTCCGCGAAGCGGGCGCGGCGATCCGCGGCCGACGGCTCTACCGCCGCCACGGCGCCTCGCTCTCGGTGTCGATCTCGTACTTCTCGATCGCCTGCTGGACGACGGCCGGCTCGACCGCGCCGTCGCGGGCGAGCGCCTCCAGGGCGGCGACCGCCACGTGGTGCCGGTCGACCTCGAAGAAGCGCCGGAGCTGCCGGCGGTAGTCGCTCCGCCCGAAGCCGTCGGTGCCGAGCACGGTGTAGCGCCCCGGGACCCACTCGCGGATCTGGTCGGCGAACGAGCGCATGTAGTCGGTCGCCGCGACGAACGGGCCCGCTGCGCTCGCCAACGCCTCGCGGACGAACGGGACGCGTTGATCCTCGGTCGGATGGAACCGGTTCCAGCGGTCGACCTCGATCGCGTCGCGCCGGAGCTCGTGAAGCTCGTCGCGCTCCACACGTCGGCGTCGACGCCGAAGTCCTCGGCGAGCAGGTCCGCGCCGGCGATGACCTCGCGCAGGATCGCGCCCGAGCCGAGGAGCTGGACGCGCGGCCCGTCGCCCTCCGCCTTGCGCAGGCGGTACAGCCCGCGCAGGATCCCGTCCTCCGCGCCCTCCGGAAGCGGCGGCTGGACGTAGTTCTCGTTGAGGACTGTCAGGTAGTAGAAGACGTCCTCCTGCTCGGTGACCATCCGGCGGAGGCCGTCGCGCACGATCACGCCGACCTCGTACCCGTACGTCGGGTCGTAGCCACGCAGTTGGGGATCGTGGCGGCAAGCAGGTGCGAGTGACCGTCCTCGTGCTGGAGCCCCTCGCCGTTCAACGTCGTTCGCCCGGACGTGCCGCCGATCAGGAAGCCCCGCGCACGGCTGTCGCCGGCCGCCCACGAGAGGTCGCCGACCCGCTGGAAGCCGAACATCGAGTAGAAGATGTAGAACGGGATCATCGCCTCGCCGTGGTTCGTGTACGACGTCGCGGCCGCGAGCCAGGACGAGAAGGCGCCCGGCTCGTTGATCCCCTCCTGGAGGATCTGCCCGTGCTCGTCCTCCCGGTAGAACATGAGGTCGCCGGCGTCCTCGGGCTGGTAGAGCTGGCCGACCTGCGAGTAGATCCCGAGCTGCCGGAACATCCCCTCCATCCCGAACGTCCGTGACTCGTCGGGCACGATCGGGACGATCCGCGGCCCGAGCTCCTTGTCGCGGACGAGCGCGTTGAGGACCCGGACGAACGCCATCGTCGTCGAGTTCTCCCGTTCGCCGCTCCCCTCGAGAACGCTCGTGAACGGATCGGGCGTCGGGAGCGGCGTCTCCGTGTGGCGTGCGGGCAGGCTGCCGCCGAGCGCCGCGCGGCGCTCCATCAGGTAGCGGAGCTCGGGGCTCGACTCGTCCGGCCGATGGAAGAAGGCCCCGTCGCCTCCTCGTCGGTGAGGCGCAGCCCGAGGCGGTCGCGGATCGCAAGCCGGGCCTCGTCGTTCATCGCCTTCTGCTGGTGCGTGATGTTCCGTCCCTCGCCCGCGACGCCCATGCCGTAGCCCTTGATCGTCTTGGCAAGGATCACCGTCGGCTGGCCGTTGTGGCGGCGGCGGCGTCGTAGGCCGCGTACACCTTCTTCGGGTCGTGCCCGCCCCGGCGGAGCGCCCAGATCTCCTCGTCCGTCCAGTCGGCGACCATCTCGGCGGTCTGCGGGTATTTCCCGAAGAAGTGCTCGCGAACGTACGCCCCGTCGTTCGCCTGAAGGTCTGGTACTCGCCGTCGACGGCCTCCTCCATCCGGCGGCGGAGCCGCCCTCCTCGTCCGCGGCGAGCAGGGGATCCCAGTTGGAGCCCGATCACCTTGATCACGTTCCAGCCGGCGCCGCGGAAGTTCGTCTCGAGCTCCTGGATGATTTTCCCGTTGCCGCGCACAGGCCCGTCGAGCCGCTGCAGGTTGCAGTTGATGACGAAGACGA